>NZ_FOSV01000003.1:0-145164 GCF_900114375.1 Methylorubrum salsuginis | reverse complement strand
TGCTCGGCCGAGGCCGACAGCTCTTGGCTGCCCGCCGAGACGTTGTTGGCGGCCGCGGACGCGTCCGCCACCACGGCGCGCAGCCGCGCCAGCATGGTCTGGAGGGCGAGGCCCATCCGGTCCTTCTCGGAGAGCGGCTTGGCCTCGACCGTGAGGTCGCCCTCCGCGATCGCGTCGGCGAGCGCCGCGGTCGCGTTCAGGTTGGCCGTCATCCGGTTCATGGCGGTGACGAGGTCGCCGATCTCGTCACGGGAGGTCACCGTGACGGTCTGGCCGAGATCGCCCATCGCCACGGCGTCGGCGAGGGACACCGCGCGGCTCAGGCCCCGGGAGATCGAGACGGCGAGCCAGGTCGCGATGGCGAGGCCGGCCAGGAGCGCGCCCGCCAGCACGACGAGCAGCATCGTCTGCCCCTCGCTCGATTCCGCCTTGGCGCGGGCCACCGCATCGCCCATCCGCTTGTTCTGGAACTCGACGAAGGCATCGAAGGCACGGATCGTGGTCGTGCTCGAGACGGCGTACTCACCCGAGGCGAGGGCGGCGGCCTGGATCGTGCTGCCGGTCTCGACGGTCGCGAGCGCCTTCTGGAACGAGGCGGTCCAGGCGCCGTACTTCTGCCGGAGCGGCTCGAGCGGAAGCCCGCGCGCGGCGCCGACGCGCATCAGCTCCTCCATCGCCCGCGTGATCTCCTCGCGCACCTGCTTGGCGGCGTTCACCCGCTGCTCCAGCGCCGCGACGTTCAGGGCGCCGGTCGCCGACTGCATCTGGCCCCAGGCCCGCTCCAGGCGGATCTGGAAGGCCGCCGTCGCACGCACGAGGTCGTCGTTGCCCGCTTCGCTCGAGCGGCTGCCGGAAAGGGTGTCCAGTTCGGCCCGCAGCGCCGCCGTGGCCGGGCGCCCGGTGGCATCGATCTCAGCCCAGGTCCGGGCATTCGAGTTGAGCCGGGTCAGCTCGATCACCCTGGCGGCGAGGGCGCGCTGCTTCTCGTACTTCTCGGACAGGTCCTCGAAGAGCCGCTTGCCCTCCTCGGTCGCGATATAGGTCTTGGCCTTCGCCAAAGCAGCCAGCGCGTCGGCGCGGTTGTCCGCCGCGCGCTTGCTGAACTCGGCCATCTGCGCGTCGTCGGCGCTGATGACGGCGGCGCGCGTGTTCGAGATGCCGCGGATCGCGTTGGCCTTCGCGTCCAGCACGTGCATCTGGACCTCGGAGCGGCTGACGACGAAATCCATCGACGTGTCGGCGGCCGTCAGCTTCTGGTAGCCGACCGCGCCGGCCGCGCCGGCCAGGATCAGCACGGCCGCGAAACCGCCGGCAAGCTTTGCCTTGATCGTGAAACGCATGGAACTGCTCCGGAATGAACTAGTTCAGGATCCGTTCGACATCCGGCAGGATGACGAACTCGTCTCCGAACTTGACGATCGACTTGATGAATTCGGGTCGCCACGCGGTGCCGACCTTCGGCATCTGCTGGGCGGTGCCGGCCTGGAGTTCGGTCACCTCGAACACCTTGTCGGCCACCAGCGCGACCACGACGGGATCGCCCTCGATTTCGACCTCGATCACCACGAAGCGGGTGTCCTGGGTTGCGGCTTCCGGCCTCATGCCGAAGCGCTCGCGGATGTCGGCCAGCGGCACGACGTTGCCGCGCACGTTCACGATCCGGTTCAGGTGCGTCCGCGCCCCCGCGACGCGCGTCGCCGGGATCGGATCGATGATCTCGCGCACCATCCCGGCATCGAGCGCGAAGGTCTCCGAGCCGATCCGCACCATCACAACCTGGAGACCTGCCACGGGCTCCAGGGCTTCCACCGCGCCGGTCATCACGCCACCTCTTGAAATTCACGCAAGGAATCCGGCCGGTTGCCCGTGACGAGCTGGCCGATATCGATGATGAGGGCGGCGGTGCCGTCGCCGAGGATCGACGCCCCCGAGAAGGTCGCCACGTCCGCGTGGAGCTTGGAGAGCGACTTGATCACCGTCTGGTGGTTGCCGATGATCTGATCGACCACGAGGCCGATCCGGGTCGCGCCGACCGAGACGATGATGACCTTCTGATGCGGGTCGGGCTCGCCCTCCGCCTCGAACAGGGTCCGCAGCCGCAGGAACGGCACCAGCGCGCCGCGGATGTTCAGGAAGTCGCGGCCCCGTCCCGCCCGGTCGCCCTCGGGCAGCTCGACGCATTCCTCCACCGCCGAGAGCGGCACCACGTAGCGCCCCTCGCCGACGCGGATCAGCAGACCTTCGATGATGGCCAGCGTCAGCGGCAGCCGCAGAGCCACCGTCGTGCCCGCGCCCGGTACGGTCGAGATGTCGATCGTGCCCCGCAGACCCTCGATGGTCTTCTTGACCACGTCCATGCCGACGCCGCGGCCCGACAGCGCCGAGATCGTCGCGGCGGTGGAGAAGCCCGGCGCGAACAGGAACTGGTAGATCTGCTGATCGCTCAGAACCGTACCGGGGGCGACCAATCCCTTCTCCTCGGCCTTGGCGCGGATGCGGGCGGCGTCCAGCCCGGCGCCGTCGTCGCGCACGCTCACCATCACCTGCGCGCCGGCATGCTCGGCGGTGAGCGTGATGCGGCCGGTGGCGCCCTTGGCGGCGTCCGCGCGCCGGGCCGGATCCTCGATGCCGTGGTCGATGGCGTTGCGGATCAGGTGGACCAGCGGATCGGCCAGCCGCTCGATCATGGTCTTGTCGAGTTCGGTGTCCTCACCCTCGGTGACGAACTCGACCGGCTTGCCGAGATCGCGCGACAGGTCGTGGACGAGGCGGCGGAAGCGGCCGAACAGGGTGCCGATCGGCACCATGCGGATGCTCATCGTGGTGTCGCGCAGACGGGCCGAGAGCCGCTCGATCTCCTCCGAGATCGTCTTGATCCCGCCATCGGCGTGCAGCCCGGCGAGCTGGCTCAGCCGCGCCTGGGCGATGACCAGTTCGCCGACCCGGTCCATCAGCTCGTCGAGGCGCTCGGCCTCGACCCGCACCGTACTCGTCGGGCGCTCCTCGCTCCGACGCGCAGGGAGGCGCGCCTCGGCGGCGGGCGGCTTCGCCGGGATCTGCGTCGGCGCCGTGGCCGCGGCGGCAGGGGCCGCGGCGGCAGGAGCCGCGACGGGCATCGGGGCGGGGACCTGCACCGGCCGTTCGGCCGGGGGCGCGGGCGGCGCCTCGGCCGCGAGGCCGAGCGGCGCGAGGGTCAGGCTCACCTCGTCCTGGGTGAACAGGAACACGTCCTCGATCGCCTCGCGGCTCACCGCGGCCCGCAGGGTGACGTCCCAGCCCATCGCCAGGGCCTCGGGATCGAGGGCGTCGAGTTCGGGCAGCGCGTCGAGGCGGGGCACGACGGTGCAGGGGCCGAGATCGCGCAGATCGTCGAGGAGGGCGAGGGGGTTGGTGCCGTTGCGCAGGACATCGGCCGCGAAGGCGATCCCGATCCGCCACCCCTCCTCGACGGGGCGGGGAGCGGGGCCGGAGGCAGGCGGTGCCGCTGCGGCGGGGCTCGGCGCGGCGGCGACCCCGGACGTCTCCTCCCCGCCGCCCTTCCCGCCGCCCTTGGCGTTCCCGACGAGGGCCCCGAGTTCGCCGAGGATCGCGTCGCCGAAGACCGGCTCGGTGCCGTCCGGGTCCTCGATCAGCAGGCGGATGTAATCCTTGGCCGAGAGGGCGACGTTCACGAGATCGAGGCTGGCGGGCACCTTCCCCTGGCGCACGAGGTCGAAGGCGGTCTCGAAATCGTGGGTGAAGGCGGCCACGCGCTCGAAGCCGAACATGGCGCCCGAGCCCTTGATGGTGTGGAGCGCGCGGAAGGCCGTGTCGATCAGAGCCCGGTCCTGCGGCTTCTCGCCGAGGTCGAGCAAGGTCGTCTCCAGGCATTCCAGAAGCTCGTCCGCTTCCGTGCGGAATACAGCGACGGGGTCTAGGGTCGTCATGTCGGCACCGGCTCTCGAAGCGTCCGCGATGGTCCGTAGGACGGAGGCGCAGCGCCGCTGCCGGCCCGGTCCCCGATCACGCACTCTGCTACCGGCCGTGTCGGAACAAGGCGGAAGGACTGGTGTTGATGGGGTGTGGGCGGAAAAAGTGCTGACTTCCTCAGTGGTATTCAGCAAAGACGTAAAGGATGAATTTTACGTGAAGCAAATCGTTCGATAAAACCAAGTATAAAAGTAGAGTTTGATGCCGTGCTCCGAAGATCCCGGTATCACAGGATCATAGGATTTTCGGCCCGGAGATCGACCGCGTGGGCGCTCGGTCATGTCTCGATCAAGGGGCAGGGGCGGGGCGGCAAGGCGCGCGGTAGGACTCGGGGCGCGGTAGAACTCGGGGGGCGTCCCGGTCGGATTCGCGGGGGGCGCTGTTGGCGGCGGAGGTCCGCCCGACCGGGACGAACCGCCGGTCATGGTTCCGGCAACTCGGTATCGGACGAGGATGGCCGAACATGCGCCGCACGCGCCGCGGCGGGAGGCGGCCGGCTTCATCGATCTCAGGCAGACCGGCCGAGCCGCGTCGAGCGCGCCCTCCCAAGGCCGCGTCCTGCACAGGGGAGAGGAAGGGGGCCCATCCGGGACGCGCACCGAGCGGTGACGACCGGGGGAACCGATCAGGTTCGGCCTCGCCCCGTCCCCTCGGGCCGTGCTGGGGGCGCGTCGCGAAACACTCAGAACAGATCGATGCCCTCGAACGGATCGTCCGAGGCCTTCGCGGCCGCGGCCGGGGCGGGCGCGCCGGCCAGGATCCGAGTGCGGAGGCGGTCGCGGACCTCGCCGAGGGTGCAGGATCGGATCATCGCCTCGGCCCAATCCTGTTCCGGCGCCGCGCCGACGGCTTCGGGCGTCTCGATCGCCGTGCGTTCGGACATCCGCCCGTGTTCGGTGGCCAGCGCCCGCAGCACCGTGCCGGCATTCTCGAGGCGCTGCTTCGTCAGATCCTGGAACTGCATGGCGACGATGGCGCCCGATACGTCGGCGGTGATCGACTGGGTCGTCTCGGCGGTCTGCTGAAGGACGCCGGCGAAGCGCGAATTCTGATCGACGAGCGACTGCATCACGCTGCGGACGCGTGCCTCGGCGCTGCGGCTCTCGTCGGAGACGTCGACCGTGGCGATGTCCCGCAACAGGCCGTGGCTGCCGCGCAGACCCGCGGCGATGGAGCCGATCTGCTCCTTGATGGTGGCCGAAAGCGTGTTGATCGTTTGCGCCAGCAGGCGGACTTCGTCGGCCACCACCGCGAAGGCCCGGCCCGCCTCGCCGGCGCGGGCCGCCTCGATCTTGGCGTTGAGCGCCAGCAGGTTGGTCTGACGGTTGATCGCCTCGATCCGCGCCACGCTGCCCTCGACCGAGCCGATCTCGGACAGCACCGCGTCGAGGGAATGGGCCGTCGCGCCGCCCTGCTGCGAGAGCTGGGCGACCTTGTCCATCAGCGCGCCGAGGGTGTCGCCGAGCCCGGCGGCGACGTCGGACAGCAGCATCGAGCGCCCGTCCACCTCGACGGCCTGGATCGAGGAGACGAGGCCCTGCACGATGTCCGCTTGGTCGCGGGTCGTCGTGGCGATGCGCTCGAAGCGGCCCGTCAGCCCCTGGACGCTCTCCTCCATGTGACCGGAGGCGAGGCCGACCTCGTCGACGAGCGCTTCGAGCGCCCGCCGCTGCAGGGTGGACAGGCCGAGCCAGGATTGCAGCAGGTCGATGGCCGCGGACGGGGCCGGAGCGGAAGCGGGTTCCTCGGCGGGCAGCGGAGCGGGCAAGTCCGGAACGGCGACCGGGGCCGATCGCTCCGCCCGGCGCGACGGCAGCCACGTGACGCCGGTGCGCTCCTGCGCCAGCTTCGCGACTTCGGAAATCATCGTCCGCGCTCCATGGGACCGTACATGCCGCTCGCGCCCAAGGTCGACGGGCTCCGCGAAGCGACGAGGCTACGGCGTCATGCTTGCCGAAGCGTTAGCGCGGTGCGGTTGAACCGGTCGCGGGATTCAACAAAACTTTACGAGATACAGGTCTAAGTCTCACGGACGAGGCCCGGATCGCATGCCTCATCAGGATGTCGTCCGCGCCATGTCAGACCAACTCTCCGTCCGATTGTCCGGCGACTGCACGGTGCGTTCGATCCGTACCCTGCATCGCGAGATCGCCGCCGCCCTGGAGACGGGCGCGGAGGTGAACCTCGACTGCTCCCAGGTGGAGCGCGCCGACATCGCGTTCGTGCAGCTGGTGCTGTCGGCCGCCGCCACGGCGGCCCGGCAGGCCAAGCGCATCGACCTGACCGAGGCCTCCGACGTGGTGGCGAGCGCCTTCGTCCGGGCCGGCCTGCAGCCGCGGGCGCCGTTCGCCCCGGCCGCCTGAATCCTCTTCCCCGTAGAACCGAAAGTCCGGAGATCGCCCCATGGCCACCGTTCTCGCCGTCGATGACTCCGCGAGCATCCGGCAGATGATCAAGGTCGTCCTCGGACCGGCCGGTCACACCGTCATCGAGGCCGGGGACGGTGCCGAGGGCATCGCCAAGGCCAAGAACGCCTCGCTCAACCTCGTCATCACCGACCTCAACATGCCGGTGATGAACGGCCTCGACATGATCAAGAACCTGCGCACCCTGCCGGCGCTCACCGGTGTGCCGATCCTGTTCCTCAGCACGGAATCCGACGAGGGCATCAAGCAGCAGGCCAAGGCCGCGGGCGCCACCGGCTGGATCACCAAGCCGTTCAAGCCCGAGCAGCTCCTCGCGGTCGTCTCCAAGCTGACCCGCGACTGACCGGTCGCCTTCGGCCGACGCGGCACGGGCATCGAGCGGCGCCGCCTGGATCCGGGCTGCGCCTCTTGACGGCGCGCAACGCGTATCGCGCCCTGTCTCGCCCGAGGCTCGATCCCTGTCCGATCCGTCGGCGGCTTCGCCCCGTGCCGCGTCGGAAACGGCACGCGGTCCCGGACCGGACGACTTTCGATATCTGGAGCCGCATCCGACCTGAGTGCATCGGGCCCGTGGCTCTCTTTCTCTCTTTGTTCGGCCGTACGTTGCTTTCGACGAAGCGGTATCCGCTGCGTCGAAAGGCACTCTGGGGGGCGGGAAGGACCATGTCGCTCGGGATCGCGTCATCGGACACGCAGCGGATGCGCGCGCTTCTGGTCGATGACAGTGCGGCGAGCCTGAGCAATCTGACCCGCCTCATCGAGGAGGCGAGCGCGCTCACCTGCGTTCCCTTCACCGATCCGTGGCAGGCGCTGGACGCGGCCCGCACCCAGGCCTTCGACCTCGTGCTCGTCGATTACGTCATGCCCGGCCTCGACGGCATCGCCCTGACCCGCCGCCTGCGGGAACTGGCCGGCTACGAGCAGATCCCGATCGTCATGGTGACGTCGAGCCTCGACGAGCGCGTGCGGATCGAGGCGCTGGAGGCGGGGGCGACCGACTTTCTGTCGAAGTCCCCGGATGCTGCCGAGTTGCGGGTCCGCCTGCGCAACATGGTCAATCTGTCGGTCGCGATGCGCAAGCTGAACGATCAGGCGGCCCTGCTGGCCCGAGGGGTGGAGGCGGCGACCCGCCGGCTCCTCGACCGGGAGGAGGAGATCATCTTCCGCCTGTCGCTGGCGGTCGAGTACCGCGACAACGACACCGGCGGCCACACCTACCGCGTCGCCCGCTACAGCACCCTGCTGGCCGAGGAGCTGGGCCTGCCCCCCGCCACCTGCCGCTCGATCTTCCTCGCCGCCCCCCTCCACGATGTCGGCAAGGTCGCGGTGCCGGACGCGATCCTGCTCAAGGCGGGGCGGCTCGATCCGGAGGAATTCGCGGTCATCCGCGAGCACGCGGCCATCGGCGAGCGCATCCTCGGCGGCAGCACCAGCGACCTGATCCGGCTTGCCGCCGAGATCGCGGGCGCCCACCACGAGCGCTGGGACGGCAAGGGCTATCCGCGCGGGCTCGCCGGCCGGCTGATCCCGCTGCCGGCCCGGATCGTCGCGATCGCCGACGTGTTCGACGCGCTCACCTCGGAGCGCCCCTACAAGACGGCCATGACGGCGGACGCGGCGTTCGACTACATCGTCAGCGAGCGCGGCGGGCATTTCGACCCGACCTGCGTCGATGCTTTCCTGGCGGCTCGGGACCGGATCCTGGCGGTGCGTCAGGAGCCGCAGGGAATCGGCGATGCTTCAGGATCATCGCCGATTGGGCTCAGAGCGTGAGGCCGCGGGCCTTGGCTTCGGCCCGCACCGTGTCGAGCAACGCGCGGGAGGCAATCAGCCGGCGGTCCAGCATCGGGTCGGTGAGCCGGTCGATGAAGATCGGCGCCGTCTTGCGCGCCTGCCGCGTCCGCTGCTCCAGGTCGTGGCGAAGCGCCTTGAGGTAGGGAATGCCCATCGGCCCGAGCCGGTCGAGGGTGGGCCGGAGTTCGGCGCAGAACGCATGCGAAAGGTTGGAGAGGCCCATCTGAGCGCTCTCGTAGGCGCCGATCAGGCTGTGCGCCCGCCCGACCGCTTCCTGCGGAAACGAAGTCCTGAACATTATCGAGACTCCCCCGATCTGGACGAGGATCGAGGAGTGAACGCGCCGGATTCCCCGCCGGTTCGAGCGTGACCATCGTGATCGGCCGGGCTCAGCCCAAACTTCTTTGCCAAGCTTCCGTCTTGTGCGTTGCATTGTTGACACCCGCTGTTCGCGGTGCCAGTCCGCCGCACCTTGATTCCGCCGGGGCGCCTGCTTCGGCGGCGTGCACGAAGACGGCGGGGACGACGAGCGGCATGACGCGGGCCTTCATCTTTCCGGGGCAGGGCAGCCAGGCGGTCGGCATGGGCAAGGCGCTCGCCGAATCCTTCCCCGACGCCCGCGCGGTCTTCGCCGAGGTCGACGAGGCCCTCGGCCAGAACCTGTCGAAGCTGATGTTCGAGGGGCCTGCCGACGAGCTGACGCTGACGGCGAACGCCCAGCCGGCGCTGATGGCGGCGAGCCTCGCGGTGCTGCGGACGCTGGAGGCCGAGCGCGGCCTCGATCTCGCCCGCGACGCGGCCTTCGTCGCGGGCCACTCGCTCGGTGAATATTCGGCGCTCGCGGCTGCCGGAACTTTCTCCGTTGCCGACGCGGCCCGCCTGCTGCGCATCCGGGGCCAAGCGATGCAGAAGGCGGTGGCGCCGGGCGTCGGCGCCATGGCGGCCCTGCTCGGGCCCGATCTCGAGACCGCCCGCGCCATCGCCGAAGAGGCCGCCGAGGGCATGGTCTGCGGGGTCGCCAACGACAACGGCGCCGGGCAGGTCGTGCTGTCGGGCCACAAGGAGGCGGTCGAGCGGGCGATGGCGCTGGCGCAGTCTCGAGGCGTGCGCCGCGCGGTGCTGCTGAACGTCTCCGCTCCGTTCCATTGCGCCCTGATGGCGCCCGCCGCCGAGACCATGAAGGCGGCGCTCGCCGAGGTGACGCTGAACCCGCCCGTCGTGCCGGTCTACGCCAACGTCACGGCGGGCCCGCTCACCGATCCGGCGGCGATCCGCGAGGCCTTGGTCGCCCAGGTCACCGGCACCGTGCGCTGGAGCGAGAGCGTCGCCGCCATGGCGGAAGCCGGCGTCGATCGCTTCCATGAACTCGGCGCCGGCAAGGTGCTGACCGGCCTCGTCAAGCGCATCGCATCGGGCGCCACCGCCACCGCCGTCGGCACGCCCGACGACGTCGCCGCCTACGCTTAATCGTTATCCGGGGACAATCCGATGTTCGACCTGACCGGCCGCAAGGCCCTCGTCACCGGCGCGACCGGCGGCCTCGGCGGCGCCATCGCCCGCGCGCTGCACGCGCAAGGCGCCCATGTCGCCCTGTCGGGCACGCGCAAAAGCGTGCTCGACGAACTCGCGGCCGAGCTCGGGGGCGAGCGCGTCGCCGTGGTCGAGGCCAACCTCGCCGACAAGGAAGCGGTCGAGGCGCTGCTGCCGGCGGCCGAATCGGCGCTCGGCGGGCTCGACATCCTCGTCAACAACGCCGGCATCACCCGCGACAACCTTTTCATGCGGATGAAGGACGAGGAGTGGGAGGCGGTCCTCAACGTCAACCTCACCGCCGCCTTCCGGCTGTCGCGGGCCGCACTCAGGGGCATGATGAAGCGCCGCTACGGCCGCATCATCGGCATCGGCTCGGTCGTCGGCACCACCGGCAATCCGGGCCAGGGCAATTACGCCGCGGCGAAAGCCGGGCTCGTGGGCATGACGAAGGCGCTGGCGGCGGAAGTCGCGAGCCGCAACGTCACCGTCAACTGCATCGCGCCGGGCTTCATCGGCTCGGCGATGACGGACGCGCTGAACGAGAAGCAGCGCGAGACGATCCTGACCCGCGTGCCCGCCGGGCGCCTCGGCACGGGGGCGGAGATCGGCGCTGCGGCGGTCTATCTGGCCTCGGAGGAAGCCGCCTACGTCACCGGCCAGACGCTCCACGTCAACGGCGGCATGGCGATGGTCTGAACCCGTCCACAGAGATGGTTTCTGACCGAAAAACCACGCCACTGAACGCTTTCTGAACCGCCTCTCGCCAGCACGGAAACCCTGTGTTAACACCCGGCTCAGCCGTGCAGGGGAGTTGACGGTTCAGCGGGTTGCGGCTTTCCAAACCACGCGCGATCGAACAACGGCCGTCTCGAAGAATCCCCGAAGCGGGAAGGCGGCCACGGCGCTTTCGTCGAAACAACACCACCACGATCGAAGAAGACGAGGACCAAGAACGATGAGCGATATCGCCGAGCGCGTGAAGAAGATCGTCGTCGAGCACCTGGGCGTCGAGCCGGAGAAGGTCACCGAGGCCTCCAACTTCATCGACGATCTCGGCGCCGACAGCCTCGACACCGTCGAGCTGGTGATGGCGTTCGAGGAGGAGTTCAACGTCGAGATCCCGGACGACGCCGCCGAGACCATTCAGACGGTCGGCGACGCGGTCAAGTTCCTGGAAAAGAACTCCGCCTGATCTCAGGCGTCCTCGTGCGGGCGGGGTCGAGAGACCCCGCGCGCCGACAACCTTTGTTCAATGGCGCCCCGGTCGCAGGGCCGGGTCGCGGATCGATCGGGAACGTGCGATGCGTCGGGTGGTGATCACGGGTCTGGGTGCGGTCACGCCGCTGGGAGGCAGCGTCGAGCACACCTGGAGCCGGCTGATCGCCGGCGATAGCGGCGCGTCCCAGGTTACCGCGTTCCAGACCGACGACCTCGCCTGCCGCATCGCCTGCACGCTGCCCTTCGGCGACGGCAGCGACGGCACCTTCAATCCCGATGCGTGGATGGAGGTGAAGGAGCAGCGCAAGGTCGATCCCTTCATCGTCTACGCCATGGCCGCTGCCGGCCAGGCGCTGGACGACGCCGACTGGCACCCGAAATCGGATCGCGACCAGGAGGCCACCGGCGTGCTGATCGGCTCCGGCATCGGCGGCATCGGCACGATCTACGACGCCTCGGTGACCCTCCACGAGAAGGGGCCGCGGCGCATCTCGCCGTTCTTCATTCCCGGCCGCATCATCAACCTCGCCTCCGGGCAGGTCTCGATCCAGCACGGCCTCAAGGGGCCGAACCACGCGGTCGTCACCGCCTGCTCCACCGGCGCGCACGCCATCGGCGACGCCTCGCGGCTGATCGCGCTGGGCGATGCCGACGTGATGGTGGCCGGCGGCACCGAGGCGCCGGTCAACCGGCTCTCGCTCGCCGGGTTCGCCGCCTGCCGCGCGCTGTCCACCGGCTTCAACGACGACCCGACCCGGGCCTCGCGCCCCTACGACCGCGACCGCGACGGCTTCGTCATGGGCGAGGGCGCCGGCATCGTCGTGCTGGAGGAATACGAGCACGCCAAGGCCCGCGGCGCCAAGATCTACGCCGAGGTGATCGGCTACGGCCTGTCGGGCGACGCCTACCACATCACCTCGCCCGCCCCCGACGGCGACGGCGGCTTCCGCTGCATGACGGCCGCGGTGAAGCGCGCCGGCATCGACCCGTCCGAGATCGACTACATCAACGCCCACGGCACCTCGACGCCGCTCGGCGACGAGCTGGAACTCAAGGCGGTCGAGCGGCTGCTCGGCGAGGCGGCGGGCAAGGCCTCGATGTCCTCCACCAAATCCGCCATCGGCCACCTGCTCGGCGCCGCGGGCGCGGTCGAGGCGATCTTCTCCGTGCTGGCGATCCGTGACGGCGTGATGCCGCCGACGCTCAACCTCGACAACCCGTCGGTCGAGACGGCGATCGACCTGATCCCGCACGAGGCCAAGCGCAAGCGCGTCGACACCGTGCTGTCGAACTCGTTCGGCTTCGGCGGCACCAACGCTTCGCTGCTGATGCGCCGGGTCGATTGAGCGGCGGCCGCGCGTTAACGCCATTTCGCCACAAAACCGCATAAGGGTCCTGCTCGACACGCGCAGCCGGCCGTGAGCCTTATGGCTCCGGGAAGCCCGGCGACGATTCGTCGAGAATCGTGCGCGGCTCGCAGCAGGGTTCCGATGTTCCGCAGACGACAAGCGCCGCCCTCGCCGCCGCCGGCCTCCGATGAGCCGTCGCTGCCCAACCGCCTGTCCCCGCGCAGCCCGAGCGAGGCGCTCAAGCCCACCGTCGCCCCGCCCCCGCCCGAGAAGCCGGAGCGCCGTCGCGGCGGCTTGCTCGCCGCCGTCAGCGGCTTCCTGACCCTCGGGGTCATCGCCGCGCTCGGCGCCATGGTTGTGGTCACGCTGTTCAACCGGCAGGCCACCGAGCCGGGGCCGCTGCCCGCCGACAAGGTGGTGGTGATCCCCAACCGCAGCGGCACCTCCGAGATCGCGCAGATTCTTCACCGCGAGGGCGTGATCGACCATCCCAACCTGTTCGAGTTGACCGCCCGCTTCGGCGGCAAGGGCCCGCTCAAGCACGGCGAGTACGTGTTCAAGGCCCATGCCAGCGTCCGCGACGCCATCGACACGCTGGCCAACGGCCGTCAGGTCCAGCACGCCATCACCTTCCCCGAGGGCCTGACCTCGGAGCAGATCGTGACGCGCCTGAACGAGAACGACGTGCTCTCCGGCGAGATCGCCGAGACGCCGCCGGAGGGCTCGCTCCTGCCCGATACCTACAAGTTCGAACGCGGCGCGACGCGCCAGCAGATCGTCAACCTGATGCGGGCGAAGCAGCGCGAGGTGCTGGCGCAGATCTGGCAGCGTCGCAGCCCCGACGTGCCGGTCAAGACGCCCGCCGAGATGGTGACCTTGGCCTCGATCGTCGAGAAGGAGACGGGCCGGGCCGACGAGCGCCCGCGGGTAGCCGGCGTGTTCGTCAACCGCCTGCAGAAGCGGATGAAGCTGCAATCCGACCCGACCATCGTCTACGGCCTCGTCGGCGGGCGCGGCACCCTCGGGCGCGGCATCCTGCGTTCCGAGATCGACCGCCCGACCCCCTACAACACCTACGTGATCGAGGGCCTGCCGCCGGGGCCGATTGCCAATCCGGGCCGTGCGGCGCTGGAGGCCGTGGCGAACCCGTCGCGGACCAAGGATCTCTACTTCGTCGCCGACGGCACCGGCGGCCACGCCTTCGCCGATTCGCTGGAGGGTCACCAGCGCAACGTCACCCGCTGGCGGCAGGTGGAGCGCGCGCGCAAGGAGGCGCCGCAGCCCGATTCCGGCGGCGTCGACAAGGTCGATCCCAACACCGCCGAGCCGAATGCGCCCCAGCCCGCCGGCACGCCGGGCCGCGCCTCAGCCTACGCGCCGGGCTCGAACTCGTCGCTGGCCCTCGACGGCGCGACGGTGGATGGCCAGCGCCCGAAGGCGTTCGATGCCTCCGAGGGCACCCGCCTCGATCCCCTGCGTAACAAGACCTACGACCTCGGCTCGCCCAAGACCGTGCCGGTGCTGCGCAATCCCTGAGCGGGCGGCGTAAGGCCGCTCAGCCGAACTGCTCCCGCAGGATCCGCTCCTCCAGGCTGTGCCCCGGATCGTGCAGCAGGACGAGGCTGGTGGCGTGGTCGAGCCAGGTCTCGACCGTGCAGACCCGGCGGACCTCGGTGTGGTCGGCCACCGCCGCCACCGGGCGGTAGGTGGCGTCGATCACGTCGATGCGGATGCGCCCGTGATTCGGCAGCAGGGCCCCGCGCCAGCGTCGGGGGCGGAAGGCCGAGATCGGGGTCAGCGCCAGGAGTTGGGCGTTCAGCGGTAGGATCGGCCCGCCGACCGAGAGGTTGTAGGCGGTCGAGCCCGCGGGCGTCGCCACGAGGATGCCGTCGGCGATGAGTTCGGGCAGGCGCACGTGATCGTCCACCGAGATCCTGAGCTTGGCGGTCTGGTGGGTCTGGCGCAGCATCGAGACTTCGTTGATCGCCCGCGCCGTGTGGCTGCGCCCCTCGATGTCGGTCGCCACCATGGTCAGCGGGTGGATCGTCGAGCGCTTGGTCGCCTCCAGCCGCTCCAGCAGGGCGTCCTCGCGGAACTCGTTCATCAGGAAGCCGACCGTGCCGCGGTTCATGCCGTAGATCGGCTTCGGCTCGTTCATGAAGCGGTGGAGCACCTGCAGCATCAGGCCGTCGCCGCCGAGCGCCACCACCACGTCGGCCTCTTCCGGCGGGACGTGGTCGTAGCGGCGCATCAGCAGGTCCGCCGCCTCCCGCGCCTCCGGCGTGGGGCTCGCCACGAAGGCGATCCGTGAAAAACGCCGCGGCATCGGTTCTGTCAGCCCCGTTGACGGATGCAGGCCGCACCGGTTCCATGGAGGTCCGGACGGCGCTCGTCGCGCTCGCCTGCCACGGAGAGCCATAGCATGGAGCGCATGCTCCTCGTCTATACGACCTTCCCCGACGCCCCGACGGCGCTCTCCGTGGGCGAGGCGCTGGTGCGGGCGAGGCGCTGGTGCGGGCGCGGCTCGCGGCCTGCGTGAACGTGCTGCCCGACATGCAGTCGGTCTATTCGTGGAAGGGTGCGGTCGAGCGGTCGACCGAGGTCGTCGCCATCCTCAAGAGCCGGGAGGGGCTGGCCGGTGCCCTCGGCGCCGCCCTCAAGGAGCGCCACCCCTACGAGACGCCGATCATCCTTCATCTGCCCGCGGCCGACGCCGATCCGGACACCGCGGCCTGGATACTGGCGGAGACTCGCGCTTCGCCATGAAAAAGGGCGCGGCCCCCGCCGGCGCCGCGCCCTCGACGTTGGTGCGGTGAGGCGGCCGGTCAGCCGGCGACCATCGCCGAGGCGGCGCGCAGCCGCTGGGCGATGCTGGCCTCGTAGCGTTCGGCTTGCAGCCGAGTGAGGCCCGACACGAGGGCGAGCGTGCCACGGTAGACCGTGTAGGTGCCGTCCTGGGTCGGTTTCACGCGAATATGCTCGGACATGGGACCACTCCCTGCCTGGGGCCAATCTTCGAACGCGTCGGAACGGGAGCCACGTTAATCAGTCGTTCACGTCTTGCAAGCGGAGAATCGACCTGTCCGTTGCAGAATTCCATGGTGCGCCGCGAGAAGAGTTGACTATTTGTGCGGTGCGGCGTGCGCTGGGCGGGGATGCAATCTGAGCGTGAGTGGCGGCAGACAACTTTGTGGAAACACATTCTTGTTAAGTCACGTTTGCTGGAGCCACCGCGAACCGCTCGATGCCGGATCATCACAGCCATGATGCCACCCGTTCCCCCGCCGCGGATGCGGGGTTGGACGGCGTGTCCGCCGATGGCCTCGTGCAGCGGCGCGAAGCCCGCATGGCGACGAACTGGATCGCACTGATCCGCCTGTTCGACGGTACCGAGATCCCGTGCAACATCAAGGATATCTCGAAATCCGGGGCCAAGCTCGGCGTGCCGAGTTCCTGGGAGCTGCCGCCCAGTTTCATGCTCAAGGTGGTCGGCCGTGATTTCGTCATGCGGGTGACGCTGGCCTGGCGCCGCGGCAATTACGCGGGCGTGCACATCGACCGGATCGCCAAGCTGCCCCCGCCGGTGGAGCCTGCCGCCCCGGTCGAGGCGCCCAAGGCGAACTACGACTCGATCGGGATGCGCAGTCGCCGGTTTCACGGGGACTGAGGAACCCTTCCGCACCTTCGGGCGCCCCCCGGTGTGCCGCCGACAGGGTTCGGACCGGTCGCGCAGAGATCCCGATCTGGCCTCCTCGAAAGCCGGTCCGGACAGATCTTTTGTGGCGGCAATATTGCGCTGGTATCTTCCGGATTGTGTTAGTCTAATCTATTGGAAAAACAGTCTTTCCCGGAATAGGCCGCTTCCGCGCGCCCTTGCGGCCCGTCGCGTCGCATAGTAGGTGCGGTGCGCAAGAAGGCGCACGCGACACGCGTGCCGTGAATTCCGCGCGAGGCGGCACGGTGCTGCGCCTCGCCTTCATCCAGGTTGTGGCAGGCTCCGGAGAAGAGTGACGATGGTGAACGTCGATCGGCGATCCGGGAGTCAGGACGAATCGACTCCCGCTGCCGAGGCCGTCCCGCCGGAAGGGCTCGCGCCCGCCGCTCCCGAGGCGCCCGCCGCCCCCGATCACGTCGCACCGGCCACCGCGAAGGCGGTGGCGGCCGATGTCGCGGCGGGCAAGCCGCGCGGCGACATCCGCCTGTTCGCCTTTCCCGATTATTCCTCGAACAACCCTTACCAGACCGGCCTCTACAGCGCCGTCCGGAAGGCCGGCGAGCTGTCCTACGGGACGATCGAGGAGGCGCTCGCCGCCCTCTCGACCGAGACGCGGCCCGTGGTGTTCCATCTGCACTGGCCCGAGCCGATCTTCGGCGGCGCCAACGATCTCCACGAGTTCCAGGGGCGGGCCGACGACTTCCTGGCCGCCGTCCGGCTGTTCAGGGCGGGCGGCGGCCTGTTCGTCTGGACCATCCACAACAAGCTCTCGCACGACCGGCGCCTGGGCGATTTCGAGGTCGTCTTCCTCACGGAGCTGTCGGCGCTCGCCGATGTCGTCCACGTGCACAGCGCGGCGGCCATCGAGGCGGTCAACGCCGTCTATCCGGTCGATCCCGCCAAGGTGATCGTCGTCCCCCACGGCAGCTATGTCGGCTACTACCCGCCGGCGCCGCCGAAGGACCGCGCCCGCTGGCTCCTGAGCCTGCCCGAGGACGCGTTCGTCTTCGCCATGGTGGGGCAGTTGCGTCCCTACAAGGGCATCGACCTCCTGCTCGCCGCCTTTGAGGAGGTCTCCGCCCGGCACCCGAACGCCTATCTGGTCATCGCCGGGAAGCCGGTGTCGCCGTTCTCGCCGGGCAGCATCAAGCTGCTCGCCGAGATGAACCCGAAGCTGCGGGTGCTCACTGGCTTCCTGCCGCCGCAGGACCTCGCCCGGATCTGCGCCGCCGCGGATGCGATCGTCCTGCCCTATCGCGAGATCCTGACCTCGGGCTCGGTGCTGCTCGCGGCCACCTACGGCAAGCCCGTGATCGTGCCGAGCACGCCGACCCTCGACTTCGTCGCCGAGGAGGGCATCGGCCTCACCTATGCCGCCGCCACGCCGGGCGGTCTGAGGGACGCGATGCTCAAGGCGCTCGCGGCGCCGGCCGACACGGTCGCGCTCGGCACCCAGGCCCAGGCCTTCGCCGAGCGCAACGCCTGGGGCCGGCATGCCGAGGACTTCCTCGACAGGCTCGAATCCGCGCTGGTCCCGGAGCGCGCCACCCTCAGGATCGATGGGCGCAAGCGTCGGGTCTCGGTCTACCGCCGCACCCCGGCCACGCTGGGCGCGATCGGCGTCGCCGTGGTGAACTATCTCAGCATCGACGACATCGAGGCCCTGATCGCGAAGCTGCCCGAGACGGTGCGCGGACGCGACGTGCGGGTCTACCTCTTCGACAATTCCGCCGGGGCGCGGCCGAACCGCAACCTGATCGCGCGTGCCGACGTCTACGCCCATGACGGCACCAATTCGGGCTATGCCGGCGGCAACAACGCGCTGCTCGAACTGATGCGGCAGGAAGGGTGCGAGTACGGCTTCATCCTCAATCCCGATGTCGCCGTGACGAGCGCGACCTTCGAGACGCTTCTCGACAACGCGCGGCCCGATGCCGTGCTGGCTCCCGCCGTGATCAACGCGGACGGGCATGTCGGCTATGGCGGCGGCGTGGTGTTCGCCAGCGCCGAGGGCGTCGTCGTCAACCAACTGTTCGAGGGGCAGGCCGTCGGCGTGCTGCCCGCGGAGCCCTACGAGGTCGATGTCCTCAACGGCTGCGCCCTGTTCGTGCCGCTCGCCCTGCTGCCGAAGATCGGCCACATCCCCGAAGACTACTTCCTGTATTACGAAGAGACCCACTGGTGTCTCTCGTTCAAGGACAAGGGCGTCACATGCGTGGTCTGCCCGACCGCCCGCGTCGCCCATAACAAGCGCTCGAAGGCCGGTCACTTTCCGGCACTCTATTATACCTACTACCTTCTCAGGAACCGGTTCGTGTTCGCGTCGCGCTGGAACGAGGCGCTCGGCGGCGGCGCCTACGACGCCGACGCGATCGCGGCGGCGATCCGGCGCGACTTCGTGGCGCCCTGGCGCGAGAAGATCGCGCGGCTCAATCCCGGCCTGATGCGGGTGTTCGAGCGCGGCGTCGCCGCCGCAATCGAGGACGGATGCAAGGGCGTGACCGGGCGCATCGACCTGCCGGCCCGCCTCGATCAGGTGGACCTCAAGGACGCCGTCGCCTGCGACGGCCGGATCGAGCGGTTCGGCGGCGGTGCGGCCCGGGGGTGGATCGTCGAGAAGGACCGCGACGGGCGCTGGGTGCCGGGCCAGCTCTGGGTGTTCCGCGACGGCTCGCCGGTGCGCGGCATCGACGTGACGGAAGACCGCGGCGACGTCCAGGGCGCCGGCTTCGTGCGCAGATCCGGCTTCAACGTCGCGGCCTCCTTCGCCGTCGCCGACGGTGAGGTCCACCAATTCGAGTTGCGCAGCCGGGGAGACGGCCGGCGCGTGCCCTTCGTCCGGGGCATCGGCGGAACGCCCGAGGACCGGCCCCGGGCCGAGCAGCGCCCGACCGAGCACAAGGCCGCCTTCGGCGCCATCTTCGGCGGGCGCCTGGAAGGATGGGCCTACGACGCGGCCCATCCTGGCATCGCCACCCTCGTCGACGTCACCATCGATTTCGACCTCGAGTTCGACCCCGAGACCGGCGCCAGCATCGGAACCGGCACGAGCATCACGGTCCGCAACGTCGAGGCGAACCAGTATCGGCCCGACCTCAAGAAGGCCGGGATCGGCGACGGGGCGCACGCGTTCCAGATCGCCCTGCCGAACGAGGCGTTCCGGTACGAGACCATCGAGGCGACGCTGCGCCTCGCCGGCCGCGAGCAGGTGCTCGCCAAACGGCAGATCACCGTCATCAATCCGGACCGCGGCTTCAGGAGCGACTTCACCTTCGAGGAATTCCTGCGCTGGTCCTACGTCGAGGAGCGGATGCCCTTCGGGCAGCTAGAGCGGATTCCGGCCATCCTCGAAGCGATCGACTTCGAGCGCACGCTGCGGGTCTCGCGCGCTAAGGACGTGCCGCAGACCGAACTGGTCACCGTCGTGATGCCGGTGTTCAACCGGGAGAAGATCGTCGGCGAGGCCATCGAGTCGGTGCTGGCCCAGACCTACGGCCATTTCGAGCTGATCGTCGTCGATGACGGCAGCAAGGACGACAGCGTCGCGGTGGTGCGGGCCTTCGACGATCCGCGCATCCGGCTGATCGAACTGGAGCGCAACAGCGGTGTCTCGGCCGCCCGCAACGCGGGCCTGCGCGCGGGCACGGGGCCGTTCGTCGCCTACATCGATTCCGACAACGTCTGGGGGCCGGACTATCTCGCGGTCATGCTGGACGCCTTCCGCCAGCAGCCGGAGGCGACGAGCGCCTATGCCGGCCAGGAAATCTGGGAATATCTGCCGAGCCTCGATCGCGACGAGTTCCGCTCCGTCCGCATGGCCCCGTTCAACCGGGCACGCCTGGAGCGGCGCAACTTCATCGATCTCAACGTCTTCATGCACCGCCGCGAATCGTTCGAGCGGTTCGGCGGCTTCAACGAGAGCATGCGGCGGCTGGTCGATTGGGAGCTGATCCTGCGCTACACCGTCGAGCGCCCGCCGGCCTTCCTGCCGGTGACGCTGGGCCGCTACCGCATCGCTCGGGCCGACAACCAGATCACCGTCGTCGAGGACCACCTCGCCAACCTCGCCCTGCTGCGTCAACCCACGCCGCTGACCGACCTGCGCGCCGTCAAGGGCGCCGCCGCGCCGCCGCTGGCGGTCTTCGTCCATGCGAGCGGGCCGGGGGCGTTCGAGGCCTGGAAGGAGGCCAACCGCGCCCTCGTCGCGGACCGTCGCGTCTTCGCCGCCTGGCCCGCCGGAGGCGGCGCCGAGGGCATCGGGCCGGACGGCGCGGTGAGCGCGTTCGAGAGCGTCCCGGCGGCCCTGGCCGCCTGCTGCGACGTTTTGAGCGAGAACGTTTCGGGCGGGGACGCCCTGCTGCTGATCGGGGCCGACTACGTCCTGTCCGGGCGCTGGGCGGAGGTCTACGCCACCGCCTCGGCGGAAGGGCGCTTCGACGCCCTGACCGGACGTCTCTACAAGGGCCAGCGCCGGCCGGACGGCAACACGATCTTCGAGGATCACATGCCGCTCAAGATCGCGGCTTCGGTGATCGCGTGGCACTTCTCGCCGCGGATGCACGGCGTCGTCGCCGCGCAGCTGACGGCGGATTACATGATCCTCCCGCCCTCCTCGGTGCGCCGCCTTCAGGTCTGCGCCGCGTTGAAGTCCGACCTCGACGAGGCGGTCGCCCGCTTCTTCGGCTACAGCGCGAGCGGGCCGGTGCGCGGCCTCTACGCACCCGACCTCTCCGCCTTCGCGATCGCCGACGTGCCGTTCCGCCTCTGACGGGCCGGACTGGGGTACGGGGTCGGCCGAATGGGCCGGCCCCTTCCGACAGGCCCGTCGGCGGCCGAGCCCTTGCAAGGTCCCGGCCCGGGCCGGTAACCCTCGGGCCAGACGCTGCCCGTCGCGCGCGAACCATGGGAGCCGTTTCGTGGCCACCATCATCCCCGTCTCGTCCTTCGACTACGTTGTGTTCGGCGCCACCGGGGACCTGACCCAGCGCAAGCTCCTGCCCGCCCTCTACCAGCGGTTCCGCGATGCGCAGATCCCGGAAACCAGCCGCATCATCGGGGCGTCCCGCACCGAGATCACCACCGAGGTTTTCCGCGAGCGGGCGCGGGACGCGCTGCTCAGCTTCGTGCCGGCCTCCGACATCGACGAGACCAGGCTCCAGGGATTCCTCGATCACCTGTTCTACGTGACGGTCGATGCGCTGGGCGACGACGGCTGGAGCGACCTCAAGCGGCTGCTCGACGAGCGGCCGGACCGCATCCGCCCGTTCTATCTCGCGACCTCGCCCGATCTCTACGGTGCGATCTGCCGGAACCTCGACCGCTACGGCCTGATCGGCGAGAACACCCGCGTCGTGCTGGAGAAGCCGATCGGCAAGGATCTGAAATCGGCCCGCGCCATCAACGACGCGGTCGGCGCCGTCTTCCCCGAGAGCCAGATCTTCCGGATCGACCATTACCTCGGCAAGGAGACGGTCCAGAACCTGCTGGCCCTGCGCTTCGCCAACACGATCTTCGAGCGGCTGTGGAACGCCGACGTGATCGACCACGTGCAGATCACGGTGGGCGAGACCGTCGGCGTCGAGGGGCGCGCGGGCTATTACGACACGTCGGGCGCGCTGCGGGACATGGTGCAGAACCACATCCTCCAGCTCCTCTGCCTCACCGCGATGGAGAGCCCGATCTCGCTCGACGCCGATTCGGTGCGCGACGAGAAGCTGAAGGTGCTGCGCGCCCTCAAGCCCATCACCGCCGCCGACGTGCAGAGCGTGACCGTGCGCGGCCAGTATGCCGCGGGCGCGGTCGGCGGCCAGCCGGTGGCGGGCTATCAGACCGATCTCGGCGACCATCCTCCGAGCCGCACCGAGACCTTCGTGGCGCTCAAGCTCGAGGTGCAGAGCTGGCGCTGGGCCGGCGTGCCGTTCTACGTGCGCACCGGCAAGCGCCTGCCCAGGAAGCATTCCGAGATCGTGGTGCAGTTCCGCGCCTCGCCGTTCTCGATCTTCCCCTCCGAATCGTTCGGGCGCGAACCGAACCGCCTCGTCATCCGCCTCCAGCCGGAGGAGGGGATGAAGCTCGAGGTGATGACCAAGGATCCGGGCCCCGGCGGCATGCGCCTGCGTCCGACCAACCTCGACATCTCGTTCGAGGAGACGTTCAAGCAGCGCTACCCCGACGCCTACGAGCGGCTGCTGATGGACGTGGTGCGCGGCAACGCCACCCTGTTCATGCGCCGCGACGAGGTCGAGGTCGCCTGGGCCTGGGCCGACACCCTGCTCAAGGCCTGGGCCGACCGCCCTGAGCCGCCGCGCCCCTACGCCGCCGGGAGCTGGGGCCCCACCGCCGCCATCGCCCTGATCGAGCGCGACGGCCGCACCTGGCACGAGGAGTTGCCGTAGGTTCGGCGGCTGCGGAAACCCCGGCGCCGATCCCGGTTAACAGACGACCATGTCGTGTCCGGGGTCCGAGGGAATGTCGCGGTACTACTTCGACGTCGAGAACGGCGGTCTGACGGTCGATGAGGAGGGGACGGAGCTCGATGGGGGCGAGGCCGTCGCCACCTTGGCGCTTCGCACGCTCCTCGACATCGCCCGCTTCGAGGTCGTGGCGCATCACGAACGCCGGATGTCCGTCACCGCGCGCGACGCGGACGGAATGGCCGTCTACCGCAGCGAGTTGACCGTGCGGACGGGCTGGCTCGTGGGGCCGACGGGCTGAAGCCGCATCGGGTTTCGCCCCACGCCGCCGCTGCGATCCGGCCGGATGCGGCTTCAGACATGCGTCACCGAAGGCCCGCTGCGCTGTCGCGTCGGAAGAGCACCCCAGCGGTGAATGCCCCTTTCGGGCAGTCCCTCACATGCGATGCGCCATCTCCAGAGCCGGCCGGCTCGTGCTCGCCACGAGGCCCGGCGGCAGCGAGGCCATGGTCATGCGCAACGGCGCCGTCGTCTCGCGGATCGGCCCCGCCTCGGGATGCGTCGCCCGGCTGCGCTCCAGGCGGATCGGGCCCGGCGCCGCCTCGGCCGTCGCCTCGGCCCTGGGCTGGGGCAGCCGCACCAGCACGATCGTGCCCTGGCCCTCCTCGGAGCGGATGCGCAGGGAGCCGCCGTGCAGCTCGGCGGTGGAGCGGGCGATCGCCAGCCCGAGGCCCGAGCCCTTGTAGCTTCGGGTCATGTTGGTTTCGACCTGCTCGAACGGGCGGCCGAGCTTGGCGATGGCCGATTTCGGGATGCCGATGCCGGTATCGGCGACGAACAGGTGGACGAACCCGCCACAGGCCCGGCCGCGCAGGCCCACCCGTCCGCCCTCCGGCGTGAACTTGACGGCGTTCTGGACAACGTTGAGCAGGATATGCTGCAGGGCGCGCTCGTCGGCGAAGACGCGCAGATGCGCGGGCACGTCGATGCGGATCGTCACGGATTTGCTCGCGGCCTCCTTCGAGACCATCATGACGGCGGCCGAGAGCGCCGCATCCAGGGCGATTTCCCGCCGCACCAGCTTCACCCGCTTCGCCTCGATCCGCGACATGTGCAGGATGTCGTCGATGACCGAGAGCAGGTAGGTGCCGCTCTGCTGGATGTCGCGGCAATAGTCGCCGTAGCGAGGCGAGCCGAGGGTGCCGTAGACCTCGCTCTCCATCAGCTCGGCGAAGCCCATGATGGCGTTGAGCGGCGTGCGCAGCTCGTGGCTCATGTTGGCCAGGAACTCGGACTTCGCCCGGTTGGCGATCTCGGCCTGGGCCTTCTGGTCGAGATGGCGCTCGGCGAGGTCGGCGAGCTGCTGGGTCTGGAGTTCGAGGGTGCGGCGGGACCGCTTGAGATCCTTGACCGTCTCGATCAGCTCGCGCTCCGAGGCGACGAGTTGCTCCTGATGACGCTTGAGGCTGGTGATGTCGGTGCCGACCGAGACGTAGCCGCCGTCCTTGGTGCGCCGCTCGCTGACTTGCAGCCAGCGGCCGTCGGTGAGTTCGAGCTCGAAGGTGCGGGCGGGCCCGCGCTCCGGGCCGGGAATGCCTCGGCGTACCGACGGCAGCCCACCCTGACCCATGATCTCGTCGTAGCGCCGCCCCGGGACCGCATCCTCGTTGGTCAGCGCATGCAGATCGCGGAACTTCGAATTGCACAGGACGAGCCGGTTGCCGGCGTCCCACAGCACGAAGGCTTCCGAGACCGCCTCGACGGCGTCGCGCAGGCGCATGTCGGCGGTGGCGCTGGTCTCGGCCAGCCGCCGTTGCTCGGTCACGTCCATGGCGATGCCGACGAGGTGGCGGCTGCCGTCGATGGCATCCTCGACGATCTCGGCGCGGGTGCGCAGCCAGACCCAGGCCCCCGAGGCGTCGCGGATGCGGAATTCGTGATCGAGGGTGGCGTGGCTCGCCGCGAGCTGGCGGGCCAGCTCGTAGAGATCGCCGTCCTCGTCGTGGAGCAAGGCGTTGACGTCGCCGAACGAGAGAAGATCCTTCTCCGGCGTATAGCCGAGCATGGCGAACATCGAATCCGACCAGAAGATCGTCCCACGGGCGATGTCCCAGTCCCATAGGCCGCAGCGCCCGCGCCCCAGCGCGGTGTCGAGGCGCTGCTTGACGAGTTCGCAGACCTCGTCGGCGCCCCGCGCCCGGCGCGTCTGGATGATGTAGGCGGCGGCGATCCCGCCGGTCATCAGGGTCACGGCGCAGAGGAGGACGGCGTGGCTCCAGAACGCGCGCCACCACGCGGCGTCGATCGGCGCCAGCGGTTGGATCACGGCGACCTGCAGGTCGCCGGCGGGCCGGTGCATCGCCGCGGCGATGGCCTGGCCGCCGCCGTGCAGGCCGATCGTCATGGTGCCGGCGCTGCCGCCGAGGATGGTCAGCGGCTCGCCGTCGGCCAGGATGGCGCCGAGCGTCGTGCTTCCGTTCGGCAGGGCGGGATGGGCGGCGCGGATCGTCCCGGCGGCATCGGTGACGAGCACGCGGCTTCCGGCGGGGAGAAGATGCAGCGGCAGGGCCCGGTCCAGCCGCATGCCGGCCTCGATCGGCGGAAGCAGGGAGGCGGCCAAGCGTGCGAAGGCCTCGACCTCCCGCTGCGCGGCCGCGATCGACGCTTCGTAGGGCCCGCGCAATTGCAGCGCCGACAGGGCGGTGAGGCCGAGCAGGAACACCGCGAGCAGCGCCGGTAGGGCATAGCGCAGCCATGCCTCCGCTTGGGCAAGGCGAGCCTGCGCGGTGCCGGTGGGACGCTGGACCCCGAGAATCGTGTCCGCGCGCGCACGCGCGGACAGGGACGCGGAAACCGCCCCCGGCATATCGGAACCTCGCATTGATGGTGAATCCGACCCGGCCGGTGCCGCACCGGCTGTCTTCGAATCGTATTCACATTGAGCATCGCCGGGGGCGCTTTGTCCACGCCCAATTTGCGGGTGGCCGTTGACCTCAACCGTGATCGGAGTCCCTGCGCCGCGCCTTCCGATTCTCGAAAGGCGAGTCGGATCAGGTGGTTAACGAATCGCCAACAGGATTGCCGAGACTCCGGCCGGCGATGTCGGCGACGTCACGGGAAAGGCCGGGCGTGGCAAGGATGCGACGCAGGGCCGATTCCGCGGCGGCCCGGCGCTGCGGCTCCAGCCGGCGCCACGATCCGAAGGCGGTCATCAGCCGCGCGGCCACCTGCGGATTGGTCCGGTCGAGGGCGAGCACCGTCTCCGTAGCGAGCGCGAAGCCGGCCCCGTCGGCCCGGTTGAACTGAGTCGGGTTGGCCAGCGCGAAGCTGCCGACCAGCGAGCGCACCCGGTTCGGGTTGGTCATGGCGAAGGCCGGATGGGCCTGGAGGCCGCGCACCCGCTCGACCGTGCCGTCCTCCGGGATCATGGCCTGGATCGCGAACCACTTGTCGAGGACGAGGGGCTCGTGAGCGTAGCGCTCCGCGAAGGCCGCGAGGGCCGCCTCGCGGGGTTCGCCCGGCAGCAGCGCGAGGGTGGAGAGGCCCGCGAGCCGGTCCGTCATGTTGGTGGCGGACGCGACCTGCGCCCCCGCGAGCGCGGCGCCCTGGATCGGATCGGCCGCCGCGATCAGGTCGAGGGCGGCGTTGCGCAGGGCCCGCCGCCCGGCGGAGGCGGCGTCGGGCGAGAACGGCGCGCCGGCGGGCTCGGCCAGCGCATCCCGCAGGGCGTGCAGGCGGGCGCTCAGCGCCGTACCCAGACGGGCTCGCAGGGCGCGGCGGGCCGAAAAGATCGCGTCGGGATCGATCTCGGCGCCGATCTCGTCGGCGAGGTCGCTCTCGCTCGGCAGCGCCAGCACCAGGGCGGCGAAGGCCGGGTCGGACAGCGCCCGGTCGTCGAGGAAGGCGCCGAGGGCCGCCGCGAAGGCGTCCGCCCCGGCCTCGGTCGCCTCGCCGCGCAGAGCCCCGGTCATCAGCCGGGCGGCGACGCGCTGGGCGGCCTCCCAGCGGTTGAAGCCGTCGGTGTCGTGCCGCAGCAGGGTGAGCCGGTCGGCATCGTCCATCGCCATGTCGACCCGCACCGGAGCCGAGAACCCGCGAAACAACGAGGGCACCGGCGCTGCAGGGACGTTCTCGAAGGTGAGCGAGGCCTCGGGCGCGTCGAGCACGAACACGCCGTCCTCGAGCTGCGGGCTCGTCGCCCCGTCGAGGGGGCCCTCGGCGCCGATCAGGCCGAGCCGGACCGGAATCACGACGGGCGGCGCGTCGGCCCCGGCGCCGGGCCGGGTCTGGCGGAAGTCGAGCCGGTAGGTTTTTCGGGCCTCGTCGTAATGGCCGGAGACGGCGACCCGCGGCGTGCCGGGGCGCTCGTACCACTCGGCGAAGTCGGACAGGTCGCGGCCGGTCTCCGCTTCGAAAGCCTTCAGGAAGTGCTCGACGGTCGCGGCGGTGCCGTCGTTCTCCGAAAAATAGCGGTCCATGCCGGCGCGGAAGGCGCGCTCGCCGATCAGCGTGCGCAGCATCCGGACGATCTCGGCGCCCTTCTCGTAGACGGTGGCCGTGTAGAAGTTGTTGATCTCGGCATAAAGCTTCGGCCGCACCGGATGGGCCAGCGGCCCGGCATCCTCCGGGAACTGGCGGGCGCGCAAGGTGCGCACCTCGCCGATACGGTGAACGTCGCGCGAGCGCATGTCGGACGAGAATTCCTGATCGCGGAAGACCGTCAGGCCCTCCTTCAGGCAGAGCTGGAACCAGTCGCGGCAGGTGATACGGTTGCCCGACCAGTTGTGGAAATATTCGTGCGCGATGATCGCCTCGATCGCCGCGTAATCGGCATCGGTCGCGGTCTCGGGCGAGGCCAGGACGTACTTGTCGTTGAAGATGTTGAGGCCCTTGTTCTCCATCGCGCCCATGTTGAAGTCGGACACGGCGACGACGTTGAACACGTCGAGATCGTAGGCGCGGCCGAACACCTCCTCGTCCCACTTCATCGAGCGCGCCACCGCGTCGAGCGCGTAGGCCGCCCGCTCGGCCTTGCCCGGCTCGACGTAGACGGCGAGTTCGACCGCGCGGCCCTCCATGGTGGTGAACGGCGCCGTCATCCGGTCGAGGCGTCCACCGACGAGGGCGAAGAGATAGGCGGGCTTCGGATGCGGGTCGTGCCAAATCGAGAAGTGACGATCCGTCCCCTCGATCCTACCCGATTCGATGATGTTGCCATTGCCCAGAAGGACGGGCGCCTGCGCCGCCTCGGCCTCGATCCGGGTCGTGTAGACCGACAGCACGTCCGGTCGGTCGAGGAAGTAGGTGATCCGGCGGAAGCCGTCGGCCTCGCACTGGGTGCAGTAGACGCCGTTCGAGCGGTAGAGCCCCATCAGCTTGGTGTTGGCGGTCGGGTCGAGCCGCGTCTCGATCGTCAGCGTGAAGGGGCGCTGCGGCGGCTCCGGCAGGGTCAGCGCCGAGGGGGCGACCCGGAAGGCGGCGGGCGCCAGCGGCTCGCCGTCGAGGGCGAGCGCGACGAGCCGCAGGTCGTCCCCGTCGAGGACGAGGGCCGCGCCCGCGCGCCCTGCCGGGTTCGGGCGGATCGCGAGGCGGGCGGTGACGCGGGTGTCGTGCGGATCGAGACGGACATCGAGCTCGACCCGGTCGATCAGGTGATCGCTCGGGCGGTAATCCTCCAGGCGGACGGTCGGGGGCGTCTCGGTGCGCATGTGTCTTGATCCGGGCTCGCCGATGGCTCTTCCCCGACCTTTAGAGATTTTCGCCCGAGGGGAAACCTCGGGGGCTCAGCTGCGATAGGGCGCGGCGATCCCCATCGCGCGCAGGGCCAGCCTGTACGTGAGGTCGGACTGGACGAGGCTGTCGGCGATGAAGCGGTCGAACGCCGCCGACCAGCGCGGCGTCAGGGTGATGAAGGCGTTGCGGGGCCCCGAGCGGACCACGAAGCCGCGCTCCTGCGCCACGCTCAGGATGTTGCGGATATGGGTGCGCGACACGCCGAAGCGCGGCGCGAGCGGGGCGAGGTCGGCCTCGCGGATGCGCGCCTCGGGATCGGTCGCGCCCATCTCGAACAGCGAGAGCAGGATGATGAGCGCGCTCGTCGCGCTGAGGAAGAACACGATCTCGAGGTTGCTCCACGTCATCGCGATGATGGCGTCGAAGGCCGCAGGCGCGGCGCCCGCATGGGCGGCCTGGAAGGCCGGATCGCGGCGCAGGGGCGGGCCGTAGCCGGGCTCGGGATAGAGCAGGTCGAGGGGCGCGTAATGGGCCGCCATCCAGGCGCGGTCCCAGTCGAGCAGCCGCTCGGTGGGCTTCAGCAGGCGCACCCGGCTGTCCTCGGGCTGGCGCTCCATCTCGACATAGCCGGTCTGGACCAAGCGGGCGACGAAGTCGTCGATCAGCCGGGGGCTGGCGAAGCCGAACCGGGCCACGGTGTCCTTGAGCCGGTTGAGCGTCGGCCAGGTCGCCCGGTCGGCGGGGTCGTGGGCGGCGTAGAGGCAGACGAGGATGGCCAGCGCCGTCACCCGCCCGACATCCGCCCCGAGCTGGGCCGGGAAGGTGCCGGCCTCGTAGACCCTGGCATGCTCCGCGACGAACAGCGCGCGCGCGGCCGGAAAGTCCGGATGGGCCAGGATCTCCTCGACCGAGCGGTGGGCCGGCAGCGCCTCGGGCGGGGTTCCGCCCAGGCGGAGCGAGCCGGCTGCGGCGTGCCGGCCTTCGGAGACGGTCATGATCGGCGGCAGGGCTCATCGAGGACGGGCGAGCGTTTTAGCCCGACAAAGACAGGGCGCAATGCCGTTAGGCCGGCCTCATTCTCAAATCGAGTTGAATGCGAGGGCGGGCCGACCTTGCGAGCGACCCGTCGAGGCGCGGACGTTGCTGGATCAGGCCCGAGAAGCGTTGCCGTTTTCACATTCGGGACCGTCGTGCCGGAGATCGTATCCCGCATCGTAACGTTTCGACCGCGGGCTTCGTCGTTATTTCCTGCGACGACCCGCGTGTTGCTGTCCCGGACCTTTGCAGCCCGTGCCGGACTGCCATGCGCCGTCCGGTGGCGCGCCCCACCGACCCGATCGACGCAGAATTTGTCGAGGTCGGCCGATTGCGATGGGGAAAGGAAAACCGCTAGCGTCGAGATGGTTAATCTTCCGCAAATAGAGAACGACGGATGCGGGCAGCCGCCGGCGCGAGCGGGCGGGGTCTTCGCGCACGCTCGTTCGGTCTTCGCCGACGGAGCGACGCGATCCGATGGATGGTCTCTGCTGTTCCCCTTCCGCCAAGCTCGTTTCGAGCAACTCCAGCGGGAGCAGGCCCGGGGCGGGCGCCCGGCCCATACCCGCGTCCATACCCGCGTCCATCCCCCCATCCGCGGCCGCCTTCCGCCGCCGGGCCGAGCGATGCCTGCGCTTTGCCGATCAGCTCGATCTCAGCGCCGACCCGTCCGTGCCGGCGTTGCGCGATATGGCTCTCGAATACGAGGCGGCGGCCCGCGCCCTCGAGATGCAGCCGCCGCGCCTTGCCGACATCCCCTCGCCGACGGCCCGTTGACGCTCCCGCGCCGCGAGCCAGATACGCGCCCATCCCCGTGACGAGGCGACTGGAACGGCCATGGAATACCTGCACACGATGGTCCGCGTGGCCGATCTCGACCGCGCGCTCGCCTTCTACGTCGATGCCTTCGGCCTTCAGGAGGTGCGGCGCGTCGAGAACGAGAAGGGCCGCTTCACCCTCGTCTTCCTCGCCGCTCCCGGCGATGTCGAGCGCGCGAAAGCCGAAAAGGCGCCGATGGTCGAGCTGACCTACAATTGGGATCCGGAAGAGTATTCCGGCGGCCGCAATTTCGGCCACCTCGCCTACCGGGTCGAGGACATCTACGCGTTCTGCACGAAGCTGAAGGAGGCCGGCATCACCATCAACCGTCCCCCGCGCGACGGCTACATGGCCTTCGTCCGCTCCCCCGACGGCATCTCGATCGAAATCCTGCAGAAGGGGGACGCCAAGCCGCCGCAGGAGCCGTGGGCCTCGATGGAGAATACGGGGACGTGGTAGCGCCGCCGCGCCATCGCACGAGCGAGGGCTGAGCGCCCCCGGAGCCGCCGCTCAGTCTGTGCCCGATCGATCCCGGATCTGCCGGAGATCGGTGCGCCGAGCCCGAAGCCGGGCAGATCCGACTTCGGGGCGGGAGGCGGCGGCCAGCCGTCGAGCGGTCTGCCCGCCGCCCGCGTTCAGGCCTCGACCCTCGGGGTGATTCCGAGTTGCGCGAGCTTGGCGCTTACCGCCTCGACCGGGCGCTTCAGCCTCAGGCTGATGACCGAGACCGGCATGCCCTCGCGGGCCATGCTGCGCAGGTTCTGGACGGCGTCCAGGCTCCAGTTCGTTTCGATCGACATCGGTTTCCTCCTGTCGTTCGGGTCGCTGCGGGTCGGCTTTTTCCCGAAAGCCGGAAACCACCTTTCGGGCCATTGCTCTGTCGACGTGGATCGGTGCGCCGGGCTCGGCAACCGTCACGCCGAACATCCGTGCATGCCCGCGAAACGGGCAGGGCGCGCGGCCGTCACCGGGCGGGCGCCGCCGCTGCGGGCGGCGAGGGTGCGTCGCGCCGTCCGCTCGATCCTGAGCAGGATGTTGGAGCCGCCGATCAGGGCGCCGGTCTCGTCCCGCAACGGGGTCGGGTAGGGCATGAAGGCGGCGCGGCTGCCATCGGGCCGCTCCAGCAGCGCCTGCACGCCGCGCACCGCCGAGCCCTCGCGCAGGGTCACGGCCATGGGGCACAGGTCGTGCGGCAGCGCCGTACCGTCCGTGTTGTAGAGCCGCCAGGCGCCGCACCAGCGCGCCTTGCCGAGCACGGGGCGGAAGCCCCACAACTCGGCCGCCGCGTCGTTATAGTATGTGAGCCACCCCTCCGCGTCGGTGGTGTAGAGCGGCGCGGCGATCTGCCGGAACAGCTCGGCCCGCGACGGCTCGTAATTCCAGTCGGAATCGGGGGCGTCGAAGTCGTAAGCGAAAGCGTCTCTGCTCATCATGCTCCCCACGACGCGGGCTTCGAAATGCCCGCTGCCAGCATCTCGTGCCCCCCTCTGTCATGGGTTCCTGGGGGCTCGCCGACGGCCGAGGCCGGATGCGCGAGCCCTCCGGAGCGGCGCGCGACACGCCACCCTCCAGATCGTCCAACCCCGTGAAATTGTGCCGCGAAGCTTCCGGGGGCGGTCGCTCCGCGACGCCATGACCGGCATAGCGCCGGCCTGGGCTCTTCCGCGAGGTCTGATGCGGACGAAGAGTTACAGAGCATGTCACGCCGCCTCAGGCAAGCGCTTTCGCTGCATCTTTTCGATCTCGCCGAGATGACGCTGCGCGCAGGACTGATCTTTTTGCGATGCAAAACAATTCCAACCTGCCGATGACAGGCCGCAGCATGGTCCGAACAGGGCAATCCGGCATTGCATATGTTGCCAATTGTGCAAGCCGGCGGCGGAAGGGGGGCTCGACGACTTGCGCATCGGGGTGCCGCGCCGGGCGCCGGCCCGGCAGGGATCCGAACGGCCAAGCATTTACCGTGCCGGTGCTCCGGGCGGCCCCGCGCTTACGCCCACGGTTTAACTTCTGTATATCTCCGCCGGTGTCCCCGCTTCCTCCGGTTGCCCCGTCCGTCCCCTGTCCCGGCGCCGCGCGCCGGATCGCCCGGCGGGCCGCGCGGTGAGCGCGCCGCCTCCGGTGCCGGCGTCCCTCGCGTTCCTGGCGCAAGCCGGCGAGACCGGGCGTGAGATCCTGGCGCGCGACTGGTCCGGCCACGCCCTCGGGCCGATCGAGGCTTGGCCGGCGGCCCTGCGCAGCACGCTCGCGACGATGCTGGACTGCCCGGCGGCGATGTTCCTGGCCTGGGGGCCGGACGGCATCGTGTTCTTCAACGACGCCTATCGCCCGATCTTCGGCGAGCGGCTGCCGCGGGCGCTCGGCGCGCGCTTCCGCGAGATCTGGTCGGACATCTGGGACGATATCGGCCCGCTGGTCGAGGCGACGCTCGCCGGACGCAGCTCGTCCCACCGCAACCTGCCGCTGACGATGCATCGCCACGGTGTGCCGGAAGAGACGTGGTGGAGCTTCACCTACTCGCCGGTGCGCGACAACGACGGCGCCATCGCCGGCCTCCTCAACATCACCGCCGAGACCACCGCCGAGGTTCTGGCCGAGCGCGCCCGCCAGCGCAGCGAGGAGCGGCTGGAAATGGCCCTCTCGGCCGGCGGCAGCATCGGCATCTGGGACTGGGAGGTGGCCGCCGACCGCATCACCGCGGACGCGCGCTTCGCCCGGCTCTACGGCGTCGATCCCGCTCTGGCCGAAGCGGGGGCGCCGATCGCCGCCTTCTTCGGTGGCGTCCACGCCGACGACCTGCCCGAATTGCGACGGCGGATCGAGACGGCGGTCCGGAGCGGCGCATCGTTTTCCGCCGAGTACCGGCTGGTCCAGGCCGACGGTTCCGTGCGCTGGGCGGCGGCCGAGGGCCGCTGCCTGCACGATGCCGAGGGGCGCCCGATCCGCTTTCCCGGCGTCAGCTTCGATATCACCGACCGCAAGCGCACCGAGGCCGCGCTGCGCGAGAGCGAGGACCGGTTCCGCGGGATCACCGACACGATCGAGCAGATGATCTGGTCGACGCGTCCCGACGGGTTCCACGACTATTACAATGCCCGCTGGTACGAATATACCGGCATGCCCGACGGCTCGACCGACGGCGAAGCCTGGAACGGGATGTTCCATCCCGAGGATCAGGACCGCGCCTGGGCGGTCTGGCGCCACAGCCTGGAGACTGGCGAGACCTACCGGATCGAGTACCGGCTGCGGCACCGCTCGGGCCAGTACCGGTGGGTGCTCGGGCGGGCCAAGCCCCTGCGCGACGCTGCGGGCCGGATCGTGCGCTGGTTCGGCACCTGCACCGACATCCACGACCGCAAGCTCGCGGAAGAGCGCCAGGCCTTCCTCCTCACCCTCAACGACGCCCTGCGCGAGGCGCCCGACCCGACCGCGGTGACGCTCGCCGCGGCCTCCGCGCTCGGCACCCGGTTGAACGCGGCGCGGGCCGGCTACGGCGAGATCGATGCCTCCGGCGAGGTCGTGCGGGTCGAGCGCGACTGGACCCGCGACGGGACGACGGAGAGCCTCTCGGGCGAATCGCGCATCCTCGACGGGTTCGGGCCGGCCGTGGTGGCGGAACTCCGGGCCGGGCGCACGCTCACGGTGGAGGATTGCTACACCGATCCCCGCGCCGGACGGCGCTACGCCGCGGTCTGGGATTCGATCGGCTGCCGCGCCCTCGTGGTCGTGCCGCTGATCCGCGAAGGGCGGCTGCGCGCCATCGTCTACCTGCACGAGCCCGAGCCGCGGGCCTGGGCGACCGAGGAGGTCGCCCTCGTCGAGGACGTGGCGCAGAGGATCTGGCACGCCGCCGAGCGGGCGCGGGCCGAACTCGCGGCCCGGGCGCAGGCGCGCGAACTGCGCCTCATCGCCGATTCGCTGCCCGTGCTGATCGCCTTCTTCGACGCGGGCGGCCGCTGCCGCTTCGCCAACGCCGCCGGGGCGGACTGGTTCGGCGGCACGGCCCCCGTGGGGCGCCCCCTCGCCGAATTGATCGGCGACGCCTATCCGGCCGACCGCCCCCGCTTCGAGGGCGCGCTCGTCGGCCGCGAGGCGCAGATCGAACGGGCCTGGCCCCACCGCGACGGGCGCCGGCGGGTCGCCGAGATCCGCTACCGGCCCCGCCTGATGCCCGACGGCTCGACCGACGGCGTCTACCTGTTCGCCCTCGACGTGACCGACCGGAAACGGATGGAGGAGGTGCTCGCCCGCGAGGTCGATGCCCGCACCCGCGAGCGCGACCGGCTGTGGCAGACCACCAACGACCTGATGGGCACGGCCGGGCTCGACGGTTATCTGCGCAGCGTCAACCCGGCCTGGACGCGGCTGCTCGGCTGGAGCGAGCCGGAGCTGCGGGCTCGGCCCTTCCTCGACCTGATCGACCCGGAGGATCACACCGAGACCGGCGCGGTCCTGCGCCGGCTCGCCGCGCACGAACCCGTCACCGACTTCGTCGACCGCGTCCTGCGCAAGGACGGGGGGCGGCTCACGGTGATGTGGACGGCGGTGCCCGAGGGCGACCGCTTCCACATCGTCGGCCGCGACATCACCCAGCAGCGGCTCGCCGAGGAGCAGCTGCGGCAGGCGCAGAAGATGGAGGCGGTGGGCCAGCTCACCGGCGGCATCGCCCACGACTTCAACAACCTGCTCACCGGCATCGTCGGCTCGCTCGACCTGATGCGGACCCGCATCGGGCAGGGGCGCACCGAGACGCTGGACCGCTACATCGAGGCGGCGCTCTCCTCCGCCGAGCGGGCGGCGGCGCTGACCCATCGCCTCCTCGCCTTCGCCCGGCGCCAGCCGCTGGAGCAGAAGCCGGTCGATGTCGCCGCGCTGCTCGCCGGCATGGAATCCCTGCTGCGCAGCACGCTCAGCGAGGGGGTGCACCTCGAGATGGTCGCCGGTCCCGAGCTTTGGCCGACCCTGTGCGATTCGCACCAGCTCGAGAACGCGATCCTCAACCTCGCGATCAACGCCCGCGACGCGATGCCCGAGGGCGGAACGCTGCGCATCGAGGCCGGGAACACGACCCTCGCGGGCGCAGACCCGCGGCTCCCGCCGGAGGTCGAGGCGGGGGACTACGTGTCCCTGAGCATCGGCGACACCGGCCTCGGCATGGAGCCGGAGGTGGCGGCCCGCGCCTTCGAGCCGTTCTTCACGACGAAGCCGATGGGGCAGGGCACCGGCCTCGGCCTCTCGATGATCTACGGCTTCGCCCGCCAGTCCGGCGGCCATGTCCGGCTCGAATCCGCCCCCGGCCGGGGCACCACGGTGCGGCTCGTCCTGCCGCGCCATCGCGGCGCGGTGGCGCCCGCATCCGCGCCCGCCGCGAACGAGGCCCCGCCCCTGGGGCGCGGCGAGACCGTGCTCGTGGTCGAGGACGAGACGGTGGTGCGCGACCTCGTGGTCGAGACCCTGCGGGAACTCGGCTATCGGGCGATCGAGGCGCGCGACGGCCCGTCGGGCCTGCGCATCCTGCGCTCGGAGGCCCGGATCGACCTCCTCGTCACCGATGTCGGCCTGCCCGGCCTCGACGGTCGCCAGCTCGCCGAGCAGGCCCGCGCCGGGCGGCCCGACCTGAAGGTGCTGTTCATCACCGGCTATGCCGAGAACGCCCTGTTCGGCGGCGGCGAGCGCGATCCCGGCACGCAGATGATCACCAAGCCGTTTCCGGTGAAGGCGCTCGCCGCCCGCATCCGCGCCATGATCGAGCTATCGTGAAGCTCGGCCGCTCTGCCAAACCGCCCGAGCGGGCTATTCTGGCAAGCGCGCTCGGCCGCGTCGTTTAAGTCGACATGTGGACAAGCCGGAACGGCCCCTTTCCGCGTACGTTGACCGGCGCATCATCCGTGGAAACGGCGCGTTCGAGGCGTCGAGTCAGAGCGAACACACAGCGTATGGCAGCGGAGATTCCAGCGGGGACGGGGGGAGGGACGGGGCCGTTCGATCTCGGCGACGGCTTCCGGCGTTTCGCCGACCACGTGCCGCTGATGATGTGGCGCACGGATCATGCCGGGCAGACCGTCTACCACAACGAATGCTGGCTGCAGTTCACCGGCCGCTCCCTCGACGAGGAGTTGGAGAACGACTGGCGCCGCGGCCTGCATCCGGACGATTTCGAGCGCCATGCCCGCATCGTCGCGGCGGCGTTCGCGGCGCAGGAGCCCTTCACCATCGAGTACCGCCTGCGCCGCCACGACGGCGCCTATCGCTGGCTGCTCGATAGCGGCCGCCCGCTTCAGGAGAACGGGACCTTCCACGGCTATCTCGGCTCGTGCTTCGACATCACCGACCGCAAGAGCGCCGAGGAGGAATCCGCGCGCGCGCTGGTCGAGAAGGAGACGCTGCTCGCCGAGATCTATCACCGGGTGCGCAACAACCTTCAGGTGATGGTGAGCCTGATCGGCCTCTACGGCCGCGCCGCGCCCGAAACCTGCCGCGGCAGCTTCGACGCGCTCGGCCAGCGGGTGCGGGCGATCGCGCTGGTGCAGCAGCACCTGCACGAGGCGCCGCACATCGCCTCGATCGACCTTCAGGACTATCTGCGCCGCCTCGCGTCCGGCCTCGGCAACCTGCGCCGGCCCGGCCGCATCGGCGTCAGCGTCGAGGGCGCCGGCACCAGCCTCGTCGAACCGCGCACCGCCAACGCGCTGGGCATGATCGTGGCCGAGGTCGTCGCCGAATGCCTCGACGCCACCGCCGAGACGGTCAGTTGCGTCATCGCCATCCGGATCGATGCGGCCGCCGGTGCGCCGGTGCGCCTGTCGGTCGTCTCCGGCAGCGGCGAGGCGGCGGCGGCGGGCAAGCCCGGCGTGCCGATGCTCGGCCCCCGGCTGATCGCGGCCTACGCCGCCCAGGCCGAGATCGCGGTCAGCGGCACCGCCACGAGCGCCGATCCGCTGCTGCTCCAGCTTCCCGAGGCCCGGCCCTATGTGCCGCCGGCGGTGCCCTGACGCCGCGAGAGCCTCTGTCCGAAGGGGCTGGGCCGGCTTTCGGTAGAAGCCGATGCGTCACAACAGGTTAGGGCATCGTGCCGAATACGCGATACGGCATGATGCCCTATGCTCCCGCCCCCACTGCCCCTATATCGGGCCCGTCCCTTCGCTGTGTCCGTGAGCCATGCTGCCGAACCTCGACACGATCATCGAGAATTTCGAGATCCTCGACGATCCGATGGACCGCTACGAGTACGTGATCGAACTCGGCAAGACGCTGCCCGCGCTCCCGGCGGAAAGCCATGTCGAGGGCAACCGCGTCCATGGCTGCGAGAGTCAGGTCTGGCTCGACATCGCCCTCGACAAGGGGGCCGAGCCCCCCCGCCTCGCGCTGGCGGGCGACAGCGACAGCCATATCGTCAAGGGCTTCGTCGCCCTGATGGTCGCCCTCTACAGCGGCCGCACGCCCGAAGAGGCCCTGAAGGCCGACGGTTTCGACCTGCTCAAGCGCCTCGATTTCGGCGCCCACATCACGTCGAAGCGCTCTAACGGCGTGCGGTCGATGGTGGAGCGGATCCACCGCGAGGCCGGGCGGCTGGTGGCGGCGTAGACCTTCCTCGCCGAGAAGCGCTGCCGGTCCCGCTCTCCGCCTGACGGGGATGGGGATGCGCCGCGTCCTCCGGTTCGCGCCCCATCCCCTCGAGGCGATGCTATAAGTTTCTGCGCCGCATCATCTTTTTTGAAAGCCGGAAGCCACCTTTCGGCACGATGCTTCAGCGAGCCGCGCCGTCGCCCCCCGCCCGCCACAACCGCGTCCGGCCCCGCTCCGGCCCGCGCGCCTCCGGCTCGATCCCGTAATGCTCGGCCAGCCGCCCCAGGGCGATGCGGGCCACCACCTTGGCCGAGCGGGCCGGCCATTTGCGCTCGGATTCGATCCGTTCCAGACCTTTCAGGAAGCCGCACAGGTCGATCAGCAGGCCCGACAGGTCGAAGCCGACCGCCGCGAGCGCCTGATCGACCCGTTGGCGCGCCGCCACCGTCCGGTCGGTGGCGGCGGACGGATCGCGCGGGCCCCCGCCATCGACGCGCTGGGCCGTCCAGTCGGCGGTGACGCTCGGCAGCATCTGGGCCGCGGCGAGGTCGTGGCGCAGGCGCTCGCCCGCCGCGAAGGCCGCCGCGTCGATCATCGGCTCGCCGTCGCGCCCGCGCCGCCGCGCCATCCAGGCAAGCGGGCTCTCGGAGGCGTCGCGCAGGCGGGCCTCCGCTCCGCTCCCCTCCGGCACCGGATCGAGATGCTGCATCCGGAAGGCTTCGTCCCGCGGCTCCATCGCCCGCCGCAGCCGGGCGCGTCCGGCCGCGCCGATGACGAGGCGGTTGCGGCGCCCGTCGTCCCGGGCCGCGAGATCGGCGGCCACCAGGGCCTCGCCGGCCCGCGCGGGAAAGCGCCCGCCCCCGAGGGAGACCCCGCGTCCGCCGCCGCGGACGATCAGCGTGTCGGGCGCCGACGGGTCCGGGAAGGCATAGGCCCCCTCGGCCGCGAGCGCCGCCAGAAGCCGTTCCGCCTCGCGGCCTAATCCGCCGCCCGCCGCATCACGGCCTCGATTGTTCTTGTTTTGTTCCTTTGACATCATGCCCCCTAAAAGCCGCCGAGGCCCTCAGGCTAAAGGACAATCATCCTAAAACAAGCCTTGACAGTCCGATTGTGCGTCCTGAGGTTGCAGCGTTACGCTGCTAAAATTAACCTCAGGTTGGCACTGACTTTCGGTCGGCTTGGCCACTTTCGGCACGCGAACCGCATCCGTTGGCGCAGGATCGGATCGCGACCACCATCTCTCGTTCCGCCGCGCCTTCTTCGCGACGAACCCGTGCCGACTTCAGCGGACGAGATTCGAACCCACCCAGACGCACGAAAAGGTCGGGACAGCGCCGAGCCGGAATAGGCGATGGGGGTTCGGCGCCGGTGGCGGGGGCTGGGCGCACCGGACTTGCCTGTTGATAACTTGATTCGACGGTCCCCGATCACGAAAAAGCCCGCCGTCCCGGAAAGCGGGACGGCGGGCTTTTCCACAGGCTGCGAAGCTACGGCGGCCGGGGCCGCGAAGCGCCTCAGGCGGCTTCGTCGTAATTGCCCGGACGGGGCTGGCCGAGACCGATCGCCTTGGCGAGGTCGGAGCGGGCCTTGGCGTAGTTCGGGGCGACCATCGGATATTCGGGCGGCAGGCCCCACTTGGCGCGGTACTGCTCGGGCGAGAGGTTGTACTTCGCGCGTAGATGCCGCTTGAGGGACTTGAAGGTGCGCCCGTCCTCCAGACACACGATGTAGTCGGGCTGGATCGACTTCTTGATCGGCACGGCCGGCTGCTGCGGCTCGGTCGGCTCCGCCTTCGGAGCGACGCGGCCGGTGCCGACCTGGAGCAGGGCGCCGTGGACGGCTCCGATCAGGTGGCCGAGTTCGCCCGCCGGCACGGGGTTCTTGGTGACGTAGGCAGCGACGATGTCGGCGGTGAGGACGACGTAGTCGACCGGCGTCTCGGTTTCGTTCATGATTCGATACTGTCCCTTGATGCGGTGCCCCGCACACGGTCCAGCGCTCGGCTCTGCAAGGAGCGACGCGCGGATCGAGCAGGATTGGGCGGCTCAGCGCGCGCGGCCCGCACGTTATCGGTTGAGTGTGACGCCCCCAGCAATCACGCCCTCTACCTAGATCATCCAGATTAGGCCTGCAAGACAGAGCGGGTATGCAGGACGTGTCCTGCCCGTAGTTTCCTCAACACCGTCATGGTGGGGCGAGCGCTGCGGTTCATCGGCATTCACGGCCGCCCGCGCGATTCGGTTTCCTTGTCCGCTTCCTTGCCCGCGCGCCGATCATTACCGATTTGTCCCGTTCGTGCCCCGCGCATGCCCCGCGACCGCTGGCGCCTTGCGGGCGGGCCGCTCACGCGGCACATCCGGCGCAAACGACGCTGGAGCCCCGGCCATGACCTCTGTCCGCCCCCCCGCCTTCACCCTGCCCGCCGCCGCCCCGGCGGCGGACGCGCGTCCCCATGTCTTCACGGTCCACGGCCGGCGGATCGAGGACCCGTTCGCGTGGCTCAAGGCGCCGAACTGGCGCGAGGTGCTGAAGGACCCGGCTGCGCTGCCCGCCGACATCCGCGCCACTCTGGAGGCCGAGAACGCCTATGCGGCGGCGGCTTTGGGGGAGGCGGACGACCTGCGCAGGACGCTGGTGGCGGAGATGCGCGGGCGCATCCGCGAGGATGACGGCTCAGTCCCCGATCCCGACGGACCGTTCGCCTACTACACCCGCCACCGCGAGGGCGGGCAGCACCCGCTGGTCTGCCGCCGTCCGCGCACGGTCCACCGCATCGCCGAAGAGGCGGGCGATGCCGAGACCGGGGAGGAGATCCTGCTCGACGGCGACCGGGAAGGGGAGGGGCTCGCCTTCTTCGAGATCGCGGGCGCGGCCCATTCCGACGATCACCGCCTGCTCGCCTGGGGCGCCGACACCAAGGGTTCGGAACTTCACACCATCCGGGTCCGCGACCTCGACACCGGCACCGACCGCGACGAGCGGATCGAGAACACCGCCGGCGACGTGGTGTGGAACGCTTCCGGCACCGCCTTCTTCTACGTCGCCCTCGACGAGAACCACCGCCCGGCCCGGGTCATGCGCCACCGCCTCGGCACCCCGCAGGCGGAGGATCGTGTGGTCTACGAGGAGGCGGATGCCGGCTTCTTCGTCAATATCGGCCGCACCCAGTCCGGCACCTACCTGACCGTGACGGCGAGCGACCACGAGACCGCGGAAGTCCATCTCCTCGACCGCGCCCAGGACGAGGGCCCGCTCACCGTCGTTTCGCCGCGCGAACCGCGCCTGATCTACTCGGTCGAGCACTGGGGCTCGTATCTCGTCATCCTGACGAACGCCGACGGGGCGGTCGATTTCAAGATCGTCACCTGCCCGCTGGACGCGCCGGCCCGCGCCAACTGGGTCGATGCGGTGCCCTACCGCCCCGGCGTGATGATCCGGCACCTGCACGTGCTCGGGAATCACCTCGTGCGGCTCGAACTGGAGAACGCCCTGCCGCGCATCGTCGTGCGCGACCTGAAGGGCGAGGAGCACACGGTCTCGTTCGCCGAGGAGGCCTATTCCCTCGGTCTCCTGCCGGGCTACGAGTTCGAGACCAACCGCATCCGCTTCGTCTATTCGTCAATGACGACGCCGTCGGAGACCTACGACTACGATTGCGTCACCCGCGCCCGCATCCTGCGCAAGCGCCAGAGCGTGCCGAGCGGCCACGAACCCGCCGACTACGTCACCCGCCGCCTGTTCGCCACGGCCCCCGACGGCGAGACCGTTCCGGTCTCGCTGATCCATCGCCGCGATCTGCCCCTCGACGGCTCGGCGCCGCTGCTGCTCTACGGTTACGGCTCCTACGGCACGCTGATGCCGGCCTCCTTCCGCACCAACCTGTTCAGCTTGGTCGATCGCGGCTTCGTCTACGCCATCGCCCATGTCCGGGGCGGCACCGAGAAGGGCTGGAACTGGTACCTCGACGGCAAGCGCGAGAAGAAGCCCAACACCTTCTCGGACTTCGTCGCCTGCGGGCGGGCGCTCATCGAGGCGGGCTACACCTCGCAAGGGCGCATCGTGGCGCATGGCGGCAGCGCGGGCGGGATGCTGATGGGGGCGGCGGCCAACCTCGCCCCGGAGCTGTTCGCCGGAATCGTCGCCGACGTGCCCTTCGTCGACGTGCTCAACACCATGCTCGACGCCGACCTGCCGCTGACCCCGCCGGAATGGCCCGAATGGGGCAACCCGGCCGAGAGCGAGGCGGCGTTCGAGAAGATCCTGTCCTACTCGCCCTACGACAACGTCGCGGCCAAACGCTATCCGGCGATCCTGGCGCTCGGGGGGCTGACCGACCCGCGCGTCACCTATTGGGAGCCGGCCAAGTGGGTCGCGCGGTTGCGCGCGACGATGACCGGGGGCGGGCCGATCCTCTGCCGCATCAACATGGAAGCCGGCCATGGCGGCGCCGCCGGACGCTTCGACCGGTTGGAAGAGGTGGGGCTGATCTACGCGTTCGCGCTGATGGCCGCGGAGGCGGCCGGGCCGGGGGCTCGATAGGGCGAAGGCGGAGCCGCGCTTTCACCTCTCCCCGCCTGCGGGGAGAGGGGAGGCACGGTCGTCGGTGCGAATTGAGACAGAATCAGTGCAGGCTGACCGGGTAGAGCGAATGCGCCATCGCGTTCGCGACGGCCACTTCCCGCGAATCGGTCAGCATGATCGGCGCGCCCGAGGCCGAGAGCAGGGCGAAGAGATCGAGCCCGGGGCTCATCTCCGGCGCCTGCGGGAACAGCGCGCGCACCTCGTCCGAGCGGATCGGACGGACATAGGCGATATGGCCCTCGCCGAGCGCGGCGAACTCGGCCGGATCGATGGCGGGGGCGGGGGTCGCTTCCGTGATGGTCAGGTCGTTCATGGTTGCCCTCCAAAGGCAGAGCGTGAACCGGATATGGTCCCGAGCATCGGCGGCCACAAACCGGCGGTGGTGAAGAGACGCGCGTCGCGGCTGCGGTCCGTCGCCGCGTCAGTCCTCCCGCGAAGAGATCGCGATCTTGCGCACGACCCGCTCCGGCTCCGGCCGGACGAGGTCGATCGACAGGAGCCCGTTCGACAGGTCGGCGCCGAGCACCTCCATGCCGTCGGCGAGCAGAAAGGCCCGCTGGAACTGACGCGCCGCGATCCCGCGATGCAGGAATTGCCGCGACTTGTCGTCGATCTGCCGGCCGCGCACGACGAGCTGGTTCTCTTCGAGCGAGACATCGAGCTGGTCCTGCGTGAAGCCGGCCACCGCCAGCGTGATCCGCAGGCGCTCGGGCTCGCGCTCGCCGCGGGGCACGCGCTCGATGTTGTAGGGCGGATAGCCGTCGCTCCCGGCCTTCGCGACGCGGTCGAGCGCCTGCTCGATCTCGTCGAAGCCGAGCAGGAACGGGTGCCCGAACGGGGATGGCCGCGTCATCGTCAACTCGAACCTCCGGCGGGGCCCTGGGGATCGCGATCCCGGCGGCACCCCGCGGTCTCGGGCCCGCCCTGCGGCAGCGCCCTTGAGCGTTGATATGGAAAGCGGTTCCGGGTCGATCAAGGGTCGGGCCGAAGCGGGGCCGGGGGCGGTCTCACTGCGTCGATGCGGGAACGAAGCGCAAGAATGGTCAGGATGAAACGGCAATTCCGTGCGGCCAAGCCGGAGCCGATTAACAGTTTGGAATTGCTCTGAAATTCAGTCGTCGCCTTGATCCCGGGCCGGTTTGTCGGATACGCACCCGGCTGAATAGACGCGGTGCCCTGCCTGAGGGCGCCGTGACTGGGCATTGCCGTATCCGGACATCGCAGGACCGCCGCGCGGACCGTCGCCGCGACCGGTCCGCCAGTGGGGCTCCGGGAGACTTCACGCCCGTTCCGGGCACCATCGAGGCCCGCGGCCCGGCATCGCGCCGAACCGCGGCAGGGAGGATCGATCGTCGTGATGCAGGCAGCCGGGGGAATGATGCGCGGATTCGCGGTGGTGGCGGGCATCGTGCTGGCCGGAGCTTGGGCGATGACGGGCGCCGTCGCGCAGGACGGCGCGGCCAGGGAAACCGCCAAGGACAGTGCCAAGGGCGCGCCGCTCAAGATCGAGCTGAACCGGCTCGAGCCCGCGGGCGAGGCCTGCCGCACCTACATGCTGGTCGATAACGGCCACGGGCCGGCGCTGAAGTCCCTCAAGGTCGATCTGTTCGCCTTCGACACCGAGGGCGTCGCGCAGAAGCGCCTCGCCGTCGAACTCGGCCCCGTGCAGGAGAAGAAGACGGTCGTGCGCCTGTTCGACTTCGCCGGCCTGTCCTGCCCCAAGATCGGCCGCATCCTGCTCAACGACGTGCTCGCCTGCGAGGGCGGCGAGGCGAGCCGCGAGACCTGCCTGGAGCGGATCGAGACCGCCACCAAGACGCCGGCGGCCTTCGACCGCTGATCCGAGTCGCCGAGCCGGCCGGCTCGGGCGACGCGCCCTGACACCGAGATTCGAGGAGTTACGAGATGGAACCGACATCCGCGCCCGTGGAAGCCGCCGCCGCTGCCGGTCACGACTTCTCGTTCCTCGGCCTGTTTCTCCAGGCCGATCCGATCGTGAAGGGCGTGATGATCCTTCTCGTGGTCGCCTCGCTGGCCTGCTGGACCGTAGTGTTCGAGAAGGTCGTGCGCCTCGCCGCCGCCAAGCGTCAGGCCAAGGCGTTCGAGGCGATGGTGCGCCAGGAGGGCGCGGTGGACGCCAAGCAGGACGGCATCGCCGGCCGCGTCGTCCATGCCGGGCTCGACGCGTGGCGCGACCAGGACCCGAGCGAGAGCCGGGCGGAGCGCCGCGAGCGCATCGAGCGCGCCATGAAGGGCGCCCTCGGCCTCGAAGTGAAGCGGCTCCAGAGCGGCCTGCCCCTGCTCGCCACCTCCGGCTCCACCGCCCCGTTCATCGGCCTGTTCGGCACGGTGTGGGGCATCATGAACTCGTTCTCCTCGATCGCGAAGAGCCAGGACACCAGTCTCGCCGTGGTGGCGCCTGGCATTGCCGAGGCCTTGTTCGCCACCGCCATCGGGCTCGTCGTCGCGATCCCCGCGGTGATGGCCTACAACAAGCTCTCCGGCGATGTCGCCCGCCTGCAATCCGGCTTCGTCTCCTGCATCGCCGTGCTCGGCAATCGCCTGGCCCGCGACCGCAGCCCGCACGCCCGCGCCGCCGCGGCCGAATAATCGCACCCATCCCGGCGGGCCGCGCCGCGCGCCGCCGATCCCTCTCCACTCGAACTTCGACGCAGGTCCCGCCCGGCCGGGGGACCGCGCACGCCCGGGAGGGCGATACACATGGCCATGGGATCCCTGCGGAGCTCGGGGGGCGGCGACGACGAGGACGGCCTCGACGCCACGCCGATGTCCGACATCAACGTCACCCCGATGGTGGACGTGATGCTGGTGCTGCTCATCATCTTCATGGTGGCGGCCCCCCTGATGACGACCGGCGTGCCGGTGCAACTGCCGAAGACCGCCGCGGCCAAGGTCGCGCAGGCGCAGAAGCCGCTCGAAGTCTCGATCGACAAGGACGGCAACCCCTACATCGCCAAGGACGCGTTCACGCCGGAGACGCTGCTGCCGCGGCTCAAGGAGCTGAAGGCCGAGAATCCGGATCAGGTGGTGCTGGTGCGCGGTGATCGCGATGCGAATTACGGCAAGATTCTCGAGACCATGGGCGTCGTGGCGCAAGCCGGCTTCACCAAGGTCTCGCTGATCGCCCAGTCGCCGGGCGGTGGCGCCGCCGCCGCGGGAGCCGCCAAGTAAGCCGATGACCGCTCACGTTGAACGCGCGCCCGGCGGTCCGGACCGAGGGCAGGGCACGCTCGTCGCCGCCTTCGTCATCGCCCTGCTGCTGCATCTCGCGGCCTTGGCCGGCCTCGCCTTCCTGCGCACGAATCCGCCCGAGGCGGCGGGCGAACAGGAGATCTCCATCGATCTCGCGCCGCAGATGATGGAAGCCGAGACCCAGGCCGTCGCCGAGACGCAGCGCATCGAGGAGGTGCCCGAGGAGGCCAAGCCCGAGGGCGAGCCGGCTGCGGCCGAGCCCGTCGAGACGCCGGACGAGGTGAAGCCTCCGCCGCCGCCGGAAACGGCGGAGGTCGTGCCGGAGGAGGCGAAGCCGCCCGAGCCCACCGAGATGACCCAGGTGATGCCGGAGGAGGTCCAGCCGCCGCCCCCGCCGCCCGAGGCCGTCGCCGAGGTGCCGCTGGAGACGCCCCCGCCGCCGCCCGAGGAGCAGGTCATCACCTCGCAGGCCCAGGAGGCCGAGCCGCTCGCGCCGCCGCCGCCGGTGGTGGCACGGACGCCCGAGCCGAAGAAGGAGCCCGATGAGCAGCGCGAGGCGCGTCGTCAGGCGGCGTTGGAGAAGAAGCGTGAGCTCGAGCGCGAGCGTCGGCGCGAGGAGGTTCTGGAGAAGAAGCGCGAGGCCGAACGCGAGGCGAAGCTCAAGGCGCTTGCCAAGGCAAAGGCCGAGCGCGACGCCGCACGGCGCGCCCAGCAGGCAAAGGAGGGAGCGGCGCGCGACTCCGCCGCCGCCTCGCGGCAGCGATCGACCGGTGCGGCGGCTTCGGGCAGCGACCCCAACGCCATGGCGGCCTGGAAGGGCTCGATCGCCTCGGCGCTCCGCGGTCGCATGAACCGGGAGGCCGCCGCCGGGACCGCCGGCGGTGTCGCGACCGTGCGCTTCACGGTGAGCCGGTCCGGTGCCGTCAGCGGTGCGGCCCTCGTCGGCAGCAGCGGCATCGGCGCCATCGACAGCGCCGCCCTGGCGGCGGCGCGGGGCGGCATGCCGCCCGCTCCGCCCGGCGTGACGCAGCCGAGCCTCTCCGTGACCGTGCCGATGCGCTTCAGCCCCGGCCGTTGAGGGATCGCCCTGGACGTTCGATCCAGGGCGATCCCCCGCCTCTACGCCGCATCGGCTTTTCACAGGCCGGCGGTCGCCGTTCGGACCGGTGCTCGAACGGCCGGTTCCTGCGGGGGAACCGCCGCGCTACACAGCCTCGGGGCGAGAAGGCGCGGCGGATGACCACGTATTTCACCAGCGACACCCATTTCGGCGATCCGCGCATCCTGCGGATCGACCGGCGCCCGTTCCCCGACCTGCCGACCCATGACCAGGCCCTGATCGAGGCCTGGAACGCCGTGGTCGGGCCCGACGACGAGGTCTGGCATCTCGGCGATTTCGCGCTGGGGCCGCCGCCGGAGCGGGTCGCCGAACTGCTGGCCTCGCTCCGGGGCCGCAAGCACCTCATCGTCGGCAACAACGACGGGCCGGCGACGCTCGCCGCGCCCGGCTGGGCCTCGGTGGCGCATTACGCCGAGATCACGGTGGACGAGCGCCGGCTCGTGCTGTGCCATTACGCGTTCCGCACCTGGAACGGCCTCGGGCGCGGCGCCATCAACCTGCACGGCCACTCGCACGGTCGCCTCAAGCCGATCCCGCGGCAATACGATGTCGGCGTCGATGCGCTGGGGGTGCAACCGGTCGCGCTGGAGCGGATTCTGACCTCGCGCCGCCGTGGCGGGGGTGGCGATCCGTCCGGCAAAGGTTCCGTCAATCACGCCGAAGAGAGACCGGAACCATCGGCTTAGCCGCACCGTTCATCAGACCGACAGCGAGGCGATGCACCGCGGCGAAAGCCAACGGCATCGCACCCGCCCCATTCGAAACCTTCACGACCTCGGTCGAAACAGCGTCGGTCTTCCCATGCGTTCAACCGTTCTTGCCGGCTTCACCGCCGTTCTCGTCGGTGCGAGCCTCGCCACCTCCGCCATCGCCGCCCCCGGCTGTCTCGACGGGCGCCGCAAGATGCAGGAGGCCAGTGCGCTGCGCTACCAAGCCAACCAAGAGGCCCGGCTCGGCAACCGCGACCGGGTCTGCGACACCCTCGACGAGGTGGGCGACCGTTTCCACGAAGCGCAGGATGCTTTCGAGGATTGTGGGGCCGACGTGGTGGCGATCGATCTGCGCAGCGAGCTGCGCGACCTGCGGATCGCCAAGAAACTGAACCGCTGCGACTGACGGGCTGCGCCGTCGCGGCGCGCCCCGGACTTCACGAAACCTGAAACGCCGCGGCGAAGACTTCGTCGCGCCCGCCATCGACGTGCGTCCCCGCACTGCCGAGCGTGGCCGTGCGCCGCATGGTCAGTCCATCCAAGCCTTCCGATTCGGGATCGCGCCATGAACACCGCCATCAACGCCGCCATGAACACCATCGACGCCACCGCCGAGGCCGCCACGATCCAGACCGGCCCGTCCTTCGCCGCCGCCCTGTGCGGCTTCCTCGGCTGCACCCTGGCCACCACCATGGTGATGTTCCTCATCGGCACGAGCGTCTGAGGCGGCGTCCGAGGCGGGCCGGGGTTCAGGGCTTGATCGACCAGAGCCGGCTTCGCGAGAACAGCATGTCGGGCCGCCCGACCGTCGTCTCGGCCTGCGCCTCCGGGCAGCGCGGCGGCTCGATGCGGGCGACCGGGGCCGGAGGCGGCGCGGCGGCCTGAGCGACGGGCATCAGCCCAAGCCGCGTCTGGACCGACGGATTGCGCGCCGCCGAGATGGTGACGACGCCGGCGATGATGCAGCCGGCGATGAGGCCGAGGAAGAAATTCGTCATACCTGTCGGGTTCCGGACCCGGGTCGCGGCACGAGTTGTCCACAGCAGACACCTCGCTCCCTTTCGGGGCACCAATACGGCGACCGGTCTTACACACCGCCTTTTAACAAACCGGTGTCACACGGGAGGTGCGGACGGCGTATGCGTCCGGCGCAAGGGAGTTTCGGGCGATGTCGTATGGGGCCAGTGCCTACGCGAAGGTCGCGCGCGTCGCGCTCCCCCCCCGCGAGGCCGAGGCCGCCGTCCTGCTGAAGGCCGCGGGCAAGCTTCAGGCGCTCGGTCCCGAGGTCGGCATCGGCTCCGCCCTCAACGAGGCGCTGGTGTTCAACCAGAAGGTCTGGACGATCCTGGCCTCCGCGGCGACCGACCCGGCCAACCCGCTCCCCGACGACATCCGCATCGGCATCAGCCGTCTCTCGGTCTTCGTGTTCCGCACCATCATCGACGCGATGATCGAGCCGAGCCGCGAGAAGATCGAATCGCTGGTCTCGCTGAACAACCACATCGCCGCCGGCCTGCAGGGCGATCCCGGTGCGGGTGCGTGACGTTCTGAATCCTTGAACCGCGTCGGCTTTTTCTAGAAGCCGGAAACCGCCTTGCGGGACGCATGCTCCAGCCGTTCGAGAAGCGACGGACGGGAACGAGGCCACCGGCTCCGGCTGATCGCTACGGCGCTGACGAGGTCGCCGAAGCCCTCTCCCCGCATGGCGGGGAGAGGGGACGCTCTCAGCCCTTCGCCCGTTCGCCGGCTTCCGTGAGCAGCGCCAGCAGATCGCAGCCCGCGAACAGGAAGCCGTCGATGCCGGCCTCGCGGAAAGCCGCCTCGTCGGCGGGCTTGCCGGCGAGGTAGAGCGTGGTGCAGCCGGCCGCCTTCAGAGCCTTGGCGGCCGGCACGGCCTCCGTCTCGTAGAGCTTGTCCGACGAGCACAGGCAGGCGAGCCGTGCGCCCGACGCCTTGAAGGCCTCGGCCAGGGCGTCCGCATCCGAGAAGCCGTCATTGCCCAGAGCCTCGATGCCCCCCGCCGCGAAGGCGTTGGCCGCGAAGGTCGAGCGGGCGTTGTGGATCGCGACCGCGCCGAGATTGGCCAGGAACACCGCCGGGCGCTTGCCGCTCCCGGCCAGCGCCGCGTCGGAGGCGTCGCGCAGGGCCTCGTAGGGCTCGGCGAGGCGTTGCGAGGGGAGGGCGCCACCCGCCCGCGCCGCCGCCTCGCGGGGTTTCACGTCGAGCACCGTCACCGGCTTCTCGGCGAGGAAAGGGAACTCGCTGGCACCGGTCAACGGCTGCTTGCGGGTCGCGACCGCGCGCTCGCGGGCCTTGCGCACCGTCTCGATCCGGCCGGCGAGCGCGCCGGAGGCGAGGCTCCGAGCGATTCCGCCCTCGCGCTCGATCTCCTGGAAGGCGGCCCAGGCCTTCTCGGTCAGCTCGGCGGTCAGCGCCTCGAAACCGCCCGCGCCGGCCGCCGGGTCGGAGACCTTGGCGAGGTTCGATTCCTCGATCAGCACGATCTGGCTGTTGCGCACCACGCGGCGGGCGAAGGCGTCCGGCAGGCCCAGCGCCAGGGTGTAGGGCAGGGCGGTGACCGAATCGGCACCACCCAGGCCGGCGGAGGCGGACGCCATGGCCGCCCTCAGGATGTTCACGAAGGGGTCGCGGCGGGTCATCATCCGCCACGCGGTCTCGGCGAGCACCCGCAGGGGCTTGGGCTCCAGGCCGCAGGCCTCCTCGATCCGGGCCCAGAGCCGGCGGATCGCCCGGAACTTGGCGATGGTCAGGAACTCGTCGGCATCCGCCACCAGCAGCACCGAGATCCCGTCGCGGGCCCGCTCCAGATCGTGCCCGCCGGCCTCCAGGGCGCGCAAGTAGGCCACTGCCGTGGCGAGCACGACCGCGAGTTCCTGAACCTCGCTGGCGCCGGCCTCGTGATAGGGGCGGGCATCGGCCAGCGCCACCCGGCCGCGATAGGCAGAAAAATCGGTGAGGGCCTGCACGAGTTGGCCCTCCCAACCCTCCTGGGCGGTGCCGGTCGCGGCCTGCGTGCCGAGCGGGTCCAGGCCGAGATCCACGTCGAGTTCGGCCGGATCGTCGCCGCGCCGCTCGACCAGTTGCTTGAGGAGGCCCGCCACCGCGAAGCCGCGGGCGCCGGCATCGAGCCGGAGCGCGATCAGCGGCAGCATCGTGCCCTTGAGCGCCGCATCGAGCCCGTCGACGTCCGAGAGGTCGAGACCGAAGCCACGGGCGGCGGGCGCCCCCGCCTCCACCAGCACCAGCGCGTCGGCGCCGCCTTCGAGGTCGGTCAGCGCCTGCGCGGCGGCCTTCTCGGCCTCCGGATGGTCGATCCGCTGCGCCAGGCGCCACGGGCCCGGGGCCCGCACCGGCTGGGTGGTCGGCTCGGCCGGGGCATAGAGCGGCTCGATGCGCAGGCCGTCCGCGGTCTTCGAGACGAGGCGCTTCTCGAAATCGCCGCCCTTCAGCGCGGCATCGACCGCCTTGCGCCAGCGCTCCTGGGTCGCGGGCTCGAACAACTCGGCAAGCGGACGGTCTTCCATCGTGAACCCTGGCGTGCGGCGATTCCGTGCCGCCTCTGTGGGAGAGCGGCGGCGTGGCCGCAAGCCCTCGCACGGCGCGCGGCGGGACGACAACCGACTTTAGTCCGGGACGACGCCCCCGCCTCGTTCAAAATCCTGAAGGCTCAGCCAAAAATAATCAGTCCCGCGAAGCCGAGCGAGCCGACGATGATGCGCCACCACGCGAACAGCCAGAAGCCGTGGCGCGAGACGTAGTCCAGCACCGTGCGCACCACGATCAGGGCCGAGACGAAGGCGGCGATGAACCCGATGACGATCAACAACGCGTCGTCGGTGGAGAGGTTCTTGTAGTTGTCGAGCAGGTCCTTGGCGAAGGCGCCGGCCATGGTCGGCATGGCGAGGTAGAACGAGAACTCGGTGGCCGAGCGCTTGCTCGCGCCCATCAGCATCGCGCCGACGATGGTGGCGCCGGAGCGCGACACGCCGGGGATCATCGCGAGGCACTGGAAGAAGCCGATCTTGAGCGCCATCGGCAGGCTGAACTCGAACACGTCGGTCTTGCGCGGGTTCTCGACCGTGTCGGTGTGGCTCTCGTCCTTGGGCGTCGCCTTCGGCTCGCCGACCATGTCGTCGATCACGAGCAGCACGAGGCCGCCCGCCACCAGCGTGGCGCAGACGATCCACGGGTTGAACAGGTAGGCCTTGATGTATTTCGAGGCCACGCCGCCGATGATCGCGGCCGGCAGGAAGGCGAGCAGCACGGCGCCCACGAAGCGGCGCGCCCTCGGGTCGTTCGGCAGGCTGGTGGCGATGCCCCACAGCTTGCCGAAATAGGCGTAGAGGATCGCGAGCACGGCGCCCAGCTGGATCAGCACCTCGAAGGTGTTGTTGGGCGAGTGGAAGCCGATGAAGTGGCCGACCAGCAGCTGGTGCCCGGTCGAGGAGACCGGGATGAACTCGGTGGCGCCCTCCACCACGGCGAGCACGAGCGCCTTCGCGATCAGGACGAGATCCATGGGTGTGCTGCTCCTCTGCGCCGGCCGGGCGCAAGATCCGCGCCGTGGAGGCAGGCGCCGGAGCGCGGCAGACGACGGCGGTGCGGCAGCTTTGGGGCGGCAGGGTTGACGGGCGGTTACCGCGATGCGGCGAGCGTGTTAACGGGGACGAAACGAACCGGCCATAATCCTGGCCCGTCGGCCGGACCCTCGCGGGGGCAAGGCGCGTTGCCGAGCCGGCTGTCTGTCCAAACGTCACGCTTCAAACCACGGCCTTCATGGCGACCCTCCACCACGCACCGTTCTGCCCGAACTCCCGCTTCATCCGCCTCGCCCTGACCGAGATGGGCATGGAGCCGGTGCTCGTGGAAGAACGCACCTGGGAGCGTCGCCGGGATTTTCTGGTCGTCAATCCCGCCGGCACCACGCCGGTCCTGGTGGAGCAGACCGGGCTCGCCGTGCCCGGCGCGGGCGTGATCGCGGAATATCTCGACGAGACACGCGGCCTCGGGCTCAACGGGCGGCGCTTGCTGCCCGACACCACCACCGCCCGGGTCGAGGTGCGCCGCCTCCTCGACTGGTTCCTCGTCAAGTTCAACGGCGAGGTGACCGAGTATCTCGTCACCGAAAAGATCGACAAGCGCTTCATGCCGAGTTCGGAGGGCGGCGGCCCGCCGGACATGAACGCCATCCGCGCCGCGCGCACCAATGTGCGCTATCATCTGAAGTATATCGGCTACCTCATCGGCCATCGCCGGTGGCTGGCCGGCGACCACCTGACCTATGCGGATCTCGCGGCGGCGGCCCATCTCTCCTGCGTGGATTATCTCGGCGACGTGCCATGGGACGAGGACGAGATGGCGAAGGACTGGTACGCGCGGGTGAAATCCCGCCCGTCCTTCCGTCCGCTCCTGGCCGACCGCGCCCCCGGCATGCCGCCTGCGGCCCACTACGCGGACCTGGATTTCTGAAGCCCGACAAGACGTATCTCGAAGGTGCCGCGCTCCGCGATGTCGTGGAGGCGCGGGCGAGAAAGCTCGGCTTCGATGCGCTGCGTGTCACCCGGCCCGACGCCGTGCCGCTCACGCGCGAGCGCCTGCCGGCCTGGCTCGCCGAGGGCCACCACGCCAGCATGGACTGGATGGAGGAGCGCGCCGACCAGCGCGCCGACCCGAGCGCGCTCTGGCCGGAGGCCCGCAGCGTGATCGTGCTCGGCATGAATGCCGGGCCCGAGGCCGACCCGCTCGCGCTCCTGGCGCAGAAGGAGCGCGGCACCATCGCGACCTACGCGCAACGGCGCGACTATCACGAGGTGATCAAGGGCAAGCTGAAGGAACTCGGCGGCTTCCTCTCGGCCCGCTCAGGGAAGCCGGTGAAGGTTTTCTGCGACACCGCCCCGGTGATGGAGAAGCCGCTGGCCCAGGCCGCCGGCCTCGGCTGGCAGGGCAAGCACACGGTGCTGCTCTCGCGCGAGCACGGCAATTGGCTCATGCTCGGCGCGATTTTTTGCGTGGCCGAACTGCCGGTCGATCCGCCCGAGACCGACCATTGCGGCTCCTGCCGCCGCTGCCTCGACGCCTGCCCGACCGAGGCCTTCCCGGCGCCGTTCCGGTTGGATGCCCGGCGCTGCATCGCCTATCTGACGATCGAACATGCGGGGCCGATCCCGACGGAATTCCGCGAGAAGATCGGCAACCGCATCTTCGGATGCGACGACTGCCTCGCGGTCTGCCCCTGGAACAAGTTCGCGCGAGCCGCGCGGGAGACCCGCATGGCCGCGCGCGCCGACCTCGCCGCGCCGCCGCTCGCCGATCTGGTCCGGCTCGACGAGGCGGGGTTTCGCAGCTTCTTCGCCGGCACGCCGATCAAGCGCACCGGCCGCGACCGCATCCTGCGCAACGTGCTCATCGCCATCGGCAATTCGGGGGATGCGGCGCTGGCCGAGGAGGCCGCGCGCTGCCTCGCCGACCCCGACCCGGTCGTGCGCGGCGCGGCGGTGTGGGCGTGTGGGCGGCTTTTCCCGATGGCCCGGCTGGACGCGTTGTACGCAGCCCATGGCCGGGACGAGCCGGACCCCCATGTGAGGGCCGAATGGTACGCCCTCTTGCCGACGGCTATGGAGGGGCCGTCCGCTTCGGAGACCTGTTGCGCATGAACCTGTTCGTCTTCGGCCTCGGCTTCTCCGCCCGCCATTTTTCGGAAGACCAGCGGGCGCGCTTCGGCACGGTGCGCGGGACGGTGACGGAGGCTGCGCGCGCCGAAAGGCTTGCGGCCGAGACCGGTTTCACCCTGCGCGCCTTCGGCCCCGAGACCGACGATTCCCGTATCGCCGAGGATCTCGCCGACACCGACATCCTCCTCGTCTCCGCCCCGCCCGGCCCCGGCGGCGATACGGCGCTCGCCCGTTACCGCGAGGCCATCGCCGGCAGCCGCATTCGCTGGATCGGCTATCTCTCGACCATCGGGGTCTACGGCGATCAGAACGGGGCCTGGATCGACGAATCCACGCCGGCGATCCCGAAAAGCGCCCGCTCGCGGGAGCGTCTCGCCGTCGAGGAAGCGTGGCTCGCCTTCGGGCGGGAGACCGGCAAGGCGGTGCAGGTGTTCCGGCTCTCGGGCATCTACGGCCCCGGCCGCAATCCGATCGTGAAGCTGCGCGACGGGCGGACCCAGCGCATCGTCAAGCCGGGTCAGGTGTTCAACCGCATCCACGTCGCCGACATCGCGGCGACGCTCGCCGCCTCGATCGCGCGCCCGCGCAACGGCGCCGTCTACAACGTCACCGACGACGAGCCCGCCCCGCCCCAGACGGTGATCGAGTACGCGGCCGAGCTGACCGGCCTGCCGCTGCCGCCCGCGGTCGATTTCGAGACCGCCGACCTCAGTCCGATGGCCCGCAGCTTCTACGGCGAGAACAAGCGGGTGCGAAACCGCCTGATCCGCGAGGAACTGGGCGTGCGCCTCGCCTTCCCGACCTATCGCGAGGGGCTGGCGGCCCTCGTCGCCGATGCGGAGCGCGCGGCCTGACGGGCCTCAGGCCGCAGCCTGCTCCTCGTCCCGGCCGATCTTCCACGTGTCGAGGTTGCTCGCGAAGCCCGCCACGCTCTCCGCGGTCGCCTGCATGTCGGTGCTGACCCGGCCGGAGGTGGCGCTCTGCTGCGTGCTGGCCGCGACCGTCTGGGTGATGAAGTCCTGGACCGTGTCGACCACCGCGGCCGTCGCGGTGAGCGCCTCGCCCACCTCCAGCGACACCGCCTGCATCGCCCCGATCTCCCCGGTGATGCGCGCGGTCGCCGAGCGCGCCTGCTCGGCCAGACTCTTCACCTCGGTGGCGACGACGGCGAAGCCCCGGCCTGCCGGCCCGGCGCGGGCCGCCTCGATGGTGGCGTTGAGGGCCAGAAGGTTGATCTGGTCGGCGATGGAAGTGATCGCATCGACCACGCCGTTCATCGCGACGGCCGCTGCGCCGAGCCGCTCCGACAGCTGCCCGGCGGCTTCCATCCGCTCCTGAATCTCGCCGACCGCCCGGTTCGAACGGTCCATCTGCTGGGCGATCTCGGTCGAGGTGCGGTGCATCTCCTCCGAGGCCGCGGCCACGCCGCGCACCCGGCCGAGCGTCTCTTCGGCCATGGCCAGCGCGCTCGTGCGCACCCGCATGCTCTGGGTGATGTCGAAGGCGTATTTCACCACCTTCACCGGTCGCCCGGCCGCATCGAGCACCGGGTTGTAGGAGGCCTGGATCCAGACCTCCTTCCCGCCTTTTCCGACCCGCTGGAAGGCGGCCGAGTTGAACCGGCCCGCGCGCAGGCCGTCCCAGAGCGCGGCATAGGCGGGGCTGCGGGCATGCTCCGGCGTCACGAACAGGCTGTGATGCCGGCCCACCACCTCGGCCAGCGTGTAGCCCATCGCGTTCAGGAAATTGTCGTTGGCGTCCAGCACGGTGCCGTCCAGGGCGAATTCGATCACCGCCTGCGAGCGCCGGGCGGCCTCGACCTGGCCCGCCATGTCGGCGGCGACGATCTTCGCCGCGGTCACGTCGCTGGCATATTTCACTACCTTGAAGGGGCGCCCGGCCAGATCGAGGATCGGGTTGTAGCTCGCCTGAATCCAGACATCGTGACCGTCCTTGGCCCGGCGCTTGAACTCGCCCGCCCGGTACTCGCCCCGGGCCAGCGCCTGCCAGAAGTCCCGGTACTCCGCCGATGCAGCCTCGACGGGATCGACGAACAGGCGATGATGGCGTCCCTGCACCTCGGCGAGATCGTAGCCGAGCGCGGTGAGGAAGTTGGCGTTGGCGTAGCGGATCGTGCCGTCGAGATCGAACTGGATCACTGCCTGCGAGCGGTCGATGGCGGCGAGCTGGCCGGCGGATTCGGCCGCCGCGAGGCGTTCCGCGGTGACGTCCAGGGCGAACTTGACGATGCGCAGGGGGCGGCCGCTCGCGTCGAGGACGGGGTTGTAGCTGGCGCGGATCCAGACCTCGCGCTTGTCCTTGGTGATGCGGCGATACTCGGCGGCCTGGAACGCGCCCTGCCGCAGGCTCTGCCAGAACGCCTCGTAGGCGGGGGAGGCGGCCTCCCGGGGCTCGACGAACATCCGGTGATGGCGCCCACGGACTTCGTCGAGGCGGTAGCCCATCAGGTCGAGGAAGTTGGCGTTGGCCTCCTCAATGGTCCCGTCCAGAGCGAAGGTGATGACGGCCTGGGAGCGATGCAACGCCTCGAGCTGGGCGTTGGCGCTGGATCGACCCCTGAAGGCGAGCATGTTCGTGTCCGGGCTTCCCGTTATTGCTCCGGAATGCGCCGAGCCGCATTAAGGCGTGCCTAAGGCCCGGCCCAAAATTCAACATTTGATTCAATTTTCTGCCGGCGAGCCGATTCGTCCGGAAGCGGACGGTCAGATCTCTTCCCGCAGGCTCTTGCCGTGACGCTCGAAATAGAACGGGATCGGCCGGTAGGGCGGGAAGCCCGCCTGTGCCGCCCCCTCGAGGTCGTCGAGGACGATGCGGGTGATGCGCGGCAGTTCCAGCTTCCTGCGCGCGTCGTCGAGGGTGACCCAGGCCAGCTCGGTCAATTCCGCGTCGGGTCCGACGAGGCCCGGTCGCTCGGCGGCGACGCTCCGGCGGTCCACCGCGAAGAAGCGGGTGTCGAAGCGGCGCGGGCGCTTCGGCGGCGTGATCGCGCGTGCGACCAGATGCAGGGCTTCGAGATCGGGCATCACGCCCTCTTCCAGAAACGCCTGCCACGCGCCCTCCGGCGCCGTCTCCGGCGCGCCGTAATCGCGGGTGCCGATGAGGAGGCCGGTCTCCTCGTAGGTCTCGCGGATGGCAGCCAAGGCCAGCGAGCGGCCGAGATGGTGCGGCGCGCGGGGGAGCTTGGCCCGCAGGGCGTCGTCGGCCCGCTGCGACAGGGCGCCCGCCACCGGCATCTGCCGGTCGGACGGCTCGATGCGGCCGCCGGGGAAGACGAACTTGCCGCCCATGAAGGCGAGCCGCTCGTTGCGCCGCCCCATCAGCACCCGCAGGGTCTTGCGGGAGCGGTCGAGCACGATCAGCGTCGCGGCCTCGCGGGGGCGCAGAGCCGTGGACTTGGCGGGTGCGGGGGAGGGGGCCTCAGGCGTTGCCGAGTCCGGGGGCGTTGCCTGTTCGGGTTCCTGCCTCACCGCCGTGCTTCCCCCTCACGCCGAGAACCGGCGGCGCCACGCCGAACCCGTGCATGCCGAACGCGTATTGAAGGCCGATCACCGCGCCCTTGACCGGCTGGAGCAGCCCGAGCCCCATGATGAGGCTGAGGAGCAGGAAGACCGTGCAAGACAGCCAGAGCGGCAAGAGCGGCTCGTCGTAGCCCGACTCGACCTTCAAGACGAGGTAGCCGACGATGTGGCCCACGATGAAAATCACGAGGTAGGGCGGCAGATCATCGGCCCGGTGGCCCTCCATCGACAGGCCGCAGGCCTCGCATTCCGGCCGCACTTTGAGGAAGCGGCCGAACAGCTTGCCTTTGCCACAATGGGGGCAGCGGTTGAGGAAGCCGCGGGCCATGGCCGGGGCGAGCCGTGTGCGCGTCGCGGCCGCCGCGTCGGGCGGGGGGAATGCCTCGATGGTCATGGGCCGATCCTACCCGCTCCGGCTCAGCGGCGCGAGCCGCGATGACGCCGCGCCCCGTCGCCGTCGGAGGCCGGCGGCTTGGCCGCAGCGCGGCCGGGCCGCGATGGGGCCGATTTCGCTTTTTCGAACTTCGCCTTGGCGCCGAACTTCGCCTTCCCCGGCTTGGTCGCGCCGGGCCGCCGCGCCCCGCCCGAGCGGCTGCGGCCTTCCGAGAGAATCTCGAAGCGCAGCGCTCCGGCCACCGCCGCGGCCTCGACCAGCCGCACCTCGACCTCGTCGCCCAGGCGATAGGTCTCGCCGGTGCGGTCGCCGACGAGCGCGTGCCGGGTCTCGTCGTGGCGGTAGAAGTCGGCACCGATGGTGGCGGCGGGCACGAAGCCGTCGGCCCCGGTTTCGGAGAGCTTCACGAACAAACCCGCGCGGGTCACACCGGAGATGCGCCCCTCGAACGTCGCGCCCACGCGGTCGGCGAGGTAGCCGGCGATCAGCCGGTCGATGGTCTCGCGCTCGGCCGCCATCGCCCGGCGCTCGGCCCCCGAGATCTGCTCGGACACCGCATCCAGCTCGCCCACCGTGGTCTCGGTCGGCAGTCCGTCCTTGCCGATCCCACAGGCGCGGATCAGCGCCCGGTGGACGATGAGGTCGGCGTAGCGCCGGATCGGCGAGGTGAAGTGGGCGTAGCGGCGCAGGTTCAGCCCGAAATGGCCGAGATTCTGCGCGGCGTAGACGGCCTGGGCCTGGCTGCGCAGCACCACCTCGTTGACGAAGATCGCGTGCTCGCTCTCGGCGACCTGCGCAAGGATGCGGTTGAACAGGGAGGCCTTGAGCGCCCCGGCCTTGGTGATCTTGATGCCGATGGAGGCGAGCACTTCCGAGAGCGCCCGCATCTTCTCCAGGGCCGGCTCGTCGTGGACGCGGTAGATCAGCGGGGAATTGGCCTTCTCCAGGGTCTCGGCCGCGGCGACGTTGGCCTGGATCATGAACTCTTCGATGAGCCGATGCGCCTCCAGCCGCTCCGGCACGATCACCCGGTCCACGCCGCCTTCGGGCGTCAGCAGCACCTTGCGCTCGGGCAGATCGAGGGAGAGCGGCCCGCGGGCGTCGCGGGCCCGCTTCATCGCCTCGTAGGCGGCGTAGAGCGGGCGGAGCGCGCTTTCCAGGATCGGGCCGCTGGTCTCGTCGGGCCTGCCGTCGATGGCGGCTTGCGCCTGCGCATAGGCGAGCTTGGCGTGCGAGCGCATCAGGATGCGGTGGAACGTGTGCGAGCGCTTCACCCCGTCGGCGCCGATGATCATGCGCACCGCAATCGCCGGGCGGTCCTCGCCCTGGCGCAGCGAACAGAGGTCGTTCGAGATGCGTTCGGGCAGCATCGGCACGACCCGGTCGGGGAAGTAGACCGAATTGCCGCGTAAGAGCGCCTCGCGGTCGAGCGCCGAGCCGGGGCGGACGTAAGCCGCGACATCAGCAATCGCCACGGTGACGACGAAGCCGCCCTCGTTGGCCGGATCGGGATCGGCTTGCGCCATCACCGCGTCGTCGTGGTCCTTGGCGTCGGGCGGGTCGATGGTGACGAGCGGGGCCTCGCGCCAATCCTCGCGCCCGCGCTTCGTCGCGCGCTTCGCCTCGTCGGCTTCCGCCAGCACGGCGGCGGGGAAGACGTGGGGGATGTTGTGGACGTGGAGCGCGATCAGGCTCACGGCCTTCTCGGTGCCCAGCGCCCCGAGCCGCTCGCGCACCCGCCCGCGGGGGAGGCCGAACCGGGTCTCGCGTTCTACCGCGACGCTGACGAGATCGCCGTCGCGCGCCTCGCCCTCCTCGCCGGGGGGAATCGCGATTTCCTTGCCTTGCGATTTCTTGTCCACCGGCAGGATGCGCCCGCCGTCGCGCCCGGCCCGATAGATGCCGACGATCTCCGCGCGGTTCTTGCCGATCACCTTGATGATGCGGCCGGTGTAGCGGTTGGCGGCCTCGCCGTCGGGCGTGACGCGGATCAGCGCGCGATCCCCGATGCCGGGCGCCGGGCGGTTGCCCTTGCGGCCCGCCCGCGGCAGCTCGACGACGATCTTCGGAGGATCGCCCTCGCCCTCCCACTGCGCCGGCCGGGCGACGAGGTCGCCGTCGCGGTCCCGGGCGAAGATGTCGGCGACGACCACGTCGGGCAGGCTGCCGCCCTTGCGGAATCCCCCGCGCTGGCGTTCCAGACCGCCTTCCTGCTCGATCTCCTTGAGGATCGCCTTCAGCCCGATCTTGTCGGCGCCCTTGATCCCGAAAGCCTTGGTGATCTCGCGTTTTCCCGCGGGACCGGGCGTCTCGGCGACGAAAGCGAGGATCTGCTCGCGGGAGGGGAGGGGCGGGCGCTTGCCCTGCGGATCGATGCGTCTGGCCAAGGAGGAGTCCGCCGCGGCGCTCTTGTCGGAAGGCGCCGGGGTCATCTGAGGGGGTGTGAACGGTCCAGGACCGTGATGTGGGCCCAACATGGGCCTTTATCGACAACGCCACAACGGTCGTGATGGCTGCACCAACAGCTTCGCCGAAGTCGTCCCGGAGTCGGATGCTCGCCTTCGCCTCTCCCCACCCCGTCACTGCTTCGGCTCAGCCACGCAAGGACGGGGTGTCGCGCACGCTGCGGCGATACCACCGCAAGCGGGTTCAATACCGAGCCGGAACGAACATCTCCGGCGGCACCGGATGGCGCAGGTAATCGGCGTGGCGCACCCGGTCGGGGAGCACGACAGGCGGATGCTCGACGGTGCCGTAGGGGATCTGCTCCAGCAGGTGGCTGATGCAGTTGAGGCGCGCCCGCTTCTTGTCCACCGCCTCGACCACCCACCACGGCGCCTCGGGAATGTGGGTGCGGGCCAGCATGTCTTCCTTGGCGCGGGTGTAATCCTCCCAGCGGCGGCGCGACTCGACGTCCATCGGCGAGAGCTTCCACTGCTTGAGCGGATCGTGGATGCGCATGCGGAAGCGCATCGCCTGCTCGGCATCGGTGATCGAGAACCAGTACTTCACCAGCACGATGCCAGAGCGCACCAGCATCCGCTCGAACTCGGGCACGGAGCGGAAGAACTCCTCCACCTCGGCTTCCGAGCAGAAGCCCATCACCCGCTCGACGCCGGCGCGGTTGTACCACGAGCGGTCGAACAGCACGATCTCGCCCGCCGCCGGGAGGTGGCTGACATAGCGCTGGAAGTACCATTGCGTCCGCTCGCGCTCGCTCGGGGCGGGCAAAGCGGCGACGCGGCAGATGCGGGGGTTGAGGCGCTGGGTGATGCGCTTGATCGCCCCGCCCTTGCCGGCGGAATCGCGCCCCTCGAACAGCACGACGATGCGCAGGCCCTCGTTCTTCACCCAGTCCTGCAGCCGCACCAGCTCGTGCTGGAGCCGCAGCAGCTCACGAAAGTACGTGCGCCGGTCGAGCCCGTCGCCGACCCCCGCCTCGAGGCGGTCGAGGCGGGCCTCGTCGAGGTCGAGCTCCCATTCCTCGTCGTAGCTGTCGGCGATCTCGCGGCGGATCGCTTCGAGGTCGTCGTCGCTCAAGCGGGTGCCGTCTTCGCGCATCGTCGGGACTCAGGGTCGGGAGGTCGTTCGTCCGCCGCTTAGAGCACCCTCGTGTGACAGGCCGGCGAAGCCGCCGCAGCCGCGATCCGCGTTCGAGGCCCTCGACCATACGGCTCCGCCCTGTCATGCCGGATTCATGCGTCGATCCATGAGCCCCGCCCCGTGACCCGGGCCCTGATGATCCAGGGCACCGGCTCCGATGTCGGCAAGTCGCTGCTGGTGGCCGGCCTCGCCCGCGCCTTCACCCGGCGCGGCTTGAGCGTGCGCCCGTTCAAGCCGCAGAACATGTCGAACAACGCCGCCGTCACGGCGGATGGCGGCGAGATCGGCCGGGCCCAGGCGCTCCAGGCGCGGGCCGCGCGGGTGGCGCCCTCGGTCCATATGAACCCGGTACTGCTGAAGCCCCAGAGCGATGTCGGCTCCCAGGTGGTGGTGCAGGGGCGGATGATCGGCACCGCCAAGGCGCGCGAGTACCAGAGCTGGAAGCCGCGCCTGATGGCCTCCGTCCTCGACAGCTTCGGGCGGCTCGGATCGGAGGCCGACCTCGTGCTGGTCGAGGGGGCGGGCTCCCCGGCCGAGGTGAACCTGCGCCGGGGCGACATCGCCAATATGGGCTTCAGTCGTGCGACCGGGACGCCGGTGGTGCTCGTCGGCGACATCGATCGCGGCGGCGTCATCGCCAGCCTCGTCGGCACCCAGGCCGTGATCGATCAAGACGATGCCGCGATGATCCGCGGATTCATCGTCAACCGCTTCCGCGGCGACCCGAGCCTGTTTGCCGACGGCATGGCGCTCATCGCGGAACGCACCGGCTGGGCGCCCCTCGGCCTCGTGCCGTTCTTCGCGGACGCCGCCCGCCTGCCGCCCGAGGATGCGGTGGCGCTCGATGCCCCCGATCGTGCCCGCGCGGGCGTGCCCCTGGTGGCGGTGCCGGTTCTGCCGCACATCGCCAATTTCGACGATCTCGACCCGCTGCGGCAGGAGCCGGGCGTCGCCGTCGTCTTCGTGCGCCCCGGCTCACCGATCCCGGCGGAGGCCGCACTGATCGTGCTGCCGGGTTCCAAGACCACCATCGACGATTTCGCCTTCGTCCGGGCCCAGGGCTGGGACATCGACATCCTGGCCCATGTCCGGCGCGGGCGGCCGGTGCTGGGGCTGTGCGGCGGCTACCAGATGCTCGGGCGCAGCATCCGTGACCCGGACGGGATCGAGGGCGCGCCGCGTAACCTGCCCGGCCTCGGCCTCCTCGACATCGAAACGGTGATGCGGGGCGAAAAACGCCTCGTCGCCGTGACGGGCACGACCCTGAGCGACGGCGCACCCTTCGCCGGCTACGAAATGCATGTCGGCGACACGACCGGGCCGGATACCCAGAAACCTCTGCTGCGCTTCGCCGATGGCCGGCCGGACGGGGCCGTCTCGGCCGACGGGCTCGTGTCCGGCACCTACGTCCACGGGCTGTTTGCCGACGACCGCCAGCGGGCGGCCTGGCTCGCGCGGATCGGCGCGCCGCCGTCGTCCGAGCGCTACGAGGCCGGGATCGAGGCGGTGCTGGACCGCTTCGCCGACCATTTGGAGACGCATCTCGATTGCGACCGGCTGCTGGCGCTCGCCGGGCCTTACCGGCTCAGTCCGGGCACGGTGTAGCTGCGGGGCGCGCCGTTCTTCAGGCTGTCGAAGAACACCAGCACGCGGTCCTTCCCCACCGGCGTGATCGCCTCGGGCTTGCCGCGCTTCTCGGATTCGTCGAGTGGGGCGAGGCGCCCGAGCGCCACAGGGCCCGCCTTGCCCTTGGGATCGAAGCCGAACAGGCGGTAGGGCACGTCCTGGAACTGCGCCGGGCCGGTCAGCACGAGGAGTTGGCCGTCGGGCAGCACCGTTAGGTCGCGGACGCCGGCGCCTTCGCCGACTTCGATCGGGATGACCTTCGGCGTGCCGGTATAGGGCTCATGGCCCTCGGCGAACAACGCCTCCACCGACACGGCGACGAGGAAGGCCTTGCCGTCGAGCGAGGGCGCCCGCAGGCCGGCATAGAGGGTGTCTCCGACGACCGCGAGACCCTCGATGTTGAGGCCGTTCTCGTCGGTCAGATCCTTCAGGACATAGGCCCCCACGGTCTCGGCCCGCGCCAGCGCATCGCCGAGCCGCCACGTGGTCTCGACCGCGCCTTCCGGCTCCGCCCCCTCGGGGACCGCGGCCTTGCCGTCGGCGGTGACGCGGATGCGCGCGAGCAGCATCGCCGAGAGGGTGAACGCCTTGGCGCGGCGGGCGCAGCCATGCGAGCCGGTGACGTAGAAATAGGGGGCGGCGTAGGCCACGCCCTCGCCGTCGAGTTCCTTGAACCTCTGGCGGGTATCCGGGCAGCCCGGCCCCTTCGGTTGCCGCCCGAGCGTCTCCGGGTTCGGGCCCTCGCCGATGAGGTCGACGCGCTTCTTCGGCTCGATTTGTCGGCCATCGATGGTGGCGAACTGCGCCTTGCCGCCCTCGTCGTTGACCAGCAGGCAGCGGCGCTTGCCACCGCCGAGGTCGATGCAGGCGATGCCGCTGATGTCTTCCGCCGCATTCTTGTTGCCGGCCTCGTCCCGACCCGGCGCCCACAGGTCGCCCACGAGTTCGTAGGCTTGAGGATCGGGTTGCAGGATCGGCTCGGAGGCCATGGCCGGCGCCACCGTGAGCAGGAGGACGGTCGAGAGGCGGAGGAACGAACGCAACAGGATGATCCGGTGTGATTTCCCGAAGTGTCGGGGGCGCGGCGGCGTGATGTCAACGCGGCTGGGGTCACAGCCCGAAGGCGATGCCGACCGCCACCACGACAGCGGCGAACATGAGCCCGCAGGCCCGCCGGTAGAGCCGCAGCGCGCGTTCGATGTCGGCGGGGCCGGCCTCGGCGCGGCCGTCGCCCATCCAGGCATCCTCGACGCGGGTGGCGCCGTAGGTGCGGGGGCCGGCGAGCCGGAGACCCAGCGCGCCGGCCATGGCGGCCTCGGGCCAGCCGGCGTTGGGCGAGCGGTGGTGACGGGCGTCCCGGCGCACGGCCCGCCATGCGTCGCCCGCGGAGGCGTCGCGGTCGAGGGCGGCGGCGGCGATCAGCAGGAGGGCGGTGAGGCGCGAGGCCGGCAGGTTGACGAGGTCGTCGAGGCGCGCGGCGGCCCAGCCGAAGGCCTCGTGGCGCGGGGTGCGGTGGCCGATCATGCTGTCGGCGGTGTTGATCGCCTTGTAGAGCGCCCCGCCGGTCAGCCCCCCGGCGCCGATCCAGAAGGCCGGCGCCACCACGCCGTCGGAGAAGTTTTCCGACAGGCTCTCGATGGCGGCGCGGCAGACGGCCGCCTCGTCCAAACTCTCGGGATCGCGGCCGACGATCATCGAGACGGCACGGCGCCCGCCCGTCAGCCCCTCGTGCCGCAGCGCGGCGGCCACGCGCCTCACATGGACGAACAGGCTGCGCTGCGCCGGCAGGCTCGCGGCGAGGAACGCCAGGATCAGGATGCCGAAAATCTCGCCGGCAAACCCGGCGAGCGCGGTCAGCGCCAGGGTGAAGGCCGCCACGACCGCGAGCAGCACCCCCAGCCCCCCCACGCCCTTGAGGCGGCGGGCGTTGAAGCTGCCGCGGTTCAGCCCCGCGTCGAGCCGGGCGATCAGCCGGCCGATCCAGGTGACAGGATGGCCGAGCGCCCTGTAGAGGCCGTCGGGATAGCCGCAGACCGCCTCGACCAGCAGCGCGAGCGCGAGGATGCCGAGGGCGTCGGGCGGATGGGTCAGGGCGGTCCAGGGCATCTGAATGGGGAGCGGCGTGGAGGAAGGGCCGGAGGCGATCCCGCACGGTGGCGATCTCGGCGCGGCGCGCCGGCTGTTTCCGGCGGCGCCCGAGCCGTGGATCGACCTCTCGACCGGCATCAACCCGGTGCCCTACCCGTTGCCGCCCTTCGAGGCCAGCGCGCTCCACCGCCTGCCCTCGCCCGACGACCTCGCCCGGCTGAAGACGGCCGCCGCTGAGGCCTACGGCGCGCCGGATGCCGACCATGTCGCGGCGGCGCCGGGCACGCAAATTCTTATCGAGATCCTGCCGCGGCTGATTGCGCGAGAAACGCGCGTCGCGGTGGTCGGCCCGACCTATGCCGAGCACGCCGCCGCCTGGACGCGGGGCGGGCACGCGGTCGAGGTCGTGCCCGACCTCGCCGGCGCGGAAGGTGCGGGCGTCGTGGTGGCGGTGAGCCCGAACAACCCGGACGGGCGCCTGTTCGCGCCGCACGAGCTTCGCCGCGCCGTGGCGCCGGGCGGGCTCGCGGTGCTCGATCAAGCCTTCGCCGACCTTGAGGCGATCGAGCCGGCCGCGCCCGGCCCCGGCCTCGTGGTTCTGCGCTCCTTCGGCAAGACGTTCGGGCTCGCGGGCCTGCGCCTCGGTTTCGCGCTCGCCGAGCCGGCGCTGGTAGCGCGGCTGGAGGCGGCGCTCGGGCCCTGGGCGGTGTCGGGCCCGGCCATCGCCGCCGGCTGCCGCGCGCTTCCCGACGCCGATTGGCGCCGGGCGGCCGCCGCGGCGCGGGGCCATGACGCGGCCCGCCTCGACCGCATGATTCTTCGAAGCTGCGGCCGGGTGATCGGGGGCACCGTCCTGTTCCGCACCGCCGTGTTCGGGGATGCGCCCGGCCTGTTCCGGCGTCTCGGCGAGGCCGGACTCTATGTCCGGCGCTTCCCCGAGCGGCCGGACGAGCTGCGCTTCGGCCTGCCGCCGGACAAGGCGGCGTGGTGCCGGCTCTCGCGGATCCTCAAGTGACCGTTCTGCCCCGGTCGAGCAGCGCCACGGCGAGGGCGGCGAGCGCGCAGAGGCCCCCGACGACGCAGACGCCGGGCCAGCCGGCATAGAGGAAGGCGCGCGAGCCGGCGAAGGCACCGATGGCTCCGCCGACGAAGATCGCGGTGAACAGCACGGTGTTGATGCGTCCCCGCGCCCCCGGCACCAGGGCGTAGGCGCGGGTCTGGTTGGCGATGAGCGCGCCGTTGAGGCCGATATCGAGGAGCAGCACGCCGATTCCGATGGCGACGAGCGAGGTCTGGCCGGCGAGCGCCAGCACGGCGAAGGCGGCGGCCACGAACCCGCTGCCCGCGATCACCACGGGCCGCGCCCCGCGCCGGTCGCTGTAGCGGCCGGAATACGGGGCGATCAGCGCGCCGGCCACGCCGATCACGCCGAACAGCCCGGCCCCCGCGGCGGTGAGCCCGAAGGGCGGCGCCTCGACCAGCAGCGCCAGCGTCGCCCAGAAGGCGTTGAAGCTCGCAAACAGCAGCGCTTGCGTCAGGCTGGCCTTGCGCAACACCGGCTGCGTCCGCACGAGGTGGACGAGCGAGAGCATCAGGGCGCGGTAGCGCAGGCGCTGCCCCGGCACGATCCGCGGCAGGGTCCGCCACGCCACGATAGCGAGCGCCACGGACACCACGGAAGCGGCCCAGAACACGCTGCGCCAGCCGTACTGCGCGCCGATGAGCCCGCTCGCGGTCCGGGCCAGCAGGATGCCGGAGAGCAAACCCGTCATCACCCCGCCGACGATGCGCCCGCGGGTGGCATCGGGGGCGAGTTCGGCGGCGAAGGGCACCGCCTGCTGCGCCGCGCAGGCCAGAACGCCGATGGCGAGGCTCGCGAGCGTCAGCACCGCCAGATTCGGTGCGACCGCCGCCACGACGAGGGCGAGCGCCAGCCCGAGGAGCTGGCGCACGATCAGGTCGCGGCGCGGTAGCGCGTCGCCGAGGGGCACGAGGAACAGGATGCCGAGCCCGTAGCCGACGAGGCTCGCGGTCGGCACCAGAAGGGCGGCCCGTTCGCCGAACTCGGCCACCAGCACGGCCAGCAGCGGCTGGTTGTAATAGATGGTGGCGACCGCCCCACCCGCGATCAGGGTCAGCCCTATCTGGGTCGGCCGGGAAAGGTCGCGCGCGGTGTTCTGCATACCACGCGCTCTACGCCGGAGACGCTGCGTCGCGCCAGTCCGGCGGGCCGTGGCGCTGGCATGCGCGGGCCAGTTGCCTATATGTACTTTTCTGCGCCCTCCCGTCCGCCGGCCGGCAAGCCCCTGATCCGTCAGGGACATCGAGCGGATCGGGCCGAGGCATGGATCCGCCGTGAGGCGCGACCGGCCGCCTCGTCCGCGAGGGCGCGCGCTACGTTCACGCCACCAGGGAGCCGTGCATGTCGAGCTACCGCATCCAGTTCGCGAAGGAGATTTTTGGGGTTCCGTTCACCGTCGGCCATGTCGACATCAGCCGCGCGCGCGACGCCGGGCGGGCCCTGCGCGCCGCCGAAATCCGCTTCGCCCGCACCCATGGCGTGACGGATTGGCGCGAGCGCGCCGACACGGCGGCGTTGGCCGAGCCGCACTTGGACGATTGACGGATCAGGTCAGCTTGGGGTCGCAGGGTGAGCCGTTCGGCATGACCACTTCGGCATCCAGGCCCGTGCCCTGGCTGCCGCCACCCCGCACCGGCCATGCGACGCTCTCGGACCATCGGAAATTGAAGGCCTCCGCCTTCTCCATCAGGCGGCTGATGATCGTCGCGAAGAGCGGCTTGTAGTCCATCTGCACCTCGGCCAGCACGAAGCGCGCACCGGACCGCTGGAAGTTCGTCGGCACGTCGACCGTCGTCGTCTTGCCCTTGGTGCGCAGTCCCCCGGTCGTCGGCCATGTCGAGCAGACGAAGGTCGCGTTGCCGGCATTCACGCCGATGGCCGAGATCTGGATCGTGGCGAGCGTGGCGTCGAACGGGGCGAGGACGGGCGCGGCGGCGCGCAGGTTGTCGGTCATCGTCGCGAGCGTGATCTGCTGAGTGCTGTTCTGCGAGGTGAGATCCGCCAGGGTGCGGGCCAGCGCGCTGACCTTGTTGCGGTGGTCGGCGGCGTTGACGTACTCGGCAACCCCGTAGACCAACAGCAGGAGCACCGGCACGAGCAGCGCGAATTCGAGCGTGGCGATGCCCGATTCGCTGTCCGCGAATCGACGCTTCGTCCCACCTGACGCCCCGATGCCATCCCGGACATCGGCCGCCCTCTTTCGGATCCATGCTGCGAGCCGCTGAGACGGACGGCGCATCAGCAGGCTCCCGTGGGGCTCTTGTCGAACGGCTCGACCCGGAAGACGGAGGCCGCCTGGATCAGCACGGCGCCGTCACCGAAGCTCTTCATGCCGATCTTGAGGAAGAGCGGCGCGATCAGCGGCAGCTTCACGGCGGCGCGCACGACCGCCACGCTCTGCGAACCGGGGCACTGATAGGTCAGGCCGAAATTGTTCGACCACGTGCCGGTGCCCGCATCGACGGCGGACGTCTTCCACGTGCTGGTGTTGAAGCTCGTCGAGGAGACCTGCACGTCGATCTTGAGGTTTTCGCACTTGAAGAACACCACCGGCGCGCCGGTGGCGCCGCACATCATCGCCCGCATTTTCTCCAGCGTCTTGGCCTGGGTTTGCGCCGGCCCGTTGGCGCTCTGGAACGAGCCCGTCAGCAGCGCGCGGGTCGCGACCTGCAGCGAGGCGTCGAGGTTTTGGCGCGCGAGGTGGACGACCGCATACTGGATCAGGATCAGCATCACGGCGATCAGCAGCGAGCCGAAGAAGGCGAACTCGATGGCGTAGGCGCCGCCCTCGTCGCGCAGGAAGCTTCGGCGGGCGCCCCACTGAGCGTCCGGCGGGCTCATTGCGAGAGCCTCACGGTCTTGTAGGTGTTGTAGATCGCCTTGAACGCATCGCCGATCGACGCCGTGGTCGCGGTGTTGATGAACATCGACGGCGAGCTCGCACAGGCCTTGAGCTGGGGCACGATGTCGTCGAAGCGCGTGCCCGGTCCCCCGATCTGGCTCGGCTTACCCAGCGTGTCGTTGAAGCCCCAATCCCACGGCATGTTGATGTAGGGGGCGTAGAGCACGCCGACCGTCACGTTCGAATCGAGCTTTCGGCAGTCGGCGGGATCGAAGGGGCGCACCAGCGGACGCATCCACTCGTAGCCGCTGTGGCTCCACAGGCGGTTCGGGTCCTGCACGCCGTCGGTCGCGATGATGACCAGCTTGCGCGGCTTGAGCGTGCCGTCGCCGGGCTTGCCGACGATGTCGGCGAAGCTCGGCATGATGTCCGAGAAGTGGGTGCCGCCCTCGGTCTCGCTCGACGCGCTCGGGGTCTTCGGCAGCGAAGTCTTGGCGGTGTCCAAGGTCGATGTCAGCGCGACGATCTGGCTGAGGTCGTTGCTGAACGAATGCACCGAGATCCGCAACCGCTTGCTCGAGGCGGATTGCTTGATGAGGTCGTTGACGAAGTCGGTGATGCCCTTGTTGATTTCGTTGATGCGCAGGTTGACGCCGTTCTTCTGCGCCCAGTCGAACGTGTCGGCGTAGGTGACGGTTCTCTGGTTGCGCCCCGTCCCGGTCGTTTCCGTGAATGACTTGCCGTCATGGCAGGCGAAGGCGCAGTTGAACTTGTTCCGGAGCTTGGTGACGTCGGCGTCGGTCGCGCCGATCGCCATCGAGCCCGACACGTCGATCAAGAGGTGGATGTCCACCAGCGGGGACAGATTGACGCTGGACGTGGCGTTGCTGCTGATCGGCAGCGTCTTGTAGCCCAGCACGCCCAGCATCGTCGTCGGCATCGAGGCGGAGTAGCTCGCGCTGATCGTGGCGACCCGGTCGGCGATCTTCACCTCAACCCGCCCGGCGGCGTCCTTGGGCAAGTTCTTCATTGCGTTGAAGTAGTCGGCGCCCGCTTTCTCGGCGGTGGTGCGGACGTCGGTGTCCGACTTGCCAGCGGCGTCGGCGTCCTGCGCCGCCCTGGCGGCGACGAGCGCTGCGGCGTCGAGCGCCGTATTGAGGCGGGTGCGCTCCGCCACCGCGTGACCGAAATCGACCGCGCCGCCGACGATGCCCATGAGCGGGACCATCATCACCGCCACGATCACCGGGAGCGATCCCCGATCGTCTTGGCGAAGGCGCTTGATTCTGTGGAGGCGAGTCATGGCGGCCGCAAAGACTTTGAGAAAACTGTTCGCTGTTGTTTATTCGCCGCCGATTGAAAAAAGTTTAAGCGGATCTTCGGGAATCCGGCCTATCCCTAAGGACAGGTTGCCGGCGGACGGTCGGTTGTCCGAATTTCGTCCGGGCCGATGCGTGCGGCATGCACCGGATTCGCCCCATGGTCGCGGCCCGACGCTGGCGGAGCGGACGGCGTGGCCCTACCTTGGGGTGAGGCTTGGCCGCCCGTCCGGGGCGCCCGAGCCGGCTTGCGGGGCTGACGGTCATGGCGGCGATCTCGTTCCTCGGCGACCTCATCCAGACCATCAGCGACCGCGGTCGCGACCTCATCAGTTTCGGCCGCGGCGACCTCGCCCGCATGGCCGGCGCTGCCGACCTCGCCAAGCTGTGCGAGGACCTGATCTCCCGGCGCGGCGAGGCTTCGGGGGTGGCGCTGGCGCGGCTCATCCTCGAGCGCTACGCCGCCCTGCCGCAGGACGAGCGCCTGGCCTTCCTCGATCTCATCGCCAGGGAGTTCGGCGCCGACCATGCGGCGGTGGAGGAAGCGATCACGGCCTACCGCGCCGCGCCGAGCCGCACGCGGCTGGGCGTGCTGCACGAGGCCGCCGAGGCCCGCTCCCAGGAGCTGATCCGCCGGCTCAATCTCGCCCGCGGCGGCACGCTGGCGCTGGTGCGGATGCGCGAGGACCTGTTCGTGCTGCGCAAGCGCCTGAAGGATCAGGGCGCTTCGGCCGAGATGCGCGACGCCGCCGACAGCCTCGACAACGACTTCGAGCACCTGTTCGCCTCGTGGTTCAACCGCGGCTTCCTCGTTCTGCGCCACATCGACTGGTCGACGCCCGCCGACATCCTGGAAAAGATCATCCGCTACGAGGCGGTCCACGAGATCGCCGACTGGGACGAGTTGCGCCGCCGGATCGAGCCGCCGGACCGGCGCTGCTTCGCCTTCTTCCACCCCGCGCTCCTCGACGAGCCGTTGATCTTCGTCGAGGTGGCGCTGACAACCGCCATCGCGCCTGCGATCCAGCCGATTCTCGCCCACGAGCGCGAGACGATACCGGCGCGGGCGGCCACGACCGCGATCTTCTACTCGATCTCGAACTGCCAGAAGGGCTTGGCCGGCGTCACCTTCGGCAATTTCCTGATCAAGCAGGTGGTGGAGGATCTCGCCCGCGAGATCCCCTCGCTCAAGACCTTCGTGACGCTCTCCCCCGTTCCGGGTTTTCGGAGTTGGCTCGACCGCGAGCGCCGGGCCGACGCGCCGCAGGGGCTCACACGGGAGGATGTGGATACGTTGCGTGCCCTCGACGGCGACGACTGGCGCGCCGACAAGGCAACCTGCGAGGCGGTGCGGCGCGCCATGCTGCCGGCGGCGGCCGCCTATTTCCTGCGCGCCAAGAACGAGCGCGGGCGCCCGCTCGACCCGGTCGCGCGGTTCCATCTCGGCAACGGCGCGCGGCTGGAGCGGATGAACTTCCTCGGCGACACCTCGAAGAACGGGATGCGCCAATCCTACGGGCTGATGGTCAACTACCTCTACGACCTCTCGGCCATCGAGAAGAACCACGAGACCTACGCCAATCTCGGCACCGTCGCGGCCTCCTCCACGGTCAGCCGCGAGTTGCGCTCCAACCTGCCGCCGCCCCGCGCCGTGGTGCTGGCGGAGGCGGGATAGAGCCTCGGCCCGAAAGGTGGGGACCGGCTTTCGGAAGAGCCGATGCGGCACAGGAGGCGAGAGCCTCGGCCCGAAAGGTCGAGGCCGGCTTTCGAAAGAGCCGATGCGGCACAGGGGGCGAAAGCCTCGGCCAGGCGATGCCTCAGGCGGCGGCGCGGACGAGGGGGGCGGCGAGCGGCCCGCGCATGAGCGCCGCATCCGTCTCCGCGATCCTCACCTCCGGAGCCGGGCGGCCGAACAGGTAGCCCTGCATCTGGTCGCACTCCAGGGCGCGCAGGATCGCGAGTTGTCCCGCCGTCTCGACGCCCTCGGCCGTCACGTGCATCCCGAGATTGTGGGCGAGGTTCACGATGGCGCGAACGATGGTGAGCGTGTCCGAGTTCTCGCCCAGCCGCCGTACGAAGGTCCGGTCGATCTTGAGCTTGTCGAACTTGAACAGCTGCAGATAGCTCAGCGACGAGTATCCGGTCCCGAAATCGTCCAGCGCCAGCCGGAGCCCCATCGCCCGCAGACGATTCAGCACCACGACGGCGGCGTCCGCATCCTGGATGAACACGCTCTCGGTGATCTCCACCACCATGCGGGCCGGGTCGAGTTCGTGCCGCTCCAGGGCGGCGGCGACCGCGGCGGGCACGTCCGACAGGCGCAGCTGGCTCGGCGAGACGTTGATCGAAACCCGCCACGGCCGCGGCCAGCGGGCCGCATCCGCGCAGGCGGTCTCGATCACCCATTGGCCGAGGCCGACGATCAGGTCGCTCTGTTCCGCCAGCGGAATGAACTCGGCCGGCCCGATGAGGCCGCGCACCGGATGCTGCCAGCGGATCAGGGCTTCGAACGTCTCGATCTCGCCGGTCCTGCCATTGACGATCGGCTGATAGTGCAACCGGAACTCGCCGCGTGCCACCGCGAGGGCGAGCTCGCTCTCCAGCTGGCGGCGCGCCTGCAACTGGGCCTCCATCGCCGGCTCGAAGAACCGCACGGTGCCGCGTCCCTCGCCCTTGACGCTGTAGAGGGCGGTGTCGGCGGCGTGCAGCAGCGCCTCGGCCGTGCGCCCGTCGGCGGGATAGCGCGCGGCCCCGGCCGAGGCGCCGATCTCGATCCGCCGAGCCTCGATCTCGAAGGGGCGGCTCAGCGCCGCGACCAGCCGGCCGGCGATCTCCGCGATCCGATCCGCCGTCGGCACATGGGTCAGCACGGCGACGAACTCGTCGCCTCCGACCCGCGCCAGGGTGTCGGTCGGGCGCAGGACCGCGCGCATGCGCCCGGCGACCTGAATCAGCAGGGCGTCGCCCACGGCATGGCCGTGGAGGTCGTTGACCGGTTTGAAGCGGTCGAGATCGAGGTAGATCGCCGCGACGCCGCCGTCCCCCTGCGTGGCCGCGTCCATCGCCTGGGTGAGGCGCTGCCCCAGCAGGTAGCGGTTGGGCAGCCCGGTCAGGGCGTCGTGAAGGGCGTAATGGCGGATTCGGGCCTCTTCGCGCTTGCGCTGCATCAGCAGCAGCGTCGCCAGCCCGGCAATCAGGATCGACAGGCTGACGAAGCCGACCGCCGAGGCGAGCGCGCTCGATCCGAGGACGTGGTCGGCGCCCTCGGGCAGGTTCAACGGGGCGAGCGTCAGGCCCGACATCCCGATGAAGTGCAGCCCGCAGACGGCGAGGGCGAGCCACACGGTGACTTCGGCCCGGCGCGTCGGTCCGATCAGATCGCGTGCGCGAACCAGGGCCAGGGTGGCGAAGGCCGCACAGAGGAAAACCGAGGCCGCGACCACGATGGGATCGAGCCGGACGACGGCCGAGGCGCGCATGGCCGCGACCCCGAGATAATGCATGCTCGTGATGGCGCAGCCGAGTACGAGCCCGGCGCAGCCGAGCGCGACGGGGCAGCGCGACCGCTTGTGCCAGAGCACCAGGGCCGCCAGCGAGCCCACGATGGCGATGGCGATCGAGATGGCCGTGAGGCTCAGGTCGTAGGCGATGGCGGCGCTGGGCAGGAACGCCAGCATGGCCACGAAGTGCAGCGCCCAGACGCTCGAGCCGAACACCGCAGCGGCCGAAAGCAGCGCGGGCGGATAAGGGCGCTTCGCATCGGCCTGGACTTGAGACATCAGGCTCACGGTGACGAAGCATCCGAGGCCACAGATCGCTGCGGACAGGCTGACCAAGTGCAGATCATGCTGACGCGTGACGCAGTCGAAAACTGTCAGCATGCCCGGTCTGGCCCGATTTTTACGGCAGATCTACGATCGTGTATTCTGAAATCACGTCTACATGACCGGTAGTATGAAAAACTTTCCAAATAACTAATTTATTAAATTTGATGGGATCCGGCGAATTGTCGGCGGACTTGCTGATTGGCGCCGAAACTGTATCCGGCCTGACGGGTCTGGTTGACCGCTACTCTAGGTTTATTTTGCCGTCTATTCCTTCGAGGGGCCGAAATCTCCTCCATCGAGCCCCATGCCTGTGGCGACGGAACGGATCCCGGCCGCCGGCCGGCCGGAGAGGCGGGAGCCGCATCTCCGCACCGCCCAACCTTCACTCCACGATCCGGTCGGAGGCCCCGCGCAGCATCGGTCGCAGGAGGCGCGCGAATCTTTGCGCCCATTCCTCCTGCCCCTCCGGCCCGCCGATCAGATCCTGCCGGATCTCGATCAAGGCGTTGGGCAAGCCGCGTGCAGTGGCGTGGCGGTCGATGGTGTCGCCGGGCAGGCCCCCGCCATAGGGCTCGTTGTCGCCCACGCACAGGCCGGCGGGGTCGGCCTTCAGCGCCGCGATGATCGGGCGGGCCATGCGGTCGTCGCGGTCGTAGAGCACGCCGACCTGCCAGGGCCGCGCGACCGTGCGCCAGAACGGGGTGAAGCTGTGCATGGTCAGGATCATCGGCGGCGCGCCCGCCGCCTCGGCGCGGGCGACCGCTGCATCCACCGCCCGGTCGAACGGCGCGTAGAAGCGGCGGATGCGCTCGGCGACGCCGGCGGCGTCGATGCGGGCGTTGCCCGGCACGATGGCGCCGTCGGAGAGCCGCATGACGAGCGTCGGGTCGCGCCGGCCCCGGTTCGGATCGATGATGAGCCGGGAGAAATGCGTCAGCACCGCGGGCACGCCCAGCAGCCCGGCGAGGCGCCGCGTCACCGCCGCCGCGCCGATGTCGTAGGCGATGTGGCGCGCAAATTCCCGCTCCGGCACGCCGAGCCGGTCGAGGTCGGCCGGCACGTGGTTCGAGGCGTGCTCGCACAGGATCAGCAGGCCGCGGGCGGGATCGCCGTCGAGGATCTCGGCGGGCTCTTCCGGGTGAAGCGTCGGCGCGGGGTCGGGGCTGAGCATGGCTTCTATCTGGTCCGCCGCGCCGTCTTCGACAGAGCGGCCTTCGACGGAGAGGGGGTGGTGATGCGGGATCGGTGCCGGGATTGTGAGGCGGCGTCGGAAGCAGCAACAAAAAGAATGCTGTGCCCTGCGAAAGTTTTGTGAAACGGCGAAGGCTTGCCGCGCCGCCGGGGCTCGGGCAAGCACGGAGCAAACCAGACCAAGACGCTGCCGCGAGGACGCCCATGACCGCCCCAGCCCCGACCGATCCGGCCATCCGGGAACGGCGCGCCCTGCTGTCCGCCATCCTCGACGAGGCCATCGCCGCCGCCCATCCGCGCAAGTGCCTCGTCGGCCACCTTCCGGCGCCGACGCCGGGCCGGCTGATCATCCTCGGCGCGGGCAAGGCCGGCGGCTCCATGGCCGCGGTGGCGAGCGCGTTCTACCGCCAGGAGCACGGCGTGCCGGAGGATCGCATCGTCGGTCTCGCGGTCGCCCGCCACGGCTACGGCGAGGACGCGCCGGGCATCCGCATGGTCGAGGCCGGGCACCCGGTGCCGGACGCCGCGGGCATCGAGGCGACCAAGGAGGCGCTGGCGCTGGCGTCGAGCGCCGGCCCGGACGACGAGGTGCTGGTGCTGCTCTCCGGCGGCGGCTCGGCCAACTGGATCGCGCCGGCGGGCGACCTGACGCTGGCGGAAAAGCAGGCGATCACGAAGGCCCTGTTGCGCTCCGGCGCGCCGATCAACGAGATCAACGCCGTCCGAAAACATCTCTCGCGCATCAAGGGCGGCCGCCTCGCCGTCGCGGCGAAGAATGCCAAGAAAATCCTGACGCTGGCGATCTCCGACGTGCCGCACGACGACCCCTCCGTCATCGCCTCCGGCCCGACCGTGCCCGATCCCTCGACGCTCGCCGACGCCCGCGCGATCTGCGAGCGCCGCGGCATCACGCTTCCCGATTCCGCGGTGGCGCTGCTGAACGACCCGGCCAACGAGACCCCGAAGGCGGGCGATCCGGCCTTCGCGCGGGCCGAGTACCGCATCATCGCCCGCCCGATCGACGCCCTGGAGGCGGCGGCTTCAGCCGCCGAGCGCGCGGGCTACGAGCCGGTGATGCTGGGCTCCGACCTCGAAGGCGAGGCCCGCGAGGTCGCCGCCGAGCATGCGCGCCTCGCCCTCGACGCCAAGGCGGAGGGACGCCGCGTCGCCCTGATCTCGGGCGGCGAACTCACCGTGACGATTCGCGGCGAGGGTGACGGCGGCCCGAACCAGGAATACGCCCTGGCGCTGGCCATCGCGCTCGACGGCGCCGAGGGCATCGCGGGGATTGCCGCCGACACCGACGGCACCGATGGCGGTCGCGGTGCCGCCACCGATCCGGCCGGCGGCCTCGTCGATCCCTCGACCCTGGAGCGCGCCCGTGCCGCCGGGCTCGATCCGCAGGCGATGCTGACGGACAACGATTCGACGCGATTCTTCGCCACCATTGGCGATCTCGTCCAACCCGGTCCGACCCGCACGAATGTCAACGATTGCCGCGTCATCCTCGTCGGTTGAATCCGGGTTCCCAAAGGGATCATTCCTTTGGCGGGGCGCCGGGGCAGCGCCCCGGCTTCCCTTCACCAGGGCTCTGCCCTGGACCCGCGAAAGGACTCGTCCTTTCGAAACCTCGATGGGGGTCGCAGCGTGCCTGCTGGCGCTGATGACAACGCCGGCGCTGGCCGACCTGCGGCTGTGCAATCAGACCGGCAGCAAGGTCGGGGTGACGCTCGGTTACCGCGACGCGCAGGGCTGGGTCACCGAGGGGTGGTGGGACCTGAAGCCCCGATCCTGCGAGACCCTGCAGAAGGGCGCGCTGGCGGCCCAGTTCTATTACCTCTACGCCGTGGACTACACCCGCGGCGGCGAGTGGGGCGGCCGGGCGATGATGTGCACCCGCGACACCGCCTTCACCATCCGCGGCGTCGAGGACTGCCTCGCCCGCGGCTTCGACCGCAACGGCTTCATCGAAGTCGATACCGGCCAGCAGAAGAACTGGACGATCCAGCTTTCCGATCCGGGCCAGCCGGTCACCGGCGGGCCGTGATGAGGCCGCGCGCCGCGCTTGATCGCGCCAGCAGGAAAGCCATCTCGGCCGTATGAAGAAGCGTGGCCTGCTCACGGTCGCCAGTGCGGCCACGGTGATGACCCTCGGCGGCGTCGGCTATGCCGCGCGGCGGCGCGGCAGCAACCCCTATTATCAGGGGCCCAAGAGCGACCATTTCGACGGGCTGCGCTTCCACGCCCCGAACCAGCCGCCGGACAAGAACTTTTCGGATCTCGCCCGCTGGCGCATGAGGGGGAAGCCCGAGGCGTGGCCCGCCTCCTTCCCGAGCCCGTTCCCGCCGGACAAGCCGCCCCACCGCGTGGACGGCTTGCGCGTCGTGCTCATTGGCCACGCGAGCTACCTGTTCCAGGTCGCCGGCCGCAACATCCTGGTCGACCCGGTGTTTTCGCGACGCGCGAGCCCGGTGCGCTTCGCCGGCCCCAAGCGGGTCAACCCGCCGGGCATCGTCTATGCCGACCTGCCGCCGATCGATGCGGTGCTGGTCACCCACAACCATTACGACCATCTCGACGGGCCGGCGATGGCCCGCCTGTGGCAGGACCACCAGCCGCTGATCGTGGCCCCGCTCGGCAACGACGCGATCCTGCGCAGCTACGACGACACCATGCATGTCGAGACCCGCGACTGGGGTGGCTCGGTCGATCTCGGCGCCGGCATCACCGTCCACCTCACCCCCGCGAACCACTGGTCGGCCCGGGGCGTCAACGACCGGCGGATGGCGCTCTGGTGCGCCTACCTCCTCACCACGCCGCAGGGCGTGCATTACCATGTCGGCGATACCGGCTTCGGCGACGGCACGATCTTCCGCGACATCCGCACGACCTTCGGCCCGCCCCGGCTCGCGACCCTGCCGATCGGCGCCTACGAGCCGCGCTGGTTCATGCAGCCGCAGCACATGAACCCCGCCGACGCCGTCGCGGCGCTCGGTCTGCTGGGGGCGACCCAAGCGCTCGGCCACCATTGGGGCACCTTCCGGCTGACCGACGAGGGCATCGAGCGACCGGTGGAGGCGCTGGCCGAGGCGCTCACGGAAGCGGGCCTGCCGCCGGAGCGGTTCCTGGCGCTGCGTCCGGGGCAGGTCTGGACGGCCTGAAGGCTTGGAGTGCCTCACAAAGCTCCCGTTCACTGTCGATGTCTTCTCCGGGCGCGACGGCGCATCGGGAGTTTTGTGAGAGACACTTACGGGGCGGCCTCGACGAGCGCGTCCCGCTCCGCTTCGAGGTGCCGCACAAGCGTCTGCGCGAGTCGGCCCGGCGGACGGGCCGTCGGCATCAGCAGCATCGTCTCGATCGGAAGCGCGGGCCGGAACGGGCGCAAGGCGATCGGCAGACCCGACAGTTCGCGGGCGGGAACGGGATCGACGATGGTGACACCCATCCCCTCGGCGACGAGACCGCAGCGGGCCGCCGTGAACTGCGCCGTCAGGACGATGCGCGGGGCGACGCCCTCCGCGGCGAAGGCCGCCTCGATCGCCTGCTGGAACGGGCCGGGGCCGCCGGAGATCAGCGGTACGTCGACGAGGTCGGCCGGGCCGAGGTGGCGCTTCCCCGCGAGCCGGTGTCCCCGCGGGACGGCGCAGACGGCATCCATCGTCAGGAACGGCTGAGCCGTCACCTCCGTATAGCCGTCGCGGGGTCGGGCGAGGCCGATATCGCACTGGCCCGAGGCCGCCCAGGCCCATATCGTATCCGGGCCAGGCACGTGGACCGAGACGCGCACCCCCGGCACCTCGGCGTCGAGCCGGCGGATCGCCCGCGGCAGCAGGCGGGCGGCGAGCGAGGGCTGGCAGGCGATGCGCAGGGCGCCGGTGCCGCGCTCGGCGATGCGGCGGGCCGCCCGGCTCAGGTGATCGAGGCCGGCATAGGTCTGCTCGACCTCGCGGGCGAAGGCTTCTCCCGCCTCGGTCGGCAGCGCCGCGCCGTGCCCGCGCACGAACAGCGGAAAGCGGAGCTCGGCCTCGAGCGCCGCCATCGCCCGGCTCACATGCGGCTGGCCGAGACCCAGCGCGTGCGCCGCCCGCGTCATGCCCCCGTGCCGAATCACGGCCCGGAAGAGATCGAGATGGGCCGGATTAATCATGCCCGATCCGCATGGATTTTTGAGGTTCGGTCATTTGACGGCATGGGAGCGGAGTGATTGTCAAGGTGGATCGAAGTCCGCCGTCCCGGCGGCCTCGGCCGAGGCTCTCACGATGCTCTTCCTCATCCCCGCCGCCCTGGCGATGCTCGCCGGAATCAGCGTCGTGACGCAGCAGATCGTCAACGCGAACCTGCGGAGTGCCCTCGGATCAGCGGCGTGGTCGGGCTTTGCCAGCTATTTCGTCGGCCTCGCCTGCATGGCGGCGCTCGCCGTGGCCCTGCGCGATCCGCCGCCCGCTTCCGCTTTGCTGCTGCGGACGCCGTGGTGGGCATGGACCGGCGGGCTGTTCGGGGCGGTCTTCATCGGGCTCGCCATCGTGCTGGTGCCGCAACTCGGCGCGGCGGCCTTCATCGTGCTGGTCGTGGCCGGGCAGATGCTCGCCTCCGTCGCCTTCGACCATTTCGGCTGGCTCGGCCTCGAACAGCGACCGCTCGATGTTTCGCGACTTTTGGGGATTTTCCTGCTGATCGGCGGTGTGATCCTGATCCGGCGTTAGGACCGTCGTCGCGCGCTCACCGTCATGCCGATCGAGGCGGCGCTGACGCAGAGGATCGCACCCCATTGCACCGGGCTCGGCACCTCGCCGAGCAGCGGCATGGCGGCGAGCGCGGCGATGGCGGGCTCCAGGCTCATCAGCACCCCGAAGGCCGGGCGCGGCATGCGGGTGAGCGCGAACATCTCCAACGAGTAGGGCAGGGCGCTCGACAGCACCGCCACCGCGAGTCCGGCCGCGAGGGTGGCGGGCACCAGCAGGTCGGCCCCGGCTTGCCAGATTCCGACCGGCGCGACGAGGAGCGCGGCGACGCTCATCCCGAGCGCCACCGCCGAGGGGCCGCCGGCCCGGCCCGCCGCCTGCCCGAACACGATGTAGAGCGCCCAACACCCGCCCGCCGCGAGCGCCAGGGCGGCGCCGAGGGGATCGATGGCGGCCGTCTCGTGCAGCGGCAGCAGCCCGACGAGGCCGAGAACCGCGAGCCCGATCCAGGCGAGGTCGGCCGGTCGCCGCGACCCCCAGAGCGCGACGGCGAGGGGCCCGGTGAACTCGATCGCCACCGCGATCCCCAGCGGCACCGTGCGCAGCGACAGGTAGAACAGCAGGTTCATCAGCCCGAGGGCCGCGCCGTAGAGCGCGATGGCCCCGAGTTCCCGCGCCGAGAGGCTGCGCCGCCAAGGCCGTCGGAGCGCCAGCAGGATCAGAGCGGCGAAGCCCACCCGCAGGGCGGTCATCCCGGCCGGGCCGACGATGGGGAACAGGGTCTTGGCAAACGCTGCGCCGGACTGGATCGACACCATCGCGGCGACCACCGCCGCGACGGGGAGCAGGAGGCTCGCGGGTCGCTCCGTCATCGGCGCGCTGTTCGATCGATCACTTCAGAATCGGTAGGCTCCCCCCTCTCCCCGCGTGCGGGGAGAGGGAATGCGCGGTCGCCGTTTCGGTGCCTTCTCGAAGCGAGGCTATAGGCTCCATCCTCACAAAATGAACCGGCTCAGATCCGCGTTCGCCGCCAGATCCTCCACTCGGTCGCGCACATAGGCGGCGTCGATCCGCACGGTCTCGCCGGAGCGGTCGGTGGCGGTGAAGGAGATGTCGTCGATCACCCGCTCCAGCACGGTCTGGAGCCGGCGGGCGCCGATATTCTCCACCGAGCCGTTCACCTCGACGGCGACGCGGGCGAGCGCGTCGATGGAATCGTCGGTGAAGTCGAGGGTCAGCCCTTCCGTCTCCATCAGCGCCACCGTCTGCTTGATCAGGCTCGCCTCGGTGGCGGTGAGGATCTGCTTGAAATCCTCGACGGTGAGCGGCTGCAGCTCGACGCGGATCGGGAGCCGCCCCTGCAACTCGGGCAGCAGGTCGGACGGCTTCGAGACGTGGAAGGCGCCGGAGGCGATGAACAGGATGTGGTCGGTCTTCACCGGCCCGTGCTTGGTCGCCACCGTCGTCCCCTCGATCAAGGGCAGCAGGTCGCGCTGCACGCCCTCGCGGGACACGTCGGCGCCGGAGCGGCCCTCGCGGGCGCAGATCTTGTCGATCTCGTCGAGGAAGACGATGCCGTTGTCCTCGACCTCGCGCACCGCCTCGCGGATCAGCGCGTCGTCATCGACGAGCTTGTCCGATTCCTCGGCGATCAGCGGCGCGTAGGCGTCGGCCACCGTCATCCGGCGCGGCTTGCCGCGCTGGCCGCCGAGCGCCTTGCCGAGCATGTCGTTGAGGTTGATCGCCCCCATGGAGGCGCCGGGCATGCCCGGAATCTCGAACATCGGCATGCCCTGCGCGCCACTCGGGGCGAGTTCGAGTTCAACTTCCTTGTCGTCCAACTCGCTCGCCCGCAGCTTTTTCCGAAAGCTCTCGCGGGTCGCCTGGCTCGCGGTGGGACCCACCAGCGCGTCGAGGATGCGGGACTCGGCAGCCGCCTCCGCCTTGGCCTTGACGGCCTTGCGCTTCTCGTCCCGCGTCAGGCCGATGCCGACCTCGACGAGGTCGCGCACGATCTGCTCGACGTCGCGGCCGACATAGCCGACCTCCGTGAACTTGGTCGCCTCGATCTTGAGGAACGGCGCGCCCGCGAGCCGGGCCAGCCGCCGGGCGATCTCGGTCTTGCCGCAGCCGGTCGGGCCGATCATCAGGATGTTCTTCGGCGCCACCTCCTCGCGCAGCGGCCCTTTGAGCTGCTGGCGGCGCCAGCGGTTGCGCAGCGCGATCGCGACCGCGCGCTTGGCATCCTTCTGGCCGACGATGAAGCGGTCGAGCTCGGAGACGATCTCGCGGGGGGAGAAGGTGGTCATTTTTTTCCAGGTCTGCGGCGCTCGGACGCCGAGGAGTTGGATCTAGGCGCGCCGGGAGAGGCTTTCCAGTCGCGGCCCCGGAATGGCGGAGTGGGTTTGAATCAACCCGCGTCGAGCGTCTCGATGACGAGATTCCCGTTGGTGTAGACGCAGATGTCGCCTGCGATCTTCATCGCCTTGCGCACGATCGCCTCGGCGTCGAGGTCACCGTCCTCCAGAGCGCGGGCGGCGGCGAGGGCGTAGTTGCCGCCGGAGCCGATCGCCATCACGCCGGTCTCGGGTTCCAGCACGTCGCCGGAGCCGGAGAGCAGCAGGCTCACCTCCTTGTCGGCGACCAGCATCATCGCCTCCAGCCGGCGCAGGTAGCGGTCGGTGCGCCAGTCCTTGGTCAGCTCGACGCAGGCGCGGGTGAGCTGGCCGGGATACTGTTCGAGCTTGGCCTCCAGCCGCTCGAACAGGGTGAAGGCGTCGGCCGTGGCGCCCGCGAAGCCGCCGATGACGCTGCCCTTGGCGAGCCGCCGGACCTTGCGGGCGTTGCCCTTCACGATGGTCTGGCCGAGGCTGACCTGCCCGTCGCCGCCGATCACCACGCGCCCGCGCTTGCGGACCATCAGTATCGTCGTGGCGTGCATCTGGGGCGGGCCGTCGTCGTGGGGCAAAGGTGTTCTCCGATGGCGGAATGACGAGCCTCAGTTATGCGCTCGAACCTTCTCCTCCAACCCGCCCGCCCGACAAAGCCCCGCGCAAGCCTGCCCGCCTATTCCCCTGGCCCAAGGGCCGCCCTCACGTCGACGGCCGTTTGCGGAACGCGTGCCATGGGAATCATCGTCGGCCTTGTCATCGCCATCGGCTGCATGCTCGGCGGCTTCGTGGCCATGGGCGGCCACCTGATCGTCATCTGGCAGCCGTGGGAGTTCGTCATCATCGGCGGCATGGCGGCGGGCACCTTCGTGATCGCCAACCCGCTGAAGACCGTGATGGATTCCGGCAAGGCCACCATGGAGGCCTTCACCGGCAAGGGCCCCAAGCGCCAGGATTTCCTGTCGCTCCTCGGGCTGCTCCACGCCCTGATGCGCGAATTGAAGACCAAGCCGCGCAACGAGGTCGAGACGCACTTCGACAACCCGACCGAATCCGAGATCTTCAAGAACTTCCCGGAAGTCACCAAGCACCCCGATCTGGTGCTGTTCATCTGCGACTATTGCCGCCTGATCCTCATCGGCAACGCCCGCTCGCACGAGATCGAGGCGCTGATGGAGGAGGAGATCGGCACGCACACCAAGTACAAGCTCAAGCCCTACAGCGCGATCAACACGGTCGCCGAGGCGCTGCCGGCGCTCGGCATCGTCGCGGCGGTGCTCGGCATCGTGAAGGCGATGGGCGCCCTCGATCAGTCGCCGCAGATCCTCGGCGGCCTGATCGGCGCCGCGCTCGTCGGCACCTTCTTCGGCGTGTTCGCCTCCTACGGCGTGCTGGCCCCCCTCGCCATCAAGGTGAAGGGCGTGCGCGAGAAGCAATGCGCCCCCTACACCATCATCAAGCAGACGCTGATCGCCTACATGAACGGCGCGCTGCCCCAAGTCGCGATCGAGCACGGCCGCAAGGGCATCGCCGGCGCCGACCGTCCGACCATCGACGAGGTCGAGGCCGCCACCGTGCCGGGCGGCCGCGCCCCGGCCGCCGCGTAAGGGGACGGGCCGGTGCAAGAGACGGTTCAAGAAGCGCCTCAAGAGACGGTGCAAGAGACGGTGCAAGAGTCGGTCGACGCGCCCGTGGAGCGGACCGTTCAGGCTGAGGCGCCCGCGTTCGAGGACATCCTGGCCACCGTGCCGGCTTCGGCTCCGGCTGAAGGATCGACCGAGGAACTGGCGCGCGCGCTGGATCGCGACCCGGCATCGGCCGAGGCGCCGGCCGTGACGCCCGCTGCCGGCAAGCCCGCTTCCGCCCTCGACGCGCTGCTCACGGCGGCGGCGGCGCCCAAGCCCGCACTCGACATCCGCGCCCGCATCCAGGAGGCCGGCGGCCTGTCGCTCGACCGGCTGCCGATGCTGCACGTCATCTTCGACCGGCTCGCCACCGCCTGCAGCGACGCGGCCAAGCACCAGGCCGCCTCCTCGACCTTCTACTCGCTCAGCGGCATCGAGGGCGGGCGCTTCGGCGAGATGCTCGACGCCTACGATTCCAACGCGGTGGTCGGCATCTTCCACGCGCCGGAATGGGACGGGCACATCCTCGTCGGGCTCGACCGCGACTTCATCTACACGATGGTCGAGGTTTTGTTCGGCTCCGACGGCTCCGAGCCGCCGGTGGAGGAGGAGCGCAACTTCTCGGCCATCGAACTGCGCATCGCCCAGATGGTGTTCGAGCAGGTCGGCAAGGCGCTCGAATCCTCCTTCGGCCTCGTCTCGCAGACGCCGTTCCGCCTGGAGCGGATGGAGACCCGCATGGAGTTCGCCATCATCGGCCGGCGCTCCAACAAGTCGGTGCAGGCCAAGTTCCTGCTCCAGGCCCTCAACCGCGGCGGCGAGATGTTCCTCATCATCCCGCAGACGGTGCTGAATCCGCTCCGTCCCGCGCTCGGCAAGGTGCTGACCGGCGAATCCGCCGCCCGCGATCCGCGCTGGGCCCAGCAGATCACGGCCGAGGTGCAGAAGACCGCGGTGCGCCTGCGCGCCGTGCTGGAGGAGCGCCACCTGACGCTCGGCGAGATCGCCGGGCTGAAGGTCGGTCAGGTGCTCGAACTCGATGCCACGCCCGCCACGCGGATCAAGCTGGAAGGCAACGACCGGCCGCTGTTCTGGTGCCGGGCCGGCCAGTCGCAGGGCGCCTACGTCCTGCGGGTGGAGGAGGCGATCAATCCCGAGAAGGAGGGGGCGGATGGGCTCCTTGGTTGACGGCATCCTGCTCATTGCGCTCGTCGCGACGAGCGCCTGCGTGGTGCCGATGTATCTCAAGCTCAAGCGCCTCGACCGGGTCCAGGCCGAGTACGGCGCCGCGGTGACGGCCTCCGGCATCGCCCTGACCCAGGCGGGCGACGCCGTGCGCAGCTTCTCCGGCGAGGGGCGGGAGATTCTGGAGGCGCTGAGCCTGAAGATCGAGGAGGCGCGGGCGCTGGTGTCGGAACTGGAGGCCTCGCGTGCCGCTCTGATCGCGGCGCGGCGTGAGCCGAAGGCCTGACGACGGCAATCTGCGGTAAATCTCCCTTTTGCCGGAGCGGGGCCGCTCTTCCGCACGTTGGCCACGGCCGAGCCACGGACGAGCCACGGACGAGAGCCCGATGTCCGACGACGAACAGCGCAGCCGCGGGGCCGACGAAACGGCTGAGAAGCGCGCGAAGGACGCCGCCGAGGTCGAGCAGGGGCACCGCCCGGACGCCCTGATCCTGCACGAGATCATCCGCCGGGAGGGCGAAGAGGAGTTGCGGCGCACGACGTTGGCGCTGGCACTCTCCGCCTTCGCGGCGGGGCTGACCATGGGGTTCTCGCTGATCGTGCCGGGCGTGCTCAAGGGGCACCTGCCGCACGAGCCCTGGGCCGAGCTGGTGCTCAGCATGGGCTATTCCATCGGCTTCCTCATCGTCGTGCTCGGGCGCCAACAGCTCTTCACGGAGAACACCGTCACGCCGATCCTGCCGCTGCTCAACGAGCGGACGCTCGGGTCGCTGGCGCGGGTGGCGCGATTGTGGTCCATCGTGCTCGTCGGCAACATCCTGGCGACCTTCGTCATCGCCTCGGTGCTGGCCCATACCGACGCCTTCCAGCCGGAGGTGCGCAAAGCCTTCGCCGAGATCAGCCGCCACACCATCGAGGATCCGTTCTGGACCACCGTGATCAAGGCGGTGTTCGCGGGCTGGCTGATCGCCCTGATGGTGTGGATTCTTCCGGCGACGGGGTCGGCGGCACCGTTCATCATCATCCTGATGACGTGGCTCGTCTCGATGTGCGGGCTCGCCCACATCGTCGCCGGCTCGGTCGATGCGTTCTACCTCGTCGCCACCGGCGAGATCGGGATGGGGGCCTACCTCACCGGCTTCTTCGCGCCGACACTGATCGGCAACGTGCTCGGCGGCGTCACGCTGGTCTCGGTGCTGAACTTCGGGCAGGTCGTACCCGATCTGGAGGGACAGAAGCGCAGCGGCGTGTGATCTGTCAGCGAAGCGTGAACCGTTCGGCCTTGGGCGGCTCCGGCCGGCTCTCGCCGAGCGCGTCGAGCACCGGCGCCGTGGCGGCGTGCAGCAGCGCGTCGAGGGGCAGGTCGTTGGCGTCGGTGCCGAACGGCTCTTCCAATTCGTCGCCGAGCGCGTCGAGGCCGAAGAAGGCGTAGGCCACCAGCGCGGCGACGACCGGCGTCGACCAGCCGAGCGAGCCGGCCAGCCCGAACGGCAGCAGCAGGCAGTAGAGCCAGGCGGTGCGGTAGAGCAGCAGCGTGTAGGCGAAGGGCAGCGGCGTGCCCTGGATGCGCTCGCAGGTCGCCTGGATCGCGGCTAGACTCGCGACCTTGTGCTCCAAGGTCGCAAAACTCACCTCGCCGAAGGCCCCGGCCCGCATCGCGCCGGCCAGATCGTGGGTGAGGCCGGCGAGTGCCGCGTCGGCGGCGTTGGGGCGGTCGGCGAGCGACAGGCCTTCCTGCGGCGGTAGCCACGGCTCGGCGGCCCCCGCCTCGTCGAGGCCGCGCAGCCGGGCGTGGAGCGCCTGGGCGAAGCCCACCGCCCGGCGCAAGCTACGGCGGCGCACATCCGCCTGCCCGGCCTCCGGCAGCAGCGCCGGGATCAGCCGGGCGAGCGCCCGCATCTCGACGATCAGCGTGCCCCAGGCCCGGCGCGCCTCCCACCAGCGGTCGTAGCAGGCGCCGTTGCGGAAGCTCAGGAAGATCGAGAGCGCGAGGCCGACGAGGGTGAACGGCCCGATCCCGGCGGTGACCGGGAACCACTCGGCGTGCCGCTGCTCCAGCCCGACCACGAGGCAGGCGAGCGCGGTGATGGCGACCACCTTCGGCGCGACCTTGGGCAGGATCGAGCCGCGCAGGGCGAACAGGATGGTGAAGACGTTGGGCCGCGGACGGACGATCATGGCGTGTCTGTCCGCGATCCGGGGGAAAGAGGCAACGGGGCGTCGCCCGCATCCGCAAGGGGAAACGGGCGGCGCGGACGAGGCCTACTTCGCCTTCTCGGAAATCCCCTTCAGGCCGGCCTCGTAGATGCCGCCGATCACCTCTTCGGCCTTGGCGTCGGGGGCGCCCTTCGCCTTGAATTTGCCGGTCCAGGTCAGCTTCGAGCCCGAGCCGTTCGGCGCCACGGTCAGCGTGGACTTGTAGTCGGAGACCGGCAGCGGGCTCTCGAGGATGGTGTAGCTGTAATCCATCTTCTTGTCGTCGCGGGCGAGCTGCTCTTCGACGATGGTGCCGCCGCCCTTGAGGCTCAGGGTGCGGATCGACTTGCCGCCCTTCGAGGACGGCTCACACTTCTCGACCGCCGGGTGCCATGTCCCGATGCCGCAGAAATCGCCGATCGTCTGCCAGACCTTGGCGGGCGGGGCATCGACGGTCGCGGTCTTCGTCACGTCGAGGGCGAGAGCGGGCGTGCCGGCGAGCACCGTCACGGTCGCGATGGCGAGGGTCGTCTTCAGGTTCATGGATGGCCTCGGGCTTCCTTCCGGACCCGGCATCTCTCGACGAAATTCGGAACGAATTCCTGGCGGATGCCGTAGCACGGGCGAAGCTGGGGCGATCATCCCCAGCGGCAAGGAAGACTTTCGTCCAACCCTGCCTCACATCGGCGTGATGAGGCGCGCGATCAGCCCGCGCTCTCGGCGACGAGGCGGCGCATGAAGGCCTGTCCGCGTTCCAGTTCCTCCAGCGCGATGTACTCGTCCGGCTGGTGCGCCTGATCGATCGAGCCCGGCCCGCACACCACCGTCGGGATGCCGGCCCCCTGGAAGCGGCCGGCTTCCGTGGCGTAGGGCACCGAGATGGTCCGGTTGCGCTGGGCCAGCCGCAGGGCCAGCCGTTCGGCCTCGGAGCCCGGATCGGGGGCGAGCCCCGGAACCGCCACCTCCTCCACCGTCTCGATTCGCCCGTAGTCGCCGTAGCGGTTCAGCCGCTCGCGGGTCACGCGTTCGCAGGCGGCGGCGAACAGGGCGGGAATTTCGCCCATGTCGAGGTCGGGCAGGCCGCGGAACTCCCAGTGGAAGGCGCAGAGCTTGGGCAGGATGTTGCGGGCGGTGCCGCCCTGGATCGTGCCGACATGGACCGTGGTGTTGGGCGGATCGAACCGGCCCGAGGCGTCGCCGCGGGCCACCATCGCGTCGGCGATGCGGTTCAGTTCGGCGATCAGGTCGGCCGCCGCCATCACGGCGTTGGCGCCGAGCATGGGCTTGGCCGAATGTGCCTCGTGGCCGTGGACGGTGGTGTGGTAGGTGACGATGCTCTTGTGCGCGTCCGCCACCTGCATCCCGGTCGGCTCGCCGACGATGACGGCGCCCGGGCGCGGCAGGTCGGCCCCGAAGCGGGCGATGGTGTCGGCCACGCCCAGGCAGGTGGTCTCCTCGTCGTAGGAGAGCAGGATGTGGATCGGCCGCTTGAGGTCGGCGGCGAGCGCGTCGGGCACCAGGGCCAGCGCCAGGGCGTCGAACCCCTTCATGTCGACCGCGCCGCGGCCATAGGCGCGACCGTCGGCGACCCGCAGGGTGAACGGGTCCGTGGTCCAGGCCTGTCCGGTCACCGGCACCACGTCGGTATGGCCCGACAGCACGATTCCGCCGTCGATCTTCGGCCCCAGCGTCGCGAACAGGGCTTCCTTGTCGCCGGCGGCGTTCGGCACGCGGACGTAAGGCACGCCCCAGCCGTCGAGATAGCCCGCCACGAAATCGATGAGGGCGATGTTCGACTTCGAACTCTCGGTGTCGAAGGCGACGAGCCGCTCAAGGAGTTCGAGCGGGCTCAGGCGCTCGCCCGCCATGCTAGTGGACGACGCGGCGGACGTGCGGCGAGTCGAGGGAGAAGGCCGGAATCTCGGCTTCAAAACTCTCGCCGGCCATCGTCGCCATGGTGTAGCTGCCGGCCATGAGCCCGTCCGGCGTCGTGAGCGGGCAGCCGCTGGTGTAGCTGAACGACTGGCCCGGCTCGAGCACCGGCTGCTTGCCGACGACGCCCGCGCCGCGCACCTCCTGGCATGCGCCGCGCCCGTCGATGATGCGCCAGTGGCGGGAGCGGAGCTGCACCTGCTCGCTGCCGTTGTTCACGATCTCGACGGTGTAGGCGAAGAAATAGCGGCTCTCGCCCGGCGAGGATTCCTCCTCGACGAAGCGGGGCTCCACCGTCACCATGATGCCGCGCGTCTCGGCCTTGTACATCGCGAAAAACCGTCTCCGTGGACGAAGCGCAGGCCGCGACGCGACATCTGCCTCGGGTCGTGGTACGTGGCGCCCGAAATCCCGTCAATCGCGGCGTTCCACCCGGCCGACAGGCCGGATCAGCCGGCGGAGACCTCGTGCCGAACGCCTCGCCGAACGTTGCCCCCGTCGCTGCCGCCGCGCGGCGCCCGGCGCTTTCGGACGCCCTCGGCCTCCTCGTCACCCTGGCGACCGCGCTCACCTTCGCGTGGTGGCACCCGGCGCAGAACACCTGGGCCGCGCTCGCCCTCATCCTCGCCCTCGTGCTCGATACGCTGGCGCGGGTCGTCGTGCGGCGGGTCGAGGCGCGCCTGGGCGTGGCGGCGGCGTTTCAGGGCGTGGCCTCGCCGCTCCTGATGCTCGGCAACGCGATCTGGATCGGCGGCCTGCTCGTCGCGCTCGGCGGGTGGCTGCGGCCGGATCTGTTTCCGCTCTTGGCCTGCACGCTGGCCGGGCTCGTCGCCATGGCGGCCTGTGCCCGGATCGCGCTCGCCCGGATGATGGCCGTGCTCGACGCGGCGGAGCGCGAGGCCGCGCAGGACAAGACGGGCGGGAGGGAGCCGCGATGAACGACGACACGACGAGCCGCGACGGCGGCATCCTGGCGGCCCAAGGCATCGCCGCGCTGACCGAGGCCGGGGCGATCCGGCCCGCGACGCCTTACGCTTCCGACCAGATCCAGCCCGCGAGCCTCGATCTCCGCCTCGGCTCCCGCGCCTACCGGGTGCGCACGAGCTTCCTGCCCGGCAGCAGCCGCCCGGTCTCGGCCTGCATCGAGGCCCTCTCGCTGCACGAGATCGACCTGACGGGCGGCGCCGTGCTGGAGACGGGCTGCGTCTACATCGCCGAGCTGCAGGAGAGCCTCGCGCTGCCTCCCGACCTCAGCGCCGGCGCCAACCCGAAAAGCTCCACGGGCCGGATCGACGTGTTCACCCGCGTCATCACCGATTACGCCAGCGCCTTCGACCAGATCGAGGCCGGCTATCGCGGGCCGCTCTATGCCGAGATCTCGCCGCGCACCTTTCCGGTGCGGGTGCGGACCGGCTCGCGGCTGTCGCAGGTGCGCTTCCGCCGGGGCGAGCCGCGGCTGACGCTGGACGCCCTCTCGGCCCTGCACGCCCGCGACCCGCTGGTCGACGTCGCGAGCCCGTCGCTGCACGGGGGGGTCGCCGTCTCGGTCGATCTCTCGGGCTTCGGCGGCCTGATCGGCTACCGCGCCAAACGCTTCACCGGCCTGATCGACGTGGACCGCCCCGGTGCCCACCGCACCGGCGACTTCTGGGAGAAGCTGCCGGCCGACGGCACCCGCACGCTGATCCTCGATCCGGGCCAGTTCTACATCCTGGCCTCCAAGGAAGCGGTGCGCGTACCCGCCGACTTCGCGGCCGAAATGGTGCCGTTCGATCCTCTGGTCGGCGAGTTCCGCGTCCACTACGCCGGCTTCTTCGATCCGGGCTTCGGCCTCGGCGAGGCGGGCGGCACGGGGGCCCGGGCGGTGCTGGAGGTGCGCTCCCGCGACGTGCCGTTCCTGCTGGAGGACGGCCAGATCGTCGGCCGCCTCGTCTACGAGCGCATGCTGGAACGGCCGGCGACGCTCTACGGCGCGGGGGCGGGCTCCAATTATCAGGCCCAGGGGCTCAAGCTCTCGAAGCACTTCGCCTGAGCAGCGTGGCGGCGTGATCGGGGCGCGTCCATGCGCGCCCCGATCCGACAGCCGGAAGGCTATTCCGCCTTGCGCTTGACGATCTCCAGCGTCTTCGGATCGAGCTTGAGATCGAACTGCTTGCCGTTGGCGTCGATGGCGTCGTCCACCTCGATCATGCCGTCGTCGAGCTCGACCTCTTTCCACTTGGTGAAGCCCTCCTTCTTCAGGATTTCTTCCACCTTGGCCTGCTGATCCGGCGGCAGCTTCTCGTCGGCCAGGGCCGGGCCGGTGAGCAGGGCCACGCCGACGAGGGCAGCGGCGAGCGGGCGAAACGACATTCAGGCACTCCATCACGGGGGACGTACCGAGCGAACGGCCGGATTTCCCCGCGGTTCCGTCTTCTTTTGCCGGCTCGTCTTCGCCGTGACGGCTCAGCTCGTGATTGTCAGCCCGCGAAGGGCCGCCTAGGCTGCAACTTCCACGATTCGAGACGTCTCCGCCGCATGGTCACCCGCGTCGCCACCGTCGCCTTCGAGGGGATCGAGGCGCGTGCCGTCGACGTGCAGGTGCAGATCGCCCCCGGCGCCGTCGCCTTCACCGTGGTCGGGCTGCCCGACAAGGCGGTGGCGGAATCGCGCGAGCGGGTGCGCTCCGCGCTGATCGCCTCGGGGCTCGCGCTGCCGGCCAAGCGCATCACCGTCAACCTCGCCCCCGCGGACCTGCCCAAGGAGGGTTCGCATTACGATCTGCCGATCGCGCTGGCCGTGATGGGGGCCATCGGCGCGCTGCCGGAGGACGCGCTCTCCGGCTATTGCGTGCTCGGCGAACTCGCCCTCGACGGCTCGATCACCGCGGTCGCGGGCGTGCTGCCGGCCGCGATGGCGGCGAACGGCCGGGGGCTCGGGCTGATCTGCCCGGCCGCGACCGGGCCGGAGGCGGCCTGGGCGGCGGGCGACATGGACGTGCTGGCGCCGCGCTCGCTCATCCAGCTCGCCAACCATTTCAAGGGCAGCCAGGTGATGGCCCGGCCGCAACCGGCCATCGCGGCACCATCCGGTGCGATGCCGGATCTGCGCGACATCAAGGGACAGGAAGGCGCCAAGCGCGCCCTGGAGATCGCCGCGGCGGGCGGCCACAACCTGATCTTCAACGGCCCCCCCGGTGCCGGCAAGTCGATGCTGGCGGCGCGTCTCCCCTCGATCCTGCCGCCCCTCGGCCCCCGCGAGCTGCTCGAAGTGTCGATGATCCAGTCGGTGGCGGGCGTGCTGAAGGATGGGGCTCTGTCGAACCGTCGTCCGTTCCGCCAGCCGCATCATTCGGCCTCCATGGCGGCGCTGGTCGGCGGCGGCCTCAACGCGCGGCCGGGCGAGGTGTCGCTGGCCCATGGCGGGGTGCTGTTCCTCGACGAATTGCCCGAATTCACCCCCCAGGTGCTCGATTCCCTGCGCCAGCCGATGGAGACCGGCGAGGTGATGATCGCGCGGGCCAACCATCGGGTCACCTATCCGGCCCGCTTCCAGTTGGTCGCCGCGATGAATCCGTGCCGCTGCGGCATGGCGCTGGAGCCGGGCTATACCTGCCGCAAGGGCCCGAACGAGCGCTGCGCCGCGCAATACGGCGCCCGCATCTCCGGCCCGCTCCTCGACCGGATCGACCTGCGGGTCGAGGTCGCCGCCGTCACCGCCGCCGACCTGATCCTGCCGCCGCCCGTGGAAGGCTCCGCGGAAGCCGCCGCCCGCGTCGCCGCGGCCCGCGCCCGGCAGGTCGCGCGCTTTGCCGCCAAGGACTTGCCCGCCTCCACCACCAACGCGACCTGCCCGGCGCCGGTGATCGAGGAGGCCGCCGCCCCCGATGCGGAGGGCGCCGCCCTCATCCGCAACGCCGCCGAGACGATGCGGCTGTCGGCCCGCGGCTTCCACCGGACCCTGCGGGTCGCCCGGACGCTCGCCGACCTCGACGGTGAGGCGCGGGTGCGGCGGATGCATCTGGCGGAGGCGCTGTCCTATCGCGGCCGCGGTGAAGCGCCGCCCGGCCGCCGGCCCGAAGCGCAGCCGCGGGCGTGAGCTTGAGAATCGTCCCGGATCTCACAGCCCGGGCGATTCTTTGGGTTGCGGAGCCGCATCGTCGCTTTCCCGAACGCCGGAAGCCGGCCTTCGGGACGATGCCCTATCGGCACTGCTCCTCGAGCATCCGCGCGATGTCGAGCCCGCCGAACGACATGCCGGGCTTGAACGGCGGCCCGGGCATGATCCGGACGCGCCCGTTGTCGCTGAACAGTTCGAGGGGCTGCTTCACGCTCCACGATCCGTCCGGGTTGCGCGTGAACTGCGCGCAGTTCAGCTCCGTCTGCCCGGTCGGCTGCTGCGCCTGAGCCGCACTCGTGACGAGCGCCAGGGCGGACAGACCCAGCAGGGCGGATCGCGACGGCATGGACGGTTCCTCGGCATCGGGTTTCCCGCGAGGAAGTAGGCGGCTCGATGGCGAAGGCCAGGCGGGGCGCCGTCGCGACCGGCCCCGAGACCGGCTAGAGCATCGTCCCGAAAGGTGGTTTCCGGCTTTCGGAAACAGACGATGCGGCACAACAACGTAGAGCATCGTCCTGGATCCGATATCCGGGACGATGCTCTAAAGGCCGATCCGCCGCGCCGGAAAGCGGAACACGATCCGGGTGCCGCCGGCGGGCTCCGGTTCGACGCTGCGGGTGCCGTCGAGCTGACGCACCAGGATATCGACCAAGCCCCTGCCGGCCGCCGCGTGCTCCCCCGAGGGCGCGGGCAAGCCGATCCCGTCATCCGCCACGGTCAGCACCCACGCGTCGTCCTCCGGTGCGAGGCGGATCGCGAGCCGGCCGGGTCGGTCGGGGAAGGCTTGGCGCAGCGCGTCGGAGACGCTCTCGCTGAGGACGAGCGCGAGCGGCCCGGCCGCGTCGGCCCGGATCGGGGCCGGCGCGAGGTCGAGGATGAGGGCGACGTCGTCGCGTCCGGTCGCCTCCACCAGCGTTCCGGCGACCTCGCGCGTCAGGTCGGCGAGGTCGCGCCCCTCCTGCTCGCCCTGCGGCATCCGGTAGAGCGCGGCCAGCGCGTCGATCCGGCCGATGGCGATGGCGAGGGCCGCCCGCACCGCCGGGTCGAGGCTGTCGCCGCTCTGGTGGACCAGCATCGCGCTGATCATCTGCAGATCGTTGCGGGAGCGGTGCCCGACCTCGCGCAGCAGATGCGCGTTGGCATCGAGCGCGGCACGGGTGCGGTCACGCTCGTCGCGCAGCGCGTAGCGGTCGCTCACGTCGAGCTGGGAGGCGAAGAAGAACAGCAGCTGGCCGTCCTCGTCGTGGACGGGGCTGAGGAACAGCGCGTTGTGGAAGGCCGTGCCGTCCTTGCGGTAGTTCAGCAGCTCGGCGTGGATGTCCTGCTCGGCGGCGATGGCTTCGCGCACCCGCGCGACCTCGTTGCGGTCGGTGCCCGGCCCCTGCAGGAAACGGCAATTGCGGCCCGCGACCTCGGAACGGGTGTAGCCGGTGAGCGCCAGGAAGGCGTCGTTGGCGAAGACGATCGGGTTGTCGGGCTGGCGCGGGTCCGTGATGATCATCGCCATCCGGGTCGCCCGCACGGCGGCGGCGAAGGGGTCGCCCTTGCCGGATCGGCGGGCGCTGGCCCGCACCCGCTCGGTCAACTGCCAGTCGTCGTCGGGCCCCATCCGCTGCTGAAAGCTCCCGTATCGCGGTCCTCGGATCAGACTCGCCGGGCCGTCGTCAACGCACGCGGCAATGACCATATCAGGGAAATCGTTCCGCGACGCGAATCTCCACCACGATCGAGGGAAGTCTATGCTGTTCTTCCGCAAGCGACCCGAGATGCCCAAGGCCTCCGAGGCCCTGCCGGGCCGCGCCCGGCCGTTGCCGACGGCGCAGGCCCACTTCGTCAACGGCCATCCGCTCAAAGGCCCCTATCCGCCGGGCATCGAGACGATCGTACTCGGGCTCGGCTGCTTCTGGGGCGCCGAGCGCAAGTTCTGGCAATGGCCCCGCGGCGTCTACGTGACGGCGGTCGGCTATGCCGGCGGCTTCACGCCGAACCCGACATACGAGGAGGTCTGCACCGGCGGCACCGGCCACAACGAGGTCGTGCTGGTGGCCTTCGATCCGGCCGTGCTGCCCTTGGCCGAACTCCTCAAGGTGTTCTTCGAGAGTCACGACCCGACGCAAGGCTATCGCCAGGGCAACGATGTCGGCACGCAGTACCGCTCCGGCATCTACACCGCGGACGCGGCACAGGCCGAGACGGCGCGGGCCGTGCGCGACGCCTACGCCGCCGCGCTCCAGGCCCGCGGCTACGGGCCGATCACCACCGAGATCGAGCCGCTCGACGCGTTCTACTTCGCCGAAGAATACCACCAGCAATATCTGGCCAAGAATCCGGGCGGCTATTGCGGGCTCGGCGGCACCGGCGTGTCCTGCCCGATCGGAACCGGCCTCGCCGCGCCGTGACGACCCCACGCCGGGGACCGCCCCGGTGTGAAGCCCCGTTGCCGCATGACCGGCCCAAGCTCGGCCGTCTTGCGGCGGCCGCGAGGCCCGTGGCATCCCGCCCGTCTCTCCATCGGTGCCCCACGCAAACCCGCATGTCTCCGCCCGGACGGGGCGGCGTGGCGGGCCTTCCCGCGAGGGGCGCCCAGACGGCCGGGACGCCTGACGACATGCTGGAACGCGCTTTCGAACGCTATCTCTTCGCCTGCCGCTGGCTGCTGGCGCCGTTCTACGCGGCGCTGACCGTCGCGCTCGCCGTGCTGCTCATCAAGCTTCTGCAGGAGCTGGGACATTTCGCGATGCACGCCTGGGAGGCCGGTGAGTCGCAGACCGTGCTCGGCGTGCTGACGATGGTCGATCTGACCTTCACCGCCTCGCTGCTGATCATCGTGATCTTCTCCGGCTACGAGAACTTCGTCTCGAAGCTCGATTTGTCGGAGCACAAGGACTGGCCGGAATGGATGGGCACCATCGATTTCACCGGCCTCAAGCTGAAGCTCATCTCCTCGATCGTCGCGATCTCGGCGATTCAGCTCCTCAAGTCCTTCATGGACATCAAGAGCTACAGCGATCGCGACCTCGCCTGGCTGGTCGGCATCCATATGATCTTCGTCGTCTCCGGCATCCTCATGGCGCTGACGGACCGGATCTCGGCGGGACATCACGAGAAGTAGGGACGGTTCGGACGGCCCGATGCGTATCGGGCGCGGTGCCGGAGCCGCAAGGCCGGGTGCTCCCCTCTCGATCAGGAGAGGAGAGCGCTTATCCGTGCTGCCTCGGCGCCCGAGGAATGTCCCTATCGCGCGTGCAGCACCGCGCGGCAGGCATCCGGCAGTCCGGCCAGCGTCATCGGCGGCCGGGGCTTGGGCGGAGTCTTGGGCTTGGGCGGGTGGAGGATCGCCGGGCTGAACCAGTAGTCGAGTTCGGCGCCGCAGCCGTCGCCGGGGGGCGGCGGGGCCTGGTCGTCGCAGGAGCCCTCGCCGCCGGGGCAGGCGAGGCGGATATGGTAGTGATAATTGTGCCCGTACATCGGGCGCACCTTGTTGAGCCAGCCGCGGTCCCCGCCGGCCTCGCGGCAGAGCGCCTTCTTGATCGCCGGGTTGACGAAGATGCGCGCCACCTCAGGCTGGCGCGCCGTCATGCGGATCAGCGCGGTGTGCTGCGGCGTCCAGGTGTCGGGGTCGATGTCGAGCCGGTCGGCGCGCACCACGTCGGTCGCCGAGGTCTCCTCGCGCTCGGCGCGGCTCATGCGGTGACCCGGCATCGGGGTGAGCCAGACGTCGACGTCGAGGCCGAGCTGGTGCGAGGCGTGGCCCGTCAGCATCGGCCCGCCGCGAGGCTGCGACATGTCGCCGACGAGCAGGCCCGGCCAGCCGGCCCGCGGCGCCTGGGCGGCCAAGCGCTCGATGAAGTTGACGAGATGCGGCACGCCCCACATCCGGTTGCGCGAGGGGCGCATCACCTGCCAGTTGGCCCCGTCCATCGGCAGGGCCTCGCCGCCGGCGAAGCAGCCCTTGGCGTAGGAACCGAAGGATTGCGGCTGGCCGCCGGTCGGCCCGGTCACGCGCCCGAACAGGGCCTTGGCCGGCGTCGAGGGATCGTTGGGGTTGGCGAGCGGCGGCAGTGGCTTCGGGTTCACGCTGCCGCGATCCTGCGCGGCGGCCGGCCCCAGGGCGGCCAGGACGGCCAGGGAGACGAGGGCGGAGAGGGACAGGCGGGGCAGCGTCATGCGCGTCGGTTCGTCCGGATGAGGGGCGGGACTCGATGAGTGGCAAGAGTCGGTCAGCGCCCCGACCGTGCCCGGCGAGGTGGGCGTTTTTCAAGGCAGGGCGTCACACTGTTGCAGCTCCGCCCGCGGCGAGGCTGCGTTCGCCTCACGGCCCGGTCAGGAAACCGATCGGCTCCCGCGGCGGCTGGCCGAGCCAGATCAGCACGGCGCCGAGCCCGAGGGCGAACAGCGAGGCGGGCACGAGGCCGAGCGGCGCCAGCAGCACCGCGTCGGCCCAGGGCGCGACCTTCTCGACGGTCTGGCCGAGGGCCGCGGTGCGGTCCTGGGGCAGGGTGTGGATCCAGTCGGCGAGGGTGGTGATGCGCAGGCCGTTGTTGGCGATGGAGCGTGCCCCGTCGTAGCAGAGCTGCACGAAGCCCCCCGCCATGACGACGAGCCCGATCGCGCGGCTGAGGAACGGCAGTCCGAGGAAGCGGGCGACGTTTCGCAGCATGTCCGACCTCGCGCGGGCTCGAGCCGCCGCGCTTGGCCGACTGACTAGGCCGAGCTCGGTCATCCTGGCAAGCCTTCCGGGCGCTCCCGCCGCGTTGCCAGGGCCCGCGCGCCCGTGCGAGAGGCCGGGTCCGATGACGGACGCGCATTCTCCTCCCGCCCTGGTGATCTTCGACTGCGACGGCGTGCTGGTCGACAGCGAGCCGATCAGCCTCGGCGTGCTGACCCGTGGGCTCAACCAAATCGGCCTCTGCCTCGACGTCGAGACGGTGCGGGCGCGCTATGCCGGCACCTCCATGGTCTCGATCATGCAGCGGGTTGCGACGGAGGACGGCATCGCGCCGCCGGAGGGCTTTGCCGAGCGGGTGAAGGCCGAGACGCTGGAGGCGTTCGAGGCGGAGCTCACGGCCATGGCCGGCATCGCCGCGGCGCTGACGGAGTTTCGCCTGCCGTTCTGCGTCGCCTCCAGCAGCGATCCGGTACGGCTGCGCCGATCCCTCGGCCTCACCGGCCTTTTGCCGTTCTTCGACGGCCGCATCTTCTCCTCCGCCGAGGTGGCCCGCGGGAAGCCGTTCCCGGACCTGTTCCTGCACGCCGCGGCGCGGATGGGGGCCGAACCGGCCGCCTGCCTCGTGATCGAGGATAGCGTGCCGGGCGTCCAGGCCGCCCGCGCCGCGGGGATGCGGGTCGCGGGCTTCACCGGCGGCGGCCATTGGGGCCATGACCGCACCGGGCGGGAACTGCTGGCGGCGGGGGCGGCTCGCGTCTTCACGGCCCATGCCGATCTCGGCCGGATCGTCGCCGCAGGCTGAGCCCCGGGCCTCGTCCCGAAAGGCGGTTTCCGGCTTTCGGAAAAAGACGATTCTCGTGCGCTGCGGCCCGCTCCTGTCGGGTCGCACCGTCACGTCGTCGCCCAAACGCGGCTGTCCCCGAGACGAGCCGGCTTCCGCCGTGGCGGACAGCGCTTCGGACCCGAAAGGTCGGACACGTCGGAATCGGGCCGAAGCCCGGCCTGATCTTTCCCTGTCAAGCTGATCTTCGAAAGAACATTCCGTTGACGGTTAAGGCCTGAGCGCTCATCTTGTGAGCGTGCGGTCGTCTCCGCACCGCGGTGATTTGTCATGGCACGCTTGCGCCGCGTTATCAAACGCTAATGCATCACGAAGCATTGTGCTTCGTGGTCCTCGCCAATCAGGAGGACTTGCCTTGAACGATATTTCGCATTTGAAAACTTCCAAACGTGCCGGCGGCGGGGCCGGGCGGGGGCGGTCGTGTTGTCGGGCAGTCATGTTGGTGGGTTAGGAGCCCACGCGAACGCCTCACCGACACCGGCCCTGAAGTGGCCGCAGGAGTTCACCCCGTCATGACCCGTGTTCAACCCTTCGCCGACGTCCTCTCTACCGAGGACGGCCCGCCCACGCGCGTGATCGAGATCGGCGATCTCACCGCCGGCATCGCCGTCCCCGAGCGCGGCGGCGTGCGCTTCTTCTCGTCCGAGTCCCGCTTCGACGGCCTCGACGGCACCCTGTTCCGCAATGTCGAGCAGGCGGCCCGCGCCGCCCGCGACAAGAGCCGCGTCGGCCGGTTGCGCGCCTAGAGCAACGATCCCGCGGCGAAACGCATGCCGGCGGCCTTCCGAGGGCCGCCGGTTTTTTCATGCGCCGACGGCCTGTCCTTCACAGCAAAAACCCCCGCACCGGCCGGTGCGGGGGTTTTTGCGGTTTGGGACCCGTTCGAAAAAGGATCAATTCCAGCGGGCTGGGCCGCCGAGGCGGTTGGCGCTGCGCAGGATGTGGCTGAAGCAGGTCAGCGAGGCGTCGGCGGCCCGCTGGAACTCACTCACCTGAAGGCGGATCGCCTCGGCCGGGGTCTTCACCTTCGTCAGCGCCTGGAGATGCGCCATCGCCGCCTCGCCCTCGCCGCGGGCAAAGGCCAGCAGGGTCGCGTTGATCTCGTTCAGCGGCTCGAAGGTCGGGATAAAGGCGAAGCGCCCGCCCGCCGTCCCGTCGAAGGCCTTGGCGCCGCCAAGCGGGGCGCGGGCGGCCTCGGTGACTGCCTCGGCGGCGGCGAGCGGAGCGGCCGCCAGCGCCATGGCGGTCTCGGCGACCTGATCGACCGTCTCGGCGGCGTGCTCGACGGCCCGATCCTGTACGGCCTCGACCGTGGTCTCGACCTGCGCGACCGCCTCGGCCGTCGGCTCGGTGGTCTCGGCGACGGTTGTGGCGGCCTCGTGCCGGACCGCCTCCACGCCGTCCGCCGCCTGCTCGGCCGTCTCGGACACGCTTTCCGTCACGGCCGCCTGCACCGTCTCGGGCGAGGTCTCGGCCGGAACCTCGGGAATCGCGGCCGTGTCGGTCTGCGCTTCGGCCGCCGCGCTCACGGCGTCGGTCGCCGCATCGGCGGCTTCGACCGGCGCTGTGGTGTGGGAATTCTCGTTCGCCTCGGCGGCGACCGCTTCCGGGACGGTCTCCGGTGCGGTGTCCACGGTGGAAGCCGGCCGGCCCGTGGCGGGCGATCCCGACGAACGTCCTCTGCGGCGGCTCGACGACATGGACTTCACTCCTCGATCAAGGGTCGCTCTCACCGGTCACCCCGGACCGGGGTCCGGGGCGCCGTGGGAGAGCGTAGCGTCGGTGCATGACACCTTCGGGACCTGAAACGTTCCCGACGGCTCAGGCCGTTGCGCCCCCGGTCAGGCCGGGGGCGTCGCCATCAGCGGGCGGCGCTCTGAGCGAGGGCGCCGTATTCCTTGAACTGGCTCTGGAGCGCGGCGAACTGCGACTTCACGAACTCCGACTGGATCTCGAACGCCTCGCGGACGTCCTTCGCGCGCACGACGCGCTGAGCGTAGTCGAAGGTGGCGTCGGCATTGGTCTTGGCGTGGTCGAGGCCCTTCAGCACGGCGGCGTGCAGGGTCGACTGAGCGGTGGTGGCCGAGGTGCGGAACTGCTCGGAGGTCTTCACGGCGCCGTTGAGGAGGGTGCCGAAGGCGTTGCGCGCCTGATCGACGCTCTTGTCGGCGAAGTCGCGGAACTCGGTGGGGATCTCGAAATTCGGGGTGCTCATGTCGCTCTCCTGTCTTGCAGGACCGGGAGATGGGCGCGCCGCCTGGAGCGGGCGCCTTCCGTGTCGGATGACCGGCCCGCCCTCCTTATGTTGCGGTGCAACATGGAAGTCAAGGGAGTATCCGGCGCGACGAAGCCCATTGGCGGGCCGCTTCTATGTTGCTGACTACAATAACGAACCGTCCGGCGCCCGCCCCGGCGTCCGACGCCCGTCGAACCGCGCGGACGGCACTATAATGACGGAAACCGTCTCGGCCAACCGCTTCGCCGCCGCGAAGGCCGCTTCGTCACCGCATTGCAGCGACGACCGGCTCGCCGTTCGAATGTCCCGCCCGGTCGCCGTGGTGATGCGCGGCCTCGTCCGTCAGCCCTCCGTAGAGACCGAGCAGCGCCTGCGCATGGGCCGCAAGCGTCGGCGGTGCCTGCCAATAGGCGGCATGCGCGGCCCGGCCGAGGCGCGCGACCAGGGAATCGTCCTTGAGGGTCCGGAACGCCTCGGCCAGGGCCTCCGCCTCCGGCGCGACCACGAGGCCGGTCTCGCCGTGCCGGACCTTTTCCGCCGCACCCGAGCGGTTCGAGGCGATGGCCGGGATGCCCTGGGCCAGCGCCTCGTAGATCGTGAGCGGCCCGGTCTCGTACCAGCGCGAGGGCGCGCAGACCGCCCGCGCCCGTGACCGCAGGATCTCTCCGACTTCCGAGGGGCTGCGCCAGCCGATCACCTCGGCTCCCTGCGCGCGCAACGCGTCGTCCAGCGGGCCGGCCCCGATGAACAGCGCCGGCAGCCCGGCGCGGCGGGCGGCCTCGGCCACGAGATCGGCCCCCTTCTCCGCCGTCAGCCGACCGACATAGGCGACCGCGTCGCCCCGCTCGGGCTCGGCCGGGGCGCCGGGGGCGACCCGCACGGGATTGTCGATGCGGTGATGGCGCAGGGCGCGGCCCGCCAGCATCCCGGCCATCCGGGCGAGGCTCGCGTCGCTGACATGGATCACGTCGAGGCGGTCCCGGCCCGCCGCGACCCGCAGGGCCGCGGCCCGCCCGACCCGGACCGCCTTGTGCAGGCGGCTCTTGGGATCGCAGGGGGCGGCCAGGCACCGGGCCGACATCGGCTCCAGGGAACAGGGCGCCCCCTGGTCGAAGCGGTAGAAGACGCCGTTCGGGCAGGCCAGGAAATAGTCGTGCAAGGTCAGGACCAGCGGCGCGGATTGGGCCAGCAGCACCGGCAGCACGGCGGGGGAGAAGGCGCGGCTCCACTGGTGCAGGTGCAAGCAATCGGCCGGCTCGGGCAACGCCGCGAGGGCCGCCGTGAGCCGCCGGGCGGCCTCGCCGTTCCAGATGCCCGCCACCGCCCCGCGCCAAGCGGGCAGAGACCATACGTCGGGCAGGCTCAAAGGCACCCGGCCGATGCCCGGATGATCGAGCAGGGCATCGGCCGGCCCGTCCACCGCCTGGATGAAGGTCACCCGCGCGCCCGCCTCGGCGAGGCCGCGGGCGGATTCCACCGCCACCTTCTCGGCGCCCCCGCTCGCGGTGGCGAACTCGGCCAGGATCACGACGTGCATGGGCGTTTCCGAACCGGCCAGGCCACGAGGATGGCGGCAAAGCTCCTGTCGTTCGGTAAACGGATCGCCGTCGATACGGCGGCGGCGACGAAACACCCCGCCGCCCCTCCGCGTTGAGTCTCCATCCCCCGCCGCCGGTTGCGCGGCGCACACCAGGCGAGACACCGGATGACCGACCAGACCACTCCGAAGGACGACCCCAAGGCCGCCGGCTTCCGCCAGGACGGCAAGGGCGACAAGGCCAACCCCGAGAACCGCCAGGACAAGGCCAGCGAACGCCTCGACGAGGCCCTGGAGGAGACGTTCCCCTCGAGCGATCCGGTCTCGGTGAAGATCACGAAGTAGGCGCCCTCAGGCGCAGGCGGCCCGGTCCGCCCAGTCCGCCCGGTCCCGTTCGGCGATCAGGCCGCGCGCCTCGGCCGCCGGCATCGGGCGGCCGAGGAGGTAGCCCTGCACCTCGTCGCAGCCTTCCTCCCGCAGCCATTCCAGCTGCGCGCCGGTCTCGATGCCCTCGGCGACGGTGACGATGCCGAGGCTGGCGCCGAGCCCGATCACCGCCTTCACGATGGCCGCCGACTGGGCGTTCTCGCCGACCTGCTGCACGAAGGAGCGATCGATCTTGATCTTGTCGAACGGGAAGGCGCGCAGGTAGCTCAGGGACGAGTAGCCCGTGCCGAAATCGTCCATGGCGATGTGCACGCCGAGGCGGCGCAGGGCGTGGAGCATGGCGACGTTGGCGTCGCTGGCGGCCAGCAGCACCGACTCGGTGACTTCGAGTTCCAGCCGGCTCGGATGGAGGCCGGTGGCATCGAGCGTCCGGCGCACCACCTGCACCAGCGACCCATCGCGGAACTGGGCCGGCGACAGGTTCACCGCCACCCGGGCCGAGCTCGGCCAGGAGGCGGCCTCACGGCAGGCGGTCTGCAGGACCCAGGCGCCGATCGTCCCGATCAGGCCGGTCTCCTCGGCGAGCGGCACGAACTCGCCCGGCGGAATCGGCCCCTCTACGGGATGATGCCAGCGCAGCAGCGCCTCGAAGGCCGTGAGCCGGCCGGACCGGCTCTCGATCACCGGCTGGTAGGCCAGGGAGAGTTCGCCGCGGGTGAGCGCCTCCCGCAGGTCCGTCTCCCGGCGGCGCCGGCGCCGGACCGCCTCGTCCATGTCGGCGGCGAAGCGTCGCCAGCCGCCGCGCCCCCCCGCCTTGGCGCGGTAGAGCGCGATGTCGGCGTTGCGCATCAGCACGTCCGGATCGGTCCCGTGCAGCGGCAGGTGGGCGATGCCGATGCTGGCGCCGACATGGCATTCCTGCTCCTGGATCAGGAACGGGCGGGCGAGCGCGGCGACGATGCGTTCCGCCACCGCCTCGGCGGCCGGCAGATCGGCGCCGCCCAGCAGAATCGCGAACTCGTCGCCGCCGAGACGGGCGACGGGATCCTCCGGTTTCAGGCAGCCGGCGATGCGCTGGGCCGCCTGCTGCAGCAGCTGGTCGCCCGCGGGATGGCCGAGGGTGTCGTTGACGAGCTTGAACTTGTCGAGGTCGAGGCAGAGCAGCGCGGCGGAGGTGCCCTCGCATTGATGGGCCGCGATGGTCTCGGTCAGGCGCACCATGAAGAGGACGCGGTTCGGCAGCCCGGTGAGCGCGTCGTGCTGCGCCATGTGGGCGATGCGGGCCTCGGCCCGGCGGCGCTCGGTCAGGTCGATCGCCGCCCCGAGCAGCACCGGCTTGCCCTCGAAGGCGAGGGAGCGCTCCACCAGCGTGACCTCGATGACCGAGCCGTCGGCCCGCCGCTGGCGGCGCAGGCCCGCCTCGTGGGCGACCAAGGGGGCCGCCGCTTCGCCCGGCTCGGCGAGGTCGCACAGGCGCCGGGTCAGGAATTCCGTCCGGCTGAAGCCGTAATGGGCGATGGCGGCCTCGTTGACCGCGACGAACCGGGCCGTGCCGGGTTCCACGAGCCACATCGGCAAGGGGTTGTTGTCGAACAGCAGGCGGAACGATTCCTCGCGGGCCTTGATGTCTCCGACATCGGTCATGGCGACGGCGATCAGGTCGCCGATCGCCCGCGCCTCCACCTTGAGATGGAGGGTCGGAGCGCCGGAGCGGGGGATGGCCAGTTCGAACGCCGCCCGTTCCGTCCGGGCGACGACGCCGGCCAGCACCCCGGTCATGCCGAGATGCCGGGGCACCAGCCCGCTCAGGCGTTGCCATTGCAGGGCGGAAGCGGGCCGGCCGAACAGCAGGGCCGCGCCCTGATTCAGGGCGACGATCTTGAAGTCGGTGATCGCTCCATCGGCATCGCGCACCGTCCCGAGGGCCATCAGCCCCTGGCCGGTGGCGCCGAACATCGCCTGCACCAGCTCGGTGCGGGTGCAAACCGGGTCGACATGCACGAGCACCAGGGTCGCCCCGTCTCCATGGGCGAGCGGCACGCCGACGAGGTTCCAGGTCGCGACGACGCCGTCGGTGATGCGGTCGCAGCGCGTGCGGGCCGGCTCGCCCGCCTGCAGGGCTGCCGTCACGATCTCCTCGATCGGCCAACGGACCTCGTCGGCGAGCCGGGCGACCGGATGGTCCTGCACCTCGTCGTCGAGCCAGTCGCGGAAGGCCGATCCCCCCCACAGGAGCCGTTCGGCCCGGCCCTCATGCGTGGCGACGAGGGCGCAGCGGTCCGCGAGCCGCCCGAGCCGGCCCAGCACGACCGCCTCGTAACGCGGCATCGCATCGGGATGAGGGCGGCAGCTGATCCAGTGATGAATCAGAGAACCGTCCTGCGGTGATGCGGTCGTGGAAGGCGGCACGAAGGAGAGCCTCAGTCGAATCCAGGGCTCTTCATGGTTCGGCCTTCGTTGAGACCAAGTATATGAGCCGGCTCATCGAAGGCGGCGGCCCCGTTGGGGCAGATCTCTGTGTCGGAAACGTCGGCAGCCGCGCCCGGCATACCAAGCGGCATGGAGCAGGCCGATGGTCCCCTTCCGTGCGTCCGGCGGACGCCCGCCGCCTCGCCGTCGCGGGGCAATCGGCTTGGTATGAGCCGGCGGCAGTCCGGAGGCGAGGCGCGAGGACCGTCCTCGGGCGGTCCGGCAACGGCTCAGCTAACCCGTTCACGCCGCTTGTGATTTGCATCGCCGGCCGATGCTGTGGTCTCCTGTCGGCTCACGCCGCCGCCTCGAAGCCGAGCGGTGAATCGAACCGTTCGGGGCCGTTCGTCCACGTGCGAGGCTCCGTCCGAACCGTGAACGGAGGCTCGCTCTTGACCACCTTCCCGAAGCTCGCCCTGCTTCTGCCGCTGCTGGCCGCCTCGCCGGCGCTTGCGCAGGGAACCGAGGCGCAGCGCGCCGCCTGCGGGCCGGATGCGTTCCGGCTCTGCGCCTCGTCGATCCCCGATCCGGGCCGCACCGCCGCCTGCCTCCGGCGCGAGCGCGAGCGGCTGAGCAGCGATTGCCGGGCGATGTTCGACGCGGCCGATGCCAAAACCGGCACGGCGGCCAAAACCGGCACGGCGGCCAAGACCCGTACGGCGGCCAAGCCCGCCGAGGCCGCGGCACCGGTGCGTACGGCCCGCGCCGCCGCGCCGCGGCTTCCGCGCCAGGAGACACAGCGAGAGGCCGCCGCCACGCCGCGCGCGCATCCGGCCCGAGCCGAGACCCGTCGGACGGCGCGGGTGGCGCGGCTCGATCGGACAGCGCGGACTAATCCCGGCACCGTGACCGGCGCCGACGATTTCGGGGGCTTCTCCGGCCTGGAAGCGCAGGCTCACGGCTGGCACCGGACGCTCGCCGGCTATGCCGACTCGATCGAGCGGCGCTTCGCCCGTCTGGGCAGCGCCGATGCGGGCGGGCTGGATCTCGGGCGTCTGCCCGGCCTGTGACGCCGCTCGGGGCCGTTGCGGCGGATCCTGCGATGGCCCCGGCGGTGTGGACGTCGCCGGTCCCGGGCATGGGCCCCCCGTCCGGTTCGGCCAGAAAATGCCGCCACGCTCAATCCATGTGAAGGATTTCGGACGGCATCGCGGCTGATCTGGGTGCAGGCCGCGTGGTCCACCCGGTCTGACTCCGGCGGTCGATATTGCCTTCCGCCGGGGCCGGTTTCTCTCGAGACTTCAGCTCCGCGGCCCCGAGGGCTCGCGGAGTTTTTTTCTTCCCGTGGAAAGTGTTTCCGGCGTTTGGCCTAAACTACGTCAACGCGTGGCGAAAACGGCCCGCCTACCCATCGTGACGGACGGGGAGGCGGCGATGACCGAAGACGACCTTGCGGACCCGTCGGCAGGCGACGATCACTGGGTGACCTACCTGCTCGGGACGCTGCTCGCCTTCGAATGCACGATCCTCGTCGTCAGCCTGATCTGGCTGTGAAACGGCCCGATGGCCGGGCGATCAGGCCCGGCTCGGATAGTTCGGGCTCTCGCGGGTGATGGTCACGTCGTGGACGTGGCTCTCGCGCAGGCCCGCATTGGTGATGCGCACGAACTGCGCCCGCTCCTGGAATTCCGGCACGGTCGCGGCGCCGACATAGCCCATGGCGGCGCGCAGGCCCCCGGCGAGCTGGTGCAGCACGGCGGCCACCGGGCCCTTGTAAGGCACCTGGCCTTCGATGCCCTCCGGCACGAGCTTGTGGGTGTCGCTGACCTCGGCCTGGAAGTAGCGGTCGGCCGAGCCGCGAGCCATGGCGCCCACCGAGCCCATGCCCCGGTAGCTCTTGTACGAACGCCCCTGATACAAAAAGACCTCGCCCGGCGCCTCGTCGGTGCCGGCGAGCAGCGAGCCGAGCATGGCGACCGAGGCGCCGGCCGCGATCGCCTTGGCGAGGTCGCCCGAGAACTTGATGCCGCCGTCGGCGATCACCGGCACGTCCGCGCCTTGAGCGGCCTCGACGGCCTCCATCAGCGCGGTGAGCTGGGGCACGCCGACGCCCGCGACGATGCGGGTGGTGCAGATCGAGCCCGGGCCGATGCCGACCTTGATCGCGTCCGCGCCCGCATCGATCAGCGCGCGGGCGCCTTCCGCCGTGGCGACGTTGCCCGCGATGATCTGCACGGCGTTGGAGAGCTGCTTCACCCGGGCGACGCTGTCGAGCACCTTGCGGGAATGGCCGTGGGCGGTGTCGACCACGATCACGTCGCAGCCCGCATCGATCAGGCGCTCGGCCCGCTCGAAGCCGGAATCGCCTGTGGTCGTGGCGGCAGCGACCCGCAGGCGGCCCTGCTCGTCCTTGACGGCGTTGGGGTAGGCGACCTGCTTCTCGATGTCCTTGACGGTGATCAGGCCGATGCAACGGTAGTGGTCGTCGACGACGAGCAGCTTCTCGATGCGGAATTGGTGCAGCAGGCGCTTGGCCTCGTCCTGGGTCACGCCCTCGCGCACCGTGATGAGGCGGTCGCGGGTCATCAGCTCGGCCACCGGCTGGCCGGTGTTCGTCGCGAAGCGCACGTCGCGGTTCGTCAGGATGCCGACGAGCTTGCCGCGCGAGCCGTTGGGGCCGCGCTCGACCACCGGGATGCCGGAGATCCGGTTCTTCTTCATCACCTCGAAGGCGTCGGCCAGCGTCTCGTCGGGGTGGATGGTGATCGGGTTGAGCACCATGCCCGACTCGTACTTCTTGACGAGGCGGACCTGCTCGGCCTGCTCGGCCGGCTCGAGGTTGCGGTGGATGACGCCGAGCCCCCCGTTCTGCGCCATGGCGATGGCCATGGGCGCCTCCGTCACCGTGTCCATGGCGGAGGCGATGATCGGCAGGTTGAGGTGGATCGTGCGGGTCAGCCGCGTGGCCACGTCGACTTCCGTCGGCATCACCGAGGAGGCGGCGGGACGCAGCAGCACGTCGTCGAAGGTGAGGCCCTCGATGATCGAATCTGCGCTGATACGGGCCATGAACCAACTCCGGTGACGAAGAAAGCGCCGGGCCGAAGCGTTCGGCCAGCGGTATCGGGTTGGCAGGGGCCAGTATCACGCGACCGGCCCCGCGCCTAGCGGCGGATGCGCGCGGATGTGCATGGCTGGGGGATTGTTTTCGGGTGGCCTCCGTCGCCTTTCGCTCCCCCCTCCGCGGGGGAGGGGGATTTGCGTTGCGCTTCACGAGGGCATCCACGTTCGGCGCAACAGACCATTAACCCTTACGGACCACGATCACGGCGGGCCGCCCGCGTCTCGTCGCGGGATGACGCGCCCTTCGGAGTCGAGCCCCGCCATGATGTCGCGCGCCGAACGCAGCCCCCTGGCAGATTGGTGGTGGACGGTGGATCGCGGCCTGCTCGCGGGCCTCGGCTGCCTGATGGTGGCCGGCCTCGTCTTCCTGATGGGCGGCGGCCCCCCGGTGGCCGAGCGCATCGGCCTGCCGACCTTCTACTTCCTCAACCGTCAGGCGCTCTACCTCGCGCCCACGATCCTGCTCATCATCGCGGTCTCGTTCCTGTCGGTGCGCCACATCCGGCGCTTCGCCCTGGTGACGTGGATGAGCGGCGTCGCCCTCTGCATCCTGGCCGGCAAGTTCGGCCCCGAGATCAAGGGCGCGCATCGCTGGATCCAGTTCGGCTCCTTCGGCCTGCAGCCCTCCGAGTTCGTGAAGCCGGCCTTCGTGGTGGTGGCCGCCTGGGCCTTCTCGGAAGGCGCGCAGCGCCGCGACATGCCGGGCGGGTTCCTCGCCATCCTGCTCCTGCCGGTCACCATCGTGCCGCTGATCCTCCAGCCGGATTTCGGCCAGACCATGCTGATCACCATGGTGTGGTGCGCGCTGTTCTTCGTCGCCGGCCTGCACTGGTTCTGGGTGGCGGGGCTCGGCGCGCTGGGGCTCACCGGCGTGTTCGCCGCCTACACCTTCCTCCACCACGTGCGCGAGCGCATCAACCGCTTCATGGACCGCGATTCGGGCGACAGCTTCCAGGAGTTCTGGTCGCGGGAATCGTTCAATTCCGGCGGCTGGTTCGGCACCGGGCCGGGCGAGGGCGTGGCCAAGCGTCACCTGCCCGACGCGCATACCGACTTCATCTTCTCCGTCACCGGCGAGGAATTCGGCGTGATCGTCTGCCTGGGCCTCGTGGCCCTCTTCGCCTACATCGTCCTGCGCGGGCTCAAGCTCGCGCGCCGCACCGACGACACGTTTTCGAGGCTCGCCATCACCGGTCTGACCACCCTGTTCGGCCTCCAGGCCTGCATCAACATGGCGGTGAACACGCAGCTCATGCCGGCCAAGGGCATGACCCTGCCGTTCGTCTCCTATGGCGGCTCGTCGCTGATCTCGCTGGCGCTCGGCATGGGCTTCCTCGTGGCGCTCACTCGCAAGCGCCCGCGCACGACGATGGTGAGCCAGCGCCCGCCCGGCACGCTGCCCTCGGCCGTTCCGGGGATCATGCAGTGAATCCGACGGCGCGCCCGACCCTCACCGCCTCGCCGACGCCACCTGCCCGCACGCAGGGGCGTCGGCATCGAGGACACGCTCAATGACCGTCTTCACGCCTCTGGTTCTGGTCTGTGCCGGCGGCACGGGCGGCCACCTGTTCCCGGCCCAGAGCCTCGCCTACGCCCTGAAGGCGCGCGGCATCCGGGTTGCGCTCGCCACCGACGCGCGGGTCGATTCCATCGCCGGCGACTTCCCCGCCGACGAGGTCGTCACCATCGCCTCGGCCACGCCCTCGGGCCGCTCGCCCCTGCGGCGGGCCGGTGCCATGGTGACGCTGGGGCGCGGCTTCGGGCAGGCGGCCCGCGCCGTGCGGCGGCTCAACCCGGCCGCGGTCGTGGGCTTCGGCGGCTACCCGACCGTGCCGCCGATGCTGGCCGCGCAACTTCTCAAGGTGCCGACGATCCTGCACGAGCAGAACGCCGTGATGGGCCGCGCCAACGGCTTCCTGGCCAAGGGCGCCCGGGTCATCGCCACCGGTTTCAAGGACGTGCGCGGCGTGCCCGAGAAGGCGACGGCGCGCCGCGTCCACACCGGCAACCCGATCCGCCCGGCGGTGCTGAGCGTGGCCGACACGCCCTATCCGTCCGTCGAGGGGGAGGCGCCCCTGCGCCTCCTCGTGTTCGGCGGCAGCCAGGGCGCCCGCGTGATGAGCGAGGTCGTGCCCGCCGCCCTGGAAAAGCTGCCGAATGACCTGCGCGCGCGGATCCATCTCGTCCAGCAGGCCCGGCCCGAGGACCTGACCGCGGTGCAGAACCGCTATCTGGCGATGGGTCTCGGCGGGATCGAGGCGGCGCCCTTCTTCAAGGACTTGCCCGGCCGGATGGCCGCCGCCCACCTCGTCGTGGCGCGCTCGGGCGCCTCCACGGTGTCGGAACTCGCCGCCATCGGCCGCCCTGCGATCCTCGTGCCGCTGCCCGGCGCCCTCGATCAGGATCAGGCCGCCAACGCCGCGACGCTGGCCGGCATCGGCGCGGCGCTCTCGATCCAGCAGAGCGGCTTCACGCCGGATCGGCTGGCCGCCGAACTTGTGGACCTGTTCGGCGCCCCCCGGAAATTGACCGAAGCGGCGGCGGCGGCCAAAACCGCCCGCATCCTCGATGCCGCCGACCGCCTCGCCGCCGTGGTGGTCGAGACGGCTGCCGCATCATCCTAGGTGCGACAGGTCCTTCGGACCTATCGCGTCCGGCGGACGACCGCCGCCCCGCAGCCGCGGGGGCGGATCGCGCATCGGCGCGTTCCGGTAGAGAATTCATCGGGGCGCGCTTGCGCCCCGGACCCGCGAAGGTTCGAGACATGAAGCTGCCCGAAAAGCTCGGCCCCATCCATTTCATCGGCATCGGCGGCATCGGCATGTCCGGCATCGCCGAGGTGATGGCCAATCTCGGCTACACCGTGCAGGGCTCGGACGCGAACGACAACGCCAACGTCCGGCGGCTGGCCGAGAAGGGCATCCGCACCTTCGTCGGCCACCGGGCCGAGAACGTCGAGAACGCCGCCCTCGTCGTGGTCTCGACCGCGATCCGCCGCGACAACCCGGAGCTGGTCGAGGCCCGCGAGCGCCGCCTGCCCGTCGTGCGCCGGGCCGAGATGCTGGCCGAGCTGATGCGGTTCAAGTCCTGCGTCGCGGTCGCCGGCACCCACGGCAAGACCACGACGACCTCGCTGGTCGCCACCCTGCTCGACGCCGGTAATCTCGACCCGACGGTGATCAACGGCGGCATCATCAACGCCTACGGCACCAACGCCCGCATGGGCGCGGGCGACTGGATGGTGGTGGAGGCCGACGAATCCGACGGCACTTTCCTCAAGCTGCCGGCGGACGTGGCCATCGTCACCAACATCGACCCCGAGCATCTCGACCATTTCGGCTCGTTCGACGCGATCAAGGACGCCTTCCGGCGCTTCATCGACAACATCCCGTTCTACGGCTTCGCGGTGATGTGCATCGACCACCCGATCGTGCAGGACCTCGTCGGCCATATCGAGGACCGGCGCATCATCACCTACGGCGAGAACCCGCAGGCCGACGTGCGCCTCCTCGACATCGACCTGAAGGGGGGGCAGAGCCGCTTCCGGGTGATGATCCGCGACCGCCGCCCCGGCTTCCGCTTGGAGATGCAGGATCTCGTCCTGCCGATGCCGGGCAAGCACAACGCGCTCAACGCCACCGCGGCGCTGGCGGTGGCCCACGAACTCGGCGTCTCCGAGGACGCGATCCGCAAGGCGCTGTCGGGCTTCGGCGGCGTCAAGCGCCGCTTCACCCGCACCGGCGAGTGGAACGGCGCGACGATCTTCGACGATTACGGCCATCACCCGGTGGAGATCGCGGCCGTCCTGCGGGCCGCCCGCGCCTCGACCGACGGCAACGTCGTCGCCGTGGTGCAGCCGCACCGCTATACCCGGCTGCAATCCCTGTTCGAGGATTTCTGCACCTGCTTCAACGACGCCGACACGGTGATCGTCGCGCCCGTCTACGCCGCGGGCGAGGCGCCGATCGAGGGCTTCGACCGCGATTCGCTGGTGGCGGGTCTGAAGTCCCGCGGCCACCGCGACGCGCTGGCGCTGAACGCCCCGGAAGAGCTGGCCGGGCTCGTCGCCGGCCGGGCGCAGGCCGGCGATTACGTGGTGTGCCTGGGCGCCGGCACGATCACCCAGTGGGCCTACGCACTGCCGGGGGAGCTGGCGGCGTTGAAGGGGTGAGGCGCGTGAGCCGGTCTCACGCCTCGGCCGGCTCCGGCATCAGATCCTCGGCATCGATGCCGAGGATTTTTGCCAATCGCGCCGTCGTAGCGGGATCGGCCGCGCGCTCGCCCCGCTCGATCGCCGCCAGAAGCTCCGGCTCGATGGCTGTGTCCTGCGCCAGCGCGCTCGCCGCCATGCCGCGGCGCTCGCGCCAGAAGGCGAGCGGGCTCGGGGCGGCGCGCAGAGCATCGAGGGCGGCCTCATCCAGCAGCTCCTCGGTGCCGGCCTGCAGGCGCGCTTCGGACGCATCGACGGCGCGCGCATCGAGCGCGTCCTCGGCCAGCTCCCGCAGCCGCTCGAACTCGGCTTCGGGCAGGATCACGATCGCCTCGCCCGACGGGGTCCGGGTGCGCACGACGGTCATCGGGCCGCTCCTATCCATAGATCGAGCCCCGCGGGCCGACCTCGTGGACAATGATCCGATCCGGCTCGATGGTGAAGACCGCGCGCCAATCGCCGACCCGCAGGCGGTAGCGTTCTTCCCCGCCCTTGAGCGCCTTGACGTTGTTGGCGAGCGCGGACGGGTCGTCGGCGAGCTGTCGGAGCTTGCCGCGGATCAATTCCTCGGTATTGCGCGGCATCCGGCTCAAAACGCGCGCGGCGGCGCGGGTGAAGACGACGCTCCTGCCCAAACCCGCCTCCCGTCGATTCCGCCCGCTCCAGGCGACAGGCTAGCATGACTTCGAACGCCCTCACCGACGCCATCCGCGCCGCCGCGCCCAACCTCCGCGGCCGGCTCCTCGAAAACCAGTCGCTGGCCGACCTCACGTGGTTCCGCGTCGGCGGGCCGGCGCAGGTGCTGTTCAGCCCGGCCGACGAGGAAGATCTCTCCGTCTTCCTCGCCGCCCTCGATCCGGCCGTCCCGGTCACCGTGATCGGCCTCGGCTCGAACTTGATCGTGCGCGACGGCGGGATTCCCGGCGTGACGATCCGGCTCGGCGGCAAGGCGTTCGGCTCGGTCGAGATCGACGGCGAGACCATCCGGGCCGGTACCGCCGTGCCCGACATGCGGTTGGCGAAGGCGGCGGCGGAGGCCTCGCTGGACGGGCTCGCCTTCTTCCGCGGCATCCCCGGCTCGGTCGGCGGGGCGCTGCGCATGAACGCCGGGGCGCATGGCGGCGAGACCACTGACGTGCTGATCCAGGCCCGCGGCATCGACCGCAAGGGCGAGGCCCGGACCTTCACCCATGCCGAGATGGGCTTCCGCTATCGCCACTCCTCGGCCCCCGACGACGTGATCTTTACCCAAGCCACGTTCCGTGGACGCCCCGGACACCGCGAAGAGATCGAAGCCGAGATGGAGCGGGTGACTGCGGCCCGCGAGGCTGCCCAGCCGATCCGCGAACGCACCGGCGGCTCGACCTTCAAGAACCCCGACGGCGGCAAGGCCTGGCAGCTCATCGACGCCGCCGGTTGCCGCGGGCTCACCATGGGCGGGGCCCAGGTCTCGGAGATGCACTGCAACTTCCTGATCAACCGCGGTGGCGCGACGGCCGCCGACATCGAGGGCCTCGGCGAAGAGGTCCGCCGCCGGGTCCGCGAGTCGTCCGGTGTCGAGCTCCACTGGGAGATCAAGCGGATCGGCGTCGCCGCCGAAGCCTGATCGCCGCACCGCCTCACCGATCGCCGAAATCCCCGACGGAGAAGCCACCATGTCCAAGCACGTCGCCGTCCTGATGGGTGGCTGGTCCTCCGAGCGGGAGATCTCGCTCCGTTCCGGCAATGCCTGCGCCCGCGCGCTCGAAGGGGAGGGGTTCCGGGTCACGCCGGTCGATGTCGGGCCCGACATCGCCACCGTGCTGACCGAACTGAAGCCCGATGTGGCTCTGAACGCCCTGCACGGGCCGGCGGGCGAGGACGGGACGATCCAGGGCCTCCTAGAGATCCTCAAGATCCCCTACACCCATTCCGGCGTGCTGGCCTCCGCGCTCGCCATGCACAAGGAGCGTGCCAAAACGGTCATGAAAGCGGCCGGCGTGTCCGTGCCGGAGGGCCGCGTCGTTAACCGTCATGATGCGGCGAAGTCACACCCGTTAACTCCTCCCTATGTCGTGAAGCCCATCGCCGAGGGCTCTTCCATGGGGGTCATCATCGTCCGCGAGGAGCGATCGCATCCGCCGCAAATTCTCGCCTCCGAGGCGTGGACCTACGGCGAGGAAGTCCTTGCAGAGACTTACGTTGCCGGCCGTGAGCTGACCTGCGCCGTGATCGGCGACCGGGCGCTGGGGGTGACCGAGATCAAGCCGGTGTCGGGGGAGTGGTACGACTTCGATGCGAAGTACGCCGGAGGGGGGTCGATCCACGTCCTTCCCGCCGATCTTAAACCAAATGTTTACCAGCGTGTCCAAGAGTTGGCGTTAACGGCGCATCAAGCACTGGGATGCCGTGGCGTCAGCCGTGCCGACCTACGTTACGACGATACGCCGGGGGGAACCGGCGCCCTCGTCGTGCTGGAGGTCAACACGCAGCCCGGCATGACCCAGACGAGCCTTGTGCCGGAGATCGCGGCCCACGCAGGCCTGAGTTTCGGTGAACTCGTCCGATGGATGGTGGAGGACGCTTCTCTCAGTCGCTGAACGCTTCCGGCCTCGGAAGCGGCGGAGCCCCTGCGGGGTTCCGGCTGCGGCTGCCCCGGTTCCTGCGGCGGTTCTCCGCCCGGCGCCTGCGCGCGGCTGCGCCGATCGAGCAGCGCGTGCCGCGGCTCGCGGGCATCGCCCTGGTCTCCGGTCTCTCCGGAGTCCTGGCGCTCGCTGGCTTCGTCGCGAGCGGGCGCTACGACGCCTTCGTCATCGAGAACGGGCGCCCCCTCGACATCGCCGCGCGCCTCGCCGGCTTCGGCGTCGAGCGGGTGACCATCACCGGCATCTCCCGGATGTACGAGCGCGAGGTGCTCTCCGCCGCCGGGATCGACTGGCGCTCCTCCGTGCCGTTCCTCGATCTCGAGAAGGCGCGCGAGCGCCTGCTCGCCGAGCCGCTGATCGCCAGCGTGTCGGTGCGCAAGCTCTATCCCAATGAGATCGTGATCAATCAGGTCGAGCGCGAGCCCGCCGCCCTGTGGCAGCGCAACGGCGAGATCCAAGTGATCGCCGCCGATGGCACCGTGATCGACGAGATGCGCGACGAGCGCTACGTCAACCTGCCGCTGGTGGTGGGGGAGGGGGCCAATGCCCGCCTCACCGAATACCTCGGCCTGATCGAGGCCGCCGGCCCGCTGGGCTCCCGCATCAAGGCCGGCACCTTCGTGTCCGGCCGGCGCTGGACGCTCAAGCTCGACGGCGTCGACATCCGCCTGCCCGAGACCGGGGCCGCCGAGGCGCTGACCCGGCTGGTGCGGCTGGAGCGCGACAACCGCATCCTCGAGAAGGACATCATCGCCGTCGACCTGCGCATGGCCGACCGCGTCGTGGTGCGCCTCACCGAGGAAGCCGCCGCCGCCCGGGCCGAGAGTCGCAAGAAGCCGAAGAAGGCGCAGCCCACATGAGCGCGCCCCGCCGTTACGCCCTCCGCTCCGTTCCCCGTCGCGTTTTCGCAAAGTAGCGTCCGATGCAGACCTCCCACTGCCTCACGCCGCGCCTGAAGCCGCTCTCCGCCCGCCGGAGCGCGACGATGTCGGTGCTCGACATCGGCACCAGCAAGGTCGTGTGCCTCATCGCCGAGCTGCAGCCGGCCGAGGCGATCTCGACCCTGCGGGGCCGGACGCACCTCGCCCGCATCATCGGCATCGGCCATCAGCGCTCGCTCGGGCTGAAGGGCGGCGCCATCGTCGATCTGGAGGCCGCCGAGGGCGCGATCCGTCACGCGGTCCACGCCGCCGAGCGGATGGCCAAGGCCGAGGTCCAGTCGGTCATCGTCAACATCTCCGGCGGGCGCCTCGCCTCGCAGCATTTCGAGGCGCGGGTGAACGTCCGCTCCGGCACCGTCACGGGCTCGGACGTCGAGCGCGTGCTGGAGACCGCGAGCGCCCACGGCGTCAGCCCCGGCCGCGCCGTGCTCCACGCCCTGCCGACCGGCTACGCGCTGGACGGCCAGGGCGCGGTGATCGACCCCTCGGGCATGATCGGCGACGCGCTCGGCGTCGATCTCCACGTCGTCACCGCGGAAGCGGCCGCCGCCCGCAACCTGATGCTCGCGGTGGAGCATTGCCATCTCGGCGTCGATGCCGTGATCGCGACCCCCTACGCCGCCGGCCTCTCGGCGCTGGTCGACGACGAGGCCGAACTCGGCTGCGCCGTCGTCGACATGGGCGGCGGCACCACCAGCGTCGGCGTGTTCACCGGCGGGCACCTCGTCCATTGCGACGCCGTCGCGGTCGGCGGGCACCACGTCACCATGGACATCGCCCGCGGCCTCTCGACCCGCGTCTCGGTCGCCGAGCGGCTGAAGACCCTCTACGGCTCGGCCATCGCCACGCCGTCCGACGAGCGCGACATGATCGCGGTCCACGGCGTCGGCGAGGACGAGGGCGAGGCTCCCTCCCACGTGCCGCGCTCGCAGCTCGTGCGCATCGTCAAGCCGCGGGTCGAAGAGGTGCTCGAACTGGTGCGCGACCGCCTGCGCGGGGCCGGCTTCGGTGCCCAGGCCGGCCGCCGGGTGATCCTGACGGGCGGCGCGAGCCAGCTCGTCGGCCTGCCGGAGACGGCGCGGCGCATCCTCCAGGGACAGGTCCGCATCGGTCGCCCGCTGGGCATCCGCGGCCTGCCGGAGGCCGCCAAGGGCCCCGCCTTCTCGGCCTCGGTCGGGATGCTGGTCTACCCGCAGGTCGCCCATGCGGAGCATTTCGAGCCGCGGGGGCAGGGCGCCTTCGCCGGCACGGGAACGGACGGATACTTCTCGCGGGTCGGTCGCTGGATCCGCGAGAGCTTCTGAAAAACGGCCCGTCCCGCCGGAAGGTGAGGGCGGAGAAAACAACAGGGCAGGCGTCCTCAGGGCGTCGATCAGGCAATCGCTTCAAAAGTCACGAAGGGCACGACCAAATGGCCATCTCTCTTCAGGCTCCGGACATCCGGGAACTCAAGCCCCGCATCACCGTCTTCGGCGTCGGCGGCGCGGGCGGCAACGCCGTCAACAACATGATCGAGTCCGGCCTGCTGGGCTGCGAATTCGTCGTGGCCAACACCGACGCCCAGGCGCTCACCTCCTCGAAGGCCGAGCGGGTGATCCAGATGGGCATCGGCGTCACGCAGGGTCTCGGCGCCGGCTCGCACCCGGAAGTCGGCTCGGCGGCCGCCGAAGAGGTGATCGACGAGATCCGCGACCAGCTCTCAGGCGCGCATATGTGCTTCATCACCGCCGGCATGGGCGGCGGCACCGGCACCGGCGCGGCCCCGGTCATCGCCCGCGCGGCGCGGGATATGGGCATCCTCACCGTCGGCGTCGTGACCAAGCCGTTCCAGTTCGAGGGCATGCGCCGGATGCGCACGGCCGAGGCCGGCATCCAGGAGCTTCAGGCCGCGGTCGATACCCTGATCGTGATCCCGAACCAGAACCTGTTCCGCGTCGCCAACGAGAAGACCACCTTCGCCGACGCCTTCGCGATGGCCGACCAGGTGCTCTATTCGGGCGTGGCCTGCATCACCGACCTGATGGTCAAGGAAGGCCTGATCAACCTCGACTTCGCCGACGTGCGCGCGATCATGCGCGGCATGGGCAAGGCGATGATGGGCACCGGCGAGGCGTCCGGCGAGAACCGCGCCAACCGCGCCGCGGAAGCCGCCATCGCCAACCCGCTCCTCGACGAGGTGTCGATGAAGGGCGCCCGCGGCCTGCTGATCTCGATCACCGGCGGCTCGGACCTCACCCTCTACGAACTCGACGAGGCCGCCACCCGCATCCGCGAGGAGGTCGATCAGGACGCCAACATCATCCTCGGCGCCACCTTCGACGAGAGCCTCGACGGCATCATCCGCGTGTCGGTGGTGGCCACCGGCATCGAGCCGGCGCTGATCTCGGCCGATTCGCCGAACAACCCGGAGATCGCCCAGACCGAGCAGCGCATCGCCGAGGTGGCCGAGCGCCTGCGCGCCGAAGCCCGCGCCCGGGCCTCGGCCGCGCTCTCGCCCGCCAGCCAGACCGCCGCCCCGCTTCACGCCCAGCGCCCGGCCCCCGAGCCGGTGCGGGCGGCCGAGCCGGCGCCGGCCCCCGCCCCGCGTCCGGTGATGCCGGAGGCGGTCGCCCCCGAGCCGATCCGTGCCGAGACCTTTCGCCCCGAGCCGGCTTCGGTGATGCACCACCACGACGTGATGCTGACCCAGGCGCCCGCCCGCGTCGCCGCCCCGGCCTACGAGCCGCCGGCGCCGGTCGCTCCGGTGCAGGACGCCGCGCCGCTCGGTGCCGGCCCCTACGTGCCCCCGCGTCCGCAGCTCGCCCGCCCGCCGCGCATGCCGCAGATCTCGGACCTGCCGCCCCACACCCAGGCGCAGATCCTCAAGAGCCGCGGCGACGAGCAGCCGGCGGAGCCCGCCCCGGACTCCAAGCGCATGACCCTGCTGCGCCGTCTCGCCACCGTCGGCTTCGGCGGACGCCGCGAGGAGGCCGAGGCGGCCCCGATGCCGGCCCCCCGCGCCGCCGCGCCGGCCCCGTCGATCCCGGCGCCCCGCGTCGAGCATGCGGTACGCGCGCCGGCCCCCCAGGCGCCGCAATACCGCCCGGCGGCCGGCAACCTCGACCCGCAGGGTCGCGCGCTGCCGCCGCGGATGATGGAGGACGATCAGCTGGAGATTCCGGCCTTCCTGCGCCGTCAGGCGAACTGAGAAGCGTCGCCGTGATGGTCTGACGCCGCGCGTCAGCCGTCACTGGGATATTTCGGCCACAGACCCGGGACCGTAAGGTCCCGGGTTTAGCTGCTTGTTAACGCCCTGCCGATAAAAGGCTTTTCAGAGATCGTGGCGAAACCGTGGCTGTAACAGATCGTAAGAATCCGTGATTTGGCCGAGGTGTGCGCCGCAGCTATACACCTCTCCGGAACGACGAAAGGCGCGAACGGCGGTCACAGCCGGAGCGCCCGCAGGGGCTTCAAGCAGCGGACGGACTTCACGCATCGTGCCTCCACAAGGGGTCGCGCGAAGGATCCTGGCCGAGGGCTAAGGTATGCGGACGAACCAACAAACAACCATCAAGGCGTCCGTGACCCTCACGGGGATCGGCGTCCACTCCGGGAACCCGGCGGAGATCGTTCTCCATCCCGCTCCCGCCAATCACGGCATCGCCTTCCTCCGCACCGGGACGCCCACCGGCAACGACCGGCTCATCAAGGCCCATTACGCCTGCGTCTCCGCCACCGAACTCTGCACCGTCATCGGTGACAACGAGACCGGCGCCGTCGCCACCATCGAGCACCTGATGTCCGCCCTCTACGGGCTCGGCATTGACAACGCTCTGGTCGAGATCGACGGACCCGAGATGCCGATCCTCGACGGCAGCGCCCGCCTCTTCGTCCAAGCGATCGACGGCGTCGGCGTCACCACCTGCGGCGCCCCGCGCCGCTGGATCAAGGTGCTCCAGCCGGTCCGGATCGAGCAGGGCCGCGCCTTCGCCGAACTCCGCCCGCTCGACCGCGGCTTCCGCCTCGACGTCGAGATCGACTTCGAATCCCCGGTGATCGGCCGCTCGCGCAAGGCGATGGACCTGACGCCCGCCGCCTACCGCAAGGAGATCGCGGGCGCCCGCACCTTCGGCATGATGAAGGACGTCGAGCGCTACTGGAAAGCCGGCTTCGCGCTGGGCGCCTCCCTCGACAACACGGTCGCCGTCGGCGAAACCGCGGTCGTCAACCCCGAGGGCCTGCGCTATCCGGACGAGTTCGTCCGCCACAAGTTCCTCGATGCCGTCGGCGACCTCGCGCTGGCCGGCCTTCCGATCCAGGGCGCCTACCGCTCCTATTGCGGCGGCCACCGCATGAATGTCGGCATCCTCCAGGCCCTGTTCGCCGACCGCGCGAACTACGCCATCGTCGAGGGCCAGGGCACCCGCCGCGAGCCCGCTCGGGCCGAGTACGGCACCGCCCTCGGTCTGGCCGCCTTCGCCGCCGAACTGTAACCGCCAAGACACAGGTCCGCCGCTCCGGCGCGCCGCACGGGATTCCTTAACGTCTCGTCGGAACCTGCCGCTTTCGCGCCAGAATCGGACTTCAACGCTAGAGCCTGCGCGTAGGACGCGTGCCGCTCCCGAAGTGGCCCGTGCCTGACAGGGATTTGACCGCGATGCCTCTGACCTTCCCGACCCGTGGCGCGATGGCGGCCGTGCTCCTCAGCCTCGGGGTCGGCCTCGGCGGCTGCGACGCCCTCGACCCGACGAACCTGTTCGCCGAGAAGTACAAGCCCGAGGTGGTCGCCGACACGCCGGCCGACAAGCTGTACAGCGACGGCCTCGCCAAGATGGAGGACCGCGACTTCGATGGCGCGGCCAAGTCCTTCGATCAGCTCGACAAGCAGTATTCCTATTCCGACTGGTCGCGCAAAGCGCTGCTGATGACCGCCTACTCGAACTACGAAGGCGCGAAGTACGACGACGCGATCAACGCCTCGAAGCGCTATCTCCAGCGCCATCCCGCCAGCAAGGATGCGGCCTACGCCCAGTACCTGATGGCGATGTCGCAATATAAGCAGATCCCGGACGCGACCCGCGATCAGGAGCGCTCGGAGCGCGCCCTCGTGGCCCTGACCGAACTCGTCCAGAAATACCCGAATTCCGAATACGCCACCGACGCCAAGGCCAAGATCCAGATCACCCGCGACCAGCTCGCGGCGAAAGAGATGGAGATCGGCCGCTTCTACCTCGAGAAGCGCTCGTTTCCGGCGGCGATCAACCGCTTCCGCGACGTGATCTCGAAGTACCAGACCACTCGCCACACCGAGGAGGCGCTGGAGCGTCTGGTCGAGGCCTACATGGCGCTCGGCATCACCGGCGAGGCGCAGAACGCCGCGGCCGTGCTCGGCCACAACTTCCCGGACAGCCCCTGGTACAAGGACGCCTACGCGCTCCTGCAGACCGGCGGCCTGGAGCCCCGCGAGGAGAAGGGCTCCTGGCTGAGCCGCGCCTTCCGCAGCGTGACGGGCCAGAAGACCGCCTCGGCGGATTAACGATCGGGCCTCGTCCCGAAAGCCGGCCCGCCTCTGAGGCGCGGCCGGCTTTTTTGGTTGGAGCATCGGCCCGGAAGGTGGAAACAGGCTTTCGGGAACGAGCCGAGGCGGCACGATCCGCGAGCGTCTCTCAGAACAGCCGGTCGATGCGCCGTTCGATGCTCTCCGAATGCGCCCTCGCCTCCGGCACCGCGTCCAGAAGCTCGCCGTAGCGGGTCGTCACCGCCGAGAGATAGCCGACGAGCGCCCGGACCGCCTGCATCTCGGGATCGTAGGGCGGCGTGTAGCGCAGGGGCCCGCCGCGGTAATCCATCGGATCGTTCACGGCGTTGCGGCCCTCGTTCTTGCGGGTCAGGAAGGCCTCGGAGCGCAAAAGTTTGTGCGGCCGGTCCCGCAGCAGCTCGAACGGGCCGCGATAATGCCCATTGAACCCTTGGGCGCGGGCATGCTCCCCGGCCGATAGGACCTTGGCCCAGCCGCGTACGAACTTGGTGACGTATTGGGCGGGGTTCCGCTCCGAGAAATGGGCGATCCAGGCCCGCTCCTCGGTCACCACCTTGCCGGTGCTCTCTGGGGGCAGCTGCACGCCGTGCTGCCCCTCGACCACCAGCCCCTTCTCCTTGGCGAGCCGCCAGCTGACGATGACCTTGTAATCCTTCGACACCTCTGCGCGATGGGTGATGCGGCGCGGCACGATCCGCTCGGAGGCGTCGTCCTTCCGGGTGTAGTTGTAATGGGCCCAGGGCAGGCGGACCGCCACGACGTTCTCGCGCGAGTTCTCCAACGCGGCGAGGGTGGCCCGCAACCCGCCGGGCAGGCCGCGCTCGTCGTAGAACTCGTCCCCGTCGAGACAGGCGACCCAGTCGGCATCGTGCTGGCGGACGGCTTGGTCGTAGAGCCAGTTGTTCATGTCCCGCTCCGAGAAGCAGATCGAAGGGGACCGGTAGACCGTCAGCGGCAGGCCTTCCGCGGCCAGCGATTTCAGCACCTCGATCGTGCCGTCGCAGCTGCCGTTGTCCAGGACGATGTGGTGATCGACGAAGGCCGCACTGTGCCGGATGAACGCCTCGATGATGTCGACCTCATCGAGGATGCGGCTGACGGCGACGATACGCATGAACGTCTTCCCTCCGCCGATGGGCGGATTCCGGTCGGTTGCGGCTTCCTCGGTCTCCCCGTCCTCGGCCGTTTCGCTCGGTCTCGCGGCGCCCATCGTGCCGGATCGAAAGCGACCGCGATGGGGAGCTTCGTGACGGACGCTCAGAGACACCAAGTCCGGGACCGGATCAACCGGAGCGGTGCCGCGCGGGGCGGTGCGCGCGCCGTCCCGGCCCCGCGACCCGGCGCCCCTTACTTTCCGGGTGAAGTTCCGGCCGCTTGCGGCTACACCGGCCCGAATTCCCGTTCATGGGCCCCGGCGCCGCCTGCATGCTCGTCCAGCTCGCGATCCGCGACATCGTTCTGATCGACAAGCTCGACCTCGCCTTTTCCGGGGGGCTCACGGTCCTCACCGGCGAGACCGGCGCGGGCAAGTCGATCCTCCTCGACGCTTTCGCTCTCGCCCTCGGCGGACGCGGCGATGGCGGGCTCGTGCGCCACGGCGAGGCGCAGGGCGGCGTCACCGCGGTGTTCGACGTGGCCCTGGATCACCCCGCCCGCGCCATCGCGGCCTCGGCCGAGATCGACACCGACGGCGACCTGATCCTGCGCCGCACCCAGTTCGCCGACGGGCGCACCCGCGCCTTCGTCAACGACCAGCCGGTCGGCGTGCAGACCATGCGGGCGATCGGCACGGCGCTCGTGGAGATCCACGGCCAGCACGACGACCGGGCGCTCGCCGACCCCACCACCCACCGCGCCATCCTCGACGCCTTCGGCGGCCTGCAAGGGCCGCTCGCTTCGGTCGCGGCGGCGGCCAAGCGCGTGCGCGCCGCCCGCACGGCGCTCACCGAGCAGCGCGCCCGCGTGGAAGCCGCGCAGAAGGAGGCCGACTTCCTGCGCCACGCGGTGGAGGAACTCGGCGCCCTCGATCCGCAGGCCGGCGAGGAGGCGAGTCTGGCCGAGCGCCGCACCCTGATGCAGCAGGGCGAGAAGGTGGCCCGCGAGCTGAACGAGGCGCTCGACCTCGTCGGCGGCTCGGGCTCGATGGTGCCGCACCTGTCGTCCGCCGTGCGCAAGCTGGAGCGCCGCGCCGCCACCGTGCCGAGCCTGGTCGAGCCGAGCATCGCGGCCCTCGACGCGGCGCTGACCGCGCTGGACGAGGCCCGCACGGCGCTCGACGCGGCGGTGCTCGCCGCCGAGTTCGATCCGCGTGAGCTGGAGCGGGTCGAGGAGCGGCTGTTCGCCCTGCGCGCCGCCTCGCGCAAATACGCGGTGCCGGCCGACGACCTCGCCGACCTGCGCAGCCGCTACGACGCCGACGTCGCCGCGCTCGACGCGGGCGAGAAGGCACTTTCGGGTTTGGAGGCCGAGCAGAACGCGGCGGAAGCCGCCTACGCGGCAGCCGCGAAAAAACTCGGCGACGGGCGCCGCCGCGCCGCCAAGGCGCTCGACGCCGCGGTCCAGGCCGAGCTGCCGCCGCTGAAGCTGGAGGGCGCCCGCTTCATCACCCAGATCAGCGTCGACGAGACCTCGCGCGACGCCGCCGGCACCGAGCGGGTCGAGTTCTGGGCCCAGACCAATCCGGGCACCCGCGCCGGCCCGATGATGAAGGTCGCCTCCGGCGGCGAACTCTCGCGCTTCATGCTGGCGCTCAAGGTCGTGCTCGCCGGCAAGGGCTCGGCCCCGACGCTGATCTTCGACGAGATCGACACCGGCCTCGGCGGCGCGGTGGCCGACGCCATCGGCGCCCGCCTCGGGCGGCTCGCCGCGCAGGTTCAGGTGGTGGCCGTCACCCACGCCCCCCAGGTGGCGGCGCGGGCCGGCACGCATTTCCGCATCGCCAAGGATACCGTGAAGGATGCCGTGAAGGGGGCGGCCAGGGCGAAGGGCAAGGCCGAGGAGCGTGTTACCACCCGGGTCGTCGGCCTCGCCGCGGAGGCGCGCCGGGAGGAGATCGCCCGGATGCTGGCCGGCGCCACCATCACCGACGAGGCCCGCGCGGCTGCGGCGCGCCTGCTTCAGGGGGCCGAGGGCTGAGGGGCGACGGCCGGGCCGATCGGCGCCCCGCGTGACAGCGACACGATCCCGTTGTGACGGGGGATTGACCCGCGGCGCCCGTGGGCCCACATCGAAAATCGTTCCAGGGAGATCCCCGCCAAGGGGCTGAGAAACCGCTAGAGCCGTCACCGGCAGCGCGGAAATCCTTCGAACCTGATCCGGCTCATACCGGCGTAGGGATTGGACCTGAAGGGTTGCCGCGAGGCGGACCCGCTTCATCGGAAGCGCACGGTATCCAGTTCCTGCGGGCAACCCCGCGGACGGCGTAGCGATGTCCGAGACCTTGATTTCCCCGTTCGAGCGGCGGCGCGGCCTCGACGCGCGCCCTCGCTTCGCAACTCTGCCTCCGCGCGCCGATGTCGTCGTGGTCGGCGGCGGGCTGATCGGCCTGTCGATCGCGTGGCGGCTGGCGCAAGGCCGCCGCTCCGTCGCGGTGATCGAGCGTGGCCGCGTCGGCGACGGCGCGAGCCTCGCCGCCACCGGCATGCTGGCGCCGGCCGCCGAGCACGAGCCCGGCTCCGACCACCTGCTGCCGCTGGCGCTCGAATCGCTGCATCGCTGGCCGGGTTTTCGCGATGCGCTTCGGGCAGCATCGGGCACCGATATCGATTATCGCGAGGACGGCACCGTGGTGCTGGCGGTCGGCCGCGACGAGGTCGAGCGCCTGCGCTTCCGTTACGATCTCCAGAAACGTTCCGGCGTCGCCGCCGAGTGGCTGAGCGGCCCCCAGGTCCGCGCCCGCGAGCCGTTGCTGCGCCCGAACGTGACCGCGGGCATCCTCTGTCCGCTGGACGCCCAGGTCGATCCCCGCCTCGTCATGGCGGCCCTGCTGCGCGCCTGCGAGGCAGCGGGCGTTGATATCATCGAGGAAACCGCGGTCGATGGCCTGGAGCGCCGCGGCGGCCGGGTCGTCGGGGTGCGGGCCGGTGAGACCACGATCTCCGCCGAAACGGTGATTCTCGCCGCCGGCGCCTGGAGCGGGCAGCCCGGGCTGCTGCCCGATGGCCTCGCTCTCCCGGTTCGGCCGCTCAAGGGGCAGTCGCTGGCGCTCCGCACCACGCGGCGCACCGGCACGCTCTCCGGCATGGTCTGGACCGCCGAGGTCCACATGGCGCCGAAGGGCGATGGCGGGCTCATCGTCGGCGCCACGGTGGAGGATTGCGGTTTCAAGCCCGGCGTCACAGCGGGCGGCCTGTTCGCCTTGCTCGAAGGGGCGCGACGTATCCTGCCGGGCGTCGAGGAGATGGAGGTCGAGGCGGTGTGGAGCGGCTTCCGCCCGACCTCGGACGACGACGCGCCGATCATCGAGGAGGCCGCCCGCGGCCTCGTCGTCGCCACCGGCCACCACCGCAACGGATACCTGCTGGCGCCGGCCACCGCCGACGCCGTCGCCGCCCTGGTTCAGGACGGTGCGCTGCCGGACTTCGCCCGCGGCTTCGGCCGGGCGCGCTTCCCATCGACGGGCGAGGGGAGGGCCGTCGCATGAGGCTGACCGTCAACGGAGAGGCCTGCGAGCGGGAGGCTTCGGATCTCGCCGCCCTGTTCGCCGCGGAGGCCGAGGAGCGGGGCATCGAGAGCCCCGAAGGCATCGCCATCGCGGTCAACGGCCGCGTCGTGCGCCGCGCCGCCTGGGGGCAGACGACGATCAACGAGGGCGACCGCATCGAGATCGTCCGCGCCATGCAGGGAGGCTGAGGCCATGAACCATCACGACACCACGCTGCATCCCGCTCTCGCCGACGACGCCCTGGAGATCGCGGGCGTTCGACTGAGTTCGCGCCTGTTCATCGGCACCGCGGGCTATCCGAGCCAGGAGATCATGGCGCAATCGGTGCGCGCCTCGGGCGCCGAGGTCGTCACCGCCTCGATCCGCCGGGTCTCGCTCCAGGGCCACGGCTCGGACACGTTCCAGAAGCTCAAAGGGGCCCGCTTCCTGCCCAACACCGCCGGCTGCGAGACGGCGCGGGACGCGATCATGACCGCCGAGCTCGCCCGCGAGGCGCTGGGGACCGACTGGATCAAGGTCGAGGTGATCGGCGACCGCGAGACGCTCTACCCGGACGTCACCGAGCTGATGGAGGCCTGCCGCCACCTCGTGGACGACGGCTTCACCGTGCTGCCCTATTGCAACGACGATCCCGTCATCTGCGAGCGGCTCGCCGACATCGGCTGCGCCGCGGTGATGCCGATGGGCTCGCTGATCGGCTCCGGCATGGGCATCGCCAACCCGGCCAACATCGAACTCATCTGCCGTCGGGCCAAGGTGCCGGTGATCGTCGATGCCGGCATCGGCACCGCCTCGGATGCGGTGATCGCCATGGAACTCGGGGCGGCGGCCTGCCTCATCAACACCGCGGTCGCCAAGGCGGACGATCCGGTGCGGATGGCGGGCGCCATGCGCCACGCCGTCGAGGCGGGCCGTCTCGCGCATCTCGCCGGCCGCATCCCCCGCCGCGGCCGGGCCGAGCCGTCGAGCCCACAGCTCGGCCTCGTCGGATCGTGACCGGCCTCGGCCTGCCGCCGCTCCTCGTCGTCACCGACCGGCACGGCGCGCCTCGGCCGCTCGCCGAGACGGTGCGGGCGGCGGTGTCGGGCGGCGCCCGCTTCGTCTGGCTGCGCGACCGCGACCTCGACCGCGCGGCCCGCCGGGCCTTCGCCCTCGATGTTTTGGCCGCTTTGGCGCCTCTCGGTGGACGTCTCGTCATCGGGGGCGATGTCGCGCTCGCCGCGGAAACGGGTGCCCACGGCGTCCATCTCGGCGGCGCGGCGACGGCGGCGGACATCGCGCAGGCGCGGGCCGCGCTCGGTCCGAAGGCCCCGATCGGCGTCTCGGCACATAGCCCCACTGAGGTCGCCGCCGCGGCGGAAGCCGGTGCCGACTACGCGACCCTGAGCCCGATCTTTCCGACCGCCAGCAAGCCCGGCTACGGCCCGGCCCTGGGCCTCTCTGCCCTCGAAGCCTGCCGCGGCCTGCCGATCCCGGTCTTCGCGCTCGGCGGCGTCGGGGCGGCGCAGGCACCCGCCTGCCTCGGCGCGGGCGCGGCCGGGATCGCCGTGATGGGCGGGCTGATGCGCGCGGCCGATTCCGAGGCCGAAACCCGCATTCTGCTGCAAACCCTCGCCGGCTGAGGCCTTTTGCGGTCTCGCGACATGCCCGATCTGCGGAAGAGCCATGGCATGCGGCGCCAACCCGTATAGAACCGGGCCGAGAATCATTTCCCCGCTATCCAAAGAGCGCGCCCGTCCGGGGCCCTGAGCCGAATCGCATGATCAACTCTCCCCTCATGACCGTGATGGTCGATGCCGTGCGCAAGGCCGCCCGCGGGCTCAAGCGCGATTTCGGCGAGATCGAGAATCTTCAGGTCTCGCGGAAAGGCCCCGGCAACTTCGTCTCCGCCGCCGACCGGAAGGCCGAGGAGGTGCTGAAGGAGGCGCTGATGAAGGCGCGTCCCGGCTACGGCCTCATCCTGGAAGAGACCGGCAACATCGAGGGCACCGACAAGAGCCACACCTGGCACGTCGATCCCCTCGACGGCACCACCAACTTCCTCCACGGCATCCCGCATTTCGCGATCTCGGTCGGGCTGGAGCGCGACGGGCAGATCGTGGCCGGCGTGATCTACGATCCGATCAAGGACGAGCTGTTCATCGCCGAGCGCGGCAAGGGCGCCTATCTCAACAACCGCCGCCTGCGCGTCTCCGGCCGCCAGGATTTCGCCGACGCCCTGGTCGCCTACGGCACCCCCTATCTCGGCCGCGGCAGCCACGGGCGCCTGCTCAAGGAAGTCGCCGCCGTGATGGCGGTCTCCGGCGGCACCCGTCGCTTCGGCTCGGCGGCGCTCGATCTCGCCTACGTCGCCTGCGGCCGCACCGATCTCTACTGGGAGCGCGATCTCCAGACCTGGGACATCGCGGCGGGCATCATCCTCGTGCGCGAGGCCGGCGGGTTCGTCTCCAGCGCCGATGGCGGCGCCGAGCCGCTGGCCGCCCGCTCGGTCGCCTGCGGCAACGAAGTGTTGCAACGGGAGCTGGTCGCGCTGCTGCGGAAGGCCAACGCGTCCTGAGCGCCACCGCCGTCATTCCGGGGCCGCGCAGCGGAACCCGGAATCCACGACGGGCCGCGACCCCGACCGAAGCCGCGCATCACGGGTGGATTCCGGGTTCTCGCCTTCGGCGAGCCCCGGAATGACGGCGGTGGCGGGTAAGGCTCGGATCGCTTCAGCGTTTCGGCAACGCGACCTTTCCCCGGCCGCTGGCCCTCCACGCCGCCATCTGATCTAACCCGCGGCAAGTCTTCGAAAAAAGCGAGTCCGAGCATGGAAGCCCGCCGCCACTCCGCCCTCAAGGAATCGATCCGCTCGATTCCCGATTACCCGAAGCCCGGCATCATATTCCGCGACATCACCACCCTGTTGAGCGACCCGCGGGCGTTCCGGCGGGCGGTCGATTCGCTGGTGCATCCCTTCGCGGGCGGGCGGATCGATCAGGTGGCCGGCATCGAGGCGCGCGGCTTCATCCTCGGCGGCGCGGTGGCGCACCAGCTCTCGTCGGGCTTCGTGCCGATCCGCAAGAAGGGCAAGCTGCCCCACAAGACCGTCTCGACCGCCTACGCCCTCGAATACGGCACCGACGAGATCGAGATTCACGTGGACGCCATCCGCCCCGGCGACCGGGTGATTTTGGTGGACGACCTCATCGCCACCGGCGGCACGGCGACCGCGGCGGTGAACCTTCTGCGCCAGCTCGGCGCCGAGGTGGTGGCCGCCTGCTTCGTCATCGACCTGCCGGAGATCGGTGGCGCCCAGCGCCTGCGCGACCTCGGCGTGACCGTCCGCACCCTCATGGAGTTCGAGGGACACTGAACTTGCTGCGTAAGCGGCAAAAGGTTCCCTATCCTATGTAAAATCCTGTTGTTGCTGCGCGGCAACCAACGGGCGGGATTGGCGTTTCCAGCGACCCGATAAGGGCCTCGCCAGAAGGAAAGTCCCGCCATGTTCACGCGTTTGACCACCGCCGCCGCCCTCGTGGCGCTCTCCGCCGGCTTCGCTTCGGCCCAGACCAACACGACCACCACGGCTCCGGCCGACAAGCCCGCCGCCTCCGGCACGGCGACGGCCGCCGGCAAGGACATGAAGGAGTGGCAGGCCGCTCCGCTCGCCAAGACCAGCCTCGCCACGGCGATCGCCACCGCCGAGGGCAAGGAAGCCGGCGGTCGCGCCATCGACGCCGACTTCGAACTCGCCGACGGCAAGAACCCGGCTCATTACAGCATCAAGGTCGTCTATCCCGACGGCAAGCTGGTCGAGCACGGCATCAACGCCGACACCGGTGAGCTCTACAAGAGCGAGAACCAGCCGTTCGAGCGTTACTTCACCCGCCTGAAGGTGGCCGACTTCAACAACGCCAAGGTTTCTCTGAAGGACGCGCTGAAAATCGCCGAGCAGAAGGCCGGCGGCGGCAAGGCCTACGAGGCCGAGGTCGAGCGCGAGGGCAACGCGGTCGAGTACGAGATCTCGGTGGCGCTCCCCGACGGTTCGAAGGAGATCAAGGTCGGTCCGGACGGCGTCGCGAAGGCCGACTGATTTTTCCGCCATTGCAAGCGGAGCGAAGCAATCCAGCGGCGCGACCTCTCCGGAGCGTTCGGAGCCCTGGATTGCTTCGGCTCCGCCTCGCAATGGCGGCGTGAGGGGAAATCGACGCGTTCCAGCCCTTGCCCGAAGGCAACAAAAAAGCTCCTCCCGCGAGGGAGGAGCTTTTTTCGTCGAGATGAGGCTTACGCAGCGAGGCTGTCGAACAACCCGCGTCCGTCGGTGCCGCCGACCAGATCGTCCACGAAGTTCTCCGGATGGGGCATCATGCCGAGCACGTTGCGCTGCTCCGAATAGATGCCGGCGATGGAGTTGAGCGAGCCGTTGCGGTTGGCGTCCTCGGTGAGGGTGCCGGCGGCGTCGCAGTAGCGGAAGGCGACGCGGCCCTCGCCCTCGAGCCGGGCCAGCGTGTCGGCATCGGCGAAGTAGTTGCCCTCGCCATGCGCCACGCAGACATCGATCACCTGGCCCTTGCGATAGGCCGAGGCGAAGCGGGTGTCGGTCTGCTCGACCCGCAGGAACTGCCGGTGGCAGATGAAGCGGCGCTGGACGTTGCGCATCAGCACCCCGGGCAGCAGGCCCGATTCGCACAGGATCTGGAAGCCGTTGCAGATGCCGAGCACGAGCCCGCCGCGGGCCGCGTGCGCCCGCACCGCGTCCATGGCGGCGGCGCGCCCCGCGATGGCGCCGCAGCGCAGGTAATCGCCGTAGGAGAAGCCGCCGGGGACGACGGCGAGGTCGGTGCCGGCGGGAAGCTCGGTCTCGGCGTGCCAGACCTTGACGACGTCGGCGCCGGAGCGGGTCAGGGCCCGGGCGACGTCGCCGTCGCGGTTCGAGCCGGGGAAGACGACGACGGCCGCGCGCATCAGGCGATCTCGATCGTGTAGTTCTCGACCACGGTGTTCGCGAGCAGCTTCTCGCAGGCTGCCTTCAGCGTCGCCTCGGCCTGCTCCCGGTTCTCGGAGGCGATCTCGAGGTCGAACACCTTGCCCTGGCGGACACCCGAGACGTCGTCGATGCTCAGCGACTTCAGCGCCGCCTCGATCGCCTTACCCTGAGGGTCGAGGACGCCGGACTTCAAGGTGACGACGATGCGGGCTTTCATGATGGGCACTCGGTTGAGATACGCGACGGATGCCGGTTCGTCGGCACCGGGGAAGAGCGGAGAACCTCTGAGGCGCGAACGGACGACGGTTGCGCGACGTCGCTGCGAGCGCCTCAGGAGCCCTTGACCGGCCGCAGCGGCTCGGCCTTGACCGCGCGCTGCCAGAGTTGAAGCATGATCCAGGCGGCCAGCAGGCTGAACAGGCCCATCAGCACGTGGCCCACGGTGTCGCCGAGGTCGAACAAGCCGGCGAGCGCCCAGCCTGCCGCGATGGCGGCGGCGAACACTTCCGTTCCGACGAGCACCATCAGGCTCAGAATCGTGATCATGTTGCGCATGCGCAGGCGGTCCGTTCGAGTCCGGTCGCGCACGGACTAGCCCGACGCTCATGCTCCGCGCAACTGTCAGCGGCGCATGACACGGGGACGTCGGGGCGCAAATCTGACTTTCGCCGGAGGGGAACCGGTAACATCGGGAAACAAAAGCCTGACGATTCCGGCCTGGACCTCTGCCGCCACGGATCCCGAGGCACAATATTCGGGGCTTGGGTGCGGCCCGATCGGGAATAAAAAAAGCCGGCGCGTCGGCGCCGGCCTGTTTCCATCGTATTGCGCGATCAGCGCGGGGCGCGCTTGGCCAGGATCCGCTGCAAGGTGCGGCGATGCATGTTGAGGCGCCGCGCCGTCTCGGAGACGTTGCGCCCACACAGCTCGTAGACCCGCTGGATATGTTCCCAGCGCACCCGGTCGGCCGACATCGGGTTCTCCGGCGGGTCGGCCCGCTCGCCCGGCTGCGCCATCAGCGTGCCGTGGATTTCGTCCGCGTCCGCCGGCTTGGCGAGGTAGTCGAAGGCGCCGAGCTTCACCGCCGTCACGGCGGTCGCGATGTTGCCGTAGCCGGTCAGGATCACGCCGCGGGCCTCGGGCCGGCGCTCCTTCAGGCGGGCGATCACGTCGAGGCCGTTGCCATCGCCGAGGCGCATGTCGATCACGGCGAAGGCGGGCGCCCTGGCCTCGACGGCGGCGACGCCCTCGCTGACGCTCTCGGCGACCTGCACGGCGTAGCCGCGGCCTTCCATCGCCCGGGCGAGGCGGGTGGAGAAGGGCTTGTCGTCGTCCACGATCAGCAGGCTGCGGTCGGAGAAGGCGGACAGGGGATCGGTTTCGGAAAGGAAGGCGGTGTCCTGGCTCGGCACCGACGTCCCGCTCTGCGTCAGCATGCGGTGCTCCTCATCGCTCGCATTCATCTGAATGTTTTATATGGGTGCGGCATCGCGTTCTGGCAGGGGTCGTAGAGAATTGTGCGCAACAGGCTGCGCCGCAATCACGTCCCTCTCGAAAATGTGACGAGCCCAGGACACCCGCACCAATGCGCCGTGGTCGTCGGCCCCGGTGATGTTGGATAGGACCAGCTGCGCGCCCGAGCGCTCGATCAGGGTCTTGGCGATGAACAGCCCGAGACCGAGGCCCGCGCCGACAGCGTCGCCGCCGGCATCCGCGCCCCGCGCGCCCCCCTTCGAGCGTTCCGGGCCGCGGGTCGTCACGTAGGGTTCGCCGGCCCGCAACAGGACCTCGCTGGGGAAGCCCGGGCCGTCGTCGCGGATGGTGAGCCAGACCCGGTCGAGGTTCCAGCGCGCCTCGATCTCGACGCGGGTGTCGGCGAAGTCGACCGCGTTGTCGACGATATTGGCGAGACCGAACATGACGCCGGGGTTGCGGCGGCAGACCGGCTCGGGCCCCTCGCCCTGCTTCTTCACCGCCACCGCGACGCCGAGCGCGCGTTGCGGCGCCACCAGCTCCTCGACGACGTGGCCGAAGGTGACGGTCTGGAGGAAGCCCTCGCCCTCCTCGTTGTCCTCGCCGAGCGAGGTCAGCTTCGAGAGGATGCCGCGGCAGCGCGACACCTGATCGCGTAGCAGCGCCAGATCCTCGGCGACTTCCGGCGTGGCGGTGGGGCCGAGCAGGCGGTCGAGTTCCTTGGCCACCACCATGATGGTGCCGAGCGGCGTGCCGAGTTCATGCGCGGCGGCCGCCGCCAGCCCGTCGAGCTGCGACAGGTGCTGCTCGCGGGCGAGCACGAGTTCGGTCGCCGCCAGCGCCTGGGCGAGCTGGCGGGTCTCCTCGGCGACTCGCCACGCATAGACGCCGGTGAAGGCGGTGCCGAGCAGGATCGCGGTCCAGACCCCCGACACGTAGAGGAAGGGCAGTTCGATCCGCCCGTCGGCGAACCAGGGCAGGGGCCGGTGGACCAGGGCGAGCAGCGTCGCGAGCCCGACCGCGAGGAGCCCGAGCGCCAGCGTGCGGTCCGGCGGGAGCGCGGTGGCCGAGATCAGCACGGGGGCGAGGAACAGCAGAGAGAACGGGTTCTGCAGTCCGCCGGTCAGGAACAGGAGGGCGGCGAGCTGGACGATGTCGAAGGCGAGCAGCAGCGCGGCCGAATCGTCGCTGAGCCGGTAGCTTGCCGGAAAGCGGATGCGCAGCGCGAGGTTCAGCCAGCAGGAGGCCGCGATGACGAGGAAGCACCAGCCGAACGGCAGGTTCAGCCCGAGCCCGAACTGCGCGCCCACCACCGCCGCGCTCTGGCCCGTGAGCGCGAGCCAGCGCAGCCGGACGAAGGTGTCGAGCCGCAGGTGGCGGCCGGCCGGTCGGCCGATTTCGGGGGCAGCATCGATCATGGTGCGGCAGACGATAGGGTCGCGCGCGGCGTCGGAAATGGGTGTCGCGGCGCCGCACCCGAAAATCCGGGGTCCGCTCGAAACCAACATCGGTTAAGAGAGGCGCGAAGACGGTCGCGAAGGGGAGCGACGAGATGGACTTGGCCTACGCTTGGTACGAGACGGCGCGCGCGATGCTGGCGCCCGCCCGCCTCGCCGCGGACATGACGCGGCACAGCCTGGAACATCCCGGCAACCCCTTCGCCTACGGCCCCTATGCCCGTTCGACCGCGGCGGCGCTGCAGATGTTCGAGCGCGCGACCCGGCGCTACGGCAAGCCGCATTTCGGCATTGCGACCACGAACGTCGAGGGGCAATCCGCCTCGGTGTTCGAGCGCGTGGTGTGGGAACGGCCGTTCTGCCGCGTCATCGCCTTCGAGCGGGCGCTGGCCCGGGGCCCGTCGGAGCCGCAGCCCAAGCTCCTCGTGGTGGCGCCGATGTCCGGCCATTACGCGACGCTCCTGCGCGGCACGGTCGAGGCGATGCTGCCGAACCATCAGGTGTTCATCACCGACTGGTCGGACGCCCGCATGGTGCCGCTGTTGGAAGGCCGCTTCGATCTCGACACCTATATCGAATACCTGACCGCGATGTTCCGCGACCTCGGTCCGGATCTGCACGTGATGGCGGTGTGCCAGCCCGCCGTTCCGGTCTTCGCCGCGGTGGCCCTGATGGAGGCCGAGAACGATCCCGCCGTCCCGGTCTCGATGACCCTGATGGGCGGACCGATCGACACCCGCCGCTCGCCCACCGCCGTGAACTGCCTCGCCCAGGAGCGCGGCATGGGCTGGTTCGAGAAAAACTGCATCACGGTGGTGCCGCCGCCCAATCCGGGGGCCCTGCGCCGGGTCTATCCGGGCTTCCTGCAACTGTCGGGCTTCATGGCGATGAACCTCGACCGGCATGTCACGGCCCATTCCGACATGTTCCACCACCTCGTCACCGGCGACGGTGATTCGGCGGAGAAGCACCGCGAGTTCTACGACGAGTACCTCGCCGTGATGGACCTGACCGCCGAGTTCTATCTCCAGACGGTGCAGACGGTGTTCGTCGATCACGCCCTGCCGCGCGGCCTGATGCGGCACAGGGGCCAACCGGTCGATCTCTCGGCGATCCGCCGTTGCGCGATCCTCGCGGTCGAGGGCGAGAACGACGACATCTCCGGCGTCGGCCAGACCAAGGCGGCGCTGGACCTGACGCCGAATCTGCCCGATTCCCGCAAGGCCTACCACCTGCAGGAGAAGGTCGGGCATTACGGCGTGTTCAACGGCTCGCGCTTCCGCGCGGTCATCGCCCCGCGCATCGCCGCCTTCATCCGCGAGATGCAGGCAAATCCCGCCTGATCGGCGTGGCTTGGGTGCCGAAAATCACGTGAACGGGCTTCGGGCGGGATGGTTCGGGCGGCGCCCGCCGGTTAACGTCCCCTCCATGTTGCGCGCGCTCCTGCGACGGCCCGATCCGGATCATATCGAGATCGACCACGACGGCCGGACCTTCCGCATCGCCGTCCTCCGGCGCCCGACGGCCCGCCGCCTGACCCTGCGGGTGTCGAGCGCGACCGGCGCGGTGATCCTGACGCTTCCGACCCGCTCCTCGCTGTCGGCGGCCCAGAAATTCGCGCAAGCCCATGGCGGCTGGATCGCCGCCCGCCTCGCCCGCATCCCCGAACGGGTGCCGTTCGTGCCCGGCGCCACGATCCCCCTGCGGGGCGTGCCGCACGCGCTGATTCATCGCGAGGGGCGCGGCACGGTCGAGGTCGATCCGGAGGCCGCCACCGTCACGGTGCCGGGGGAGGCGCCGCACGTGCCCCGCCGCGTGCGCGAGTTCCTGCAGCGCGAGGCCCGGCGCGACCTGTCGGAGGCGATCGCTGCCTATTCCGACCGGCTCGGCCGGCGCCCGGCCGGGCTGACCCTGCGCGACACCCGCAGCCGCTGGGGCTCCTGCACCGCGAAGGGCGAGCTGAACTTTTCCTGGCGGCTGATCCTCGCGCCCCCGATCGTGCTGGACTACCTCGTCGCCCACGAGATGGCGCACTTGCGCGAGATGAACCACTCGGCCCGCTTCTGGGCGCTGGCGCACGAACTCTGCCCGAACGTCGATGCGGCGGAGGCGTGGCTGAAGCGGCACGGCTCGGAGCTGCACCGCTACGGCTGATCCGGCATCGGCCCGAAAGCCGCTCGCGGCTTCCGGAGAAGGCAAGTGTTCGAGGCCGGTCTCAGTACTTCGTCACGATCGCCCGGCTGCGCACGCGCGCCCGCTCCGCCGGCCAGGCCGGGCGCGGATCGACGTGGCCGGGCCACATCTGGCGCGGGGAGACGTTGTCGCAGACCTCGCGCTGCCGGAGATAGGCCGGGCGGCCGAGCTCGTCGCGGCGCATGATCGTGCCGCCGTCGCGGCAGAAGCCGGCGATGGCCGCGGAATCGCCCCGGCGCCCGCGCGGATTCCGCTCGACCGGCGGGTGCTCGATGGTGAGCGGGGCCTGATGGTTGAGGGAGCGCTCCACGTAGGTCGTGGTCGCCTCCGGCGGCAGGTAGGTCGATTCCTCGAAGGGCAGCGACAGGGCGAAGGCGCTTCCGCTGCCGGCGATGAGGAGAGCCGGCAGAAGAGCCGAGAGGGCGAGGCGGCGCATGGTGTGGATCCCGGTGAGGGCGAGCTTGACCATTATGTAGAGCAGGCGGCGTCCCGGCGGTAGCCGCCGACATCCGAGGCCCGACAGGATGCGGGGTGATCTCGCCGCGATTGCCCCGTGACACATCCTCGCCGCGATTGCTTGACACCGGGTGACCCGCATGGTCCCACCCTCGGGCTTTCGCGGGATGGGGGCGAGAGCGGCGAGGGACTGGCGCGTGAGTGTGTTTTCGGACCTGGGTCGGGCGATGCGGTCGGTTGCGGGGCGCCGTCTCGCCCTGGCCTCTCTCTCGGCCGGCGCGGGTCTGCTCCTGGTCGGCCCGGCCGCGGCGCAGGGCACCGTGCGCAACACCTTCGACGATTGGCAGCTGCGCTGCGAGACGCCCGCCGGCGCCAAGGCCGAGCAATGCGCCCTCGTGCAGTACGTGGCGGCCGAGGATCGGCCAAATCTGACGCTGGTCGTCATCATCCTCAAGACGGCCGACAACCGCGGCTACCTGCTGCGGGTGGTGGCGCCGCTCGGCGTGCTCCTGCCCTCCGGCCTCGGCCTCAAGATCGATCAGACCGATATCGGCCGGGCCAGCTTCGTGCGCTGCCTGACCACCGGCTGCGTCGCCGAGGTCGTGATGGACGACGGCCTGATCCGCTCGCTCAAGAACGGCGCGCAGGCGACCTTCAGCGTGTTCCAGACTCCGGAAGAGGGAGTCGGCATCCCGGTCTCGATGAAGGGATTCGGCCCCGGCTTCGATGCCCTGAAGTAAGAGGGAAACGGCATGCGCGGGATGACCACGACGGCGCGGCTCGCCGCGATCATCGGGCTGGCGCTCACCGGCGGCGCGCAGGCCGAGTCCGGCGGCTTCTTCAAGAACATGTTCGGTGGCGGCAGCGGTGAGGGCGGCGGCGGAGGCGGCAGTCTCATGGCCCCGAAGGCGTTCGACCCCAACGACGTCTATTGCCCCAACGTGTTCGTGCCGGATGGCGGCGCCGCGATCCAGTCGTTTGCGGGAGCGGCCGGCGACAACACCCGCCTGCGCCATCAGATCGTGGTGTCGCGCCTCAGCCGGGAGTGCCGGGCAATGGGCGACGGCTCGGTCTCGGTGCGGGTCGGCGTCGAGCTGCGCGCCATGCTCGGGCCTGCGGGCGCTCCCGGCCGCTTCGACGCGCCGGTCACCGTCTCGATCACGTATGGCGACAAGCCGGTGATGAGCCGACCCCACCGCGTCACGATCCCGATAGCCGCCGGCACCGCCCAGGGCGAGGCGAGTCTGATCGAGAACGATCTCGTCGTGCCCGCCGACAAGGCCTGGGGCTACGACATCGAGGTGACCCTGGCCGGCCGAAAGGCTGCCCCGGTCGCGCGCCGCCGCAAGTCTGCCCCGGCGGCCGCCGAAGCGGCTCAGACCGAAGCCCCGGTGCCGGGTCAATGACGGCCGGTCGCCCCGCCCGGGGAGCGGCCGCCTGACGAACCCCAAGGACGGCTCCGCCCCGGCGGCCGGTGCATGGCAGGGCCGTGAGACGCCCTTCTCCTTCATCGCGAACGACGACCCGCTCTTCGATCGCCGTCTCGTCCTGCCGCCCGAGGTGGCGGGCCGCTGGATCGTGCTGCGCTACACGATGCCGGTGCGCGCCCGGCCGCAGCGCCCGCTGCTGCGCCTGCGCCGCGCGAGGGGGCGCATCGACCGCTTCGTCCTGCCGGGCATCGCCCTCGGCGGCGCCGTCTGGCTCGGCTACGTCCCCGCCGATTGCGAGGGAATCGAGATCGCCGGAGGCGAAGGCTTCGAGCTGGAGCGGGTCGGCGTGCGAAGCGCGCGCCACGTCTTCGCCGAATGCCTCGCCAAGCGTCCCCTGCGCGCCGCCGGGGCGTTGCGCGCGCTCCTGCGGCGCGACGAGCGGCGCTGGCGCGATTCCCTGCGCGGCGCCTGCGCGGTCACGCCCCTGTCCGGCTACGCCGCTTGGCGGGCAGCCCGCGGCACGCCGCCTGCGCCGGACAAGCCCGCCCCGGACATCGGCATCCGCCTCGTCCTCGCGGCGGAGGGCGCGTCGGCCGCGGCGGTGGCCGACACGCTCGCGGCGCTGACGGCGCAAAGCCATACGCATTGGACGCTGCGTCTCTCCGGCGCCGAGGCCGGAATCGCCGCGGATCCGCGCATCCATCTCACCGCCTGGGATCCGGACGCCCCGGCACTCTCCCTCTGCGGTGAGGCCGATCTGTTCGGGATCCTGCAACCCGGCGACCGCCTCGCGCCGCACGCCCTCGCCCTTCTGGCGGCGGCGTTCCATGAGGCGAACCCGGATCTGATCTATGCCGACGAAGAGATCGGCGCCGCCGATCCCGTGCCCCGGCTCAAGCCGGATTGGAGCCCCGACCTCGCCCGCGTCACCGGCTTCCTCGGGGGCCCGGCCCTCGTCGCCCGCAATTTCCTCGCCGGGCTGCCCGCGCGCCCGGTCGGCGCCGCCGACGCCTTCGCGACGAGTCTCGATCTCGACTGCGCCGGTGCGACCCGCGTCGTCCATCTCCCGCGCATCCTGTGTCGGCGCGCCGACCTGCCCGACGACACGGCGAAGCGCTCCGCTCTCCTCGAAGCGCGGCTGTCCGCAGCGGGCGACCCCGCGCGCCCGATCCTGCGCAGCGGAATCCTCGACCTGCACCGTCCCCGGCCCGAGCCCGCGCCGCTCGTCACCGTCGTCATCCCGTCCCGCGACCGCCCCGACCTGATCACCCGCGTCACGGGGGACATCTTGGGGCGGACCGACTATCCGGCGATCGAACTCGTCATCGTCGATAACGGCTCGACCGATCCGGCGGTGCTGGCGCTCTACGAGCGGTTGCGGGGCGACGGCCGCGTGCGCATCGAAGCGTTTCCGCAACCGTTCAACTTCGCCGCGATGGTCAATCGGGGCGCCGCGGTCGCGCGCGGAGACATCCTCGTGCTGCTCAACAACGACGTGGCCGTGCTGCGGCCCGACTGGCTCGACGCCCTGGTCGCCGAGGCCGTGCGGCCGGAGGTCGGCGCCGTGGGCGCAAAACTCCTCTACGGCGATGGGCGTCTCCAGCATGCCGGCGTCGTCGTCGGCCTCGGCGGCGAGGCCGGTCACATCCTGCGCCGCCGTCCCGCCGATACGCCGGGCCATCTCTGCCGGTTGGGCGTCGCCCACGAGGTCTCTGCGGTCACCGCCGCCTGCCTCGCCGTCGGCGCGGAGAAGTACCGCGCGGTCGGCGGCTTCGACGCCGCCACCTTCGCGGTCGATTTCAACGATGTCGATTTCTGCCTGCGCCTCGGGGCGGCCGGCTGGAAGACGGTCTGGACGCCCCACGCCGTCCTGTCCCACCTCGAATCGGTGAGCCGGGGCCGTCCGTCGGGCGCCGCCCGCCGACTGTTCGAGCGCGAGGCTTCCGCCTTTGCGGAACGCTGGCGCGACATCATCCGCCACGACCCGTTCTACCACCCCGCCCTGTCGCTCACGACCTTCGGCGAGGATCTCGAATGACGGGCGCGCCGCTCCCCGACGCCCTGCTCTTCGCCGCCGAGACTGCCCCGAGCCTTTTCAGGCGTATCGTCGGCGCGGCCGGGCATCCGTCGCGCTTGGTGCCGATCCTGATCGCCCGACTGACCGGCCGCCGGGTGCGGGCCGCCACGGCCCTGACCGCGCTGACCGGCGCGCATCATCGCCTCCGGTGGCCCGGCCCGGTGCCGCCTGCCGAGCCGGACGCGAGCCTCGCACGTCACGGAATCGAGCGGATCGAGCCCATGGCGGACGGCACCGTGCGGATCGCCCCCGCGGGCACGCCGCTCGTTCTCCTCGCCGGCCCCGGCCACACCCTCGTCGACGGTGCGGCGGAAGCCATCGCCGCCGCCTTCGCGGACCCGTCGATCCACGCCCTCTACGGCGACGCCCTCGTCCGCATCCGGCCGGGCGGCCCCTGGTTGCCGCTCCTGCGCCCTGCCTTCGACCCGGATTTCCTGCGCGCGGTCGATTGGCTCGGGCCCGTTCTCGCCCTGCGCCGGGCGAGCGCGGCGGCGATCGAGCCCGTGCCCGGTGCCGCTGCATCGGACATCGCCCTCGACCTCGCCGCCCGCCTCGGCCCGCGCGCCCTGCGCCACCTGCCGCGCCTCCTCTCGTTCTCGGCCTTGCCCGCCGAGGGGGGAGGGGAGGGGGCCCGCGCCGAGACCCGCCGCGCCCGCCTCAAGGCCGTGCGGCGCGACCTCGACCGGAGGGGGGAGGGCGACACCCTCGCCTTCGTCGAGCCCGACGGCGTGATCCGCCTGGAGCGGCCCCTGCCGGTGCCGCGCCCCCTCGTCAGCCTGATCGTGCCGACCCGCGACCGACTCGACCTGCTGCGCCCCTGCATCGAGAGCCTGCGCGCCCGAACCGACTGGCCGGCGAAAGACATTCTGATCTGCGACAACGGCAGCCGGGAGCCGGAGACGCTCGCCTATTTCGACGAGCTTCGCGCCGCGGGGGCCGCGCGCATCCTCGACTGCGCCGGTCCGTTCGATTTCGCCGCCATCAACAACCGCGCCGCCCACGCCGCCCGGGGAACCCTGCTCGCCTTCGTCAACAACGATGTCGAGGCCGAGCGTCCCGACTGGCTGGAACGCATGGTGCGCGAAGCCCTGCGCCCCGAGATCGGCGCCGTCGGCGCCCGGCTGATCGACGGCGAGGGCCGCATCCAGCATGGCGGCATCGTGCTGGGCACCGGCGGGCTCGCCACCCACGGCCACCGACACTTCTCAGGAGACGCGCCGGGCTATCTTTCGGGGTTGCGGGCGACCCGCTCCGTCGCCGCGGTGACGGCTGCCTGTCTCGTGATCGAGACGCGCAAATTTGGGGAGGTAGGCGGCTTCGATCCGACCTTCGCGGTCGATTTCAACGATCTCGACCTCTGTTTGCGCCTGAACGCGGCGGGCCTGCGCACGCTCTATGTCGGCGGCGCGAGGCTCCACCACCGCGAATCGGCGAGCCGCCGCCCCTCGCCGCAGGCCGCCGCCCGCCACGCCGAAGAGATCGCGGCGCTCGAAAAGCGATGGGGGCCGCTGCTGGCGCAGGACCCCCATTATCATCCGGGCTTCGACCCGGATCTCTCGACCCATATCCGCCTGCGGCGCGGCTGGACCGGCCTCGCGCCGGCCGCGCCGCGGTCGGCGGTTACTGCACCAGACGGGGCCCGCCGGCCTGCACCTTCTCGTTCTCGGACATGATGCCGAGCCGCTTGGCGACTTCCGTGTAGGCCTCGATCAAGCCGCCGAGATCCTTGCGGAACCGGTCCTTGTCGAGCTTGTCCGAGGACTTGATGTCCCACAGACGGCAGGAATCCGGGGAGATCTCGTCGGCGACGACGATGCGCATCAGGTCGCCTTCCCACAGGCGCCCGGTCTCCATCTTGAAGTCGACGAGGCGGATGCCGACGCCGAGGAAGAGGCCGGACAGGAAGTCGTTGACGCGGATGGCCAGCGCCATGATGTCGTCGATCTCCTGCGGCGTCGCCCAGCCGAAGGCGGTGATGTGCTCTTCCGACACCATCGGGTCGTTGAGCTGGTCGTTCTTGTAGTAGAACTCGATGATCGAGCGCGGCAGCTGCGTGCCTTCCTCCAGGCCGAGGCGCTGCGCCAGCGAGCCGGCGGCGACGTTGCGCACCACCACCTCGAGCGGGATGATCTCGACCTCGCGGATCAGCTGCTCGCGCATGTTGAGCCGGCGGATGAAGTGCGTCGGCACGCCGATGTCGTTGAGGTGCTGGAAAACGAACTCGGAAATCCGGTTGTTCAGCACGCCCTTGCCATCGATCACCTCGTGCTTCTTCGCGTTGAAGGCGGTCGCGTCGTCCTTGAAGTGCTGGATGAGCGTCCCCGGCTCGGGTCCCTCGTAGAGGACCTTCGCCTTGCCCTCGTAGATGCGACGGCGGCGGTTCATAGGCGTGTACCGTGGTTTGAGGAAGTCCATGGGGCCGGGGCTCCTTCCGAACTGGCCTGTGAAGCGAATCCGCGGCGCGGCGACCCGTCTGGCGGGTGGACGGACGGAGCCCTTCCCTGGGACCCGAACAGTCCGCGGGAAATAGTCCCGGCCGCCGTATCATCTCTGTACCGGAACGGGCTTTGCAGCACAACGCGTTGGCCTTGCACGGCAATGCCTGCAGGGCTGCGGCGGGAGCCGGTGCGCCGGACGGCGTCAGCCCGATATGGGCGTGAGGTCCGTCGTCTTGGAGGGGTAGCCACACAGATCCGCGATCCGGCAGCGGGGGCAATCCGGCCGTCTCGCCTTGCAGGTGTAGCGCCCGTGCAGGATCAGCCAGTGATGCGCGTTGAGCCGGTAGGGCTCCGGCACGCGGGCCTCCAACCCGGCCTGGACCTTGTCGGTCGTCGCCGCCGGGAACAGCGGGATCCGATTCGAGACCCGGAAGATGTGGGTGTCCACCGCGATTCGCGGCACCCCGAAGGCGACGTTGAGCACCACGCTCGCGGTCTTGGTGCCGACGCCGGGCAGCACCTCCAGCGCGGCGGCGTCGCGCGGCACCTCGCCCCCGTGTCGCTCCAAAAGGATGCGCGAGAGCGCGATGACGTTCTTGGCCTTGGTGTTGAACAGCCCGATGGTGCGGATGAAGTGGCGCACCCGCTCCTCGCCGAGTTCCAGCATCTTTTCCGGTGTGTCGGCGATGGCGAAGAGCGGTTCGGTGGCGAGGTTCACGCTTCGATCGGTGGCCTGGGCCGAGAGCACCACGGCGACGAGCAGCGTATAGGGATTGAGGTACTGAAGTTCCGAGCGCGGCTCCGGATCGGCTTCGCGCAGCCGCGCGAAGATGGCGACCAGGGTCTCGTCGTCCACCGGCGCGGGCGCCGTCTCGACTTTGCCTTTCAGGACAGTGCCGAGGGTCGCACGCGCCTGACCGGGTTTGCCGGCCGGCTTCCCCGCTGCCGTCTTGACCGCCTTCTTGGCTGCGTCAGGTTTCGAAGGGCGCATATCCGTATCGGAAACGCGCGAGGCGGGCTTTCTGGGGGGCATCGGCGCGTTATATTGCCTGCATGGTGAGCGGCAACCTCTCTGCGCATCCCGACGGCCTCGACCCGGCGACCCTGGATCGCCCGCTCTACACGGCCGTGATTCGACCCAACCAATCGCTCGGGCGCGACGGGTTCCGGATCGTGATGGTCCTGTGCTGCGCCGTCTCCCTCGTGACCTCGATCGCTTGCTGGCGGGCGGGATTCTGGCCCATCGCCGGCTTCTTCGGCCTCGACATGCTGGCGCTCTACGTTGCGCTGAAGGTCAGCTTCAAGCGCGGGCGCTCGTTCGAGGAAGTCGCGATCTCGCCCCTCGAAGTCTCGCTGGCGCGTATCGATCCGCGGGGAGGGCGGCGGGAATGGCGCTTCAACCCGCTCTGGACCAAGCTCGCCCGCCTCGACGACGAGGAGTTCGGCCTGCGCCGCCTCACCCTGATCTCGCGCCGCGAGCACGTCGTCGTCGCCCGCGACGCCGATCCGGCCGAGCGTGAGCGCGTCGCCGAGGGCCTCGCTTCGGCGCTCGCCCAGGTGAAGAAAGGATTTTGACGGCAAGATCGAGCGCACCCCTCTTCTGAACGGGGTCGCGAGGGCCCGACGCCGGCCCGTGGCGGCGTTTCTCGCACTTTTCTGGATTTTTCGATTGACGCCGGGGTTGGGGGCTCGTAGAAGCACCTCACCGACGGGGCGCCGCGGCCCACCCACTGGGTGGCACGGTGGTCTTGAGGTCTTCGGGACTGTTTTGGCGGCACGGCTGATCCGGGCGACTGGATCGGACGATCGCTGTCCTCGGTGTCTCGGATGTGTCAGCCGGATCGACGGTTGACAGGACGGTTCGCCGGCTCTAGACGCCACGGACCGCTCGGGCGGACTTCCCGGCGGCGACTGCGGTCGCTGCGTGAACGGGACCGCCGCGGTACTATCGCTGAAGACGGGGCTGATCGGGCCGGGCAACCGGAGCGATGGCGCGTTCTCGGCAGAAG
>NZ_FOSV01000056.1 GCF_900114375.1 Methylorubrum salsuginis | reverse complement strand
AGCGCCGCGCCGACATCTACGACGCCTTCACCACCCTCGCAGCCAGCCTCATCACCCTCAACCAGATCAGACGGTTCTGTTAGGCGCTCTAAGGCGATCCGCCGGATCACGGTGGGGCAATCGGCAGGGCGGGCGGATGAACGGGTTCCGGGGGTGGATCGCTGCGATGGCCGCGGGAGTTCGGTCCCGCCTGACCTTGGTCCGATCGGCGACCGGACGGCGCGTGAACCATGGGCGGCTCGCGGCGAGACGCGACCGCGTCGGCGGCCTCACCCTGCATGCCCTCGCGTCGGTCGGCTCCGTCCCGGACGACCGGCTGCCCGTGATCCTGGTCCACGGGCTCGGGATGTCGAGCCGCTACATGATCCCGCTGGCGGCGCATCTCGCCCCGCACCTGCGGGTCTACGCCCCCGACCTGCCCGGCTTCGGCCTGAGCGACAAGCCGCCTCGGGCGCTCACGGTTCGCCAGCTGGCCGATGCGCTGGCGGCCTGGATGCGGGAACTCGGACTGGAGCGTGCGGCCTTCGTCGGCAATTCGCTCGGCTGCGAGGTGCTCGTCGAGCTCGCGCTCGTTCACCCGCAACGCGTCGACCGCCTCGTGCTGCAGGGGCCTACGCCGGACCCGGAGGCGCGCGGCCTCGCCCGGCAGATCGCGGGCTTCTTCCTCATCGCGCCCTTCGAACGGTGGTCGCTCGCCTGGGTGGCGCTGAGGGATTATGCCCGAAGCGGGGTCCGTCGCTACCTCCAGACCCTGAGGAGCATGGTCGACAACCATATCGGGGAGAAGGCGTCACGGGTCTCTCAGCCGACGCTCGTGGTCTGGGGCACGCGTGACGACATCGTCCCCCATGCGTTCGTGACGAGCCTTGCTGCTTCACTGCCTCGGGGGCGGCTTGCCGTCATCCCCGGCGCGGCCCACGGGATCAATTATTCGCATCCGGAAGCGTTGACGGCTGTCTTGCTGCCCTTCCTTCTGGCCCCACAAGAAGATTCTCTGGATGAATATTCTTTGAATCCCGAGAATTCGGCCTGATGCCGATCCTAAGGATCGACGGGATGATACAAATGTCTACCGACCGACATTCCGTCGCCCGCGCGGCCCGGCAGGTGCGGGCGTGTTGTCACGGTTCTCATCGAGGAGTTTGCGCCAGCGGATGAGGCGCTCGGAGTCGAGCCTCCCGTCGGCGACGGCGGCTTGCACGGCGCAGCCGGGCTCGTGCGCGTGCGTGCAGTCGCGGAACCGGCACGAGGGCGCGAGTTCGGTGATTTCGGAAAACAGTGTCGCGATCCCGTCCCCGGCGTCGCTGACGTGAAGAGTCCGCATCCCCGGCGTGTCGATCACCCAGCCGCCGCCTGCGATGGCGTGCAGGGAACGCGCCGTCGTGGTGTGGCGTCCCTTGGCGTCGTGCTCGCGAATGCCTCCGGTTTCCTGGGCAAGTGCCTGCCCCGGACCGGCGAGCGTGTTCACCAGGGTCGATTTGCCGACCCCGGACGAGCCGACCAGCGCCACGGTCCGCCCCACCCCGCACCACGGGGCCAAGGTCCGTGCCGCCACCGGCAACCGGGGATGGACGGTCACGACATCGAGCCCGCGCTGCAACGCGGCAGCCTGACGGCGGTAGACATCGACGTCGGCCGCCATGTCGGCCTTGGTGAGCAGGATCACCGGATTGGCGCCGCCCTGGTTGGCCAGAGCCAGATAGCGCTCCAGGCGCGCCTGATTGAAGTCGGCGTTGCAGGAGGTGACGATGAACAGCGTATCGACGTTGGCGGCGACGGGCTGCAGGGTCCGGCTGCCCTCCGGGCGTCGCTCCAGGACCGTTCTTCGGCTCAGGCGGCGGTGGAGCATCCGGGTCCGGGGGTGAGCCAGGACCCAATCGCCCACGGCGAAGTCGGCGGTGTTGGTATGGGCCGGAAGCGTCAGCTCGACCGAACCCGCCTCCGACAGCCCGGTCAGGCGCGAGCGGTGAACCGTGGCGATCCGCACGGGCACGAGATCCGCCTCGTCCGGTTCGCGCTGCTCCTCGAAGAAGTCGAGCCAGCCGAGGCTTGTCAGCGACGCCGGCGAGGGGAGGTCGGGATGATCGATCACCGGCCCGCACATGACATGGCACCGGTCGCGTGACCAGCGGCGCATAGGGGAGGGCGTTGAGACGCGATCGGCGGTTCTCCCCGTCAGGCCTTCGCCCCGCCATGGCCGTGGGGCTGCTTCGAGCCAGACTTCAAGCGACCTGCAGCCTTCGTAGGCGTGCAAATCCGACCAGCTTCCGCGCCTCTTCATCCCGGAGTGCGAGGTTCAGGCAACCGAGGCTGTCGCGCAGCGTCAGACGGCCGACGCGGCCGAGGATCTCGTGGCCGTCCAGGCATTCCTGCTGGCGGTAGTTCGGGATGCGGCTGTTCAGATGGTGGACGTGGTGCAGGCCGACGTTGCCGGTGAACCACTGCAGGACGCGCGGCAGAACGTAGTGCGAACTGCCGCCGAGGGCGGCGCGGTGGAAGTCCCAGGCGTCGGCTGACCTTGCCCCCTGTTTGCCCCCGCTCATAACCAGAGTCCGTTCTGGTTCTGGTTCTGGT
>NZ_FOSV01000009.1 GCF_900114375.1 Methylorubrum salsuginis | reverse complement strand
CAGGCGCTCCAACAGGACCTGATGCAGCCGCGCCCACACGCCGGCTGCCTGCCAGTCGCGCAGACGCCGCCAGCAACTCATGCCGCTCCCGCAGCCCATCTCGGCCGGTAGCATCTCCCAGGGTAGGCCGGAGCGCAGCACGAACAGGATGCCGGTCAGCGCCGCCCGATTGTCGATCGGAGGCCGTCCGCCCTTCGGGCGCGGCCGAGGCGGCGGCAGGAGCGGGGCAATCTCCGTCCAGAGATCGTCGGGAAGCAGAGCGCGAGCCATGCCCCACCAACGCACCATCCACCGCTTCGTGCCGTTCTGTTAGGCGCTCTTAACCCTGCATCAACCCGCGCGCCTCGGCGAGGCGGGCGGCGTAGCGGGCGATCAGATCGACCTCGAGGTTGACCCGGTCGCCGGCCCGGCGGTCCTCCCAGGTCGTGACCGAGAGGCTGTGCGGGATCAGCAGCACCGAGAAGTCGGTGCCGTCGACCGTATTGACGGTGAGCGAGGTGCCGTCGAGGCAGACCGAGCCCTTCTCGGCGATGAAGCCGGCAAGCGCGGCGGGCGCCCGCAGGGTGAAGCGCTCGCTCGCCCCCCACGGATTGTCCTCGCCGGTCACCGTCTCGCGGGCGACGATCTCGGCCACGCCATCGACATGGCCGGTGACGAGGTGCCCGCCCATCTCGTCGCCGAGCTTGAGCGAGCGCTCCAGATTGACCCGCGTGCCCTCGCGCCATGCGCCGACGGTGGTGCGCGCCAGCGTCTCGGCGGCGGCGTCCACGGCGAAGCGGCAGCCGCTGCCGTGCGGTGCGATCGAGACGGCGGTGAGGCAGGGACCGGCGCAGGCGATGGAAGCGCCGAGCGCGATCGTAGCGGGATCGTAGGCGCTCTCGATGACGATGCGGGCGAGCCGCTCGCCGCCCTCGATCGAGACGACGCGTCCGACATCGGTGACGAGCCCGGTGAACATCTCAAACCCTCTCGTAGGTGACGGCCGTGTCGGGACCGAGCTTCCGGGCCTCGACCTCGCGCAGGGTGCCGTCGGACAGGCGGCGGGCGAGGTTCGGCCCGATGGCCGGCAGGCCGCCCGCGCCGCCGAGTTCGCCGGGGCCGGTGATGAGCGTGCAGGCGTCGATGAGATCGTGGCCCGCGAGCGCGTCCGCAAGCGCCGGCCCGCCCTCGCTGCAGATGCGGGTCAGGCCGCGCTCGGCGAGCGCGATCATCGCGGCGCGAAGGTCGATGCGCCCGGCCGCGTCGGTGGCCACCGGCAGAAGCTCGACGCCGAAGGAGGCGAGCATCCGCCGGGCATGGGCCGGGGTGTGACGTCCGGTGACCACGAGGGTCGGGATGTCGCGCGCGCCCCGTACCAGATGGGTCGACGGCGTGAGCCGAAGGGTCGAATCGAGGACGATCCGCAGGGGCGAACGGTCGGAGAGGCCCGGCAGGCGCACGGTGAGCGAGGGATCGTCCGCCCGCGCCGTGCCGATGCCGACCATGATCGCGTCGGCATGGGCCCGCCACAGATGCACGACGCCGTCGGCGACCGCCCCGGTGATCTTCAGCCGCTCGCCGCCCGAGGGCGCGGCGAAGCCGTCGCGGGTGCGGGCGAGCTTGAGATGCAGGCTCGGGCGCCCGCGCGTGACGCGGGAGACATGGCCGCGATGGTCGCGCCGGGCCTCCTCGCGCAGGAGGCCGGTCTCGACGGCGATGCCGGCCTCCCGCAGCAGCGCGTGGCCGCGGCCGGCCACGCGGGGATCGGGATCCTCCATCGCCGTGACGACACGGGCGATGCCCGCGGCGATCGCCGCGTCGGCGCAGGGCGGGGTGCGGCCGTGATGCGAGCACGGCTCCAGACTAACATAGAGCGTCGCCCCGCGGGCGGCGTCGCCGGCCATGGCCAGTGCCAGCGGCTCGGCATGGGGGCGCCCGCCCGGCGCGGTTGCGGCCTGCCCGACGATCCGACCGTCGGCCACCACCACGGCGCCGACGCTCGGGTTCGGCCATGTGCAGCCGAGATGACGTCGCCCCAGCGCCAGAGCGAGGCGCATGGCGCGATGATCGAGGGCGCTCCAATCGCTCACGGCAGCCCCCGTCAGCTTCGCGAGCGCGCCGGGCGGCGCCGCGGCGGGGCAGGGGACTCGGCCTCCTCCTCGGCCGGCGCGGGCGCGCGCTCGTCACCTCCGGGCAGGCGCCCGCCGAGGGTTCCGAGAAGGTCCTGGAAGTCCTGGGCCTCGCGAAAATTCTTGTAGACCGAGGCGAAACGGACATAGGCCACGTCGTCGAGGCCCTTGAGGCCTTCCATCACCGCCTCGCCGATCGCCTCGCTGGTGACCTCGCCGTCGCCGGTGCTCTCCAGGCGGCGCACCACGCCGGAGACGAGACGCTCGATCCGCTCGGGGTCGACCGGACGCTTGCGCAAAGCCACGTCGATCGAGCGCTGGAGCTTGTCGCGGTCGAACGGCATCCGCTTGCCGGAGCGCTTGAGCACCGTCAGCTCGCGCAGTTGCACCCGCTCGAAGGTGGTGAAGCGCCCCCCGCAATCCGGGCAGACGCGGCGGCGCCGGATCGCGGCGGAATCCTCGCTCGGCCGCGAATCCTTCACCTGCGTGTCGGGACCCCCGCAGAACGGACACCGCATCGCGCGCTTCGATACCTCTGCTCATCCCGGTCAGGCCGGGACGCCTCTGTGCCCCAGCCGGCCCCGGATTGCCAGAAGGGAGCGGAAACGGAAGCGGCCGCGGACCCATGGGATCCGCGGCCGCGCCGACACCGGTCGAGGGTGCGCTTACTGGTAGATCGGGAAGCGGTCGGTCAGGGCGTGGACCTTGTCCTTCACCGCCGCCTCGACCGCGGCGTCGCCGCCCTCGCCCTTGGCGGCGAGGCCGTCGAGCACCTCGACGATGAACGAGCCGACCTGCTTGAACTCGGCGACGCCGAAGCCGCGGCTCGTGCTGGCCGGGGTGCCGAGGCGGATGCCCGAGGTGATGGTCGGCTTCTGCGTGTCGAACGGGACGCCGTTCTTGTTGCAGGTGATGTGGGCGCGCGACAGGGCGGCCTCGGCGGCCTTGCCGGTGAGGCCCTTCCGCTGCAGATCGACCAGCATCAGGTGGTTGTCGGTGCCGCCCGAGGTGATGTCGTAGCCGCCGGAGATGATGGTGTCGGCCAGCGCCTTGGCGTTGTCGATCACCTGCTTGGCGTAGATCTTGAACTCCGGCTTGAGCGCCTCGCCGAAGGCCACGGCCTTGCCGGCGATGACGTGCATCAGCGGGCCGCCCTGGATGCCCGGGAAGATCGCCGAGTTGAACTTCTTGGCCAGCGCCTCGTCGTTCGTCAGGATCATGCCGCCGCGGGGACCACGGAGGGTCTTGTGCGTGGTGGTGGTGGCGACGTGGGCGTGCGGGAACGGCGACGGATGCAGGCCCGCGGCGACGAGGCCGGCGAAGTGGGCCATGTCGACCATGAAGTAGGCGCCGACGGAATCGGCGATCTCACGGAACTTGGCGAAGTCCCACTGGCGCGGATAGCCGGAGCCGCCGGCGATGATCACCTTCGGCTTGTGCTCCTGCGCGAGCTGGGCGACCTGCTCCATGTCGATGCGCTGGTCGTCGCGGCGCACGGTGTAGGAGACCGGCTTGAACCACTTGCCCGACACGTTCGGGGGCGCGCCGTGAGTCAGGTGGCCGCCGGCGGCGAGGTCGAGGCCGAGGAAGGTGTCGCCCGGCTGCATGAGGGCGAGGAAGACGCCCTGGTTGGCCTGGGAGCCGGAATTCGGCTGCACGTTGGCGAAGCCGCAATCGAACAGGCGCTTGGCGCGGTCGATCGCCAGCTCCTCGGCGATGTCCACGAACTGGCAGCCGCCGTAGTAGCGGCGGCCCGGATAGCCCTCCGCGTACTTGTTCGTCAGCACCGACCCCTGGGCCTCGAGCACGGCGCGCGACACGATGTTCTCGGAGGCGATCAGCTCGATCTCGTGCTGCTGGCGCCCGAGCTCCTGAGCGACCGCCTTGGCGATCTCGGGATCGGTCTGTTCGAGGTGCGCGGAAAAGAAGGTGTCGAGGGTGGTGTTGTCGGTGGCGGTACCGGCGCTCATGAGCGAAGCCTCTTCTGATGTTTCCTGATTAAACCCACCCGTTTGTCGCCAGCGCGCACGGGGGTGCTTTTCGAGGGCCATTTCTACACGGCGGAGCATGACAGGCCAAGCGCAGCTGATTTTGCGCCCGCCGTCAAAAATTTTCACGGGAGCGTCATCGCTGCGCTCATGCAGAGCTTTCCGCACAACGAAAAACGCCCGGCACGGAGCCGGGCGTTCGCGAAAAACGGGGATCGTCGAAGGATCAGGCCGAAAGGCGCGTCTTTACGTCGCCGAGGCTGGAGCGGACCAGGTTTTGGGCGGCGTCGCCCTGAAGGCGCTCCTTCAGGATCACCTCCGAGACCTTGACCGCGGCGTCGGCGGCGGCGGCCCGGACCTGGGCGGCGGCCTGAACCTCGGCCTGCGCGATCTTCGACTCGGCGGCCTTGGTGCGGCGGGCGACGAAGTCGGCCAGCTTGGCCTGGCCCTCGGCGTTGAGGCGCTCGGCCTCCTGACGGGCGGCGGCGACGATGGCCTCGGCCTCCTTCTCGGCCTGGGCGCGGCGGCGCTTGTAATCGTCGAGGACGGAGGCGGCCTCTTCGCGCAGGCGGCGCGCCTCGTCGAGCTCATGGCGCACGCGCTTGGCGCGGCTGTCGAGGCCGCCGGTCATCGCCTTGAAGCCGCCGACCTTCCAGACGATGGCCATGAAGGCCACGAAGGCCACGAGGACCCAGAATTCCGCGGTCAACAGCATGTCGGTCTCAAACCCTTGGTCGGCCTGTCCCGGCGCAGCGGCACGGGTCCGGTTCGATAGAGCGAGGTCGGCTTGAGTGCGCCGACCCGCGGGATCAGTTCAGCGCGGGCGTGCCGTCGAGGGCGCGGTTCAGGGCGGCCTGGTCGGGGGCTTGACCGGTCAGACGCTCCACGATGGCGGAAGCGGCCTCGCCGGCGATGGCGCGGACATTGCCCATGGCCTCGGTCGTGCGGGCGCGGATCGTCGCATCGGAGGCGGCGAGGCGCTGATTCAGCTCGGCCTCGACGGACTTGCGCTTGGCGTCGGCTTCCGCCGAAAGGGCGTTGCGGGTGTCCTGGGCGATGGACTGGGCCTTGGCCTGGGCCTGCCGCAGGGAGGTCTCGTAGGCGGCGCCGGCGGCGTCGGCCTCGGCCTTCATGCGCTGGGCCTCGTCGAGATCGGCCGACAGGCGCCGGGCGCGGTCGCCGAGGATGGCCTCGATGCGCGGGAGCGCAATCTTGGACATCAGATAGTAGAGCAGGCCGAAGGCGAGCGCGAGCCAGATCAGCTGCGAGAGGAAGGTGTGGCTCTCGAAGGGCGGGAAGGCGGAATGGTGGCCGCCGGAAGCCTGTTCGGTGTGAGCCTGGGGGCTCCCGGGCGGAACGATCTTCGTATCCGCGTTCGGGGAAGGGGTCGTGAGGGGATTCTTCTCGGCCATGGCCCTGTCCGGTGACGTCGGAAGGCCGGCTCCGCGGGCGGAGCGGCCGGATCAGAAAGCGGGGGAGGAAAGGCGGGCCGTGTCGGCCGCCTCCCTCTCCCCCGACGTGCGATGCGTCAGACGGCGAACAGGAGCAGCAGGGCGACGAGCAGCGAGAAGATGCCGAGCGCCTCGGTGAGCGCGAAGCCCAGGAGGAGGTTGGTGCGCTGGCTATCGGCGGCCGACGGGTTGCGCAGGGCACCCGCGTAGAACTGACCGAACAGGTTGCCGAGGCCGATGCTGGCGCCCGCCATGCCGAGGCAGGCGAGGCCGGCGCCGATGTACTTCGCAGCGACGGGATCCATGAAACACTCCTGAGGTTCGAACGGTGTTCTCGAGGGGAAGGTCCGACCGATGAGGATCAGTGGCCGGGGTGAAGAGCGTCGGCGAGGTAGACCGCCGTCAGCGTCGCGAACACGTAGGCCTGGAGGGCCGCGACGAGGAATTCGAGGGCCGTCAGCGCGACGGTGAGCGCGAGCGGCAGGGGCGAGAGCACGCCCCAGGCGCCGGCGACCAGCAGCTGGACCACGAAGAAGGCGAAGATCTTCAGCGCGATGTGGCCGGCCAGGACGTTGGCGAAGAGACGGACCGAGAGGCTGATCGGACGCGACAGGAACGACACGATCTCGATCGGAACCATGATCAGCAGCAGCGGCTTGGGCACGCCCGAGGGCACGAACACGCCGAGGAAGTGGGTGCCGTGCTTGGCCACGCCGTAGATCACCACGGTGAGGATCACGATCAGGGCGAGGCCGAAGGTGACGATGAGATGGCTGGTCACCGCGAAGGCGTAGGGAATCATGCCGAACAGGTTGAGCACCAGCACGAACATGAACAGCGAGAAGACCAGCGGCAGGAAGCGCTTGCCGTCGGCGCCCGTGGCCTGGTGAACCGTGTCGGCGATGAATTCGTAGAGCGTCTCGGCGAGCGCCTGAAGGCGGCCCGGCACGACGGAGCGCCCCGAGGTGGCCACGATGGTCAGGAGCGCGATGACGCCCACCGCCGCGAACATGTACAGAGCCGATTGCGTAAACGCGATCTGCTGGTTGCCGATATGCCCCAGCGAGACGAGCGGCTGCAGCTCGAACTGGTGGATCGGGTCGACACTGACCGCCATTGGCTCGCTTCCGCCCTTCTTCGTGTCGCGCCGGGTGCCTGGCGGCTCCCATGTCGCGCGTCGCCCTTACACGATGCCGGGCGAGTCTCAAGACCCTTCCCGGCGATCTTTCTCAGCTTTCTGGCCGCTGAAGCCGCTGACCCGCATGACGTTGTAGATGCCGGTGATGAAGCCCAGCATCAGCAACACGATCATTCCCCAGGGCTTGGTGCCGAAGAGATGATCGAACAGGTATCCGAGGATTCCCCCGGCGATCACACCCGCGATGAACTCGGTCGAGAGGCGCATGGCCTGCCCGAGCTGGGCCGACCCGCCGGGCGTGCCGGCGCGCGCAGGGGCCGGGGCGGCTTTGGGCCGCCTGCCCTCGAGCTGCGTCTCGAGACGTTTGAGCCTCGCGGAGAGATCGCCATCGTCGGGAGGCCCGCCCGGACCGCTCCCAGTGCCGGAGGGATCGCCGCTCACGGGCGACCCCACACGTCGTCGGGAGCGGAGGGATAAGGCCTGCCCCCTCGGCGCGGCGCACCATAGTTTCGCCATCCTAGCGAGTCAAGGCGCATACGGCTCGGGTTAAGCCTCTGATTTTGCATGACTATCCGTGTTTCCGCGCGCCTCGTCCGGCTCCCGTTCACGCGCCGAGGATCGGCTTGATGATCTTCTCCAACTCTTCGATCGAGAGCGCGCCGCTATACTTGGTGCCGTTGATGAAGAAGGTCGGGGTCGATTCGACCTTGAAGGTCTCCAGGCCGCGGGTCTTCACCGCATTGATGGCGCCATAGGTCTTCTGGTCCTTGAGGCAGGTCTCGAACTTCTCCTTCGAGAAGCCCGCCTGGCGCAGAATCTGCTCCAGGGCGTCGACGGGCGATTGGGGCTTGCGCACGAAGGCCCAGTTCTGCTGCTGATCGAACAGGAGGTCGGAGATCGGGTAGTACTTCTCGTTGCCGTCGCAGCGCGACAGCATGAAGGCCGCGGTCGAGAGCGGATCGAGCGGGAATTCACGCAGGGTGAAGCGTACCTTGCCGGTGTCGATGTAGCGCTCCTTCAGGAGCGGATACGTGTCCTTGTGGAAGTGGGCGCAGTGCGAGCAGGTCAGCGAGGCGTACTCGATGATCGTGACCTTGGCATCCGCCGGCCCGAGCCAGACGTCGCCGAGCGGGCCGGGCTGCAGCAGGGCCGCCGTGTCGGCCGACTGCGCCAGCGCCCCGGCGATGAGGCGGGGCATCAGGACGGCCGCGCCGAGGGCGAGACCGGTGGTCTTGAGGGCGTCGCGCCGGGTGATCATGGCAGGGACGGGCTCCGTTGAGGCCGCGAGGGGCCAGAGGCGTCGAGGTATAGGCGGATCGGGGGCGCGCTGACCGCGCACACGTCGCCGCACGGGGTTTGGGCGCCCCTTATCACGTCGCGCGAACCCGAGGCAGCCCCGTCAGCGCGGTTGCCCGGCCACCACGGCGATGCCGAGCCGGTCGAGGGCGTCGCGCAGGGGGTCGTCCTCGATCCGCGAGACCGCGACTGCCACCTCGCCGCGGCGCACCGGATCGAGGGGCGGCGCGGGCTTGCGGCGCGGCGCCCGGTGCAGCCGGTCCTGGCGCAGCACCAGCTTGCCGACGCAGGCCCAGCCGTAATGCGCGTTGACCCGCTGGATCACCACCGGGGCGAGATGCTGGAGTTCGAGCGCGAACGCACCCTCGACCCGCACCACCAGGGTGCCGGGCTCGGGCCGCCCCTCGGCGTCACGCCGGGCGCGGCGGGGCCATTCGAGCTTCACCGGCTGGCAGGCATCGGCCAGCCGCGACCCGACGATGCCGGGCCATACGGAAATAATGTCGGCGGACGCAAAACCCTGCGCCGCGAAGGCCGGGCCGACGCAGGCACCGATCAGGTCGGCCAGGGGTTTTGCGCGCGCCATCGGCTGTCCGGAAGGGGAGGGGTCGGGATCGAGCGGCGGGCCTGCCGCGCCGGGAGTCGTGTCGGCGTCGGAGAGGATACCGGACTTTCCTTTCTCGATCTCCCCATCGCAAAAGCGAAGCTTTGTCGTCCCGGCGTGGCGCGGGGCGTCTTTTGCCGTCCGCGCCGCCCCGCTATGGACTGGCGCATGCCCGCCGCCACGGCCGCCGACCTCCTGACATGGTACGACCGGCACCGCCGGGCGCTGCCCTGGCGCGCGCTCCCCGGCGTGCGGCCCGACCCCTACCGGGTCTGGCTCTCCGAGGTGATGCTGCAGCAGACCACCGTCACGGCGGTCAAACCCTACTTCGAAAAATTCCTGACGCTGTTTCCGAACGTGAAGGCGCTCGCGGCGGCGCCGGAAGAGGCGGTGATGTCGGCCTGGGCCGGGCTCGGCTATTATTCCCGCGCGCGCAACCTCCACGCCTGCGCCAAGGCGGTCGCCGCCGTCGGGCGCTTCCCCGACACGGAAGAGGGATTACGAAAACTTCCCGGCATCGGCGCCTACACGGCGGGCGCCATCGCGGCCATCGCCTTCGACCGGCCCGCGGCGGCGGTGGACGGCAATGTCGAGCGGGTGATGACGCGCCTCCACGCCATCGAAACCCCGCTCCCCGCCGCCCGGGCGCAGATCCGCCTGCTGACGCAGGCCATGGTGCCGCACGACCGGCCCGGCGACTTCGCGCAAGCGGTGATGGACCTCGGCGCCACCCTCTGCACCCCGAAGCGCCCGGCCTGCGCCCTGTGCCCCTGGATGCGCCCCTGCCGCGCCCGCGCCGAGGGCTTGCAGGACACCTTCCCGCGCAAGCTGAAGAAGGAGAAGGGGATTTTGCGCAAGGGCGCGGCCTTCGTCGCGCTCAGGGCCGGCGACGAGGCGATCCTCCTGCGCACGCGCCCGCCGGAAGGGCTGCTGGGTTCGATGGCCGAGCCGCCCGGAAGCCCGTGGCTGCCCGATTACGATCCGGCCAAGGGCCTGCTCGACGCGCCCCTCGACGCCCGTTGGAAGCGCCTGCCCGGCGTGGTGAAGCACGGCTTCACCCATTTCCCGCTGGAGCTGACGGTGTTCTTCGCCCGCGTCGCCGCCGGGACAGTGGCCCCGGAGGGCATGCGCTTCACTCCGCGCGAAAAGCTCGATGAGGAGCCGATTCCCGGCGCGATGAAGAAGGTGCTGGCCCACGCGCTCGCCGGCCCGGTGCCGGTCGCCGTCGCAGCGCCGCCGCCCGTGCGGGAGCCCGATCTAGCGACCCCGCCGGAGCCCGAGCCGGTCAAGCGGCGCGGGCCGATCCCGAAGCCGCCCTCCTTGCGGCCTTCGGAACTGGCGCGGGTCGTGAAAAGGCCGCCGAAGGCCCGTTGACAATCGAGCGCAGGGCTCTGCCCTGCACCCGCGAAAGGACTCGTCCTTTCGTATCCTTATCCCTGCGTCTGCGCCCGCATCTTGGAGCGGAACTCGTCGATACAGACGAGTTTGCCGCCGCGCTCGGCGTACCAGAAGGTCCAGCCGTTGCAGGCGGGCAGACCCTGGACCAGGGCGCCGACCTTGTGGATCGAGCCCATCGCCGGGCCGATGCCGAGCTGACCGTCCGGGCGCACCGTCGCCTTGAAGCGGCGGCGCTCGTCGGTCAGCGTCTCGCCGGGGCGCACCAGCCCCGCCTCGACCACGCTGAGGAACGGCACCCGCGGCTCCGCGCGCTTCGGCGTCGCCAAGGCGAGCGAGGCGGAGGACAGGGGCTCGACCGCGTCGATCCGCGCCTGCGCCGCTGCGGCGTAGGTCGCGTCGCGCTCGCAGCCGATGAAGTGACGGCCGAGCCGCTTGGCCACGGCGCCGGTGGTGCCGGAGCCGAAGAAGGGATCGAGCACCACGTCGCCGGGATTGGTCGCGGCCAAGAGCGTGCGGGCGACGAGCGCCTCAGGCTTCTGGGTCGGATGGACCTTGCGGCCCGCCCCGTCCTTCAGCCGTTCCTCACCGGTGCAGAGCGGCAGGAACCAGTCGGAGCGCATCTGGAGGTCTTCGTTGCCGGCCTTCAGGGCGTCGTAATGGAACGTGTACTTGGCCTGCGGCGAGCGCGAGGCCCAGATCAGGGTTTCGTGGGCGTTGGTGAACCGCTTGCCGCGGAAATTCGGCATCGGGTTGGCCTTGCGCCACACGATGTCGTTCAGGATCCAGTAACCGAGATCCTGCAACGCGCTCCCGACCCGGAAGATGTTGTGGTACGACCCGATCACCCAAAGGGTCGCGTTCGGCTTCATCGCCCGGCGCGCGGCCTTCAGCCAGGCACGGGTGAAGTCGTCGTAGGCTTCGAAGCTCGAGAACTTGTCCCAGTCGTCGTCGACCGCATCGACCACGCTGTGGTCGGGGCGCGTGAGACCGGCTTCTCCGAGCTGGAGATTGTAGGGCGGGTCGGCGAAGACGCAGTCGACGCTTTCCGCCGGCAGACGCTCCATCGCGGCGATGCAGTCGCCGAGCAGGATTTCGTCGAGGGGAAGTCTGGGGAGACGCTGGACGGAGGGTGCGAGACCCATCCGCGGCGCCGACGCGATCCGCCCGGTACGCGAGACTTGTTTCCGGGCGGTGGCGCCGGCAACCGCGGTACGCGGGGAAGCCATGGCAAACACCGGTTACGCGACTGACCACCGGACCATGACGCGGTCACGGTAAAGGCCGCGTTTGCCGTTTCACGAAACATGCGTCTCACTATGGGTCGGCAGTTTTTGCCGGGCCCTGCCATGCGGCGAGCGCGGGGCTGGTCCGCCGCGCATGGTCAGCCGGATACGGGGCTTATTCCGGTCGTCGCGCCCCTCGAACCCATCCGCCGAATGCTTTCGCGGCAAGCAACGATGATTTGGCACGCCGGCCTGCCCAGGCAACGGCAAATAATCAATTCTTACCCGCCGGCCTCACTCTGAAAACCCCTGGCTGTAGTCGCATGCGGGGCGTTTTTGCGGCGCAACATCCGCGTCTTATTTTGGCCGGGTTCAGGCTCATTTTCCGCGGCGCTCGCAACGAACAGCAACAACAAGGGAATGCGTTCGAAGATGAAGGTCACCAGCTGGACCGCCGCCGCCTGTCTCGCCACCGTCCTCGGCAGCGCCGCGGCGCTGCCCGCCCAGGCCCAAGGGGGCAAGGCATCCTGGTACGGGAGCGGTCACCGCACGGCGAACGGCGAGCGGTTCAACCCCAACGGACTCACCGCCGCCCATCGCAGCCTGCCCTTCGGCACCCGCGTCCGCGTCACCAACCGGTCCAACGGCCGCTCCGTGGTCGTGCGCATCAACGACCGCGGCCCGTTCGTCGGCGGTCGCGTGATCGATCTGGCCCGCGGCTCGGCCCGCGCCATCGGTCTCGGCGGCGTCAGCTACGTCTCGCTGTCCGTGGTGCGCTGAGAGCGCCAGCGGATCGGCTCCCTGCGTGGAGCCCCCCTCGGCAACCCCGTTTGCGGCTGGAAAGCCCGGTCGGCGTTGCCGAGGGGACGGCCTCTTCCCATAATCCGGCACACCGATTGTCCGGCGTTGAGGAGGAGAAGTCGCGATGGCGAAGCCGATGGTGGTCGAGATTCCGCACGAACTCGGCCGCGAGGAAGCCCGCCGCCGCATCGCGGAGGGCACCGCCAAGGCGCGGGATGCCCTGGGCAAGAGCGGCATCGCCATCAACGCCCTCGACTGGACCGGCGACCGTCTCGACTATTCCGTCACGGCGCTCGCCCAGACGGTGACCGGCCAGATCGATGTCGGCCAGGACAGCGTCCGGGTCGAGGTGCGCCTGCCGCTGTTGCTCTCGGTTTTCGCCTCGAAGCTCCAGAAGATCGTCGGCCGCGAGGGCAACAACCTGCTCATCACCAAGAAGTAGCGGAACTCCGCTTCGGGCGGCGCTGTTGGCCCCGGTCGCGGCTCCGTCGGGCCGCAGAACCGAAGCGTGCCGCCCATGTCGAATCCCGGACCGATCCCGGAAGCCCCGCAGCCGACGACGCCCGATCCCGCCCCGCCGGTCGAGCCGCCGCAGGTGCCCGAACCCGGACCGGGCCCGGAAATCCCCGGCGGCACCCCTGCCGAGGCGCCGGGCGGGACCCCGACGGAGATTCCGGTCGAGGCTCCCGGATTGCCGGGCTCGACGCCCACCGGACCGGCCAACCCGGTCGCCTGACGCGCGCGCCCGACATCGAACGACGAGGATCCGACTCATCCTCGTTCGCCCACGCGACTGCGTGGCGGCGGCCGTGCGCCGGACGCTCGGACCGGGATCATCGATCCCGGTCCGTGCAACATGAAAAGCCTATCCCGAATCGGGTTTGTTCCGGGCTGCGGCTGCTGCCATAAGCCCGGCATGGCCGCCCCCCCGCTCCTCACCCTGCAAGACGTCGCGCTCACCTTCGGCGGCACGCCGCTGATCGAGCGGGCGGAGTTGACGATCGCCCCCGGCGAGCGCGCCTGCCTCGTCGGCCGCAACGGCTCGGGCAAGTCGACCTTGATGCGCATTGCCGCCGGTTTCGCCGAACCGGACAAGGGCGAGCGCTTCCTCCAGCCCGGCACCACTCTTCGCTACCTCGCGCAGGAGCCGGACTTCACGGGCTTTGCCTCGACGCTCGACTTCGTGCAGGCCGGCCTCGCGCCGGGCGACGACCCCTATCGCGGCCGCTACCTGCTGGAGAGCCTGGGGCTCACCGGCGAGGAGGACCCGTCCCGGCTTTCCGGCGGCGAGGCGCGCCGTGCCGCGCTCGCCCAGGCGCTGGCGCCCGAGCCCGACATCCTGCTGCTGGACGAGCCGACCAACCATCTCGACCTTCCGGCCATCGAGTGGCTCGAGACCGAATTGAAGCGTTCGCGCTCGGCTCTCATCCTGATCAGCCACGACCGGCGCTTCCTCACGGCGCTCTCGCGCGCCACGATCTGGCTCGACCGCGGCGTCACCCGCCGGATCGAGCAGGGCTTCGGCAGCTTCGAGGCGTGGCGCGACGCCTTCTTCGAGGAAGAGGAGCGCGACAAGCACAAGCTCGACCGCAAGATCGCCGCGGAAGAGGACTGGCTTCGCTACGGCGTCACCGCCCGGCGCAAGCGCAACGTCCGCCGCCTGTCTGACCTGCACACCCTGCGCAAGCAGAGCCGCGACCACCGCCGCCCCGTGGGCCAGGCGGTGATGACCGCGACCGAGGGCGAGGCCTCCGGCACGCTCATCGCCGAGGCCCGGCGGGTGTCGAAATCCTACGGAGACCGCAAGATCGTCGACGATCTCTCCCTGCGCGTCGTGCGCGGCGACCGGCTCGGCATCGTCGGCCCCAACGGCGCGGGCAAGACCACGCTGATCAACCTGCTCACCGGCGCGCTCGCCCCCGATTCGGGCGAGATGCGCCTCGGCACCGGCCTCAACATGGTCCATCTCGACCAGCGCCGGGCCTCGCTCGATCCCGAAGCCACCGTCTCCGAGGTGCTGACGGGCGGGCGCGGCGACACCGTCGATGTCGGCGGCCGGAGCCGCCACGTCATCGGCTATCTCAAGGACTTCCTGTTCTCCCCCGAGCAGGCCCGCACGCCGGTGAGCGTCCTGTCGGGCGGCGAGCGCAACCGCCTGCTGATCGCCCGCACCCTGGCGCAGGCCTCCAATCTCCTCGTCCTCGACGAGCCGACCAACGACCTCGATCTCGAGACCCTCGACCTGCTGCAGGAGATGCTCGGCGACTATGCCGGCACCCTGATCCTCGTGAGCCACGACCGCGACTTCCTCGACCGCGTCGCCGGCAGCGTGCTGGTGAGCGAGGGGGAGGGCCGCTGGGTCGAGTATGCCGGCGGCTACACCGACATGCTGGCCCAGCGCGGGCGCGGCGTGGAAGCGCGCGAGGCGAAGGAGAAAGTCCGCGAGCGGGCGCCGCGTGCCGATTCGCCGAAGGAGCCTCAGAAGGAAGCGAAGGCCAAGCTCGGCTTCAAGGAGCAGCACGAACTCAAGACCCTGCCGAACCGGATCGCCGAACTGGAGGCCGGCATCGCCAAGCTGCGCGAGGTGCTGTCCGATTCCGGTCTCTATGCCCGCGATCCCGAGCGCTTCCGCAAGGCCACCGCGCTGCTGGGCGCGGCCGAGACCGAACTCGCGAGCGCCGAGGACCGCTGGCTCACCCTGGAGATGATGCGCGAGGCGTGAGGGCGCCCGAGGGAGTCGGGCCGGAAGCCGTCGGTGATGCTCGACGGCAACGTTAGGCCGATCCGTTAGACAGCAAAGTTCTCCTGTAATTACCGCGATGTGGGGAAAAGCCGCCGGTTGAGCCGACCAATACGTTGCGGCTCTGCAACAGCCCCCGACGAAGCCGGTTTCGGACGCCGTTACGGCCCTCGACTCGGTTGCCCGTACGGCCGCGCTCGCTCATGGTGCCTCGGCGAACGGGAAAACCCCGGCGCACGTTTGGCCGATGTCCCGGCGGGGAGGGCCAAGCACCAAGGGAAATAAGGATTGCGGGCGCGATTCGCCGGAAGGCGGACGTCCCGAAAGAAGTCCGATCCCGTGGGTCTCGAAACTTCTGGAGGTTTCACTATGAAGCTCGTCAAGAGCCTTCTCCTGGGTACGGCGGCGGGGCTGACCGTCGTGGGCGGGGCTCAGGCCGCCGATCTGCCGGTGAAGAAGGCGATTCCGATCGAGTACGTCCGCGTCTGCACCGCCTACGGTGCCGGCTTCTTCTACATCCCGGGCACCGACACCTGCCTTCGCGTCTCGGGCCGTGCCCGCGCCGAGTACGGCTACATCGGCAGCGACAGCCGCAACGTTCCGGGCGGCGGCGACCTCTCGGGCTTCACCGGCCTCGCGCGCTTCAACATCGACGCCCGCACCCAGACCGGCTACGGCACCCTGCGCGCCTTCCTGCGCCTCGACGCCGCCAGCCGCACCGGCCACACCAAGTTCGCCTCGGGCACCAACGAGCGCATCGGCTACGCCTTCTCCGGCACCGGCCAGGACCAGCGCGGCCGCGTGCAGAACTTCATCAACGTCGACAAGGCGTTCGTGCAGTTCGCCGGCCTGACCGCCGGTCGCGCCTCCTCGTTCTTCGACTTCTACGCCGCCGACTACGAGATCATCGGCTCGTCGCTGGGCTCCAACCTGGCCTCCACGAACCTGCTTGCCTACACCCAGAAGTTCGGTGAGGGCTGGTCGGCCACGATCTCGATGGAAGATCCGAACTACCGCAAGAACCCGCTCTTCTCCGACGCCTTCGCGGCGACGGCGCAGCCGGGCGCGGGCGGCATCTCGGGCGTGAACAACGTGTTCACGACGGCGCCGAGCCCGATCATCCTCGCCACCAACGCCGCCGGCAACGCCACCGCGGTCTACTTCGTCGATGCCGTGCAGCGCTCGCGCATGCCCGACTTCGTCGGCACCCTGCGCTACGACGCTCCCTGGGGCTCGGCTCAGCTCTCGGCTGCCGTGAAGGACATCAACATCGGCGGTCCGATCGCCAACTCGGGCATCACCAACCTGCCGGCTCTCGGCGCCACCGTGAACCCTCTCACGGGCGCAATCACGAATGGCGGCCTCAGCAACGCTCAGATCGCCGCTCTGCAGGCCGCTCGCGGCGTCACGGCGGGCTCGCAGACCGAATACGGCTGGGCCGTGCAGGCCGGTGCCAAGTTCAACCTGCCCTTCATCGCCCCGGGCGACGGCCTCTACCTCCAGGGCGCCTACGGCGAGGGCGCTTCGCTCTACACCGGCATCAACCGCTTCACCGCCGGCTACCTGAGCAACGCCTCCGTCTACACCGGCAACCCGTTCAACCAGTTCTTCTCGGACGCGATCATCAACCCGCTCAGCGGCCGGATCGAACTGTCGAACAGCTTCACCGCGGTGGCCTCGTTCCTCCACTACTGGTCGCCCGAGTGGCGTTCGGCCTTCTACGCCAGCTACGGCGAGATCTGGTTCTCGCAGGGCGCCCGCCAGGCCGTCAGCCTGACCAGCACCCTCGTCAACCAGGGCGCGGCCAACTCGCCGCCCTCGTACCTGACCAACCCCTTCGGCTACGCCAACAGCGCCGCGCTCCGCGACACCTACCAGGTCGTCACCGGCGCGAGCCTGATCTGGTCGCCGGTCAAGGATCTCGATATCGGCGTCGAGGGCCAGTACATCAAGACGGGCGTCAAGAACGGCCGCGTCTTCGACGCGAACCGCGGCGGCAACCCGTTCACGGTCTCCTCCGAGGACGTCTACCAAGCCCGCTTCCGCGTCCAGCGCGACTTCTAAGAAGCGGCCCCCTCACGACAGCTCTCCCGTCCCTGCGGACGGGAGAGACATCGATGACAAACCTCCAAGCCCCGGCCTCACGGCCGGGTTTTTTGCGTTTCGGCGCTCTGCCCGTGAGCCGGCTTCCACGCCGTCGCGACGAGCGGCCTTCAAGTCGCCCCGAAGGCGCGTATCCTTGCCGGTCCGTGCATCCGGGCGCCCGCGACGCGCGCCGGCACGCGAGGTCGATGTCCTTGTCCCTGCCTTCGCTTTCCCTGTTCCGCACCCGGCTCGGCTGGCTCGCCGGGCTGCCGGCGCTCGTCCTGATCGGCGCGGGCACGGCCTATCTCGCGGTCCCGAGCATCGAGGATCAGATCGCCCGGGCCGCCGCGGAGGTCGCCCGCACCACGGGGGAGGGGCAGCCCGAGCCGTGGCTGCGGGTTTCCGTTCAAGGCCGCGACCTCGTCGCCGCGGGCGAGGCACCGCAGGCCCCCGACCGCGAGGCCGCCCTCGGGCGGCTCGCCGGAATCGAGGGCGCGCGCCACCTGACCGACCGCACCGGGGTCATCGAGGAGGCCTCGCCCTTCGTCTGGACCGTAGAGCGCCCCGCCGCCGACCGGCTCGAATCGGCCGGCAGCCGTCCGGCGGAGATCGGCGCCTTCGAACTGGCGCAACGCCTCAAGCCGGTCCTGCCCCGCGAAGCGACCCTGGAGGACAAGACGCGCGCCGCCCGCGGCGCGCCGCCTGACTTCCCCGATGCGGCGGCCTACGCGGTCGAGCGGCTGTCCGACCTCACCACCGGTTCGGTCGCGACCGTCAACGACACCGTGATCTCGATCCGCGGCGCCGCCGCGAGTCTGGCCGCCTACGACGCGCTGCGCACCGCGCTCGCCCGCCCGCCGGAGGGCTTCAGCCTCGGCACGATCGAAATCCTGCCGCCGGTCGTGGCCGATATCCGCCTCACCGTGGAGCGCCGGCCCGACGGCAGCCTCGAACTCGGTGGCCACGTCGCCTCGCCCGAGGCCCGCGCGGCGATCCGCGCCGCGGCCGCGGAAACCGCCGAGGGCGCGGCGGTCGACGACCGGATGCAGGACGCCCGCGGCCTCGGGCTCGACGCCCCCACGCTCGCCACCTCCCTGCTCAAGGTCGCCACCCTGCTGCATGAGGGCCGCGTCGCCTACGAGGGCGGCCTCGTCTCGGTCTCCGGTAACGCGCTCGATGCCGGCGCGGTGGGTGAGATCGAGGCGCTGATGCGCGATGGCCTGCCCGCCGGCACCAGGGCCGGATCGATCGCACTCACAGCCAGACCGATTACGCCTTACGTCCTGCGCGTCCGCCGCAGCGAGGACCGGGTCACCGTGAGTGGCCACCTGCCTGACGAGGCCGCCCGCGAGACCCTGCTCGCACGGCTTCGCTCTCGCCTGTTCCGCGAGGCGGTGCAGGACAAGGCGCGCCTCGCCTCCGGCGCCCCCGACGGTTTCGCGGCCGCGGCCGGGGCCGGACTCGACGCGCTGACGACCCTGTCGGGCGGCGAACTCATCATCGCCGGCACGCGGCTGAGCCTGTCCGGCACGAGTCTCTATCCGGAGGCCGCCGCGCGCCTGTCGCGCACGCTGCCGGCCGCGATGCCCGCCGGCTGGAGCGCCGACGTTTCCGTCTCGGGGGGAGATCCGGTGGTGCGGCTCGACCCGCAGGAATGCGGGCGCCGCCTCGCCGAGCGGATCGCCGGCCACCCCTTACGATTTGCTCCCGGCAGCACCGCGCTGGCCGCCGACTTCTATCCCATCCTCGATGCGGTGGCGGCGCTCGCCCGCGACTGCCCGTCCGAGCGCATCGAGATCGTCGGCCATCTCGACGCGCCGAATGCCAAGCCGCCCGAGCCCGACCCGATCGCCGCGGACGCCGCCCGCGAATCGGCGCCCAAGCCCAAGCCCGCCCCGCCGAAGAAGGCGGCCAAGGACGACAAGAAGGCGAGCAAGGCCGAGGCGAAGCCGGCGGCGCCGGAAAAACCCGAACCCGGTCCGGTCGAGACCGGCGCGGACCTCGCCCGCGCGCGGGCGCTGGCCGTGGTCGATTACCTGCAGAAGGCGGGGGTGCCCCTCGACCGCGCCACCGCCGCGGAGAGCGCCTCGCCTCTGACCGAACGCCAGGGCGTCGGCCTCGCCCTCCGCTCGTGACCGCCATCCTCCCGCTCTGGCCCGGCCTCGCGGCCGCCCTCGCGCTCGGCCTGACGATCGGTGCGCTCACCGGCTTTCCGCGCAGCCGCGCCACCTGGATCGCCGCCGCCCTGCCGCTGATGGCGCTCGCCGCGCTGGTCGGCCTCACCGCGGCCGGCACGGTGCCGGGCCGCGCCGGCCTGGGCGTCGAGATCGCAGCGCTGGTGCTCGGCTGCTATCTCGCCGGCTGCGGATTCGGCGCGCTCGGGCGGGTTCTGTCCGGCCGTCAGCCTTGACGCAGGGTCCAGACGCGCTGGGCCCGCTCGATTCCGCGCAACTCGAACGCACCGATCTCGGTGAGCGGCGCGGCACAGCGGCCGGCGAAGGCATCCGAGATCAGGAGCGGCCGGTCGAGGGCGTCGCACAGCCGCTCGATCCGGCTCGCCTCGTTGACGGCACGGCCGATCACCGTGAAGTCGAGGCGCCGGTCGGTGCCGACATTGCCGTACACCACCGGCCCGAAATGCAGGACGATGTCGGCCTCCAGGGTCGGCAGGCCCTGACGCCGACGGTCTGCGTTGAGTTCGTCGTTGCGGGCCAGCGCTTCTTTCGCCGCCGCGAGCGCTCCGGCGCAGGCCGGGCAGGCGGGCGCGTCCGAATCGGCCCTGGAGAAGACCGCCAGGAAGCCGTCGCCGAGGAACTTGAGAATTTCGCCACCGTGACGCCGCACCGGCTCGCCGAGCGCATCGAAATGCTCGTCGAGCCAGCCGACGACCTTCAGCGGGTCGTCGCGGTCGGCGAGCGCCGTGAAACCGCGCAGGTCCACGAGCAGGATCGCCGCCGGCACCACCGTGCTCTGCCCGCGCCGCGTCTCGCCCGACAGCACCCGCGCCGCGGCCGCCGGCCCGAGATAGGTGGACGACACCTCGCGCAGGGTGTGGCTGACGGTGAGCTTGGCGGTGACCAGCGCGATGGTCGGCACCAGCCCGGACAGCGCATCGAGTTCCTCGGGCGTGAAACCGCCGGCCCGGTCGGTGGCAAACGAGAGGCCGACGCCCTCGATCGCGTTGCCCGGCGCGAAGCCGACGAGATGGAGCAGGTAATCCGTGGCCCCGGCCGCCCGAAGCTCGGCCAGCAGCGGCAGGTCCGGAGCCTCGGCGCCTTCGAGGCGCCAGCGCACCACCTCCCGGTCGTTGTCCTTCAGCCAAGCGATCGGAGAGCCGGTGTAGCTCTTCTCGCCCTCCGGCCCGTGCATCGCCGGAAACAGCGCCAGCCCCTCACCGCGGCGCCACGCGAGGCTCATGCCGCGCAACAGCGGATCGATCGCCGGCACCGACAGGCTGAAACGCCACAGCGGAATCCCGGCGGCGATCAGGCCCTCGCAGAGTTCGGTGACGATCGCCTCGCCCGCGTCCGAGGCGACGGCCCCGGCGATCAGCCGGGTTTGGACGGCGTGGAGGGCGGACGGGGGAATCGATGGGGGCGCCATGGTGGCGGGACTGTAGTCTTACGGACGTTTCGTCGTCATGTCGGGGCTCTGCCCCGACGCCCCGCCGAAGGGCCTGGCCTTCGGTAACCCGTTACCTCAAGGCTGCGCTTCGGCGCTCACGGCGGCTCGGGCGCCGCGGGCGAGATCGCGCTCGATGGCGAGCGTGCTCTTGCCGTCGAGGCGGTTGCGATAGACCTGCAGGTTCTCCATCACCCGTTGCACGTAGTTGCGCGTCTCGGTGAAGGGGATGCGCTCGACCCAGTCGACGGCGTCGACCTCTGGCCGGCGCGGATCGCCATAGGCGTCGATCCACTTCTTCACGTTGCCGCCGCCCGCGTTGTAGGAGGCGAAGGCGAGGATGTAGGAGCCCTTCCAATCCTCCATCAGCTCGCCGAGATGGGCCTGCCCCAGCCGCGCGTTGTAGGCCGGATCGCTGGTGAGGCGGTCGGTGTCGTAGGAGGTCGAGACCCGCCGCGCGGTGCGCTGGGCGGTCGCCGGCATCATCTGCATCAGGCCGCGGGCGCCGACGCCGGATTGGGCGCGGGGATCGAACTGGCTCTCCTGCCGGGCGATGGCGAACACCATGGCCCGCTCGACCTGCGGCACCGCCGTAAAGGTCTCGTATTCGGGAATACCGATGGTCGGGTAGGCGTGGGCGTCGAGCGCCAGCCCCCGCTGGGTCGCGAGCTTGCCGATGGCGACGAGGGCGCGAGCGTCCTTCACCTCCACCGCCGTCTCGCCGAGGGCGTTGACCTGCGCCTCGTCGGTCAGCGACTTCGCCGCATCGATGTAGAGCGGCAGCGCCAATTCCTTGAGGCTCGCCGCCGCCAGGAGCTTGAGGCCCCGCACGAACAGACGGTCGTCGAAGGCGGTCCGCGCCGGGGCCGACAACTCCGCGGCCTTGCGCAGGGGCAGGCTGTTCTGGCCGAGCTTGGCCCGGGCGAGCTGGCCGTAATAGGCGATCGGCTGGAGCGCGGCGCGCTCATAGAACCCCTTGGCCTCCGCGGCCTTTCCGGCGGCCTCGGCCGCGCGGCCCTGCCAGTAGGCGGCGCGTGCCAGCGAGATCGGCGTCTCGGCGACCGCGGCGGCCTGGGCGAAGCGGCGCTCGGCCTCGGCCGGATCGTTGAGGAATCGCAGGGCGATCCAACCGGCGTGGAACTCGGCCTCGATCCGCTTCTCGGTGGTGCGGGCGGAATGGCCCGCCGCGACGGCCTGCGCGGTTTTGGCGTCGCCCGCATCCATCAGCTTGCGGGCGACGATGCGGCGCTCGACCCACCACTCGTCGCCGTCGATCAGGATCTCGGGATTGGAGGGCGCGGCGAGCAGGACCTTCGCGGCCTCCTCGGTCTTGTCGGCGCGGCGGAAATACTGCGCCCGGGACAGGAGGTAGGAAGCGTCGTTGCGCAGGGACGGCGGCACCGCGTTGAGCGCCGCGGCGGCGCCCGACTTGTTCTCGACGGCACGGCGGGCCCGCACGAGGCTGGCATAGGAGCCGCCCGCATAGTCCGCGGCGCGGCTCGCCGCCGTGTAATCCTCCTTGAGGAGGGCGCGCTCCATCCGGGCGCGGTGATCGATCACGGTGAGCACGCCGGGGAAGGCGTCGGCCACCTTGGTCTCGAGGCTCTTGCCGAAGCTGTCCTCGCGCCAGAGGTCGCGCACCAAAGCGGCGGCATCCGCATCGAGCCCGTCGGCGCGCAGCGCCAGGGCGAGGGCGAACTTGCCCGGCGCGCTCGCGGGCTTCGAGGTCGCGAAGAAGGCCCGGACGACGGCGGGGCTCTTCTTCTCCGAAAGCAGCATCTCCTCGGCACGCCGCCGCAGCAGCGGGCCGGCGGGCCAATCCGGATTGGCGCGGGTGAAGGCCACGACCCGCTCGAAGCCGATGCCGGCGCCGGCGCGAATCGCCACCCATTCGAGCAGAGCGCGGGCGGCCGGATCGGTGAAGCCCGCCGCCAGCCGGTCGCCGTCCGAGACCTTGCCCTTGCGATAGAGGTCGATCGCCTGCCGCAGCTGGCCCAGATCGGTCTCGCCGGACAGGACCGGGCGGTTCGGATCGGGCACCTCCGGCGCGGGGGCGGCGGGCGAGACTGAGGCGTCGGGGAGCGGGAAGGCGACCGGCGCATCCGAATCGGTCGAGGCGTAGCCGGAGGCGGCAGCGGGCAACGCCTTGTCGGGCGCCGCCTCGCCGGTCCCCTTCGGATCGAGGCGCAGCGCATCGGCCGCGACCGGGTCGGCGGCAGGCTTGGCCTCGTCCTTCATCTGCGCGGCGGGCGCGGTGGCGTCGCTCGCCGGCACCTGCGGGGCGGAGGCCGGGTTCGGGTTGCGGATCTCACCTTGCTGGGCGGCCAGCACGGCGCTGCCGGTCAGCGCGAGACCGAGGATCAGGGGCAGGGAGCGGGCGGGGAACGCCATGTGTGAAGACACCCCGACTCGTGAGGCCAAGCCTTAAGCTGGCCTCCGGGTCGTTAAGAAGGGATAAACCACGCCGGAAATCGAACGCCGATCCTGACGGATCCGCGCCCATCCCCGGCTCGTCCTGTCGGCGCGCCGGCCCGTGTCGAACCGGCCTCCGCTTCGGCGGCCGGGGCACCCGCGAAGCGTTTGCTTACGGCCAAGCGAGCGCCTATGTCTGCGCGTCCCGTCGGCGGGCGGCTCCGGAGCCGGGCCCGCGCGAGGACACGAGAAGTACGGCCGGGAACGCCAGGATGACCGAGACCCACGCCCGCCTCCGCGGTTCGATGACCGCGCTCGCGACCCCCTTCCGCGACGGCGCGTTCGACGAGGCGGCGTTCCGAAAGTTCGTGAACTGGCAGATCGAGCAGGGCACCCACGCTCTGGTACCCACCGGCACCACCGGCGAGAGCCCGACCCTGAGCCACGCCGAACACGATCGCGTGGTCGAGACCTGCATCCGCGAGGCCAACGGCCGGGTGCCGGTGATCGCGGGCGCCGGCTCGAACTCGACCGCCGAGGCGGTGGCGCGGGCCCGTCATGCGGAAAGCGTCGGCGCGGACGCGGTGCTCACGGTCACGCCCTACTACAACAAGCCGACCCAGGACGGGCTGTACGCCCACTTCAAGGCCGTCAACGACGCCGTCGGCATCCCGATCATCATCTACAACATCCCCGGCCGCTCCGTGGTCGACATGAGCGTCGACACGATGAAGCGGCTGTTCGAGCTGAAGAACATCGCCGGCGTGAAGGACGCCACGGCCAAGATCGACCGCGTCAGCCTCCAGCGGCAGGCTTTGGGAGAAGATTTCATCCAGCTTTCTGGCGAAGATGCGACGGCGCTGGGCTTCAACGCCCATGGCGGCCATGGCTGCATCTCGGTCGTCTCGAACGTCGCGCCCCGGCTCTGCGCCGACCTGCAGGAGGCGACGCTCAAGGGCGACTTCGCCAAGGCGCTGGCGATCCAGGACCGGCTGATGCCGCTGCACGTCAACATGTTCTACGAGTCGAACCCCGTGCCGGCGAAGTATGCCCTGTCGCGCCTCGGCCTGATGTCCGAGGAGGTGCGCCTGCCGCTGGTGCCGGCCACCGAGGGCTGCCGCAAGGCGGTCGATGCCGCGCTGGCGCATGCCGGGTTGATCTGAAGCCTCGCCGCCGGACCCGGCGGTCCCCATATCGGAGGACCGCCGCCTTCAGGCTTCGAACGACAAGAAAATGGCACCCAAACCCGAACCCGGCCGGCGCGTCGTCGCCGACAACCGCTCCGCGCGCTACCACTACGCCATCGAGGACGTGATCGAGGCCGGCATCGCCTTGACCGGCACCGAGGTGAAGTCCCTGCGCGGCGGCAAGGCGACCATCGGCGAATCCTATGCCGGCCCGTCGGGCAACGACCTGATGCTGTTCAACGCCTACATCCCGGAATACCTGGAGGCGAACCGCTTCAACCACGACACCAAGCGGCCCCGCCGCCTGCTGCTGCACCGCCGCCAGATCAACAAGCTGATCGGCGCGACCCAGCGCCAGGGCTACACGGTGATCCCGTTGAAGATCTACTTCAACGACAAGGGCCGGGCGAAGGTCGAGCTGGGGCTGGGCAAGGGCAAGCAGCTCCACGACAAGCGCGAGAGCGTGAAGGAGCGCGACTGGCAGCGCGACAAGGCCCGGCTGATGCGCGACAAGGGCTGAGTCCCCGATCGAGCGCACTCGATGACCGCACCCGATTATACTCGATTGCCCGACGACCTTCCGGCGCCTTCCGACGACGGCGCCGCCGATCAACTGACCGGTCTCAAGCTGCCCGACGTGGCCCTGCGGGCGACCGATGGCAGCCTCGTCTCGCTGGCCCGGCTGCCCGGCCGTACCGTCGTCTTCGCCTATCCGCGCACCGGCGTGCCGGGCCAGCCGAATCTCGTGGAGGACTGGGACGCGATCCCCGGGGCGCGGGGCTGCACGCCGCAGGCCTGCGCCTTCCGCGACGCCCATGCCGACCTGCTCGGGCGCGGGGTCGCGCGGGTGTTCGGGCTCTCGACCCAGGACGGGCCGCACCAGCGCGAGGCGGCGGCGCGTCTCCATCTGCCCTACGCGATCCTGTCCGACCGTTCCCGGGCGCTGACCCTGGCCCTGCGCCTGCCGACCTTCGAGGCCGGCGGCGAGGTCCTGCTGAAGCGCCTCACCCTGGTGATCGACGACGGCGCCGTCGCGAAGGTGTTCTACCCGGTCTTCCCGCCGGACCGCAGCGCCGAGGCGGTGGTCGCCTGGCTCGACGCCGAGGCGTGAGGCGGCCGATCAGTCCTTGCCGCGCACGAAGGTGACGATGCTGCGGGTCTCGCCCTTGTCGGCCCAGTTGGGCATGACGCGCCAGGGCGTCAGCACCCGCAGGCGCTCGCCGTCGAGGGTGAACATGCGGGTCTGCTCGGTGCCGACCCATTTCGGGTCCCAGGCCACGTCGAGCTTGGCGGTCCAGCTGTCGCCCTCGGTGCGGAACGTGCCGCTATACGAGACCAGCGTCCCCATCAGGGCGGCGCGCTGGGCGTCCGTCTCGGCGGGCTTGCGGCCTTCGCCGGTCAGCACGAAGAACACGCGGTTCTCGGGCGTGAAGTAGGCGTAGCCGGTGGGGCGCTCGCCCATCACCGGCGCCTTGCTGCCGTCGGCCCGGACCTCGACCTCGTAGGAGACGAGCTTCCACAGCCCGGTCAGCCGCGGATCGGATTCCGCCCACGCGGGCCCCGGCGCGGCGCAGACCGCGAGGGTGAGGAGGGCGGCGAAACGGCCCGATCGATCCATCAAGAAAATCCCCCGTCCGATGTGCGAAGCGCACGTTAACACCAGACGAGGGCGTTCGAGGCCGCCTGCCTGAGACGGTCGGCGGGGTTCGTAACCCGCCCCGTGAGCATCGGCCCGAAAGGTGGGGACCGGCTTTCGGGCCGATGCGGCCCAACAACGGAGAGCATCGTCCCGGATCCGATGTCCGGGACGATGCTTTAGGCCATGCCCAGCGCCTGGAGGTACAGTTCGAGGATCGCCTCCTCCTCTTGGCGCTCGTCGTGGTCGCGCTTGCGCAGGGAGATGATCTTGCGCAGCACCTTCACGTCGAAGCCGTTGGCCTTGGCCTCGGCGTAGACGTCCTTGATGTCGCCCGCGATGCCGGCCTTTTCCTCTTCCAGGCGCTCGATGCGCTCGATGATGCTCTTGAGCTGGTCGGCGGCGACCGAGGACGGGTCGACGGCGGGGGCAGGCGATGCGGCCATGGCGGCGCTCCTTCGTGCGGCAGGCGGGCCGACCCCCACGGGCCGGCGCGCCGGATCGTCCGGGGGTAGCCCATCAACCTTACCCAGCCGTTGATGCCGCGCCGGCTCGCCTCACCCCCGCAGCAGGTGCAGGCTGAACGCACCCTGCTGATCGAGCCACATCTTCTCCGGCCTCCAGCCGCCGCGCTCGGCCAGGGCCCGGAAGGCGGCGGGGGCGTATTTGTGCGAGGTGTCGGTGCGGATGCTCTCGCCCGGCTCGAACCGGATCTCTCGGCCTCCAAGCCGGTAGATCGCGGGGCGGAGCGCCACGAGATGGGCCTCGACCCGAAACGGCGCGTCCACCACCCGCGCCTCGTGGCGGAAGTTGTCGAGGGCGAAATCGGCGCCCAGTTCCCGGTTCATCCGGGCGAGCAGGTTGAGATGGAGCGCGGGCATCAGCCCGTCGCAGGCGCCGTAGGCCCGCTTCAAACGGTCGGGGTCGCGGGTCGGGTCGGCGCCGACGAGGAAGCGGCTGACGCCCAGCGTGTCGCGGGCGCGGGCGAGGAAGCCCGCGGCCTCGTCGGGCGAGAAATTGCCGATGCTGGTGCCGGCGAAGAAGCCGAGCACGTTTTTGCCCGCCAGGCCCTCGGGCAGGCGGATCGGCCGCGAGTAATCGGCGGCGAACGGCGTCATGGTCACGTGCGGATAGTCGGGCGCGAGCCGGGCGATGGCCGCGGCCAAAAAATCACCCGAGATGTCGAGGGCGACGTAGGCCTCGGGCGCCTCCATCGCGTCGAGCAGCACGCGGATCTTGCGGCTCGCCCCCGCCCCGAACTCGACCACGCCGACGCCCGCACCGACGATCCCCGCCACGTCGGCGGCGACCTCGGGCAGAAGCGCCATCTCATGCTTCGTCGGGTAGTAGTCGGGATGGGCGCAGATCCGGTCGAACAGGTCCGAGCCGGTATCGTCCCAGAGATACTTTCCGGGCAGCGTCTTGGTGGGCGCCGTGAGGCCGGCGAGCGCATCCCGCAGGAAGGTCTCGGACGCGTCCGCCATCTCATGCCCTCCGCGTCGCGGTGAGGACGCAAAGGGCGAGGCGCTCGACCTCGGCGTAGACCGGGCCGGACAATTCCTCGCCGTAGGCGTCGGGGTCGTATTCCCGGTAGGCCCAATCCAACCCGGCGCGGTCGCACAGGGCGGTCGCCGCTTCGCGGAAGCCGTCGCGGCCCTCGACGATGGCCGAGCCGGTGAACAGGACGAGGCTTCCGCCGGGGTTCAGCCGCTCGGTCGCGGCTTCCACCACCCGCAGGGGCAGGCCGGCGCCGAGCGTGCCGCCGCCGTCGCGGTAGGCGCGCCCGCCGGCATCGACCATGAAGGGCGGGTTGGAGACGATGAGGTCGAACCCGCCCTCGACGCCCGACAGCATGTCGCTCAGCGCCGGGCGGACGTTCGCCACGCCCGCCACCCGCGCGTTCACCGCGGCGAGTTCGAGCGCGGCGGGGTTGATGTCCACCAGAACCACCTCGGCCTCGGGGACGCGCTTGGCGACCACGATGCCGGCGGCACCCGAGCCGCAGCCGAGATCGACGACACGGCGCGGCAGCGGACGGCCCTCCCGCGCCAGCGCGTCGAGATGCGCCTGCACGGCGCGGACGTAGCGCACGGTGTCGGGGCCGAAGAACACCGCGTCGGCGGCGAGCGGCGGGTAGGCGGCATGGAAGAACAGGTCGTCGTCGAGGCTCGACAGGCGCAAGGCGGCTCGGAACAATCCGGTCTCGGGATCGCGCCCGAGGATGCCGGCCCGCTCCATCAGGTCGGTCAGTTCCGCGGGCAGCAGCCCGGCCTCGAACGGGCGGCTCCAGCCGAGCACGTCGCGCAGGTTTCGGGCGCGGGCATTCTCGGGCCGCGCATTGACGTGGGCGTGGGAGGCCGGCGTCACCGTGGTGAAGCGGTAACCGGAGGCGCGCACGGCGTCGGCGAGGGCGAGAAGCGCGTCGGCGCGCTCGGGGCCGGTCGCCATCCTCAGCCCTCCATCTGGCCGGCCAGGAAGGCGCCCTGGCGCAGGTCGGCGGCGATCTGCTGCGCGTCGTAATCCGGGGCGCCGGCCCGGCGCCGATAGGGGCAGACCCAATCCTCCGGGACCGCCCGGCCGCTGAACTGGCGGGCGGCGGAGCGCTCGCCGTGCTGGGCCAGCATCGGGTTCGGAGAGCCGGCCCAGGCGACGTCGCGCTCGACGATCGACTCGCGCAGACGCTCGTAGCGTCCCTCCTCGCGCAGCCGCTCGAACTGGTCGTGCAGGTTGAACACCAGGGCCGGCGCCTCGAAGCGCCGCGCCTTGCGGCTGGCGCCGGGATGCAGGCCGACGATGAAGAAGCCCTCGCCGCCGAGACTCATCGAGAAATGCGGATCGTCCGGGTCGGCCGCGACCCGCGGGTCGTGCGTGTGCCCGAGCCCGCTGTCGCGGTCGGACAGCGACTGCATCCGCGCCCACAGCGCCGCCTCGAACGCCTCCTCGGACAGGCGGCCCGTGTTCTCGAACACCACCGCGAAGCTCTGAAAAAGTTCGGGCCGGCTCCGATAGCGGGCGATGAAGGCGAGCAGCGCCGGATAGATGCGCCCGTCGTCGCGGTCGGAGGCGACGTCGCGGGCGACCATCACCCTCAGGCGCCCGCGCGACAGCGCGGATTTGGCGCCGACACAGGGGAAGGGCTGTTGGCGGATGAAGTGCCGGAAGCGCTCGGAAAGGGGATGGCCGGCGTCGTCGGTGGGCAGCAGCATGGTACCTCGGGCGAGCGGGCAAGAAGACGGCAGGCAAGAAAACGCAGGCAAGCGTCGTCGACGGACCGGGCGAACCGGCCACCATGAAAGGCTGGGGGAAGTCCTCCGATGGCGCCGCGCGGATCGCGTCCGGTGCAGGTCGGAGTGCCTGGGGAACCGCAGGTTTCTGGCAATGTTCCGGGCAAGCTCGGCTGTCCACAGGCGCGTGGAACCGTTCGGAACGGGGATGGGACACCCCGATTCACCCAGCTTGTTGCCCGCCCCCAACCGGTGTAAGACGCGCGTTCATCACGCATATCGTCCGTTCTGCCCGAGGAAGGAGCCGCCTCGCATGGCTCGCGTCACCGTCGAAGACTGCATCGAGAAGGTCGAGAACCGGTTCGAGCTGGTGCTGCTCGCCAGCCACCGCGCCCGCCTGCTCGCCGCCGGCGCCCCGCTGACGATCGAGCGCGACCGCGACAAGAACCCGGTCGTGGCGCTCCGCGAGATCGGCGACGAGACCATCACCGCCGAGGATCTCAAGGAGCAGCTTATCCACTCGATGCAGAAATACGTCGAGGTGGACGAGCCCGAGGCCGAGACCGTGCCGCTGCTCTCCTCCTCGCCGGCCGCCGCCGCGGTGGCGCCCCAGTCCTCCTCGGACGACAAGGACGTGCAGTTCGACCGCATGAGCGAGGACGACCTGCTCCGCGGCCTGGAAAACCTCGCCCCGCCGACCGAGACGGACGACGAAGCCGAGTAAGTTTCTCGCATTCCTTGCGATTCGCGCCCGCCCTCGCATCCCGAGCGGCGGGCGCTTCCTTTTGGCCCCACCCCGTCATGGCAATCCGGGCCCGGCCCGCCGCGCATGCGTCGCATGCGGGTTTTGGAACACCGCCGTGCGCGTTCTGCGACGCCTTGCATCTGGCGCGCGCGGCTCCGATGCGGGACAGTAAGGCCGGAGCGTCGCGGCCAGCCCGGCCGGACCTGTGATCGTGCTGCTAGGAACCCTCGGCGGATGATGCGCCAATACGAGCTCGTGGAACGGGTCAAGCGCTACAACCCGGCCACGAACGAGGCGCTTCTCAACCGCGCCTACGTCTACGCCATGCGCGCGCACGGCACGCAGAAGCGCGCCTCGGGCGATCCGTTCTTCGCCCACCCGCTCGAGGTGGCGGCCCTCCTCACCGACCTGCATCTCGACGACGCGACCATCGTCGCCGCCGTTTTGCACGACACGGTGGAGGACACCGCCGCGACGCTCGACGAGATCCGCGACATCTTCGGCGACGAGATCCGGGCGCTGGTCGACGGTCTGACCAAGCTCAAGCGGCTCGATCTCGTCTCGAAGCGGGCGGTGCAGGGCGAGAACTTCCGCAAGCTGCTGCTGGCGGTGGCCGAGGACGTGCGGGTGCTGCTGGTCAAGCTGGCCGACCGCACCCACAACATGCGCACCCTCCATTTCATGCCGCCGGAGAAGCGCACCCGGATCGCCGAGGAGACCCTCGACATCTACGCGCCGCTCGCTGGCCGCATGGGCATCCAGGAGATGCGCGACGAATTGGAGGACCTGTCCTTCCGCGTCCTCAAGCCCGAGGTCTACGCCACCATCACCAAGCGGCTCGAGGACCTCTCGGCCAAGTCCAGCAACGTCATCGAGAGCATCGAGCACGATCTCACCGCGCGGTTGGCCGCCCAGGGCATCGCCGCGCAAGTGAAGGGCCGCCTGAAGCGCCCCTACTCGATCTGGTCGAAGATGGAGCGCAAGTCGGTCGCCTTCGAGCAACTGTCCGACATTGTCGGCTTCCGCGTCATCGTCGGCACCCTGGCCGAGTGCTACGCGGCTTTGGGCGTCGTCCACACCAGCTGGCCGATGGTGCCGGGCCGCTACAAGGACTACATCTCGACGCCCAAGCAGAACGATTACCGCTCGATCCACACCACGGTGATCGGCCCGAAGCAGCGCCGCGTCGAATTGCAGATCCGCACCGCGGCGATGGACGAGATCGCCGAATACGGCATCGCGGCGCACGCGCTCTACAAGGACGGCGCCAAGGCCGGCGAAGGCGAGGTGCATCCCCGGCTCGCCACCGAGAGCGGCGCCTATCAATGGCTGCGCCGCACCATCGAACTCCTCGCCGAGGGCGATTCGCCGGAGGAGTTCCTCGAACACACCAAGCTCGAGCTGTTCCAGGATCAGGTCTTCTGCTTCACTCCGAAGGGCCGGCTGATCGCCCTGCCGCGGGGGGCGACGCCGATCGATTTCGCCTATGCGGTCCATACCGACATCGGCAACTCGGCGGTCGGCGCCAAGATCAACGGCCGACTCGCGCCGCTGCTGCACGAACTCGCCAACGGCGACGAGGTCGAGATCGCCTGCTCGGACGGCGCCGCGCCGCCCGCGGCCTGGGAATCCCTCGTCGTCACCGGCAAGGCGCGGGCGGCGATCCGGCGCTCGACGCGGGCCGCCGTGCGCCGCCAATATGCCGGCCTCGGCCGCCAGATCCTCGACCGCGCCTTCGAGCGCGCGGGCAAGAGCTTCTCGGAAGACAAGCTGCGCGGCGCTCTCCCCCGGCTGGCGCGTGCCTCCGCCGACGACGTGTTCGCCGCCGTCGGGCGGGGCGAGATGTTCTCCGGCGACGTGGTGAAGGCGGTCTATCCCGACTTCAAGGACGAGCGCCGCTCCGGCGGGCCCGCGGCCAACGGCGCCGCCGGGCGCCTGACCAAATCCGGCGACCAGACCATGCGCCTGACCTTCGCGGGCGACGGCTCGGCGCAAGGGCCGATCCCGATCCGGGGCTTGGCCGGCGACCTGCCGGTGAGCTTCGCCCCCAACGGCGGCGCGCTACCGGGCGACCGCATCGTCGGCATCCTGACGCCGGGCGTCGGCGTGACGATCTACCCGATCCAGTCGGCGGCGCTGGCCGCCTTCGACAACGAGCCCGAGCGCTGGCTCGACGTCCGCTGGGACGTGGAGGATTCGAACGAGCGCTTCCCCGCCCGCATCGCGCTCGAATCGATGAACGAGCCCGGCACGCTCGCCCAGATCGCCCAGGTCATCGCCGAGCACGACGGCAACATCGACAACGTCTCGATGAAGCGCCGCACCCAGGACTTTACGGACATCGCCATCGACCTGTCGGTGCCGGACCTGAAGCACCTGACCGCCATCGTGGCGGACCTGCGGGGCAAGCGCTCGGTGAGCCGAGTGGAGCGGATCAACGGGTAGGTCTTCGGAAGCTGCGCCGCCCGAGCGTTCTCGGCGCCGTTCCTCCCGGCGCCGGACTCGTCGCCGTGGAGGGCGTTCGGCCCGTCGCCTCGTCAAGGCGGCGTCGAAAAATCGTGAATGCCCCCGGCCCGAGGCTGAAACTTTTCCTCCCCCGGTCTCCGTAAAGGCCCGCGACGCCCCCGCTGGAGGGGTGGATACACGGGAGACATCATGTCCAAGACCTTCCTTCGCCTCGCGCTCGGCGTCGCCCTCGCCGCCGCGGCGGTTCCGGCGCTCGCCAAGAACCCGATGGTCGGCGGCGCGCCGATGTACGCCTCCAAGACGATCGTGGAGAACGCGGTCAACTCGAAGGATCACACCACGCTGGTCGCCGCCGTGAAGGCCGCGGGCCTCGTCGAGACGCTGTCGGGCCCCGGCCCCTTCACCGTGTTCGCGCCGACCAACGCCGCCTTCGCCAAGCTCCCGCCGGGCACGGTCGAGACGCTGGTCCAGCCGCAGAACAAGGCGCAGCTCACCGGCATCCTGACCTACCACGTGGTCCCCGGCGCGCTCACCGCCAAGGACCTGGCGGCTTTGGCCAAGGAAGGCGGCGGCCGGGCCGTCCTCAAGACCGTCAACGGCGCCGCGCTCTCGGTCGAGACGCAGGGCAAGAAGGTCTTCGTGACCGATGCCAAGGGCAACACCGCCACCGTCACCGTGCCCAACGTGATGCAGTCGAACGGCGTGATCCACGTCGTCAACACCGTGCTCATGCCCTGATCCGCGGATCGGGCTCCGGCGGCCGCCGGAGCCCGGCAAAAGCCTTTTGAACGGAAAGTGAGGGCGTCGTTAAGCGCCGCTTTACGCATCTGGGCGACCTTGTGCGCCGAAACGAAACAGCCCGCCCCGCCCCATCGGCCCCGCATGTCGGTGCGCCGCGCGCGGTCGGCCGGGAAAAGCGGAAAGCGAGGCGCCCCGCATGTCCACCACCGTCCTGATCATCGACGACGATCCCGTGCAGCGCCGCCTCGCCGAGGCGATGGTGCGCCGCCTCGGCTTCGAGGCGAAGATCGCCGAGAACGGTCTCGACGGCCTCAACCTGCTCCGCGCGGGCGAGGGCATCGACGTGGTGCTGCTCGACCTCGTCATGCCGGGCGGCATGGACGGGCTCGGCGTTCTGGCCGAGATGCGAAAGGGCGGCATCGACACGCCGGTCATCGTCCAGACCTCGAACGGCTCGATCGACGCCGTCGTCAACGCCATGCGGGCGGGTGCCGTCGACTTCGTGGTCAAGCCCGCGGGCGCCGAGCGGCTGCAGGTCTCGATCAAGAACGCGCTGCGGGTCGATCAACTGGAGGAGGAGGTGCGCCGGATGCGCCGCCGCGCCTCCGGCTCGCTCGGCTTCAAGGATCTGGCCTCGAAGAGCCCGGACATGGACCGGGTGATCCGGCTCGCCGAGCGTTCGGCAAAGTCCAACATCCCGGTGCTGATCGAGGGCGAATCGGGCGTCGGCAAGGAGGTGCTGGCCCGCGCGATCCAGGGCTCGGGGGATCGGCGCGGCAAGGCGTTCGTCACCGTCAATTGCGGCGCGATCCCCGACAACCTCGTCGAATCCACTCTGTTCGGCCACGAGAAGGGCGCCTTCACCGGCGCCACAGAGCGCCATGTCGGCAAGTTCGTCGAGGCGTCGGGTGGCACACTGTTCCTCGACGAGATCGGCGAGCTGCCCCTCGACGCCCAGGTGAAGCTGCTGCGCGCGCTCCAAGAGGGGGAAGTCGATCCCGTCGGCGGCAAGCGGGCGGTGCGGGTCGACATCCGCCTGATCTCGGCGACGAACCGGTCGCTGCTCGACCTCGTCAAGCAGGGCAAGTTCCGCGAGGACCTGTATTACCGCCTCAACGTCTTCCCGATGACCCTGCCCCCGCTGCGGGCGCGGCGCGAGGACATTCCGGACCTCGTCCGCTCGTTCTGCGCCCGCTTCGCGGCGGAAGAGGGCAAGCGCCTGCGCGGCATCACCCAGGAGGCGATGGCGCTGCTCTCCCGCTATCCCTGGCCCGGCAACGTGCGCCAACTGGAGAACGCGCTCTTCCGCGCCGTGGTGCTGGCCGACGGCGACGAACTGACGGTGGCGGAATTCCCGCAGATCGCCGCCCAGGTCGAAGGCTTCGACGTGCGGATCCCGCCGGTGCCGAACCAGCCGGCCCTGCCGGCGGGTGGGCTGGAGCCGGTGCGCGAGATCGTCCGCGTCGAGGTACGCGATCCCCACGCGATGTCGCTGGTCGTCGAGGATACCGGCGAGATGAAGACGATGGAGGCGGTCGAGGCGGAGACCATCCGCTTCGCGCTGCAATTCTACCGCGGCCGAATGTCCGAAGTCTCCCGCCGCCTCGGAATCGGCCGATCCACCCTCTATCGCAAGCTCAAGGAACTGGGCCTCGACGAGGAGGAACGCTCCGAAGACGCGGCGTGAGCCGCTGACGCGGCCACCGCACCGGCTGGCAAATCCGGACCTCGTCCCCGCCCGGATCGTGCGGCAGCCCCGTATGGCCGGGCGCGAAGAGCGCCCCGCGCCGCGGCCTCGGCATTAAGCCGAGGCGTCGAGCGGAGCGATAGCCTGAGGCCGCGGACGCGGCCGCCGGCGCTTGAGGCCGACAAGGAAGAACCGTGCGGTTGCGCACGGTCGCGCTTGGAACGATGATCTTTAACGACGGTTGCGGCAAACTCGGCCGTTTCCAGGGAGTTGCCGCCATGCACGCTGAAACCGGAGCCGGATCGAGCGTCCTGCGGACCCTGTCCGTCGCGTTCGCGGCCCTCATCGCCCTCGCTCCGGCCGTGCGCGGCGAGGAGATCGCGCCCGCCATCAGCAAGGCGGCGGTCGAGGCCCCGGCCGTGCCGGACGCCGCCGCGCCTTCCGTCGAAGCGCCCCCTGCCGATGCGCCGGCTCAAGTCCCGGCTCAGAGTTCGAACCCGGCGTCCCCCCCCGCTCCGGCCGCCGAGACCCCGGCGCCGGCGGCGGAAGCCCCGCCCGCGCCGGTGGCGCCGAGCGAGCCGCTGCCGGCCGCCGTCTTCGCGCGGCTCAACGATGCCGCGCCGCTGCTCGCGCGCCTCACGGGCAAGGAGCGAGAGGCGATGCAGGCCTTCTACGCGCTCGGCAACTTCAAGCCGGCCTGGATCGAGAACGGCGCCTTCAACGCCGCCGCCAACGCGGCGATCGGGCGCCTGCGCGCTGCGGCCGAGGATGGGCTCGACGCAAGTGCCTATCCGGTGCCGGTGCTGGGCAAGCTCGGCCGCCCGGACACCGACGCGGAACTGGCGGAAGCCGACCTGAAGCTCTCGGCCGCGATCGCCCTCTACGCCCGCGACGCGCGGGGCGGGCGGATGAACCCCGCCTCCATCTCCAAGCTCGTCACCCCGACCCTCGACCTGCCGACGGCGGATGCGACGCTGGCCCGCGTGGCGAGCGCGGGCGAGAAGGCCGGCGAGACGCTGCAGGCCTACAACCCGCGCCAGCCCGGCTACCTCGCCCTCAAGAGCCGGCTCGCTTCCTTACGCGCCGGCCATGCGACGGACGCGCCGACGTCGAAATCGGCCAAGCGGCCCAAGACCGGCGGCGGCGAGGCCGAGATCCTCGTCAACATGGAGCGCTGGCGCTGGCTGCCGGCGGAGCTCGGGCCGGATTACGTCTTCGTCAACGTCCCGGAATTCAAGCTGCGGGTCTTCCGCAACGGCGCCCTGAAGGACGAGACCCGCGTCATCGTCGGCAAGCCCGAGAGCCCGACCCCGACCTTCTCGGGAATGATGGAATATGCCGTCGTCAACCCGTCCTGGTACGTGCCGCCCTCTATCCTGAAGCAGATGCTGGCCACGGGCCGCACCGCCGGGTTCGAGGTGGTGCGCCGCGGCGGCCAGATCTCGCTGCGTCAGCCGCCGGGCGAGCGCAACGCGCTCGGCTTCATCAAGTTCATGTTCCCCAACCAGCACGCCGTCTACCTGCACGACACGCCCAACCGCTCGCTGTTCTCGGCCACGACCCGCGCCTTCAGCCACGGCTGCGTGCGCGTGGACGACCCCTTCCGCTTCGCCGACGCGGTGCTGCCGAACTGGACCGAGGAGCGGCTGAAGAAGCTGATCGGCAAGGGCGAGCGCACCCTGCGGCTTCCGGAGAAGCTCCCGGTCCACCTCGCCTATTTCACGGCCTATGTGGACGATGCCGGCACCTACCGGACGCTGAACGACCTCTACGGCTATGACGGGCCGATGAAGGTGGCGCTCGGCCTCGCCGCCCGCTCCGACGCGGTGGCGCGGGCCCCCGGGGCCAAGACGAAGCAGGCGGCGGTCACCCGCCCCGTGGCTCCGGCTTCGGGCAATGTGCGCGACGTCCATCGTCCGGCGCCGCGTCAGGCGGTCCGGTCCGAGCCGCGGCGCAACGTCGACATGTTCGGCGAGCCCTGGCCATCCGAGCCGGTGCGCCAGGAGACCCGCAGCTTCTGGTAGCCACGGGTACCGCGATTCACAGCGGTTTCGGCGCCTGCGTGCGCCGACGCTCTTGCGCGGCACTTTTCCGCCACGGTTGGCCCCCAGCATCGCCACGGTTGCCCCCTACCGGTCCCCAGGACGGTCGGCGTGCGGCCCAACGGGCCGGGCGAGCCCGAGCCATCGGCGGAGGTGAGGACCATGCTGCAGAGTCTGCTGCGGAACCGCGTGCCTGCCCTCTCGATGATGCCCCGGCGGCGCCTCGCCGTCTTCGCGGTGTCGGTCGCCGCCGCGCTCGTCGCCGGCACCGCCGACACCCAGGATGCGGTCGCCAACGGCGACACCCGCCAGATCTCGATGGTGCACGAGCATACCGGCGAGAGCCTCACCGTCGTGTTCAAGCGCGACGGGCGCTACGACCGGGCGGCCCTCGACCAGCTCAACTGGCTCCTGCGCGATTGGCGCGAGAACGAAGCCACCAAGATGGATCCGCGGCTGTTCGACGTGATCTGGGAGGCGCAGCGCTCCATCGGCTCGACCGGCCCGCTGCGCATCGTCTGCGGCTATCGCAGCCCCAAGACCAACGGCATGCTGCGCCGCCGCTCGTCGGGCGTCGCCGAGACCAGCCAGCACATGGCCGGCAAGGCCATCGATTTCTTCCTGACCGATGCCAGCATCGACCAGATCCGGGCCGCGGGCATGCGGCTCCAGCGCGGCGGCGTCGGCTGGTATCCGCGCTCGGGCTCGCCCTTCGTCCATCTCGATGTCGGCTCGGTGCGCTCGTGGCCCCGGATGACGGGCGACCAGCTCGCCCGTCTGTTCCCCGACGGCAAGACCGTGCATCTCCCCGCCGACGGCAAGCCGCTGGCCCGCTACGAGGAGGCCCGCGCCGAGATCCTGTCCCGCGGCGGCACCGTGATGGGCCAGACCACGGTCGCGAGCGCCGACGAGACCGATGACGGTCCCGGCGTGAAGGGTTTCTTCGCCGCCCTGTTCGGCGGTGCTGCCGGCCCGGCTCCGACGGCGGTCGCCGGCGCTCCCGCACCCACCAAGGGCCGGGGCAAGGCCAGCGTCGTGGTGGCGAGCGCCGACCCGTCGGCCGGCGTCACGGCGCCCCAAGCCGCGACGCAGGCCCTCGCCTACGCCGCCCCGAACGCCTCGGAGGCGCTCCGCGACGCCGCGCTCAAGCCGGGCACGCCCTCGGCCAAGGAATTGCTGACCGGCATGGCCGTGCCCGCCGGCGCGGTGGCCGCGCCGCTGCCCCCGCGCCGCCCCGCCGACCTCGCGGTCGCGGGCCCGCACGCGGTTCCGCTGCCGCCGCGCCGCCCGATCCAGCTCGCCTCGCTCGACTACGGTTCGGGGCTCGCCGGGATCGCGGCCGCGCAGGCCGACGAAGCCGCCGTGTCGGAGGTTGCCGAGGCGCCGGCCCCGCTCGTCCCGGCCGATGCCGACCCCCGCGAGCAGGTGCGCAGCCTGTTCGTCGGCGCGGCTCAGCCCGCCGCCGCGGCGACGGCGCCGGTGCGGATCGCCCAGGTGCGCCCGCTGCCCGAGGCGACGCCGCCCGGCATGCTCTGGACCTCGGAGGGCGCGGCCGCGGTCCGCTTCACGAAGGGGCTTGCGCCGAGCGCCGTCCCGGCCGCCCTCTTCGATCGCGCGGCGACGCAGCCGCTGCGACTGCGGAACTGATCGGGGCGGCGGGACCCTCCGGTCTCCGGCCGCCCTTTCGAACCGGATCAGACTTCGGAATCGTCCGACGGCGGGGCCGGCGGGCGGATGCCGTAGCGGCTTTCGAGGCCCGGATTGGCGCGGGGGGCGCGGTCGGCGAAGTCGCGGCGGGGGCCGTCGCCGGGGGCCCGGACCGGGCGCTCGCTCGGGTCGCGGCCGATGCGGTTGGCCAGATGGGCGAGTTCGACGAACTCGTCGGCCTGACGGCGCAGGTCGTCGGCGATCATCGGCGGCTGGGTCTGGATCGTGGAGACGACCGAGACGCGCACGCCCTTGCGCTGCACCGCCTCGACCAGCGAACGGAAGTCGCCGTCGCCGGAGAACAGCACCATGTGGTCCAGATGGGCCGAGAGTTCGAGGGCGTCGATCGCCAGCTCGATGTCCATGTTGCCCTTGATCTTGCGGCGGCCCGAGGAATCGGTGAACTCCTTGACCGGCTTGGTGACGACCCGGTATCCGTTATAGTCGAGCCAGTCGATCAGCGGCCGGATCGAGGAGTATTCCTGATCCTCGATCATCGCGGTGTAGTAGAACGCCCGGATCAGGTTGTCGCGGCTCTGGAAGTCCTTCAAAAGACGCTTGTAATCGATATCGAAGCCTAGCGCTTTCGTGGTGGCGTACAGATTGGCGCCGTCGATAAAAATCGCCGTACGTTGTCGTTCGCTCATTGGACTGTCCATGCGTTCGAGGCGGAAGAAGAATGCCGACCGCTATTGCGGTAAAGAATGTCCGCGATAAAATCGTAAGGTACGAAAGACGCCCGCGCCGTCGCGCCGTCGTCCGCAGTCCCGAGACCGCGTGCGGCGGCGATGATGCACTGGCCTTGAACCAACCGACCTCGGGATCGAACGATCCCCGAAGAGGCTGACGCAATTCGTCTGGCCGAGCTCACGCAAAGTGTCAAGAAAAACAAAAGTTAACGATTTTGCGTGCAAGATATTTCCGTAAGCCGGGTTGCATAACCTCCGACCCACGGTTGCGGTTTTGTAATGTAGCGGACCGTCAATGATTCCCGAAACGATCGGCCCGACTTCGGATTGCCCCGGACGCGCCCGGCCGATCAGGGTTTCACCGTCGCACGACTGCCCGGTTTGGTTGCCGGGATCGCCGCCAGCTCCGGCGGCAGGGCGTCGGCCGGGTAGGTCGGGATGTCGAGGGCGGCGAGCGAGACCAGCGGCAACCCGATCTCGCCACGCCCGCCGGAGCGGTCGATCAGGCAGGCGGCGCCGACCACCTCGCCGGCCTCGCCCTCGAGCGAGGCGAGGCATTCCCGCGCCGAGAGGCCGGTCGTCACGATGTCCTCGACGATCACCGCGCGGGTGCCCGCCGGGATGGAAAAGCCGCGCCGCAGGGTGAACGGCCCGCCGGGATCGCGCTCGACGAAGATCGCCTTCGCGCCGAGATGCCGCGCGGTCTCGTAACCCGGCACGATGCCGCCGATGGCCGGCGAGACCACGATGTCGATCCGCCCGAACCGGGCCGTGATCGCCTCGGCGAGCGCCCGGCACAGCCGCTCGGTCCGCACCGGATCGGAGAAGATCGTCATCTTCTGCAGGAAGGTCGGCGAGCGCAGGCCCGAGCTCAGGATGAAATGCCCCTGGAGCAGCGCCCCAGCCGAGCGGAATTCTTCCAAGACGTCGTCCGCGGTCATGTAGCCTGCCTGCATCTTCGGTCCGGCGCTTGTCGCAGTGGGACGGGCGAGGCGCAAGCGGGGGCCCACCCTCCCGCGCCGTCCAGCCGCCGACGCGTCCCGGGCGGGTCCGGGCCCCGGCGGCGGCCGGAGCCCGCTTGCCCGGATGACGGTGAAGGCGAGTTGATCGGCGACGCAACTCGCTCGATATCAGGCATCCGGAACACGGGCGGGCTCGCCGGCCTTGACCCGTCTCTTCGCGAGGAAGCCACATCGATGTCGAGCCGAGCCGTCACCGCTGCCCTGTCCCCGGAACCGGTGCGGATTCCGGACGGTCTCGCGGCCCTGCGCAGCGCGGCCCAGGCGGCGGATCTCGGCCCGCTGCCCGAATGGGACCTCTCCGACCTCTATTCCGGCATCGATGCCCCGGCCTTCCGCGACGACCTCGAACGGGCCGAGACCGAGGCCCGCGCCTTCACCGAGCGCTATGCCGGCCGGGTCGCCGAGATCGCCGCGGGCCCCGATGCGTCGGTCGAACTCGGCCGGGCGGTGGCGGCCTTCGAGGCGATCGAGGATCTGATGGGCCGGCTGATGTCGTTCGCCGGCCTCGTCTATTCCGGCGACACCACCGACGAGACCCGCGCCAAGTTCTACGGCGACACCCGCGAGCGGCTGACCGCGGCCTCCGGCGACCTCCTGTTCTTCGGGCTGGAGCTGAACCGCGTCGAGGATTCGGTCATGGACCGGGCCATGGCCGCGGGTCCCCTCGCGCAATACCGCCCCTGGATCGAGGATCTGCGGGCCGAAAAGCCCTACCAGCTCGACGACCGCACCGAAAAACTGTTCCTCGAGAAGTCAGTCACCTCGAACGCCGCCTGGGACCGGCTGTTCAACGAGACCATCGCTTCCCTCCGCTTCTCGGTGCAGGGCGAGCAGCTGACCCTTGAGCCGACCCTCAACAAGCTCCAGGACCGCGACGGCGCGGTGCGCCAGGAGGCGGCTTTGGCGCTCGGCGACACGCTGCGGGCGAACCTGCGCGTCTTCGCGCTCATCACCAACACGCTGGCCAAGGACAAGGAGATCTCCGACCGCTGGCGCGGCTTCAAGGACGTGGCGGACGCCCGCCACCTCTCGAACCGCGTCGAGCCGGAGGTGGTCGCCGCCATGGTCGAGGCGGTGCGCGCCGCCTATCCGCGGCTGTCGCACCGCTACTACCGGCTGAAGGCCAAGTGGTTCGGCGTCGAGGCTTTGCCCTACTGGGACCGCAACGCCCCGCTGCCGAAGGTCGAGCAGCGCACGATCCCCTGGGCGGAGGCCCGCGACACGGTGCTCGACGCCTACAACGCCTTCTCGCCGGACATGGCGGGGATCGCCCGACGCTTCTTCGACGGCGGCTGGATCGACGCGCCGACCCGCCCCGGCAAGGCGCCCGGCGCCTTCGCCCACCCGACGGTGCCCTCGGCCCACCCCTACGTGCTGGTCAACTACCAGGGCAAGCCGCGGGACGTGATGACGCTGGCGCACGAACTCGGCCACGGCGTGCATCAGGTGCTCGCCGCCCCCAACGGCGCCCTGATGGCCCCGACCCCGCTGACGCTGGCCGAGACCGCGAGCGTGTTCGGCGAGATGCTGACCTTCCGCAAGCTGCTCGCCGAGACCACCGACCCGACCCAGCGCCGGGCGATGCTGGCGGCCAAGGTCGAGGACATGATCAACACGGTGGTGCGCCAGATCGCGTTCTACTCGTTCGAGCGGAAGGTGCACTTGGCCCGCGCCAAGGGCGAACTGACCGTCGACGAGATCAACGCCCTGTGGATGTCGGTGCAGGCCGAGAGCCTCGGCCCGGCGATCACCCTCGACAAGGGCTACGAGCCGTTCTGGGCCTACATCCCGCACTTCATCCACTCGCCGTTCTACGTCTACGCCTACGCCTTCGGCGACTGCCTCGTGAACTCGCTCTACGGCGTCTACGCCCGGGCCGAGCCCGGCTTCGTCGAGCGCTACTTCGCGCTGCTCTCGGCGGGCGGCTCGAAGCCCTACGGCGAACTGTTGAAGCCGTTCGGACTGGATGCCAGCGATCCGGGCTTCTGGCAGATCGGGCTGGGGATGATCGAGGGCATGATCGCCGAGTTGGAGGCGATGGAAGGGTAGCGATTTTCGATCGGCTCCGTTATACATTTTGTATAACGGAGCCGATCGCGATGAAGCTCGAAGTCAAGAAGATCGGCAACTCGACAGGCCTGATCTTGCCGAAGGAGCTACTCACCCAGCTGAACTTGCAGCAGGGCCAGTGGCTGCATGTCACTCAGATGGCCGACGGCGCCGTGCGGCTGACGCCATACGATCCCAACTTCGACCAGGCGATGGCCGTGGTCGATGAGATCATGGACGAGTATCGCGACACGTTCAGGTCGCTGGCCAAATGAGCGAGCCCCGCTGGCTGACCTCCGGGGAAGTCATCGCTGCCCATGACAAGCAACTCGCGCGTTTCGGCGGACCCGCTGGGATGCGTGACGAAAACGCATTCGAGTCCGCGCTCGCCCGGCCAATCAACCGCTGGCGCTACGACGAAGCGGACCTCGCCTCGCTCGCGGTGGCCTACGCGTTCGACCTCGCCCGCAACCACGCCTTCGTAGACGGCAACAAGCGGATCGCCTTCGTCGCGATGGTGATGTTCCTGCGCTTGAACGGCGTCGCGTTCCGGCCCAATCCCGCAGAAGCTACGGTCGTCGTCTTTGATCTCGCCGCGGGCAAGATCGACGAGTTCAACCTCACCCGCTGGATTCGCGACAACTGGCCCGCCGCGTAACCACCGCGGCGCGCCGTCCCAGCGCCCTCGCCGCGGAGCGGCCTCGCGCCTATCTCGGATCAAATCCCCCTCAGGACCGATCCGCAGCGCCATGGCCGAGACCGACCGCGAAGCCAACCGCTTCACCGCCCGCGCGAGCCGCTACGCCAGCGTCGGCGCCAATGTCGGCGGCGTCGCCGCCCGGATGGCCGCCGCGCGCCTGTTCGGCGGCAAGGACGGCGCCGCGCCAAGCAACGCCGCCGCGCTGGCGCAGGCGCTCGGCGGCCTCAAGGGCCCGATCATGAAGGTGGCGCAACTGCTCGCCACCGTGCCGGACCTGCTCCCGCCCGAATACGCGGCGGAACTGCAAAAACTCCAGGCCGACGCGCCGCCGATGGGGGCGGCCTTCGTCAAGCGGCGGATGATGGCCGAGCTCGGCGCCGATTGGCAGAGCCGGTTCCAGAGCTTCGACCTGAAGCCCGCGGCCGCCGCCTCCCTGGGGCAGGTCCACCGCGCCGCCGCCCTCGACGGCACGCCGCTCGCCTGCAAGCTCCAATATCCGGACATGCAGTCGGCGGTGGAGGCCGACCTCAAGCAGCTCCAGGTGGCCTTCGCCTTCCACCGCCGTATGAATTCCTGGCTCGACACCACCGAGATCGCCAAGGAGATCGGAGCGCGGGTGCGCGAGGAGCTCGATTACGAGCGGGAGGCCAAGCACGCCGCCCTCTACGGCGCCGTCCTGAAGGACATCGATTCGGTCCGCGTGCCGCAGGTCCGCACCGATCTCTCGACGAAGCGGCTTCTGAGCCTCGGCTGGCTCGACGGCGACAAGATCCTGAATTTCGCACAATCGCCGATCGAGATCCGCAACCGGCTGGCGCAGGCGATGTTCAAGGCGTGGTGGCACCCGTTCAGCCGCGCCGCCGTCATCCACGGCGATCCGCATCTCGGCAACTACACCGTCTTCTCCGAGGGCGGGGAGCCGCAGGGCATCAACCTGCTCGATTACGGCTGCGTGCGCATCTTCCATCCGCGCTTCGTCGGCGGCGTGGTCGATCTCTATCGCGGCCTGCTGGAGAACGACCGGGACCGGATCGTCCATGCCTACGAGGTGTGGGGCTTCAAGAAGCTCGACCGCGAGACCGTGGACATCCTCAACATCTGGGCCCGCTTCATCTACGGCCCGCTTCTGGAGGACCGCACCCGCACCGTCGCCGACGGCATCGAACCCGGCGCCTACGGACGGCGCGAGGCCTTCTCGGTGCATCAGGCGCTGAAGGAACGCGGGCCGGTGACCGTGCCTCAGGAATTCGTGTTCATGGACCGGGCCGCGGTCGGTCTCGGGGCGGTCTTCCTGCACCTGCGCTCGGAGCTGAATTACCATCGCCTGTTCGAGGCGGAGATCGAGCGCTTCTCCCTCGAAGCGCTCGCCGGGCGTCAGGAAAGTGCACTCGCGGCCGCGGGGCTGCCACAGCCGGCCTGATCCCGCTTGCGAAAACCCGTCATCCGTTTGTCAACCTGGCGGTCAAGCTGATTGCTCCCCGCTTGGCCTTGCGCTAAATCCGCGCGTGACAAGCAAAACGAAGTCAGGGAACGGGCGCGCAAAATGGCGGACACGAAGACCCTCTCGGGCCTGAATTACAGCCCGGCGATGGACGAGAAGACCCACGAGCAGACCTATCGCGGCTTCATCCGCTTCGTCGAGATCGGCACCGTCACGGTTCTCTGCTGGGTGCTGGCGCTGGCCATCGGCGGCGTGCACGAGGCCTGGATCACCGCGATCATCGGCGTCCTCGTCTCCTGGGGCCTCGCCGCGCTCGGCGCCTTCGTTCCGGCCATCGGCTGGAAGGCACAGGCCGGCCTTTTCGTCGTCCTCGCCGCCATCCTCTTTCTGAGCTGAGCGCCTGCGAACAAGGGTCGGTCCGAACGGGGGCCGGCCTTTGCGTGACAATTGAGCCATACACATAGCTCGGATACCGGCACGCCGAATGGGCGGCTGTAAGAACGGGAGCAAACCGAATGCGCATCTCCGTGTTGACGGAGGCGGATCCCGCGGAACCGCGGGTCGCCTCCGTCCCTGAAACGGTTAAGAAATTCGTCGGCCTGGGCGGCGAGGTCGTGGTCCAATCGGGGGCCGGCGCGAATGCCGGCGTGCCCGATTCGGAATACGAGGCGGCCGGCGCCAAGATCGCCGGGTCGGCCGAGGAGGCCCTGTCCGGCGCCGATCTCGTCCTCAAGGTGCGTCGCCCGAATGCCGAAGAGCTCGGCAAGATCGGCAAAGGCGCCACCGTCGTCGCCATCATGGACCCCTACGGCCATGAGGACGCGCTGAAGGCCATGGCCGATGCAGGCGTGAACGCCTTCGCCATGGAGTTGATGCCCCGCATCACCCGCGCCCAGGTCATGGACGTCCTGTCCTCTCAGGCCAACCTCGCGGGCTACCGCGCCGTCATCGACGGCGCCGCCGAGTACGGCCGCTCCCTGCCGATGATGATGACCGCCGCCGGCACCGTCCCGGCCGCGCGCATCTTCATCATGGGCGTCGGCGTCGCCGGCCTCCAGGCCATCGCCACCGCCCGGCGCCTCGGCGCCGTCGTGACGGCAACCGACGTGCGCCCGGCCACCAAGGAACAGGTCGAATCGCTCGGCGCGAAGTTCGTCGCCGTCGAGGACGAGGAGTTCAAGTCGGCCGAGACCTCCGGCGGCTACGCCAAGGAGATGTCGGCGGAGTACCAGAAGAAGCAGGCGGAGCTGGTCAAGGGCCACATCGCCAAGCAAGACATCGTCATCACCACGGCCCTGATCCCCGGCCGGCCGGCGCCGAAGCTCGTCTCCGAGGAGATGGTCGCCTCGATGAAGCCCGGCTCGGTGCTCGTCGACCTCGCGGTCGAGCGCGGCGGCAACGTCGCGGGTGCCAAGGCCGGCGAGATCGTCACCGTCGGCAACGGCGTGAAGATCGTCGGCCACACCAACGTGCCCGGCCGCCTCGCGGCCACCGCCTCCGCCCTCTACGCCCGCAACCTCTACGCCTTCGTCGAAACCCTGATCGACAAGGAGTCGAAGTCGCTCGCGGTCAAGTGGGACGACGAGCTCGTCAAGGCGACCAACCTCACCCGCGACGGTCAGGTGGTTCACCCGAACTTCCAGCCCAAAGCCTGACCGCTCGCGGAGGATCCTGAGACATGGCCAACGTACCCCTCTCCGCCGCAGAACAGGCCCAGGCCGCTGCGGCCGCCGCGAAGACCGCGGCCGAAATCGCCCAGCAGAACGCCGTCCAGGCCCAGTCCATCGCCGACGCCCTCGGGCACGGCGTGGCGGCGGCCACCCACGGCGCGGTCGATCCCACCGTGTTCCGCCTCGCGATCTTCGTGCTGGCGATCTTCGTCGGCTACTACGTCGTCTGGTCGGTGACCCCGGCGCTGCACACGCCGCTGATGTCGGTCACCAACGCGATCTCCTCGGTCATCATCGTCGGCGCGCTGCTCGCGGTCGGCGTCCCCCTCGTCGAGAAGGGCACCGGTTGGGCCCGCTTCTTCGGCTTCATCGGTATCGTCCTCGCCTCCGTGAACATCTTCGGCGGCTTCCTCGTCACGCAGCGCATGCTCGGCATGTACAAGAAGAAGGTCTGAGGCGATGTCGGAAAACGTCTCTTCCCTTCTCTACATCGTCGCCGGCGTCCTGTTCATCATGGCGCTGCGGGGGCTCTCGCACCCGACGACCGCCCGCCAGGGCAACACCTACGGCATGGTGGGCATGGCGATCGCCATCCTCACCACGCTGATCGGGCATCCGCCCGCCGGCATCGGCGCGTGGTTCCTCGTGCTCCTCGCCCTCGGCATCGGCGGCGGCGCCGGCGCAGTGATCGCCAAGCGCGTTCCCATGACGGCGATGCCGCAGCTGGTCGCGGCCTTCCACTCGCTGGTCGGCCTCGCCGCGGTCGCGGTGGCGGCCGGTGCGCTCTACGCGCCCCAGGCCTTCGGCATCATCGAGAACGGCCACTTCCACAAGCAGTCGCTGTTCGAGATGGGGCTGGGCGTCGCCATCGGCGCGATCACCTTCACGGGTTCGGTCATCGCCTTCGCCAAGCTCGACGGGCGCATGTCCGGCAAGCCGATCCTGCTGCCGGCCCGGCACGCCATCAACCTCGCGACGGCGATCTTCCTCGTCGTTCTGCTGGCGATCTTCATCGGCACCGAATCGAAGGCGGTGTTCTGGCTGATCGTGATCGTGTCGCTGGTCCTCGGCGGCCTGATCATCATTCCGATCGGCGGCGCCGACATGCCCGTCGTCGTGTCGATGCTCAACTCCTACTCGGGCTGGGCCGCGGCCGGCATCGGCTTCACGCTGGGCAACCTCGCGCTCATCATCACCGGCTCGCTGGTCGGCTCGTCGGGCGCGATCCTGTCCTACATCATGTGCCACGCGATGAACCGCTCGTTCATCTCGGTCATCCTCGGCGGCTTCGGCGGCGACACCGCCGCGGCCGGCTCGGGCCAGGTCGAGACGCGCCCCGTCAAGCAGGGCTCGGCGGACGACGCGGCCTACATCATGAAGAACGCCGAGAAGGTCATCATCGTCCCCGGCTACGGCATGGCGGTCGCCCAGGCGCAGCATAGCTTGCGCGAGATGGCCGACCTGCTGAAGAAGGAAGGCGTGGACGTGAAATACGCGATCCACCCGGTCGCGGGCCGCATGCCGGGCCACATGAACGTGCTCTTGGCCGAAGCCAACGTCCCCTACGACGAGGTGTTCGAGCTGGAGGACATCAACGGCGAGTTCCCGCAGGCGGACGTCGCCTTCGTGATCGGCGCCAACGACGTCACCAACCCGGCCGCCAAGACCGACAAGTCGTCCGCCATCTACGGCATGCCGATCCTCGACGTGGAGAAGGCCAAGACCGTGCTCTTCATCAAGCGCGGCATGGGCTCGGGCTACGCGGGCGTGGAGAACGAGGTGTTCTTCCGCGACAACACCATGATGCTGTTCGGCGACGCCAAGAAGGTCGTGGACTCGATCCTCAAGAACCTCTGAGCGACAGCCGACGGATGAGCAGCGGGGCGGGCGATCGATCGCCCGCCCCGCTGTCGTTTCAAGGGCGCAGCCAGAAGCCGGCGAAGCGGGTATGTTGCCGCCCGTGTCCGCCGCAGCCCTCATCCAGTCCGAAAAAACCATCCTCGGCGTCGAGGCCTCCGTGCTGGGGCGGCCCTGGCGCGAGCGTTGCGCCGATCCCGGCCTCCAGGCCTTCGCCACGGCGATGACGCAAGGCTACGGCCTGCCGGACCTGCTCGCCCGCGTGCTGGCCGGGCGCGGCGTGCGGCCGGCGGAGGCGGAAGCCTATCTCGCGCCACGCCTGCGCGACCTGATGCCGGACCCGTCCGTGCTCGTCGCCATGGAGGCGGCGGTGGAGCGCCTCGCCCACGCCGTGCGGAGGCGTGAGCCGGTGGCGATCTTCGGCGATTACGATGTGGACGGCGCCGCGAGCGCGGCGCTGCTCGCCGAGTACCTGCGGGCGCTCGACGTGCCGGTGCGCATCCACATCCCGGACCGGATCACCGAGGGCTACGGCCCGAACGTCGCCGCCGTGACCGCGCTGGCGGAGGAGGGCGCCAAACTCCTCGTCTGCGTCGATTGCGGCACCGCCGGCCACGAACCCCTGGCCGCGGCCGCCGCGCTCGGCCTCGACGTCATCGTCCTCGACCATCACGGCGCCCCGGAGGAACTGCCCCCCGCCCGCGCCCTGGTGAACCCCAACCGCCTCGACGATTTATCCGGCCTCGGCCATCTCTGTGCGGCGGGCGTCGTCTTCATGACGCTGGTCGCGCTCGCCCGGCGGCTGCGGGGGGAGGGCGCTTTCGGGACCGGCGAGGGCCCACGGCTCACCGATTCCCTCGATCTCGTGGCGCTCGCCACCGTCGCCGACGTGGTGCCGCTGAAGGGCTTGAACCGCGCCTTCGTGGTCCAGGGGCTGGCGGTGATGCGGGCGCGCGGTCGGCCGGGTCTGGCCGCGCTCCTCGACGCGGCGGGCCTCGGCGAGCCGCCGGAATCCTGGCATCTCGGCTTCCTGCTCGGCCCCCGCATCAATGCGGGTGGGCGCATCGGCGATGCCGGCCTCGGCGCGCGCCTCCTCACCACGACGGACGCGATCGAGGCACGCGGCATCGCCGCTGAACTCGACCGGCTCAACCGCGAGCGGCAGGCGATCGAGGCCGTCGCCGTGGCGGAAGCCGAAGCCGAGATGGACCGCCGCCTGATGGCCGATCCCGACCGGCCGGTGCTGGTCGCCGCCTCGCCCGAGTGGCATCCGGGCATCGTCGGGCTGATCGCCGCCCGGCTCAAGGAACGCTTCGGCCGCCCGGCCTTCGCCTTCGCGGTCAAGCCCGACGGCACCGCGGTCGGCTCCGGCCGCTCCGTGGCGGGCGCCGATCTCGGGGCGGCGGTGCGCGCCGCGGTCGAGGATGGGCTGGCGATCAAGGGCGGCGGCCACGCCATGGCGGCGGGCGTGACGCTCGCCGCGGGCGGGCTCGATGCCTTCGGTCAGGGGCTCGACCGCGCCCTGTCCGAGTCGGTCGCCCAGGCCCGCGCGGCGGAGGCGCTTCTCATCGACGGCACGGTGAGCGCGGGCGGCGCCACCGCCGAACTCGTGCGGCTGATCCAGCGCGCCGGTCCGTTCGGGCAGGGGGCGCCCGAGCCGGTGATGGCGTTGCCGCGTCATCGCCTCGTCGATGCCGGCATCGTCGGCAACGGTCATGTCCGCGCCCGCTTCGCCAGCGGCGACGGCCAGACGCTCGGCGCCATCGCCTTCCGGGCGGCGCAGGGGCCCGTCGGCACGACGCTGCTCGGTGGCATCGGCCGCACCTTCCACGCCGCCGGCACGCTCTCCTGCGACCGTTGGCGCGGGGCCGAGCGGGCGCAGTTGCGCATCTGCGATCTCGCGCCCTGCGACTGATGCCAATCGGCGATGATCCCGACGCATCGCCGGTTGCCCCCGCGACGGCGGCGCGGCAGCCGACGCCGCGGGGGCGGCGCCTGAAGCCGAGAACAAACCGAGCGATCCCTCCGAACTGTGTTGACACCCGCCCGCAGCCTCACCATAAGGACGACGCCCGCCGCGGAGCGCCAGCCTCTGGCCCGCGGTGACAGCGGTTTGGGGGAATGTCCCGAGCGGCAAAGGGGGCGGACTGTAAATCCGCTGCGTAAGCTTCGTAGGTTCGAGTCCTACTTCCCCCACCAAACCCAGCACATACCGGTATGATCGGACTGCGCCGCTGCGCCACAGGAAAGCCCTGGGGCGCAGGCGGGCTGTTGCGCGTTCTTAAGGGCTGCGCCGTCGTGCAGGATGTAACTTTGTTGAATTTCCGGGCCTGCAAGGACGGTTAGGTTGCCGCGAATTCGTAAGGAAGAGTCGTGGTCAACCCTCTCGTACGCAAGCTGGAGAACTTCGTCCGCCTCTCCGCCGAGGAGCGGGGCGCCCTCGACCGCGTGATCCAGAACGCCCGAAGGCTGGGCCCGCGCGAGGATGTGGTCCGCGACGGCGAGCGGCCGCGCCACGTCAACCTGATCCTCGAAGGCTGGGCCTGCCGCTACAAGCAGCTCGAGGACGGGCGACGTCAGGTGATCTCGATCTTCCTGCCCGGCGACATGTGCGATCCCCACGTCTTCGTCCTGAAGAACATGGATCACTCGCTCGGTACGCTCACCTCCTGCCTCATCGCCGAGGTGTCGGAGACCTCGATCCGCGAGATCACCGCCGAGAGCCGCAAGCTGGAAGAAGCGCTGTGGTGGGAGATGCTGGTCTCGGCGGCGATCCAGCGGGAATGGACCGTCAGCCTTGGGCAGCGCCTCGCCACGGAACGGCTCGGGCACCTGTTCTGCGAGCTGTTCATGCGCCTTGCGGCGGTCGGCCTGACCAACGGGACAAGTTGCGAGTTCCCGATCACCCAGGCCGATCTCGGCGACGCGATGGGCCTCTCGACGGTGCATATCAACCGCACCTTGAAGGAGCTGCGCGCCGCCGGCCTGATCCGTCTGCGCGGACGCCAGCTGACGATTCCCGATTTCGCCGCCTTGCAGTCCGCCTCCCTGTTTGATCCTTCTTACCTGCACTATGAGCGTGATTCTGCCGTATCGGCAGTCGGCGCCCATTGAGCCAGAGGCGGAGGGCCAGCCACATGCGGGCGAGGTGGATGGCACGGCGATGACCCAGGACAATCAAGACCCGCGCATCGCGGAACTCGAGGCCGAGAACAGGCGGCTGCGCCGCTTCCTCGACGAGAAGGGGCTGCCCGCCGAGCAACGCCATCAGGTCCGCAACACGCTCGCGATGCTGCGCGCCATCATCCGGCGCTCCGCCGAGACCGCCGACAGCGTCGAGACCTACGCCGCCCATCTCGACGGACGGCTCGACGCCATCGCCCGCGTGCTCAGCGCGCTGATGCGCAGCGTACCGGAGGGGGTGGCCCTGCATGCGCTCATCGCCGACGAGTTGCTCGCCCATCTCGCCCGCGAGGGCGATCAGGTCGCGATTTCCGGGCCGAACCTGCGCCTGCGCCCGGGCGCCGCCGAGATCATCGCGCTGGCGATCCACGAATTGACCGTCAACGCCCTCGAACACGGCGCCCTGATGGTGCCGCACGGCCGCATCGCGGTGACGTGGTCGGTGGTGCCGCCCGCCGCCGGCGGGGCGTTCACCTTCGTCTGGACCGAGACCGGCCTGGAAAACCTGCCGCCCGAGCCATCGCATCGCGGCTTCGGCACCGAGGTGCTGGAGCGCAGCCTGCGCTACGAACTGAAGGCCGAGACCGACCTCGCCTACACGCCCGACGGTCTGCGCTGCACGATCACGCTCCCGCTCCCAGCGCAGATCAAGCTGGTGGAGGACGACGAGTAGGCCCCCCCGCGCAAGGGTGGGCGCGCGAAGGCGGAGGGCGGCGTTCCGGTCATCACCATGTCTTGAGGCGTCCCAAGCGTGGCCGGGTAGCCGCGGCGGTCATCGACGGGTAGTTTACCGAACGATGCTTTTCTCGCGAGGCATCGGCCCCGCCGGAAGAGACGGACCCGCCTTATCGAATGACCGTCCGGAAGAATCGCCCACTGCGTTCGCCCGTGATCGGTGGCGTGTTTCTCTCGACGGCGCTGGCCGCGGGTCTGCCGCAGCCGGCGGCCGCCTTCGACCTGTTCGGCCTGTTCGGATCGGAAGAAGCGCCGCCCGCCCCGACGCAGGCCGCGCTGCCCTACAGCATCCGCATCACCGGCACCGACGATTCCGACGTCCTGACCGCGCTGCAGGACACCTCGACCCTCTACCGCCTGCGCCAGGAGGCCCCGCCGGACGGCGAGGGGCTGGTGCGCCGCGCCGAGGCGGACCTGCGCCGCCTGACCGACGTGCTCTCGGGCTACGGCTATTATCAGGGCACCGTCTCGATCCGGGTGGACGGCGTGCCGGTCACCGGCGAGGCCTCGCTTCCGGCCGCGGCCCGCGCGGCGGAAGGCTCGCGCGCCCGCGCCCTGGTGCCGGTGAAGATCGCCGTCGATCTCGGCCCCGCCTACACCGTCCGCTCCGTGCGCGCCCTCGATCCGCGGGGTCGGCCGTTCCCGGAGGACACGCTGCCGGAGCGGTTCGTTCGCCCCGGCGACGACGTGCCGGCCCGCTCGGCGACCGTGCTGGCCCGCGAGGCGAAGATCGTCGATCGCTTCCGGGCGCTGGGCCATCCCTTCGCCAAGGCGGTCTCCCGCGATCCGGTGGTGGACGATGCCGCCCACGTCATGGACGTGACCTTCACCATCGATCCCGGCCCCAAGGCGGGCCTGGGCGAGGTCGCCGTGAAGGCGTCCGAGGGGATCGACCCGGCCGTCATCCGCTCGTTCATCTACACCGAGCCGGGCGATCCGTACTCGCCCAAGGCGGTCGCCGACATCCGCCGCTCGGTCGCCCGCATCGAGGGGCTCGGCGCGGTGCGCGTGCGCGAGGGTGAGAGCCTGGACGCGCAGGGCAACCTGCCGATCTTCGTCGAGGTGAGCGAGCGCGAGCGCAACCTCATCGGCGTCTCGGCCCGCTACTCCACCGTCGATGGGCCGGGCATCCGCGCCTATTACGCGAACCGCAACCTGTTCGGCGGCCTGGAGACGCTCCGGCTCGACGCCGACATCTACTATCTCGGCCTTGGCTACGATCCGTTCGCGCAGCAGCGCAAGGCCGCCGGCATCGACACCACGGGCCTCGGCGGGCGCCTGTCGGCGACCTTCGTGAAGCCGGCGCTGTGGGGCACCCGCAACGATCTGCTGGCCAACGCCTTCGTCACCCGCGAGGTGCAGCAGAGCTACTTCGTCGATGCCGCCGGCGCCTCGGTCGCCGTCCGCCACCGCTTCTCCGACACCTTCTCGGCCCAGGTCGGCCTCGACGGGCAGATCGGCCGCTCGCAGGACGCGCTCGGCACGGTGAAGTACCGGCTGATCGGCGTACCGGTCTCGGTCACCTACGATTCGACCGACAACCTGCTCGACCCGACGCAGGGCTTCCGCTTTCAGGCCTCGGCCGCGCCCTATCCGGGCTTCCTCGGCTCGGACCCCGGCATCTTCGTCGCGAAAGCGCAGGGCTCGACCTATTACGCACTGGACGAGGACGCGAATTACGTGCTCGCCGGCCGCCTCGGCTTCGGCTCGGTCTCCGGAGCGCGGCTCGACGAGATCCCGGACAATTTCCGCTTCTTCGCGGGCGGCGGCGGCTCGGTGCGCGGCTTCGCGTTCCGCACGCTGGGACCGCGCGGTCCGTTCAATCTGCCGATCGGCGGGCGCAGCCTGCTCGAAGCGTCCATTGAAGCGCGCATCAAGGTCACCGACACCATCGGCATCGTGCCGTTCTTCGACGCCGGCACCGCCTTCGCCTCGACCCTGCCGGATTTCGATGAGCGTATCCGCAAGGCGGTGGGTCTGGGCCTGCGCTACTATACCGGCATCGGCCCGATCCGCGTGGACGTCGCCTTCCCGCTCGACCGGATCAAGGGATACCACGAGCGCCCGGTCGCCCTGTACATCAGTCTCGGACAGGCCTTCTGAATGGGATTTTTTCGCAGCCGGCGCGGCGCCAACCCTCCCCCCTCCGCGGGGGAGGGTGCCTCGCGGATGCGAGGCGGGAGAGGGGTTCTCGCGGCACTGTTCGTGCTGGTCCTGCTCCTCGCCGCCGCCCTCGTTCCGACCGATCTCACCCGCGCCGCCGACGGCGAAAAAACCGTCCTGGGCGGCATCCTCTCAAAGGCGCTGTCCAGCGATTCCTCGCAGGTCTCCATCGGCGCGGTCGACGGTGCGCTCTCGTCCGACGCCACCATCCGCGACGTCGTCATCAGCGACAGCGAGGGCCCCTGGCTGAAGCTCGACCGCGCCCGCCTCGCGTGGCGCCGCCTCGCCCTGCTGTCGGGCCGGCTCGAAATCGACAGCCTGGAACTCGGCCGGCTCGAAGTGCTGCGCAAGCCGATCCCCGGAATCGCCCCGGTCGAGGCCGAGCCGCCGGACGGCTCGCTGCTGCCCGACCTCCCGGTCAAGGTCGAGATCAAGGCGTTCCGGCTCGCGGAACTCATCCTCGGCGAGACCATCGCCGGCCAGCCGGCCCGGCTGTCGGCGGATGGCAAGGCCAAGCTCGGCAACCCGTCGGAAGGGCTCGACCTCGCGGTGACGGCCCGGCGTCTCGACGCCGCCGGGCTGTTCGACGCCAAGCTGCTGTTCGTGCCGAAAGGCGAGAAGCTGGAAGTGAAGGCCGCGCTGACCGAGCCCGAGGGCGGGCTCCTGTCGAAGGCCGCCAACCTCCCCGGCACGCCGCCGATCCAATTCGACCTCGAAGGCCGCGGCACGCTGGATTCCTTCAACGCCCGGCTCGATTTCGACGCCGGCCCGGAGATCGGCGCCAAGGGTGGCGCCCGGCTGTCGCGCATCGGCAGCGACCGGCGCCTGACCCTCGATCTCGCCTCGCGGATCGAAGGCCTCGTGCCGGGCCCGCTCGCCGCGATCTTTTCGGGCACGACCAAGCTCGACGGCGGGCTGGCGTTCGCCGATTCCGGCGCCTTCCGCATCGACCGGCTCGACCTGACCTCGCGCACCGCCCGCCTCGGCCTCGGCGGTACGCTGAGCGCGGACAAAAACGCCGATTTCCGCATCGAGGCCCGCGCGGTTCCGACCGAGGGCGGCAAGACCAAGGCCGCCGAGAGCGAAATCGAAACGCTGGTCTTCGACGGCAGCCTCAAGGGTCCGCTCACCGCCCCGCAGGTGAAGGGCGCCCTCAAGGCCGCGGGCCTGCGGACCAGGGAATCCACCCTCGACCGCGTCGAGGCCCTGCTCTCGGTCGAGCCGACCGGGACCGACAAGGCGCGCCGCTTCGCCATCAGCGCCGACGGCCGCGTCGAGGGCCTGTCGCTCGCCGACCCGGCGCTCCGCCGGGCGATCGGCGAGCGGGCAAAACTGACCTTGCGGGCCGAGGCCGGCTCCGATGGCGTGATCGATGTCGCCGGCCTCACGCTCGACGCCGACACCGCCCGCGTTTCCTACGTCGGCAAGGTCGGCCAGAACACGCTCGCCGGCACGCTCCAGGCCGCCCTCGCCGATCTCGGCGCCTTCTCCGGCGTCACCGGCCGCGATCTGGCCGGCCATCTCGACGCCAAGGCGATCTTGAGCGGCGACCCCGCCCGCAAGGCGGTCGCCGCCGACCTCGATCTGCGCGGCGGCGGGATGGTGCTGGGACAGGACGTGGTCGACCGCCTCGTCGGCCGGACGCCCTCGCTGAAGGGCCGGGTGTTCCAGACCTATGACGGCTACGGCTTCGACCGCCTGCTGTTCGAGGGCGCCGAACTCGTCGCGACCTTGCAGGGCCAGGCGACCGCCCGCAGCGCCGACGTGACGGCGCGCCTCGACCTCAAGGACCTCTCCGCCCTCGACGCGCGGCTGACCGGCGCCGCGAGCGCCGACGCCAAGCTCACGGGATCGCTGCGCAAGCCCGACCTCACCGCCGCCCTTCGCGCCCCCACGGCGCGGGCCGACGGCAAGCCGATCCAGGATCTGCGCCTCGACGCGACGCTCACCGACCTGACCGGGGCGCTGGACGGCACCATGCGGCTCACCGGCGACGTGGCCGGCAAGGCACTCAAAGCCGACGCGCATGTCGCCCGGCCAAACAAGACCGACTACGCCCTCGACCGCCTCGCCTTCGCGCTGGGCTCGGTGGCCATCGACGGCCGTGCCGTGGTCGATGCCAAGACCCTGCTGGGGGAGGGCAGCCTGACGGTCCGGGCCGGCGACCTCGCCGACCTCTCGGCGCTGGCGCTCGGCCGCATGGGCGGCAGCCTCGACGCGGCGGTGACCCTGTCCCGCGAGGGCGGACGGCAGGACGCCGCGATCCGAGCGACGGGCGCGAACCTCCGCTACGACACGCTCGGTCTGAACAAGCTCGATGCCGACCTCAAGGGCCGCGATCTGCGCGCCCATCCCGCCCTCGACGGGCGGGCGAGCCTCGACCGCATCGTCGCCGCGGGCCAGACCATCGACACCGTGCGGCTGACCGCGACCGGCACGGCCCAGGCGAGCGACCTCGTGCTCACGGCGCAGGCCCGCGGGTTCAACCTCGACGGCGCCGCCCGGCTAGTCCCGGCGGAGCGCACCCGCGTCGAGATCGCCCGGTTCTCGGCCCAGCGCGGCAGCGATCGCCTCGCGCTCGCCGGCCCCGCCGCGATCACCCTCGACGACGGCTCGGCGCTGATCGAGAACCTGGTCATCGCCGCCGGGTCCGGCCGGGTCAGCGTCCAGGGCCGCGCGGGCCAGGAGCTCGATCTGAAGGTCGGCATCCGCACCCTGCCGCTGGCGCTCGCCCGCATCGCGTCCCCCAGCCTCGCGCTCTCCGGCACGGTCGAGGGCGAGGCGGATATCCGCGGCACCGCCGCGCGACCCGAGGGCCGCTACGCGCTCAACGTCGCCAAGCTGGTGACGCCGGAGACCCGCAAGGCCGGCCTGCCGCCGATCGATGCGCGGGCGAGCGGCACGCTCGCCGACGGCGCCGCCACCCTCGACGGGCGCGTCTCCGCCGGCCGCGGCGCGGACGTCACCGTCACCGGCGCGATCCCCGTCGCGCCCGGCGGCCCGCTCAACCTGAAGGCCCGCGGCACTCTCGACGCGGCGCTCGCCAACTCGCTCCTCAGCACGGGCGGCCAGCGCGTGGCCGGTCGCGTCGCGCTGGACGCCGGCGTCACCGGCACGCTGGCGGCGCCGCGGGTCGAGGGCGCGGCGACGTTGTCGGGCGGCAGCCTCACCGATCCGCTCAACGGCATCCGCCTGACCGACATCCAGGGCCGCATCACCGGCCGCGGCGACGCCATCCAGATCGAGCGCCTCACCGCCGCGACCCGCAACGGCGGACGCCTCGCCATCGACGGCCGCGTCGCCGTCGAGCCGGCTTCCGGCTTCCCCGGCGCACTCAAGATCACGGCGGACCGGGCCGAACTCGTGTCGAGTCCGCTGATGACCGCGGTGACGAGCCTCAACCTCGCGCTCTCCGGCCCGCTCGCCCGCACGCCCAGGATTTCGGGCCGGGTCGATGTCGTCTCGATCGACGTGTCGGTGCCCGACCGGCTGCCCGCCACCGTGCAGCCGCTGCCCGGCATCCGCCACGTCAACACCACCCCCGAGATCCGCGAGCGGCTGGCCAAGCGCGGCGAGCGCAAGGCGCAGATCGCGGCCGCCGGCCGCAAGAAGGCCGCAGCACCTTTTGATGCCAGCCTCGACGTGCTGGTGAGTGCCCCGAACCGCATCTTCGTGCGCGGGCGCGGCATCGATGCCGAACTCGGCGGAGAACTGCGCGTCACCGGCTCCTCGCGCGATCCCCGCGCCAACGGCGATTTCGAGATGCGGCGCGGGCGCCTCAGCCTCGTCGGCCAGCGCCTCGACTTCACCCGGGGGCGCATCGCCTTTGCCGGCGACCTCGCCCAGCCCGATCTCGACTTCGTCGCCGAGACCAAGGCCGGCGACGTGACGGCGCGTGTGGCCGTGACCGGCCCGGCGGCGCAGCCGGTCTTCGCGCTCTCCTCCGATCCGAGCCTGCCGCAGGACGAGGTGCTCTCGCGCATCCTGTTCAAGAAGGCGGCCGGCGGCCTCTCGCCGTTCCAGGCGCTGCAACTCGCACAGGCCGTGGCGCAGCTCTCCGGCGGGGCCGGGGGACCGGACGTGTTCGAAGCGGCCCGCAAGGGGCTGGGGCTCGACAGCCTCGACGTCTCGACCGGCGCCAGCGGCGGCCCGGCGGTCGGCGCCTCGCGCTACATCAACGACCGCATCAGCGTCGGCGTGAAGGCCGGCGCCAAGCCCGCCGACACGGCCGCCACGATCAATTACGACGTCACCCGCCGGATCAAGCTCAACGGCGAGGCCGGCAGCGACGGCCGCACGGCGGTGGGGGTCGGCGCCGAGTGGGAGTGGTAGGGCGGGCGCCACCGTTCGAAGCGGCTGGCGTCACGGTGTTGCGCGTCGCGCTCCGGACTCCATCGGCTCCCCCTCTCCCGGAGCGGCGGGGAGAGGGGACGCGTAAAGGGGCGCGATCAACCCGGATTCGCGCTACGGCTCCTTGAAGCCGTATTCCGGCACGCCCTCGTCGTTGCCATAGTACTTGTACGGTAGGAACTTTCCGGACAGATTCATCTTCACCCGGTCGCCCTTGTTGTTGGGCTCGCGCTCCATGGTCATGTTGAAGTCGATCGCCGACATGATGCCGTCGCCGAATTCTTCCTGGATCAGCTCCTTCCACGTCGTGCCGTAGACCATCACCAGCTCGTAAAAGCGGTAGATCAGCGGATCGGTGGGCGGCATCTGCGGGATCGAGCCGCGATAGGGTGCCTCGTTGAGCATCCGCTCCTCGGCCTTCGACAGGCCGAACAATTCCGCGGCCTTGGCGGCCTGGGCCTTGGGCAGCTTCATCTGGCCCATGCAGGCGGCGGTGATCAGGATCGGCGAGATGCCGCCGATCTCGTCCTGGATGTACTTCCAGGTCCAGCCCTTCTCGCGCTTGATGTCGAGCAGCTTCTCGGTCAGGTCTTCGCGCTTCATGGGGTTCCGTGTTTCTCGCTGTCGCGTGACACGGGACCGGAACGCAAGCCGCGCGCCAGACGGCCGCTTTCGCAGGCAGCTGCGCCCCGGAGGGGCGATCTGCCTGGGGCGTGAGCGTCAGCCGGCGGCTTCGCGCGGACGAGCCAGGGGGCGTGCCTCCGGATTGGGCAGCTCTGCCACCCGTTCGAGCGTCGCGACCGACAGGCGACGACCGCGCCCCCGCAGGGCATGGCTGCCGAGCCCCCGGGCGGTGATGCCCTTGGGCAGATGCGGCAGGCGGGTGAGGAGATCCTCGGAGATCAGGGTGTCGACGCCGAGCGGGCGACACAGCGACTCGACCCGCGCCACGACGTTCACCGCGTCGCCGAAATAGGCGATCTTGTGCCGATCCACGCCCACTTCCGCCGTCACCACCGGGCCGCCATGCAGGCCGGCGCGCAGACGCGGCACGGTGCCGAAGCGCGCCTCCCAGGCGGCGGCGTCGGCCTCGATCCGGTCGCGCACGGCGAACAGGCAGGCGACGCAGCGGGCGTCCTTCAGCCCGCGCTCCATCGGCCACGTGATCATGGCGAGGTCGCCGATATAGTCGTCGACCGAGCCGTGGAACCGGCGCACCGGCTCGGCGAGCGTCGCGAAGACGGCGCTGAGATATTCCTGCGCCCGCAGGTCGCCGTGGGTCTCGGCAAAGGCGGTGGAGCCGACGACATCGAGGAACAGGAAGACGCGCTCCTCCTCCACCGGGCGGTGATAGCGCCCGACGAGGAAGTTGATGAAGACCTCGCCGCCGATGAGATCGCGCATGCGGATCACGAAGACGAGCAGGGCCGAGACCGCGAGCGCGTAGGCCAGCACGCGTGGGGTGGTCCGCACCGCCTCCAGCAGCGGATCGGTGGTGAGGCCGAGCAGCCAGACGACGAGGCCGCCGAGCGCGTTGCCGGCCACGATCATGGCCACGTAGGAGAGCTCAGCCGCCACCACGTAGAAGCCGGCGGGCAGTTGGCGGATGCGGGCCTGGAGCCCGGCGAGCAGCACGCCGCGGTCGAAGGCGAGCGCGGCGATGCCGACGCAGAGGCCGTAGGTGAAGCCCGCCGCCGGGCTCGCGCCGCCCGCGAAGATCACGTTGTAGAGCAGGCCCGCCCCGCCGGTGGCGAGCAGGATCAGGAACCAGAACCAGCGATGGTGCGGCAGCATCAGGCGCGGCTCCGGCGTCCGGCGGGGGGCACGCCCGGCCGGCACGCGCGGGCCTGAAGGCCGCGGCGGCTGCGGTCGGGCAGGGGGGAGGACACGGAGGCTCCTTCTCTCGCGACGGGCGGCGCGGCCACCCGTGCCATCCAAGGCTCATGCCCGCAACATGGCGCGAATGTGGCACGCGGCCATGCCGGTGCGACGCCCGGCACCAGCGGGAGGAAATCCCGTCAGGCTTCGGGATAATCCGGCAGAAGCCGCGATTACTCGCCGACCCCGAACAGCTTCTCGAGGAAGTTGCGGTCATCCTGACTCGGCCCCTGGCCGCGTCCGCTCGGCACGGCGCGCGGCGGAGGCGGCACGGAGGCCGTGCGGTCGGGCTCGCCGCCGATGAGTGCGCCGATCAACCCGCCGGGGCCCTCGCGCTCACCCGCATTCGCGACCTGCGGCCGGGCCCGCCAGCGGTTGATGCCGGGCAGGCCGACCGGCTTGTCGGCCTTGAGGGCGACCGTCATGTAGGTCTTCCAGATCTCGGCGGGCAGGCTGCCGCCCGACGCCTTCTTGGTCGGCTCGCCGTCGTCGTTGCCGAGCCAGATTCCGGTCACGAGCGTCCCCGAATAGCCGATGAACCACGCATCGCGGAAATCCTGGCTGGTGCCGGTCTTGCCCGCGAGTTCCCAGCCGGGGATGTCGGCCTTTCGGGCCGTGCCCATGGTGAAGACGTCGTGCATCATGGCGTTCATCATGCCGACGGCGTTCGGATCGATGACGCGGCCGAGCCCGCCCTCGCCCCGCTTGTACAGCACCTTGCCGCTCGCCGACTTGATGCTGGCGATGACGTAGGGGATCACCCCGGTGCCGCCGTTGGCGAAGGCGCAATAGGCGCCGACCATCTCCAGCGGCGTCACCTCGGAGGTGCCGAGCGCGATCGAGCCGTTGGCCTGGAGCGGCGAGGAGATGCCCAGCCGCTGGGCCGTCTGCACCACCGCCTTGGGGCCGACCTCCTGGCCGAGCCGCACCGCCACCGTGTTGAGCGACTGCGCCAGCGCCTCGCGGAGCGTCACCGCGCCGCTGTAGCTGTGCGAGTAGTTCTCAGGCGCCCAGTTGCCGATGCGGATCGGCGCGTCGTCGCGCACCGTGTCGGGGGTCAGGCCCTTCTCGACCGCGGCGAGATAGACGAACGGCTTGAACGAGGAGCCCGGCTGGCGCTTGGCGGTGGTCGCGCGGTTGAACTGGCTCTGCGCGTAGTCGCGCCCGCCGATCAGGGCGCGGATCGCTCCGTCGGGCCGCATCGAGACGAGCGCCCCTTGCGCGACGTTGTAGCGGGCGCCCTTGGCGTTGAGTTCGTCGGTGAGCGCGCGCTCGCCGGTGGCCTGCAAGCCCGCATCGACGGTGGTGGAGACGACGATGTCGTCGTCGAACTTCGGCAGGAAGTCGTCGAGCACGTCCATCACGAGGTCGGCGACGTAGTTCGACGAGCCGCCGCCGCGGGTGGAGGCGGGGCGCGCGGGCTGGGCCAGCGCCACCTTCACGTCGGGGGCCTTGGCGAAGCCCAGTTCCTCCATGGCGGCGAGCACATGGGCGGCCCGCGCCTGCGCGGCCTTGAGGTTGCGGTTCGGCGCGAGCCGCGAGGGCGCCTGGACCAGGCCGCCGAGCATGGCGGCCTCGGCCAACGTCACGTTCTTGGCGGGCTTGCCGAAATACCGCTGGGCGGCCGCCTCGACGCCGTAGGCGCCGGCGCCGAAATAGACCCGGTTGAGGTAGAGTTCGAGAATCTCGTCCTTGGTGTATTTGTGCTCCAGCCACAGGGCCAGGATCGCCTCCTGGATTTTTCGCGAGGCCGAGCGCTCGGGTGTGAGGAACAGGTTTTTGGCGAGCTGCTGCGTCAGCGTCGAGCCGCCCTGCGCCAGTCCGCGCCGGGTCAGGTTCTGGGTGATGGCGCGGGCGATGCCGACCGGATCGACGCCGAAATGGTCGTAGAAGCGCCGGTCCTCGATCGCCACGAAGGCGCGCGGCAGGTAGGGCGGCAATTCCTTGATTGAGACGACGCGACCGCCGGTCTCGCCGCGGTTGGCGAGCAAGCTGCCGTCGCTTGCCAGGATCGCGATGTTGGGCGGGCGCTTCGGCACCGCCAGCTGATCGATCGGCGGCAGTTGCGAGGCGTGGTAGGCGATGAGGCCGGCCAGTGCGATCACGCCCCAGATGCCGAGCACGACCACGCCGTGGACGATCCGGCCGAGCCAGGAGCGGCGCCGCCGCGGCGGCTTTCCGCCGCCGCCCGAGCTTTTGCGTCGCGCGGTCGCGCGCGGGGCCGCGGCCTTGGCGCTGCCCTGGCGCGTGCCACCGCCGGTGCGGTCGCCGCGCGACAGGCGCACGTCGAGGCGCGCAGGATCGCTCCCTTCCGGGATGTCGAAGCTCGGTTCGCTGCGGGGTTTGCGTCCGCCTGTCTTCGCCATGCGATCCATGCGTGGGGCGGGCGATCCTGAGGAGATCGCATCCCCGCTTCCGTTCAGGGTGGGCGGACCTCCCCCTTTCGGCGGAGCGGTTCCGTCGTCGTTTCCGCAGCCTAAATGCGGCGGGTTTAAGGGGGTGTTAACCGAACCGGACCGGGGCGATCAGCGCCCGCCGGCCGGCAGCAGCCGGCGCCCGACCTCCCGCGGGGGTTCGAGCTCGGCCAGCGCATCGTGGTGGAGGAGCCACACGCCGGTGGTGCCGGCGAGCTTGCGCGCGGCGGGCGTGAACCCGGCATTCGAGACGACGGCGGCCATGTCGGCCGACCAGTGCAGGGCGGCGGCGGCCGCCTCCTGCACCGCGGCGTTGCCCACGGGGCGTCCGTAGCGCTTACACTGGACCACGAGGCGAAATCCGTCGCGCTCGGCGACCACATCGCAGCCCTGGTCGCCGCTCGCCTGCGTCGGCCGGGCCCGCCAGCCGGCCTGCTGCAGCAACTGGGCGCAGAAGCGCTCGTAGGCGATGCCGTCCTCCGGGCTCTCGTCGGCCTCCGGCAGGGCGTGGCGGCGGGCGACCCGCTCGACGATGGCCGCCATCTCCTCGAAGCGCGTCTCGGCGTAATCGGCGAAGCGTGCCTCGATCCGCGGCATCACGGTGCGCTCGATGAAGTAGTCGCGCTCGCGCAGCCAGCCGTCCTCGATGGTGTTGCCGTAGGCGTCGATGAAGCGCTCCTGGCGCCGCCGCAGGGCCAGGGTCTCGGCGTGCCGCCGGCACACTCGGCGGACGAGGGCGCGGAAGCGCCGCGGCCGGTCGAGGCGATGGATCAGGATCGCGAGGCAGGCCGCCCCCGTGGCGGCGAAAGCGGGTGCGCCGTACCAGAAGCCGGCCGAGGAACCGGCGACCATCGTCCAGAACAGGCGGATGGCGGTGGGCGAGCGGCCGGACATCGGGGCTCCTGACGGGAGCCGGGCACGCGGCCCGGCAGGAGCCGCGACTGTTCGGTTCGAAGCGTTGCCCGACCTCTAACGGATCGGGCGGCCGGGGCGGGACGCCACCGGATCGCCTGTGGACAAGGCCTGCGCCTCAGCCCTCGCCGGCGGGTGGGGTCTTGGCCGGCCATTTGCGGCGCTGCTGGCCGAGCCCCATCGTCCGTGCCAGTTCCGAGCGGGTCTGGGCGTAGTTCGGCGCGACCATGGGATAGTCGTCCGGCAGGTTCCAGCGGGCGCGATATTCGTCGGGCGAGAGGTTGTAGCGCGTGCGCAGATGGCGCTTGAGCGACTTGAACTTCTTTCCGTCCTCCAGGCAGATCAGGAAATCCGGCTGGATCGAGCGCTTGACCGGGACCGCGGGCGTCAGCGGCGGCGCTTCCGGCTCGGCCGAACCGCCGGCGAGGGCGGCCAGCGTCTCGTGGACCGCCACGATCAGCCCGGGAAGCTCGCCCGAAGCGAGGGAATTGTGCGCAACGAAAGCCGACACGATGTCGACGGTGAGCGACACGTAATCGTCGCTGGGGCCGTCCTCCAATGACATCCTCAACAATTCCCTTCTCAAGCGCGCGAACGCCAAAATCGTCCGGCGTCATCAGGACGACGCGGCCGTTGACGGAGACGAAGTCACTGTGTGATCGGCCGAGGATTAGCCGTCGATTGGGCAATTCGCAAGCTGGATTTCACGCAGTTGCGAAAGGACAACTAGATCGGCCATTCGGCATAGTCCATCGCCGCTAAACGAGGCCCTTGCGGGTCAAAGGCTTAGGCTTTGTCAATCGCCGCCCCTGCCTCTTCGGGCCGCGACGGCAGCGGAGGGCTCGCATGCGAGTGGGGGACGGGACCGCGCCGCCTCAGTGGCCGGCCTTGTCCCGCGGCCCGTAGGACTTGAACCGTTCGACCGTCTCGGCGACCTCCGCATCCGACAGGACGACCGGCGTGCCGATCTGCAGCGCGAGCGCGTATTGGCGGCAAAGGGCCTCGACCTCGACGGCGAGCCAGAGCGCCTTGGCGAGGTTCGGCCCGGTGGCGATCATGCCGTGATTGGCCAGAAGGCAGGCGCTGCGCCGGTCGAGGGCTCGCAGCGCGTGCTCGGACAGGGCCTGCGTGCCGTAGGGCGCGTAGGGGGCGCAGCGGATGTTCGGGCCACCCGCCATAGCGATCATGTAATGCACCGCCGGGATGTCCCGCCCACAGATCGCGAAGGCGGTGGCGTAGGGGGGATGGGCATGCACCACGGCGCCGATCTCCGGCCGCGCCGCGAGGATGTCGCGGTGGAAGCGCCATTCGGAGGAGGGCGCGAGCGGATGGTCGTAGGCCCCGTCCATGTCCATCTCGACGAGGTCGTCCGGGCTGAGCTGCTCGGCCGGGATGCCCGAGGGCGTGACGAGGAGGCCTTCGCCCCAGCGCACCGAGACGTTGCCCGAGGTGCCCTGGCTCAAGCCCGAGGAGAGCAGGCTGCGCATGGCCTCGACGATGGCTTGGCGGGTCGCGAAGGGGGCCACGGACTTGTCCTTTTGCGCGCGGTTAACGGTGGTGGGAGCCCCCCGGCCACGGGAACCTCACCGTTCAGGTCCCGTTAGGTCGGCGATGGATAGCTTTGCCCCATAACAAATATTCAGGGGAGCGTATCGATGCAAAACGAATGGATGAGCCTGACCGACCTGGCCGACGCCCGCGGAATTTCCCTCACCGAGGCCCGCGCGCTGGCCGATCGCGAGCATTGGCCGAAAGTGTACAGGCTCCACGAGACCTTCGTGCTGGCGCCGCGCCGCGCGGCTTGATCGCTCCGGCCCGCCGACGCCCGCTGCGCCGGTGCCCTCACGCCGCCTTATGGTGTAACCCCTCGCCGACCGTCCCTACGGCTGGCGCGCGATGAGCACCTACCGATTCGATGCCCTGCTCGCCCCCCGCCGCATCGCCGTGGTGGGGGCGGGCGACCGCCCCGGCTCGGTCGGGCGCGCGATCATCGACGGCCTGCGGGCTGGCGGCTTCACCGGCGAGGTCGTCCCGGTCCACCCCCGCGAGGCCAGCGTCGACGGCCTGCCCTGCGTGCCCCGCCTCGCCGACCTGTCCGCGCCGCCCGACCTCGTGATGATCGCCACGCCGCCCTTCGCGGTGCCGGACATCGTCGAGGAGGCGGGGCGCGTGGGCGCGGCGGCGGCGGTGGTGCTCTCGGCCCATCTCGGCCACGGCGAGGCCGCCCCGCTGGCCGCCGCCCGCGCCTCCGCCCGGCGGTACGGCCTGCGCCTGATCGGGCCCGACAGCGTCGGCCTGAGCGTGCCCGCGCACGGCCTCAACGCCACACTGCTGGCGCGCGCGCCGGCGCCCGGCGACCTCGCGCTGATCTCGCAATCCGGCACCGTCGCCTCGGCCATCGCCGAATGGGCGGGCCGGCGCGGCGTCGGCTTCTCGGCGGTGATGACGCTGGGCCGCTCGGCCGATGTGGACGTGGCCGACTGCCTCGACCACTTCGCCGAGGACTTTCGGACCCGCGCGATCATCCTGTCCCTTCATCATGTCGCGGATGCGCGGAAATTTCTGAGCGCGGCACGGGCCGCCGCCCGCGCCAAGCCGGTCGTCGTCCTGCGCACGGGGCGCCACGACGGCCCGGACCATGCGCCGAAGACCCATACGGGTGCGCTCGCCAAGCCCGGCGCCGTCTACGAGGCCGCGTTCCGCCGCGCCGGCATCCTCACCGTCGACGGGTTGGACGCCATGTTCTCGGCGGTCGAGACCCTCGGACGCCAGCGGCCGTTTCCCGGCAAGCGCCTGATGATCGTCTCCAACGGGCGCGGCATCGGGGCGCTCGCCGCCGATACTTTGGCGGACCGCGGCGGGGCCTTGTGTGCCCCCTCCGACGAGACCCTGGGGAAGCTCGCCCCGGTGCGGCACGGATCGCACGCCAACCCCCTCGATCTTGGCATCGACGCGGTGCCCCGTGATTTCGCCCGCGCCCTCGAACCCCTGCTCGCCGACCGCGGCAGCGACGCGCTGCTGGCGATCCACGTGCCGACCGCCCGCGCCGGCTCCCACGAGGTCGCCAAGACCGTCACCGACACGGTGGCGATGGGCCGGGCCGCCGGACGGCGCAAGCCGGTCTTCGCGGTCTCGATCGGCGAGGACGAGGAAATCCGCGCGATCTACGGACGGGCCAAGATCCCGCTCTTCGCGACCGACGCCGACGCGGTCGAAGGGTTCCTGCATCTCGTGCGCTACCGCGAGGCGCAGGACGACCTGATGCGCACGCCGGATTCCCTGCCGCGCGACTTCTCTCCCGACATCGCCGCCGCCCGTGCCGTCGTCGCGCAGGCGCTGAGCGAGGGCCGGAGCTGGCTCGATCCGGCCGCCGTGGCCGCTCTGCTCGCCGCCTACGGCATCGATTCGGTGCCCAACACACTCGCCCCCGATCCCGACGGCGCGGCGGCCGCCGCGTGGCCCCTGATCGCCGCCGGACACACGGTGGCGCTCAAGCTCGTCTCGCCGGACGTGGTGCACAAGTCCGAGGTCGGCGGCGTGCGCCTCGGCCTCACCTCGGAGGCCGACGTGCGCGAGGCGGCCCATGCCATGATCGCGCGGGTGCGAGGCCTGCAGCCGGAGGCGCGCATCGCGGGCTTCGCGGTGCAGCCGACCGTGCGCCGGGCGCAGGCGCGGGAGCTGATCGCGGGGCTCGCCGAAGACCCGGTCTTCGGCCCCGTCGTGGTGTTCGGCCGGGGCGGCACCGCGGTCGAGGTGATCGACGACCGGGCTTTGTCCCTGCCGCCCCTCGACCTCGCGCTGGCCGAGGAACTGATCGGCCGCACCCGCGTCTCTCGCCGGCTCGTGGCCTATCGCGACGTGCCGGCCGCCGACACCGGCGCCATCGCGCTCACGCTCGTCAAACTCGCTCAGCTCGCCGCCGACCTGCCGGCCGTGCGCGAACTCGACATCAACCCGCTGCTCGCCGACGCCGACGGCGTCGTCGCCCTCGACGCGCGGGTGCGGATCGAGGCCGAGACCGGCGCCGGCCAACGCCGCGGCAACTGGCATCCGCGCTTCGCGATCCGGCCCTATCCGGCCGAGTGGGAGCGGCGGATGGTGGCGGGCGACCGGCGCGTCCTCGTCCGCCCGGTGCGCCCCGAGGACGAGGGGATGTTCCACGCCTTCTTCGAGCAGGTCGATCCGGAGGACGTGCGCCTGCGCTTCTTCGCGCCCGTGCGCGACTTTAGCCACGCCTTCCTCGCCCGCCTGACCCAGCTCGACTATTCCCGCGCCGTCGCCTTCGTGGCGACCGAGGAGGGCGCCGACGAATCCCGGCGCATGCTCGGGGCGGTGCGGCTGCACGCCGATGCCAACCACGACCGGGGCGAGTTCGCGATCCTCGTGCGCTCGGACATCAAGGGCACCGGGCTCGGCATCGCCCTGATGCGGATGATGATCGACTGGGCGCGGGCCGAGGGCATCGGGTTCGTCGAGGGCGACGTGCTGTCCGAGAATCAGGCCATGCGCGCGGTCTGCCGCCATCTCGACTTCGAGGAGCGCCCCGCGCCGGACGAGCCGGGGCTGATCAAGGTGACGCTCCGCGTAGCCTGATCGTAAGTCCTGGTTTCGAAAGGACTACGTCCTTTCGCGGGTCCAGGACAGAGCCCTGGTCGGCGAAGCCATCCTCAGAGCTCTGCCCCGAGAGCCCGCCAAAGGACTCGTCCTTTGGGAACCTGGGATTGCCCGCAAGATCGGGCCGGGCCGAACGACAAGAGGCCGCCGACCCTCTCGGATCGGCGGCCCCGGCCTTCCAACGTTCAGTGACCGGACTCGGTCGCGTCGCGGGTCGACTCGTAGAGGAACCACGTGCGCTCCTCGGACTGGTCGATCCACTCCTCCAACAGGCTCGTGGTCGAGACGTCGTTGGCCTCGTCGGTGACCGAGTGCAGCTCGCGCATGTTGGCGGTCAGCGCCTTGTTATCGTCCCGCAGCTCCTTGAGCATCTCGAGCGGGCTGACGTAGTCGGCGTTGTTGTCCTGAACGCGCTTGAGGCCCTCGGCCTGACCGAGCGAACGCAACGTGGTGCCGCCGATCTTGCGGGCGCGCTCGCCCACCGCGTCGATGATCGCGAAGATCTGCTGCGACTGCTCGTCGAGCAGCAGGTGGTAGTCCCGGAAGTTCGGGCCGCTGACGTGCCAGTGGAAGTTCTTGGTCTTGATGTAGAGCGCGAAGAGATCGGACAGCAGCACGGTCAGGCCGTGAGAAATCTTGGTCACGTCCTCGGGGTTGAGATCGGTCGGGGTGTTCAGCCGGTCGCTGGCGACGCGCAGCTTAGCCTTGGCCATCGGAAAATTCCTCGAAACTGTTCATGATCTGCGGCCGGCGTTTACGCAGCGCCGGCGCTCATGGGGCAGTAAGAGGAATTCGAAGCGATTGTTCCGGTACGCATGGCAGCGTCCCTGTGGACGGGACGCCACGCCGCAGACGTCCGGCGCCCGCAATCAGGTCCGCCCGCCGACGAGGCCTGGCGGCATGAGGCCGGGCTCGATGGCCGGCGCGCGCTCCACCGGCGGCGCCGCTTTTCTGGCTTGCGGCTTCGGGGCGACGACAGCCGGAACCGGCGGCGCGACCGGCACGGCGGCGGGCTTCGCGGCTTCCGGCTTGGTGAGGACGGGACGCGGCGCGGGAGCCGCCTCGGGCTTGCGGGGGGCCGGGTTCGCCCGCGGCGTGATCGCGCCGGTCGTCGCCACATCCGGCGCCGCGGCGGCTGCCGGGGTCGCGGGGCTGTCGAGCCCATAGATGTCATCGCGGAAGTGCACGCGCCCGTCCGAGGTCGCGTAGCCGGTGAGATAGACGAAGGCGACCGGCGTCGGCTTCACCAGCTTGATGTCGCGCCGCTCGCCCATGGCGATGCCGGTCTCGATCTCGATCGGCCCCCAGACCGAGCCCGGCCCGTTCGGCCCCTCGGTGCCCTGGAGCAGCCAAGCGGCGAATTCCTTGACCTGACCCACGCGGACGCAGCCATGCGAGTGGAACCGCGACGAACCGGCAAACAGCGATTTCGACGGCGTGTCGTGCATGTAGACCGCATAGCGGTTCGGCATGTCGATCCGCACCTGACCCAGCGAATTGTCGAGGCCGGAATCCTGGCGCAGCGTGTAGTTCGCCGCCTTCTCGGTCGACCAGTCGATCGTCGTCGGATCGACCTCGACGCCGCCGGGGCCGAGGATGCGGATGCGGTTCTTGGCCAGATAACCGGGGTTCTTGCGCATCGTCGGGATGATCTCGTTCTTGATCACCGAGATCGGCAGGGTCCAGGTCGGGTTGAGGTTCACGTCGGTGATGCGGGTCTCGACGGTGGGCGTCTGCTTGTCGGTCTTGCCCACCACCGCGACGAAGCGGCGGGTCACGGCGCCGTTCTCCACCGCCTCGACGGTGGCGGACGGGATGTTGACCGCCACGTAGCGCTCGCCGAATCCGAAGTTCGAACCCATCAGCCGCTGGGCCGAGGCGCGCAGCTGGCGCTGGCGCACGTCCGCCGGGACATTCAGCGCAGCGAGCGTCAGCCGTCCGAAGATGCCGGCATCCGGCAGGCCGTGGCGGGCCTGGAACGCCTTCACGGCCGCCACCAGCGGCGGGTCGTAGCGGTCGGAGGGCGGCGCGTCCGGCGGCAGATCGCCGGTCAGGGTCAGGTGATGGCGCAGCGACGGGATCGCCGGATGGCTGTCCCCGGGCTTCGGGGCGAAGTCGCCGGGCAGCGTCTTCCACCCCCCGGCCTCGGCATAGATCTGATAGCGCTCGGCGGCGCGCATCGTGTCCATGAAGGTCTGCGCCGTGTAGGTCGGCAGCGGATCCTCCGAGACGCGGGCATAGACGGTCGGCGGGAGCTCCCGCGACACTTTCTTCACCGGGGCGGCTTCGAGCGGGGCGGGCTCCGCCGTGTCGGAAGCGGGCTTCGGCTCCGGCTTGGATTCCGATTTCGGCTCGGATCGGGCCTCCGCCTTCGTCTCGGCCTTGAGTTCGGGCTTGAGTTCGGGCTTGGCCTCCGCCTTGCCCTCGGCCCGCGGCTCGATCCGCAGGTTGATCCTGGAATCGGCCGGTTCGGCCCTCAGCGGGGCGGCGAGCAGCAGGGCGAGGACGGCGCCGGTGCCGCCGAGCAGCCGGGCGCGGGTCAAGCCGCGCGGGGCGCAGGACATGCCACGCGGAGCGAAAGAAACGTGCGGCATCGCGGATCTCGTCGGGGTCACGGCGCGATTGTCGGCAGCGTTGGTTACCATCTCCCTGCGCAGGGCCGTTCGCGACTGTGCCGCGACGCTCCGTCCGTCTCTCGTCGCCGTGGTGGTGCCCGCGTCCGGGATGTGCAAAACCCCATCTCCGGCCGCCCCCGCGAGAGCCCCGTGAGCAAAGCCAGACCCTCGGAAAAGACCCTGCTGACGCCAGAGCGCCGGCCGGACGACGTCGATCAGTCGATCCGTCCCTTGAGCCTGTCCGAGTTCATCGGCCAGCGGGCGGCCCGCGCCAACATGCAGATTTTCATCGAGGCGGCGAAGAAGACCGGCCAAGCCCTCGACCACGTGCTGTTCGTCGGCCCGCCGGGCCTCGGCAAGACCACGCTCGCCCAGATCGTCGCCCGCGAACTCGGGGTGAACTTCCGCTCGACCTCCGGCCCGGTCATCGCCAAGGCGGGCGATCTCGCCGCCCAGCTCACCAACCTCGAAGAGCGCGACGTGCTCTTCATCGACGAGATCCACCGTCTCAACCCGGCGGTGGAGGAAATTCTCTATCCGGCGATGGAGGATTACCAGCTCGACCTCATCATCGGCGAGGGTCCGGCCGCCCGCTCGGTGAAGATCGAGCTGCCGAAATTCACCCTCGTCGGCGCCACGACCCGCGCCGGCCTGCTGACGACGCCCTTGCGCGACCGCTTCGGCATCCCGATCCGGCTCGAATTCTACGAGATCGACGAACTGGAACTGATCGTGCGCCGCGGCGCCCGCGTTCTGGGCTTGGGCATGTCGGAGGAGGGGGCCAACGAGATCGCCAAGCGGGCCCGCGGCACGCCGCGCATCGCCGGGCGCCTGCTGCGCCGGGTGCGCGACTTCGCCATCGTCGCGGACGCCCCCACGGTGACCCGCGAGATCGCCGACCGGGCGCTGCAACTGCTCGACGTCGATCCCGTCGGCCTCGACGTGATGGACCGCAAGTATCTGACGCTGATCGCCTCGTCGTTCGGCGGCGGGCCGGTCGGCATCGAGACCATCGCCGCCGCCCTGTCCGAGCCGCGCGACGCCATCGAGGACATCATCGAGCCCTACCTGATCCAGAAAGGCTTCGTGCAGCGCACCCCGCGCGGCCGCGTGCTGACCCCGCACGCCTTCCGGCACATGGGGTTTGCGGAACCGCGGCGCGATCCGGCGACGCAATTCGGCCTGTTCGGCGGCTCCGACGACCCGGAGGCCTGAGGGCCTGTGTCGGTCCGCATCACCCGCCGCACGGTGCTGACGGGGATCGGCGGCGTCGCCCTCGCCGGCCTCGGCACGGGCGCCTACGCCGTCGGGATCGAGCCGATGCGGCTCGTGGTGACGCGCTACCGCTTACGCCCGCTCGGGCCCTGGCCGGCGGGCTTTCGCCTCCGCATCGTTGCGCTCGCCGACCTCCATGCCTGCGAGCCGTGGATGCCGGTGTCCCGGATCGAGGGCATCGTCGCCACGGCCAACACGCTCGGGGGCGACGTGACCGTGCTGCTCGGCGACTACGTCTCGGGCCTGAACGCGGTCACGCGTTACGTGGACGCCGCCGAGTGGGCGCCTGTCCTGGGGCGGCTCAGGCCACCGCTCGGCATCTACGCCATCCTCGGCAATCACGATTGGTGGGAGGACCGCTCGGCGCAGCGCCGCGGCGCCGGCCCGACCATCGCGGGCGCGGCGCTCGCGCGGAACGGCATCCGCGTGCTGGAGAACGCGGCGCTGCCGCTGACGCTCCGCGAGCAGACGTTCTGGCTCGCGGGGCTCGGCGACCAGCTCGCCTTCCAGCCGAGCCGGAAGCGCCGCGGCGCCACCGGTATCGGCCAGGACGACCTGCCCGCCACGCTGGCCCAGATCCCCGATGGTGCCCCCGCGATCCTGCTGGCGCACGAGCCCGACATCTTTCCCAAAGTCCCGCCGCGGATCGCGCTGACGCTGTCGGGGCACACGCATGGCGGGCAGGTGCGCCTGTTCGGCCGCGCGCCGGTCGTGCCCTCGCGCTACGGCGCCCGCTACGCCTACGGCCATGTCCGCGAGCAGGCCGATCTCATCGTCTCCGGAGGGCTCGGCATGAGCATCGCCCCCGTGAGGCTCGGCGTGCCGCCGGAGATCGTCGTCGTCGATCTGGGTGACGACACGGCGTGAGACACATGCACCGATAGCATGGCTCATCGGAACTCAGGGCAAGGCGGCACACCGTTCCGATTGGAGCCCCCTTGCTGGGGCATCGCCCCATCAACGATCAAGACGCTGAAACAAAACATTTTTCTTGCATCCTCGCATGGAGATGCACGAACAGCCACGCTTCCTCGATCCTGTGATCACAGGTTTGTGTGCATGCGGAACACGCAGGTTCAAGGCCGGTTGGGGGCCCGACTGCGCTCTTCACGAGCGCCGGCCAACCAACACCTGACAAGAATCTTCGAAGGAAGAATCCGCCATGAAGTCGACCGTGCTCGCCGCCCTCGGCCTGTCCGTCGCCGCCCTCGCGACGCCCGCCCTGGCCCAGGACGCCCTGCCGCTGCGCATCGGCGCCGACGCGCCGATCGGGGCCGCCGCCACCTCGACCCCGGATTTCCGCGCCGAGGCCCTGCGCTCGGACGCCGCCAGCATCGAGGCGAGCCGCATCGCCCTTGAGCGGTCCCGCAACCCGCGCGTGCGCAACTACGCCAACCGGGTGCTGACCGAGCGTGAGGCCACCACCAAGGCGCTGCTGCCGCAGGGCACCTCGCTCTCGGTCACCGGCCGCGTCGTCCCGGACAACCAGGGCATCCAGACCCGCCTCGACAACCCGGTCGGCCTCGTCCTCGCCCCGGTGACCCTGGCGGCCAACATCGGCACCGGCATCGTCGGCGGCGTGCTCGGCGGCGTCGGCCTCGTGGACAACAGCCCGGCCGAGCCCGGCCGCCGCGTGGCGTTGGGCCCGAACGGCCAGAACCGCCTGGAGCGCCTGCGCGCCGCCCGCACTGCCCGCGAGTTCGACCGCACCTACGTCGATCAGCAGGCCCGTTCGGACGCCCGGACGCTCGCCCTCTACCAGACCTACGCCCGCAACGGCGACAGCGCCGCCGGCCGCACCTTCGCCAACGAGGCGCTGCCCTACATCGCCGACGAGCACGCCCAGTCGGCCAGCCTGGCCGGCCGCATCGGCGGCTGATTTTTCGACATATGCACGATGGCAGGGCCGCCCCTCGGGGCGGCCTTCGCCGTTTTCGCCGCTCTCCGATGCGGGTTCGCGCCGCCCTCCTTCGTCAGGGGGGCGGCGCCCGGAAGGCGGGGCCGGCTTTTGAAAAAGCCGATGCCGCACAAGAACAGCGCGGCTCGTCCGCCCATCGGCCGATCGCGGTGAGGATTCCGGGGGTGTCGCGGTGAACCCGCTTTTCTCGGCGCGAGCCCGCCAACGATCGGGCCTCATGGATGCCGGGGTGGGTGTCGGCCGAGCAGATGGACCGGACACGGCCCGACGACACCGGGCGAAGCTGACGGGCCGGCGGCTCCGCGGAGGGGATTTCGCATCGCGCCGGCCCGCCGGCCTGCCCCGCCTTCGGGGGAAAGGAGCGGGGTCAGGCGGAAAGCTTGCCCCGCGATTGATGCTGGTTTGTGTCCGGCCGACCGGCTTTTGAGCAAAGCCGCGTGATCGCGGGTTGCCTCCCACACATCGTCCCAGGCGCGGGCGATTCCGGGAGGTTATTGTCATGCACGCCCTGTCGTTGTCGGCCGCCGGTCTGGCCGCCCTGCTGGTCGCCGGGTCTGCCCAGGCCGAGCCCGAGAAGGCCGCGGTGTTCGATTTCCAGTTCGCCCACGGCGCGCCGACGGCACCGACCGACGAGGATCGCGCCCGCCTGCGCCGCACCAGCGAGACGTTCCGTAGGTTACTGACTGAAAGCGGCCGCTACATCCCGGTCTCGACCGATCCGGTCCGCGAGGAGGTGGAGAAGAGTTCGGACTTACGTGCCTGCAACGGCTGCGCCGACGATTTCGCGAAGACCCTCGGCGCCGACACGGCGATCACCGGCGAAGTCCAGAAGGTGTCGAACCTGATCCTCAACATCAACGTCTACGTGAAACCGCTCAAGGACGGCGCCCCCGAGCAGGCCTACAGCGTCGATCTGCGCGGCAACACCGACGAATCCTTCGATCGCGGTATCCGCTACCTCGTGAAGAATCGCATGCCGGCAGGGCGGTGAGCCGAGCCGAAGCGGGACGCGACCGCGGAACATCGGTGAACGACCGAACGAAGGACGGCCCGGCCGGGGCTGGGCCGCCCTTGTCGGTCGGATCGATGCGAGAGGCGGTGGGCCTCATACCCAATCCGGTTGATCCCTTCGGGATGGCGGATTTGGGCTTCGCTCAAGGGCCGCGCGGGCTTGCCGATACGATCCCCGCTCGAAGCAAGGGGGGATCGTATCAGGCCTTTCGGCGCTCCACCGGGCGGGCTGCGCCGGCCGTCTCATCCGGTGCGATCCACCGCGGCAGCGCCGGCCCGGCCAGCGTGACCCGCAGGAAAAACGAGCCCTTGCAGCCGGCCCAGAGGTCGGCGGGCAGCACCGCGGAACCGTCGGTCCAGCGCGCGCCGTCATCCACCGCATGAAAGCCGTCACCGAGGCGGGCGTCGTCGAGGGCGACGGTGCGCGCGCCGGTCAGGCCGTCGTCGATCGTCAGCGCCACCAGCGGGACACCGAGAGGCCGGTCGTCGCTCGAACCCGGCAGGACATGCGCCGGCACGCTGGTGGCAGAGACGAGGCGCACGGCGCGGGCGTCGGCCGGGACGACGAAGCGGGCGGTCAGGCCCTCCGCGTCGGGGCGAAGCACGCGCCCGTCCGCGACCGCCCGGAGGCCCGCGAACGCGTCTTCCACCTTGCGCCAGCCGAGCGCCTCGGCACGATCCCGCAGCCGTGCGCGCACCAGATCGACCACCGGACCCTCCTCGTGGAACGGACGGCAGAACGGCAGGGAGCCGCCCGTCCGGGCGTCGGGTCCGGCGAGGAGGTCGAGGATGCCGGAATTGGCGAAGAAGCCGCGGTTGCCGCACGCGAGATAGCTTTCGGCGGCCAAGCCGTCAGCGATGAGGATGTCGTGGCTTTCGAGTTCGACGTGCCAGTAGCTGACCGTGTCCACGTCCACCTGGGTGATTGTGGAGCCGTTGATCAGGCGGCAGGCCGGGATCAGCACCTCGCCCACCAGATCGACGGCGATCGCGTGGGCCGGCGACACGAGGAGGTCGCGGAGCGGACGCCCCTCGCCGAAGGCGCCCGCAGCGATGCGCACCGGCATCACGTCCTTGCGGCCCCGGCAGGCGATCGTGCGGTGGCCGATCCATTGGATCGGGCGGGCTTCACCGGAGGTCGTCACGGCGCGTTCGCCGACCGAGAGGGTCTCGACCGGCACATCGCCGTCGAGCGTACGGATCAACGTACCGGCAGCGTAGCAGATGGGCGTTGAAGTGTCAGTGGCAGTGTATGTGCCGCTTGTATCTTCCGTATTCGTGATGAGGTAGTAGCTTCCGCTGGCATCCGATGCAATGAACCCGTCCCCAGAAGAAGCTCTCCCAATGTAGGTTGCATCTATATCTTGACCAGGCACGGTTATTCTAAATGTATCCCCACTCACATCCCCGAGAACAGCACGATCGTCACCCTGCGGGCCGGAATTATCGAATACCGTAGGAGAGTCATCATAGACCGCAAAAGCCGAATACTGACTTCCCGACTGCTGAAGCACATAGAGATATGTATAGTTTTTAGATATTACAGCGACCATTAAATCCCCCCGTCGCAAGATTACGTTAGATGGCCGGCAATCCATCCACGCGAGTTGTAATAAATGTCGGATCACACCCTGATTGCAATGGGTCTATCGAACCGTGTCCGTCATCATCGAATTGATAAATGAAACGGCCTAGAATTGTTGTTGCAAATATGTCGCAATAATTTTTATCCATCACCGGATCCAGCAGTCGATCGACATTGGATCTAGTGCAATAATAAGAGCCGCTATTCCCATGCTCACGGGCCGGCCGACCGGGCGCCGAGGTCCGGGTCCAGGCTGCGCCGCACTTCGCCCCAGCCGGCAACGGGAGCGGTCGCGCTCGCGGATAGGGTTTGGTGAAGATTCGACACGGCCCCGAAAAATCGTGACCGGCAACTCATTGCCGGCTCACGGGTTTTGCCCTCAACCACCATGCGCGACGAAATCTTAAGAGCGTGGCCGCGGCTTTCCGTCTTGACGCGGCAGCGATACAGTCGCAACCTCCTCAAGTGCTTCGCGACAGCAAGCACATCGGCCAGGAAACGGCGTTGTCCGCACGCGGTTGCTTGGCGAAAGCTGGAGGAGACCGGGATGACTCCACCGCAGCAGGAAGCCGCAACGAAGGCCCGGGATTGAGTTCGGTCCCGGACTGAGCGGCCCCATACGAGCACCGGACGGAAGCGACTCCCTAGGGGCGCAGAAGCGGCCGACACGGCACGTCTTCGAACACGCACCAGCCCCACCTGTGGAGCGCTTCCGCCGCGGTTCGTTTCAGGATCGGATCAGTCACCCGCCGTGCCGGCCCGAGGGGCTCGCGCGGCTCTCGTCATGCCGATGCGCCGGCCACGCCGCTCGGGCGTGACCGGTCGGCGCGGTGCCTACCGCCCCGCCAGCAGCGGCGACCAGGTCGGGTCGGAGGCGAAGCTCGGGGTCGGGACCGGCTGTTCGACCTTGCCGGTGATGTCGACCATGTAGAGCTTGCCGCCGCCCTGGCCGCCGGGATCGCGGAAGAACATCACGTACTGGCCGTTGGGCGCAAACGTCGGGCTCTCGTTGTGGAAGCCCTCGGTCAGCACCCGCTCGCCCGACCCGTCGGGCCGCATCACGCAGATGGCGAAACCGCCCTTGCGCTGGCGGGTGAAGGCGATGAGGTCGCCCTTCGGCGACCAGGCCGGCTGCGAGGCCGAGCCCTCGCCGAAGGAGACGCGGCGCGGGTTCGAGCCGTCGGCACCCATCACGTAGATCTGCTGCGAGCCGCCGCGATCCGATTCGAACACGATCTGGCTGCCGTCCGGCGAGTAGGTCGGCGAGGTGTCGATGGCCAGTCCCTGTGTGATCGGGGTCTGGGCCTTGGAGGCGATGTCGACGCTGACGATGTCGGCGTTGCCGCCCTGCTGCACGCTCATCACGAGGCGCCGCCCGTCGGGCGAGAAGCGGGGGCTCGCGCTCATGGAGGCGAAGTTGCCCACTGTCTGGCGCTGGCCGGTCTCGAGGTCGATCATCTGGACCTTGGGCTGCTGGCCGGTCGCCTGGGTCATGAAGGCGATGTCCTGGCCGGCGGGCGAGTAGCGCGGCGCCACCACGGTCACGTCGCCGCCGCCGGTCAGCGCGCGGACATTGGCGCCGTCCTGATCCATCACCATCAGACGCTTGCGGCGGTGCTCCTTCGGGCCCGATTCGTCGACGAAGGCGACGCGGCTGTCGAACCAGGGGCCGAGGCCGGTAATCTTGGTGTAGACCGCGTCCGACACGAGGTGGCCGGTGCGGCGCGCGTTGGCGACGTCGGTGCCGTATTGCTGGCCGGCCATCTGCTGGCCCGAGCCCACGTCCCACAGCCGGAACGCGACAGTGAGGCGCCCCGCGGCGTCGCGCCCGACCCGGCCGGTGACCAGCGCCTGCACGCCGGTGCCCTTCCAGGCCTCGAAATTCGGCGCGGCATCGAAGCTGGGGGATTCGGGGAAGCGCGCCTTCTCCAGCGGCGTGAAGTACCCCGAGCGGCGCAGGTTGTTGGTGATCACGCTCGCCACCAGGGTGCCGAGGCTCGCGTCACCCGAGAAATCCGCGATGGCGATCGGCATCGGCTGGAACGCGCCGCTGCCGATGCGCAGCTGCAGCTGCGCCTGAGCGGGCGTGGCGGCGGGCAGCGCCAGGGCGAGGACCCCGAGGGCGGCCGAGAGCGCCGGCAGGAGGGCGCGCCGGGTGAAGGCTGATCCAGGCATGGGAAGTCGTCCGATGGAGGAGCTTGGAAAACGGGGGGCGCTGCCGAGGGAGCGGGCCGGTCAGACCGGCGAGAACTCGAACTCGGCGTTGATGGCTTTCCAGTCGTTGTAATACGGCGCGTACTGGGCCGGGATCTTGTAGGGCGCGCAGCGCCGCACGGCGCGCAACGCGGCCTGGGCGATCGATTGATCGACCGAGTTCTGGCCCGAGCGCATCACCCGCGGCTCGGTGGTGAGCGAGCCGTCGGGATTGAGGCGGATGTCGAGCATCGGCAGCACCACCCCCTGCGTCGCGCCGGGCGGGGCCGAGTAGCACCGCTCGATCTGCTGCTGCAGCATCCCGACCAGCGCGTCGCGCAAGGATGGCGACAGCTTCTGCGCGTTGCCGCTGGCCGCGCCCAGGGACGCCGTGCGCTGCACCTCGCGGCCGGTCGAGCCGGTCGATTGCGAGGCGGCGTGGGACGCCAGCGTCTGGCGGATGTCGCCCGCATTGAACTTTTCGGCGAGCGCGGCCTGCTGGCGCGCCTTGGCCTCGGCATCCGCCTTGGCCTTCGCATCGGCCATCGCCTTCGCCCTGGCTTTCGCAGCCGCCTCGGCCTTGGCCTTCGCGTCGGCTTCCGCCTTGGCGGCCGCGTCCGCCTTTGCCTTGGCGTCGGCGAGCTGCTTCTGATGCTCGACCTCGCGGGCTTTCGCTTCGGCCTCGGCTTTCGCCTCCGCGTCCGCCTTGGCCTTCGCCTCGGCTTTCGCTTTCGCGTCGGCCTTCGCCTTGGCTTCGGCTTTGGCCTTCGCCTCCGCTTTGGCGGCGGCCTCGGCTTCCGCCTGCTCGCGCTCGATCAGCTTCTGCAACTCCTCGCGCTTCTCGGCCTCGGCCTTGGCCGCAGCCTTGGCGGCTTCCGCCTTGGCGGCCGCGTCCGCCTTGGCGCGCGCCTCCGCCTTCGCCTTGGCGTCCGCCGCCTTGGCGGCCTCGGCCTTCGCGGCTTCGGCCTTGGCGGCTTCGGCCTTGGCGGCGGCTGCCTTCGCAGCAGCCGCTTCGGCTTCTTCCTTCACCGGGTCGGCGGTGTCGGAGCGCAGGGGCATCGCGTCGGCGGCGGCGACCTTCATGTCGGCGGTGCGGGTCGGTGCGGCGGGCGCGTCGGTCTTCGCGTTCTCCGGCTCGCGCTCCTCGATCTTCTCCGCGATGCGCTCGGCGCGGTTGGGGGTGTTCTCCGGCTTCTCCGCGTCGCGCTGGCCGCGCGTCATCTGCGAGAATTCCTGCTCGGTCAGCACCTCGACCGGCACGCCCTCCTGGGCGTTGGGCAGGGGCGGCGCCGCGACCGCGAACAGGGCCGCGCCCAGCACCGCGGCATGCGCGGCGCCCGAGATCCAGACGCCCGGTTCCCGGCGGTCGTACTGCTTGAAGGGCCAGCGCAGAGCCACGGGTCCGCGAACTCCCTTAATTGTCCGGCTCGGTGACGAGGGCGACCTTCTTGAAGCCGCCGCCGGTCACGATCGCCATCACCTGCGCGACGCGGCCGTAATCGACCCGCTTGTCGCCGCGCACGAAGACGCGGTCCTCGGTGCCGGACTTCGCGGTCTGCATCAGCTGGGGCACGATGTCGTCGTCGCGCAGCTCGCTCTCGCCGAGATAGACCTCGCCGGTGCGCCGGATCGACAGGGTGATCGGCTTCACGTCCGAATTGAGCGGGCTCGCCTTCGATTGCGGCAGGTCGAGGGGCACGCCGACCGTCATCATCGGGGCGGCCACCATGAACACGATCAGGAGCACCAGCACGACGTCGATGAACGGCGTCATGTTGATCTCGTTGATGGCGCCGTGCCCGCGCCGCCCGCGGCGCCGCCGCTTGCCGCCGCCCTGTGCCGCGCCGTGCGTCATGCCCATGATGTTCGCTCCGGTGCGGACGGGATCAGGCGGCGACCGAGAGCCGCTCGTCGATCTGGCGCGAGAGGATCGCCGAGAACTCGTCGGCAAACCCTTCGAGCCGCGACTGCGACTTGGCGACGGTGGCCTGGAGCTTGTTGTAGGCGAGCACCGCGGGAATCGCCGCGAACAGGCCGATGGCGGTGGCGAACAGGGCCTCCGCGATGCCCGGCGCCACGACGGCGAGCGAGGTGTTCTTGGAAGCCGCGATCGAAGTGAAGGCGGTCATGATGCCCCAGACCGTGCCGAACAGGCCGATATACGGGCCGGCCGAACCGATCGAGGCCAGGAACAGAAGCCGGGAATCCAGCCGCTCGACCTCGCGCTGGATCGTCACGTCGAGCACCTTGTCGATGCGCTGCGACAGCGAGTGGATCTGCCGGCCCGAGCCCTCGAACGAGCGCTTCCACTCGCGCATGGCGGCGACGAACAGCGCGCCGAGGCCCGTCGGCTGGCGGTCGTTGAACGAGCGGTAGAGCTCTTCCAGCGAGCGGCCGGACCAGAACGCCTCCTCGAAGGCGTCCATCTCGGCCTCGGTGCGGCGGAACAGCAGCGTCTTGTCGACGATGATCGACCAGCACCAGATCGAGGCGCCGAGCAGCCCGACCATCACGATCTTGACGACGAAGTGCGCCTGCCAGAACAGGCCGAACAGGCTCATGTCCACGACGGGGGCGGCCTGCATGGCGTCGGCTGGAGTCATCGAACGATCCCTCGCGTCGTCAGGGCCGCGCTGGCGCGCGCCGGACTGCCCGACCGATCCGTGGAGTGATGGGCTTTGAGATCACTCGCGAATCTGTCGAAAGTAAGGGTCGGTTCGCGCCCTTTCGGGGCACGGCACCGCCCTCATCCGAGGGTCGTTTCAACACCCGTCAGGGTTAAGGAACGGTTGCGATGCTGCGGTGCGTTCGCGACAACGCCGCCCGCAGGCCCTCCGGCAGACGGATCGCCCGGCCGTCGCGCACGCAGGCGACGACGACCTCGGCCCGCACAAGGGTCTCGTCCCCGCGCCGCACTTCCTGCGCGAGATGCATGGAGGCCCCGCGCAGCTCGCTCGACCACGTCACCACGTCGATCAGGTCGTCCATCCGGGCGGGCTTGAGATAGTCGAGGCTCATCTTGCGCACGACGAAGACGATCCCGGCGCCCTCCGCATGCATCTCCGACTGATCGCCAGCCAAGCCGCGCAGGAGTTCGGTGCGGCCCCGCTCCATGAAGCGCAGGTAGCTCGCGTGGTAGACGAAGCCCGAGAAGTCGGTGTCCTCGTAGTAGACGCGCAGCGGCAAGCGGTGGGCGCCGTCCGCGAAGATGCCGTCGAGGGTCATGGTCACGCGCTGGAATGCTTCGATCCGGGGGCGTTGCCGCGAGCGGAGCGTTCGGCCCTCGTTCCGAGCCGGATCGCCCCGCCCGAGCGCCCCAGCGCCTTAGCACCCTTCGGCGGCGCAGGGCACTCTCCGCTACGCCCGCCCCGTCGCGGACGGAGGCATGTCCGAGGCAGGCGGAAGGCGGCCGGATCAGATCGCCGAAAACCCGCGCTGCACCGCCGGACGGGCCAGCAGCGCGTCGCGCCAGCGGCGGACGTTGGGCAGGGCATCGAGCGCCACGCCCTGCTTCTCGTGGAACTTCACCCAGGTCAGGCAGGCGATGTCGGCGATCGAGTAGGCGTCGGCGAGATGGTCGCGGCCCGCCAGGCGCCGGTCGAGCACGCCGTAGAGGCGCTTGGATTCCTCAGTGTAGCGCTCGACCGCGTAGGGAATCTTCTCCTGCGCGTAGATGCGGAAATGGTGGGCCTGCCCCAGCATCGGCCCGAGGCCGCCGACCTGCCAGAACAGCCACTCGTCGACCGCCACGCGGGCGCGCTCGTCCGCCGGATAGAGGCAGCCGGTCTTGCGCCCGAGATATTGCAGGATCGCGCCCGATTCGAAGACCGAGATCGGCCGCCCGTCCGGCCCGTCGGGATCGACGATCGCCGGGATCTTGTTGTTGGGCGAGATCGCTAGGAAGTCCGGCGCCATCTGCTCGCCCTTGCCGATGTTGACCGGCACGATGCGGTAGGGGAGGCCGCATTCCTCCAGCATGATCGGGATCTTCCACCCGTTCGGGGTGCTCCAGGTATGGACCTCGATCGGCTGGCCCGTCGTCACCGCCATGCTGGCATCCCGGATTGAAGGCGCCCTCCCAAGCGCGGGGACGCATCCGAGGACGTAGCGCGGTTCGGGCCGGGGGCTCAAGCGCCCTGCCGCCCCTGGGCCACGCTCGGCGCGAAAAGGTTCGCCGTGCGCAAGCCTGGCGGGCGCTTGCTCTTTGATCCCGGATACGGCTCAGATGCGACCCACGGGCGGCTCATTGTGCCGGCCCGGACCACCGGAGTTGCCCCCGATGCTCTCTCGTCTCCTCGCCGCCTTCGCTCTCGCGGCGCCGCTCCTGCTGACGCCTGCTTTGTCCCAGGCCGCACCCGCCGCACCCGCAGCACCAGCCGCCAAGGATGCACCGAAGGAGACGGCAAAGGAGCCGAGCGTCGCGCAATCGGCCGCCCGCGAGCGGCAGAAGAAGTGCGGCGCCGAGTGGCGTGCGCTGACCGCCGCCGAGAAGACCGCGCAGGGTCCGAAGTGGCCGCAATATTACAGCAAGTGCGTCAAGCGCCTGAAGGAGAAGAAGGCCTGACGGCCGCGCGCGGCGCCCCTGCGTGAACCGGACGCGATCGGCACGGGTTGGGAGCCGGTTCGATCCAGATCGGGAGCCCAGCCGGGATGCAGCGTGAACGCCGATACCTTCAGCGGACGGTGGCGCTCGTCGCCTTCCTGCCGGTGGCGGCCGGGCTCTACGGCGTGCTGACCGGCATCGACGGCATCGGCACCAATCCGACGGTGAACGTCTCGGCGGACAGCCATTTCCGCTACCTCTCGGGGCTGCAGACCGGCATCGGCCTTCTGTTCCTCACCTGCGTGCCGGGGATCGAGGGCAAGGCCACCCTGTTCCGGTTCCTGACGCTGGTCGTCGTCCTCGGCGGGCTGGCCCGCCTGCTCGGGCTGGCGTTGACCGGCGTGCCCTCGCTCACGATGCTGGTGGCCCTCGTGCTCGAACTCGGGCTCGCGCCGCTGCTCTGTCTGTGGCAGGCGCGGGTGGCGAACCGCGCCCGCGACGCTCTCCGAGACGGCGCTCCCTTGCCCGAGCCGGTGCGATGAACGGCGCGGAGGCCGACGCGCAGGGGTTCGGTGCGCGCCTCCTCGACGCCCTCGACCGCTGGGTGCCCAAGCCGGCGGCCTGGGCCTTCGCCTTGCGTATCTGGCTCGCCATGGTGCTGGCGCTCTACGCCGCCTTCTGGCTCCAGCTCGACAGCGCCTCCTCGGCGGCCGTCGGCGTCGCGATCCTGGCCCAGCCCAAGCGCGGACAGGCGCTCTCGAAGGCGCTCTACCGCTTCCTCGGCACGCTCGTCGGCGGCGCGGTCGCCATCGTCCTGATGTCGCTGTTCGCGCAGGACCGGGTGCTGCTGCTCGTCGGCTTCACGGTGTGGCTGGGACTGTGCGTCTTCGTCGCGCAGTTCCTGCAGGACACGCGGGCCTACGGGGCGATGCTGTCGGGCTACACGGTCGCGATCATCGCGGTCGCCCATATCGACGCGCCGCAGACCACCTTCGATGCCGCGGTCGGGCGCATCGCGGCGATCGCGGTGGCCATCGTGACGATCACCTTCATCAACGACGCGCTGGCTTCACCCAGCACGTGGCAGAGCCTGCGCCCCCGCCTCGCGGATGCCTTCGCCGCCGCCAAAGCCTTCGCCCGCGAGGCGCTGACGCGGGGCGATCCCGGCCCGGAGCGGACGGCGGCGCTTATCCGAAAAATCGCGCCGATGCGGGCGGATGCCGGCGCCATCGCCGGCGAACTCGACGACGGCGTGAACCGGGCCGCGGGCGCCCGCAGCGCCATCGCGGCGCTCTACGTGCTGGCCGCCGCCAGCCGCGCGCTGGCCGCCGCCATGGAGCGGCTGCCCCGACCCGACGCGCTCCTGCGCGAGGCCCACGCGCTCGCCCTGCGCTCGGTCTCAGAGGAACGCTCCGCCGAAGATCTGGCGCGCGACGGCGCCCGCCTGCGCGATCTCGTGGACGAGGGCCTGAAGGACGGGACGCGTCCCGTCGACGAGGTGATGGCGCTCCAGCGCGCGCTGGACGTCGCCAACGCCGCGACCTTCGCTGAGGACGGGCTGCGCGCGCTCGGCGACGGGCACAAACCCTTGCGCGACATGGCGCTGCCGACGCATCGCGACTTTCAGGTGGCGTTGCGCGCCGCCCTCCGGGTCGCCATCGCCTTCGGGCTGACCGCGTTGTTCTTCGTGCTGGCCGGCCTGCCGCAGACCTCCTTCGCCCTCGTGCAGGTAGCCTCGACCTGCGCGCTCTCCTCGGTGACGCCGGACCCCAAAAAGTTCGCGCGCGGGGTGCTGATCGGCATGCCGCTCGCCGCGCTCTCAGCCGGTATCATCCTGTTCGTGGTGCTGAACGGCAATCAGGGTTTCCCGTTGCTCGCCATCGCCATGGCGCCGGTGGTGTTCCTGGCCTGCTTCCTGTCGCTCAACCCGCCGACCTTCACGGTGGGCTTCATCACCCTGGTCTTCACGCCCGTCCTGATCTCGCCGGAGAATCCGCAGAGCTACGACCCGCAGACCTTCCTGATGAATGCGCTGCTGGTGGTGATCGCGGCCGTGATCCTGTTCCTGACGGTGCGGCTCGTCCTGCCGATCTCGCCCTCGCAGCACCGGGCCTTCGCCCTCGACGAGGCGCGGCGCGACCTCGCGGAGGCGCTTGCCGGGGAGGGGGGGGACGCCACCACCCGCACCAGCCTGAACGCCGACCGGCTGTTCCAGTTCTCCGCGTGGAACTCAGGCAGCGGGGCGGTGCGGCGCGCCAGCCTGCACCATGCCTTCGCCCTCGCCCAGTTGGAGGCGGCGGCGGCCCGCGCCCATGCGCAACTCCGACAATTGCGACCCTTCGGCCATCTGACCGGGCGGATCGGGCAGGCCCGCGAAGCACTCGCCGCCGGCCGCTGCGACGCCCTCGACCGGGCCGCCGCCGACCTGATCCGGGCCGCGGGCGGGGAGGGGCGCCCGGAGGAGCGCGACTTGCGCCTGATGCTGGCCCGCGCCGCGACCGATCTGGCGACGGCCTCGCGCGTTATCCGGCGGCACGGTCGCTTCTTCCGGCGCCTGTCCCTCCCGAGCGCGTAAGGGAACGGGAATGCGCCACGACATCACCCTCGGCGGGGTCCTGATCTCGCCCTTCGTCCTCGACGCGGCTGTCGCCTTCGCGATCCTCGTCGCTTTGCGTATCCTGTTCCGCTGGATCCGGCTCGGCCGCTTCGTGGCGAATCCGCCGCTGGCCGAGGCCGGGATCTATATCTGCGTCCTCGCCCTTGTCGTGGTGCTGCTGTGAAGACCGACGATGCCGCCCGCCGCGACGCCGCGCGCGAGGCGCCGCAAGAAGCGCCGCAAGGAGCGCCGCTGGAGGCTCCCGAGGACGAGCCGCGCGAAGCCGCCCGCTCGGCGAAGACACCGCGGGCCGGGCGGCGGCTGCGCTTCGGCAAGGCCCTGCGGCTCGCCGCCACCGCCCTCATCCTCGTCCTGGCCGCGCTCGCCGCCACGATCGTCTGGCAATTCTACGTGACCGCCCCCTGGACACGCGACGGGCGGGTGCGGGTGCAGGTCGCCAACATCGCCCCGCAGGTCTCGGGCTCGATCGTCGCCCTGAAGGTCGAGGACAATCAGGAGGTCAAGGTCGGCGACGTGCTCTACGTCATCGATCCGTTCGACTTCGAGGTCGCGGTGACCTCGGCGGAAGCCGAGATGAAGAACCGCGAGGCCGACCTTCAGGTCAAGCAGGCGCAGGCGGCGCGGCGCGCCGCCCTCTCCACCGTCTCGACCTCGGTCGAGGAGAAGCAGCAATATGCCGGCACCGCCAAGATCGCGGAGGCCGCGCTCGACACGGCCAAGGCCCAACTCGCCCAGGCGAAGAAGAATCTGGAACGCACCCAGGTCCGCTCGACGGTGAACGGGCGTGTCACGAACCTGCTGCTGCGGGTCGGCGACTTCGCCTCCACCGGCACCGCCAACATGCGGGTGATCGACACCGATTCCTTCTGGATCGACGGCTACTTCGAGGAGACGAAGATGGCCCATATCCGCGTCGGCGCCGCCGCCGAGGTGGCCCTGATGGGCTATGGCAACCCGCTCCACGGCACGGTCGAGAGCCTGACGCTCGGCATCTCCACCGCCAACGCCGCGCCGAGCACGCAGGGGCTGCCGAACGTCGATCCGGTCTATACCTGGGTGCGTCTGGCCCAGCGCGTACCGGTGCGCATCCGCATCGAGCGCGTGCCCCCGGAGGTGACGCTGGTGGCCGGCATGACGGCGACCGTGGTGATCGAGGACGGCGCGGGCCAGCGCCCGGCATGGGCCGAGGCGTTGCGCCGGTGGGTACTGGGTTCGCCCCAAGGCAACGGGGAGGCGGCACGGGCGCCGCGCTGATCCGGCCACCCCTGAAATACAACGGCCGCTCTTTCGGGCGAATTGCCTCGTTCGACTGCATTTCTCTTCCGCAGATGCGCAAATTGGCATCTTCTTTGGATCGAAAGACTGTCGTTATCTGAAAATTAACGCTGGCTGCGTTTCATCGGCGGCCGGGGCAAGGGTCGCCCCGGCGAGGTCGGCCGGATGCAGAGCGAGGACACCGGAGCGGGTGCAGGCGCGGCGTTCGAGGGCGTCGGCACCCTCCTGCGCCACGCGCTCCGCGCGAGCGGGCAGGCCGGGGACTTCACCCGCGAGATCCGCCGCCAGACCCTGGGGGTCGATGCCTCGCTCGCCGCCACCCGCGGCAGCGTCGGGCGCGACACCGCGACCGTCACCGCCGAGCGCCTGCGCGGCGAGCTGACCGGCGCGGTGGCCGAGGCGATGAACACGGTCACCGCAGAGATCGGCCGCATCGGCGCGCGCATCGACGCCAAGGCGAACGAGGCCGCCCGCGTCGCCACCGCCATCGACCGCATCGGCGCGACGATCCGCATGCTCTCGCTCAACGCCACCATCGAGGCCGCCCGCGCGGGCGAGCACGGGCGCGGCTTCGCCGTGGTTGCGGCGGAAGTGCGGGAACTGGCCGACCAGACCCGCGAGAGCGCCCGCCAAGTGGCGGTGGCCATCGACTTCTCCGACGTGCGCGCCGAGCTACAGGCGCTGCGCACCTCCACCGACCGGGCGCTCGACGATCTCGGCCAGGCCGTGCGCGCCACCGCGGACCGGATCGAGGCGCTGCTCGGCGGCGTCGGAGGCGAACTCGCCGCGATCAGCGCCAGCAACGCCTCGATCGGCGAGGCGCTCGGCGCGATGCAGAGTTCGATCGAGCGCGCCGAGACCAAGGCGCGCCGGGCGCTGGACCTCTCGCTGGAGGGCCTGGAGGCCGCCCGCGGCGGCCCCGCCCCGGACGTGACCCGCCACGGCCTCGCCCACCACGCGCCCGGCTTCGACCGGCTCGACGCGGTGCGCGCCCGCGGGCGGCTGCGGGTCGCGATCGAGCCGTCGTTCAAGGGCCTGTCGTTCCGCCAGCGGCAGGGCGGGCCGCTGGTCGGCCTCGACGTCGAGTACGTCCAGGCCTTCGCCCGCCATCTCGGGGTCGAGGCCGAATTCGTCGAATGCCCCTGGGACCTCTGCACCGAACTCTTGGAAGCGGGTGCGGGCCCGAATCAGGCGCCTGCCGACATCGTCTGGTCGGCGCTGCCGCCGAGCGAGGCGTTCTCGGGCGTCGCCTACTCGCGCGCCTACACCTACCTGCACTACGTGCTGGCGCGGCGCGCGGGCGACACCCGCATCCGGGGCCTCGCCGATCTGGAGGGCCGCACGCTCGGCGTCATCAACGATCCGAGCGCCTACGCCACCCTGACGAACGCCGGCATCCGCTGGGGCGACAATCTTTCTGCCAAGGGCCGCAAGGTCGCGACTTTGGGCAGCCTCGTGCCGATGACCGACCAGGGCCGCATCCACGACGCGCTGGCCGACGGCATCGTCGATGCCTTCGCGGTCGATGCCCCGATCATGCACTGGGCCTGCACCAGCCCGGACAGCCCATGGCGCGGGCGCATCGAGATCCTGCCCGGCAACATCGCCCCGGCGCCGTGGTTCTACGCCGCGGCGGTGGCCGACCACCCGTCCTCCTGCCGCTTGCTGATGGCGGTGGACGCCTTCCTCGATCGCTTCCTGGCAAGCCCCGAGCGCGCGGCGATCGAGCGCCGCTGGCAGGGCGCGCCGGTGTCGGGGACCGGCAGCTACCGCGACGAGCCGGGCGGGCTGCGCGGCGCCGCCGAACTCGCCGCCGCCTACCGCGCCGCGACCGGTCGCGACCCGGCGCCGATGGCCGGGGAGGGGGCGCGGCAGGCGGCGTAGCGACGGTTCGGCCACACGGCGGATCGGGCCGATCTTTTCCTGCGCAACCGCCTTCCTCCTTGCCCGGCGCGCAGGGCGAGGAGGAAGGCGGCGCGACGACGCGATCGAAGGAAGACGCTGCCGCCCCTCATCCACGGCCGTCCGGGACGCGATCCTCAAGCCTTCCGGAACAGAAAATTAAGGTTACCGAAGTAACACGGCAGGGTCAGTCCAGCGCAGCGTTCGGCTCCGGTGGCTTGAGGACGATGACGATGCGTATCGCGACCCTGGGCCTTCTGGCTGTTCTTGCGTCGGCCTCCGCTGCCGCCGCCGCCGACCTCGATTACGGCTATCTGCGCGGCGCCGAGGACGACTACGCCCCCGCCCCGGTGATCGATTGGAGCGGGTTCTATGTCGGCGGGCATGGCGGGTATTCGTCGGCGGGCCTGGGCTTCGGCAACTCGTTCCAGCCGATCGTCGCCAACGCCCTGCGCCACACCGCGGCCGAGAACGAGATGCAGGCCTCGTCCTTTCTCGCCACACAGTCGAAGCACGTGAACGCAACCACCTTCGGCGCCCTCGTGGGCTACAACGTCCAGTTCGACGATGTCGTCTTCGGCATCGAAGCCGACTACACCTATTTCGGGAAATCAGCGTCGAGCTTCGACTCGATCGGCCGCATCAGCAACACCAGCGACGGCTACCTGACGGGGGTCGCGCTCGCGGGCGAGGCCCGAACCGAGATCAAGGATTACGGCTCGATCCGCGGCCGGCTCGGTTACGCCTTCGGACCGCTGCTGCCTTACGTCACCGGCGGCGTCGCGGTCGGCCGCGCCACGGTGAGCGATACGGTGTCGATCCAGAATTACGGCTACGACAGGGCCACCTACATCTCGAATCTGGGATCGGCCAATCCGGCTGTGGTCAACCATTTCGGCTACGCCTCCTTCGACGAGAAAAATCCGGGTACCGGCGTTGTGGCGCCGGGCACGGTGTACGGAAGTACCAAGAGGGTGACGGTCGGAGGCGTCGCGCTCGGCGCAGGCCTGGAATTCGCGCTCACCTCGAACATCCTGCTGCGCGGCGAGTATCAGTACGTGCTGTTCAACGACTTCAAGGGCCACAGCGCCGAGATCAACACCGTCCGCGGCGGCGCCGCGGTGAAGTTCTGACGCGTCGAAGCGAGCCTCAAGGCAATCCCATGCGGCATCCGCTCCCGATCCTCGCAGCCATCGCCGGCCTGTTCGCCCAAGCCGCGGTGGCCCAACCGCTGCCGCCGGAGGTGCCCTATCGCGATCCACGCCCGCGCTTTCGCCTGCCGCCGCCCGCCCCCGTGCTCCGGGCGCCGCCGGTCGTCAGCTACACCGTACAGGGCTACCAGCCGCGCGCGACCAACCAGCCGATCTACAACGAGCCGCCGCAGCCGTTGCGCTGAGCGCCCGGGACAATTCCCCGATCGAACCACCTTATCCTATCGAACCACCTCATCCCAAAGTGCTGCGAAGCAGCCTCGAAGGCGGGATCCAGGGATCGCTGAGCGACTTCCGGAGCCCTCCTTCGAGGATCCGCTGCGCTCCGCACCTCAGGATGAGGGGTTTGGGCGGGAGGGGCGGGTCTGGAAAAAAAAGAATCAGTTCTCCAGTTCGCTGTCCCAGTACAGGTAGTCGAGCCAGGTGTGGTGATATTGCCGGTGGTCGAATTCCGGCTGGCGGTGGTGCAGCTCGTAGCGGGTCGGGCGGTGCGGCTCGTTGAGGAGCGGCATCTCGGCCTCAGCCGGGGTGCGGTTGGCCTTGCGCAGGTTGCACGGGGAGCAGGCGGCGACGACGTTCTCCCAGGTCGAGAGGCCGCCGCGGGAGCGCGGCACCACGTGGTCGAAGGTCAGGCCGCCGGAGGGCAGGCGCAGGCCGCAATACTGGCAGCTGAACGTGTCGCGCAGGTAGATGTTGTAGCGGGTGAAGGCGGGGCTGCGGGCCAAGGCCACGTAGCTCTTGAGGGCCACCACGCTCGGCACCTTGAGGGACCGGCTCGGGCTGTGTGCCTCGACGTCGTAATTGGCCACCAGCGTCACCCGGTCGAGGAACAGGGCCGTGAAGGCGTCCTTCCATGACCACAACGACAGCGGATTGTAGGAGAGCGGCCGGTAATCCGCGTTGAGGACCAGGGTCTGTAGATCGATCATCGACGCCACTCGCTGCTCGCGGCGGCGCCCGGTGGCGCCGCGGCCTCGGCCGAAGGAAAACCGGAAGGCCCATGCCGCACCCGCCATGGCGGAAGCCCGGATCCCGACGGGGTCGGAACCGGGCGCACGGCATCCTGATAGGGGGTATCCTGACGGCGACGCTTCTCCCGTCCGGCGGAACGTGCCGGCTCGGTCCCAAGCGTGGCGGGGCGGACGATCAGCGCCGCCTCCTCGCTGCGTGAGGATATGGCCAAGTCCATCGTGGCTTAGTCTAATATCAGCGTGACAGCCTTGTGAAGGCGAGGCCTCACGCCTTGTCGTCGCGGCCGGCGATTATCCCCGCCCCGCACGCGACATCATCCGAATTGAAGCGTCCGCACGGTTTTGCCCCATTGCGGGCGCAGGAGGGGCCGGGCTTCCCGGCAGATCCGTTGCGTTCCGGGAATGCCCCCTTCGCTGCGCGGGCTCGCCCCCTCGGCAGGCTCGGAACCGGGCCCTAGCTGTCGGGCCATGCCGCGCGGGATGCCCCCGCGAACCCCGCAAGTCCCCGAATCCTCCGGCACAGGATGACGATGCCCCGATTGCTCCCCGGCCTCCGCCGCCTTGCCCGCAGCGCCCCGCTGATCGCCGTCCTCGGCGTCAGCGTCCTGCTTCCGAACGCGGTGACGGCCCAGGGACAGCCGACGGCGCCGCCGGCCCATCAGCCGGCCCAAGGTTCCGCGCCGCAGCCGAAGGCGGCCCCCGCTCCCCAGGGCACGCCCGCCCCAGGAGCGAACGCCCAAGGTGCGCCTGCCCAAGGTGCCCCTGCCCAAGGTGCCCCTGCCCAAGGCGCGCCGGCGCAGGCCCAGGCACCCGCACCGGCCCCCGCCGCGAAGCCGGCCCCGCCGAAGACGCCCGTATCGGAAGCGCTGCAGACGGTGCGCGACCGGCTGGAGGACATCAAGAAGGATCTCGAGACCCGCGAGAAGGCGATCACCGGCCCGAATGTCGGCTCGGGCGACCTCACCCGCGCCCGCGACGGGCTCGACGGCGTCGCCGACCGGCTGCGCACCATCATCGACGCGCTGGCCCCCCGGCTCGACGCCGCCCGCGAGCGTCTCGAGCAGATCGGCCCCAAGCCCAAGGAGGGCGAAGAGGGCGAGGACGTGGCCCGCGAGCGGGCCGAGCGCGAGGCGGCGGTCAACGATGTCGACGGCACGCAGAGGCTCGCCAAGTCGCTCCTCGTCCAGAGCGACCAGATCGTCGATCAGATCTCCAACCGCCGCCGCGCCGCCTTCACCCGCGGCCTGTTCGAGCGCTCGTCCTCGCTCCTGAGCCCGGATCTGTGGATGCGGGTGGCCGCCGACATCCCCCGCGACGTCAACTCGCTGAGCTCCGGCTTCGACGACACCGTCACCCTGTTCCGGCGCAACGGCACGCTCTGGAACCTGTTGGTGCTCGGGCTCGCCTTCGGCCTGTCCTTCGCGCTCTATTTCGGCCGCCGCAACATCGCCCCCAAGCTCGGGCGGCGCGACACCACGGTCACGGATCCCTCGCGCCGCCGCAAGCTGCTCGCGGCGTGGCGCGTGCTCCTGCTCGGCACGCTGCCGGCGGTGGCCGGCAGCTACGCGATCTACTACGCCCTCGACGCCACCGAACTCCTGCCCGCCCGCTTCCTGCCGGTGGCCAGCGCCATCGTCGGCGGCTTTGCCTTCGTCGCCTTCGTCCAGGCCACCGCCGACGCGCTGCTCGCCGTGGGCAAGCCCGCATGGCGCCCGGCCCCGGTCTCGGATGCCGCCGCATGGCGCATCTCGGCGCTCGCCGTCTCCATCGCCGTGGTCATCACGGTGTCGAAGTCGCTGGAGGCGCTGAATTCGGCGATCTACGCGGCGCTGCCGATCTCGATCGCCACCCGGGGCCTCGGCGCGGTCGCCGCCGCGGCGCTGCTGGCCATCGGCCTCCACCGCTTCGCCGACACGGCGGAGAAGGAAGAGGAATGCTTCGGCCCCTACGTCGCCACCGACACGTCGAGCAATATCGGCGGTCCGTTGCGCCTTCTCGGCTGGGTGGCGGCGGCGGTGATCGCGGTGGCGCCGCTCGTCGGCTACGTCGCGCTCTCGGCGTTTCTCGTCGATCAGCTGATCTGGGCGGCGGGGCTGATCGTCCTGCTCTGGCTCCTGATGGCGAGCGCCGACACGCTGATCGGCGGCACGCTGTGCGAGGAGACCCGCTTCGCCACGACGCTTCAGGCCAATACGGGCCTGCGCAAGCGCTCGCTCAACCAGATCGCCGTGCTCGCCACCGGCGCGGCGCGGGTGCTGCTGATCGCCATCGTCGCGCTGCTGATCCTGGCTCCCTGGGGGCTGGATTCGACCGACGTGTTCTCCTCGATCCGGACGGCCTTCTTCGGCTTCAAGATCGGCGACGTGACGATCTCGCTCTCGGCCATCGCGCTGGGCATCACCATCCTGGGCGTGGGCGTCTTCGTCACCCGCGGCATCCAGCGCTGGCTGGAAAACACTTACCTGCCCGCGACCGACCTCGATGCGGGCCTGCGCAACTCGATCTCGACGGTGGCCGGCTATGTCGGCTTCCTGCTCACCCTGGCGCTCGCCTTCTCCTATCTGGGTCTCAGCCTCGAAAAGCTGACGATCGTGGCGGGCGCGCTCTCGGTCGGTATCGGTTTCGGCCTGCAATCGATCGTCAACAACTTCGTCTCGGGCCTGCTGCTCCTGTGGGAGCGCCCGATCCGCGTCGGCGACCAGGTGCTGATCGGCGATTCCGAGGGCATCGTGAAGCGTATCTCGGTGCGCTCGACCGAGATCCAGACCTTCGACCGCTCGGCCGTGATCGTCCCGAACTCGAACCTGATCTCCGGCATCGTCAAGAACCGGGTGCGCGGCGACCGCACCGGCCGGGTCATCATCGCGGTCAACGTCCTGCGCAATCAGGACCCGGTGCGGGCCGCCGAGATGATGGTCGAGTGCGCCAGCGCCCACGCCGACGTGCTCAAGCAGCCGCCGCCGCGGGTGGTGTTCAAGAAGATCGGCGATCCGTTCCTCGAGTTCGAGCTGATCGCGATGGTGGTCGACGTGAACCTCACTCAGAAGGTCCAGAGCGATCTGAACTTTTCCGTGTTCAAGGCGCTCTCGGACGCCGCGTTCATCCCGGCCATGGGTCCGGCCTCCAGCTTCATCACCGTGCAGGGGCTGGAGCCGGTGCGCGACGCGCTCGGCCAGATCGCCCACGCGGTCGGCGCATCGCAGACCGTCGCCCTGTCCGAGCCGGCCTCCGGCGCCCGGGACGATGCGCGGCGCGGCGAGGGCCAGTGGGAGGCGGGGCGGCGCAAGCTCGGCCAGACCTCGTGACGGCGAGCCTCTTGAGCATAAGCCCGGCCGTTCCCACCTGAGTCCATCGCCCATGGGAAATGGATTCGTGCCCGCACGCCTGCCTCACGTCGCCGCCGCCGCGGCTCTCGCCCTCGCCGTCCTGCTTCAGGGCTGCGCGGGCAGAACGACGCCTGAAGCCGGCTTCGGGAGCCTGTACCTGCCGCTGACCACCGCCTCGACCGCCCTCGATGCGGGTGCGGCGCGGGACATGATCTCGGCCTATCGCGGCAACAACGGCGAGGCCCCGCTGCGGCTCGATCCCGACCTGCAGCGCCTCGCCGAGGCCGAGGCTGCCGCCATGGCCGCCGCCGACCGCCCGAGCAGCAGCCGCACCGTCCGCAGCGCCGTGACGCGGCTGGGGTTCGAGGGCGCCGACGCCAACCTCTCGGCCGGCTACCACACCCTGGCCGAGGCATTTTCCGGCTGGCGCGACAGCCCTCCGCACCGGGCGGTGATGCTCAAGGGTGATGCGACCCGCATGGGCATCGCCACGGCCTACGCGCCGGGCTCGAAATACAAGGTGTACTGGGCGCTTCTGGTGGCGAAGTAACCGGGCCCCGGCATCGCGTTCCGATTGGTCATCACCGTTCGCTGGCCCTCCGCCGAGGACTGATCACGGCGGGCTCGGACAAGGCGATCGAGCCGTCTGGCATGTCGCGCCGGACGACCACGTTGGCGCCGACCCGGCAATCGTCGCCGACGATGACGCCGGCCAGGATCCGGGCCCCCGTACCGATCAGGCAACCTGCGCCGATCCGGGCGTCGCTCGCCACCGTCGCGCCCGGCATGATGACGGTGAAATCGCCGATTTCGGAGCGGGCCCCGACGCTGTTGTGGGCGAAGAGATGAACGTGCCGGCCGAGGCGCGTGTTCGTCAGGATCGTGAACGGTCCGACATAACTGCCCTCGCCGATCTCGGCATAGGAGGAGCCGACGCAGTTCGGATAGATGACACTCGGCCAGCGGCATCCGCTCAAGGCCGGTCGCTGGCGGACCGCGCGCGCGGCAACCGGATCGGCGATCGTCAGAAAGGCGTCGGCCGACCGACCATCCTGGCTGTCGATGGTGCGGACCGGCCGACCAAGGATCGGGCCGCTTGGACGGTCGTCGAGGATGTCCCCGATCTCGATCCCGGCCCCTTCCATGATGCCGATGAGGTTATGGGCGTTCCGTCCACCCCCGACGAACAGCAGCTTTCCGATCTTCGACACGGCGATCCTCGAAAATGATTCGCGCAGAGTCCGAGGGCGACTCACGCATTCTGTAACCGACCGCGGCGGACGTCGTTTCGCAGCCTGACAGTAAGTCGTTGGCTAACCTTCTACCCGGTCGGTTCGGCCGAAGGCAAAGGCGATCATCATACCGAGCGGCGTCCCTGCCCCTGCACCGCCGCCCGGATGACAATCCTCCGTGCAGAGCTATCGGTCGCTCGATACCGATCGGCGATGATCCTGACGCTTCGCCGATGGCCCCCGCGACGGCGGGGCGGCTTGCGTCCGCCGGATGCACGGAACAGGACCATCGGTCCGGTTCCGTGCCGCTTGGTCTGAGAGCATGATAAGGAGCGCTTCGTCCGTGAGCCGTGGTCGGGCGTACCGGCCATTCTCGGATGGTCGACCAACGCGGGCCGGCACGACGAGCCGGCACCCGTTCCAGCCGAATCCAACGCGATCGATCGGGGTCGGCTCTCCGGGCGGCACGCGACATCCTTGGAACTCGGACGAGCCACGCAACGAACTTGGTGACCGCGCTCGGTATGGGTGGCCGGAGACTCGATGATCCTCATCCTCACATACGCCAAGGTCTTCACCACGTCGCTCCACGCAATGCTGAGCGAGCGATATCCCGGAGAAGTCTTCCGGACCCACGGCCTGCAACCGTCGACCCTGACGACGGTCGACCGCTTCCTCGCCGCGGCAGCCACGGACACGCAGGGCCTTCGCCGCGGCTTCGACAACGACGCGCTTCGTCCCCGCCTCGAAGCGGCCCGACGGAGCGGTGAGCGGATCGTCATCCTGAGCGGGGTCCGGGATCCGGTCGCCCGCTCGCTCTCCGTCGCCGTCCAGAATCTCGAAGTCTTCTTCCCCGAACTCGTCGGCCGGACCGACGCGGAGGCCGTCGACGACCTCGCGCGCGCGCTCGCCGACCTCTGGCAGCGGCGCGATCCCGAGGCCGATGCGGTGCGCGCCATGGCGGAGATGATGATCCACGCTCCCCTGCACTGGCTTCAGGACGAACTCGGATCCGGCTTCGGACTCGATTTGAGCCAACCGCCGTTCGATCGAGAACGGGGCTTCACACTCTACGAGGGCGACAACGTCGCCCTGCTGCTGTTTCGCCATGAGGACGCGCCGGCCGCGATCGAGGACGGCCTCGGACGCCTGTTCCCGGGGGAGACTTTCACGGTCCCGGCCGAGAACGTCACCGCCACCAAGCCGACGGGCACCCTATACGCGCGCTTGCGGGAGCGCTTTCGCCTGCCGCGTGCCTTCCTCGAAAATCTCTACGCGCACCCCTGCGTGCGCACCTTCTACGACGAAGTCGAGATCGCTTCCGCGATCGCACGCTGGAGTGCCCCCGATCCCGCCCCGGCCTCGACCGTGCCCGATACCCCACCGGCGGCCGCCGTTATCGACGAGGGAGAGGTGCGCGCGACCGTGTTCATTCCCCTCCACAATCACGCCCGATGGATCGGCTCCCAACTCGAAAGCCTGTTTTCCCAGTGGCGGCCGGATCTCGAACTCCTGCTGATCGACGACGGCTCCACGGATCGCGGACTCGCGGTGGTGACGGAAGTGCTCGCACGCCATCCCGAGATCGCCGCGACGATCCTGAGACACGATGCGGCCCGCGGCCATGGCGTGTTGCCCGACATTGTCCGGCATGCGCGGGGATCGATCCTGATTCAGGCCGACAGCGACGACCTCGCCTTGCCGGGGCGGATCGAGGCAATTCTTTCACGGTTCGCGGCGGATCCTGACTGCCGCTTGGTGACCAGCAACGCCGTCATGATCTCCGAGAGCGGCGCTCCGCTCGGCCTCTTCGACGTCGCGCACGACGACGGCATCCTGGCCGATCCCGACGCGGTCCCGCAGATGTGGGGAGCGCCCTGGATCGGCGCCACCTCGGCCTTCCACCGCTCGGTCATCGAGGCGTTCGCCCCCCTCGATCCGGAGCTGTGCCCGTACGGCTTCGACCTGCTGACGCCGCTCCGGGCGACGCTTCTCGGCACCCATCACCATCTGGCCCAGCCCTACGTGGCGTGGCGTCGTCACCCGAACAACTCTCACAAGCGCCTGGGCGGCGGCAGCCGGAACCTGCGCAGGCAGGAGCAATACGGAGCGATCGAGTTGATGGCGTTGGCACAACGCATCCGCGACGTGGAGGACATCCGACTTCGCAACCCCACCCCCTCGCTCGACCGGGCCTTGGCGGCCTGTCAGCGGCAGTTCATGGACTTCTTCGATCGATGGTCGCGCATCCGCAACCGCTGCAGAAGCGAGGAGGATTCGGCATCCGGCAACGCATCGCTTCAGGACGGCCCCGGCCTTCCCCCGGTCGTCACCCTGGCTCGAGGACGAACCTATCCGATTTCCCCCTCGTCCGCGCTGGCCCGCGCCCTGGCGGGCTGGCCCGGCTTCCATGAGGTGGAGGCGCACCACGTCTGGACGTTGCGCCAAGCGGCCTTCGCGCTACGCATCACCGATGCGACGGCGCGGGCCATCGTGATCAAGGCACGCGCCGCCTCCGCATCGCCGCGAACAGCCTACTTCAGCCTGGATTGTCACGAACCCGTCGCCGCGAGCCTGACATCGAACGACTCGGTCGAGGTCGAAATCCCGTTGGGACCGACCTCACGGACCGTTCCGTGGCTCGGCTTCTCGCTCGTCACCGTCCGGATGCCTGGAATCAAGGACGACACCGGTGAGAGCGGCGATGCGCGCATCCTCGGTGTGGCGATCTCCGAGATCACGCTGGTCTGACAGCGCGCGCTCGTTACGGCAGCACCTTGCCGTTCGGTGTCGGCGGGGGCTCGGAGAGCAGCGTCACGGTCACCCGGCGGTTGGCCGCGAGATAGGGGTTGTCGGGGAACATCGGCTCGGTGTCGGCCTTGCCGCTCACCGAGGCGAAGCGGTCGTCGGGGAGCCCGGCGGAGGCCAGGATGTCGCGCACGCTGAGCGCCCGGTTGGCCGAGAGCTCCCAGGGCGGGGCGGTGTCGCGCTGGCCCGGCCGGGGCGTCGCCGTGAAGCCGGTCACGACGATGCGGTTGGGCAGCCGCGCCAGCGTCGGCACGAGCTTCTCCAGAAGCCGCCGGGTGCGGTCGTAGGGCCGGCTCGATCCTTCGGGGAACATCGAGCGCCCGTCCTGATCGACGATCGCCACGTCGAGCCCCCGGCGGGTCGGCGAGATGATGATGTTCTTCGACAGCTCGGCCACCTCCGGCATGTCCTGCATCGCCTGCCGCAGCGAGGCGGCGGCCTGCCCAAAGGCTTCCGGATAGCCGCGATCGGGAATGCCGTCGTCGAGGCCGCTGTCGAGCTGCGGCGGCGTGGTGCGGTCGGAGGCGCGCTCGGGCGGCACGTCGCGCAGGTGCTTCAGCTTGTCCGCCGTCGGCAGGCCCTCCTGCTCGATGATGCCGGCGAACTTCGATTCCTTGCTGGTGCCGAAGGCGTCGCGCATCGAGCCCGCCACGACCTGAAGCTTCTTCTGGTCCTGGGTCGAGTAGGCGGCGATCATGACGAAGAAGCTCATCAGGAGCGCCATCAGGTCGGCGAAGGTCACGAACCAGCCGTGACCGCCATGCGCACCGCCGCGCTTCTTCTTGGCCACGTCCGCATCTCCTCAAACCGGACCGCGATGGTCCCCACCATCGAGGTCTGCCCGCGCAACTGCGCGGCGGCGGTGGTCCGCCGGACGCCCCGCGCAAGCGGGGCAACTCTCCATCAAGCCGCTTCGGCGACGAGGTCGGCGCGATGGTTGGCCGGCAGGTAGGCGATCAGCATCTCGCGCACGAGCGAGGCGCTCTTCTGGTCGCGGATCAGCAGGATGCCGTCGATGATGAGGGATCGCGAGACGTCCTCCTCCTCGACCTTCACGTGCAGCTTGTCGGCGATCGGCAGCGCCACGAGATTGGCGATCAGCGCGCCGTAGAGGGTGGCCAGCAGCGCGGTCGCCATGGCGGGGCCGAGCTTCGACGGGTCGGACATGTTGGCGAACATCGTCACCATGCCGAGGATGGTGCCGATCATGCCCCAGGCCGGGGCGCAGTCGCCGAAGGCCCGGTAGATCTTCGAGCCCTCGTCGAGATGCATCAGGAAGTTGTCGCGGTCGCGCTCCATCGTGTCGCGGATGAAGTCGCGGTCGTAGCCGTCGGCGATGTAGCGCGCGCCCTGCGCCAGGAAGGGATCGGAGATTTCCATGCTCTCCAGCGCGATGGGCCCGCTTTTGCGCACCACCTCGGCGATCCGGGTGATCTCCTCGATCAGGTCGTGCGGCTTCACCGCCCGCATGGTGAAGGCGTAGCGCAGGCCCATCGGCACGCCGTGGGCGATCACCGAGAACGGGAAGCGGATGATGGTCGCCATCACCGAGCCGCCGAAGATGACGATCACCGCGTGCTTGTCGAAATAGGCGGCGAAGTTGCCGCCATCGATCATGATGAGCGTGAACACCACGCCGACGCCGCCGAGCAGCCCGACACCGGTTGCGAGATCCATTGACGCGACGCCCGATCCAGCCCGCCTGCGGGCACTCGTCACAGATCTAAAAAATCAGGCTGAAGGAACCGTAAAGGACGTTGCCGAAGCGATAACGGCCGCGTCATGTGCCGTTCAGGGGCGGCGGGGCATAAGTCCCGCACCGATGGTCCGAAAACCGCCTGAGCGGAGCCGGATCGCCGGGGCCGGGAGATCCCCGGCGGGTCTCACGAAGCCGGTCTCCGCGAGGCGGCCGGACGGGACGGGGGAGCGAAACCTGATGTCGATGATTCGTCTCTACGCGCGGGTTCTGAGCCTGCTCGGGGCGGAGAAGCGGCTGGCCGTGGGCCTGATCGCGGCCAACGTCGCGCTGGCGGTGGCGGCCTTCGCCGAACCGCTCATCATGGGCCGCATCATCGACGGGCTCACCCATCTGTCGAAGGACGCGCCCGCCACGTCGCTCGCCCCGTGGATCGTCGCCTGGGTGGTGTTCGGCCTGTTCACCATCGGCGCGGGCGTGGCCATCGCGCTCCATTCCGACCGCTTGGCCCACCGCAACCGCCTCGCCACCATGGCGAATTTCTTCGAGCACGTGCTGGAGCTGCCCATCGCCTTCCACTCGTCCAACCATTCCGGGCGGGTGCTGAAGGCGATGCTGGAGGGCACCAACGGCATGGCCTGGATCTGGCTCAACTTCTTCCGCGAGCACTTCGCCGCCCTGCTCTCCGTCGGCGTGCTGCTGCCGCTGACCCTGTTCGTGAACTGGCGTCTCGGCGCGATCCTCGTCGTGCTGGTGCTGATCTTCACCGCGCTGGCGAGCTACGTCCTGCGCCGCACCGAGACGCTGCAGGGCGAGGTCGAGGAGTACCAGTCGGGCCTCGCGGCGCATGCCTCCGACGCGCTCGGCAACGTCGCCGTCATCCAGTCCTTCACCCGCGCGCGGGCCGAGAAGGAGGCGATGCGCACCATCATCCACGATCTGCTGAAGGTTCAGATTCCGGTCCTGTCGTGGTGGGCGCTCGCCAACGTCGCCACCCGGGCGTCGGGCACGCTCACCATGACGGCGATCTTCATCACCGGCATCGCCCTGCACCAGAAAGGTGCGGCCACCGTCGGCGAGATCGTCGCCTTCATGAGCCTCGCCACCATGCTGGTGACCAAGCTCGACCACGTCGTCACCTTCGTGAACGGGGTGTTCATGCAGGCGCCGAAGATGCGCGAGTTCTTCGAGGTGCTCGACACGGTGCCCGCCGTCCGCGACCGGGCCCATGCTAAGCCGCTGGCCCGCCCCGAGGGCGCGGTCGAGTTCGACAACGTCGCCTTCTCCTACGACGGCCGCCGCCGGGCGCTCGACGGCGTGTCGTTCACGGCCAAGCCCGGCGAGACCGTGGCGCTCGTCGGCACCACCGGCTCGGGCAAGTCGACCACGCTCGGCCTGCTGCACCGGACCTTCGACCCGGATCAGGGCGCCATCCGCATCGACGGCACCGACATCCGCGACATCGGCCTCTCGAGCTTGCGCCACAACATCGGCGTCGTGTTCCAAGAGCCGATGCTGTTCAACCGCTCGATCCGCGAGAACCTTCAGGTCGGTCGCCCCGACGCGACGGATGCCGAGATGCTCGACGCGCTGGAACGCGCCCAGGCCGGCGAGTTCATGGCCCGCCAGTCGGACGGCCTCGACACCGTGATCGGCGAGCGCGGCCGCTCCCTGTCGGGCGGCGAGCGCCAGCGCCTCTCGATCGCCCGCGCGCTCCTGAAGAACCCGCCGGTGCTGATCCTCGATGAGGCGACGAGCGCCCTCGACGCCGCCACCGAGCGCAAGCTGCAGCAGGCGCTGGAGACCGTGATGGAGGGCCGCACGACCTTCGTGATCGCCCACCGCCTCGCCACGATCCGCAACGCCGACCGCATCCTCGTGTTCGAGCAGGGCAAGATCGTGGAAGCCGGCACCTTCGACGAACTGGTCGCCCAAGGGCATCGCTTCGCCGACCTCGCCAAGGCGCAGTTCATGGCGGCGCAGACCGAGGACGACCTGCCGATGGCGGCCTGATCTCCGGACAAGAAAACGGCCCGCCTTCGTTGAGAGGGCAGGCCGGGTCAGGGGAGGTTTTCGCAGGAGAGTGAAGGTTGAAGTCGCGAGAGGGGAAGAGAGTTCCCTGATAGACCGCACTTCCGCGGCAAAACGCACCGGAATGGCCATTCGGCCACGATGCTTCACGGCGGCGCGGGGCGTGCTATAGGGCGCGCCCCGTAGCATTTTGGACCGCGATGCCGCCGATCGTCTCGATCGAAAACCTGTCGAAGGTCTATGCCTCCGGCCTCCACGCCCTCAAGGACGTGAACCTCGCCATCGACAAGGGTGAAATCTTCGCCCTGCTGGGTCCGAACGGGGCCGGCAAGTCGACGCTGATCAACACCGTCTGCGGCATCGTCACGCCGAGTTCGGGCACGATCCGGGTCGGCGGCCACGACAACCGCAGCGATTACCGCGCGGCGCGTCGGATGATCGGGCTGGTGCCGCAGGAACTCACCACCGACGCCTTCGAAAAGGTGTGGGACACGGTGAGCTTCAGCCGCGGCTTGTTCGGCCTCGGCAAGAATCCGGACCATATCGAGCGGGTCCTGAAGGACCTCTCCCTCTACGAGAAGCGCGACAACCGGATCATGCAGCTGTCCGGCGGCATGAAGCGGCGCGTGCTGATCGCCAAGGCGCTCGCCCACGAGCCGCAGGTGCTGTTCCTCGACGAGCCGACCGCGGGCGTGGACGTGGAACTGCGTCAGGACATGTGGCGCCTCGTGCGGCGCCTGCGCGACCAGGGCGTCACGGTGATCCTGACCACGCACTACATCGAGGAGGCCGAGGAGATGGCCGACCGGGTCGGCGTGATCCGGAAAGGCGAGATCATCCTCGTGGAGGACAAGGTCGAGCTGATGCGAAAGCTCGGCAAGAAACAGCTCACCCTGCATCTGGCCGAGCCGCTCGCGGCCCTGCCGGAGAGCCTCGCGGGATACGCGCTGCACCTCGGGCCGGGGGGCCGCGAGATCGTCTACACCTACGACACCCAGCGCGAGCGCACCGGCATCACCCGCCTGCTCACCGATCTCGCCGCCGCCGGCATCGGCTTCACCGACCTCGACACCCAACAGAGTTCGCTGGAAGAGATCTTCGTCGATCTCGTCCGTGGCCATACGGGAGCCGCCCCATGAACCTGCCGGCGGTCCTGGCGATCTACCGCTTCGAGATGGCGCGGTTCTGGCGCACGGCGCTCCAGAGCATCGTCGCCCCGGTCATCGCCACCTCGCTCTACTTCGTCGTGTTCGGCGCCGCGATCGGCGCACGGGTGCAGACGGTCGACGGCATCCCCTACGGCGCCTTCATCGTGCCGGGGCTGATCATGCTCTCGCTGCTGACCCAGAGCATCTCCAACGCCGCCTTCGGCATCTATTTCCCCCGCTTCGCCGGCACGATCTACGAGTTGCTCTCGGCGCCGATCGCGCCGTTCGAGGTGGTGCTGGGCTATGTCGGCGCGGCGGCGACCAAGTCGATCTTCATCGGCCTCGTCATCCTGGCCACCGCCGCCCTGTTCGTGCCGCTGCACATCGAGCATCCGTTCTGGATGGTGGCCTTCCTGCTGCTCACCGCCGTCACCTTCAGCCTGTTCGGCTTCGTCATCGGCCTCTGGGCGGACGGGTTCGAGAAGCTTCAGCTGGTGCCGCTGCTCATCGTCACCCCCCTGACGTTCCTGGGCGGCAGCTTCTACTCGATCGAAATGCTGCCGCCGTTCTGGCACGCGGTGAGCCTCGCCAACCCGGTGGTCTACCTCGTCAGTGCCTTCCGCTGGGCCTTCTTCGGCAAGGGCGACGTCGCGGTCGGCGTCAGCATCGCGGTGACGTTCGGGTTCCTGGCGCTCTGCCTCGGGCTGGTGACGTGGATCTTCAGGACGGGCTATCGGCTGAAGAGCTGACCCCTACTTGCATTCCTCCCGCGCCCGTTTCAGCGCCTCAGCGAAACCACCCAGCGCGTACTCGTCCTGGGTCGGGTTGCCGCGCTGCGAGGTGGTGCGGACGGTGGCGGTCTGGGTGCGGCTCATTTCGGCGACGATGCGCGGCTCCTCGGCCTGATTCTGCACCCAGGCGTTCTCGTCCTTGACGACGAGGCCGTAACGGGTCGCGCCGACCGTCAGGTAGGGATCGCTCGGCGCCGCCGCCGCGCCGGGCTTGGCTTGCGCCGCCGCCGGCCTCGGCTTGAAGCCGAGCATCACCGCGATCTCGCTCTGGGCGCCGCCCTTGGCGAAGGAAACGAACAGGTAGCCGGTGTCGCGGGCGAGCGATTTCGGGCTGCGCGTCGTCGGCTGGGCGATGGCGTAGCAGAGTTTCTCCCGCGCCTGCCCGCCATTGGTGAAGACGTTCCAGTCGCCGAACACCGCGAGGGGCACCGCCTGCTGCATCCCCGGCGGCACGGCGGCGGCCTTCGGAGCGCTGTTCTTCGAAGAACGGCGGCCGCGCCGGCTGCGGCGCCCTTCCGTCGGCGCCGCCTCGGCCGCGGGCGCCTCGGCGGCGGCCTGGGCGTGGGCACGCTCGGTCGGCATCGGCACCAGCGACGCGCCGGCCGCGATCAGCCAGGGCGCGAGCAGGACGGGGAGGGCGGGCAGGAGGGTCGGGAGGCGGTGCCGCTGCATCTCACGCTTTTTCCGGGCGAACGAATGGCTCCGCTCGCCTTTTCTCGCGGCAGGATGATGGCCGCGGACGGGATGGGAAAGTCCCGCCGGGCACCGATCAACCGAAAACGGCCGCCGGAACGGCCTCAGGCCGCCCGGATTTCGGCGGCGAGCGCCGCGGAGGCGATGGCGGCGGCGGGCAGCTCGATCTCGGGCAGGACCAGCTCGACCTTCGGCGCCGGCTCGGCGGGCTTCGGGGCCGCCGGCTTCTTCACCGGGTCGTTGTAGGGCGTGTTGTAGGCCTTCACGATCGAGGCCCAGAACGCGTCGCGCTGGGCGACAGGGAACCGGGCCAGTCGGGCTTCGATCGCCTCCCGCGCCGCCTGCGCCAGGGCAGGGGTTTCCTCGACCGTGATCCAGCTCTCTACGTTCATCGACGGGACTCCGCGGGTTCGAGCGTCCGGATAGCCAAGCTGACCTAGCCGTTCCATGAACGCCGCACTTTCCATGCCCGTTCCCGCGGGTCCGTCCTACTTCTCCACAGGGGCCAGCTTCGCGAGCCAGCCCTGCGCCTGGGCCCGGACGTTGTCCGGCGCGGTGCCGCCGTAGCTGGTGCGGCTCGCCACCGAGTTCTCGACGCCGAGCACGGCGAAGACCGCATCCGTGATCTGCGGCTCGATGGCCTGCATCGCGTCGAGGGACAGCTCTTCCAATCCGACGCCGCGCTCGGCCGCCGCGGCCACGACCCGGCCGGTGACGTGGTGGGCCTGCCGGAACGGCATCCCGAGTTCGCGCACCAGCCAGTCGGCGAGATCGGTGGCGGTGGCGTAGCCGGAGCCGGCGGCGCGCTTCAGCGTCTCGGTGACGGGCTCGAGGTCGCGCACCATGCCGGTCATGGCGGCCAGACACAGGGAGAGGGACTGGAGCGCGTCGAAGGTGCCCTCCTTGTCCTCCTGCATGTCCTTGGAATAGGCGAGCGGCAGCCCCTTCATCACGATCAGCAGACCCGTCAGCGCGCCGACGATGCGCCCGGCCTTGGCGCGGACCAGCTCGGCGGCGTCGGGGTTGCGCTTCTGGGGCATGATCGACGAGCCGGTGGTGAAGCGGTCGGACAGCTTCACGAAGCCGAACTGGGCCGAGGTCCACACCACCAGCTCCTCGGCGAAGCGCGAGAGGTGGACGGCGCAGATCGAGGCGGCGGCGAGCGATTCCAACGCGAAGTCGCGGTCGGCCACGGAATCCAGGGAATTCGCGGTCGGCCGGTCGAAGCCGAGCGCGGCGGCGACCGCGTGCCGGTCGATCGGGAAGGATGTGCCGGCGAGCGCGGCGGCGCCGAGCGGGCACTCGTTGAGCCGCGCGCGGGCATCGCGGAACCGGCCCCGGTCGCGGGCCAGCATCTCGACATAGGCGAGGCAATGGTGGCCGAAGGTGACGGGCTGGGCCGATTGCAGGTGGGTGAAGCCCGGCATCACGGTCGCCGCGTATTTCTCGGCACTCTCGGCCAGCACCCGCTGCAATTCGGCGACCTGCGCGTCCAGCGCATCGAGGGTGTCGCGCACCCACAGCCGCATGTCGGTGGCGACCTGATCGTTGCGCGAGCGGGCGGTGTGGAGGCGGCCGGCGGCGGGGCCGACGATCTCGGTCAGGCGGCTCTCCACCGCCATGTGGATGTCCTCCAATTCGCGCCGATACGCGAATTCGCCGCGCGCGATCTCGGCCTCGACGGACTTGAGCCCGTCGGAAATCGCGGCCACATCGTCGGCCGGCAGGATGCCCTGCGCCCCCAGCATCGCGACATGCGCCAGCGAGCCGCGAATGTCCTGGGGCGCGAGGCGCCGGTCGAACCCGATGGAGGCGTTGATCTCCTCCATGATCTCGGCAGGGCCGCTCGCGAAGCGCCCGCCCCACATCCGGTTGCTCATGGCCCGTTCCACCTTCCCGACTGCGCGCACCGGAGCCTGCCGGTGAGGGCAAACCCGAAAATCCTGATCGCGGGCGGCGTCTTCGCCGCCGCGCTGCTCGGCGGCTTCGCCCTATACGGGACCGGCCGGAACCTCGGCAACCTCATGGGGCTCGGGCCCACCGGCCCCTGCGCGGAGGCCGCGCCGACCGCCGCCCGCCTCGCTCCGCTCGCCCGCGGCGCGGTCGCGGCCTTCGAGGCGTGGCCGGCCCCGAAACCCGCCCCGGCGCTGGCCTTCAAGGGCCCGGACGGCGCCCCGACCGAGCTTTCGGCCCTCGACGGAAAGCTGCGGCTGGTGAACCTGTGGGCGACATGGTGCGCCCCCTGCAAGGCCGAGATGCCGGCCCTCGACCGGCTCCAGGCCGATCTCGGCGGCGACCGCTTCCAAGTGGTGGCGATCAACGTCGAGACCCGCAACCTCGACAAGCCGCCCGCTTGGTTCAAGGCCAACGGCATCACCGGGCTGACCTATTACGGCGACCCCGAGGGCAAGGTGCTGCCGGCGCTCCAATCGGCCGCCGGCTCGACCGGCCTGCCGACGACGGCCCTCGTCGACGCCAAGGGCTGCATGCTCGGCGTGATGAAGGGCCCCGCCGAGTGGTCGGGCGAAGAAGGAAAACGGCTGATCCGGGCGGCGTTGGGCGAAGGGGCCTGATCGCGCGGCCTCCGCCGTGCTCCCCTTCCCGACACGCCGGAGCGAGGGGTGCACGGGGTGCCGACCCGCGTTGCGACCCGTCTCCTCGGGGTGTAGCCCAAGGCTCATGCCCTTCTATCTCGGCCTCGCCACGACCTTCCACGATCCGGCAATGGCCCTGGTCGGGCCGGACGGCGAAGTGCTCTTTGCCGAGGCGGCCGAGCGTTATCTCCAATACAAGCGCGCCCCGAACTGCGAGCCCGATCCCGGCACCCGCATGGCCGGGCTGCTCGAGCGATACCTGCCGGAAGGCTCCGAGCTCGTCGTCGCCTCGTCCTGGGGGGAGCCGTTCTCGGACTTCCTGAAGGGACAGGCAGCCTCGGGCGCCTTCGACCTGACGGCGCTGGCTGCCCACCCCTCCACCCTCAATCGCTCCTTCGTGCCCGAGCGGGCCGAGCGCGTCTTCATCGCCGATCTCCACGCCATGCAGGCGCGGGCCGGCTACGGCACGCTGCTGGCGCTCGACAACGAGACCCGCGGGCTCGGCGGCAAGCCCCGCGCGACGATCACCGGGCAGCGCCGCTTCGCCCACCACCTGTCCCATGCCGCCTACGCCCTGTGGAGCAGCCCGTTCGCGGAGGCGACGGCGCTGATCGTCGACGGCATGGGCGAGACCGGGGCGGCGGCGATCTACCGCTTGCGGAACGGGCGCATCGAGGAGGTGCGGCGTCACCGCGGGCGCGGCTCGGTCGGCTTCCTCTACGGGCTCGTCACCGATCTCGCCGGCTTCGACCAGATCAAGGGCGAGGAATGGAAGATCATGGGGCTTAGCCCCTACGGCCAATCCGATCCGGCCCTGATGGCCCTGCTGCGCCGCCTCTACGCGGTCGAGAACGGGCGCCTGCGGTTCGCCGAGGCCGAGACGGTGCAGGCGGTCGCCGCCGAGGTGCTGGCGCGGCGCCCCGCCGATATCGGCGAGCAGGGCTGGGCCGACCTCGCCCGCTGCGGCCAGGACGTCTTCTGCGAGTTGATGGATGGGCTCGTCGCCGAGGCCTGGGCGCTCGCACCTTGCGAAAACCTCGTGATCGCGGGCGGCTGCGGGCTCAATTCGTCCTATAACGGCCGCGTGCTCGGCCGCTCCGGCTTCGAACGGCTCCACGTTCCGTCCGCGCCCGCCGACGACGGCAACGCCATCGGCGCCGCGTGGCTGGCGTTGGCGCAAGACCATCCCGACTGGACCGGCCCGGCGGCTGAGGCGCGCCCGCTCACGCCCTATCTCGGCTCGACGGTCTCGACCGAACCGTTCGAGCGCATGGCGGCGTGGGAGCCGCGCGCTCGACGCCTCGACATCGAGGGCGTGACGCGGGAAGCGGCAAACATCCTCGCCGAGGGCGGGCTCGTCGGCTGGGTGCAGGGGCGGGCCGAGTTCGGGCCGCGGGCACTGGGCAACCGCTCGATCCTGGCCGATCCGCGCCCGGCCCATGCCAAGGCGACGCTCAACGCCAAGGTGAAGTACCGCGAGGCGTTCCGCCCGTTCGCGCCCTCGATCCTGGCCGCGGCCGGGCCGGACTGGTTCGAGGACTATTCGGACAGCCCCTACATGGAGCGCACGCTGGTCTGGCGCGAAGACGTGCGGGCGCGGGTGCCTGCGGTCGTTCACGCCGACGGCACCGGTCGGCTTCAGAGCGTGACGGCCGCGCGCAACCCGCGTTACGCGGCGCTGATCGCGGCGTTCGCCGACATCAGCGGCGTGCCGATCCTGCTCAACACCAGCTTCAACGTGATGGGCAAGCCGATCCTCCATAGCGCGGAGGACGCGATCCTGATGTTCTACACGACGGGCCTCGACGCCATCGTGGTCGAGGACTGGATCCTCACGAAGAAGGCGCCCGCCTGACGCGGACGCCCTCCCGCATCGGCCTTATTCGCAGACTTCGACGCTCTTGTAGGTGAACTCGATGTCGTTGAGCCACTGCTTGCGGCGCTCGTAGTGGCAGATCGGGCCGCGGCGCGGCGGTGGGGCGACGTAGACCGGGCCTTCCTCGACATAGACCGGGCGCGGGGCCGGGCCGGGCGGCGGGGGCGGGGCGCTGTTGAGGAGCGCACCGAGGGCCAGGCCGCCGACGACACCGGCGGCGGCGCCGCCGATCAGGGCGCCGTTGCGGCCGTCACGGGCCGAGGCCGGCGCGGTGGAGACGAGGGCTGCGGCGAGGAGCGCCGCGCAAACGCCCTTCCGGGCAAGGACGGAAACGGACACGGGACCAAGAACCTCCAGGGGACGCTCCCGTAAAATGCCACCCGCGTGCTTAAGGATTGGCGAACGCCGGCGGAGGCGTCCGTTCACACGAGCGTGTCGAGGCTCTTCACGACGAGGCGGGGCGTCAGATCTGGGTATTCGTCGGGGTGGTCGGTGCGGTTGACCCAGACCGCGTCGAAACCGAAGGCGGCGGCGCCCGCGATATCCCAGCGGTTGGAGGAGAAGAACAATACGCCCTCGCGGGCGGCCCCGAGCCGGTCGAGCACCAGTCGGTAGGCGGCCGGTGCCGTCTTGAAGGTGCGGACGGGGTCCACCGACAGCACCGCGTCGAGCCGCTCGGCCAGCCCGGCGGAGGCGACCGCCCGCGCCAGCATCGTGGCGTCGCCGTTGGAGAACACGGCGGTTTGCAGGCCCGCCTCGCGCAGGCGCGCCAGAACACCCGGAACCTCGGCGTAGGCATCGAGATCGCGATAGGCGTCGAGCAGCGTTTCGCGCAGCGTGGGGTTCACGTCCGGGTGCTTGGCCAGGGCGAAGTCGAGGGCGCGCTCGGTCAGCGTCCAGAACGCTTCGTAGCGGCCCATCAACCCGATCACCCAGCTGTATTCGAGCTGCTTGGTGCGCCACATCTCCGAGAACGCCTGCGCCTTCGGACCGATGGCTCCGGCGTGGCGGGCGACCGCCGAATGCACGTCGAACAGCGTGCCGTAGGCGTCGAACACGGCGTGGGTCTTGCCGGCGAGGAGGTCGGAGCGTGTCATGCCGCTCACCTGTGGCATGGATGGCGCGCGGCTACCTGCGGCGCAGGCGCACGCCGAACAGGCGCAGGCCCGCCAGCAGGGCGCCGCCATAGGCCAGAGCGCCGACGGCGCCGATCAGCGCCAGCACCGCGATCTCGCGGAAATGGGGGAGGGCGGGCACGAACCACTCGGCCAGCGGCAGGCCGTAGACCGCGAGGCCGGCGAGCCCGAGGCTCGCGGCGGCCACCACCGCCACAATGACGAGGAGCGGGCGCCCCGGTGCGGTCCAGCCGCGCTTGAGCGCGAGCGCGTAGAGCAGGCCGAGATTGATCCAGGCGCCGATGGCGGTGGCGAGCGCGAGGCCCGCGACGCCGTAGGGACCGGTCAGCACGAGCTTGAGCGCGACGTTGACCGCAATGCCGGTGAGCGAGGCGTAGAGCGGCGTTTTCGTGTCCTGCCGGGCGTAGAAGCTCGCCAGAGCCGACCGCACCAGCACCGCCGCCGGCAGGGCCAGCCCGTAGGCGGCGAGCACTGCCGCCGAGCGGGCCGCGTCCTCGGCGGTGAAGGCGCCACGCTGGAACAGGGCCGCCATGATCGACCCCGGCAGGGTCAGGAAGGCCACCGCGAAGGGGGCCGACAGCGCGAGCGAGAATCCCGCCGCCCGGTTCTGCGCCGCATGCGCGCCCTCCACGTCTCCGGCGGCGAGCCGGCGGCTCATCTCGGGCAACAGCACGGTGCCGGCCGCGATGGCGATGACGCCGAAGGGGAGCTGATAGAGCCGGTCCGCGTAGTAGAGCGCCGAGACCGCCCCGACCGGCAGAAAGCTCGCGATGATGGTGTCGGCGAAGGACGCGATCTGGAACCCGGCCGAGCCGATCACCGCGGGGCCGAGCACCTTGAAGAAGCGGACCATGTCGGGGTCGCGGAAGCTGGGGCGCATCAGCCGCGGCGCGTAGGCCCCGCGGCGGGCAGCCCACCAGACGAGGGCGAATTGCAGCACGCCCGACACCGACACGCCCCAGGCGGCGGCGTAGGCCGCGTTCGGGAACAGAAAGGCCAGAGCCAGCGCCACCAGCATCGCGAGGTTGAGCAGCACCGGCGCGCCCGCGGCGGCGGCGAAACGGCGATGCGCGTTCAGGATGCCGGAGAACAGCGTCACCAGCGTCATGAACAGCAGGTAGGGGAAGGTGATCCGGGTGAGATCGACGGCGAGCGAAAACCGCTCGGCATCCTCGGAAAAGCCCGGCGCCAGGGCGCGCACCACCCAGGGCATCGCGGGTAGCGCCAGAGCCAGCAGGCCCACCTGCACCAGCAGCATCAGGGTGAAGACGCGATCCGCAAACCGTTGCGCGGCGCCGGCCTCGCCTGCCTCCTCGAGCCGCGCATAGGCCGGCACGAAGGCGGTGTTGAACGCCCCCTCGCCGAAGATCGCGCGAAAGTGGTTCGGTAGGCGGAAGGCGACGACGAAGGCGTCGGCGACGGGTCCTGCCCCCATCACGGCCGCCGTCACCACGTCGCGGGCGAACCCGGTGACCCGCGAGACCAGCGTCCAGCCGCCGACGGAGAGGATCGAGCGGATCATTTTTTTCTCTTTTCGGACCGATCCCGTACGACCGCGGAAAAGGCTCCGCCGCCGGACCCGGCTCTCCCACCCGCACCCTCATCCTGAGGTGCCGCAGCACAGCGGAGGCCTCGAAGGAGGGCTCCAGAAGTCTCAGCGGTCCCTGGAGCCCTCCTTCGAGGCCGCTGACGCGGCACCTCAGGATGAGGGTGTGGGTGGGATGAAAGCCCGACCGACGAGTACGGCGCGGGTCCGCGCCGGGGCAATGACCGCCGCGCCACGCCGGGCACGAAAAGGGCCGCCCCATCGGCGATGGGGCGGCCCGGACATCACGTGTCAGAAAAAGCCGATCAGGCCTTCGCCTCGCCGTACAGCTTCTCGACATACTCCCAATTCACGAGGTTCTCGACGAACGCCTTGAGGTAGTCGGGCCGGCGGTTGCGGTAGTCGATGTAGTAGGAGTGCTCCCACACGTCGACGCCGAGGATCGGGGTGGCGCCGTGGACCAGCGGGTTCTCGCCGTTGGGGGTCTTCATGATGGCGAGCTTGCCGTCCTTGACCGCGAGCCACGCCCAGCCTGAGCCGAACTGGCCGATGCCGGCCTGGATGAAGTCGGCCTTGAACTTCTCGTAGCCGCCGAGATCCTCGTCGATCTTGGAGGCGAGCGCCTGCGGGGGCTGGCCGCCGCCGTTGGGCTTCATCCAGTTCCAGAAATGGAGGTGGTTGAAGTGCTGGCCGGCGTTGTTGAACAGCGCCTGGTTCGTGCCGTAGCTCGCCTTGACGATCTCCTCGACGCTCTTGCCGGCGAGATCGGTGCCTTCGAGCAGCTTGTTGCCCGTGTCGACGTAGGCCTTGTGGTGCTTGTCGTGGTGGAACTCGAGGGTCTCCTTCGACATGTAGGGCCCCAGCGCGTCGTAGGCGTAGGGCAGCTCCGGCAGGGTGAACGTCATCGGGGTCTCCTGGTTATCCGGGCCTCGCGGGCACGGGACCTGTGTGGCGCGCCCGAGGGCGGGCCGGCGAGGCGACGGCCGGTAGGTAAGTCGGTCGCCCCGGCTCGGCAACGCTGCGAACTGTGCGCAAAGGGGGGCAAAGCCGCGGAAACGCCCGATTTCCCCGTGCAACGTCGGCGGCGAATTTTGCAATGCCGGTTCCGGGGGTTATCCTGTCCGCTCCCGCCGCCCGCGACAGTCAGTCGAGAGTACCATGGTCGTCGCGCTGCTCGCGCTCAGTCTCGTCATGATCCTCGGCGGCATCGCCGCCGTGGTCCAGGGCTTTCCCTACGTACGGCTGGAGAGCGGACTCGCCATGGTGATCGGCGGCTCGACCGCGGCATCCGCCGGGGTGATCCTGCTCGGCCTGTCGGCGGTGGTGGATCGGCTGCGCCGGGTGCAGCGCGCCGTCATCCGCCTGCGCGAGGAGGGGTTCCGCCAACAGGGCGCCGTTCCGGTGCCGCCCACGGCCGACGCCGCACCGTGGCTCGCCGCCCCGAGCGATCCGGTGCTCGCGGCGCCGTCCGTCGAGCCGCCCTCGGCGGGAGCGTTGGCGGGAACCGCAGGGCTCGCGGGGCTCGGCCTCGGCGCGATCCGTCCGGGCGGGCGCGGCACCGAGCCGGTGTTCGAGGATCCCGAGCCCGCGGCCGGGAGCCGGACGGAGGCGGAGCCGTTGCTGCCCGATCTCCTGCCGGAGGAGCCGCCTCGTCGCGAGGGGGAGGACGACGCCCTGTTCGCCGCCCCGGCGGCGGAGTCCGAGCCGAGCCTGGCCGTCGCCGAGGGCATCGGCCTGCGCCCCGCCCTCGATCTGACCCCCGAGCCGCCTGCGCCGGAACCGGAGCCGGAACCCGCTCCGGTTTCCGAACCGGCGGCGGCGGCGAGCGCGGAGACGGAGCACGAGGCAGAGCCCGAGCCGGCAGCGGAGCCGGAACGCCATGCGGTCGGCAGCTACGCGTCGGGCGCCAACACCTACGTAATGTTCTCCGACGGCTCGATCGAGGCCGACACGCCGCGGGGCCGCTTCACCTTCGGCTCCCTCGACGAGTTGAAGAGCTTCGTGAATGCGGGCGGCGAGGAGGCGCGGGGAGCGGCCTGACGGGCCGTCCCGTCGTTCCCCGCCCGCGCCCGTCCCGGGACCGGGCTTGAGGACGGTATTCTAAAACTCCTGTGGCGCGCGGCTCTTCTCGAAAGCCGCTGCGTCCTTCGGGCCCGACGATCGAGACGGATGGCCCCGCCGCCCCGGGAACCTCGAACCGGTTCCGGGCGCGCAGGAACGTCGGTCGCGCCGGCCTCCGGCTTGAGCATCGTCCCGAAAGGTGGTTTCCGGCTTTCGGAAAAAGACGATGCGGCCCAAGAACGGAGAGCATCGGCTGTCTTCCGAAAGCCGATGGCCACCTTTCGGACCGATGCTCTAACGTGCCAGGGCGAGCTGTGCGCCCGACTTCGACAAGGCGCCGTCGAGGCTGCCGCCGGACTGTCGCAGGCGCGCCGTGACGGTGCCGCCGGGCTGATAGAGGTAGACCTCGCCGTCTCGAAAATCCCACGCCGAAACCTTGGCGAGATCCTTGTTGGCGCAGCCCGAGGTCGAGGCCTTGTACAGGTCGAGGGCGGGCGCGCTGGACAGCGAGACCTTGCAGCTGCCGGTGGCATCGGTGGCGTTCCACGAACCCACCACCGAGGAGCGGCCGGTGGCGACGACGGGCGCCGGGGCGGGCGGCGGCGGCAGCGGCTCGGGCTCCAGGGCCGGGGAGGGGGCTGCGGCCACGCTCGGCGGCGCATCGACCGGGGCGGCGCTGGCGCCGGGCGGCGGCGCGAGCGGCTCGCTCGTCACCCGGCCCGAGGGCAGGGCCGGCGTGGCGGGCTCCAGGGCGGCCTGCGGGCGCGGCCGCGGACTGTCGAAGCGCGACGTGCCGCAGGCGCCGAGGCTCGCTGCGAGCGCGAGACAGGCTGTGGTCGAGAGCAACCCGCGCGGCATCGAGATCCCTTACTTCCTTGGCGAACCTGCGGCTCCCGTCGCGGCCAAATGCGATGGCGGCAAGGCGCCCGGGACAAGCGGGGCGGGAAAAGCGGAGCCTTGACCGGATTTCGGACCGGTGTGGCGGGAGGGCCTCACCCGACGCAGCGGGCGCGCGCCGAGTGTGGCGAACCCGCCGCAGGGTTGCCGAATCCGCCGGAACGGGATCCTCGGCCCCGATCCCGGCACGATCCGCCGCAATCCTGGCCTCCGCTTCCGACGAGGCCGACCCGAGACGCGCGCCGTGATCCCAACGCCCGCCATCGCGCCGACACTCAACCGCCCCGCCCGCCGGGGCGGCGCCCTGTGGCTGCTCGCCGCCTGCGGGGCGCTGCCGTTCTCCGCCCATGCGGACGAAGCCTGCCGCGCCGGCACGGCGCGGGCCGACCGGCTCGCCGGACTGGGCCTGCGCGGCGAACTCGTCCTCGCCTCCGGGGCGCGCGCCGTGCTGTCGGATCTGCGCTGGCCCGACGAACCGGAGGCGGATGCCGCGGCCCGCGCCTGGCTTCTGTCGTTCCGCGATACGCCGCTCGCCCTGACCGAGCGCGGCAGCGAGGACCGCTGGGGCCGCCGCCGGGCCGATGTCGTGACGGAGGGCGCGGAGCCGACGGATCTGGCCGGCGGCCTGATCGCGGCGGGCCTCGCCCAGGCCGATCCCGGCGAGGCGGATGCCCTGTGCCGCCCGTCCCTGAGGGCGCTGGAGGCGGTGCCCCGCGCGGCCGGGCTCGGCCTCTGGAAGGCGGGTCCCATCGAGGCCACGGACGCCGCCGCGCTCACCGCGCGGGCCGGGCGATTCGCCGTCGTCGAGGGGCGCATCCTGCATGTCGGGGAGCGCAGCGCGCGCACGTATCTGGACTTCGCCCCGCGTGGGATGCAGGGCCTCACGGTCATCGTGCAGAAACGCACTTGGCGCGGGATGGCCGAACATGGTTTGTCTACGGCCACGCTAAGGGGGCGCCTCGTGCGCATCCGCGGTACGGTCGAGATGCGGCGGGGTCCGGTGATCGACTTGGATACCCGGGACGCGATCGAGGTGGTCGAGGGGGAGCGGGCGCTGCGGCGCTGAACGGCATGACGGGGCATCGGCACATCGGATCGGTGCGGCGGGGCGCTTGCGCGCGGCTGCTCGCGGGGCTTGCCGGGAGTGCCGCGCTCGCGGCCCTGCTCTCGGCCTGTGCCGGCGATCAGACCGGTAGCGTCATCACGCCCGCGGTCATCAAGGTGCCGGAGCAGGCGCCCAAGACCACCGGCCGCGCCCGCACCGGCGATGACGCCGATCACGCCAAGCTCGTGGCCTCCTTCGGCGGCGAGTACCGGTCGCCCGCCGCCCTGAAGCTTCTCACCGAGGTGACCGAGCGGCTGGTGAAGGCGAGCGAGCGGCCCGACGAGGCCTATGCGGTGACGCTGCTCGATTCGCCCGTCGTCAACGCCTTCGCGCTCCCGAGCGGCCGGCTCTACGTCACTCGAGGCCTGCTGGCGCTCGCCACCGACACCTCGGAAGTCGCGGCGGTGCTCGCCCACGAGATCGCCCACGTGACGCTCCGCCACGCCACCGCCCGCAGCGAGATGGCGCTCCGCTCGCAGCTCGTCAGCCGGGTCGTGGCCGACGTGCTGAACGATCCGGTGACGGGGGCGCAGCTCGAGAACCAGTCGAAGTTCACGCTCGCCCGCTTCTCCCGCGAGCAGGAATTCGAGGCCGATACCAGCGGCGTGCGGGTGCTGGCCCAGGCCGGCTACGATCCGTTCGGCGCGAGCCGCTTCCTGGAGGCGCTCAACCGCACCCTGGCGCTCAAGTCCGGCACCGGCACGGCGAGCGAGCCCGACATGCTGGCGACGCATCCGGCCACCACCGAGCGGATCGCGCTCGTCACCCGCGCGGCCCGGCGCATCGGCGCCCCCGGCCTCGGCGTGGACGAGCGCGCCCGCTACCTCGCGGCCATCGACGGGGTCGCCTACGGCGACAACCCCGGCGAGGGCATGGTGCGCGCCCGCCGCTTCCTGCATCCGGGCCTGCGCATCGCCTTCGAGGTGCCCGACGCCTTTACAATCGAGAACACCCGCAACGCCGTGCTCGGCACCACGCCGGAGGGCAGCCGCCGCCTGCTGTTCGATCAGGTCGAGGCCAGCGCCGACCGCGGCCTGGAGGACGTGCTGCGCGCCACATGGAACGACGGCATCGATGCCGGTTCGGTGGAGAACCGCATCGTCGGCGGCAACCCGGCGGTCACCGCCCTGTCGAAGGGCAAGGACTGGACCTTCCGCCTCGCGGCGATCCGCGTCGGCGAGACCACCTATCGCATGATCATGGCGGCCAAGGGCGCGACCGATCCCGATCCGGCCTTCCGCCGCTGGATCGAGAGTCTGCGCCCGCTCGAGCCCGAGGAGGCCGCCAGCCTCAAGCCCGCCCATCTGCGCCTCGTCACCGCCGCGCCGGGCGACACGGTGGAGAGCCTGTCCCGCCGCATGATCGTGCCGGACCGCGCCGCCGAGCGCTTCCTCGTGCTGAACGGGCTGGAACGCGGGGCGAGCGTGAAGCCGGGGCAGAGCTACAAGCTGGTGGTGGAATAGGCGCACGGCTTGCTCCGTCGGCGCCTCCTGTCCTAGGCCATCCCGGTGACGCCCTCCGCCCCCACCCACGACACCGCCGTCGCGGTCGTGTTCTTCCGCCCGACTTCCGCGCAGGTGGCGCGGATCGTCGAGCGCTTTTCCGGGCACCTATCGGTCTTCGTCTACGACAACGGCGGCCTCCCGGCCGATGCGCTGGCGCGGCTCGATGCGGCGGGCGTGACGCGTCTGGGGGAAGGCCGCAACGACGGCATCGGCGCCGCCCTCGACCGGCTGTGCGAGGCCGCCGCCGCCGCGGGATACGCTCGCGTGTTCCTGCTCGATCAGGACGCCGACACCACCCCCGAGACGGCTCACGCGCTCGGCCTCGCCCTCGACCGCCTCGCTGCCGTGACCCCGCCGCCCGCGCTCGTCGGCCCGGCGCCCGCGCCGAACCCCGGCCACAAGGCGCCGCGCTATCCGCTCCGCCCGGGCATCACGCCCCACGGCGCCCTGCTGCCGGTGGAGTTCCTGGCGACCTCCGGCTCACTCATCGATCTCGCGACGTTCCAAAAGATAGGCCCGTTCCGCGAGGACTTCTTCATCGACGCGGTCGATCTCGAATGGTGTTTTCGCGCGTGGAGTCGGGGTTTTTCCTGCTGGATGGACCCGGCCACCGCGATCCCCCACAGCGTCGGCCGCGGCACGATCCGCGCCCGCTTCCTGCCGCTGGCGATGCCCGACCAGCCGTCGTTCCGCATGGCGGTCTACCTGCGCAACACCGCCTATAGCTGGCGCCTGCCGCATGTGCCGGCCCGGTGGAAGCTCAAGCAGATGGCCTATCTGCCGGCGCAGATCGGGCTCCACTGGGCCCATCACGGCTACCGCCCCGCCCTCCTCGCGCGCCTCCTGTCGGCCGTCGCCGACGGCCTGCGCGGGCGGCTCGGGCGCCCTGCGGACGCTCCCCCGTGACCCCGCTCGACGTCGTCATCGTCAACTGGAACGCCGGTCCGCAGCTCGCCGCCTGCCTGTCGAGCCTCGCCGCCTGCGCCGACGCGGCGGCGCTGCGCGTCGTCGTGGTGGACAACGCCTCCACCGACGGCTCGGCCGAGGGACCGGAGCGGCCGGGGCTTCAAGTCACCGTGCTGCGCAATTCCGAAAACCTCGGCTTCGCCCGCGCCTGCAACCAGGGGGCGGCCGCCGGCTCGGCGGATGCGATCCTGTTCCTCAACCCCGACACCGAGGTGAGCCGGGACGGGATCGGGCAGGCCCGCGCGGTGCTGGAGGCGAATTCCCGCACCGGCATCGTCGGCGCGCGCCTCGTGGACGAGGACGGCGCGACCCATCGCACCTGCGCACGCACGCCCACCGCCTTCAGCCTCGTCGCCCACACCCTGTTTCTCGATCGGCTCCTGCCGGTGCGCATCCCTCCGCATTTCCGGCTCGACTGGGACCACGCCGACACGCGCCCCGTGGACGCCGTGATGGGTGCGTTCCTGATGATCCGCCGCCCGCTCTTCGCCCGACTCGGCGGCTTCGACGAGCGCTTCTTCGTCTACTGGGAGGATGCCGACCTCTGCACCCGGACGGGTCGGGCCGGCTTTGCCGTGTGCCATGCCGCACGGGCCGTGATCCGCCATCGCGGCCAGGGGACGACCGAGGGCGTGAAGGACCGGCGGCTGTTCTACTTCCTGCGCGCCCAGGCGCTCTACGCACAGAAGCATCACGGCACGGCCGCCCTCCTCGGCGTCCTCGCGGCGGCGTTCACGGTCAACCTGCCGGTTCGCCTCGCTCGGGCGCTGCTGCGGGGCGGCCCCGGCGAGGCCGGCGCGGTGCTGCGCGCGACGCGCTGGCTCGCGGGTGCTTCACCCAAGCTGTTGACCCGGCGGCCAAGTTAGGGCTTGCCTCCGCCGTGGCCTTGCCGGTCGCCGCGCCCTCGGCCATGCTGAAGGGAGCGGCCCGGGCTGCTGAACGGGGAACGGATTGCTCGAACGGGCGGACCAGGGCTCTCGATCGCCGGATGTCTCGCCCGGCCTGTACCGGGCTGCCTTCGATGCCGCCCCGGTCGGTCTCGCCATCCTCTCGCCCGACGGCCGCACCATCCGCGCCGCCAACCCACGCCTGTGCGGCTGGCTCGGGCACCCGCCCGGCGCCCTCGACGGGCGGGCCGCCGCCACCGTGCTGGACAGCGGGCAGACGATCGAGCCCGGCATCCGCCGCTGGCGCCGGGCCGACGGCGGCGGCATCGACCTGCGCCTGTCCCTCTCGGAGGAAGCGGGCGGCGAGACGGTGGCGGTGGCCGAGGAGGTCGATGCCGACGAGCTGGTCCGGGCCGAGCAGAACCGCGACGCGCTGACCGCCGCGGGCCTCGGCGAATGGCGCTGGGACCTCACCACCGGCGAGATGGCCTTCTCCCGCCGCGCCGCGCAGATTTTGGGCTACGCCCCCGGCCGCTCGGTCACCTGGGCGGCGATGCGCGGGCGGATCGATCCGGACGATGCGGAGCGCATCGGCACGGCCGTCTCCGAGGCGATCCGTCAGGGCCGGCCTTACGAATTCCAGACGCGCTTCCGCCGCGCCGCGGACGAGGCCGAGATCTGGATCGGCGCCCGTGGCGAGGCTGTCCTCTCCGGGGACGGCACGCCGGTCGGCATCGTCGGCGTGGTGCAGGACATCACCACCCGGGTCGAAGCCCGCGTCGCCCTCGCCGAGCGTGAGGAGCGGCTGCGGGTCGCCACCACCGTGGCCAATCTCGGCATCTTCGAGTGGCACGTCCTCGACGACAGGGCGACCTGGGAGAACGAGCGGATGTTCGCCCTGTTCGGCCGCCGGCCGGAAGAGGGCAGCATCGGCAAGTCCACCTTCCTCAAGGAGATCCTGCATCCCGACGACCGCCCGGCCTTCCGCCAGGCCATCGTGCGGGCCTTGCGCGACGACACGATCCTCCACGCCACCGGCCGCATCCGCCGCCACGACGACGGCACGTGGCGCACCATCGACATGGCGGGCAAGTTCGAGCGGGGGCGCGCCGGCGCGCTGCCGCGCCGCCTGATCGGGGTCGTGGCCGACGTGACCGACCGGCACCAATCGGAGGAGCGGCGCAGCCTCCTGATCCGCGAGTTGCACCACCGGGTGAAGAACACGCTCGCCACCGTGCAGGCCATCGTCGGCTCGACGGCGCGCACGGCCACCAGCATCGACAGCTTCCACGAGGCCTTCGTCGGCCGCATCAAGTCGCTGGCCCACACCCACAGCGTCCTGACCGAGGCCACCTGGCAGACCGCGCGCCTGCGCGACCTGCTGGCCTCCGAGCTGATGCCCTACGCCGAGAGCGAGACCGAGACCTCGCCGGACCTGCGCATCGCGCTCGACGGTCCCCCGGTCGATCTGCCCTCCGACATCGCCGTGCCGATCGGCATGGCGATCCACGAGCTGACCACCAACGCGGCCAAGTACGGCGCCCTCTCGACCGGCCGCGGGCGCGTCGCCATCACTTGGGACGTCCGCGACGGGAGACTCCACCTCGACTGGCGCGAGAGCGGCGGCCCTCCGGTCGCCCCGCCGACCCGTCAGGGCTTCGGCTCGCGCCTGCTGCAGCGGGTGCTGACGACCCAGGTCCAGGCGACGATCACGACGGATTACGCGCCGGAAGGGTTCCACCTGACGCTCGCCGCGCCGATGCCGGAACGCAACCCGGCCCTCAACCCGCTGGCGTGAGGGCGGGCAACCGTGCCGGAATACCGAGCGGCACGGAACAGGACCGATGGTCCTGTTCCGTGCGTCCGGCGGAGGCCCGCCGCCGCGCCGTCGCGGGGAGCAATCGGCGATGAGTCAGGATCATCGCCGATTGGCATGACACCGCCCGGAAGGGCTTTCAGGGATTCACCCGCACGCCGAGCAGCACGGCGTGCCCCTCGTAGCTCGAATTGGCGCTGGTGCTGTTGAGCGTCGACCAGATGTAGCTGCCGCGGAAGGTGAGCCAGCGGTTGAAGCGGTAATCGAGCCGGGCGAAGACGGAGTAGCCGCGCTCGCGGATCGCGACGCCCTCGTAGGTGGTGGAGAGGTAGGTGCCGCCGAGATTGATCGAGAGGTTGCGGAACAGGTCGTGCTGCACCTCCAGCGACGCCACGTCGGTGAAGGCGCCGCTGGAGCCCGGTACGGCCGTCTCGATCACGCCGGTCTGCTGGTTGAAGCGCACCGTCGTCAGCGGCGAGACCGTCCAGATCAGCGCCGCGCTGACGAGCGGCGCGTCGATCGGCCGGAGCGAACGATCGACGTAGGAGCGGTGCTGCATCCCCGCCGAGACTTCGGCAGTGAGGGCGCGGTTCAGCTCGACGCTGGCGCCGGCCGTGAATGCGATGCCGTCGGAATCGCGCCGCAGCCCGTATTGATCGACCGGCGTGTCGTAGACGCGGGTGTCGATCAGCGTCTCGACGAAGGGCGTGAACGCCGGCGACACCTCGTAGCCCGCCCGCAGCCGCACGCCGTACTGGTTGGCGTCGCGGTCGCTCTGGCGGATCACCGTGCCGTTCGACAGGCGCGCATCCTCGTAGACCTGCCGGTCGAGCGAGCCGCGCAGCGAGAGCTGCAGCCGGTTGAAGGTCTCCTGCACCCCCACCGTCGCGCCGTAGGTCGCGAAGAGCGGGCGGCTCGCGGTCGCGGCGTTGAGGTCGGGGCTGCCGGTGCGCTGGCTGTCGAGCAGGAAGCGCGTCTCCACGTCGATGCGGGTGTCGCGGTTGGCGTCGATCCGCAGCCGCGAGACGCCGACCGCGTTGGGGCGGCTGGCATCCGGGTTGTCCGGATATTCGAGGTAGCTGCCGCGCATCTGGCTGTTGAATTCGGCCTGGGACCAGTCGGAGCGGACCGCCAGTTCCCCCTCGCTGCGCAGGACGAGGGAGGGCTGGGCGGCCCGCGCCGTGGTCTGGTTCGGATTGGTGTCGTAGCCGAGGCTCTGGGTGAAGGCCGGCAGCAGCGTGAAGGTGCCGAGGCGAAACCCGAGCGGCGCATAGGCCGGATCGACGGGTTTCAGGCCGCCCAGTTCGGTGGTGCCGAGCCCGAGGCCGAGCCCCAGCACGCCGACCGGGTTGACGAGGCCGAGCCGTGCGAACGGGATCGGCAGCGGCACGCCGGAGACGGGATTCTGGACCACCGGCGTCAGGCGCAGGTCGGTGGTGCTCTGCTGCGTACGCGCCTGCGTGATCTGCCTGGTCGCCGAGCCGAGCCGGCGCGGCGGCGCCGCCCGCTGGCGCAGCAGCGAGGGCCGGGCGCCGTTGACCGTCGCGCCGCCGGTGGTGCCGGGGGCGGTGCGGAAGCGCGGCAGACGCGAGACGCTCCCATCGCCCGAATCGGTCGATGGCGCGGAAGCGTCGCCCGAGGAGACCGGGGCGCGGGGGCCGAAGAGGCTGGCGCCGGTCGTACCGAGGGTCGACGAGCCCGTGTTCGTGGCGCCCGCGTTCGACGAGCCCGTGTTCGCGGCGCCGAGCCCGGACGCGATCGAGCCGCTGCGCAGGGGCGAACGCGTCTCGATTCCGGAGGTGCGGGGCCCGGCGCGGGCGGGCGCCTCGGCGCCCTCCGCCGGGGCGGCGGACGGATCGGCCGCGGATGGGCCCGCATCCTGGGCGAGAGCCGGGCTGGCGAGCGGTGCCACCACCAGGGCGGCGGCGAGGGCCCAGACGGGGCCTCGCATGACATCACGCGGCGGGGCGAGGCGGCCCGCCCCGGCGCGGCTCGCGCGCTCTCCCGTGATCGGCCGCTCGCGTGTCACCGCCTGCGCTCTTCCCTCGATGCCGTCGGCGGACCCGTCCCACGGGCCCGCCATGGTTAACCGAGCTATACCGGACAGGGTTAACGGCCGGTTTCGGCGCGGTTCGGGGCGGCCTCCGCCCGGCCCGCGCGCGAGACCGAGCGATAGCCCCCTTGCGACCACATTCACGGCTAAGAACGCACGCGAGAGACGAGACGACAGACCGGACCCCCACATGGCCCTTGCCCAGCGGATCGAGGCGACGGACGGCGACGATGCGGCCCACATGTCGGCCGTGGCTTCGGCCCTGCGCACCATCGAGACCGAACGCGAGGGCCTCGCCTGCCTGATGGCGGCGATCGGCAACGGCATGGGGGCGGCCTTCGCGCGTGCCGTGGCGCGGATCGGCGCCGGGCGCGGCCGGGTGATCTGCACCGGCATGGGCAAGTCCGGCCACGTCGCCCGCAAGATCGCCGCGACCATGGCCTCCACCGGCACGCCGGCCCTCTACGTCCACCCGGCCGAGGCGAGCCACGGCGATCTCGGCATGGTCCAACCCGAGGACGTGGTGCTGGCCCTGTCGTGGTCAGGCGAGACCACGGAACTCGCCGACATCATCGGCTACACCCGCCGCTACGGCGTCGCGCTCGTGGCGATCACCTGCAACGCTGGCTCGACGCTCGGCCGCGAGGCCGACATCTGCCTGACGCTGCCGAAGGCCAAGGAAGCCTGTCCCAACGGGCTGGCGCCGACGACCTCGACGGCGATGCAGCTGGCGCTGGGCGACGCGCTGGCCGTGGCGCTGCTCGAGGCCCGCGGCTTCTCGGCCCGCGATTTCTCCGTGTTCCATCCCGGCGGCAAGCTCGGCGCCTCGCTGCGTCAGGTGCGCGAGGTGATGCATGGCGGCGAACGCCTGCCGATCGTGGCGCTCGGCACCCCGATGCGGGCGGCGGTGGCCGAGATCGACGCCAAGGGCTTCGGCTCGGTGCTGGTGACCGATGCCGAGGGGCGGCTCGCCGGCATCGTCACCGACGGCGACGTGCGCCGCGCGATCTTCTTCAAGGACGGCCTCGACGCCCTCGCGGTGGATGCGGTGATGACCCGCAACCCCCGCACGATCACGCCCGAGACCCTGCTGGCGAAAGCCTTGCAGATCCAGGAGGCGATGAAGATCACCGCCCTCGTCGTGGTCGAGGACGGACGCCCCGTGGGCCTCGTGCATTATCACGATCTGTTGCGCACCGGCGTCGCGTAGCGGGCTCGCGCGTTCGAACGGTGAAGGGCCCCTGGCCCCCGCCCTCCGGCACGGTCCCGCTGGGTCGCGACACGCCGAGATCCACCCCCGACGCCGCCCTCGAAGGTGCGCCGAAATGGCGCCGGCCAAGCTCGGGAACATTCGGCGGCCTGAGCGCTTGAGGCCAGCCGTTCGAGCACCGAACAGTCCCGACGGCAGCCTTGATGGACAGGACGCTCCGGCTGCCGGCCCGATTGCCGAAGGCCGGTCGCGTCGCATCCGTGCGGGACGCGAGGCCGGATCTCGGCCCTCCCCGCCGCTTGCGCGCGCGCAGTGACGAAAAGGGGAAGGACCATGGAAACCTATACCGATGTCCTTTCGGGCAAATGCCCCTTCGGCGGGGACCGCGTCGGCGGCACGTTCGCCTCGCCGCCGACGTTGGAGCAGTGGTATCCCGACCGCCTGCGGGTCGAGACGCTGCACCAGAACGGACCGCAGGCCGACCCGCTCGGGCCCGACTTCGACTACAAGGCAGCCTTCGAATCGATCAATTACGAGGAGCTGAAAGCCGATATCCGCTCGTTCCTGACGAGTTCGGTGTCGTGGTGGCCGTCCGATTACGGCAATTACGGCCCGCAGATGATCCGCATGGCCTGGCACTCGGCCGGCACCTACCGCATCGCCGACGGGCGCGGCGGCGCCGGCGAGGGCCTCCAGCGCTTCGCCCCGATCAGCAGCTGGTGGGACAACGGCAACACCGACAAGTCCCGCCGCCTGATCTGGCCGATCAAGCAGAAATACGGCAACGCCCTGTCCTGGGCCGACCTGATGGTGCTGACCGGCACCGTCGCCCTCGAGATCATGAACTTCCCGACCTACGGCTTCGCCGGCGGTCGCCGCGACGCCTGGGAGGCCGACAACGCCACCTACTGGGGCCCGGAGCTGTGGGACCCGCACAACGTCAAGTCTCCCGACGAGATGGTGAACCGCGATAAGCGCTGGCGCGGCCAAAACGGCGACCCCGATTACGATCTGGAGCAGCCGCTCGCGGCCTCGCATCAGGCGCTGATCTACGTGAACCCGGAAGGCCCCTACGCCAGCGGCGATCCGGCTGCGTCCGCGCACGACATCCGCGTCACCTTCACCCGCATGGCGATGAACGACGTGGAGACGGTGGCGCTGATCGCGGGCGGCCACGCTTTCGGCAAGAGCCACGGCATGGTCAAGGCCGACCGGATCGGCCCGCCGCCGGAGATCGCCCCGATGGAGGCGATGGGGCTGGGCTGGCACAACCCGGAGGGCAAGGGCTCCGCCGAGCAGACGATGACGAACGGCATCGAGGGCTCGTGGGTGCCGAACCCCACCTCGTGGGACAACGACTACCTCACCAACCTCTTCAAGTTCGACTGGAAGCAGACCAAGAGCCCGGCCGGTGCCCTGCAGTGGGAGCCGACCGACCCGAATGCGCCGCGCACCCCCGACGCGCATATTCCGGGCAAGACCCATCCGCTGATGATGATGACCAGCGACATCGCGCTGAAGGTCGATCCGGTCTATCGTGAAATTTGCCAGAAGTTCCTGGAAGATTTCGACTACTTCACGCTGGAGTTCTCGAAGGCGTGGTACAAGCTCACCCACCGTGACATGGGTCCGAAGGAGCGCTATCTCGGCCCGGAGAAGAAGCTCGAGAACGACCTGATCTGGCAGGACCCGATCCCGGCGCTCGACCATCCGGTGATCGATGCCGCGGACATCTCGGCTCTCAAGGCGGAAATTCTCGCCAGCGGCCATTCGGTATCGGACCTCGCCTTCACGGCGTTCTCGTCCGCCTCGACCTACCGCAAGAGCGACAAGCGCGGCGGCGCGAACGGCGCCCGCATCGCACTCGCCCCGCAGATCGGCTGGTCGGTCAACCGCCGCGCCGTGCCGGTGATCGAGACGCTGCGGGGCGTCGCCTCGAGCTTCAACGGTAAGGCGACCGGCGGAAAGACGGTCTCGCTCGCCGACCTGATCGTGCTCGGCGGCTGCGCCGCAGTGGAGAAGGCGGCTCAAGAGGCCGGCGTCGATGTCACGGTGCCGTTCGCGCCGGGGCGGATGGACACCACGTCCGAACTCACCGACGAGGCGAGCTTCGAGTGGCTGAAGCCCGTGGTCGACGGTTTCCGCAACTACATCGACGACCGCTTCGCCGAGATCACGGGCGGAAAGGTCGCACCCGAGGAGGTCTTCCTCGACCGGGCGAACCTCCTGGCGCTTACCGCCCCCGAATGGGTGGTGCTGGCCGGCGGCACCCGCGCGCTCAACCTGAACCACGACGGCTCGAACCACGGCATCTTCACCGACCGCGTCGGCGTGCTGACCAACGACTTCTTCACCGTGCTGACCAGCATGGACTATGAGTGGAAGAAGGCGGACCCGGCCGGAATGTCCTTCACCCTCGACGACCGCGAAAGCGGGCAGACGAAGTACACGGCCACCCGCTGCGACCTCGTCTTCGGTTCGAACGCGCAACTGCGCGCGGTGACGGAGGTCTATGCCGGCGCCGACGGACACAAGCGCTTCGTGCGCGATTTCGTGAAGGTCTGGGACAAGGTGATGAACCTCGACCGGTTCGACCTGCGGGTCTGATCGGACGGCCGTCGTTGGAGCGAGCGGGCGGCCGGTTGGCCGCCCGTTTTCCGTTCGAGGCGACCACCCCTCGACAATCCCCGCCATCCGTCCGAAGGAGAGGCGGGGCAGGGCGCGGGGAGCTTTTCGCGCATGAGCGGGCAAACCAGCGAGCACGTCATCGTCGAGGACCGTGCGGACGGCGTGCGGCTGATCCGGATGAACCGTCCGGAGAAGAAGAACGCGCTGACCGGCGCCATGTACGACGCCCTGCGCGAGGCACTCGCCGAGGCGGACAAATCCGAAAAAGTCGGCGCGGTGGTGCTGGCCGGGCTGCCCGGTGCCTTCACCGCCGGCAACGATCTGGCCGACTTCGTCGCGGCGGCGAAGGGCGGCTCGTTCTTCGATATGCCGGCCCTGCACTTCATCCGGCAGCTCGCCCGCACCCGCACGCCGCTGGTGGCGGCCATCGACGGGCTCGCGGTCGGCGTCGGCACCACCCTCTGCCTGCATTGCGACCTCGTCTTCGTCGGGCCGCAGAGCCGGTTTCGCATGCCCTTCGTCGAACTCGGCCTCGTGCCGGAGGCCGCCGCGAGCTACCTGCTGCCGCGCCGGATCGGCATCGCGCGGGCCTCGGCCCTGCTGCTCCTGTCGGAAACCTTCGACGCCGAGACCGCCGTGTCGCTCGGCCTCGCCAACGCGCTCCTGCCCTCCGACGAGGTGGAGGCGCATGCACTCGAAAAAGCCGCCCGGCTCGCCACCCTGCCGCGGGAGGCGGTGGCGGCGACGCGGGCGCTGATCCGCGGGGATCAGGCGGCGGTGGAGGCCGCGATCGAGGCGGAGGCGCAAGCCTTCTCCGAGCGGCTGGCCTCGGAGGAGGCGCAAGCCGCCTTCGCCCGCTTCCTGTCCGGTGCACGCAAGCCGTGAGCCTGCCTTTGCGCGGAAAGGTCTGCCTCGTCGCCGGGGCCTCGCGCGGGGTCGGGCGGGGCATCGCCCGGGGCCTCGGCGAGGCCGGCGCGACCGTGATCGTCACCGCCCGCTCCTCCGAGACCGGGCGGCGCACCGAGACCCGGCCCGAGACCATCGAGGACGCGGCCCGCGCCGTCGATGCGGCGGGAGGCGAGGGGCACCACTACCTGTGCGACCACACCAGCGAGCGTCAGGTGGACGAGTTGGTCCACTGGGCCCTGCGTCGCTTCGGCCGGATCGATGTGGCGGTCTCCAGCGTCTGGGGCGGCAACGAGGGCTATGACGGCGAGCGCTATCCCGACGGGGCGAGCTGGGGCACGCCGTTCTGGCGCCGCTCGGCCGAGCCGTTTTCGGGGTTTCTGGGGACCGGCCCCTATCCGGGGCTGCTGCTGGCGCGCGCTGTGGCGCCCGCCATGGTGTCGGCGAAGAGCGGGCTCTTCGCCTTCGTCTCGTTCGGCACCGAGGATTATCTCGGCGACCTCTATTACGATCTCGCCAAGTCGGTGACGAACCGCCTCGCCTTCGCCTGCGCGGCGGAGCTGAAGCCGCACGGCGTCTGCGCTCTGGGCCTCTCGCCGGGTTTCGTGGCCACCGAGCGGGTGCGCGACGCGGGCCAGACCGAGATGGCGACCGAGAGCCCACTCTATGCCGGCCGGGCGCTCGCCGCGCTCGCCGCCGACCCGGACGTACTGACCCGGGCCGGCGCCATCCTCCATGCCGGGGACTTGGCGCAAGACTACGGCTTCACCGACGAAGACGGGCGCCGTCCGGAGCGCTTCCGCATCGCGAGGGACGCATGAGCCTCCAGGGAAAGACGCTGTTCATCACCGGCGCCTCGCGCGGCATCGGGCTCGCCATCGGCCTGCGCGCCGCCCGCGACGGCGCCAACGTCGCGATCGCGGCCAAGACCGACACGCCGCATCCGAAGCTGGAGGGCACGATCCACACGGCGGCCGAGGCCATCGAGCGGGCCGGCGGCAAGGCCCTGCCGATGGTGGTCGATGTCAGAGACGAAGACGCGGTCAAAGATGCGCTCGACCAAACAGCCAAAAAATTCGGTGGGATCGACATCGTCGTGAACAACGCCAGCGCGATCTCGCTGACGAACACGGCCAACACCGAGATGAAGCGCTACGACCTGATGCATCAGATCAACGCGCGCGGCACCTTCATGGTCAGCAAGCACGCGATCCCGCATCTGGAGAAGGCCGACAACCCGCACATCCTGATGCTGTCGCCGCCGCTCGACATGGCGCAGAAGTGGTTTTCGCCGCATCTCGCCTACACCATGGCGAAGTTCGGCATGTCGCTGTGCGTGCTCGGGCTCTCGGGCGAATTGCGGGGCAAGGGCATCGCGGTCAACGCCCTGTGGCCGCGCACCACCATCGCCACGGCGGCGGTGCAGAACCTGCTCGGGGGCGACGCCCTGATGCAGGCGAGCCGCACGCCCGAAATCATGGCGGATGCCGCCCACGCGCTGTTCCTGAAGCCGTCCCGCGAGACCACCGGCCGCTTCCTCATCGACGACAGCTTCCTGGCCGAGCAGGGTGTCACGGAGTTTTCAAAATATCGCGTCACAGCGGGCGTCCCCCTTGCGCCGGACTTCTTCGTGCCGGATGCGAGCGAGCCGCCGCCCGGCGCCCTCGACTGAAGCCCGATCCCGAGTCCGCCCTTGATCTTCATCCACCAGCCGGTCCCCGGCGGCGCGCAGACCCTGCTGGAGCGCCGCCCCCTGGAATTGCAGGACGCGATCCCCGAGGACACGGTCTGGCTCGACATGATCCGCCCGACCCGCGAGGAGGACGTGAAGGTCGAATCCTTCATGGGCATCCAAGTGCCGACACGGGAGGAGATGAAGGACATCGAGCCGTCCGAGCTCCTCTATGTCGAGGAGGGCGCCCGCTACATGACGGGGCGTGTGCTCTCGAAGGTGAGCGATTCCGAGGAGCCGGGACTTGCCGGCATCACCTTCATCCTGCGCGGCAACCGCCTCGTGACGGTGCGCTACGAGGAGCCGCAGGCGTTCCGGATGTACGCCCAGCGTGCGGGCCGCACCACCGGCAACGGCCCCTCGCGCTCGACCACCGGCGAGACGATCCTGGCCGGGCTGATCGAGGCGGTGATCGACCGCGCGGCCGACGTGCTCCAGTTGCAAGGCGAGCGCATCGACCGATTGTCGCGAAAAATCTTCGAGGAGCGGGACGATCCGTCGGCCCGCAACACCGCCCTGCAGGACACTTTGCGCGCGCTGGGGCGGCACGGCGACCTGATCTCGAAGCAGCGCGAGAGCCTCGTCTCGATGGAGCGCATCCTGCTCTCGCTCTCGGCGACCTACCGCACCAGCAAGGCGCCGCGCGAGTTGCGCGAGGACGTACGCTCCACCTTGCGCGACCTCCAGTCGCTGGAAGAGCACGCGACCTTCCTCTCGTCCAAGATCCAGTTCCTGCTCGACGCGACGCTCGGGCTGGTGAACCTCGAGCAGAACAACATCATCAAGCTGTTCTCGGTCATGGCGGTGGTGTTCATGCCGCCCACCCTGATCGCCTCGATCTACGGCATGAACTTCGAGATCATGCCGGAGCTGAAATGGCACTTCGGCTACCCGTCCGCCGTGGTGATGATGGTGGTGGCGGCGGTGCTGCCCTACGTATTCTTCCGCTGGAAGAAGTGGCTGTAGAGCCTCGGCCCGAACGACGGGAACCGGCTTTCCGAGCGAGCCGATACCGCATGGGAAGACGCAAGAAGGCCCTGGATCCGGGATCCAGGGCCTTCTTGCGTCGGCGGGTCGGGTCGAACCTTACTTCCGCGCCAGCGAGTCCAGCCGCGCCTGCATCTCGGCCATCTGCTTCTTCAGCTCGTCGAGATCGCCACCGCCGGTGACAGGGGCGGGGGGCGTCGCGGGCGGGGTGGCGGGCGGGGCAGGGGGGCCGAAGCCGCCGGTGAACATCTTCATGGCGTCGCCGAAGAAGGTCATGTTCGCCCGGACCTGCTCCTGCACCGCCTGCTGGAAGGCGGAGGGGCCGAAGCTCTGGGCCAGCTTCTCGCGCAGGCCGTCCTGGTCCTTGGCGAAGTTCGCCATGGAGAATTCGAGGAAGCTCGGCACCATGGTGCGCATGCTGTCGCCGTAGAAGCGAATCAGCTGGCGCAGGAAGGCCACCGGCAACAGGTTGTCGTCGCCGGCCTTGTTCTCCTGCTCGAAGATGATCTGCGTCAGCACCGAGCGGGTGATGTCGTCGCCCGAGCGCGCGTCGTAGACGATGAAATCCTCGCCGTTCTGCACCATCGTGGCGAGGTCTTCGAGGGTGACGTAGGTCGACGTGCCGGTGTGGTAGAGTCGCCGGTTGGCGTATTTCTTGATGACGGTCTGGTGCGCCCTGCCGCTCTCGGCCATCGCTGAGACGCCTCCCGCTTCGCTCATGAGTCCGCGCAAAGCTCACCGCTCCGCTTACGTTGCCGGCCGCCCGCGCGCGGGCGGGCTTTTCTTTCGTCCGAAGACGACCTTAAGGCACTCGCCCGGCGTCGAAAACAGCAATTTATCTCTTGTCCCGAAGATTCCCGCCGCGCCGTCCCCACTTCCACGCGACGAAGAGGCGGGGTTGTCTGCGCTCTGGCTTGACTTCGGGTGTCTCGCGCTCTTCATCCGGTGAACGGCAGGCCGCGCGCCGGACGCTTCGAGTCCTCTCATGATCGCGCCGCCGGAACGAGGAGAACGCACGATGGCAGCCAGCGAAGATATCGTCATTGTCGGGGCGGCGCGCACGCCGGTCGGCTCGTTCGCGGGCGCCTTCGGCAGCGTGCCGGCCCACGAACTCGGCGCGGTGGCGATCAAGGCCGCCCTGGAGCGGGCCGGCGTCTCGCCCGACGACGTGGACGAGGTGATCTTCGGCCAGGTGCTCACCGCCGCCGCCGGCCAGAACCCGGCCCGTCAGGCCGCCATCGCCGCGGGCATCCCCGAGAAGGCCACCGCCTGGGGCCTCAACCAGGTCTGCGGTTCGGGCCTGCGCACCGTCGCGGTCGGCATGCAGCAGATCGCCAACGGCGACGCCACGGTCATCGTCGCGGGCGGCCAGGAATCGATGTCGCTCAGCCCCCACGCGCAGTACCTGCGCGCCGGCCAGAAGATGGGCGACATGAAGCTCGTCGACACCATGATCAAGGACGGCCTGTGGGACGCCTTCAACGGCTACCACATGGGTCAGACCGCCGAGAACGTGGCTCAGGCCTTCCAGCTCACCCGTGAGCAGCAGGACGAGTTCGCGGTCCGCTCGCAGAACAAGGCCGAGGCCGCCCGCAAGGAGGGCCGCTTCAAGGAGGAGATCGCCCCCGTCACCGTGAAGGGCCGCAAGGGCGACGTCGTCGTCGACACCGACGAGTACATCCGCGACGGCGCCACCGTCGAGGCGATGGCCAAGCTCAAGCCCGCCTTCACCAAGGACGGCACGGTGACCGCCGCCAACGCGTCCGGCCTCAACGACGGCGCCGCCGCCCTCGTGCTGATGTCGGCCTCGGAAGCCGAGAAGCGCGGGATCAAGCCGCTCGCCAAGATCGTGTCCTGGGCGACCGCGGGCGTCGATCCGAAGGTGATGGGCACCGGCCCGATCCCGGCCTCGCGCAAGGCCCTGGAGAAGGCCGGCTGGAAGCCGTCCGACCTCGACCTGATCGAGGCCAACGAGGCCTTCGCGGCCCAGGCGCTCGCGGTCAACAAGGACATGGGCTGGGACGACGCGAAGGTGAACGTCAACGGCGGCGCCATCGCCATCGGCCACCCGATCGGCGCGTCCGGCGCCCGCGTCCTCATCACCCTGCTGCACGAGCTGAAGCGCCGCGACGCCAGGAAGGGCCTCGCCACCCTCTGCATCGGCGGCGGCATGGGCGTCGCCATGTGCGTCGAGCGCGTCTGAGCCGGCTTCCGGGAGGGCCGCACGGCCCTTCCGGACCTCAAGAAAATTTGCGCAAATCCGCTTTGACCGCAGCGGAAATTTAAATGGCGTGCCGCCCCCGGCAGGGCCGGGTTAGAAGCACAGCCACGGTCCGATCAGAACACGACCCAACACACGGAGGAAACCATGGCTCAGGAACGCGTCGCCCTCGTCACGGGCGGAACGCGCGGCATCGGCGCCGCCATCTCCAAGCGCCTGAAGGAGAAGGGCTACAAGGTCGCCGCCAATTACGGCGGCAACGACGAGGCCGCCAACGCCTTCAAGGCCGAGACCGGCATCCCGGTGTTCAAGTTCGACGTCGGCGATCTGGCGAGCTGCGAAGCCGGCATCAAGGCGATCGAGGCCGAGGTCGGCCCGATCGACATCCTGGTCAACAACGCCGGCATCACCCGCGACGGCGCCTTCCACAAGATGACCTTCGAGAAGTGGCAGGCGGTCATCAAGACCAACCTCGACTCGATGTTCACCTGCACCCGCCCGCTGATCGAGGGCATGCGCTCGCGCGGCTTCGGCCGGATCATCATCATCTCGTCGATCAACGGCCAGAAGGGCCAGGCCGGCCAGACCAACTACTCCGCCGCCAAGGCCGGCGTGATCGGCTTCGCCAAGGCCCTGGCGCAGGAGAGCGCCTCCAAGGGCATCACCGTGAACGTGATCGCGCCGGGCTACATCGCCACCGAGATGGTGATGGCCGTGCCGGAGGACATCCGCAACAAGATCATCTCGACGATCCCGACCGGCCGCCTCGGCGAGGCCGACGAGATCGCCCACGCGGTCGAGTACCTGGCGGCGGACGAGGCCGGCTTCGTCAACGGCTCGACCATCACCATCAACGGCGGTCAGCACTTCGTCTGATCGACCGCTTCCGGCGCCTGCGGGGCGGCGGTCGTCCGCCGGACGTAGGAAACAGGACCGACGGTCTTGGTCCCTACGACGCGATGAAGAGCACGATCTTGCGAGCGAGAGCCGCCGGCCCGGAGACGGGCCGGCGGCTCTCGCGCATTCTAAACCCTGCGGCAGCCGGGACGATTCGGAAATCCGGATGGCCCTGATGCGGCAAACTCTCTGGATACAAAATGGAAAATGTCGCATCCGCCCGTGCGGCGCGCGTGCTACTGGTACCGCTGAACCATGACAGCCGGTATCCAATCGATCATGCCCACGCCTCGATGAGCCGCCCGTGCTGCGTCTCGCGCTGATCCTCCGGCGCAACCTGCCACGGCTGGCGGGCTTCGCGACCGTTCCGCTGATCCGGATCGTTTTCTGGCTCGCCCGTGCCCTGGGCACCGACCGGGCGAGCGATGTCGGCGGCCGGATCACCCGCACGCTCGGGCCCCGCCTGCCCTCGCACCGGACCGCGATGGCCAATCTCCGCGCCGCCTATCCCGAGTGGGACGAGGCGCAGTTGCAGGCGATCGCGCGGGAGGCCTGGGACAATCTCGGCCGCACCGGCGCCGAATACGCCCATCTCGACACGATCTTCGACCACGATCCCGCCGATCCGGCGAGCCAGCGCATGGAGGTGCGGGGGGCCGAATATTTCGAGGCGATCCGCGACGACGGCAAGCCGGGACTGATCTTTTCGGCGCATCTCGCCAACTGGGAGCTGCCGGCGATCTGCGCCCAAAAGTTCGGGCTGGAGACGACGGCGGTGTTTCGCCCGCCGAACAACCCGGCCGCCGCGCAGCTGGTGCAGGAGGTGCGCCGCAAGACCATGGGGGGGCTGGCCGCCTCCGGCCCCGGCGCGGTCTTCGCCATGCAGGGCGCGGTGGAGCGGGGCGGGCATCTCGGCCAGTTGATCGACCAGCACTTCACCCGCGGCGTGGTGGTGCGCTTCTTCGACCGGCCGGTGCTGGTCAACCCGCTGCTCGGCAAGCTCGCCCGCCATCACGATTGCCCGGTCCACGGGGTTCGCGTGGTGCGCAAGGACGGCGGGCGTTTCCTGCTCGAGCTGACGCCGGCCCTCGACCTGCCCCGTGGACCGGACGGGCTGATCGACGTGCAGGGCGCGATGCAGGCGATGACCTCGGTCATCGAGGCGTGGGTGCGCGAGCATCCCGGCCAGTGGCTGTGGATGCACCGCCGCTGGCGGCCCTCGATGCTGCCGAAGGGGGCCGCGACGCCCCCGATCCCGGCGTCGAACCCGGTCGCCACCGAGCCCGCCCTCGACGCGGCGCGGGGCCGCTGATGCGGAGCGCGCGGGCGGTGCTGCTTGCGACGGCCCTCGCGCTCCCCGTCCGCCCGGCCTCCGCCGGTCCCGAGCCCGCCCCGCCGGTGCGGGCGGTGGTCGAGATGTTCACGAGCCAGGGCTGCTCCGCCTGCCTCGCCGCCGACCGCTTGGCCGGCGAGTTCAGCCGCGAGCCGGGCCTGCTCGCGCTGACCGTGCCGGTGACCTACTGGGACTATCTCGGCTGGAAGGACACGCTGGCCGAGCACGCCTTCGACGAGCGCCAGCGCGCCTACGCCGTCCAGAACCGCTTTCACCAACTCGCCACGCCGCAGGCGGTGGTGAGCGGCCGCGAGCTGATCCCCGGCTCCGACCGGAGCCGGCTGTCGCGCCTCGTCGCGGAATCCGGGCCGTTGCCGGTGCGGGTGAAGGTGTGCGAGCGCAACGACCACATCGTCATCGACATCGAGGCCGATTCCACGGCGCGTCCGGCGGAGATCTGGCTGGTGCCGGTCGTCCGCAGCCGCCCGGTGGTGATCGGGCACGGTGCCAACGAGGGGCGCGTGGCCGTCTACGCCAACGTCGTGCGGGGCTTCCATCGGGTCGGGACGTGGACCGGCGCGGCGACCCGGTTCGAGCTGTCCCGCGCCACCGCCCGGATCAACGGCGCAGACGGCTACGCCGTGCTCTTGCAGGCGAGCGGTCCGAATCGGGCCGGGCGGATTATCGGGGCCGCGAAGGGGCCGGGCCTGTAGGGCTTCCGCCGATCTGATCGGCGAGCCGGCGGCGCAGCAGCGTCGAGGAGATGCCCGGCGTGTAGGGGATCTCGGCCCGCATCGCCTCCGGCAGGTCCGCGCAATCGGCGCGCTTCACCGCGAGTTCGGCGGCATCCGCTCCGCCATAGGCGTAGAGGTCGTGGCCGAACCGCGCCAGGAAGGCGCGATCGATCACCTTCGGGCCGTCGGTCACCACCGCATCGACATGGCGGCAGGACGCGACCATCTCGACGCGCTCCTCCAGGGTCAGCAACGGCGGGCGCCCCTTGTAGGCCGCCACTCGCGCATCGGGCACGACGCAGACCGTGAGCCGGTCGCCCAAGGCCCGGGCGGCGGCGAAGAAGCGGACATGGCCGGGATGGAACAGGTCGACCACGACCTTGGCGTAGACCGAAGTCATCCTCGTCCATTCTCCTGGCGTGTCTCGCGCAAGATCCGTTCGGCGGCGGCCCCCACCCGGTCGAGAGCGCAGCCGTCGGTGCGCTCGCCGAACAGGTCGGCGCGCCGCTCCATCCGTGCCGCCTCGTTGCGCTCCGGGTCGGCCAGCGCCGTCAGGACAGCGGTGGCCAGCTCGCCGACGAACTCGACCCGGGTCCCGATGTCGCGCCAACGCCACTCGATGCCGTCGGGGTCGTAGCATTCGGGCGTCGCGAAGCGCTCGGGGTTGTCGATGAGTACGATCGGGCGGTTGAGCGCGAGAAAGTGGAAAATCGCCGAGGAGGCGTCGGAGACCAGAAGGTCGGCCCCGAGCAGGGCCGGTATCAGGTCGGCCTCGGGCGGATGGACGATGACGTTGGGGTGGTTCCTGGCACAGTCGCGCCACGTCTCGATCCACTCGGGCGCCGCCACCGCGATGTGGGGATGGGGCTTGATGAGGATGCCGACCCCATCCTCGGCGCCGCGCATCAGCGTCACCAGCGCGTCGCCGAGCATCGGCGCGGAGGACAGCGAGGGGTTCCAGGTCGGCGCGTAGACGAGGCTGGCCGTGCAGCCCGGCACCCGGACGCCGTCGCGGCCGGACGCGCCGGCAAACAGCGGATCGGCCTGGATCAGCCCGGTCGGGAGGAAGCCGCGGCGCGGCACGTGGCCCCGCGCGGTCAAGCGCGCGGCGGCGGCCTCACTCGCGACGCAGACGTAATCGGCCGCGCCGTAGGTCTGGCCGGGCACGTTCTTGCTGATGAGGCCGTGGCCGACATGCAGGATCAGGGCGTCGGGCAGACGGGCGCGCAGATGCACCGCGGTGCCGGCATCGGCCACGACGACGAGGTCCGGGACGCGCTCCCGCTGCCAGGAGCCGTCGTCCCAGGCGGCCTCGAACGCCGCCATGGTCAGGCCGAGGACCTCGTTATCGGCACCGAGGCGGACGGCGAGCGGGCCCAGGATCGGGGTGTGCCATCGATATTGATGGATCACCAGAACGAAGGACCGGTCGGATGTCATGAACTCGCGGCGCTGCGGCGAAGGGGCCGTTGCTTAAGCCAAACGCACCGCCGCGCGAAAGGGCGATCCTTCAGACCCACTCGCCCTTGCGCATCACCGGCACGGCCTCGCCCGTCGCGGTGAGGCCGTCGACGTCGATTTCGGCCGAGCCGATCATCCAATCGATGTGGATCAGGCTGCGGTTGGCGCCGCGGTCGGTCAGGTCGGCCTCGCTCAGGCCCTCGCCGCCGTTCAGGAAACACTTCGAATAGGCTTGGCCCAGCGCGATGTGGCTCGCGGCGTTCTCGTCGTAGAGGGTGTTGTAGAACAGGAGACCCGAGGCCGAGATCGCGGAAGACGCCGGCACCAGGGCGACCTCGCCGAGGCGGGCGGCGCCCTCGTCGGTCTCCAACACCTTGGCGAGCACGTCGGCGCCGGTGCGAGCGGTGGCCTCGACGATGCGCCCTTCGGAGAAGCGCACGCGGATATCGTCGATCAGCGTGCCCTGGTAGGACAGGGGCTTGGTGCTCGACACGAACCCCTCGACCCGATCCTTGTGCGGGGTGGTGAAGACCTCTTCCGTCGGGATGTTGGCGTTGCAGACGATGCCGTTCTTGGCGGTCGTGGCACCGCCGCACCATTCATGGTCGTCGGCGAGCCCCACCGTCAGGTCGGTGCCGGGGCCGGTGAAGCGGAGCGCGGAGAACCGCGAAGCATTGAGCCGCTCGGTGCGGGCGCGCAGATCGGCGTTATGCGACGCCCAAGCCGAGACCGGGTCCGGCCCGTCGATGCGCGAGGCGGCGAACACCGCGTCCCACAACCGCGCCAGCGCCTCGTCCTCGAGAAGGTCGGGGAAGACCGTGCGGGCCCAGGGCTTGGTCGCGGCCGAGACGATGGTCCAGTTGGTCGAAAACCCCGCGATCAGTTCCAGCGCCGGCACGTAGGCGCGGGAGCGCGCCCGGTTGGCGCGGGCGACCTTGGCGGGGTCCTGGCCGGCGAGCAGCGAGGGGTCGTCGCCGGAGATGGCGAGCCGCGCGGCGCCGTTGCGGTAGGCGTCGGCCATGCCCGCATAGAGCCAGCCCGCGGCGTGGTCGAAGGCCGCGTCGGGGGCATGGGCGAAGCGGGCGAGCGTCGCGGCGTCGTCCGCGTAGAAGGTGGTGACCAGCGAGGCGCCGGCCCGGTAGGCGTGCTCGGTGATGGCGCGGGCGAGCGGCACCGCCTCGAGGGGCGCCGTCATCACCAGTTCCTGGCCGGGCTTCAACCCAAGGCCGACCCGGACCGCTACCTCGGCCAGCCTGTCGAGGCGCTCGGTGAAGGCGGGGAGGGGGGTGGCGGTCATCGTGGAGCCTTCCTTGCGGGTCGTCCCGATGCGCGCCGGCCCTCAGGGTCGTATCAGGCGGCGCGCGACCATGTGATCTCGCCCAGATTCTCCCGGAAGGCAAAGCGCAGGAGATGGTCGGAGACGACGTTTTCCAGCCGGGTCAGGGCGGCGGGGTCGGGCGTGGCGACGCGCATCAGCAGGGCGTCGGCACTGGCCTCGAAGGTGCAGATGCGGTCCTCGCCGAAGGGCACGCGGCCATGCTCCTCGTTCGCCTCGACGGGGAACTTGTGGCTCCAGTGGCGGCAGAGCTGCTTCAGGTAACGGCTCGCTTCCGCGGTCGGAACACGGGCCTGGGAGGTGGGCATGTCGATCTCCTTTCGGAAGCTTCCGGGTCGAACGGATCGCCGGCGCGAGGCGCCGAGCTCTCCGATGCGCCGCAGCGCAGCATGGGGGATGAGGTAAGTGTGCCATGCGACGAAACCGAGGCGGGAAAACCCGCCGAGCCTCGCCGTTTCAGGCGATTGTCGGGCCGCAATGGTTAACGCTTCCATCATCCGGGCCGCGTTTCCGGTTGCGCGCAAGGCTGATTCCCCACGCTTTGGGGGAGGATCATGCCGATTTCTTGTGCGATGCACAATGACCGTTGGAGTACCGAGACGGCTGGCGCAGGCCCTGGTGTGCGCGGCCTCACAGGACGAATGCCGCCGCGCGGTCGCATCGTTCCCGCAACGCGGCCTTGCGTCTCACACCGGCAGGGCGGGGGGCGGGTCGTTGGAGAGCGCCACGACCTTGCCGGGGTTGAGCAGATCGTGCGGATCGAGGGCGGCCTTGAGGCGGCGCATCAGGTCGAGGCCGACCGGGTCGGCGGTACGAGCGAGTTCGTCGCGCTTGATCAGGCCGACGCCGTGCTCGGCGGCGATCGAACCGTCCATCCGCTCGACGATGCCGTGGACGATGTCGTTGAAGCGGGCCCACTCGGCCAGGAACGCCGCCTTGTCCATGCCGATGGGCTGGGTGAGGTTGAAGTGGATGTTGCCGTCGCCGAAATGCCCGAACGGGCAAGGGCGCAGGCCCGGCATCGCGGCAAGACACGCCGCTTCCGCCTCTTCCAGGAAGTCGGCGAGCCGGGACAGCGGCAGCGATACGTCGTGCTTGATCGAGCCGCCCTCGGCCTTCTGCACCTCCGGCAGCATCTCGCGCAGGCGCCACAGGGCGGCGTCCTGGGCCGCGGAGCCGCCGATGGTGGCGTCCTCGACGAGACCCGCCTCCATCGCCTCGGCGAGCAACGCCTCCAGTTCGGAGCGGGTGTCGGCGCCGGGGCGCGGCGAGGAGAGCTCCACCAGAGCGTAGGCCGCGTGCTGGCCTTCCAGCGGCGCCCGCACATCGATGCCGTGGCGCAGGACCATCTCCAGGCCGAAGCGGGGGATGTACTCGAAGGCGGTCAGCCCCCGGTCGGCCCCGGCCCGCAGCCGCTCGAACAGGGCGAGCGCCGCGCGGGCCGAGGGCAGGCCGACGAAGCCGACGCTGCGCGACAGGACGCGTGGAAACAGCTTCAGGGTCGCGGCGGTGATGATGCCGAGCGTGCCCTCCGAGCCAATGAAGGCGTGCTTGAGGTCGTAGCCGGCGTTGTTCTTGCGCAAAGCCTTCAGCCCGTTCCAGACGCGCCCGTCGGCGAGCACGACTTCGAGGCCGAGGACGAGGTCGCGGGCATTGCCGTAGGCCAGAACCGCGAGCCCCCCGGCATTGGTGGCGATGCCGCCGCCGATGCGGGCCGTGCCCTCGGCCGCCCAGGACAGGGGAAAGAGCATTCCGGCCTCTTCCGCCGCCGCCTGCACGTCGGCGAGGATCATGCCGGCCTCCACCGTCATGCTGGCGCCCAGCGGATCGACCGCGCGCAGGCGGTTCAGGCGGTTCAGCGAGAGCACGATCCCGCCGAACGGCACGCCGCCGCCGACGAGCCCGGTATTGCCGCCCTGGGCCGTCACCGGCACCCGCGCCTGCGCGCAGGCCGCGACCGTGAACGCCACCTCCGCGGTGCTGCCCGGCTCGACCAGGGCCAGCGCGTGGCCGCGATAGAGCCCGCGGGACTCGACGAGATGCGGCGCCAAGGCCTCCGCGTCGGCCCGCACATGGCGCGCGCCGAGCCGCTCCGTGAGGGTGGCGATGAGGCGCGCGGAAGAGGTGTCGGGCATCGGTGGGCAGGGGCCTCGGAACGGGTCGGGGATGATAGGCCGCCCGGCCAGTTTTTGCACGGACGGCCACGGCACGCGGGAAGCCCCTTCGCCGTTATCGATCCGCGGCGCGAGGCCGCGCGACCTGCGCTACATTGAAGTCCGACGCCATCGACCCGAGGCCGCTTGCCGCCATGCTGTCCGTGATCCCGAACCCGCCGCGCCCCGCCTTGCCGATCCATGGCAGCGCCGACCTGTTTCCGGTGCGCCGGGTCTACTGCGTCGGGCGCAACTACCGGGCCCATGCCCGCGAGATGGGCGCCGACGAGCGCGACCCGCCGTTCTTCTTCCTCAAGCCCGCCGACACGCTGCAGATCGTCCCCGAAGGCGAGACCGCCGAGCACCCCTATCCGCCGCGCACCGAAAACTACCATTTCGAGGTAGAGTTGGTGGCGGCTCTGGGCCGGGGCGGGCGCGACATCCCGGTCGAGACGGCCGGCGGCCACGTCTACGGCTACGCGGTGGGCCTCGACATGACCCGGCGCGACCTTCAGGACGAGGCCAAGCGCCTGTCGCGCCCCTGGGAGATGGGCAAGGCGGCCGATTTCTCCGCGCCCGTCGGCCCGCTCCATCCGGCGGGCGTTATCGGGCACCCCAGGGCGGGGGCGATCACGCTCGATTGCGACGGGGCCGAGCGCCAGCGCGGCGACCTCTCCGAGATGATCTGGTCGGTCCCAGAGCAGGTGGCCCTGCTCTCGACCTATTTCGAGCTCCATCCGGGCGACCTGATCTTCACCGGCACGCCGTCCGGCGTCGGGCCGGTGGCGCGGGGGCAAACGCTCCACGCCCGGATCGAGGGCGTCGGCAGCCTCAGGCTGACGGTCGCCTGAGGGCGGCGCTAGATTCCTGTGCCGCATCGGCTTTTTCCGAAAGCCGGTTCCCACCTTTCGGGCCGATGCTCTAGAGACACGGGCCATGTTCAGTCTCGACCGCCCCTGGCTCTACGGCCTCGTCATGCGCGCCGGTCTCCTCACCCGCGGCATGACGCTGGGCGTGCGGGGCGTGGCGATCGACGAAGAAGGCCGCGTCTGCCTCATCCGCCACACCTATGTCGCGGGCTGGCACCTGCCCGGCGGCGGGATCGATCCCGGCGAGAGCGCCCCCGAGGCGATGCGCCGGGAGTTCCGCGAGGAGGCCGAGATCGTCGTCGAGCCGGGCGCGCCGCTGCGGCTGCACGGCTTCTTCCTCAACGCGCGGGCGCCGCGGCGGGACCACATCGCGGTCTACGTCGTCCCGGCCTTCACGGTCATCGGCCCGAAGCGGCCCGACCGCGAGATCGCCGAATGCGGCTTCTTCTCCCTCGACGCCCTGCCGCCCGACACCACGCGGGCGACCCGCACCCGGCTCGACGAAATCCGCGAAGGCCGGGCTCCGGCGGAGGCATGGTGAGCCCGCCAACGAAAAGCGAAGTTCGCGCTTGCACCGCGGGGCGGAATGGTGTTTAGAACGCCCACCGACGGCGAGGCCCACGGGCGGCGCCGAACGGGACGAGACGAGCGGGTGTAGCTCAGGGGTAGAGCACAACCTTGCCAAGGTTGGGGTCGAGGGTTCGAATCCCTTCGCCCGCTCCAGTTTCTCTGATCGGTATTTCACGAAGGGGCCCTAGGGCTCGCAGTCGTGACAGTGAGCGGGTGTAGCTCAGGGGTAGAGCACAACCTTGCCAAGGTTGGGGTCGAGGGTTCGAATCCCTTCGCCCGCTCCAGTTTCTCCGACACGATCTTTATGGTTTTACGGCTCGGCACGGTTTGTGCCTTGCGTGACCGTCGCTTTGCAGTCTACGACCGTCGAGACGTAGGCCACCTCGCGAGTCGCCAATTCGCGACCGAGCGAAGCCCGGTTCTGTTTCGTTAAGATCGCGTCTCTATCCTCATCGTGTCGGCCGGATCAATCCGGCCTGGAAGTCTTGCCACATGCGCAATGTTTCTCGGCGGTCCTTTACCGTCGAAGTCAAATCGACGGGCCGCCGCACCTCGACGATCATCCCGACCCGTGTCGCCGCTCCTTCGGCGCCCACTCCGCAGACCCTGTTTTCGACTCCTGCCGCCCCGCGCGAGCCGGCCGCCGAGAAGCGCCGGGTGCTGCCGAACCTGATCGAGCCGGAGGTGCCGGAGATCGAGCCCGCCCCGCCGCCGGTCGCCGAGGACGCTCCGCCGCGCCGCCCCCGCGGGCGCCCGCGCAAGCATCCGCTCCCGGTCAGCCCGCCGCCGGTGGCGCGCGAAATCCCGGTCGTGGCCGAGCCCGTGATCGCCGCGGCGCCGCCGCCGCCGGAAGAGGCCGCTCCGTCCGCTCCCACGCCGCGCAAGCGCAAGGAGTTGCCGGGCGCAGAGCTGCCCCGCGGCGAGCGCTGGAAGACCCGGCGTCTCGGGCGCTGGAGCCGATAGGGCAGCGCTCAACCCTTCGGGCAGGGAAGTGTCGCGCTGACCGTGACGATCGGCCGATTGCCGCGTTGTCGGCTTCGACCGACCAACCGGAGCCGTTCCATGTCCGCCCGCGCCGCCGCGCTCGCCCTGCTCAGTCTCGTCTTCATCCCGGAGGCCAGGGCCGCGGCCTTCGACGACCTCAAGGCCGACCTCGCCGTGTGCCTGCGGTTCGAACTCGACGGCGCCCGCGCCCGCCGCGCCGGGGTCGGCGACGCAGTGCGCCGGTGCGCCGTGGAGATCGAGCGCTTGGACCGGGCCGATCCGCGCCGACTGCCCGGCGACCGTGGCCTCAGCCCCTCGAGCCGGGGCGTGCTCCAGAGCGTGCTCGGCTCCGGCGGGCGCCACAAATCGGCCCGCTGAGCCACAGGGTTGGTTCGCCGCCCGCGGACCGGCTATCCTCGACGCCAGCACCGAGCCGCGAGGACACGCCATGCCGAAGGTCAGCACCTGCCTCTGGTTCGAGCGGGACGCGGAAGCCGCGGTGAGCCGCTACGTCTCGCTGATCCCCGACTCGCGCATCGACCATGTCCAGCGTGCGCCGGGCCCGTGGCCGGCGGGGCAGGCAGGCGACGTGATCCTGATCGCCTTCACGCTCGGCGGCCAGAACTTCCAGGCCTTGAATGGCGGCAGCCGAGCCGAGTACGGCACCGCCGCCTCGATCTCGGTGCCGTGTGCCGACCAAGCCGAGGTCGATCGCCTCTGGGCAGCGCTGACGGAAGGCGGATCCGAGATCGCCTGCGGCTGGCTGCGCGACCGCTGGGGCGTGCCCTGGCAGATCTTTCCCGAGAGGCTGCCGCGCCTGCTGGCCGACGCCGATCCGGCTCGGGCCGCCCGCGTTTTCACCGCGATGCAGGGGATGGTGAAGATCGACGTCGCCGCCCTGGAGCGCGCCGCTGCCGGATGAGGACAGTGCGCGGAAGGGCACCCTAACGATTGGCTCACCTTACCGGGCTAGCTTCAGCGGGCTCGGACTCGAAGGGAGCGTTATCCATGAGCAGCGGCATCGCCCATTCCTCGCCGGCACGGCTGTCGGAGGTCTCGCGCCTCGCCACCCTGCTGGCCGACCAAGCCCTCGACGCGCAGATCGAGCGTCGGCCGATCCCGGACCTGCAGCTGCGCGCCCTCGTCGAGGCCGCCGAATTGCTCGACGCCTATGGACAGGCGCTGCCGCCGCTGCTCGGCCAGGTGATGCACGAGATCAACACGGATCGGGGCGACGCCAAGCAGGCCCGCCGCGACGACGAGATCGGACGCCTCGCCTGGATGCTGCGCCCGTTCCGCACGAAGCCGAGCGAGCGGCACTGATCCACTATGCCCCCGGCTCGCGCCGGGGGAGGGCGCTCAGGCCCACTCGCGTTGCGCGAGCTTCGCCTCGAAATCCGCGATGGCCGGGGCCCGCTCCAGCGTCAGGCCGATTTCGTCGAGGCCGTTGAGCAGGTTGTGCTTGCGGCCCTCGTCGATGTCGAAATGCAGCGTGCCGCCGTCCGGGCCCTTGATGGTCTGGGCGGCCAGATCGATCGTCAGCGTCGCGTTGGCGCCGCGCTCGGCGTCGAGGAACAGCTTTTCGAGGTCGTCGGCCGAGACGACGATCGCCAGGATGCCGTTCTTGGCGCAGTTGTTGAAGAAGATGTCGGCGAAGCTCGTCGAGATCACGCAGCGGATGCCGAAATCGGCGAGCGCCCAGGGGGCGTGCTCGCGCGAGGAGCCGCAGCCGAAATTGTCGCCCACCACCAGGATCTTGGCGTTGCGATAGGCGGGCTGGTTGAGGACGAAGTCGGGCTTTTCCGAGCCGTCGTCGTTGTAGCGCATCTCCGAGAACAGGCCCGTGCCCAGCCCGGTGCGCTTGATCGTCTTGAGATACTGCTTCGGGATGATCCGGTCGGTGTCGACGTTGATGATCCGCATGGGCGCGGCGACGCCCTCAAGGGTCGTGAACTTTTCCATGGCTCGTCTCGATACCGTCGCGCGGAACGGTTATGTTGGTCCCGTTCCGATGTCCGGCGCGTTCTAGCAGCGGGGCCGCCGCGCCGGAAGGTGCCGCGCATGGCCGGCGCCCCAGCGCTTCAAGCCCCGCTTCCATCGCGCCGTCCAGCGAGGGGGAAGCCGCACGACATGGCCGAGACGCCCGACACCTTCAAGAAGGCGCCCAAGCGCAAGCCCTCCAAGGGCAAGAGCGTGGCGGTGTCGCCCGAGATGCGGCAGGCTTACGCCGACCTCATCAAGGAGCGGGAGGCCAAGCAGGAGGGCTACGAGCGCCACCTGCGGCAGGACGAACCGAAGCGGCGCTGATCCCCGGTCGTCAGCGCTTGCGCACGAATTCGGTGCGCAGCACGAGGCCCTTGATGCTGTCGTGCCGGCAATCGATCTCCTCCGGATCGTCCGTGAGGCGGATCGAGCGGATCACCGTCCCTTGCTTCAGGGTCTGGCCGGCGCCCTTTACCTTCAGATCCTTGATCAGGACCACGGCATCGCCGTCGGCGAGGACATTGCCGGAGGCATCCCGCACCTCGGCCCGGGTCGCGCTCGCGGTCGCCATCTCCGAGGCCGGGCGCCATTCGCCGGTCGCCTCGTCGTACACGTAAGCATCGTCGTCGTCGGACAAGGGGCGGACCTCGGCTGCGGAAGACGCCGTTGTGCCATCGCGGCCGGCGGCGGCAAGAGGGGGCCGAGCAGGGCAGTATCCCGCCCGGAGCAGCCTGCCCCAAATCCAGAAGCGGGCGCATTCGCCTCAGGCTATTCAGCGATGATCGAACCGTAAAACCGCGGTAGATCCAGCATAACCGACGGTCTGTTCTTGTTCTATCTCCGCCCTCCAGGCTTGTGCCGTACCGGCACATTGGGTACCCCTCGCCCTCGAAGCGGCCTTTTGCGCCGCGTCGACCCAGGAGAACCCGTGCACGTTCGTCTCATCGGAATCGGAATCGCCACCGCCCTGTCCGCTGCCGGCACCCTCGCCGCAGCGGAGACGATGCCGGCCCGCAGGGCCGGCCTGTGGGAGAGCAAGACGATCACGCCGGAAGGCAACGTCACCGCCCGCCAGTGCATCGATTCCAAGACCGATCAGTTCTCCCAGGGCGCCTTCGGCGCGGGCCAGAACTGCACCAAGAACACCATGACCAAGACGAGTGCGGGCTACGAAGGCGCGAGCGACTGCAAGATCGGCACGATCCAGGCCGCGGCCAAGAGCGTGATCACCGGCGATTTCGACAGCAAGATCCACATGGTGGTGGACACGACGCTCACCGGCATGCCCGGCGCCAAGGCCCCGGTGCAGCGCCAGATGGTGATCGACGCGACCTATCTCGGCCCCTGCGAGGCCGGCCAGAGCCCCGGCGACATCATCCTGCCCGACGGCAAGGTCGTGAAGATGCCGGCGCCCGCTCGTTAGCGCCGGCTCACGCCATAGAGCACGGCTGTGAGCGCGACGAGGAACGGCAGCCAGAAATGGAGCAGGCCGGCGCCGCTCCACACGGTGAAGCGCTCCCGGCAGCCGGTCGTGTTCATCGCGCAGCCGAGCGGCACGAAGTAGAAGAACCAGAGGAAGGTCGCGGCGGCCAGGATCAGGCCGAGGATCAGGGCCGTGGTCTTCATGTCCGCCCCCGATATGCGTGAAGCCGCCGCCCCGGCCGGGACGGCGGCTTCCTTATGTCTTCGAAGCACGGTGGAGCGCTGCTGTCACGCCCCGCCCGCGCGGCTCACATGGCCTTGAGGGGCCCCGCCTCGATCACGTCCTCGACGGTGCGCAGACCGGCGCGGGTCGAGTTCACGAGCACCGCCATGTTGCCCGGCGGGTGCTGGTTCTTCCACATCTTGGTGTGGGCGGCCGGGATCTTGTCCCAGGGCAGCACCTCGCTCATGCAGGGGTCGATGCGCCGGTCGATCACGAACTGGTTCGCGGCCGAGGCCTGCTTGAGGTGGGCGAAGTGCGAGCCCTGGATGCGCTTCTGGCGCATCCAGACGTAGCGGGCATCGAAGGTGATGTTGAAGCCGGTGGTGCCGGCGCAGAACACGATCATGCCGCCGCGCTTGGCCACGAGCGTCGAGACCGGGAAGGTCGACTCGCCCGGATGCTCGAACACGATGTCGACGTCGTTGCCCTTGCCGGTGATGTCCCAGATCGCCTTGCCGAACTTCCGGGCTTCCTTGAGCCAGGTGTTGTATTCGGGCGAGTTGACCTTCGGCAGCTGGCCCCAGCAATCGAAGTCCTTGCGGTTGATGACGCCCTTGGCGCCGAGCGACATCACGTAGTCGCGCTTCGTGTCGTCCGAGATCACCGCGATGGCGTTGGCACCCGACGCCGCGCAGAGCTGCACCGCGAACACGCCGAGGCCGCCCGAGGCGCCCCACACCAGCACGTTCTGGCCCGGACGGACCGTGTGCGGCGCGTGGCCGAACAGCATGCGGTAGGCGGTGGCGAGGGTGAGGGTGTAGCAGGCGGCCTCTTCCCAGGTGAGGTGCTGCGGGCGCTTCATCAGCTGGCGCGACTGCACCCGGCAGAACTGCGCGAACGAGCCGTCGCCCGTCTCGTAACCCCAGATGCGCTGCGAGGGCGAGAACATCGGATCGCCGCCGTTGCACTCCTCGTCGTCGCCGTCGTCGCGGTTGCAGTGGACGATGACCTCGTCGCCGACCTTCCAGCGCTTCACCTTGGCGCCGACCTTCCAGACGATGCCCGAAGCGTCGGAACCGGCGATGTGGTACTCGCCCTTGTGCACGTCGAACGGCGAGATCGGCTCGCCCAGGCCCGCCCAGACGCCGTTGTAGTTCACGCCCGCGGCCATGACGTAGACCAGCACCTCGTCGTCGCCGATGTCCCACACCGGCAGCACTTCGAGCTGGTGCGATTGCTCCGGCGGCCCATGGCGCTCCCGGCGGATCGCCCAGGCATACATCTTGGCCGGCACGTGGCCGAGCGGCGGGATCTCACCGAGTTCGTAAAGGTCCTTGGCTTCCGCCGTCTGCCCGGTCCAGGCCGGCGCTGCGCTCTCCGCCATCGTGGCACTCCCTGTTCGATTGCTGGTCCGCGGGCGTAGGCGCCGCTGCGAACTTGGCGGAAGCTATATGCATGATGTTTCGGGCCTTCCAAGTGGCCTAAAAGGCGAGGCTTCCTCCGATCCGCACAAAAAATAGGCATCGATCTACATCGACCCACGTGAATGCAAAATAATCTTTTCGAAGCCGCCGGGATCGCGATCCGAAGCGGATTTGGACGCGGCAAAGTCGCGCCTTGGGCTTTCCGGCCTCGGCCGCCGCGCCCTGGCCATCCAAGCCGCAACGCCGTCTCTAGAAATAATCCATCGAGAAATTTTCGAATTATCAGGATTAAATCTTCGAACTTACCTTGTGACTAAACGCACATCTTCGAAAAAATCGCTCAATGAACATGCGGGTGCCGTTCGTTTAATCAGCATCTGTCACTTTTCGGAGCAGAACCTTGCCGCGTCTTCTCGCCCTCGCCTCGCTCTCCCTCGCCCTCGTTGCCACCACCACCCTGCCGGCCGATGCGCGCCCGGCCGCCGGCCAGGATCGGCCCCCGTCGCGGACGATCGTGAAGAAGGCTAAAATCGACAAGACCAAGAGCAATCGGATCGCCGCGGGCCGGCCGGCCTCGCATTGGTCGAGCATCGCGCCCGACGTCGATCGGGTCGGCTCGCTGCCGGCACCGAGCCGGGTCGGCGCTCCCGTCCTGGTCGCCCCGGCTCTCGGCGGCCTGCCGGCGATTTCGTTTCCCGGCAGCCGCAGCTTCGAGCGCTGCGACATCGTCGTGAAGCGCCCCGGCGGCAACCCGACCCAGGACATGACCGGCTCGATCGGCCACGCGAAGAGCCATCAGAGCAACGGCGGTGCGGGCCGGATGCGCGTCTGTGGCGCGCGATGAGCCACGATCGGGCCCGCCGCATCCGGGGCGGGCCCGGTCGCAAATTCTCCTTCACCGACTCGTCAAGTTTTCCTCAAGGCTAGAGCCGCCCCTCGACCTTTCTCCCAGATGACGGGCCGCCGCCGCTTCGCTACGGTGCCGCCCACATCGCGCGCGTGGCGCGCAAGTAAGACTGTTGAGGGAGTCGAGCCGGATGAGCGCCACCGCGAGCGTCGCCGAGACCAAGAACGACAAGCCCGAGCGCGATAAGCCTTGGCTGATCCGGACCTATGCCGGCCACTCCAACGCGGCGGAATCCAACAAGCTCTATCGCGGCAACCTCGCCAAGGGCCAGACCGGTCTCTCGGTCGCCTTCGATTTGCCGACCCAGACCGGCTACGATCCGGACGACGAGCTCGCCCGCGGCGAGGTCGGCAAGGTCGGCGTCTCGGTGGCGCATCTGGGCGACATGCGCACGCTGTTCGACCAGATTCCGCTGGCGCAGATGAACACCTCGATGACGATCAACGCCACGGCGCCGTGGCTGCTGTCGCTCTATCTCGCGGTGGCGGAGGAGCAGGGCGCGCCGATCTCGGCGCTGCAGGGCACCACGCAGAACGACATCATCAAGGAATACCTGTCGCGCGGCACCTACGTGTTCCCGCCCGCGCCCTCGCTGCGGCTGACCAAGGACGTGATCCTGTTCACGACCAAGGAAGTGCCGAAGTGGAATCCGATGAACGTCTGCTCCTACCATCTGCAGGAAGCGGGCGCGACGCCGGTCCAGGAACTGTCCTACGCGCTCGCCATCGCCATCGCGGTGCTCGACACCGTGCGCGCGGACCCGGATTTCGACGAGGCCAACTTCTCGAACGTCTTCAGCCGCATCTCGTTCTTCGTGAACGCCGGGATGCGGTTCGTCACCGAGATCTGCAAGATGCGGGCCTTCGCCGAGCTGTGGGACGAGATCGCCCAGGAGCGCTACGGCATCACCGACGCCAAGAAGCGCATTTTTCGGTATGGCGTGCAGGTCAACAGTCTCGGACTGACGGAACAGCAACCCGAAAATAACGTCCACCGCATCCTGATCGAGATGCTGGCCGTCACCCTCTCGAAGCGCGCCCGCGCCCGCGCGGTGCAGCTCCCGGCCTGGAACGAGGCGCTCGGCCTGCCGCGCCCCTGGGACCAGCAATGGTCGATGCGGATGCAGCAGATCCTGGCCTTCGAGACCGATCTGCTCGAATACGACGACATCTTCGACGGCTCGAAGGTGATCGAGGCGCGCGTCGAGGCGCTCAAGGAGCAGACCCGCGCCGAGCTGAAGCGCATCGCCGAACTCGGCGGCGCCGTCACCGCCGTCGAGGCGGGCGAGTTGAAGCGGGCTCTGGTGGAATCGAACGCCAAGCGCATCGCCGCGATCGAGCGCGGCGAGCAGATCGTGGTCGGCGTCAACAAGTGGCAGAACGGCGAGCCCTCGCCGCTGACGGCCGGCGAAGGCGCGATCTTCACCGTCTCCGAGACCGTCGAGATGGAGGCCGAGGCCCGCATCCGCGAGTGGCGCGCCAAGCGCGACGACAAGGCGGTGACCAAGGCGCTCGACGACCTCGAAGCCGCCGCGCGCTCGGGCGCCAACATCATGCCGGTCTCGATCGCCGCCGCGAAGGCCGGCGTGACGACGGGCGAGTGGGGCGGGCGCCTGCGCCAGGTGTTCGGCGAGTACCGCGCCCCCACCGGCGTCACCCTTCAAACGGTGTCGTCCGGCGCGGCGGAAGAAGCCAAACTCCTCATCGCCGATCTCGGCGAGCGCCTCGGCGAGACGCCGAAGCTCGTGGTCGGCAAGCCCGGACTCGACGGCCACTCCAACGGCGCCGAGCAGATCGCTCTGCGCGCCCGGGATGTGGGCTTCGACGTGACCTATGACGGCATCCGCCAGACGCCGACCGAGATCGTCGCCAAGGCGGTGGAGCGCGGCGCCCACGTCATCGGTCTGTCGGTGCTATCGGGCTCCCACGTGCCGCTGGTGCGCGAGGTGAAGGCGAAGCTGCGCGAGGCCGGGCTCGACCACGTGCCGGTCGTGGTCGGCGGCATCATCTCGCCCGAGGACGAGCTGGTTCTCAAGAACATGGGCGTCACCGCCGTCTACACGCCGAAGGACTACGAGCTCGACAAGATCATGGTCGGGCTCGCCAAGGTGGTGGAACGCGCCCTCGACAAGCGCGCCGCCGACAAGGCGGACGCCGCGGCCGGCGTGCCGGGTGCGCCGAAGAGCAACGGAAACGCCGCGCAGGTGTTCTGAGCGGGCGGAAGCGCATCCCCTCTCCCCGCATGCGGGGAGAGGGGAAACATTCACGCGCTCTGCGCCAGCACCGATTGCCGCTCGAACAGCGAGCGGTAGGCGCCGTTCGGGCGGCGCATCAGGGCGGCGTGGGGTCCGTCCTCGACGATGCGCCCACGGTCGAACACGAGGATGCGGTCGAGCGCTCGCACCGTCGAGAGGCGGTGCGCCACCACGATCGCGGTTCGCCCGGCCATCAGCCGCTCCATCGCCTCCTGCACCAGAGCCTCCGATTCCGAATCGAGGCTGGACGTCGCCTCGTCGAGGATCAGGATCGGCGCGTCGGCCAGGAACGCGCGGGCGAGCGCCACCCGCTGGCGCTCGCCGCCCGAGAGCTTCACCCCCCGCTCGCCGACGGGCGTGGCGTAGCCCTTCGGCAGGCGCGCGATGAAATCGTGCGCGTTGGCAAGCCGCGCCGCCCGCTCGATCGCCTCCGGCGCGGCGCCCGGCCGGCCGTAGGCGATGTTCTCGGCGAGCGAGCGGTGGAACAGCACCGGCTCCTGCGGCACGATCGCGACCTGCGCCCGAAGGCTCGCCTGGGTGGCCCCCGCCACATCCTGCCCGTCGATGGTGACCCGCCCGCCCGCCACGTCGTAAAGCCGCTGGATCAGCTTGACGAAGGTGGTCTTGCCCGAGCCCGAGCGGCCGACGAGGCCGACCCGCTGACCGGCGGGAAGCGTCACCGACAGACCGTCGTAGAGCGGCGCACGGTGATCGCCATAATGGAAGCGTACATCCTCGAACCGGATCGCTCCGCCCGAGACCTGAAGCGGCACGGCGCCCGGCCGGTCGGCGACGCCCGCCGGCTCGCTCTCCAGCGCGACCAGTTCCTCCATCTCGTTGACGGCTCTTTGCAGGTGGTTGATCTGCCCGCCGATGTCGCGGAGGTAGCTGTGCACCACGAAGTAGGTGGTGAGCACGTAGGCGACCTCGCCGGGGCTCGCCTGCGCGACCCACCAGAGCCACAAGGCCGTGGCGACGATGGCGGTGCGGAAGGCGAGCAGCAGCGCGAGCTGCGCCGTGCCGCTCCACGTCACGATCATCCACGTGCGGTGCGTGCGCCGCCGCCAACGGCCGAGGATGCGGGCGAGCCGCGCCTCCTCGCGTGCCTCCGCGCCGAACGCCTTGACCACGGCGTTGTTGCCGACCGCATCCGACAGCGCGCCGCCCAGCCGCGTATCGAGGGCGTTCGACAGCGTGGCGGCGGGCGCGATCACCCGGGTCGCCAGGAACACGGACGCCGCGACGTAGACGAGCGCACCGATCCCGACCACAGCCCCCATCGCCGGCCAGTGCAGGCCGAGCACCACGGTGGTCCCGGCGAGCACGACGAGAGAGGGCAGCAGCGAGAGCAGCAGCACGTCGTTGAGGCTGTCGATCGCCCACATCCCACGGGAGATCTTGCGCACGGTCGAGCCCGCGAAGGTGCTGGCGTGCCACTCCGTGGACAAGCGCTGGACGCGCGCGAAACTGTCGCCGAGTACGTCCGACATGGTGCCGAGCGTCAGCGGCACGACGAGGGCCCAGGAGACGTGGCGCAGCCCGACCGCCACGAGACTCAAGCCGGTCATGGCCGCAAAGGCCGGCATCGCGGCGCCGAGTGCCGCCTCGCGCTCGGCGCCCGCCAGCGCATCGACGAGGCGGCCGGCATAGATCGGCAGCATCACGTCCGCCAGCGTCGCGAGCGTGACGGCGGCGACGAGACCGAAGACCAAGGCGAGCCGCTTGCGCCAGCCGCGGGCGACGAACGCGACGACGCGACGGACCGCGTCCGTGCGCTGGGGAGAAGTCAAGGACATGACACGCGCCCGACGCGCAAGCGTCGGCTCCGAAAGGCGCGGGCCCACGCGACGGGGTCGGCGCAGACCGGCGAGGTCGGATCGGGGAGGATGAGGAGAACCGTGGGGCCGCTCAGGCCGGCGACGGCGAGGACGGCGCTTAGGCGCGTCCCGTGCGAACTCGGATCGCAGCGATTCCGAGAGGAGAGAAGGCTGGCATGACGCTCATACGGTCCTCTCCTTGCTCAAGTTCGACCGATGGCAGGGTTAAGCAAACAGGCCGCGATTCGCAACCTGGGCGGTGTCGCGGAAGCCCCCTGAAATCGTGGATCGATCAGTGGACCCGGATGCCCGCTCGGCCGCCTACCGAACCTCCCGCCCGGCAGCCTGTGCCCCCGCGCCGTCCCTTGCCATCCGGGCCGGCGGCGAGGGGGCAATCGGCGATGAGTCGGGATCATCGCCGATGGGTCTTACGCCGCCCGGTCAAGCCTGCCCGAGATACCGCCGCCGCAGATGCGCCAGGAAGTCGGCCGTGCCGAGCGGACGGCCGGTGGCGGCCACCAAGAGGTCGTCGGTCTCCGTGAGACTCGCGCGGGCATGGACGTTCCGGCGCAGCCAGCCGAGCAGCGGCGCGAAGTCACCACGGGCGAGGCCGGGCCGGATCTCCGGCACCGCTTCGTTGGCGGCAGCAAACAGCTGGGCGGCGGCGAGCGCGCCGAGGGTGTAGGTCGGGAAATAGCCGAAGCTGCCGCCGGGCCAGTGGATATCCTGGAGGCAGCCGAGACGGTCGCTCGGCACGGTGAGGCCGAGCAGCTCCTTCATACCGGCATCGAACGCGCCCGGCAGGTCGGCGACCGCGAGGTCGCCCGCGATCATCGCGGTCTCCAGGCGGTAGCGCAGCAGGACATGGGCCGGATAGGTCACCTCGTCGGCATCGACCCGGATGAAGCCGGGCTCCACGCGGGTGTAGAGCCGGTGCAGGTTCTCGGCCGTCCAGGCCGGCCCCTCGCCACCGAAGGCCTGGCGCAAGGCGGGGGCGAGGTACTGGCAGAAATCCAGACCGCGGCAGGCCTGCATCTCGATGAGCAGGGACTGGCTCTCGTGCAGGCTCATGCCGCGGGCGAGCCCGACCGGCTGATGGCGCCACGCGGCCGGGCGGCCCTGCTCGTAGAGAGCGTGGCCGGTCTCGTGCAACACGCCCATCAGGGCGCCGGTCACCGCGGCCTCGTCGTAGCGGGTGGTGATGCGCACGTCGTCGGTGGCGCCGCCGCAGAACGGATGCAGGCTGACATCAAGCCGCCCGCGGGAGAAGTCGAAGCCGGCCGCCCGCATCAGCTCGAGGCCCAATGCGCGCTGGGCTGCGACCGGGAAGGGGCCGGGCAGCGCCAGGGGAGGGGCCTCGGCGGCCTGCCGCTCGCGCACCTCGACGACGAGGTTCGGCAGGACGGCGCGCAACTCCGAAAAGAGCGGGTCGATGCGGGCCTGGCGCATGCCCGGATCGTAGCCGTCGAGCAGGGCGTCATAGGGCGAGAGCCCGAGCACCGCGCCCTTGGCCTCGCCGACGCGGCGCTGGAGCCGCAGCACCTCCGTCAGGTGCGGGGAGAGCTTGGCGAAGTCGGATTCGGCGCGGGCCTCGCGCCAGACCATCTCGCAGCGGGTCGCGGCCTTGGAAGCGGCGGCGACGAGGTCGCCCGGCACGGCGGCCGCATGGACATAGGCCCGGCGCATCTCGCGCAGGTTGGCGCGCTCCCACTCGCCGAGATCGTCCGCCCCGGCCTCGGCTTCGTCGAGCCGTTCGAGGGTGCGCGGATCGGTCAGGATCTCGTGGGACAGCACCTTGAGCACCGCCATCTGTTCGCCACGGGTGTCGGCGGCGCCGTCGGGCATCTGGGTCTGGGTGTCCCAGCCGAGGATGCCGCCGGCATCGTCGAGGGCGCCGAGGCGGGCGAAGGTCGCCGCGAGGGTGGTGTAGGCCTGCATGGGCTTCTCGGATTCTTCGGTGCGCTGAGTCTGGTCTAAAAGCCGAGACCGGAGCGTGGCAATCCAGGGGAAGGCGGCGCAGCCGCCGCGGCCGGCACGACCGCCCCGCCGGCCGGGGTGAACGAAATGCGTCCGGCAAAAACCACCGGTTAAGGCTAAGCGCCTATCACCGGCCTCAGGGCCTTCTGCGGAAGCTCCCGCGCCGTCGCCGCCTCTTGGGGCAGCCGCGGTGCGGCGGCCGTGCCGCGGACGAGCCATCGAGCCTTGGTGTTGAAAGGAGCGCCGATGACCAGGGAACAACTCGCGACCGAACTGAAGCGCATGGCCTCCTCGCAGGTCAGCGACATCGAGCGCGCGGTCAAGGCGGGCCACAAGACCATCGCCCTGAACGAGCTGGCCGACCTCGACCGGCAGCTCAAGGCGCTCGCCACCGCCCTCAAGGCGAAGCCCGCCATCCGCGCCTGACCGACGGCACGCACGACCGACCACACGCACGTCCCGGGGAACGCTTCCCGGGGCGGGAGCCTCAACCCTCGGCGGCGACCGCGGCCAGCGGCGCCACCAGGGCCATGACGACGCCGCCGCGCGGATAGCGCAGGCGGGCGCTGCCGCCGAAACTGTGAACGAGGCTGCGCTCGATCAGGCGGGAGCCGAAGCCGCTGCGGGCCGGCGGCGTCACCGGCGGACCGCCATGCTCGGCCCAGCGGAACCAGAGCCACTCGCCTCCGGCCTCGCCCGCGATCCGCCAGCCGATGCGGACATGCCCGCCCGGATTCGACAGGGCGCCGTACTTCGCGGCGTTGGTGCCGAGTTCGTGCAGCATCAGGGCCAGCGTGAGCGCCGCCCGCGGGCCGACCATGATCTCCGGACCGGTGATCTGGAACCGCTCGGGCGTCTCGTCACCGTGCAGGCGGACCGCGCCGTCGATGAGGCCACGCAGCGAAGCGCTGGCCCAGGCCCCCTGCATCAGCACATCGTGCGCCTGGGCCAGCGCCAGCATCCGCGCGCCGAGCGAATCCGCCGCCGCCGGGAGCGAGGGCGCGTTGCGCAGGGTCTGGGTGGCGATCGCCTGAACGATGGCGAGGGTGTTCTTGAGCCGGTGCTCCATCTCCATCAGCAGCACCGCTTGGCGCGCTTCGCCCTGACGCTGCTCGGAGACGTCGCGGGCGACCGCGAGGAGGCGCGGGCGCGGGCCCGCGACCGGCGTCACCGTCACGTCCCAGGAGAGCGGGCCCGTGGCGGCGCGAAACCGGGCCGGGCTGCCGGTGCGGGCGAGCACGAGCGCGGCCTCCGCCGCGGCGCGGCCCTCCGGCCCGTCCCACCCCTCGGTCCAGGCGCCGCCGCACGGCGCGCCGGCCCGGGGATTGGCGGCGACGACGCGACCGGCGGCATCCAGCAGCGCGACGCCGTCAGGGCTCGCCGCGAAGGGGCGGACGATGTCCGCGTCGGCCGCAAGGACCTGCGGGGGCAGGCGCCCAGCACCGACGACGCAACCGGGCCATTCCGCGCAGCCCCCCTGCGGCTCGGGGATGCCCTGCAAAGCGGCGGATCGCGAATCGGCCTCGCCGATGCGCGGCAACACCACGTCACTGCGGACGCGCTCGATCTCGGCGAGCCCGAAGCCGCCGTCCAGGCCGGTTCGCATCGAAGTCCCCCTGGCGCTCGCTCTCGACCCGGCCTCGGGTCGCGTCGGCGCGTCACGCGAGCCGGAGAGGCTTCGTGGTCTGATGCCGGGGCTTCAACGGGAACTCGGACCCGCAAGGAATCCGCGTCGTGGTCCCGCCGCGCCCCCATGCGGGCCGCGACTCGGTACCGCCTCAAGTTAACAGATTTCGCGAACTCGACAACTGAATTGAAATTTCAGAAAAGATTTCGGGCAAGGCGAAAAACTTGACCGAACCTGAGCCCCAGACGCCGGGTTCTGATCCGGCTCAGCGATCGCGGCTGAGCAGCAGCAGCCAACCGACGCCGAGCATGGCAATCGTCAGGCCGATGATGACGAAGACCGGCGTGCCGAGATCGATCAGGCGCGGCGCGAGCTGGGTCGCGAAGGCCGCCACGACGAGGCCGACGGCGACACGGGCCGCGCCGCGCTCGATGCCGCGCACGAGCTTGTCCATACCTTTAAGCTCGATCTCGACGGTGACGCGGCCCTGCTTGAGCCGCACCAGCATCAGGTGGATCAGCGTCGGCAGCTCGGAGGCCGCGCCGAACAGACCGGTGCCGAGCGACTCGGCCTTGCGCATCAGGCCGCGCAGGTTGAACTGCTGACGCATGGAAGCCCGCACGGTCGGGCCGGCGGCGGAGAATAGGTCGAAATTCGGATCGAGCTGCCGCATCACCCCGTCGGCGGTGACGAGCCCCTTGAACAGGATCGCCAGATCGGTCGGCATCGCGAGGTCGTTCTCGCGGGCCATGGTCATGAAATCGGTGAGCACCAGCCCGAGATTGAGCGGGATCGAGGAATGGGTCTGGACGAAGTTCTGGGCCGATTGCTCGAGCTTGGTCAGGTCCGGGTTCGAGGTGCCGGTCCAGTCGAGGAGCGTGGCCATCAGGCCGTCGACGTCCTGCTTGAGCATGGCGCCGATCAGCACGAGCAGTTGCTGGCGCCGCTTCTGCGACAGGCGCCCGACGATGCCGAAATCGATGAAGCCGATGCGGTCGTTCGGCATCACCAGCAGGTTGCCCGGATGCGGATCGGCGTGGAACACGCCCTCGATCAGGGCCATGCGCAGGAAAGCGTCGCACCCTTTCTGCGCCAGCGCCTTCTTGTCGGCACCGAGCGCCTTGAGGGCCGCCGCGTCGTTGGGCGAGACGCCGTGGATGAACTCCTGCACCAGCACCCGCTCGGAGCACCATTCCCAGTGGATCTTGGGGATGACGATGTCGTCGCGGCCCGCAAAGATTTCGGCGATCATCTCGCAGTTGCGGGCCTCGTTGAGCAGGTCGAGCTCGCCGTTGAGTCCGTTGGCGAGGTGGCGCATCTGCTCCTGGGGCTGGTAGCGGGCCATCTCGGGCCACTCCGCCTCGACGATGCGGGCGCCGTGCGCCATCAGCCGAAGGTCCGCCTCGATCACCTTGCGCAGGCCCGGCCGCAGAACCTTGACCACGACCTCCTCGCCCGAATGCAGGCGGGCCCGATAGACCTGGGCGATGGAGGCCGAGGCGATCGGCTCGATGTCGAACTCGGCGAAGACCTGCTCGGGCGGCGCGCCGAGATCGGCCTCGAGCTGCGGCCCGATCAGCGCCCACGGCACCGGCTTCACCTGGCTGTGCAGCTTCTCCAGCTCGTCGGTCCAGACCGGCGAGAGCAGGTCGGGCCGGCTCGCCAGGATCTGGCCGAACTTGATGAAGGTCGGCCCCAGCGTCTCGATGGCGCGGCGCAGGCGCTCGGGCTGGGACAGGCGGGTGACGTCGACCCGCGGGGTGCGGCGCGGGATCAGCGGGATGTTGTGCAGGCCGAGCCGGTCCACGACCTTGGTCAGGCCGAAGCCGATCAGGACCGAGGCGATCTCGGAGAGGCGCTGGCGATCGCGCGCGGCGACGAAGGCGGTCTTGAGCATTCGATCTCTGGAGCGTGCCGCGCTGGGGGAGGCTCGGCGCCGGGCCGCCGGAGCGGCCCTCGCCGGGGCGCTCGCACAGGCCATGCCCATGGGGCTTTTTTGGGATGCGGCGAGAGCGCGATGCCTATTCCTCGCCGCGCCGCTCCCGGCGCAGCCGCTCCCACCATGCGAGGCGCTCACCGTACCGGGTCTCCATGCCGCGGTCGGTCGGCTCGTAGAAATGCTGCCGCCCGAGGCCTTCGGGCCAGTAATCCTGGCCGGAGAAGGCGTCGGGCTCGTCGTGGTCGTAGCGGTAGCCCTCGCCGTAACCGATCTTGCGCATCAGCCCGGTCGGGGCATTCAGGATGGTGCGCGGCGGCGGCAGCGAGCCGTTGGCCTTGGCGACCCGGGTGGCAGCCTTGTAGGCGTTGTAGACCGCGTTCGATTTGGGCGCGCAGGCGAGGTAGACCGTGACCTGCGCCAGGGCCAGTTCGCCTTCCGGCGAGCCGAGGAAATCGAAGGCGTCTTTTGCCGCATTCGCCACGACCAAAGCCTGCGGGTCGGCGAGGCCGACATCCTCCACCGCCATCCGGACGAGGCGGCGGGCAATGAACAGGCGATCCTCGCCCGCATCCAGCATCCGGCAGAGATAGTACAGCGCCGCGTCGGGGTCGGAGCCGCGCACGGTCTTATGCAGGGCGGAGATGAGGTTGTAATGCCCCTCCTGCGCCTTGTCGTAGATCGGCGCCCGGCGCTGCACCAGCACTTGGAGCGTCTCGGCGTCGAGCGTCTCGCCGGGCCGGGCCGAACGCCAGACCTCTTCGGCGAGCGTCAGGGCGGCGCGTCCGTCGCCGTCGGCCATCCGCACCAGGGCGGCGCGGGCCTCCTCGTCGAGGGGCAGCGGACGGCTCTCCATCTGCTCGGCCCGTGCCAGGAGCCGGGCGAGCGCCGCCGGATCGAGGGCCCGAAATAGGAGCACGCGGGCGCGGGAGAGGAGCGCCGCGTTCAGCTCGAAGGACGGGTTCTCGGTGGTGGCGCCGACGAGCGTGACGGTGCCGTCTTCCATCACGGGCAGGAAGGCGTCGAGCTGCGCCCGGTTGAAGCGGTGGATCTCGTCGACGAAGAGCAGCGTGCCCCGCCCGGTGGACCGGCGACGGCGCGCCGCCTCGAACACCTTTCGCAAGTCCGCGATGCCCGAGAAGATCGCCGAGATCTGCTCGAAGTCGAGATCGGTCTCGTGGGCGAGAAGCCGCGCCACGGTGGTCTTGCCGGTGCCGGGCGGCCCCCAGAACACGAGCGAACCGAGCGACTTCCCCGCCAGCAGCCGGGTCAGCGCCCCGTCGGGGCCGGTCAGGTGCTCCTGGCCCACGACCTCGGCCAGGCGACGCGGGCGCAGCCGGTCGGCGAGCGGACGCGGGGCACCCGCCTCGAGACCGGCGGAGGCGAACAGATCGGACATGCCCCCGCATCAACACCGCCGCCCGGCCCGCGGCAAGGCCCGATGCGACGCCGGGGCAGGATCGCGCCACGACAATTGCGAAGGCGGCTTGTGGAGCGCCACCCCGCATGCTAGGGCGCTTCCCGTCGTCACGACACCTCTGCGGAGAGGTGGCAGAGCGGTTGAATGCACCGCACTCGAAATGCGGCATGCCTGCAAGGGCATCGGGGGTTCGAATCCCCCCCTCTCCGCCAATCTTGCTAAAAGCTCAATCATCACGGTAAGTTGCTGACCCGCAACGTGTTCGTACGGCCCGACTGGTACATTCGGGTGGTACATATGCCCCTGCCGATGGCACGTCCCTGGAAGCATCCCGACAGCGGAATCTATTACGTCCGCAAAGCCGTGCCGGTCCCGCTACGTCCGCTGGTCGGCCGGTCTCTCGAGAAGCTCAGCCTGCGCACGAAGGACCCCGAGGTCGCCCGCGCTCGTTTTATCGATGCCGTTCGCGAAATCGAGGCACGCTGGGCGACTCTCGCGGCTGGCCCTACGGTGCTGAGCGAGCGGGAAGCGCACGAACTGGCCGCGCCGGCTCACGATCGCTGGATCGCCCTACATCGCGACAACCCGAGCCAAAATTTCTGGCGTACCGACCTTTTCGCGCGCCTGTGGCAGCCGCGCCGGGTCGGGCTGTGGGGCCGTCCCGACGTCGTTCACCAGGTTCTGCACGGCGCCTACGCTGATCGGGGTGAGGACGACATGGAGGCGTGGTGTCTTAAACAAGCCGACTCCCTCATCGCGAAGAAGGGCCTACAGCTCGACGCGGACGGGCGTCGCACGCTGGCTCAGGCGGTCTCTGCAGCCATCCAGCGCGCGAGCCTGACCCTCGAACGGCACGCGCTCGGTGACGTGGTGGAGACGCTGCCTGAGCGTGCACCATCCGCAGATCGAACGCCCACGCCGCGCTCGGCGCCGACGGCCAAGGTCTCATTCGACGATCTGGTGAAGGGGTGGGCCGCCGAGCGCAAGCCGGTCGAGAAGACGGTCTACGACTGGACGCGGGTCATGCAGCAGCTCGCGGCATTCCTCGGGGACAACGACGCCACGCGAGTCACAGCTGACAAACTCGTTGCCTGGAAAGATAGCCTCGTGGCATCGGGGCTGTCTGCGAAGACCATCCGTGAGAGCCGCTTGGCGCCGGTACGGGCAGTGCTGCGCTGGGGTGTCGACAACCGACGGCTTCCTGAGAATCCCGCCGAGCGCATCACCATCAGCGTCAAGCAGAAGCCAGGCCAGGGCAAGCGCGGCTTCAAGGACGCCGAGGCGACTCAGATCCTCGCCGCAGCGGCGGGTGAGTGCGACCCGGTCAAGCGGTGGGTGCCGCTGGTGTGCGCGTACTCGGGCGCTCGGCTGTCGGAGGTCTGCCAGTTGCGCGTCGAGGATTTCAGTGAAGTCGATGGCATCGCCGTGATGCGGTTCGACGCCGAAGCCGGCTCGCTGAAGAACGCGGGCTCGGAGCGGACGGTACCCCTCCACTCGGCGCTCCTCGCCGCTGGTTTCCTCGAGTTCGTGCGCAGCCAAAACAGGGGGCCACTGTTCCCCGATCTGCCGCCGGATAAATTCGGCAAGCGCGGCGGCAATGGCACAAAGATCCTAGGTCGCTGGGTTCGCGCCCTTGGGCTGATCGATCCTAGGCTTGCGCCGAATCACTCGTGGCGGCACCGCTTCAAGACGCTCGCGCGTAATTACGGCTTGGCCGGTGATCTGACTGACGCCATCACCGGGCACGCGCACCGAACGGTCGGGGACGGCTACGGGGAGTATGAAATCTCCGCGATGAAGCGAGAATTGGAGAAGATTCCATCGCTTCAAATGGGAGTATCGTCGCACCCGCTATAAGTGCAATGGCTTGATCACTTACCTTGCAATCCGATTTGAGGCAATGGGATCCAGCCCCAGTTGGTGCCCAGGAAAGGATTGCCCACTTTCCAAGTAAACATGAATGAAAACAGATACTTAGACCGCACGGTCCGATCGCCTTTGTACCACCACCTTGTGCCACCGTCGAGGCTCTTTGCATTCTGTCGATACGTTGCCGAAAACCTGCTTCAGCGAGCAGGCGATAAACCGACTTTGAATCCTGTCCTGAACTTCGACGAGAATAGACGAATTTATGAATGGCTAAGGTTCGTCCAGCTTGTTCGGCTATGCGCCACTTCCCGACCTTCGACCGATGCCGCTGGAATGGCCGCTTGGCGCTCGGCAGCGGACCTTTTGAGGTCGGGGAGCGCGTCTCCGATCCCCAAGCCGGTCCGCACTACCCCAGTTTGTCAAAAGAGCCGACAGAATGTGCCCTCTCGGCCGATCCGAGTGTAGCCACGCCCTCTACATTCGCTCGCCCAATTTGGACGAGCGATCAATGCCACGATACTTATTTCATATCGACGAAGGGCGGCACTATACCGCTACGCTTTGTCCCGCGGTGACGATGCAGCCGTGCGGGCAGGCCTGCGCAGCCTGGCCAGCGAGCGCCGCCGGTTCGGCGACCGGCGCCTGCTCATTCTGCTGCGGCGGGAGGGCCTCACCCTGAACCACACCTCAAAGATATTAACACGGAAATCATGGCGCTTCTGATTTATATGATGAATTTGATTCAGGATTGGGAACGGAAAATGTGTCGAAACGTTATATAATATGGGCATCGAAAATCTTTCGATCTTTAATATTCATGACTAACTATCATTGATAATTATTTAAAAGAGGAGCCGCAACAATGTCTACGACGCTGCGTTTCGGACGAAAATGCGTCTTCCTTCAACGGCTGAGATAAAGCACGAACTTACGATGATGGCTGCGGCCGATGCTCTTGCCATTGCCCTGAAAGAAAAAATGCAGTGATAGTGACTTTGTAAGAATAATTGAGGTTCAAATAAGATATCATATCTCAAGAGATCGAGAGGATATCCTCCTTAACCGCTTCAGCCCAAAACAGACAAATTTAATGGAAGCCGCACAAAGTCATAATGTGCGAAAACATCTGTAAAAATTTAGAAATCACGGCCCCATGGATCTTGCCTAGCAGGTTCCAGCCTCAGCAGTGTTCTCCGCGTGCGCGGGCGCTCACCCGAACCGACTGATGGTCGCGAGAACGTTGTCGGAACCAACGGCGAGGCAGATGATACGGTCGGCACCATAGCGCCAGGACGTAGACGTCGTCTCGCCATCGGCCGTCGCCAAGGCAGTAAGGCCATTCGCATGGTCAGGCTGAGTGGAGTTCGGCCATAGCCGTTCGGATCGATGTCGAACGGTCACTGGAGCCAAAGCGCTCAGGCATTCCTTCGCACTTGGCGCCGCGTATCGAGCCAGAAGGACTAAGAGTGGGGTCGAGGTTGTGAGCGATGCCGCAGCCTACCCGTGATATGTCTTCAAAATGGCGGTGCGGCTGCTCGACCCGGATGAGGCGGATGGTCGTCCCCTCCGCCCTCGGCGACGACGACAGTGCCGATCGCCGGGGTATAGCATCGAGCAGCCTAGCCACATGCTTCGGCCGTTAAAATCGGCCGCGCCGCATGCGGATTCGGACGACGGCAGATTAACGGTTGGCCGACCGGATCGCCGCCGAGACCGCATCCTTGGTGGAGGGTGCGGCGGCGATGACCTTCGGGGTCGCCTTCTTCGGCTTCTTCGTCTCGCGATTTCCGCGCTTCTTTTCGTTGGCCATGTCGTGGCTCCTCGTTCAAAAATGTCGGGACGGAACGTGACGCGCGTTCATTGACGCGCCTCGATCGAGACCGCCATCGGAAGGTTGCCGGGCCAGTAGCGGGCGATGAAGCGCGTCCGGTCCCAGAGTTCGATCGGATGATCGCCCAGCAGCATGAGGGCGAGCGCCTTCGCCTCGGTGTCGCTCCGGGCGCGCAGCGTGCGCCCGGCCCCCTCACGGCCGGTGCACCCGACATCGTAGAGCCGGTAGGCAGCCGTGCCGCCGTCATAGTCTCTGAGTTGGACGATATTGGTCATGACATCCGCCTGTTCGATCCAGGCGGGGACATCATGCGCCCTCAGCCATCGGAGCCTGACGATCGCTCTTCCGACGGTGACGAGACCTTGCGCCTTTCTTTCAGGGAAAGATAGCCCGTTCGGCGGGCTGAACCTCCTGCCGGCTCGGCGGTTCACTGCAGGGTGTTGAGAAGCCGCGCGTAGGGGCCGTCGGCGCCGATCCTCGCGGCTCTCGGCTTCGAAACCATCCACGACATTAGAACGAAATGGGAGCGACGACGCAGCCGATGAACCAACCTGCCGGCACCCCAGGCGCCCGACCCGGTCCCGGAGCCCGCATCTCGACCGGTCTTCCCGGATTGGACGAGGTTCTGTGCGGCGGCCTGACCCCGGACCGCCTCTATCTCGTGGAGGGGACGCCCGGCACGGGCAAGACTACGCTCGCCCTGCAGTTTCTGCTCGGCGGTGCAGCCAAGGGCGAGCCGAGCCTCTACGTGACCCTCTCGGAGACCGCCGACGAATTGCGGGCGGCGGCTGCGACCCACGGCTGGTCGCTCGGCGGCGTCGACGTCTACGAACTCGTCAGCGAGTTCGGGCTCGATCCCGACAGCGAGCAGTCAATCCTCCACCCCTCGGAGGTGGAACTCGGCGAGACCGTCCGCGAGGTCATCGCCCGCGTCGAGGCGATCAATCCCGTGCGCGTCGTGTTCGACAGCCTGTCGGAGCTGCGCCTTCTCGCCCAGAATCCGCTGCGCTACCGCCGCCAGATCCTCGCCCTCAAGCATTTCTTCGCCAAGCGCGCCTGCACCGTCTTGATGCTCGACGACCGCACCTCGGAGGCAGGCGACGTGCAACTCCATAGCATTGCGCACGGTGTCATCTCCCTCGGTCAGGCGACGCGGGAATTCGGCTCCGAGCGGCGGCGCCTGCGCATCGTCAAGATGCGCGGCATCAAGTTCCGCGGCGGCTATCACGACTTCACGCTGGAGACCGGCGGGATCCGGGTGTTTCCGCGCCTGATCGCGGCCGAGCATCACGGCCGCTTCGAGCCGACAGCCCGCTCGACCGGCTCGGCCGAACTCGACCTCCTGCTGGGCGGCGGATTGTCGCCCGGCACCAACACGCTCCTGCTTGGTCCCTCCGGCGTCGGCAAGACGACGACCGGGATCCGCTGCATGCTCGCGGCGCTGGAGCGGGGCGAGAGCGCGACCTACTACTTGTTCGACGAGGGCCTCGCGACCCTGCTCGCCCGTTCCAAGCTGCTCGGCATGGACCTGCGGCCGCATCTCGAATCCGGGCGGCTCACCATCACGCAGATCGACGCCGCCGAACTCTCGCCGGGCGAGTTCGCCATGATGGTGCGCGAGGCCGTGGAGGAGCGTGGCTCGACTTTCGTGGCCATCGACAGCTTGAACGCCTACCTGCACGCGATGCCGGGTGAGCAATTCCTCCTGCTGCAGATGCACGAGCTGGTGAGCTACCTGAATCAGCAGGGCGTCATCACGCTTCTCGTGCTCGGCCAGCACGGCATTGTCGGCGAGGTCCGCACCGACACCGATCTGAGCTACCTGAGCGATTGCATCCTGCTGTTCCGCTTCTTCGAGGCGCGGGCCGAGATCCGCACGGCCCTCTCCGTGGTGAAGAGCCGCGTCAACGCCCACGAGCGCTCGATCCGGGAGTTGCGGCTCTCGACCGACGGCCTGCAGGTTGGGGCGATTCTGACCGATTTCGAGGGCGTGCTCACCGGCCTGCCCAGCTATCGCGGACGCGTGGCGATGCTATCGGAGCCGGACGCCCCGGGCACCGACGCGTGATCGCCATGCTCGAGGAACGCGTCCTCATCCTGGCCCCCCACGGGCGCGACGCGCCGGTGATCGGGCAGGTACTGGGCCGCGCCGGGCTCACCGGGCAGGTCTGCGCCGATGCGGCCGCGTGGGCGGGCGGGCTGCGGTCCGGCGCGGGCACGGCCCTGGCGACGGAGGAGGCGCTCGCCGAGGGCGACGCGGCGGACCTGTTCGCTTGGCTCGACGCGCAGGAACCGTGGTCGGACTTCCCCTTCATCGTGCTGGCCACCCGCCAAGCCGGGCGCCGCACGGGGCGGGCCGCGGAGCTCTTGCAGCGTCTCGGCAACGTCGTCCTACTGGAGCGCCCGATCAACGCCGAGACGCTGACCAGCGCCGTCCTCTCGGCGCTGAGGGCGCGGCGTCGGCAATATCAGGCGCAGGCCTATCTTCACGAGCGGGAGCGGGCACAGGCGCAGTTGCGACGTGCGAACGAGGAGTTGGAGCGGCGCGTCGCCGAACGGACGCGGGAGGTCGAGGCCGCGCACGGGGCCCTCGCCTTCGCCCTCGACGCCGCCGGCATGAATTCGTGGGAGATCGACAGCACCACCGGCCTTGCTCGCTGCTCGCCCCGGTTCGATGCTGTGTTCGGCTATGAAGGCGCGGGGCGGTCTTGGGACCGGCAGAGCTTCCTCGCCCACGTCCTCGAGGAGGACCGCGTCGGCGTCGAGGCGGCCTTCGCCGCGGTCGCCGAGACCGGCCGGCTCGACCTCAAATGCCGCATCCGCCGCATCGACGGGACGGTGCGCTGGATCGCTCTGCGCGGCCAGGTGAAGCACGACGAAGCCGCAGGGACCCAGCGCCTCGCCGGCATCCTGATGGACCGCACCGACCAGCACGTCACCGAGGAGGCCCTGCGCCAGGCCCAGAAGATGGAGTCGATCGGCCAGCTCACCGGCGGCGTGGCGCACGACTTCAACAACCTGCTCACCGTCATCGTCGGCGGCCTCGACATGATGCTGCGCGCGCCTGAGAAGGTCGAACGGGTGAAGCGGCTGGCGGAGGCCGCGATGGGGGCGGCGCGCCGCGGCGAGCAGCTCACCCAGCAACTCCTGGCCTTCTCCCGCCGCCAGATGCTGCGACCGCAGACCCTCAACCCGAACCGGCTGCTGATCGACTTCAAGCCTCTCGCCGAGCGCGCCGCGACTGGTGCGGTGGAACTCGCCTTCGACCTCGATCCGGCGCTCGACCCGATCCGGATCGACCCGGCGCAGTTCGAGTCGGCGGTGCTCAACCTCATCGTCAACGCCCGCGACGCCATGGAGGGCCGCGAGGGTCGGGCGCGCATCTGCGTGCTGAGCCGCAACATCCGCCTCGGCACGGCAGCCGTTGCCGACAAGGGCGTGCCGCCCGGCCCCTACGTCGTGATCTCCGTCACCGATACCGGCAGCGGCATCCCGCCCGAGAGAATCCAGCGAGTGTTCGAGCCGTTCTTCACCACCAAGGAGGTTGGCAAGGGCACAGGGCTCGGCCTCAGCCAAGTCTACGGTTTCACCCGCAGCGCCAAGGGTTTTGCCCAGATCGAGTCCGAGGTCGGCCAGGGCACGAGCGTGAGCCTCTACTTCCCGCGCTCGACCGACCCGGCGGGCGAGGAGATCGGGACCGGCCCTGTCGGCACGCTGCCGCTGCGCCGGGCCGGCGAGGGCGAGACCGTCCTGCTGGTCGAGGACGACGAACCCGTACTCGGCATGGCAGTCGAGAGCCTGGAGGAGCTGCGCTACCGGGTGATCGTCGCCCGCAACGCCGCCGAGGCGCTGGAGCACCTACGCGGCGTCGAGCGCATCGACATCCTGTTCTCCGACGTGGTGATGCCCGGTGGAATGAACGGCTCGCAACTGGCCGCGGAGGCCGAGCGGGTGCGTCCCGGCATCAAGATCCTGCTGACCTCGGGCTACGTGGCCAATCTCGACGAGGGCCAAGTCATCGGCCGTGGCGAATTGCCGGTCCTCAACAAGCCCTACCGGCGAGAAGAACTCGCCCGCTCCCTGCGCCTCGTCCTCGGTGGGGGGAAGGCCTGACATGTTTCGCGGGTGTGTCAACACCTTGCAGACGGAACCGCTGCCCGCGGATGTCGAGCGTGTCGCCGTCGATGTCTGTTTCGCGGCCGGTGATGGGCTCGGCAAGGACTGGTGTTCGGCGATGAACAGGGCTGTAGTCACTGACGACTGAGGCTTTCGCCGAGGACTTCATTCACCATGGCGACGCCGTATTGAAACCAAGCGCTGCGCTGCCCGGTAGCCCGTACAGTGAACGGGAAGGACCGGATGACGAACCGTCAGGCTCTACCCTCGGCGGAAGCCTTGGACCAGATGTCAATGGTGGATTTCATGTCGGCTTGGCGCAGCCTTGTGGGCGAACCTCCCGCCGTCATGCTGGAAAGTCGCGCTGAGATGATATGCATTCTCACTGAGGCAATTCGCGCCTTGCCCGTTTGTGCTGACGAGGAGGCCGAGGCATTTCCGCAAAACAAAATTAACAAAAGCTGCACGGCGAAGGGCAATGGAACGCTGCACAATGGCTGTAATTTATGACGCGCTCAATTTAAAGGCACGATCGACTCCGCTCAGGCCCTTCCAGCAGGCGGTTAGTTTGCACGTAAATTAGGCTCTCGACCAAATTTCAGGTACAGAACGCTGGCTCCCCTATCCATGGAGCGGCGACATCGCCAAGCCGGAGTGCTCCTCAGCCCCTGGTCTGACGACCAGAGATTGAGTTGGGAGAGTGCCGGTGATCACGGGCCGTAGACCGCGTGCCATCCTCATCGCTGAGCACGATGAGCTTATCCGGATGGTGACAGCTGACATGCTGACAGATGCAGGCTTCGAAACCATCGAAGTCAGGAACACCAATGAGGCCCTCGCTGTGCTTGAGCAGCGAGGGCCTGTGCATGTGCTGATCACCGGACGGCATATCCCCGGCAACGGCGTCGTGCTCGCCCATATCGTTCATGAGCGCTGGCCATCCGTCAGCATCTTTGTCACGACTGGAGCCGGAGCAGATCTTGAACGGGAGTTGCCGCCGCGCGCGCACCTGCTGCGCAAGCCCTACGACTTCGCGGATGTCATCCGGGCGGTGGAGGCCAGCCTGGAGTGGCTGCCGGAGGAGCCTGACAATAGTCTGGTGACTGGGCCGCTGTTGCCGGGCGGCGTGCCGGTTCATACCGGAGCCGATGTGAGTTCCGGGATCGGCGCCGCTGCGGCGCCAGTCCCTGAGCCCGACAAGACGTGATCCTGAGGAGCATGGTCGACAACCACATCGGAGAAAAGGCGTTCCGGGTCTCTCAGCCGACGCTCGCGGTCTGGGGCACGCGGGACGGCATCGTGCCCTTTGCGTTAGTGACGAGCCTCGCTGCCTCTCTGCCTCGGGGGCGGCTTACCGCCATCCCCGGCGCGGCCCACGGGATCAATTACTCGCACCCGGAGGCATTTACGGCTGCCTTGCTGCTATTCCTCCTTGCACCGCAAGAGGGGCCTCCGGCTGAAGGCTTATGCTTCGAATCCGGCGTAGATTGAGGGACTTCAGCCGAGCTCGACAGACTCTCAAGATGTCTACCCGCCGGCACTCCGTCGGCCGCGCGGCCCGGTGGGTGCGGGCGTGTCGTCACGGTTCTCGTCGACGAGCTTGCGCCAGCGGATGAGGCGCTCTGGGTCGAGCCTGCCGTCGGCGACGGCGGCTTGCACGGCGCAGCCGGGTTCGTGCGCGTGCGTACAGTCGCGAAACCGGCACGAGGGCGCGAGTTCGGTGATCTCGGCAAACAGCGTTGCGATCCCTTCCCCCGCGTCGCTGACGTGCAGCGTCCGCATCCCCGGCGTGTCGATCACCCAGCCGCCCCCTGCAATGGCGTGCAGGGAACGCGACGTCGTGGTGTGGCGTCCCTTGGCGTCGTGCTCGCGAATGCCTCCGGTTTCCTGGGGAAGCGCCTGCCCGGGACCGGCGAGCGTGTTCACCAGTGTCGATTTGCCGACACCGGACGAGCCGACCAGCGCCACGGTCTGCCCCACCCCGCACCACGGGGCCAAGGTCCCTGCCGCCACTGGCAGCCGGGGATTGACGGTCACGACATCGAGCCCGCGCTGCAAGGCAGCAGCCTGACGGCGATAAACATCGACGTCGGCCGCCATGTCGGCTTTGGTGAGCAGGATCACCGGGTCGGCACCGCCCTGGTTGGCCAGAGCCAGATAGCGCTCCAGTCGCGCCTGATTGAAGTCGGCGTTGCAGGAGGTGACGATGAACAGCGTATCGACGTTGGCGGCGACGGGCTGCAGGGTCCGGCTGCCCTCGACGCGTCGCTCCAGGACCGTCTTCCGGTTGAGACGGCGGTGAAGCATCCGGGTCTGGGGGTGAGCCAGAACCCAATCGCCGACGGCGAAATCGGCGGTGTTGGTATGAACGGCAAGCGTCAGCTCGGTCGATCCCGTCTCCGACAGCCCGGTCAGGCGCGAGCGGTGAACCGTGGCGATCCGCACGGGCACGAGACCCGTCTCATCCGGTTCGCGCTGCTCCTCGAAGAAGTCGAGCCAACCGAGGCTTGTCAGCGATGCGGGCGGAAGGACGTCGGGATGATCGGTCACCGGCCTGCATCTGACATGGCACTGGTCGCATGACCAGCGGCGTGTAGGGGAGTGCGTCGAGACGCGTTGGGCAGTCTCCCCCTCAGGCTTTCGCCCCGCCAAGGCTACGGGACTGCTTCGAGCCGAACTTCAACCGACCCGCAGCCTTCGTACGCGTGCAAATCCGACCAGCTTCCGCGCCTCTTCATCCCAGAGTGCGAGGTTCAGGCAGCCGAGGCTGTCGCGCAGCGTCAGACGGCCGACGCGGCCGAGGATCTCGTGGCCGTCCAGGCATTCCTGCAGGCGGTAGTTCGGGATGCGGCTGTTCAGATGGTGGACATGGTGCAGGCCGACGTTGCCGGTGAACCACTGCAGGACGCGCGGCAGAACGTAGTACGAACTGCCGCCAAGGGCGGCGCGGTGGAAATCCCAGGCGTCGGCCTCTTCCCAGACGGTCTCCTCGTACTGGTGCTGGACGTAGAACAGCCAGCCCCCGATCCAGGCGGCGACGCTGATCACCGGCAGAAACACCCAGAGCACCGGCCCGACGCCGCCGACGGCGAGCGTGAGGAGCGCGAGGCCGGCAAGCAGCATCGCATCGAGCGTCAGCACATCGCGCCACGCCGTCCGCCACGGGAGCCCGACGCCGGAGGGCAGCCGTTGCAGCAGGAGGAAGTTGAGCGGTGAACCGAGCCCGATCAGGACGAACGGGTTGCGGTAGAGGCGATAGCGGAGCCGGCTCCGACGCGGCAGGGCGAGGTACTCGCGCACGGTCAGCGTATGGATATCCCCGGTGCCGCGGCGGCTGAGATCGCCGGTGGAGGCATGGTGCAGGGCGTGGGCCCGCTTCCAGCTGTCGTAGGGCGTCACTGTCAGAAGGCTCAAGGCGCGGCCGAGCCCGTCATTGCCGCGGCGTGAGGGCAGGAACGAGCCGTGCCCGCAATCGTGCTGGATGATGAAGAGCCGGACCAACAGCCCGCCCGCCGGCACGGCGAACGGCAGGGTCAGCAACGCGTAGCCGTTCGCCGCCATGCCGAGCATCAGCGTGCAGAGGATCAGGTACGGCAGCAGGGTGTCGGCGACCTGACGCAGAGCCAGCCTGCGTATCGGCTCGCGGAACGCGGCGCAGTGCCGAGCCACGTCCCGCGCGAGTTGCGCCTCGTCGGGTCGCGATGCCGCGTTGGCGAGCCTGGACGTTGCGGGCACGTTCGGGGTCGCTCCGGTCACGATGGTCGATGATCCTGTCTGTTGAGCATGGTCGGGGGCGAGACCGACGGGTGGGTGGGACGGCTTTCGAACGCGACCGCCGGGCCCAGAAGCGACGTGTCGGCGACTGATCATGACTGGGCGTCGATCAGGCCCGTCCACGCCTCGGCCAGGATACGCCCCCGGCGGTCGGCGCGGTCCGGGGCGGCGTCGCACACCCGACGCAACACTGCCTCCAGCACCTCGCTCCCGCCCGCCGCGACAGCTTCCTCGCCTTTTCGAAGGATCGCCGCCCGGTAGGCCTTGGTGGCTGGCCCAGCGGGCTGCGTCTCGACGGCCGCGACGAGCGACAGAAGTGCCATCACGGCGGCCTCGACCGCTGCGCTCTGCTCAGGCTCGGCAGCCGGGGCTGCACGCGGGGGCTGCGGTTCGGCCAGATGGCCGGTGGTACGGGGACGCTTCATCGCGGGGTCTCCGGCCAATGTCACGAGGTCTCAGCCGAAACCCTGCATCTCGACGAAGGCCGAGGTCGCGGTTGCCCGAGGCTCTGCTCGCGGCCGGCCTACTCGTTCCCGGCCTCGCCCTCAGGCTTGGCTGCGACCGGCGGCTTGTTCGGTCGCGGCGCGTTGCGGCGCTTCTCCGGCGGCTTTTCGATCGTCGGCGTCTTGGCCACGGCACGCTTTGCACGCTCGTTGAAGTCGGCCATCGTCAGGGTCGCCGAGCGACCGGTCGAATTGGATCCAGCCATGTTGGGCCTCTGCTGCGCTGCCCAAGGCACAGGATGATGCAGTGGGATCGTTCGTCGTGCGCGCGTGCCGGCCGCGACCTCGGCTGCCGGCACGAACGATCGTCTAGTCGACCTTGAGGTTCTCGGCCGAGGCTTTGCCGCGGCGTTGGTCGACCACCACCTCATACGAGATCTTCTGGCCGTCGGCGAGGTCGCGCAGGCCGGCCTTCTCGACCGCTGAGATGTGCACGAATGTGTTTCGGCGTGCAACTTTGACCCCCTGATGCGGGGGATCGGCGTCCAATTCTGACCCCCTGAAGCTTGCTCTCGCAGACTGCCCTCCGGGACGACCGGACGGGTGGTGGGGGATGAAGGGCGTGGACACGATTGCGCGCATCCGGCGCGAGTTCTTCATCCGCGGCCGGTCGATCAAGGACATCGTCCGCGACCTGCACGTCTCCCGCAACACCGTGCGCAAGGTCATCCGCTCGGGAGCCACCAGTTTCGCCTACGAGCGCGAGGTGCAGCCGCTGCCCAAGCTGGGACCATGGCGGGACGACCTCGACCGGTTGCTGGCCACGAACGCCAGCCGGCAGCCGCGCGAACGGCTGACCCTGATCCGGGTGTTCGAGGTGCTGCGCGGGCTCGGCTACGAGGGCGGCTACGACGCGGTGCGCCGCTACGCCAAGGGCTGGAAGCGGGAGCGCACGGCCATCACGGCGCCCGCCTTCGTGCCGCTCTCCTTCGCCCCGGGCGAGGCCTACCAGTTCGACTGGAGCCACGAGATCGCACTGATCGGCGGCGTGACCACGACGGTCAAGGTCGCCCACATCAGGCTCTGCCACTCGCGCATGCTGTTCGTGCGCGCCTACCCGCGTGAGAGCCAGGAGATGGTCTTCGACGCCCATGACCGGGCGTTCGCCTTCTTCCGCGGCGCCTGCCAGCGCGGGATCTACGACAACATGAAGACCGCGGTGGAGACGATCTTCGTCGGGCGCGAGCGCGCCTACAATCGCCGCTTCCTGCAGATGTGCTCGCACTACCTCGTCGAGCCGGTGGCCTGCACGCCGGCCTCGGGCTGGGAGAAGGGTCAGGTCGAGAACCAGGTCGGGCTGGTGCGCGAGCGCCTGTTCACCCCGCGCATCCGGGTGAAGAGCTACGACGAACTGAACGCCCTGCTGCTCCACGGGGTGATCGCCTACGCCAAGGCCCATCCTCATCCCGAGGAGCGTGAGCGCAGCGTCTGGGAGCGGTTCGAGGCCGAGCGGGCGGCGCTGGTGCCCTATGCCGGCCGCTTCGACGGCTTCCACGCCGTGCCGGCCGCCGTCTCCTCGACCTGCCTCGTGCGCTTCGACAACAACAAGTACTCGGTCGCCGCCTCGGCCATCGGTCGCCCGGTCGAGGTGCGCGCCTACGCCGAGCGTGTCGAGATCCGCCAGGACGGCCGCATCGTTGCCGAGCATGCCCGCGTCTTCGGCCGCGGCCAGACGGTGTTCGATCCCTGGCACTACGTTCCCGTGCTCGCCCGCAAGCCCGGCGCGTTGCGCAACGGGGCGCCGTTCAAGGACTGGGTGCTGCCCGCCGCTCTCGACCGAGTCCGGCGCAAGCTCGCCGGCAGCGCCGACGGCGACCGGCAGATGGTCGAGATCCTGACCGCCGTGCTCGGCGATGGCCTGCCCGCGGTCGAGGCTGCCTGTGCCGAGGCGCTGCGCGAGGGCGTCCACTCGGCCGACGTCGTCCTCAACATCCTGGCTCGCCAGCGCGAGCCCGCCGCGGCCGTGACCCTACCGACGCCCGAGGGTCTGCGGCTACGCCACGAACCCGTTGCCGACTGCGCCCGCTACGACAGCCTGAGGAGAGCCCGATGATGGAACGCCAGCAGATCCTCGCCACGATGGGCGAGCTGAAGTTGTTCGGGATGAAGGCGGCCTATGACGAGATCATTAAGGTCGCGGTTAAGAGCGCCTAACAGAACCGTCTGATCTGGTTGAGGGTGATGAGGCTGGCTGCGAGGGTGGTGAAGGCGTCGTAGATGTCGGCGCGGCGCTCGTAGCGGACGGGCAGGCGGCGGAAGCGGTTGAACCAAGCGTGAGTGCGCTCCACGACCCAGCGGTGGCGGCCGAGCTTTTGGCTGCTCTCGATGCCTTTGCGGGCGATGCGTGGGACGATCCCACGCGCCCGACACTCCTGGCGGCGCGCCTTGGCCTCGTAGGCCTTGTCGGCGTGCAGCTTGTCGGGGCGTCGGCGCGGTCGACCGCGCCGGC
>NZ_FOSV01000013.1 GCF_900114375.1 Methylorubrum salsuginis | reverse complement strand
GGCGCTGCGCAAGTGGGTCGCCAAGGTCGGACCGCAGATCCAGTACATCGCACCCGGCTCGCCGTGGGAGAACGGGTACTGCGAAAGCTTCAACGGCAAGCTTCGTGATGAGTGCCTACGTCAAGAAATCTTCTACTCGTTGAGGGAGGCGCAGACTGTGATCGCCCTCTGGCAGAACACCTATAACCGCGTCCGGCCGCACTCGTCGCTGGGCTACCGGCCACCTGCGCCCGTCACCGTCCCGGATCGAGCCTTCCGGCTACCCATGGCCGCCACCATGCAGTAGCCTCTCAATCGGCTCGGTCCAAAATGCCGGTCAGGTCAGTCGGCGCCACCACCATCAGGCTCAATTTCTCGATGTGGATGGTGAAATGCTCGTTCCGCAGGTTGGACCGTCCCAAGCGCACCGCATTACCCCGGCGTAGAGCAGGATGCCAAGCGGTGACTGGGCCGGATACACCTGCGTCCCGACCGCTATCGCGTCCACGCAGGAGGCGAGGCGAACCCAGGAGGCAGCAGCCGGCGATCGCCCGCCGTGGCCGAGGATCGTCCCGTTGCTCGCAACGCCATTCGGATCGGACTTTCCGAACATGGTCGGGGACGGCCGCGCTACCAGGCTCGAACGGTCTGGCCGCCGAAGATGGTCGGCAGCGGCAGGTCGAAGATGAAGTAGGGATTGAGGCTCGTTGGCTTGCCGGCGACGTCCAACCGCTCCTGCTGGTCGGCGGTCAACCCGATATCCAGCGCGGCGATGTTCTGCTCCAGTTGCTCCAGGCGGCTCGCACCGATCAGGACCGACGAAACTCCGGGCCGGCGTGCCACCCAGGCGAGCGCCACCTGCGCCATCGGACGGCCGATCTCCTCCGCCACCGCCCTCAGCACATCCACGACCGCGAAGTTCGCCTCCGTGAAGAGCATGCCGCCGAACGGATTGTCGCCGTTGAGCCGCCCGTCGCTGCCGCCCTCGACCGTCTCGCCGGCCCGGTCCGGGAGCGACACCGCCGATCCGGCCCTGGCGAGCATCTCGCGTCCGTACTTGCCGGTCAGCAGGCCCGCCGCCAGCGGGCTCCATGGCACCAGCCCCATGCCCAGCGCTCGGCCCGCGGGAAGGACGTCGAGCTCCACGCCCCGATCGACCAGCGAGTAGGCGTATTGCAGTCCGATCGGTTCCGGCAGGCCGTGGGCACGCGCGAGGGTGGCGATCTGCGCCGCGTACCAGGCCGGGGCGTTCGAGAAGCCGTAGTAGAGGATCTCACCGCGACCGACGGCGTCGGTCAGGGCGCGCAGCACCTCCTCGGGCGGCGTGGTCCGGTCCCAGACATGGGTCCAGTACAGGTCGATCCGGTCGGTGCGCAGCCGCCGCAGCGAGCCCTCCACGCCGAGGCGGATGTTGCGGGCGCTGTTGCCGCCCGCGAGCGGCGTGCCCTGTTCGCGCGAGAAGCCGGACTTCGTGGCGATGACGAGACGGTCGCGCAACCCGCGTTCGGAGACGAGCCGACCGAGCATCGTCTCGCTCTGTCCGCCCGAATAGACGTCGGCGGTGTCGACGAAATTGCCGCCCGCCGCGACGTAGCGGTCGAGAATTTCGGCAGAGGTCGCCGCGTCGCTGCCCCAGCGGCCCGCGCCGAAGGTCATCGTGCCGAGCGCGAGCGGGCTCACCGTAAGGCCGGAACGCCCCAGGGTTCGATAGTGCGTCAGGTTCATCGGCCGGGTCCCCTTCGAGGATGTCTCCTTGTGAGAAGCGAGAGGTAATCCGTGACGTGGGGCGTCATTATCCGCTAGGATCGGCATGGGCTTGTGAGCTTGGCTCAAGAATGCGGCGTAGCACCCTCGACGAGTTGGCGGCCTTCGCGGCGGTGGCGCGTCATCGCAGCTTCACCCGGGCAGCGGCCGAGATGGGGCTGTCGCCCTCCGCGCTCAGCCACACGCTGCGCGCGCTGGAGGAGCGTCACGGCGTCCGGCTCCTGGCGCGCACGACCCGCAGCGTGGCCCCGACCACGGCGGGCGAGCGGCTGCTGCGGACCATCGGCCCCGCCCTCGACGATGTCGCGCGGGGTCTCGACGCGCTGGCCGACTGGCGCGGCGAGCTGTCGGGACGCCTGCGCCTGACGACCTTCGCCTACGCCGCCCGCGCCGTCCTCGAACCGCGGCTGCCGCGCTTCCTGATCGACCATCCCGCCGTCTCGATCGAAGTCGTCGTCGACGACCGCCTGACCGACATCGTCGCGGCGGGCTTCGATGCCGGAATTCGGTTCGGCGAGACGGTCGAGAAGGACATGATCGCCGTGCGGGTCGGGCCGGACCTGCGCACGGTGGTGGTCGGCACACCGGACTACTTCGCCCGACATCCGCGCCCCGATACCCCGTCCGACCTAGAGGCGCATCGCTGCGTGAACTACCGCCTCGTCGGCGGAGGCGGCTTACTGCCCTGGGAGTTCGCCGGCGATGGACGCGAGCTGCGGGTGCGCGTGGGAGGCCAGTTGATCGTCAACGACGGGCAACTCGCCGCCGCCGCGGTGCGGGCCGGGGCCGGACTCGGTTACATGCTGGAGGACGAGGTCGCCGACGATCTGGCCGCCGGTCGTCTCGTCCAGGCGCTGGGGCCGTGGTGCCAGCCGTTCCCCGGCTGCCACCTGTACTATCCCGACCGGCAGGTCACGCCGGCCCTGCGGAGCCTGGCCACCGCTCTGCGATGGCGGGAGGAGGCGCCGCGCGTCGTCGCGCCGCCTTCGACGCCCAGCGAGGAGGTTCAGGCGCTGCGCCATTCCCGTGCGGCCTCGGCGGCGAAATCGCGGTAGCTGCCCGGCCTGCGCCCGAGCAGATCGGCGAATCGCTCGATCTCCGCCTCCGTCGCGACCGCGCCGTCCTCCTGGTAGCGGCGCATCGTCACCCGCAGATCGCAGGCGAGCCAAGCCGGCGCGAAGGCGCGCAGGCGGCCCTCCATCGCGTCGAGGTCGCCGCCGCAGCGCACCTCGCGTCCGAAGGCCTGGGGACCGACGAGGTCGTAGGTCTTGGCCGGTTAGCGGGCCTCCGCCCGCTCGCGATGCGGCAACGCGACGGCGGCCGCCTCGGCGATGACGCGGATGTCGACCATCGCGACATCGGCATGGCCGAGTGGTATCCCGAAGATGCCGTCGCCGAGCAGCGGCGCCTTCTGCGCGAAGTCGTTCTGCATGAAGTAGGCCGGGCGAAGAATCGTGACCGGCGGGTTCATCGGTCCTCGACGCCAATGCCCGTGATCCGAACGACCGAAGCGGTACGATCGCTATGCGCGCGTCGCGAGATGCCGGCTGCCGGTCGGCCGCCGACGACGCGCGACGGGGCCGCATGGTTGTAAAGTCGGCGAACGGGTGCCGGACGCGACCTGGGGGCCGGACCCGGAACCGAGACGGGCCGTCGCGTTTGCGTCTCCATGAGCCGGCGCCAGCCGGCGGGGAGACGGATCATGTCCACCGACACCGACAAGCACCGCGGGCTGCTCGAGGCCCTCAGGATCGCTCAGGGCAAACGTGACGGCACTTTCGAGAAGGCCGTCACCGCCGCCTTCGAACATGTGTTCGAGCACTTGGACCGACTGAACGACCACGTCTCGCCCGGTGGCCCGGATGGCGGAGACCGTCACCTGAAGCCGGGTGAGTCACCGACCCTCCGGTAGCCGTAACAGTGACCGAAGGCGCATTGGCTGCTCGCCGAGCGACGGCTTCGCGAGGGCTCAGTCGCTCTCAGCCGCCGTGGTTCCGGCGGGCAGCACCCAGTTGGGGCGCACGAAGTGGCAGGTGTAGCCGTCCGGCCGGCGTTCCAGATAGTCCTGGTGCTCCGGCTCGGCCTCCCAGAACGGACCTGCCGGCGCCACCTCGGTGACCACTTTCCCCGGCCAGAGGCCGGATGCGTCAACATCGGCGATGGTGGCCTCGGCGACCCGACGCTGGTCGTCGTCGACGTAGAAAATGGCCGAGCGGTAGCTGAGGCCCCGGTCGTTACCCTGCCGGTTCGGCGTGGTCGGATCGTGGATCTGGAAGAAGAACTCCAGGATCCGCCGGTAACTCGTGACGGCCGGATCGAACACGATCTCGATGCCCTCGGCATGCGTCCCGTGGTTTCGATAGGTCGCATCCGGCACGTCGCCACCCGTGTAGCCGACACGGGTCGACAGCACGCCTTCCTGCCGACGGATCAGGTCCTGCATGCCCCAGAAGCAGCCGCCTGCCAGCACCGCTCTTTCGCTACCCATATCGCTCCTCCGTGAGCCGCACGTATCCCCGCTACATGGGGACCGCGACGGCCATTTGCTCTGCGGCCCGGTATCCGTTCCCGATGCGAGATGACGGGGCACCGCGCCCTCGGCCGCCCCGACCGGCATGAAGGACAATATGGGGTCCGGGAGAGCGCGGTTCGGCGGGATCAGTGATCGTGAGAGCGGAGCGCCGACCGGCCCGGCCGGCAGACGAGAGGGGCGCTTGCTCGTGCCGCTTCTCGTGCCCTTCCGGAAACAACGGAGTCTCGCCCAGGCGAGGCGCGGCCGGGCCGGGTCGAGTTCAGCGGTCCGCTTTGACCATCGAGCGACCGGCCGACGCAACCGGAGCGAACTCGCGTCCCGGCCTCGCCGTCTCCCCCAGGAGCCCGCGTCTACGACCGGGCCGGGTGGTAACCTTTCGGTAAACAGACATGCCTAACATCGTCTTAGGACATCGGACCCGATCGCGGCCTCGCTCGTGACGAGCGGCGTGCCTGCGGGGGCGGGCCGGCGCCTCGCGTACGGCGGTCGCGCGGCTCGTCGAGCCCGGCCGGACCCTGCGCGCTGGACATCCATCAGGGAAAGCCCGGGTCATGGCGGAGTCGGTCGGAGCGGAGAAGGCGGCCCCCGCGGGCAAGGCCACCCCGGAAGAGATGCTGAAGCAGGCGGTGGGCGCGGCAAGCGCGAAGCTGGCCGAGGCGGGAGCTGCCATCGCCGCGCCGACGCGCCGACCGTTCCGGCTCAAGGCCAACGGGCGGCTCGCCGTGGCCTCCGGCGCCGCGCTTCTCGGCGGCATCTGCATCGGCTTGGGACTGGCGGATCCGCCGCGGGAGCGATCCGGCGAGGCGCTGGTGCAGCTGCGCGCCGGGATCGAGGCCGGTCGCGCCGAAACGCTGCGGCTGTCGCAGGAGGTGGAGCGGCTGGCCCGCACGGCCTCGGGCCTGCGCGAAGGGAACGAGGCCCTCCGCACCGAGACCAAGGCGCTCGGCGGCAGTCTCGGTGAGCGGATCGGACGTCTGGAGCAGGGCATGGACAAGCGCCTCGCCGCCCTGTCGGACACCTTCGCCCAGTCCGAGCGCGAGCAGGGGGGCCGCCTCGCCGGGCTGAGCCTGCTGATCGACAAGAAACTTCAGGCCACCGCCACCGCCCTGCCGAAACCGGAAGCCCGCATCGAGGCTAAACCCGAAACCCGGTCCGAGCCCCGCGCAGAGGCCAAGCCGGATCCGGTCCAGACCGGGAGCCTGCCGGATCGGACGAAACCCGAGACCGTCGAGGGCTGGGCGGTGCGCGATGTCTATGACGGCGTCGCCATCCTGGAGGATCGCCGCCGTCGGCTCGTGGAAGTCGGCGCGGGCGACGCGGTGCCGGGGGTCGGCCGCGTGGAGGCGATCGAGCGCCGCGGCCGCAACTGGGTCGTGGTCACGCGCCAGGGCCTGATCACCCCGCAGGCTTGGTGAGAATTAGACCGCCGGAGCGGCGTCCCGCACGGTCAGCGCTGCGAGCGTGGTGCCCGGTAAGGCGGGCGCCAGTTCGGCCAGCATCGTGGCCCGCTCGATCCGGGCCCGGCCCCGCTCGCGTGCCTGCTCTCGGGCCGCGGGGGTCGGGTGAAGGATCGTCGCGAGGAGGTTCAGGTCCTCGTCTCGGTGGGGCAGATTCTTCGCATCGAAGACTGGCATGACCGGCTCCCGCCCCGGTTCAGGGCATGCGGCCGCCGAGCACAAGCTCGACTGTGCGTGAATAACGAGGGCAGCGGGGGCAAGTTCCGCGTCCCGTCCACATTTTTACCGCAAATTCATATTTGCGCCGCCGCAGGTTTTGGTGCGGTGCGAATTGTCACCCGAGGATGCCAATAGTGCGCCTGTGCCGGTTTCGCGGCGGCCCTGCCGCTTCGGTTTTCGAGTGTGGTCAGCAGCCCTGAAGGTTTCGCAAGGCCGAAGCGTCAAATTTGCAAGGTTCGCGAGGCGTGGCGAAACAAGGCTGACGAAACCGGTTGAACTTCGCGAAACGGCGCCTGCGACGCCTTGGTTGACAATCGGCTTTGCGGCTAAGCTCCCGCCGCCAAGCCACCTGCACCCTGCAGCCGCGCGCTGGCCGTCCTGTCGGAGAGCATCGGTGCGCCCCTTCCCCTTCCTGGCGACGGCGTTGTCCGTCGCGTTCCTGCCGACCCTCGCCGAGGCGGCGCCGCGCGAGCCGTTCGAGATGGCGAAGGGCTGGGAGATCGAGCGCACGGTCGGCGACGCCAGCGCCAATCCCTGCCTGATGACCCACACCTACGAGGACAAGGACGACAACAACGCGACGAACGCGGTCGTCTTCGCCCTCGACGGCGACAAGGCGAGCCTCGTGCTGGCCTATCAGGGCTGGGACTTCGACAAGGACGAGGCGGTGAAGGTGCCGCTCTTCCTCGACAAGAAGGCGATCAAGACCAAGGTGACGTGGACCGGCGACGGCAAGACCCTTCGGGCGCAGTTCCCCGACACGCTGGTCCCCGATCTCCTCGCCGCCAAGACCGTGATCCTGCGCTTCGAGAACGGCGACGCCGACTTCCGGATTCCGAATTTCGCCGCTGGCTACGAGGCCCTGCGCCGCTGCGATGCCGCCCCGGCGAAATCCGCGCCGCAATCGGCGATCGGCGCGGCCATCGCCAGCCCGGCGCCGGCGTTGCCGCCCCAGGCCCGGATCGCGACCTACGCGGTCGGCATCGCGCTCCAGCGAGTGCTGAAGGAATGCGATGTCGCCTCGACCGGCCGGCAGCGCGCCGCGGTGGAGGCCCGGATGGCGGCGCTCCAGCCGGAGATGGCCCCGTTCGAGGCGAACATCCGCGAGCAGCTCGGCAAGAAGGGCTTCAGCTGCCCACCCGCCGACAAGGAGCCGGACTTCCAGGCGGCGATGACCCGCTTCATCGACCTCTCGCCGGAAGCCTTCGCGGCGGCGATGGAGAAGCAGGGCGAACCGGAGAAATCGGCCGAGGTCGCACCGAAGCCGTAACGGTTCCCCAGAGCGTCGGCCCTAAAGGCGGGAACCGGCTTTCGGATAAAAGCCGTTGCACCACAATAACGGCGAGGCTCGTCCTGGATCTGAAATCCAGGACGATGCTCTAAGAGCGGTTCCTAGGGCGGGGCGCCGGGTCGGTGCCCCGGCTTCCCTTCACCAGGGCTCTGCCCCGGACCCGCGAAAGGACGCGTCCTTTCGAAACCGGGATCTGCCGTCGCGGGTCAGTCGAACAGGGCGTCGATGGCGTCCTGGGGGGTGGCCGGGCCGCCCTTCTGCGGTCCGTTGAGCAGCAGCGACTCGTTGCGCTTGCGCCGGTCGACTTCCGACTCGTCGACGCCGCCAGCGTCGCGGGCCTTCACCGCCACGCTGAAGCGGGCGAGCCGGCCTTCCAGGAGGCTCATCGCCTCGGCGACCTTCGCGATGCGCTGGCCTGTGATGTCCTGGAAGGCGCAGGCCTCGAAGACCGCGAAAATCTTCGCCTCGACCGCGGCGCGGTAGCCGGGACCGTCGGGAAGGGCGAGGATGCCCTCGGCGCTCCCCATGATCGCGTTCGTGGCGCTCGCCGTGGCAGCGACCACCTCGCCGAGCTCTTCGTGAACCATCGGGAGACGGTCACGGGTGAGTTCATTCGCCCGCAGCAGCGCGATCGCGTCGCGTAGCTTGGCGATGTAATCCGCGATGTCGAGAAGTTCCTGGATCATCGCCGACGGGGTACTGGTCGGCGTCCGGGCATCGCGCGGGAAAGCCATCGATCCCATGGATATTCTCTCGAGCGTCCCTCGACCGGGGGACGATGCGGGATGGACCGGAGAGGGGCACCCGCCCCCGACGCGCGGCTTTCGCGCGACGGGGGTGGGCCTGCGGGCGTCACGCGCCGCAGACTGCCTCGATCTTCGTCTTCAGCGTCGCGGCGTTGAAGGGCTTCACGATGTAGTTGTTCACGCCGGCCTTCTTGGCGGCGATGACGTTCTCGGTCTTCGACTCGGCCGTGACCATGATGAACGGCGTCGTGCGCAGGCCTTCGTCGGCGCGGACATGGCGCAGCAGCTCGTAGCCCGTCATCGGCTCCATGTTCCAGTCGGAGATGACGAGGCCGTATTTGCGGCCCTTGAGGCGGGCGAGCGCGGCGGTGCCGTCGGAGGCCTCATCCACATCCTCGAAGCCGAGCTGCTTCAGGAGGTTGCGGATGATGCGCACCATGGTCTGGTAGTCGTCGACCACCAGGATCGGCATGCTGAGGTCGAGGGCCATGTGAATCGTGCTCCGTTGTCCCTGATATCGGTGCTGGCGGCTCTATCGGGCGACGGCATCGCCGCCCGAGCGCGAGTGCGGAGGAGCCTCCCGTCCTCGTGACAATAAGCAGCCGCGGATTGCGAAAGGTTTAACTGCCGCGCTTCGGCGGCGCCCCCGATGTCCCGGTTCGCCTTGGCCGGCGCGGCTGCGGTCTTCGCGTCGCGCGCCGCTACGGCGGCGAGGCCCGATGTCCGGCCTCACCGCCGGGGTCGTGGCCCCGCCTCGCTTGACCGGGCATCCGGTTTTCGCCAAGCCGCAGGATACGGTGCGGGCGCCCCTTGGCGCAGCCCTTTGGCGCAGCCCGCCTCCGGTTCGCCGTCATGCCCCGCAGGAGCCGATGCCGTCAGGCGATATCAAGAGCGAGCCCCGCTCCCCCTTCACGGTCTGCAGGGCGGGCGATCCCGTGCCGCCCGCGCTCCGCGGCGCCGTCGCAGCCCTCGGCAATTTCGACGGGGTGCATCGCGGCCACCGTGCCCTGATCGAGGCGGTCCGTGAGGAGGCCGGCCCGCGGCCCGCCGTCGTGCTGACCTTCGAGCCGCATCCGCGCGCCTTCTTCGCCCCCGACCAGCCGATGTTCCGCCTTACCGGTCCCCGGGCCAAGGAGATCGTGTTCGCCCGGCTGGGGCTCGACGGGTTGTTCGTGCGCCGGTTCGATGCGCGCCTTGCGGCGACCTCACCGCGCGGCTTCGTCGAAGGCTGGCTGCGTGACGACCTCGGCCTGTCGGGCGTCGTCATCGGCCACGATTTCCATTTCGGGCAGGGCCGGGCCGGCACGCCCGCGATCCTGGCCGAGCTTTGCCGGGAGGCCGGCATCGCCTGTCGGATCGTGCCCGCCGTGGCGGCCGGTGCAGGGGCTGAACCGATCTCGTCGAGCGCGATTCGCGCGGCTCTGGCCGCGGGCGACCTGGCGCGCGCCAACGCATTGCTCGGCTATCGCTGGTTCGTGCTGGCCGAGGTGCGCCACGGTGACAAGCGCGGGCGCACGCTCGGCTATCCCACCGCCAACCTCACCCTCGATTCCTGCGGCCTAGCCCATGGCATCTATGCCGTGCGGGTGCGCCTCGCCGACGGCCGCCTCGTGCCGGGCGTCGCGAGCTACGGCCGCCGCCCGACCTTCGACGACGGCGCACCGCTGCTGGAGGTCCATCTGTTCGACTTTTCCGGCGACCTCTACGGGCAGGAGGTCGCGGTCGAGCTGCTGAGCTTCCTGCGCGGCGAGGAGAAGTTCGCGAGCGCCGAGGCGCTGATCGCCCAGATGGATATCGATTCGGCGCGGGCGAGAGCGGCGATCCGGACGGACGCAGTGGCGTCGATGCTGGGGTAAGGCCGCAGCGCACAGCTCTTCAACGGCTCACCGGTCGCGTATCCCCTCGCCGCGCCCTACGCGAAAAATGGGGAGCCGGGCCGATCGCGAGGCGGTCAGCCGAACGCCGTTCTCATACGGAGCGGCACGGAACCGGACCGATGGTCCTGTTGCGTGCGTCCGGCGGACGCACGCCGCCCCGCCGTCGTGGGGGGGCTATCGGCGATGCATCAGGATCATCGCCGATTGGACTTACAGCATGCTCGGAAGGATCCGGTCCGGCGGGCGGTGGCCGTCCATGAAGGTCTTGATGTTGATGATGACCTTCTCGCCCATCTCGGTGCGGCTCTCGTGGGTGGCCGAGCCCATATGCGGCAGCAGCACGACCTTCCCGGTGCGGGCGAGCCGCACGAGGCGCGGGCTCACCGCCGGCTCCTGCTCGAACACGTCGAGGCCGGCGGCCGAGACCTCCCCCGCCTCGATCAGGCGCGCCAGCGCGTTCTCGTCGATCACCTCGCCGCGGGCGGTGTTGACCACGATCGCCTCGGGCTTGAGCAGCTTGAGGCGGCGGGCCGAGAGCAGGTGGTAGGTCGCCGGGGTATGCGGGCAATTGACCGAGACGATGTCGACGCGCGCCAGCATCTGGTCCAGCGATTCCCAGTAGGTCGCGTCGAGGGATTCCTCGATGGCGGTCGGGACGCGGCGGCGGTTGTGATAGTGGATCGACAGCCCGAACGCCTTGGCGCGGCGGGCGAGCGCCTGGCCGATGCGGCCCATGCCGACGATGCCGAGGCGCTTTCCAGTGATGCGGCGCCCGAGCATCCAGGTCGGCGACCAACCGGTGGTCCAGTCGTCGTCGGGGATGATGCGCGCGCCTTCCGCGATCCGGCGGGCCACCGCCAGGATCAGCGCCATGGTCATGTCGGCGGTGTCCTCCGTCAGCACGCCCGGCGTGTTGGTGACGGTGATGCCCCGCTCCAACGCCGCGCCGACATCGATGTGATCGACGCCGTTGCCGAAATTGGCGATCAGCCGCAGATTCGGGCCGGCCTGGGCCAGCAGGCCGGGGCCGATCTCGTCGGTGACGGTCGGGACCAGCACGTCGGCCTCCCGGATCGCCGTGGCGAGGGCCTCGGGGGAGAGGGGCGCGTCGTCGTGGTTGAGGCGCGTGTCGAACAATTCGCGCATGCGCGTCTCGACCGCGTCCGGCAGGCGCCGGGTGACGACCACGAGCGGCTTGCGCTTCAATGACGGCATGATCCCTCCCGGCGGCGCCGGCCCGGATGCGGTCCGGCTTACGCTCCCTTAACCACGCCGCGGCCAGATGGGGCCGGTGGCGTGCCGGCCTCCGGCCACGCCGCAGGACATCGGCCTCTCTATCAGAGAGGTCGGGGAACACAATGCAACACAATGCGGACCGGTTCGCGGCGCACCGGGATCCGGTCCGCGACGGTTTTTCGAGGACCCCGGTTCGGAGACGAGGACGATGCGCCCGCCCGCCCTTCCCCTGGTGAATCCCGCCCGCCTTGCGATTCTCGCGGCGGCGTTGGCCCTGCTCGCGCCGCTGACCGCGCGGGCCGCCCCACCCGCGCCCGCGGCCTCCGAGGTCGGCAAGGGGCCGGTCACGAAACTGCCGCTGCCGCGCTATGCCAGCCTCAAGACCGATCGCGTCAATCTGCGCGAGGGGCCCTCGAAGGATCACCGCACGCTTTGGGTGTTCCAGCGCGCCGGCCTGCCGATCGAGATCGTCGCCGAGTTCGAGACGTGGCGGCGCATCCGCGATTCGGAGGGCACCGAGGGCTGGGTGCTGCACTCGCTGCTCTCGGGCCGGCGCACGGCCGTGGTCATCCCGCCCTCGGGCGAGAAGGCGGATGCGGCCAAGACCACCGTGCCGCTCAAGGCGCGGGCCGACGAGGGGGCCGGCGAGCAGGCGCGGTTACAGCCCGGCGTGATCGGCAGCGTGAAGACCTGCAGCGGCCAATGGTGTCGCCTCGTCGTGGCCCTGCCGCAGAAGCAGGGCGACGTCGACGGCTATATCCGTCAGGACCGGCTCTGGGGCGTCTACCCGGACGAGAAGATCGACTGAGACAAACGATAAAGGGCCCGGCGAACCGGGCCCTTTATCGTTGTCGAGCTGGGAAAAGACTCAGCCGCGGCCGGACACGGCGCGGCGGCGCAGACGCACGATCACCTCGACGCCGGCGATCTCCATGCCCTCGGGGGCATCGGGGAGCGAATCGACCGAGATGCCGCATTCCGGCATGTCGAGCACTTCGCCTTCCTCTTCCAGGAAAAAGTGGTGATGCTCGCTCGGGTTGGTGTCGAAATAGGCCTTCGACCCGTCCAGGGCGAGCTGGCGCAGCAGGCCGACTTCGGTGAACTGGTGCAGCGTGTTGTAGACTGTGGCGAGCGAGACCGGCACCTTGGCGCGCATGGCCTCGTCGTAGAGCATTTCCGCGGTCAGGTGGCGGTCGCCGCGCCCGAACAGGAGCCAGCCCAGCGAAAGGCGCTGGCGGGTCGGGCGCAGGCCGGCGCGGCGCAGGCGGTCGCGCAGATCGGACAGCGGGCAGCCGCGGCGCGGGCCGGAACCATCGGCCGACAGAGGGCTCCGCGCGTTCAGCACGGCCTGGAGAGGCGTCAGATCGGACATCGCGGGGAGTGATTCCCAACCTTTGAACGGAAAAAGATCGAACGAGTATACGGATGCCCCCCGCCTGCGGCAACCCGAAGCATGGCGTTGCGGGCGGGTTACCCCCGTGGTGCATGGCTCGGTATCGTTTCGGGATCTCCGGCACTCCGTCGACAATGCTCGGAGTGCGTGGCTTGGAGCGCGTGCGGCGCCTGTGCTAACGAGGCGCCGATCCCGTCATTCCCCGTCCGGCGACCGATCGGACTCGTCCGTTACCGAGGACGCACCCCTCCATGGCCTCTTCCGACCCGCAGACCGACACCGCCCCCCCGCAGCGGGCGTCGAGCTATTCTTACGAGAAGCTGCTGGCCTGCGGACGCGGCGAGCTGTTCGGCGCCGGCAACGCCCAGCTTCCGCTGCCGCCGATGCTGATGTTCGACCGCATCACCTCGATCGGCACCGAGGGCGGCGCCCATGGCAAGGGCCACGTGCTGGCCGAGTTCGACATCCGTCCCGATCTCTGGTTCTTCCCCTGCCACTTCAAGGGCGATCCGGTGATGCCGGGCTGCCTCGGCCTCGACGCCCTATGGCAGCTCGTCGGCTTCCATCTTGGCTGGCTCGGCGCGCCGGGCCGCGGCCGTGCGCTCGGCGTCGGCGAGGTGAAGTTCTCGGATCAGGTGCTGCCGACCGTGAAGCAGGTCGTCTACGGCATCGACATCAAGCGGGTCCGCACGGGCAAGCTGGTGCTGGGCATCGCCGACGGCTGGCTGGAAGCCGACGGCCGCCGCATCTACGAGGCGAGCGACCTGCGCGTGGCCCTGTTCCAGGCCCAGGCGTAAGCCGCAGACGCACCTCAGCCTTCTCCAATGCGCTGCCGCCTCCGGTTGAACGGGCGGCAGCACCGTATAACCCGGCGCGAAGAGCGCCGCGCGCAGCGGCCTCGGCCGCGCCGAGGCGTCTAGCGGAGCGATAGCCCAAGGCCGCGGATGCGGCCGCCGGCGCCTGAGGCCACACAAAAAGACAGCAGTTGAGATTGATCGCGGGTCATCCTAGTTGACCCGTTAACGAAGTGCCGCGCGTCCGCGGCGCAGCAAGCCCGAGCCACCATGCGGCGTGTCGTCATCACCGGGATGGGCATCGTCTCGTCCATCGGCAACAACACCCAGGAAGTCCTGGCGTCCCTGCGCGAGGCCCGCTCCGGGATCGCGCGCTCGGAGTCCCAGGCCGAGCACGGCTTCCGCAGTCAGGTCGCGGGGATGCCGACCCTCGTGGCCGAGGAGGCGGTGGACCGTCGCGCCATGCGCTTCCACGGCGGCGGCACCGCCTGGAACCACGTCGCCATGGATCAGGCGATCCGCGACGCGGGGCTGGAGGCCAACGAGGTCTCGAACGAGCGTACCGGCATCATCATGGGCTCGGGCGGCCCCTCCACCCGTACCATCGTCGAATCGGCGGCGATCGCGCGCGACAAGGGTCCGAAGCGCGTCGGCCCCTTCGCCGTCCCCAAGGCGATGTCCTCGACGGCGTCCGCCACGCTCGCGACCTGGTTCAAAATCCGCGGCGTGAACTATTCGATCTCCTCGGCCTGCGCGACCTCGAACCATTGCATCGGCAACGCCGCCGAGATCATCCGCGGCGGTCGTCAGGACGTGATCTTCGCGGGCGGCTGCGAGGATCTCGACTGGACGCTCTCGGTCCTGTTCGACGCCATGGGCGCCATGTCCTCGCGCTACAACGACACCCCGGCCCGCGCGTCCCGCGCCTACGACAAGAACCGCGACGGCTTCGTCATCGCCGGCGGTGCGGGCGTTCTGGTGCTTGAGGAGTTGGAGCACGCGAAAGCCCGCGGCGCGCGGATCTACGGCGAGGTCGCGGGTTACGGCGCGACGTCGGACGGCCACGACATGGTCGCCCCCTCGGGGGAGGGCGCCGTGCGCTGCATGCGCCAGGCCATGGAAGAGCTGAAGGGCGCGAAGATCGACTACATTAACCCGCACGCCACCTCGACGCCGGTCGGCGACGACAAGGAGATCGAGGCGATCCGCGAGGTGTTCGGTGCCGGCGATGCCTGCCCGCCGATCTCCGCGACCAAGTCGCTCACCGGTCACTCGCTGGGGGCCACCGGCGTGCAGGAGGCGATCTACGCGCTTCTGATGATGAACAACGGCTTCATCTGCGAGAGCGCGCATATCGACGAACTCGACCCGGCCTTCGCCGACATGCCGATCTTGCGCGAGCGGCGCGACGGGGCCAAACTCGGCCACGTCATGTCGAATTCGTTCGGCTTCGGCGGCACCAACGCCACGCTCGTTCTCAAGCATCCCGACGCCTGAACGGACGAGCATTCTCCAGCCAAGGTTCTCGTCGCACTGCCCAGACGAGACTTCGCAACTGCGAACATACGGCCGAGCTTAGGCTCGGCCCTCCATTGAAGAGGCTGCGGAACCACGCCGTTAAAGTGGCGTTAATGGGAACGTAGCCAGGATCACTTCATGATCGGTTTACTCGCATTCCTTGGTGTGACCGGCGTCGCTGTCGTCGCCAGCGTGGCTTGGCGCGCCAAGCAGACGCTGATCAACGACGCTCAGTCCGGCACGCGCGGCTACTTCTGACAACCATCACCGACGCGGCTTGAAGGCCCCGTCCCGCGCGAGCGGGCGGGGCCTTCGCGTTTTCGCTCGTGCGTGGACAGGCCCGCATCCGGCGCGCTAAGCGTCAACGGCGGTGCCGAGGCGCCCCACCTGAAACGCGTACGGGTTTGAAGCGAATGACAGGGTTGATGGCGGGCAAGCGCGGCCTGATCATGGGCGTCGCCAACGATCACTCGATCGCCTGGGGCATCGCCAAGACGCTGCACCGGCACGGCGCCGAACTCGCCTTCACCTATCAGGGCGACGCCTTGGGCAAGCGGGTCACGCCGCTCGCGGCCTCGGTCGGCTCCGACATCGTGCTGCCCTGCGATGTCGAGGACATCGACAGCGTGGACGCCGTGTTCACTGCCCTCGACGAGCGCTTCCCCGACGGGATCGACTTCATCGTCCACGCCATCGGCTTCTCCGACAAGTCGCAGCTCAAGGGCCGCTACGTCGACGTGACGACGCGGGCGAACTTTTCGCGGACGATGACGATCTCGTGCTTCTCCTTCACCGAGATCGCCCAGCGCGCGGCCGCGCGCATGCCCCGCGGCGGCGCCCTGCTGACGCTGACCTATGCCGGCTCCACCCGCGTCATGCCGAACTACAACGTGATGGGCGTGGCCAAAGCCGCCCTCGAAGCCTCGGTGCGCTACCTCGCCACCGATCTCGGCCCCGACGGCGTACGGGTGAACGCGCTGTCGGCCGGCCCGATGCGGACGCTGGCAGGCGCCGGCATCGCGGATGCCCGCCTCATGTACAATCACCAGAAGGCGCACGCCCCGTTGCGCCGCACGGTGACGCTGGAGGATGTCGGCAATTCCGCTCTCTACCTCCTGTCGGACCTCTCGGGCGGCGTGACCGGCGAGGTCCATTTCGTCGATTCGGGCTACAACATCATCTCGATGCCCCGCCCCGCCGTGCTCCAGGCGCAGGACGAGGCCGGCGTCGTCGGCGACGGCGAGATCTGAGGCGGGCTTGTCCGGTGGGGAGCCGCGTCCCACGGTGCTGCCCGCGATGATCCGGTCGAATCGAATCCGTTCCGCCGCGCTGGCCGCGCTGCTCGTCGCGGGCAGCGCCGGTGCGGCGTGGGCGCAGAGCGTCACCCTCGATCTCGGCGCGGGCGGGACGACCGAGCGGGCGCTGCAACTCGTCGCCCTCGTCACCGTCCTGGCGCTGGCGCCCTCGGTTCTGGTGATGGCGACCGCCTTCACCCGCATCGTCGTGGTGCTGTCGATCCTGCGTTCGGCCCTCGGCACGCAGACCGCCCCGCCCAACGCCGTCGTCACGAGTCTCGCCCTGTTCCTCACTGCCTTCGTGATGGCCCCGACGGCGCGGGAGGCCTACACCGCCGGGATCGAGCCGCTTCTGGCCAACCGGATCAGCCAGTCGCAGGCGTTCGAGCGGGCGTCCGCCCCGTTCAAGACCTTCATGCTGCGCAACACCCGCGAGAAGGACCTGAAGCTCTTCCTCGACATGGCGCGCCAGCCCGCGCCCGCGGGGCCGGAGGCGATCGGGCTTGAGATCGTGACGCCCGCCTTCATGATCTCGGAGCTTCGACGCGCCTTCGAGATCGGCTTCCTCCTGTTCATCCCGTTTCTGATCATCGATCTCGTCGTCGCCTCGGTGCTGATGGCGATGGGCATGATGATGCTGCCGCCCGCGACCGTGGCGCTGCCGTTCAAGCTGATCTTCTTCGTGCTCGTCGATGGCTGGACGCTGGTGGCGGGTTCGCTCGTTCAGAGCTACGGAAGCTGAACGGGGCGAACCGAACCGAAAGACCGACGATGGACCTGACGACCACCACCGCCTCCTGGGCGCCCCGCATGCTGAGCGTCCTGCGGATCGTCTCGGCGCTGATCTTCATGGCGCACGGCACGCAGAAGATCCTGGGATTCCCGGCCAGCACCATGAACCCGGCGATGTTCAGCCTGCCGTGGATCGCGGGCGTGCTCGAACTCGTCGGCGGCGCGCTCCTCCTGATCGGATTGTTCAGCCGCCCGGTCGCCTTCGTCCTGTCGGGCGAGATGGCCTTCGCCTACTTCCTCGGCCACGCGCCCAAGAGCCTCTATCCGGCGCTGAACGGGGGAGACGCGGCGATCCTCTACTGCTTCGTCTTCCTCTACATCGCCTTCGCCGGCCCGGGGCCCTGGAGCGTGGACGCGCTGCGGGCGCGGGGTCGGTACTGAACGGTCAGCCCCGCCCCAGGCGCCGCAGCCTTTGCGCTGCGGCGAACAGCCGGGGCGAGCGCTTGATGCGGTGCTTCAATCGCACCGCGCTTCCGGCGGCCAGGGCGAAGAGATGGCCGGCGGCGCTCACCGGCACCACGGACTCCACGAGTTCGATGGTCTCGTCGCAGGTCTTGGCCTTGTAGCTCGCCTCGCCCACGCCGAGGTCGAGCGCCCGCCGCCCGCGGGCGGACTGATCGCCGATCAGCCGGTGCAGCAGGATCTCGCCGGGGCTGAAGCGGCCGAGTTCGGGATCGGTGTCGAACGAGGTCCACATTCCGCAGAAGCGGTGGGCATCGACCGCCCCGCCGAAGGTGGCGAGCACCCGGCCGGATTCGGTCTCCAGCGCATGCACCTCGATCGCCGGCCCGCGCCCCTCGGCGCCGGGGGCCGTGGCGGCGGCGACGAAGCGGCGAACCGCCGGATCGGCATAGGCGTCGGCGATGCCGAGCGCGGCGAAGCGCGCCGCCTTCTGCGCATAGAACGCCGCCTGGATCTCCGCCGCCTCCTCGGCGTTCGTCGCCACGCGGTGGCGCACCGGTCCCAGGACCTCGACCAGCTTGCGTTCCTTGGCCCGCACCTTCTTGCGCGCATCGCCGCTGAAGACGCGCCGCAGGGTCGCCTCCGCGTCGGGGCCGAGCATCAGGCCGTAGGCGTCGCTCGGCGCGGGCAGGCCGCCGCGGCTCAGCGGGTTCGGCACCCCGTCCCAGAAGCGCGGCTGATGGCCGAACCGGAACGCGTCGATCCCGGCCTTGCGCCCGGCCCGCACCAGCGCCTCGGCCAGTGCCTCGGGGCGCATCGCCGCCGCCTCGCGGCAGGCGAAGAGCGGCATATGGAAGTTGGCGTGGCGATCACCGATCATCCGCGCGATCCGCAGCGGCCCGAGGCGCCCGACCGCGAGCGGGATCAGCAGACGCGGGCGCGAAGCCTCGTCCTTCAGGAGGAGCACCAGCGTCTCGTCGCCGGTCTCGATCCCGGCGCCGACATAGGCCCGGACCCAGTCGATGCGCTGATACGGCGTCATCAGCGCCGCCGGGTCGGCTTCCAGTGCCCGCCATGCGGTTTCGACGACCGCCAGATCGCGAACGACCTCGACGGTCAGTCCATCGCGGGGGGCGGCCCCGTCGCGTTCGGTCCGACCCAGAGTCTCGGCGAGTGCCGTCATGATAGGTGATCCCTGGGGGCGATCCCGGCTGCGCCGCCGGCCAGCGCGCGGCCGAAGCGAAGGACCTGACCCTCGCCGCGATTCCCTCAAGCGACGGTTGACGCGCACCGTCGATCCGCCGCGATGGGTAACGAATGCTTGTCGGGGCGCCGTTACGATGCGGCCCATGTCCTCGTCCCGCCACCGTCTGTTCCGCGCCGGATTCGCCGCGATCACCGCGCTCGGGGCCGACCGCTGGCTCGCGCCCCTCGCCCGCGGGCGTGGCATCATCCTGACCTTCCACCACGTCAGGCCCGAGCCACCCGAAGCCTTCGCCCCGAACGCGCTCCTGTCGATCACCCCGGCCTTCCTCGATCGGACGCTGACCCGGCTGAAGGATCGCGGCTTCGAGATCGTCGGGCTCGACGATCTGCCCGAGCGCCTCGCGGATCCGGCGCCGCGCCGTCCCTTCGTGGTGCTGACCTTCGACGACGGTTATCGGGACAACCTCATCCACGCCCGGCCGGTGCTGGCGCGGCACGGCGCGCCGTGGACGCTGTTCGTGACGGGCGATTTCGCCGACCAGGGCGGGCGCCTGTGGTGGATCGAATTGGAGCGTGCGGTCGCTCGCCTCGACCGGGTGACGCTCGCGAGCGGCCTCGATTGCCAGGCGCGGAGCGGCCGGGAGAAGAGCGCCGCGTTCGAGGCCGCCTACCGGACGTTGCGGGCCGGGCCGGAACAGGTGCTCTTGGAAGAGATCGCCGGATTGTGCCGCCGCGCCGGCCTCGAACCCGGAACGGTGGCCGCGGAGCTGTGCCTGACCTGGGACGAACTCCGCGCGCTCGCCCGCGACCCTGCCGTGACGATCGGGGCGCACACGCTCTCGCATCCGATGCTCGCCAAGCACGATGCCGACTTCGCCCGCCGCGAACTGGCCGAGAGTCGAAGCCGGATCGAGGCCGAGACCGGAGGCTGCGTGCGCCACCTGTCCTATCCGGTCGGCGATCCGACCTCGGCGGGGGCCCGCGACTTCGCGCTCGCCCGCGACCTCGGCTTCACGACCGCCGTCACGACGCGGCCGGGCCACCTCTTCGCCGGGCACGCCGCTCATCTCCACGCCCTACCGCGGGTCTCGGTGAACGGGCTGCATCAGACCGAAGCGGCCCTGGCGAGCCTTCTGTCCGGCGTGCCGTTCCTGGCCTGGAATCGCGGGCGACGCCTCGATGTCGGTTGAGGACGGGCGACGGCCCGGCCCGCGTTTTATGAGGCATTCCTAAGGCCGCGCTCCCGAGCCTGCCCCTCGCCAATCGAATCGTATGTTGGCACATGGGGCGGACGCGGATGACCGGACCCAAGCCCTTGAAGAGGCTCCGGAGCCCGCCTCGCCGCTTCGGTGAGGGTGGGCGCATCCACCCATCGGCCGAGAGCTGCGACCCGACGCGACATGATCGGGCGGGCTCGAAGGAGGAAAGCACCCATGAGACATCGCGCCGCCGCCGCGGCCTTCCTACTCGCGCTGCCGCTCGCCGCGGGCGCACAGGAGGTTCCGAAGGACGCCACCCAGGTCGCTCCGAAGGAGACGCCTGCGGAGGCCCCGAAGGATGCCGCCCAACCGGAGCCGAACCGGCAGCAGGCCAATGCGGCCAAGCTCGCCGGATTGATCCGCTTCGTCGGCGAGTCCTGCCAGGATGTGCGGCCCGACTACGAGCGCTTCAAGTCGGTCGTCGCCGCCATGGGCGTCGATCTCGACGCGATCTCGAAGGGCGAATTGCTCATGCGCAGCATGAGCTACACCGAGGCCTATCGGAAGAACGTCGAGGAGAGCTGCCGGAAGGCAGCCGAGCTGTTCGGCGAGAAGGGCACCAGCATCCCCGGCCTCGTGCTGCGCAAGGCCTCTTAGAGCTGTGCCTCACAGCTTGAGGTTGGGACGAATCTCCAAGCCTTTGGTGTGCCGCGCTTTCCGACGAACCGGTCTCCGCTTCGTCGGAAAGCGTTCTCGCCCATCGCCGCCTTAAGCGCCCATTCACCGCGTTGGGCGAGACTGCCCGGCACGAGTGGCGTTCGGCGGCACGAGCCCGTTGGGGTCGGCGCCGCCGCGAGTGTGGGCGGGGGCGATGCAGGGAGGGTTCGGTCGGGCATCGCGTCATCGACCGGGCAGGACGTTCCTGCGGGCCGGGCTCGCGCTCGGCCTGTGCCTGACCGCGCTCGGCGCCGAAGCCGCCAAGCTCGTCTCGGCCAAGGGCAGCCAGGCCGAGGGCTACGGCCGCATCGTTCTCACCTTCGACACGCCGGTGTCGGTGAAGGCCCGGCAATCCGGTACGGTGCTGGTGCTCGGCTTCGGCGAGGCGGTCTCCGCCGGCCCCGAGAGGATCGCCGCCGGCATGCCCGATTACGTCTCGGCGGTGCGGCGCGATCCCGACGGCGCGGCGATGCGCCTCGCGCTTCAGCGCGGCTACCGGATCAACGTGCAGGATGCTGCCGAGCAGGTCTTCATCGACCTTCTGCCCGAGAGCTGGAGCGGCTTCCCGCCGCCGCTGCCGCCGGAGGTGGTGGCCGACCTCGCCCGCCGGGCCGCCGCGGCGGAAGCCCAGCTCAAGGCCCGCAACCCGCTCCCGGCCCGGCGTACGCTCTCCCTCGAACTGTCGCACAACCCCCAGCGCACGCGACTGAGCCTCGCCCTTCCCGAGGGCACCGAGGCCGCCTTCACCCCACAAGGCACGGCCACCCGGCTGACGCTGCCGGGGGTATGGCGCATCGACGACCGCAGCCTGCGCGGGCGCTTCGATCCGGCGCTCGGTCACGTCGCCGTGGATGCCGACGACAAGGAGGCGCATCTCCTGGTCACGCCCGCCGACGGCGTCACCGTCCTGACCGCCCGCGACGGCGACATCCTCACGGTCGATCTTCTGACCAAGCCGCTGCCGGCGCCCGCGCTGCCTGCCGTTCGGGAGGCCGCGGCCGCCCCGGCCCCGCCCCCCGCCAAGGCCGGGGAGGCGGCGCCCGTGGTCGCGCCGCCACGCGTCGCGCCGCCCGCCCTGCCCAAGGCCGGCGCCGGCCTCGTCTTCCCGTTCCAGAAGCGGGTGCCGGCGGCCCTGTTCGAACGCGGCGGCGTCGTCACGCTGGTCTTCGCCACGACCGATCCGGTGGTGCTGCCTGCGAAGGCTCCGGCCGATCTCGTCGCCCTGGGCGAGCCGTCCCGCAGCGGCGGCTTCACCGTGCTGCGCTTCGCCAAGCCCGCCGGCCGCCTCGTCGATCTGTTCCCGGTCACCGAGCCGGACGGGTGGGAACTCGCCTCGGGCGACGGCACGGTCGCGAGCGAGAGCCTGACGGCGCAGAGGCGCCAGGGCCAGCGCGAGCGCATCGGCGTTGCCGTGCGGCTGCCCGGCGCCGGTCCCGCGGGCTGGCTCGACCTCGACGGCGAGCGCATCGCCGTCGTCACCGCCGACGGCCTGAAGCGGGCGGCGGTCGCCAAGGCGCAGCGCTTCGTCGAATTCGAGCTGATCCCGAGCCGGGTCGGGCTCGCGGTGCTGGCGCTCGCCGACGACCTGACGGTCCGGCCCGATCTCGACGGCGTCGCGATCGGCCGCGAGGGCGGCATGGCCGTCTCCGGCTCGGACAACGTCGCGGCCGCTTCCGGTCCCCCGCGCGCGCCCGATCCACCGGTCGGCGCCGTGTCGGACCTCGTCATCGACAGCGACGCCTGGGAGCGGGCGCGGCGCGGGGACGTGCGCACCGCCCTGCGCGAGGGATACAATCAGGTCGCCGAGGCGAGCCGCCGCGATCGGGGTGCCGCCCAGGTGGCGCTGGCCCGGACCATGATGGCCAACGGCCTCGACGCCGAGGCGCTGGGCGCCCTGACGACCGCCGCCGCCGACGACGTGGTGGTCGAGGGCGATCCGATGACCGGATTGATGCGGGGTATCCTGCTCACCCGGATGGGACGCCTTCAGGAGGCGCGCCCGCTGCTCACCGCGAACCAACTCGTCGCCAACCCCGAGGCGCGGCTGTGGCGCGGCCTGCTCGACGCCGAGGCCGGGCGCTGGAGCGATGCCCGCGCCGCGTTCCAGGCGGGGGGCGGGGTGCTGCGGCGCTATCCCGACGAGGTCGCCGCCCGCTTCAACGTCGTTGCCGCCGAGACCGCGGTGGAACTGGGCGACTGGGAGGAGGCCTCCCGAGCCCTCACGGCCGCCGGCCGCGGGGCGAGCGACGAGATTCGCGACCGGATCACCCTTCTGCGCGCTCGCATCGACGAGGCGACGGGCCGTGGCACCGCGGCGCTCGCCGCCTACGAGGCGCTGAGCACCCAGTCGGCCTGGCCGGTCGCCGCGGCGGCGACCCTGCGGGCGACCGCGCTCGGCCACATGCTCGGCAAGACGACCCTGCCCGACGCCATCGACCGGCTGGAGGGACTCCAACTCACGTGGCATGGCGGGCCGACCGAGATCGGTACGCTCGCCGCCCTCGGCGGCCTCTACGAGGAGGCCGGCCGCTGGCGCAAGGTGTTCACCACCGCGCGGCGCGGCACCGCCCTGGCTCCCGAAGCCCCGGCGATCCGATCCCTTCAGGAGCACGCCCAGACGGCGTTCGAGGACCTGTTCCTCGGTGCCCGCGGCGAGAAGCTCGGCGGGGTCGAGGCGCTGGCGCTCTATTTCGACTTCAAGGATTTCGCCCCGCCGGGGCGTCGAGCCGACGAGATCGTGCGTCGCCTCGCCGACCGGCTCGTCGCCCTCGACCTGCTCGATTCCGCCGACGAGCTCCTGCAATACCAGATCGAGCGCCGCCTCACCGGCCCGGCCCGCGCCTCGGTCTCGGCCCGGCTCGCCACCATCCGGCTGATGGAGGGCAAGCCCCTGGAGGCGCTTGCCACCCTCGATGCCACGCACCTTCCCGGCCTGCCCGAGGACGTGCGCCGCGCCCGTGCCCTGTTGCGGGCCCGCGCCCTGTCGGATCTGTCGCGCACCGATCTGGCGCTCGAAACCGTCGAGGGCGAAACCGGTACCGACGCCGACCGGCTGCGCGCCGACATCCTGTGGGCGGCCCGGCGCTGGCGCGAGGCCGGCGAGGCGCACGAACTCCTGCTCGGGCCGGCCTGGCGTTCGGGCAAGCCCCTCGACGACGCGGCGCAGGCCGACGTGATCCGCGCGGCCATCGCCTACGGGCTGGCCGGGGAGGGGCTCGGGCTGGAGCGGCTGAAGGCGAAGTTCTCAGGGTTGATGGCCGAGAGCGCGGATGCCCGCACCTTCGCCATGCTGACCCGCCCCGACGCCGCCCGCAGTCCCGCCTTCCGCGACGCCGCGCTCAAGGCGACCAAGGCCGAGACGCTGGCGGCCTTCCTCACTGAATACCGCAAGCGCTACCCCGACACTGCGGTTCCCGAACGCGGCACCGAGTCCCCGGCCCCCCGTGCCGAGGCGCCGGGGGCGACCCCGCCGGGGTGAGGCGGGCTCTCGCCGGAGCAAGGTTGGTCGTCGCCGAGCGGTCGGTTGCCGCGCAGCCTCCCCGCCGGCCTTCCGGTCCGTGGTGACACGGGCGCGCGGGAGGCAAGCCTGCGTAGGCCGGAATTCGTGGCCAAGGATCGGCCAAGGATCGGCCAAGGATCGGCGAAGGATCGGTGGAGGCTGCAACGCCGTGCGTCGGCCGGATTTTCCGATCGAACCGCCGACGCAGCCCCGCACAGACCCTATCGCAGGCGTTCCGGTATCGGCCCGTGTCGCTCAGTCCTGCACGAAACGACCGAAGCGCGGGTCCGGAGGCCCGGCCCGCACACGGGCATCGGCTCTCAGGAGAGCCGACAGGAGAAGCTCCCGGCTGGAGCCTCCGTCCGAAAAGCGGGGACGGGCCTACGGGAAGAGCCGACGCGGCAAAGGAACCGAGCACATCGAGGGTGAGGCGCCACGTCGATGGGCAGCCGTGCCGTGAGCGCTCGCCGGCACGCGGAGCCATCGTTTCCCCCTCAGGGCATTCGATCGCCGAACGGGTCACGCGGATCGAGAGGCGTCTGATGCCAAGCGGCACGGAACCGGACCGACGGTCCTGCTCCGTGCGTCCGGCGGCGCCCGCCGCCCCGCGTTGCCGAAGCGCCCGACATCTCCCGCCTTGTCCGCTCGGTTTCACCGCACTGTCGGCGGAGCCGTGTCGATGCGGGATCGATCCGCCTCGCTCGGTTCGAGCGTATCGTCCTCAGGCCGAAAGCCGCAGCGGCGTCTCTTCCAGCGGCGCGTCACGCGGCGCCCGGCGGAGCGCGCCCTCGCGGTCCTGGGCGACGAGCACCTGGGCGGCGCCGGTTTCGCGGGCGAGGCGATAGAGCGTCACGAGGGCCGGGGCGTCGGGGGCCTCGTTGGACGCGATGACGATCGAGTCGGCGCAGGGGCCGCAGGCCTCGATCAATTCGCCGGCCTCGGAGCCCGAGGCGTCGAGGCGGCACAGCACCCAATCGTAGCTCTGCGTCATGGCGTTGAGCGCGATGGCGAGCGCCTGCGGCTCCTCCAGTAGCACCTCGCGCTCGGTGAGGCCGCGCCGCACGCTGTGCAAGCGCGAGCCGCGCACCGGCTGGATCACGTCGAGGAAGGCGGCCTCGCCCGCGACCAGGTCGGTCAGGCCGGGGCCTGCGGCCCCGCCGACATTCCCGTTGACGTCCACCAGAAGGGTACGGGCGCGCGGGCTCAAGGCGCGGGCCAGCTCGGCGGTGAGGCCCGGCTCGGAGTGCTCCTGTTCGGTCTCGATCACGAGGATGCAGCTGCCCTCACCGGTCTTGGCGGAGCCGAGCCGCTCGATCAGCCGCTCGAGGTCGATCGAGCCCGCGGGACGCGCGCCGGAGAACGGGGCGACCGGAGCGACGCCTTGCGCGCCGCCGAAGAACGGCTGCTGCACGGTGGCGGTCGCCCGCAGGGAGTTGGCGAAGGCGAGCGCCGGGGCGAACCGCTCGGCGGCGGACGCCGGCATCGGCGCGGCTTCGGGGGCGCGGCGGCGCGGCCCCTCGGGATCGGGGAAGTGATCCGGCGGCAACTCGTCCTCCGCCTCGAGCCGGAGAGGCCGGGGTGTGGGCGGGGTCTTGAGCAGGTGCCGGCCGATGACGGCGGCGGACGACAGGAGGAAGGCAAGCAGCGTCGCGAAGGCGACGATCGGCACCTTCTTGGGGAAGGAGGGCAGTTCCGGCGTCACCGCGCGGGAGACGACGCGGGCATCCGCCGGGGTCGCGCTCTCGGCATCGCGCGCGGCGGCCTCGCGGTAGCGGGACAGGTAGGATTCGAGCTGCTCGCGCTGAGACTTCGCCTCGCGCTCCAGGGCACGGAGCTGCACCTCGCTGGTGTTGCCCTTGGCGACCACGTCCTGCTGGCCGTCGACGGCCGCCTGCAGGCTCTCGACCCGGGCGCCGGCGATCTTGGCGTCGTTCTCGAGCGTGCGCACCACGCGATCGGCGGCGGCCTTGATCTGGCTCTCCAGATCCTGAAGCTGCGCGGTCAACTCCTTGATGCGCGGATGCGCGGGCAGCAGCGTGCGGGATTCGAGCGCCAGCTGAGCCCGCAGGGTGATGCGGCTCTCCACGGTGCGCCGGATCAACTCGTTGTTGGCGACATCCGGGATCTCGAAGGCGCGCCCGTCCTTGATCATGTCCTTGAGGAGCTTGGCGCGGGCGGTGAGGTCGGCCTTGATGGTGCGGGCCTGCGTCAGCTGGCTCGACAGTTCGGAGAGCTGCTGGCCCGAGAGCGGCTGGCTCGCGGTCGAGCCGGTGCCGATCAGGCCGTTCTGGGCACGGAACGTCTCGACCTTGGCCTCGGCCTCGGCCACCCGCGCCCGCAGGGCCTCGATGTTGTTGCCGAGCCAGGTCGAGGCGTAGCGCGCGGTGTCGACCGAAGCCGCGGCGAGGGAGGCGAGGTAGAGGTCGGCGACGGTGTTGGCGCCGCGGGCGGCCAGTTCCGGATCGCGCGACTTGAACTCGATGGCGAGGATGCGCGACTTGCCGACCGGATAGACCAGCAGGCGGTCCAGGTAATTGTCGAGCACCCGGTCCTCGGGCGAGCGCTCCATCGGCGAGGGCGCGACGCCGAGCACCATCAGGGCGCGCTGGAGCGGGGATACGCCCGCCGCCTGCGGGTCGAATTCGGGATTGCCGACGAGCTTGAGGCTGCGGATCGCCTGCCGGGCGAGGTCGCGCGACATCGCCACCTGCACTTGGCTCGCCACCGCCTGCTCGTCGATCGGCGCGGCCGGCTCGCCGCGCTCGGCCGCCGTGCGGGCGAAGGCCGGGTCGCGGCTCTCCAACAGCACCTTGGCCTCGCCGGTGTAGCGCGGCGCGACGACCTGCACGAAGACCCCGGAGCCGAGGGCCACGGCGAGCGTCGGCACCGCGATCCAGGCCCAGGACCGGCCGAGGACGGAGAGCATCTGCGACACCGACAGGCCGTCCCCGGTGGCGCGGAGGGCCTCACTGGAGGCGACGGGGTCGGTCGGCGGCCTGAGGCGAGGCATGGTCAGTCTTCACGCAAAGCAGGGCCGGGATCGAGGCCGTCGATCCCCATGGCCTCAATAGAACCCGTTAAGGTTTCCCGCAGGTTAAGATCTTCGGCTCATCCGCCGTCTTCAGCCGGCGCGTCAGGGTTCATTAACCATGGCGGTTTAGACGGGGGCTTCAGATTCACCATAACGGCGATGACGATGCATCGGCGCGCATTTCTCCTCGGCCTTCCGACCGTGCTCGCGCTCGGCGGCTGCCTGCGTCCGGACTTCCGGACGGCCGATCTCGATGCGACCGGCACCGGCTCCATCGGCAGCCGCTACACGCTGGCGGCGGGCGATAAGCTCCGGGTCATCGTCTTCGGCCAGGACAACCTGTCCAACATCTACGCCGTGGACGGGGCGGGGCGGATTGCCATGCCGTTGATCGGAACGGTGCAGGTCGGCGGGCAGAGCACGGCCCAGGCGGCCCGGACGATCGAGGCGAAGCTCTCCTCCGGTTACGTGCGCGAGCCCCACGTCACCGTCGAGGTCGATGCCTATCGGCCGTTCTACATCCTGGGCGAGGTCACCACCTCGGGCCAGTATCCCTACGTCAACGGCATGACGGTGGAATCGGCCGTCGCGATCGCGGCGGGCTTCGGCCCGCGCGCTGCTCGCGACTACGCGGTGCTGACCCGCGACGGGCCGGGCGGGCTGATCAACGGCATCGTGCCGATGTCGTACCCGGTGCGCCCCGGCGACACGATCGTGATCAAGGAAAGGTTCTTCTGATCGACGACCGTCGCGTGACGGGAGGGATCGCACCGGGAGGCTGTGGGGGCGAGCACCGACACTTGACGTTAAGAAAACGACCCGCCGCCAAGCCAGCGCCGCGGGACTCCATCGTTCACCGATGCCTAACCCAACCCGACAAAACACCGCCCCGACGGCCCGCGGCCGTGGGTGAGCCGGCATTGCGCCGGTTCCCTTAACCCGCCGCTGACCCCTTGCGCGCAATCGTCCGTCCATCGGGCGCCCGTCTTGGGCCGTCCCCCCCGCGGAGATTGCTCAACCGTGGTCGCCACCTTCGCTCCGGGCGTCGCACCGCCCCGATTGGCCTCCGAGCCGCTCGCCGTCGATCTGCCGGGCGTCTCGCCCAATCCCTGCCGGACGGGGGAGAGCCTGCGCATCCTCCATGTTTTCCGCGCCCCCGTCGGCGGGCTGTTCCGCCACGTCGTCGATCTCACCCGCATCCAGGCCGAGGCCGGGCATCGGGTCGGCATCGTCTGCGACGCCAATACCGGCGGCGAACGCGCCGAGAGGGCGCTCGCCGACCTCGCGCCGCATCTGGCGCTCGGCGTCGTGCGTCTGCCGATGCGGCGCAATCCGCACCTCGTCTCCGATGCCGCGGCGCTGATGGGTGTGCGGCAGCGCGTGCGGGAAGTCGGTGCCGACGTGCTGCACGGCCACGGCGCCAAGGGCGGCGTCTACGCGAGGCTCTGCCCCGTTCAGGGCGGCCCGATCCGCGCCTACACGCCCCACGGCGGCAGCTACAATTACCGCCCCGGCACGCCGCTGCACCGGCTCTACATGGGCATCGAACGGCTGCTCGCCCGAGCGACCGACGTCTTTCTGTTCGAGAGCGAGTTCGTGGCCGCCCGCCATCGCATCTATGCGGGTGGGCCGGAGCGTCTCGCACGCATCGTCCATAACGGCATCGCCGCGTCCGAATTCGAACCGGTCGGCACCGTCGCGGCGGCGTTCGACCTCGTCTATGTCGGCGAGTTGCGCGAGGCGAAGGGCCTGCCGTACCTGCTGCAGGCGCTCTCGCGCCTCAAGGCCGAGGGCCGCCGCTTACGGCTGCTGATGGTCGGCTCAGGCCCCGACACCGACAGCCTCACGCGCCTCGCCGACGAACTCGGCGTGCGCGACGCCATCGCCTTCGAGCCGCCCCAGCCGATCCGGCCGGTTCTCGGCCGCGGCCGGGTCATGGTGGTGCCCTCGCTCGCCGAATCGCTGCCCTACGTGGTGCTGGAGGCCGCCGCCGCCTGCCAGCCGCTGGTGGCCACCAATGTCGGCGGCATCCCCGAGATCTTCGGCGCCTTCTCGGGCGGCCTCGTGCCGCCCCGCGACGTCAGGGCGCTCAGCGGGGCCATCGCCCGCATCCTCGACGAGCCGGCCGAGACCCGCGACGGGCGGGCCAAGGCGCTGAGCGACTCCGTGCGGGCCCGCTTCTCCATGAACCGCATGGGGGCCGACGTGCTGTGCGGCTACGCCGCCGCGATGGCGGCGCGCCCCGCTGCGGCGCAGCCGGCCCCGGCCGCCGCCTGACCCTCCCTTGGGGACCGGTCCGGCCCCCGATTTCGAAACCTTCCCGCGCATCCTTTGTGGAAGTCCGCCATGAGTGCCATCGACGTCCGCGACCTGCTGAAGGCGGCCGGGCAAGCCGGCGCCACGACACCGGTTCCGCCGCCGCTCGCCCTCGGTGAGACCGGGGCCGGCTCCAGCCCGGACAGCGCTCCCCCGCCGCCCGCCAGCCCCTGGCTGTCGCCGGTGGTGCTGGCGGGATGCGTCCGCCTCGCCGAATGCGGCGGTCTCTTGCTGATCGGCTTTGGCCTCCACCTCGCCTTGCTTCACGGCAAGGTGCCGCTGGCCCCGCGCTACCCCGCCGCGATCTTCGCGGTGACGCTGGCCGCCGTCGGCCTGTTCCAGGCGTCCGGCTGCTACCGGATCGGCGCCTTCCGCCATCTGCCCAAGACCGCCCTCAAGCTCGTCGCCGGCTGGTCGCTCGCCTTTCTGATGGTGGCCGCCGCGATGGTGCTCGCCAAGGTGTCCGACCATTACTCGCGCGTCTGGCTGATCGGCTTCTTCGCCGCCGGCCTCGCCGCGCTGATGCTCGGCCGCGCGGCGCTTGCCAGCTTCGTGCGGGTGCAGATGTCGCGCGGGCGCTTCGACCGCCGCACCGCCATCGTCGGTGGCGGCGCGGTTGCCGAGGAGCTGATCGGCGCGCTCCACGCGGCGGGCCCCGAGAGCGGCATCCGCATCGTCGGGGTGTTCGACGATCGCGGCGACGACCGCGCCACCGACACCGTGGCGGGCTACCCCAAGCTCGGCAACGTCAGCGACCTCGTCGCCTTCGCCCGCCGCAACCGCGTCGATCTCGTGGTGTTCACCCTGCCGATCTCGGCGGAGACGCGCATCCTGCAGATGCTCGCCAAGCTCTCGGTGCTGCCCGTCGACATCCGCCTGTCGGCGCACGCGACCAAGCTTCGCTTGCGCCCGCGCGCCTATTCCTATCTCGGCAGCGTGCCGCTGCTCGACGTGTTCGACAAGCCGCTGGCCGATTGGGACGTGATCACCAAGGGGCTGTTCGACCGCTTCGTCGGCTTCGGCCTGCTGCTGGCGCTCTCGCCCGTGATGCTCGGCGTGGCGCTGGCGGTGCGGCTCACCTCGCCCGGTCCGGTGCTGTTCCGGCAGAAGCGCTACGGCTTCAACAACGAGCTGATCGAGGTGTTCAAGTTCCGCTCGATGTATGTCGATCAGTGCGATGCCGGCGCCGCGCGCCTCGTCACCAAGACCGATTCCCGCGTCACCCCGGTCGGGCGCTTCATCCGCAAGACCTCGCTCGACGAGCTGCCCCAGCTCTTCAACGTGATCCGCGGTGACCTCTCGCTGGTCGGACCCCGGCCGCACGCCCTCCAGGCCAAGGCCGCCAACACGCTCTACGATCAGGTGGTGGACGGCTACTTCGCCCGCCACAAGGTCAAGCCCGGCATCACCGGCTGGGCCCAGATCAACGGCTGGCGCGGCGAGACCGACACCAGCGAAAAGCTCCAGCGTCGTGTCGAGCACGACCTGCACTACATCGAGAACTGGTCGATCCTGTTCGACCTGAAGATTCTCGCCACCACGCCGCTGGCCCTGCTGAAGACCGACAGCGCATATTGAAACCGTGCCCCGTCATTGCGGGGTGAAACCGATGCAATCCAGCGCTCCGCATGATCGGGAGGGCGCTCCTCGACTGCGTTGTCGGCGCGGTCCGACGGGTTGCGAGCCGCGCCTGCTCCGCCGCGCGACGACGATGGAAAGCGACCGCCGACGTGCCGACATGGCAGGCGCCGTGAGGTTGTCCAGAAGGAACCGGATCGGCGGGGGGCGATCCTGACGCCGTCGCAGGATGTCCCTCCCGGAGTGGACGGGCCGCCGACATCCCTGACGCTTCGACCTGAAGTTTTGTCATGGGCCGTACCTTCAGCTCGGCTCCGTCCCGAGCCATTCCCATTGTCAAACTATTTTTTTAGCGCAGCTAAAAATCGAATATTAGCAGTAGTGCAATGAGAAGTAAGGACCTATGATGTGCCCGTCTCGGTTGCGACGGGCGATTCGATGAAGAGCAAGGCGCCTTATATAAGACTTGGCACCCGCATTCTCGCGTAGAGCTGCACGCTTCGAGATGAACACCGAAGAATCTGACTGCGCGCCCTGAAAAGGAGAGACGTTCCTCATGAAGCTCATTCGACGGCATATGCTCACCGGGGCCCTCGCGGCGGCCTTCCTCCCTGCCGCGCCCGCCATCGTGAAGGCTGCCACGGCCCGCCGGTCGATCGATGAATTTGCCGGCGCCCGGGAGATGAGGACCAAGACCGAAGCACAGGCCGACTGGACGCCCGTATTCCAAACCGCCGTGAATGAAGGGGCCTCGACCGCGATCTATGTTCCGCCCGGCAATTATCCGTTTCGCACCTATTCCGGGTTCGTGGTCGATGCGAACCGCTGTGTCTACAACAATCCAAATCAACCGCGATCGATCGACATCGCCTGTGATCCGGACGCGACTTTCATTGTCGGGGGGATTAAAAAAGGCGTCCGGAGCATTATTTAGTTTCTTTAATATCAATAGCGAGACTGTTCTTAATCCAAACATAGCTCTGAGCTTTGTTGGTGGGAAATTCAACTGTAACGTTCTAAAAACGTCCGATTACAACGGTATTGATATTAGCGTATTCGATATATTTGGATATGCTAACCCATATATCGCAGATATTGTTGCCGAAGGTGGGTCGGACCCGTTCGGTGGCATAGTTGGTGCAGACACATTCTTAACAACGCATTACTGCCTGAATGAGCGTGTATTCAATGTAAGGGGCGCCGGATTTTTTGACTGCCTACTATATTTCTCGGGCAATGGCTCTCATGATGTCTACGACGGTGCCGGACAGTCGGGCCTCGTGAGAGGAGGGGGTGCAGCGCGGTGTGGGAACGGGATCGCCGTCAAGCGCAATTATGTCGGCCTAACGGTCGAAAACTTCATGATCGCTAATTGTCAGAATGGCATTATCGGAAGCAATACTGATAATATCCCGAACAATCACGGCACGGGAACCCGGGTCCTTGGCGGACAGATCAGCAACATCCGCGGACGGCCTATCGTGATCTACGGAAAGAATCCTGTCGTCGAAAATGTGACGATCGGCGAGTTCGGCTACGATGTTCCCGATGGCCAGACGCCGACCGGGACGAGGAGCGGCAACGAGATCGCTGGTATCGATCTGCGCGGTGCCATCGGAGGTCGCGTGGCCAACAACGTTATTAGGACGCGCACTCTGACGAACGACCCGCGCCTCGGTATCTCCTTGCGCCAGGATGCCGACGGCGTCGCGTCAAGGGGCTGCAAGATTTACGGCAACAGCATCAGCGGTCCTGCACGCGCTATCTACACGCAACCGAACAGTTCATACGATCCGAATCCTTAAGGTCGATCGGTGGCCGCACCGTCCGATTTGAAGCGGGCGGGCGTCCGCGAGGCGATGGCGCGGTAGCTTCGCCAAAGAGAAAAGCCCGGAACTCTACGGCTCCGGGCCTTTCCCATGAGAACGACGAGACGGTTACGGCAGCGCGCCCGCCGCCTCCTTCACCTTCGTCATCGTATTCTGGCACTCGGTTTCCTTGCCGGCCTTGTCCTGCTCCTTGGCGGTGGCGAGCAGCTTGCGGGCCTCCTCGATGCCGGCCTTGGTCGGCTTGGTGGCGGGATCGGACGGCTTGCCCTCCGGCGGCTTGTCGAGGGCCATCGGCGAGTTCGAGCTGGTCGGGCCGCCGGGCGGCTCCTTGCCGGTCACCATCTCGGCCCCGGCGCTGTTGAGCCGCCGCTCGACCGCGGAGATGTCGTCCTTGCAGGTCACGGCGAGGGCGGGGCCGGCCGCGACGAGGAAGGCGAGGGCGGCCGGCAGGCCGAGGGCGATACGCATCAGGTGCTGTCTCCGGGAAGCGAAGGCCGGCGCGCGCGCCGACCGGGTGCCGAGAAAGCTGCCGAACCCCGGGGAAGTTTCAGGCCTGCGACGCTACGCCCCCTGCGCGCTTGCGTGCACGAAAAAGGGCGCGGACCTCGCGGTCCGCGCCCTCTCGTCGAGCGAGTGCTCGGTCTCAGCGCATCAGAGCGACGAGGGCCGAACCGGCCGGGCCCGACAGCTCCTTGGCGTCGATGGTGCCGTCGTTGTCCGGGTCGGCGGCCTTGAACTGGCCGGCCACCGCCGCGAGGTACTCCTTCTTGTCGAGGGTGCCGTCGCTGTCCGGATCGAACTGCTTGAGGTCGGCGGCGCTCATGCGGCCAGCCAGCTCCTTGGCGTCGAGGGTGCCGTCCTTATCCGGATCGAGCTTGTCGAAGGCGGCCGAAGCGGCGGCCTGAGCCTCCTTGAGATCGATCGTGCCGTCCTTGTCCGGATCGAAGGCGGCGACGTCGACCTTGGTCATCGACGGGGCGGCGAAGGCCGGGGCGGCGGCGCCCAGCGCGAGCGCGAGGAGGGCGGCATGGGAAAGGCGGAACGCCATGTTGGATCTGTCTCCTGGTCGAAGAGCCCGGCGGTGAGCCGGGCGAGTCGGCAAACGGGCTGGCCGGAGGCCCTGGCGCGCGTCGCGCATCCGTCGTCCCGGCCGGCGATCTTGCGTAACCCACCCGGGAAAATTTGGCAATTGGCTCGGGCTGGATTCCCAGGAGAACGTGTACGGCGCCGTACGGTTTCATCGCGGCCCGATGAAAGCCGGAAAACGCGAGAGGCGCGGCGCCGGGGGCCCGGCGTCGCGCCTCTCGATGGGTCGTCGCCGTCGCCGGGACCGCCGCGGCGGTCCCGGAATCCGGCCCGGTATCCGGCCTCAGCCCTTGCGGATCAGCGGCTCCACCGGCGGGGCAGGGGGCGGCGGGGCGAACAGGATACGCAGGCCGCCGAAGCCGGCGATCGGCGCGCCCGGCGCGAGGCTGCGGTTGATCGAGGCGTTCGGCACCGCCACGATCGGAACCTCGTCCACCGGCGAGAAGGTACCGAAGGTCGAGTAGCGGCGGTTGAGGGCGTTCTCGACGTAACCGTAGATCTCGATGTTCTCCGAGACGCGGTAGGCCGTGTTGAAGCCGAACACCGCGTAGTCGCCGGTGGTCCGGTTCAGGTTGGACGGATCGCCGACTAGGAACTTGCCGGTGGCGAAGCGGCCGAGCGCGCCGATCCGCCATTCCGGCGTGACCTGGTAGTTGAAGCCGAACTTGACCTGATGCGGTGCGACGCCGGGAAGACGGTTGCCCGGACGGACCTGGACCAAGCCGCTCTCGTCGCCGCCCGCGCTGTTGAACGGGTTGCCGGGCGCCGCGAGCTCGATCGGCGACTGGAAGGTCGCATCGACATAGGCGTAGTCGACGAAGGCCGACCATTTCGGGGTGGTGTAGTAGAGGCTCGCCTCGACGCCCTGTCGCTTGGTCGAGCCGACGTTGCGGAAATAGGCGCGGCCGATCGTGTCGGGGGCCGGCACGAACAGGATGTCGTCGTCGTTGCGGGTCGAGAAGAAGCCCGCCTTGTAGGACAGGATGCCGCCGAACCAATCGTCGGGCTGCGGGATGCGGCCGCGGATGCCGGCCTCGACGGTGCGGGCCTTGACCTGCTTCAGCGGCGGATCGCCGACGAAGAAGTTGGTGAGCGAGCACGGCGCCGTCGGATCGGCGCAGGAGAGCTCCGCCGGGGTCGGGGCGCGGTTGGCCTCGGAGTAGCCGCCGTAGACGTTGAGATAGTCGGGGATCACCTTGTAGGCGAGGCCGACGCCGGGATTGAAGCGCTGGTAGTAGTGATCGCCGTTGAGCGCGGTGCCGATCTGATCCTGCAGGACGATGTGGGCCATGTTGAACCGGCCCTGCAGCGTCAGGGTCAGGCGGTCGGTCAGGTCGGTGACGTTCGAGAAGTAGATGCCGCCGTAATCGTTCGAGGAGCGCACCGAGACCGGGGTGATGATGCCGTCGTCGCTGGAAACGACGATGCCGGGGGCGGCGAAGCCGCGGTCGAAGGTCAGGCCGCCGATCGAGTTGTCCGCGTTGAACCGGGTGCGGCCGCCGTCATAGGAGCCGCCGATGACGAACCGGTTCGGCAGGCCGAACAGCGTCTCGCGCACCGTGGTCTGGATCGTGGCGCCGAAATTGTCGGTGTCGGTGCGGGTCTGGTTGAGGAAGGCGTAGGGGCCGCCCTCGTCGAACCGGTCGGCGAAGGCCGGGTTGACCGAGCCGAAATCGAACGTGCGGATGCGGTTGGCCCGGACCCGGGCGCCGGTGCGGTCACGCAGGAAGAACTGCTCGTCGTCGGCACCCTCGGAGCACAGGAAGCGCTCGTCCGCCTCGCAGTTCTCCACGTCGGCGGCGTCGCCGTTGGCGGTGCGCTGCTTGAACACGCCGTAATAGGCGTTGCCCTGCACGCTGATCGTCGGAGTGACGTCATAGGTGCCCGACAACTGGAAGCGCAGGAAGTCGTTCTTGGTCTGGTCGGGATAGGTGAAGACGTCGTTGTACTTCACCTGCAGCAATTCCACCGGCGCGGTGCCGTTGCCGGTGAGGCTGTTGCTGGCGCCGATCACGTTGAAGTGGAACTCGCCCTTCTCGGCCAGGACGCCGAGGTCGGCGTAGATCTGGTTGAGGCGGGAGGGCGAATGCTTGCGCCAGCCCCGCTCGCCGAGCACGTTGCCGGCGACGTAGAGGCCGACATTGTCCACGCGCTGGCCGTGCTGGAACGCCACCGCGCCGCGGCCGTACGAGCCGCCGAGCAGATTGATCTCGCTGCCCTGGTAGGTGAAGCCGTTCTTGAGCGAGACGGCAAGCGAGCCGCCGAGCGCGTTGAGGCCGAAGGCCGGGTTGGAGCCTTCCAGTTCGATCCGGTCGACGGCGATGTCGGGGATCAGGTCCCACTGCACCGTATCGCCGAACGAGGTGTTGAAGCGCGCCCCGTTGACGTAGACCGCGACACCCTGCGGCGAGCCGCCGAGGGGCGAGGCCTCGAAGCCGCGATAGGTGATCGTCGGCTGGAAGGGGTTGCCCTGGGCGTTGTTGATGCTGATCGAGGCGACCCGTTCGTCGAGCGAGCGAACCACGCTCGGGAAGCCGACGCGGTTCACGTCGTTCGCGGTCAGCACGCTGGTGTTGTGCGGCACCTTGTTGCGATCGATGCCGTCGAGCACCGTCAGCTCACGCGGTGCGCCCGAGGCGGTCGGCGCGGCGACGATCCGGCGCGGTGCCGCGACCGGTGTGTTCGAGACGACGCTGATCTCGTCCAGCGTCACGGCCTGCTGAGCCATCACCTGTCCGGGCAGCAACGCAGCCGATGCGATCAAACTGCCGCGCAATACGCGCAATGTCATTCCCCAAGCCCTTATGAATTGGCATTCGTGGCCCACCCGGCGGGCCTTGGGACGACTGTCGCCCGACAAGCATGAGCGCCACAATCGCGCACGGCTTCCCGCGAGGCTTTTATGAGGGAACGCTCAAGCTTCGTGCCGGAGCGTGCCCTCGCAGCAACATATTTCTCATGGTCCGACAAGCACTTACGGACGAAGTGGCAGAAATGATCGGGAGCATTCGGCAATCTCGCCGCGGCTTCCGGTCCCGAGCCATGCTGTCCGTCGAATCGTGACCGGTGCCGATGCGGGCAGCCTCGGCTGGCATCGGCGGCGCACTGCGCCTACCTGTGCTCCCGCCTGTTTCCGCGAGACGTCCGATGCCCGACACGCTCCTCCGCTTCGATACCCTCGAACCCTTGCGCGCGCAGGTCGCGGCGTGGCGGCGGGCAGGCGAGCGCATCGTGCTGGTGCCGACCATGGGGGCGCTGCATGCCGGCCATCTCGCACTCGTGGCCCATGTGCGGGCGATCGGCCAGCGGGCCGTGGTCAGCATCTTCGTCAATCCGACCCAGTTCGGCCCGACCGAGGATTTTTCGAGGTATCCGCGCGACACCGACACCGACCTCGCCCTGCTGGCCGAGGCCGGTGCCGACGCGGCGTGGCTGCCCGCCGTCGAGACCATGTACCCGGCGGGTTTCTCCACCCGCATCGAACCCGGCCCCGCGGCGGAGGGCCTGTGCGGCACGTTCCGCCCCGGCCACTTCTCGGGCGTCGCCACGGTGGTGACGAAGCTTCTGAATCAAGTCGGGCCGGACGTGGCGCTGTTCGGCGAGAAGGATTTCCAGCAGCTTCAGGTGATCCGCTCGGTCGTGCGCGACCTCGACATCCCGGTCACCATCGAGGGCGTGCCGACCTTGCGCGAGGCGGACGGCCTCGCGCTCTCCTCGCGCAACCGCTACCTCACGCCGGCCGAGCGCGAGACCGCGCCGCGCCTGCACGCGGTGCTTTCGCACATCGCCGAGCGGCTGGCGGCCGGCGCCGAGGCGGGCCCATTGGTGGGGCAGGGGATCGCCGAACTGGAGGCGGCCGGGTTCGGTCCGGTGCAGTATCTGGAAGTCCGCGACGCCGACACGCTCGCCCCCGTCACGCGGGCCGCGCGGCCGGCGCGGGTGATCGCGGCGGCCTATCTCGGCGGCACGCGGCTGATCGACAACGTGGCGGTGGTGCCGGGCTGACGCCGCCCGGCACCACCGCCAAGCATCACGCCGCCTTCAGCGGCCCGGTGCGCTCGTGGAAATCCGGGCCGTTGCTGGTCTTGGCCACGTATCCGGCGCGGATGACGAAGTCGCCGAAGTGCTCGCCCGCCTGCCGGTCCTTGGCGTAGGCCGCAAAGAGCGGGTCGAGCACAGTCCGGATCTCGCTTGCCGTCACGTCCTCGCGATAGAGCTTGCTCAGGCGCGAGCCGTCGAAGGCGGCGCCGAGATAGAGGTGGTAGCGCTCGGGGCCGCGGCCGACGAGGCCGATCTCGGCGATGAAGGGCCGGGCGCAGCCGTTGGGGCAGCCGGTCGAGCGGATCGTGATCTCGTCGTCCTGCAAGCCGTGGCTCGCGAGGCTCTCCTCCAGCTCGGTCAGGAGATCCGGCAGGTAGCGCTCGCTCTCGGCCAGCGCGAGGCCGCAGGTCGGCAGCGCCACGCAGGCCATGGAGTTGCGCCGCAGCGCGCCCGCGCCCTTGGTCATGGCGTACCGATCGACCAACGCCTCGATCTCGGCGCGCTTCTCGGCCGGGACGTTGGCGATGATGACGTTCTGGTTGCCGGTGAGGCGGAAATCGCCCTCGTGCACCTCGGCGATGCGGCGCAGGCCGGTGAGGAATTGGGGGCCCCCCTCGACGTCCTTGATCCGGCCGGACGGCACGTAGAGCGTCAGATGGTGGCGCCCGTCATCCCCCTCGACCCAGCCGTAGCGGTCGCCGTTGCCGTCGAACGTGAAGGGCTTCGGCGCGCCGAGCTTCTTGCCGATGCGGGTCTCGACCTCCGCGCGGAACGCGTCGAGGCCGAAGCGCTCGATGGTGTATTTGAGCCGGGCGTTCTTACGGTTCTTGCGGTTGCCCCAGTCGCGCTGGACCGTCATCACGGCTTCCGCGACCTTGAGGGCGTCTTCCGGCTTGCAGAACCCCATCACGTCGGCGGTGCGGGGGAAGGTGTCGGGCTCGCCATGGGTCATGCCCATGCCGCCGCCGACGGTGACGTTCCAGCCCGTCACCTTGTTCTTCTTGTCGAGGATGGCGATGAAGCCGAGATCGTGGGCGAAGATGTCGACCTCGTTGGAGGGCGGCACCGCCACCACGGTCTTGAACTTCCGCGGCAGGTAGGTCTTGCCGTAGACCGGCTCGACCTCGTCCTCGCCGCCGACGACGCGCTCGCCGTCGAGCCAGATCTCGCGCCACGCATTGGTCTTGGGCAGCAAGCTGTCGGAGATGTCCTTGGCGAGCTGGTAGGCCGCCTTGTGAGCGCCCGCCTGGGCCGGGTTGGTGGCGGCCATGACGTTGCGGTTCACGTCGCCGCAGGCCGCGATGGTGTCGAGCAGCACCGCGTCGATCGCCGCCATGGTGCGCTTGAGGTTCGACTTGATGACGCCGTGATACTGGAAGGTCTGGCGCGTCGTCGCCCGCAGCGTGCCGTTGGCATAGGTGGTGGCGATCTCGTCCAGCGCCAGCCACTGCTTGGGGGTGACGACGCCGCCCGCGATCCGCAGGCGGATCATGAAGCTGAACGCCTTCTCCAGCTTCTTCTTGGTGCGCTCCGCCCGGATGTCCCGGTCGTCCTGCATGTACATGCCGTGGAACTTGACGAGCTGGCCGTCGTCCTCGGAGATCGCGCCGGTCGCGTGCTTCAGGAGCCCGTCGGCGAGGCCGCCGCGCAGATAGCCGGAGGCGATCTTGAGATGCTCGTTATGGGCGAGCCCGGCGGCCTTGGCGGCTTCGGCCTCGGTGATCGGGCGGTCGGTCGGCGGCGCGTCGTAGCGGCGCGCGCCCGTGCCGGGTGTTTCCACCGCGGGGCCGTCAGGGGTGTCGATCGGCTTGTGGTCGTCCATGGCGGTGATCCGATTCGAAATTCGAGCGTCTGCGCCGCCGCCTCTTCCCTCTCCCCTCTGCGGGAGAGGGTGGCCCGCGAAGCGGGTCGGGAGAGGGGAGCGACGCTTCCGGAAAGGGCGTTCCCCTCTCCCGCCTGCTCCGCAGGCACCCTCCCCCGCAGAGGGGGGAGGGTTACGGGTGGTTTCTCAGTAAACGTCCTGCTGGTAGCGCTTGGCCCGCTCCAGCCCGGCGACATGCGCCTCCGCGTCGGCGGCGGAGAGGCCCTTCACGGTCTGGAACGCCCGCACCACGGCAGCGTGGACATCCTTGGCCATGTTCTTGGCATCGCCGCAGACATAGAGGTGGGCGCCGCCGTCGAGCCATTCCACCAATTCGGCGGCGTGCTGGTCGATCCGGTTCTGCACGTAGACCTTCTCCGGCTGGTCGCGGGAGAAGGCGACGTCGATCTTGGCGAGCGAGCCGTCCTCCAGCGCGTCCTGCCATTCGAGCTGGTACAGGAAGTCGTGGGTGAAGTGGCGGTCGCCGAAGAACAGCCACGAGCGACCCGTTGCCTCGGTGGCCCGGCGCTCCTGCACGAAGGCGCGGAACGGGGCGACGCCGGTGCCGGGGCCGACCATGATGATGTCGGTGGCCGGATCGGACGGCAGGCGGAAATGCTTGTTCGGCTTGACCCGCACCCGGAGCTTGGCGCCGTTCTTGATCCGATCCGCGACGTGGACCGAGGCGACGCCGGAGCGGGCGCGCCCGTGGGTCTCGTAGCGCACTGCCGCGATGGTGAGATGCACCTCGTCCCCCACCTCCTTGCGCGAGGAGGCGATGGAATAGGCCCGCGGCGGCAGCGGCCGGGTGATGGTGTTGAGGTGATCGGCGGTGAGCGTCAGGGGGAAGCGCTCCAGCAGGTCGATCAGATGGCGGCCCTCGATCCAGGCCTTCGCCTCGCCGCTCTCCACGAGCTTCCGGGCGTCCGCATGCCCGGTGGCCTTGGCGAAGCGCTCGATGGTCGTCACGGAGAGCGTGGTGATGTCGCGCTCGGAGAGGAGCGCCTTGCGCAGCGTCTCGTCGTCCGACAGGCCGGCGGCCTTGAGGATCTCCTCGACGAGCTGCGGGTCGTTCTCGGGGAAAATCTCCAGAGAGTCGCCCGGCTCGTAGGCCGGCGCACCGTCCTCGAATTCGAGGGCGAGGTGAATCGTCTCCTTGTCGGAGCGCGAGGAATTGAGGTTCACGTGGTCGATCACCTCGACCACCACCGGCTCGCGGCTGACCTCGGCCTCGTCCTCCTCGCCGCCCGCGGCGCGGAAATCGACGGCGACGACGTTCCCGGCCGGGGCCTCGGCCGGGGCCAGCGCCTTGAGCGCGCCCTTGATCCAATCGGCCGCCGGCTTCTCGAAATCGAGGTCGAGATCGGCCCGCTCGTAAGCGCGCTTGGCGCCGAGCGCCTCGAAGCGGGCATCCAGCGCCTTGCCGATGGCGCAGAACTCCGCGTAGCTCGTGTCGCCGAGCGCCAGCACGCCGAACTCGACGCCGTCGAGGCGGGGCGCGCCGTCGCCCATCAGCTCGCCATAGGCCCGCACGGCGCGGGCGGGGGGCTCGCCCTCGCCCCAGGTCGCCGCGATGGCGACGAGCTTGCCGGCCTTCGGCAGGGTGGCCAGGTCGAGTTCGGCGAAGTCCACGACCTTCGGCTTGAAGCCCTGCTTGCGCGCGAGCTTGCTCACGTCGCCCGCGAGCTTTTCCGAATTGCCCGATTCGGAGGCGAACAGGATCGTCAGCGGCTCGGCGGCTTTCGGCGGCGCGGCCGGGACCGCAGCCGAAGCGGCGGCGGGTTGGCCCGCAGCCGCGTCGAGGCCGGCGAGGAAGCCCGTCAGCCACGCGCGCTGGATCGGCGTCGCGGCGGCGAGCGCCGCGTCGAGATGGGCCCGCTCCTGGTCGCCGAACGGGGCGGTGCGGGGGAGGAGTGCTGTCTTGGACATCGTGAGTGCCATGTCGTCCGACGGAGCGCCGCTGTCAACGGAGGAATGTCCGTTTTAAAGAACGCTCGCCAGAGAGAAGAGATTGTTTGTCGTTGCGACGCAAAAAGGAAGATTATTCCCCGACCACCGCGAGTCGCGGCTCGGCGCGGCCCCGCGGCGGGGGCGCCGGCAGCGGAAGGGCGGTCGTGGACTTCACCTTCTCCATCGCGAAGCGCGAGGTGACGTTCTTGAGGGGAAGGGTGCCGATCAGGTTCTTGTAGAAGGTGTCGTAGGCGGCCATGTCGGCTACGACGACGCGCAGCATGTAATCGACGTCGCCGGCCATGCGGTAGAATTCCAGAACCTCCGGCATGGCGGCGATGCGGTCGGCGAAGCGCTCGAGCCAGTCCTTGGAATGGTCGGCAGTCTCGATGGAGACGAACACGGTGAGCCCGAGCCCGAGTTTCACCGGATCGAGCACCGCCACGCGCCGGTCGATCACGCCGTCGGATTCGAGGCGCTGGATGCGCTTCCAGCAGGGCGTCTGCGACAGACCGACCTGCTCGCCGATGGCGGCGATGGAGAGCGTGGCGTCCTTCTGCAGGAGCGCGAGGATCTTCAGGTCGATCGAGTCCAAGGGGCGGCCTCTCTGAAGGGGCAGTGACGGGGAAGCGGTCGCCGCGGCGGCCTCGGGCCGCCGGACGAGAAGATTCTTTTACGAAGGGGCAACGATATGCGGTGACAGCCGTTGCCGCATCGCTTGCACCGCAACGCGGATTTGCGTGTGTGGCGGGTGCGACGCCTTGACAGCGTTCGTTATAGCGAACATCTCAGAACTCCGACAAGCAGGCAAATCGATTTTACGCACATGACCGCTGCCCTCGCTCGGGCGGCCGGGGATCTCGCCAGGGACATGGCGGGGCTGGACCTTCGCGGGCGCATCCGCCTCGTCGAGGACCGCATTCCCGGTCGGCTCGTCTTCACCACCAGCCTCGGCATCGAGGATCAGGCGCTCACCCACGCGCTCGCCCTGAACAAGGGCCGCACGGAGATCGTCACCCTCGACACCGGCCGGCTCTTCCCCGAGACCTACGACGTCTGGGCCGAGACGGAGGCCGCCTACGGGATTCGTATCCGCGCCTACGCGCCGGAGCGGATGGCCGAGGAAGCGTTCGTCGCGGCCGAGGGCATCAACGGATTCCGCCACTCCGTCGCCGCCCGGCAGGCCTGCTGCGGCTTCCGCAAGGTCGAGCCGCTCGGCCGCGCGCTTGACGGCGCGGCGGCGTGGTTCACCGGCCTGCGTGCCGGCCAGTCGGCCAACCGGGCCGACACGCCCCTGGCCGAGGCCGACGAGGGCCGCGGGCTCATCAAGGTGAACCCGCTTGCCGATTGGTCCCGCGCCGATGTCGATCGTTTCGTGCGCGAAAATTTCATCCCCTACAACGCCCTGCATGATCGGGGCTTCCCCTCAATCGGCTGCGCGCCCTGCACCCGTGCGGTGAAGATCGGCGAGGACGAGCGCGCCGGCCGCTGGTGGTGGGAACAGGAATCCAAGAAGGAGTGCGGCCTGCACCTGCACGCCCCCGAAGGCGACGTGGCTCCGGGACAGGAAGCCGCCGCTTTCGAGGAGCCGGCGAACGCCGCGACCTCACGCGAACACAGAAGGGAACTGGTCTGATGAGCGCCGCCATCGCCGCGCCCGCGCGCACCCGCCTGACGCATCTGCAGCGTCTCGAGGCCGAGAGCATCCACATCTTCCGCGAGACGGTCGCCGAGACCGAGAACCCGGTGATGCTCTACTCCATCGGCAAGGATTCGTCCGTCCTGCTGCATCTGGCGCTGAAGGCGTTCGCGCCCGGGCGGCTGCCGTTTCCGCTGATGCATATCGACACCACGTGGAAGTTCCGCGAGATGATCGCCTTCCGCGATCAGCGCGCCAAGGAACTCGGCCTCGACCTCATCGTCCACACCAACCAGGACGGTCTGGCCAAGGGCATCGGCCCGGTGAGCCACGGCTCCGAGGTGCATACCGACGTGATGAAGACGCAGGCCCTGCGTCAGGCGCTCGACAAGCACAAGTTCGACGCGGCCTTCGGCGGCGCGCGCCGCGACGAGGAGGCGAGCCGCGCCAAGGAGCGCATCGTTTCGCTTCGCAACGGCCAGCACCGCTGGGACCCGAAGCGCCAGCGGGCCGAGCCGTGGCACCTGTACAATTTCAAGAAGCGGCGCGGTGAATCCTTCCGTGTTTTCCCGCTGTCGAATTGGACCGAGCTCGATATCTGGCTCTACATCGAGCAGGAGAAAATTCCGATCGTGCCGCTCTACTTCGCCGCCGAGCGCCCGGTGGTGGAGCGCGACGGCCAGCTCATCATGATCGATGACGACCGGTTTCCGCTGGAGCCGGGCGAGAGCCCGCAGCTCCGTCAGGTCCGATTCCGCACGCTCGGCTGCTACCCGCTGACCGGCGCGGTCGAGAGCCCGGCGACCACGCTTCCCGAAATCATCGGCGAAACGCTGGCCGCCCGGACCTCGGAGCGGCAGGGCCGCGTGATCGACAAGGACGGCGCCGGCGCCATGGAGCGCAAGAAGCAGGAGGGCTATTTCTGATGACCATCCATCAGTCTCCCGAGGCATTCGGCTACGACGCCTTCCTGCGGGCGCACCAGTCCAAGGAAGTCCTGCGCTTCATCACCTGCGGCTCGGTGGACGACGGCAAGTCGACCCTGATCGGCCGGCTGCTGCACGACACCAAGCAGATCTTCGACGATCAGGTGACGGCGCTTCAGCGCGACTCGCGCAAGCACGGCACGCAAGGGGGTGAGGTCGATCTCGCGCTTCTCGTCGACGGTCTTCAGGCCGAGCGCGAGCAGGGCATCACCATCGACGTCGCCTACCGCTTCTTCTCGACCGACAAGCGCTCGTTCATCGTCGCCGACACCCCCGGCCACGAGCAATACACCCGCAACATGGCGACCGGCGCCTCGACCGCGGACGTCGCCGTGATCCTCGTCGATGCCCGCCAAGGCCTGACCCGGCAGACCCGGCGCCATGCGCTTCTCGTGTCGCTGCTCGGCATCCATCGGGTGGCGCTCGCCATCAACAAGATGGATCTGGTCGGCTGGTCGCAGAACCGCTTCGACGAGATCGTCGCCGGCTTCCAGGCCTTTGCGGCGCCGCTGAACTTCACGGAGGTGCGGGCGATCCCGCTCTCGGCCAAGAACGGCGACAACGTCGTGCTGCCGGGGGCCGCCGCGCCCTGGTACACGGACGTTCCGCTGCTGCGGTATCTCGAAGAGGTGCCGGTGAAGTCGGAGGAGCGCGCCGCCGCCTTCCGCCTGCCGGTGCAATGGGTCAACCGGCCGAACTCGGACTTCCGGGGTTTTTCGGGGCTGATCGCCTCGGGCTCCGTCGCGCCGGGCGACCGCGTCACCGTGGCGCCCTCGGGCAAGTCCTCGACGGTCGCGCGCATCTTCACCGCCGACGGCGATCTTCCGCGTGCCCATGAGGGCCAGTCGGTCACTCTGGTGTTGACGGATGAGATCGACGCCTCCCGCGGTGCCGTGATCGCGACCGCGGATGCCCTGCCGACGCTGACCGACCGCCTCGACGTGCGCCTGTTCTGGGCCGCCGAGAGCGAACTGACGGCGGGGGCCGAGTTGTGGGCCAAGGTCGGCACGCAGGTCGTCAACGCCCGCGTCGGCGCGGTCCATCGCCGGATCGACCCGGAGACCGGCCAGGCCGGAGCGACCGACCGCCTCGCCGTCAACGACATCGGCGACGTGACGCTCCAGCTCGACCGCCAGATCGCCGTCGATCCCTATCTGGAGAACCGCGACACCGGCAGCCTGATCCTGATCGACCGCGAGACCACGGATACGGCCGCCCTCGGTCTCGTCCAGGCCTCCGCCGCGCCGGCCGGAACCGAAGCCGCCCCTGTCGCGACGGCCGCAGCGCCGGAGCCCGCCCGCGGCGGCGGTCTGCTCGCCGGCATCAAGCGCCTGTTCGGCGGCTGATCGTCCCCGCCCTCCTCGGCCCCACCGGCCGGGGAGGGTTTTTTGCGTCCGACGCGCCTCGCGCGGGCGGCGTTTCAGGGCCGCTGCGCCAGGAACTCCAGCACGCCCTTGCGGTGGAGCTTGTCGCCGACCGCGGTGGAGTGGTCGCGGCCGGGCAGATCGAGGGCGCGGGCGTTCGGCATCAGCCGGGCGAGTTCGCTGCCCGAGCCCGCCACGGTGTCGAGGGTGCCGACCGAGATCAGGGTCGGTGTGTCGATGGCGGACAACTCGGCTCGCGAAAGAGTCTGGCGCGAGCAGCGGATGCAGGCGGCGAGCGCCTTGAGATCGCTCTTGGTCTGCTCGGCGAACATCCGGAACGAGGCGGCGGTCGGGTTCGGCGCGGGCGTGCCTGCGGGCGCCTCCAGTGCTTCGGCGATGCCTTGCGGCAGGCCGCGCCCGTCCACGAGATGGAAGCCCAAGCCCCCGATCAGCAGAGAGCGCACCGCGTCCGGATAATCGAGGGCGAGATAGGCGGCGATGCGCGCGCCCATCGAGTAGCCCATCACGTCCGCCCGCTCGATGCCGAGATGGCGCAGCAGGCGAAGCCCATCGCCCGCCATCAGGTCGGCCCCGTAGGCCTCCGGCGCGTAGAGTTTCTCACTCTGGCCGTGGCCACGGTTGTCCAGTGCGATGACCCGGTAGCCGGATTCCGACAGGAACTTGACCCAGAGCGTGTTGACCCAGTTCACCGCGTGGTTCGAGGCGAAGCCATGGATCAGCAGGACGGGGTCGCCCGTCCCCCCGCCCTTTGCCCCTTGGGCCGGCACGTCGATATAGGCGATGGCGACGCCGTCGGAATCGAAGGTCTGCATCGGCTCGACATGCGGCCTGGCTCCCCGGAATGTCAAAGGCCGCAGCATCACTCTCCCTCCCTCCGGCATAACAGATCGCACGACTTGCCGCGGCCCCAATCGGCTGGCATCAGGCGCGCACGATGAAGGATTCCCAGCCCTACGGCACTTACGCCCCGACCGGGCTCGTCGCCCGGATCGCGCAGCGGACGCAGACGCTCAACGAGCATTCCTGGCGCGGGCGGCGGATGGCGATGCTGCTGCGCCGGATCGCCATCTCGATGCTCGGCGGCCAACCGCTCGATGTCGAGCGCTACGGCGCGCGGATGCGGCTGCACCCCTACAATAACAATTGCGAGAAGAAGGTGCTGTTCACGCCGCAGTTCTTCGACTCCGAGGAGCGGGCGATCCTGAAGGCGCGCCTGTCGGACGATGCGGTGTTCCTCGATGTCGGCGCCAATATCGGCGCCTACGCCCTGTTCGTGGCGGCGCTGACCGGGCCGCGCGCCCGCATCCTCGCGGTCGAGCCGCAGCCCGACGTGTTCGACCGGCTGACCTACAACATCGCCCAGAACCCGTTCGGCACCGTCAAGGCCATCGCCTGTGCGGTGGCCGACCGGGCCGGCGAACTGACCCTCTTCATCGATCCGCGCAACCGCGGCGAATCGAGCGTGAAGATCGTCGGCACCCACAAGAGCGCGGCGATTCGCGTGCCCGCCGTGACCCTGCTCAGCCTGTGCCGTTCGGAAGGCATCGAGCGCATCGACGCGATCAAGCTCGACGTCGAGGGCGCCGAGGACCTCATCTTGGAGCCGTTCTTGCGCGAGGCGCCGGAGAGTTTGCGGCCCTCACTCCTGATCGTCGAGGACGGCACCGAGCAGTGGCAGCTCGATCTTCCGGCGTTGCTGGAGAGGTATGGGTATCGGCGGATCGCGCGGACGCGGTTGAATCTGGTGTTCGAGCGGGTGGGGTGAGGGGCGGGCGCTTCCTAATATTTCGGTTGATTTACGGGGTCCGCTGAGGGTGGTTAGTGAGCCTTGACGCTACACCCGCAAACGGACCTTTTACCTCCAACCAACTTCGGTCACGCGGACACCTCCAGGCGCGTGTCGTAGGCGATCATTCTTTAGCCATCCAGTAACACCTGTTCACGATAAATCCCTTTTTTGGGTATATAGATAATAAAATTAAAGACAATTCTACCAACAGCGTCTCTTGTGTAAAAATGAACTGAATTTAAAACAAATTACCTATGGTTGCATCCCGTCGGCTACCCATTTGTTGAATAATTCTATGTTTTCTTTTTGCCAAGCGCCGTCACATGGCATGCTTCCTGTAGAAATTTGTTCTAAAATATTTTGAGCATTGTTCTTCACATCTTCATAAGCACTCAAATCAAAGCCGCCAAACCTTTTCATTGCAGTTATATCCTTCGGTCTGAATAAATGACGAATATCTCTTTCAAAGCTTGTCAAACCAACCTCCCCTTAAGTGTTTACTTACCAATTGCAGCGCGCAGGAGCGGGTTTAGTCTCATTTTTTCCTTGGGTTCTGAATGTGAGTGAGTACAAAAAGTCAGTTTGGAAATACGCAGTCTTTCCACCTTTTACATACCACTCCGGCAAAGGCGCGCCGCGCTCAACATCAAGCTTCCCGTCGGAAAAATATTTTTCGCCTATCAGCGATTTACAGCGATCAACTGATAGTCCGAGACCAGGCGTATCAGGGGTTAAAAGACAAATGGCCATTTGTTGTGTCGGTCCTCGCGATCCATCTTGCGAAATTGTAGACGTCGCATGGCAGGTTATGCACGACGAGCGCTCGAAGCCATTTTCTACATAAGGATCTGATAAAATTGTCGGCTCTCCGGTTGGTTTGACAAAATCAATTTGAACTCCTCCAAGTCTATAGTTCTTCCAAACAGTTTTTTTCAAGAGATCTGGCATTCCAGCTTCGTCTGGAGTTCCAAAATCATTTTTTGGGGCATCGGCATGGTGAAAAGTCGCCCAATACCAATTTGGTATGTCTTTTGTAATGATGTGCAATGATGATAGTCCATACTTCTTCCCATTGTACTCGGCAGTATAGTAAGTACTTTGATTTTCCTCTGAGATCGATTGTGCAGCAAAATCAATCCACATAGCTTTCACTTCGATCGATTCAGAGGGAAATGATATATCTTTTTTCTTTCCTTCAAGTATAGCTCGGGCATATCTTTGCTGCCCCTGGGCACTCCAAAGACAATTATCCTTGATAAATTGGTAGGTAGATCTATTCATTCTAGTTTCCCCGCCACCATTGTTGAACACCCCATCCGGGGCGAACATTGGGGAAACGCCATTCGAATTGGGTGGTCCGCGCTTTACGAAGTTGCGAGATAGGTCGTGAAAGGATGCAAAACCTTTGCCTCCTAACGTAAATAACGCTTCTGGTATTTTCCCAGGAGAAAATTCATCGGACGATTTCTGGTCAAAATCTGGTGGTTCAGAGCCATCAGACAGAAATACCTCGTCTGCATGTCGCCAAGCTTCCCACTGAACGGTAGTTCCTGGGGTTCCGATAGGGATCGAACAATCTGGCTTATCGCGTCGCCCTGTTTTCTTGTCGGCGGGATGATTAAGGTACATGAACAAATTCCAAGCGTGTTTACTTGGAAAATCGACTGCATCAGATCGTCTTATGTTGAATTGGCATAAATCTGAGACCTTTTCCTCTGCAAATGCTGGCGACGAGGCCGCAATAATTGCAGAATAAATGTAGATATTTAACTTGAGCATTGCATCCTCCGAGAGAGCTTTAAGACTTCGGGAGCTAGTAGGATAAAAATCAGCCCCCGCGATGTCGAACCATCATCTAGGAATCAATGTAGGTCGCAATCCTAGCATGTGTGTTTCTTATGTTAAAGAGGCAATCCGAGCAGGTTGGTTATCAAAACTGGAAGCTATGGATTTTGAGACAGTCACCGTAATATCTGAGAATTAATTTGCTCGTAAAGTTAGTGCATGCTAGCACATTGACTGCTTATATTTGTAATTCTGACTCTTCCAGCGGTTGTTACTCCAAACAAATAGGGAGCACTATATTAGCTTATTGACCTAAATTTTCGAAAAACCATCTAATGCGCTCAGAGTGATTAGAGTTATGCGGTAGGTATAGCTTATATGTCGCCCATTTAAATCAGACTAGCGAGAAGCGCCCACCCTAACACTAGGCAGCTGGCACATCAGGTTTCCTACAAGCGGACGTTTCTAACTTCCGCAAAGGGTCGTGAGTAGACTTACCACGCCAGTCTCACCTTCCATTCGCGACACCGCCAACAATCGGCACCCCCTCGGCAATCACCACCCCGTCCAACCCCACGTCACACCGATAAGCGTACGCCTCGACCCCCGCGGTCAGCGCCCCCCGAAACGCCCGATCGAACCCCGGGTCGATGTCGCGCGCCACGTCGAACCGATCCGCCCGCATCTGGATCACCACGATCAGCATCGCCCGGCCGCCCTCTCGCACCACATTGGCCAGTTCCTCCATGTGTCGGGCCGAGCGGGCGGCTTTGCAGTCGGGAAACTCGGCAAGCCCCGCGTGGCGCATCAGGTGGCAGTTCTTCACCTCGACGTGGCAGGGCGGCAGGCCGCCGCCGCTCGCCAGAAAATCGACGCGGCTCGCGCGACCGTAGGCGACCTCGGGCCGGAGCGTCTCGTAGCCCGCGAGCGGGGCGAGGCGGCCTTCGCGAAACGCCTCCGCCACCAGGGCGTTGGGGCGCGCGGTGTTGATGCCGACCCATTGCGGCCCGCCGGGCAGGTCCGCCTCCACCAGCTCCCACGAATAAGGCAGCTTCCGCGATGGGTTGGTCGAGGTCGAGAGCAGCACCCGCGCGCCCTCAGTGTTGAGTCCGAGCATCGCACCGGGATTGGCGCAATGCGCGGTGACGAGGCGCCCGTCGGGGAGCGCCACGTCGGCGAGGAAGCGCTTGTAGCGCCGCACGAGGCGGCCTTCCGTCAGCTCCGAGGGAAAGCGCATCGGTCGCACCCGTGACGCCGCGCGGGACGGGCGCGGCGGCTTCGCCTAAACCGATCCCCGCTCTAGCTTCCAGGGGCATCATTGCCGCCGAGGCCGCATGTCCCAGGAATCATCGAAAACCGAAGTGACCGCCGCGATCCTGATCATCGGCGACGAGATCCTGTCGGGGCGCACCAAGGACAAGAACATCGGCGCCATCGCCGACGTGCTGACCGAGGTCGGCATTGATCTGCGCGAGGTGCGCATCGTCCCGGACGTGATGGACGAGATCGTCGACGCGGTGAACGCGCTCAGGGCCCGCTACACCTACCTCTTCACCTCCGGCGGCATCGGCCCGACGCACGACGACATCACCGCCGACAGCGTGGCCAAGGCGTTCGGGGTCGGCATCGACGTGGACGAGCGCGCGCGTGCCATGCTGCTGGAGCGCCATCGCCCGGAAGACCTCAACGAGGCTCGGCTTCGCATGGCCCGCATCCCGTTTGGCGCCGATCTCATCGCCAACCCGATCTCGAAGGCACCGGGCTTCCGCATCGGCAACGTCCACGTGATGGCCGGGGTGCCGCAGATCATGAACGCGATGCTCGAAGAAATCCGCCCGACCCTAACCTCGAACGCGCCGGTCATCTCCGAGACGATCGAGGCCGGCGCCATCCCCGAGGGCAATTTCGCGGGTGCGCTCGGCACCATCGCGGCGGCGCATGGCGGCGTGTCGATCGGCTCCTACCCGTCGATGACGGCGGAGGGGTTTCGCAACCGCATCGTCGTGCGCGGGCGCGACGCGGAGGCCGTGGCGGCGGCGCGGGCCGCGATCGAGGCGATGCTGGAGCCGTTGCGCGGTTGAGCGGGCGACAGCCTCGCGTCAGCCAGACGCGTTAGAGGGACGGGAAGGCCAGGCTTCAGACCCACGAGCTTACCCGCGATGAGCAGCCCGTTCCCCGACACCGAGACCGCCGCCGACACGCTGATCGGCGAGGGCCGCAACCTCGATTCGATCCTGCGCATCCCGGTGCTGATGCAGGTGGTTCTCGGCTCGGCCACCATGCCGGTCGCCAACCTGATGAAGCTCGGCCGCGGCGCCGTCGTCCCCCTCGATCACCGGGTCGGCGAGCCGGTGGACGTGATGGTCAACGGCCGGGTCATCGCCCGCGGCGAGATCGTCATCGTCGAGGAGGACAATTCCCGCTTCGGCATTTCGCTCACCGAGGTGGTCGGACCCTCCGGCTCCGATCAAGCCGGCTAGACTCTTCGTTCTGCAAGGCTTTCACTGAAAGCCGAAAGCCCCTCTTCAGGCCGACGCTCTAGCACTCCGACAGGGTGAGGATGTCCGCGAGCCCCGTTCCAGCTCCCGCACCGGCCCGCGCCATGGGCCGCCGGCTCGATCCGACCGATCAGGTCGCTGCGCTGCTGCTCGCCATGGGCAAGCCGGCGGCCGGGCGGCTGATCAAGTATTTCGAGCCGGACGAGCTGAAGCGCATCACCCGCTCGGCCTCGCAGCTCGGCGCGGTCAGCCCCGAGCAGCTCGACACGGTGGTCGAGCACTTCGCCGAGGAGTTCAAGGCCGGCAACAGCCTCGTCGGCACCGCCAACGAGGTCGAGAAGCTGCTCACGGGGCTGCTGCCCGCCGATCAGATCGCCGACATCCTGTCCGAGGTGCGCGGCAACGCCACCCGTTCGGTCTGGGAGCGCCTCGGCACGGTCCAGGAGAGCGTGCTGGCGAGCTACCTCGTCAAGGAGCATCCCCAGACCGCGGCCCTCATCCTTTCCAAGGTCAAGCCGGCCACCGCCGCCAAGGTGATGGGCCACCTGCCCGCGCCCACCCGCAACACGGTGATGCGGCGGATGCTGAGCTTCAAGCCGATCGTCGACGAGGTGCTCCAGAGCATCGAGAAGACGCTGCACGAGGATTTCATGATCAACGGCGTCCGCAATTCCGGCGCCGACACCCACGCCAAGATGGCCGACATCATCAACAAGATGGAGCGGCATCAGATGGACGACGTGCTCACCAGCCTCGGCGAGTCGCGTCCGAAATCGGTCGAGATCCTCAAGGGCCTGCTCTTCACCTTCGACGACATCGTCAAGCTGGCGCCGCGCGCCCGCACCACCCTGTTCGACGCCGTGCCGAACGACCGCCTTGTGCTGGCCCTCAAGGGCACCGACGCGGAGTTCCGCGGCACCGTGCTCTCCGCCCTCTCGGCCCGGGTGCGCCGCATGGTCGAACACGAACTCAACGGCGGCGAGCCGGCGGCGCAGCGCGACGTCATGGAAGCGCGCCGCTCCATCACCGACACCGCCATGGAGATGGCCAGCCGCGGTGAGATCGAGATCAATCCGGGAGGCGAGGATGAAGCCCTCATCCGCTGACCGAATCTTTTGGGAGTTTGCGTCGAGCCCATGCGGGGATCTTCGGCGCCCTGTCCTCCGCACCGACGCCCGAAGGGGCTGAGGCGTGGCGGAGGACACCGACAAGGAGAGCAAGACAGAAGCCGCCACCGAGAAGCGGGTCCGCGACGCGATCGAGAAGGGCGACATCCCGTTCTCGCGCGAGGCGCCGGTCTTCGCCTCGATCCTCGGCTTTCTTCTGGCGCTCGCGTTTTTTGCCAGGGGCCAGGCGGCGCAACTCGCGCAGAGCCTGACGCCGCTCCTCGACGAGCCGCGGGGCTTTCGCCTCGAGACCGGCGAGGACGCCACGATGCTGCTGCATCAGGTGGCGCTCGCCACCGGGCGCTTCCTGCTGCCGTTCCTGCTGCTGTTGTGCGTGTGCAGTCTCGTGGCGTCGCTGCTGCAGAACCTGCCGCGTTTCGTCGGTGACCGGATCACGCCGAAATGGTCGCGGGTTTCACCGATGGCCGGAATGTCGCGAATCTTCGGGTTACAGGGTCAAGTCGAGTTCCTGAAATCCGTCGTTAAATTCCTGTCGGTCAGTGTGGTCGCCATCCTGCTCCTTCGCTCGGAGCGGACCAGAGCCGTCAATGCCATGTTCGTCGATCCGAGCCAGCTGCCAGAGCTGATCCTGACCGTTTCGATCCGCCTCGTCTCGGCGGTCGCGATCGCCATCATCGTCATTGTGGCGGGGGACCTCGTCTGGTCGCGCATCCGCTGGCAGCGCTCGCTGCGGATGTCGCGCCAGGACATCAAGGACGAGCACAAGCAGTCCGAGGGCGATCCTTCGGTGAAGGCGCGCATGCGCTCGCTCGCCCAGGACCGTGCCCGTAACAAGATGCTCGCCAACGTCGATCGCGCCACCGTGGTGATCGCCAACCCGACCCACTTCGCCATCGCCCTGCGCTACGAGCCGACGGAAAACCCGGCTCCGCTGGTGCTGGCCAAGGGGCAGGACCTGATTGCATTACGTATTCGCGCAATCGCCGAGGAAAAAGGCATCGCCGTGATCGAGGACAAGCCTCTCGCAAGGTCGCTGTACGATGCTGTGCAGGTCGATCAGACGATTCCGGCGGAGTTCTACCGCGCCGTGGCGCAGATCCTATTCTTCCTCTTCGCGAGAGCCCGATGACTGCTCAGGCCGCTCCCCTCTCGCCCGGACGTCCCGGCCTTCCCCCCGGCATCGCCGCCGCCGAGGAGATTTTCGCCAATGCCCTGCGCGACTTCATCGGCGAACTCTGCCTCGTCGATGGCGGCGTGCTGATCGGCTGGATTCGCGGGCAGCACCACGGCAACATCGCCGACGTGGTCGCCTCCTCGGCCGAGCTGTTCTTCAAGGATTCGGTCCTGACCTATGCCGATGGTGCCGACGTGAACCTCGATTTCGGCCGCTCCATGCAGGTCGTGCTCGACATGGAATTCTCGGCCCAGCCGCTGACCGTGTTCTTCAAGCTGGTCCTCGATGAGATGTTCGCCGGCATCGCGATCCAGCGCATCGTCGCCGAGGATGCCGCCGCGCTCTGCCTCGACGGCTTCGCCCACGCTCTCGCCCAGGCTCGGGTCGGCAACGCCTGACGTCTCGTCCCCGAACGGCAGGCCGATCCGCCCCCATTCCCGTGCGGAGGGCGATTTCCCAGGGCCGCGCGAAAAGAGCAGGAATGCAACGTTCACTTCCGGAATTGTGAATACAATGCGACCGTAATTGACCGGCCTGCTGCACCGCGACATGGATGAGTGTGGCCGCGAATCGAGGGTTCGCGTCGGCTCCGCTCCGGGCGGCGCCCACCCCTCCGCGGCGCCCGGCCGGTGTTGGGCCGGCTCCGGGGGATGAACTGTCGATGTATTTCCTGGTCGATCCGCGGGAATCGGTGAATGCCGGCTACAGGGCGAGTTTCGAGCGTGAAGGGGTGTCGTCGTTCGGTCTCTTGCCCGACGAGTTCCTGAGCTGGATCGAGGCCGCCTCCCAGAGCGACCTCGACGCGGTACAGGGCTTCCTGCTCGGCGATTTCGAGGACCGGGCTAAATGCGCCACCTCGATCCGCCGCCATTCCCGCGCGCCGATCATCGCCCTCTCCGACCTGCGTTCGCTCGAGCAGACGGTGCAATTGCTCGACGCCGGCATCGACGACGTGCTGCCCAAGCCCGTCCATGTGCGCGAGATCCTGGCCCGCTCCGAGGCGATCTGGCGCCGGGTCAACGGTGCGCTGCCCGCCCCGACCGAGACCGCACCTGCGGCCGAGCGCCTCAAGGTGTTCCATGACGGGCGCGATCCCGAGATCGACGGCGTTCCGCTCTCCCTGCCGCGGCGCGAGCGTCATATCCTCGAATATCTCGTGCGCAACCGCGGGCGCCGGCTCACCAAGACCCAGGTCTTCAACGTGGTCTACGGCGTCTACAGCAACGGCGTCGAGGAAAGCGTGATCGAGGGCCATGTCAGCAAGCTTCGGAAGAAGATCGCCGAGCGCCTCGGCCACGATCCGATCGAGGCCAAGCGGTATATGGGCTATACCTACGTCGGGTGAGCCGACCTATCTTGTCCGCTTGAACCGCTTCGGTCCGGATCAGCATGACGGCGACCCATCGATCCGGTCGATTGTTCGCCCGGTCCGGCGCGCGATGCCGGGAGCGCCGGTGGCTGTGAGCCGGGGCCGGTTCACCCCGGCTGGCAGAACGCCTTCGCCCCCGGTGTCCAGTTGCCGAAGCCGGTCGCGACCATGTTGGCGATGACGCGGCAGACATAGATCTTCTGGGCCGGGTTGTTGTTCGGGCCGGCATGGTAGCGCGCCACCGCCAGCGTCCAGCTTCCCTCGCGGTCGCGCAGTTCCTTGAGGAAGCGGGTCGCGTATTCGACGTTCTGGGCCGGGTCGATCATCGCCTCCAGCGACGCGAACTTTTCGCGGTGATAGTGGTGGTTGATCTGCATGCAGCCGAGATCGACCAGCCGCACGCCCTCGCGCTGGGCCTGGCCCAGCCGCGCGATCACGTCCGCCGGGCCGGTGCCGAAATAGGCGCGGCCGCCGATGTTCATCGCATAGGGCTGGAGCGAGCCGCGTTTGCCGCTCTCGGTGAGGCCGACCGCGTAGAGCATGCCGAGCGGCACGCCGTAGCGCGCGGCGGCCCGCGCCATCTGCTGCTCGCAGACATTCGAGCCCGCCCGCGCGTTGCCGTCCGGCCCATCCGAGGCGGTGGCATGCCGGCCGCTCTCGGAAACCGGCGGCACCGCCGTCGCGGCGAGCGACGCGCTAGAGATACAGATCGCCGCGATCTCGAAGATCGCCGCGATCGCGAGTGGAAGACGCGCTGTCATGGTCCTGTTCCTGGACGCGAGAGGTGGCCTCCTGTCCCTCGCGGGACGGGCGCCGGCTCGGCGACTGGTCGGGGGCGCCGCCGCCCGATTGTCCGTTCTGGGGACCTGCTGCGAAATTCTGAGCAGATCCGCGTTCCGATGCGTGGCCGAGGGAGGCGCCGCCGCCCGCCTCGATGGTGAGCGATTGTGGCGCGTAGCCGGCCTCGCGCAGCAGGTCCGAGAGCGCGCCGCCCTCGCGGCGCAGGCGCTCGGCGGTCTCCTCGCGCCCGGTGCGCAGGTTCATTTCCAGCCGCCCGTCCTGCAGCCGCATCCGCACCAGCACGGTGCCGAGATCGGCGGGATGAAGCTGGAGTGTCAGGATGCGCAACGGCCCGGCCTCGACCGGCAGGGCCGTCCGGGGGGCCGCCGAGGGCGGGGCCGCCGGGAATTGCGCGCTCACCGCATCGACGATCTGGCGCAGCGGCGAGGCCGGCACCGAAGGCCCGGCATGGGTCGGCGCGATCGAGGCCGCGGGGACCGGCGCTTCCGGAGCGCGCGGCTCGGCCGAGGCCGAGGCGCCGGCGGTGCCGAGGCTTTCGTCCGATGTCCGCTCCGCGCCGACCGTCGTCTCGGCTCGGGCCGGCGGGACGCCGACCGTTTGCTCCGCCCGCTGCGGCGCCACGCTCGCCTCCGACCGCGACGGTGGGACGGCCGGCATCGCCCCGGCCTGTGCCTGTGCCCCCGCCGGGGACGGGGCATCGTCCTTCGGTGCGGCATCCGCCTTTTCGGGCAGGGCCGGTTGGGGTGCGCTGGGCGACGTCGTCTGCGCTCCGGCGTCGCCCGGCGGCGTGCCGGCCTGCGCCGTGGCCGTCCGTTCTGCGGATGCACGATGTGCGGCGCCACCCGGAACCGGCGCGACCGCCGCGTGATCGATGTGCGGCGCCGCGGCCTCGGCGCCCGCTTCCTGGGCGGTCGCCGCCTCGTCGAGCGGGCGCTGCGTCTCGCCGCGCGCGGCCCGCGGAGCCGCCGCCGCGATGGCGGGCGCCGCCGTCGCGAGGCGCACGATGTCGCTCGGTGCGGCATCGTGCGGCTGAACAGGCGCGGTGGATTCCGCGGGTGGGGCCGCGGGGGCAGGAATTGTCCGCCCGTCCGGGTGCGGGCGCACCGTTCCCGCTTCATCGGCGACCGCAGGACGCGCGCGCGCGATCTCCATCGAAGCGTGCGAGAGCGCCGCGGCGGTGATCGATGCGGACGGTATCCCCGACGGCGGGGCCGTATGCGCGGCGGGGGCGGTGGAGGGGACGGAAGGTGCTGCCACCGCAGCCTGGCTCACGTCGGGACTCGGCGGCGCCTCGGTCGCCGCAAATGCGGATCGGTCGGCCGCGGTCGCGTTCGACGCCGTTCCTGCGCCGGCTTCCAAGGGGGGCGCCCCTTGGGCGGGGAGCGGATCGGCCAATCCGGCCCGGCGAGGGGCCTCGGGCGCGACGCCCGCTCCGGTGGTCGCGGGAACTGGGCGCGGCGCGGTCTGCGGAGCCGGCACGTCGCTTGGAACGGAGGGCGCGGCCGGTATCCGGGTCGAGACGTCGCCGATCGGTGCCTCGGTCGGGACGGGCCGGATATCGTGCGAGAGAGAAGCGACGGCCGGGCGCGGCGCCGTGGCGGCATCCGCCCGCCCGGCGGGCGACATCGCCGCGTCCTCGGCCGAAGCCTGATGGGCCGTGGGGGCGCCCGGAGCCGTGATCGCCGCAGCCTGCCGGGGCGCGCCGTGCTCGGCTTCGGCTGGAGACCCGGTGTCGGAGGCGGCGGACGAAGGCGCGGCCGTCGGCATCGGTGAGGCGGCGGCATTCGGCGATCGGCCCGGTGCCGAGGGGACGCCCGGTTCGACGACGCGGGACGCCGAGCCGGCGGCAGGCGCGGGGGCTTCGAGGGGAGCGGCGTCGAGGGCAGGGGCGTCGAGGGCAGGGGCGTCGAGGGCAGGGGCGTCGAGGGCAATCGCGGTCGCGGCGGACGGCGCCTGCTCCGGAAGCGTGAATCCGACCGGCGGGGTCGCCGCGGCGCCCGGCAAGGCCCGAGGCTGGACCGGCGCGAAATGGGTCTCGATGCCGACGAGGGTCATGCGCGGCGCGGGCGCAGGCGCCTCGGCGGCGGGCACGCCCGCGCGGGCGGCGGCGCGCTGCACGATCGCCGAGAGGGCCGCCTCCGGCGGCAGGGCCGGCGGGGCGAGCCCCACAGGGACCGGTGCCGTGAGCGCCATGAGGTCGCGCAAAGACGCGCCGGTCTCGTCGGTCGCGGCTTCACCGGAGCCGGGATCGGCAGGGAGCCGGGGCGATGCGGCTTCGGCTTCCTTGCCGTCGGCACCCGCCTCCGTGGGGGCGGGACGAATCTCGAGCGCGTCCAGCATCGCCTCGAAACCGGGGGCCGCGCGCGGTCCGGCCTCGTCGCCCGTCGGCGCGCGGCCGGCCTCGGCCTTGGGGCGCAGGGGCGTCAGGATGTCGAGGGGCGTCATCACGCGGGGTCGAGCCTCATGGCGGTGTCGCGGCGATACGGGTTCAGGGGTCCAGCGCCCGCTCGGCGCGGGCCAGCGCCTCGCGGGCCCGGCCGATGGCCGGCGCATCCGGCACCGCGCGGCGGGCGGTGGCGTCGGCGGCCGACGGGGCTGCGGGCGCCGGACTCGGCAGCGGGCCGCGGATCTGGCCCGCGGCCGAGAGGGCGGCATCGAGCAGGTCTGCGTCGCCCTCGACGAAGGCGGCGCGGTCGAGGCTGCGCAAGGCCTCGTAGCCCTCCTCGAACCGGCCGTCGGCGACGATCAGCGCCGCACCCCGGTAGAGCCGGGCCTGGGCGGCCGCGCGCGTGTCCGGCGCCGCGAGCCCGGCGGCGCGCTCGGCGGCGAACAGCGCGGTCTCGCGCCGGCCCTGTTCCAGACCGGCGCGGGCGACGAGGAGGTAGAGATCGCGGCGGCTCTCGGGCTCGATCTCGTCGAGCATCCGCTCCAGACTCAAGGTGCGGGTTCGGTCGCTGTCGAAGTCGAGCCGGGTCAGCGCCCCGGCGAAGCGCTGGCGGAAATTGCCCGCATAGACCGAGCGGCGGAACCGGCGCAGGTACTGAATCGACAGCGCCTCGAAGCGCGCGGCATCGCCGCCCTGCGCCACCACGAAGATCTGGCGGCGCAGCGCCCCCTCCTCGACCAGCGTCCCCGGCGACAGCAGGCGGGCGAGATCCAGGAGTTCGAGCGAGCGCACCGGCGCCTCGCGCACCAGAAGAGCGGATTGGGTGAGCGCGAGCTGACCGGCGAGACCCGCCGGCATGGTGCGGGCGTCGATTCCGGCGAGCTTGGCGCGGGCCTCCTTCTCGCGGCCCTGGAGATAGTCGAGTGCGCCCTGCGCCAGCGGCGCCTCCGCCTCCGGCACCTTGCCCGTGGCGATCATGCGGCGCAGGACGCCCGGCCCGCCGCCGGCGAGCGCGAAGGTCACGACGGCGCGCACGTTCTCCGGCGCGACCCAGGTCTCGGGATCGAGTTCGGTCAGCTTCTGCTCGATGTGGACCAGGAGCTGGCGCTGGGCGAGGTGAGCCTGGGTCGAGCCGCGGGCGATGCGGTCCTGCAGCAGCTGGAGCGTGCGCACCAGTTCCACCGGCAGCCCGTGCGGCGTCACCGGCAGCGGTTCGATCGGCTTGGCCGGGGCACCGTGGCCGCCATGCCCGCCGTGGTCGTCCGCCGGGGCCGCGTGGGAGTCGGCCGCGGGCGCCGCGCCGTGACCCTCGCCATGGTCCGCCGCCACGGCCGGGAGGCCGAGGGCGAGGAGCAGGGTCAGGCCCATCCCGCCGATGCGCTTGAGGGAGCTGCGGGTTCGACCGGGGAGAGGACGGGGCCGTGCCGAGGCGGACGGAATCATTCCGGCAGCCCCCGCAGCAGGATCTCGATCCGGCGGTTCTCGGCCGCCTTCGGGTCGGCGGGCACCCGGGGCTGACGGTCGGCATAGCCCTCGATCCGCTCGACGCGGGCCTCGTCGACGCCGCCGCGTACGAGCATGTAGGAGGCCATCTGCGCGCGGGCCGAGGAGAGACGCCAGTTGTCGTAGGTCTCCGACTTGAACGGCCGCGCATCGGTATGACCGCGCACGACGATCTTTCCCGGGTGCTGGTTGATCACCTTGGCGATGCGCTCCAGGGCCTTGACCACCTTCGGCGTCGGCTCGGCCGAGCCGATCCCGAACATGCTGAAGTTGAGCTCGTCGCTGATGCTGATGAGGATGCCCTCGCCTGTGCGGCGCACTTCGACGTTCGGCACCGGGCTCGCGGTCGCCATCGGCTGCACCACCTTGGCGATCTCGGCCTTCATCTCCGCCATCGCCGCGGTCTCGGCCGATTTCGCGTCCTTCACCGGCTCCTTGGCAGGCTCCTTCGCCGTTTCCCTCACGGTCGCCGGCTTGACGTCGGCGGGCTTGACCTCGGGCGCCTTCGCCTCGACGGGCTTGGCATCCGCGGGCTTGGCCTCCGCGGATGGCGGGGCCTCCGCCGGCTTCGGCTCGGGCTCCTTGGCGACGGGCATCGGCTCGGCGGAGGCGAGGCGGACGCCGGCCGCCTTCATCGCGTCCTGCAGGCTCTGGCGCGCGGCTTCCTTCTTGGCCGCGTCCTTGGCTGGATCCTTGGCTGCATCCTTGGCCGCGTCCTTCGACGGATCCTTCGGCGTCTCCTTGGCCGGGGCCGCGAAGGATTGCGCCTTGGCGTCGAGGCGCGCCTCGGAGGGCGCCGCGGAGGCGGTGTCGAGGGCGCCGGGATTGTCGGTGCGGCGGCGCGGCAGGGCCGCGACCTGCCAATAGAGCGGATCGAACGGGTCGCGGCCGGTCTCGCCGCCGGCCACGCCCGGTTGACCCGATTCGAGGGCCGAGGCGTCCGCGCTCGCGGCCTCCGGACCCGGCTCGGCTTCCGCCGCGAGCTTGGCCAGCACCGCGTAGGGATCTTGGAACAGGGCGGATTCGCGGGCGCGGCTGCCCGGCGCGCCTTCGGCCTTGCTGCCTTCGCCCTCGCCGGTCCCGCTCCCCTTGCCGGCGGGGGGCGGATCGTTCGGCACGTCCTGCGGATCGTTGACGCCCTTCCGGTCGTGCGTGACCTCGGCGAGCTTCACCGGGTTGAAATACTCGGCGATGGTCTGCTTCTGCTCCTTGCTGGTCGAGTTGATCAGCCACATCACGAGGAACAGCGCCATCATCGCGGTCATGAAGTCGGCGAGCGCGATCTTCCAGGCACCGCCGTGGTGACCGTCTTCGTGGTAGTGCTTCTTGACGATGATGATTTCTTGATGCTCGGACATCTCACGCCTCCGCCACGGCGGCTGAGATCAGCCGGCCCCAGGCCGACAATTCGGTCTCGATCACGGTCTCGCCCGCGCTCACGGTCACCTCGGTCACGTCGGATGCCGTGAAGGCGACCGCCGCCGACAGGCCGCCCAGGCGTCCCGACAGGGCCGCGATCAGATCTTCCGGGCCGGTGATCGAAATTGCCGCCGGCTGCGGCTCGGCGAGCAGGCGCGTCACCGCCTGCGACAGGGCCTCGACGGCCTGACGCCGCAGAGCCTGATCGAGGACGGGGGCGAGCAGGCGGGCGACCCGCTCCGAAAGGGTCGCGTCGAGGCCGGCGAAGGCCGCCGCGAGCTGGCCTGCCAGCACGGTGCCCTCCGTCTCGGCCCAATCGCGGCGTGCCTCCGCGAGGCGCGTCTCGAAGGCGGCCCGCTCCCGGGCGAGCCGCTCTTCCGCCTCGGCCAGGGCTTCGGCCCGGCCGGCTTCGTGCCCGCGCGCCTCCGCCGCGGCGATCAGCGCCTCGCGGTCCTCCGCCGGTTGCGCCGGGGGGGCGGCCAGGGTCACGGGCGCGAACGCCGCGAGGCCGGGGGCGTGGAGGCCGGAGGGGGTGATCTCCGAGACGGGCGCGGCTGCCTGCGCGTCCGGGACGACGGCCGGCGCCGGCGCGGGGCTCGGTGGCTTGCTCCGCTGCGCGGGACGAAACCAGTCCCCGTCAAACTCGGGCGCGCGCGCGGCGGCCGGGGGCGGCGCCTTCCCGATCTCGGGCAGGAGCCGGGCGATCAGGCCCTCCATCACGCCGGCTCCTCACGCATCAGCCAGCGCTTGAGGACGGCCGCGACCTGCTCCTCGTCGATGTCGATGAGCTGCTCTAGGCGCTTCTGCGGCGAGCGGGCCAGCTTGTCCTCGAGTTCCTCCATCAGGCCGGCCAGGCCCGGCGCGGGGAGCTTCTGGGGTTCGCCGTTGGCCGCGACCGTGCCCGGCGCGGCGAGCGCGGGAGCCCCCTCGACGAGCCCGGCCGCCGCCGCCCCGGCGGCGAGCGCGGGGGCGCCCTCGGGAGCGTTGAGCGCGGCGACTTCCGCCTGCTGCGCCTCCGGCACGGCGAGGATCGAGCGAAGCGCCGGGCGCAGGCCGAACCAGATCAGCAGGGCGGCGACGACGAGGATGGTGACGGCGTTGATGAGCGTGCCCGACTGCTTCATCAGCACGTCGGTGACCGAGAGCGGCGGCACCGGCTCGAGCGGCTGGCCGTCGTTGATGAAGCCCACCGCCGCGACCTTGATCGTGTCGCCCCGCTCCTTGTTGAAGCCGGCGGCGGAGCCGACCAGCTCCTCGATCTCGGCGATCTGTTTTTCCAGCGCGGCCTTGTCGTCGGGGCCGGCGAGCGCGGTGAGGCGCGAGCGGTTGACCAGCACGGCGACCGAGAGGTGACGGATCGCGTAGCCGTCGCTCACCGTCTGCACGGTCTTCTGGGAGATCTCGTAATTGGTGAGGTCTTCCTTCTTCGAGCTCTCGTTGCTCGACTGGTCGTTGCCGTCCGAGCGGGTCCGCTGGTCGGGCAGGTTCTCCTGGGCGCTGGTGGGCCGCTGGCTGGCGCGGTTCTGCGCGTTCTCGCTCTCGCGCACGGAGCGGACCGAGCGCTCGACGCGCTGGTCGGGGTTGTAGATCGTCTCGTTGGTCGAGGTCTTGTCGGTGTTGAGCTGGGTGGCGACGCTGACCTCGAAATTGCCGACGCCGAGATAGGGCGCGAGCGTGCGGCGGATGTTGTCCTGCATCTCGCGGCTGACCGACTTCTCCAGCGTCGCCATCTTGCCGGTGGGCGCCGAGGCGGCATCGTCGCCGGCCAGCAGCACCGTGCCCTCGGAGCCGATCACGGTGACGCGGTCGGGCTTCATGCCCGGGATGGCGGAGGCCACGAGGTGGCGGATGGCTTGCGCGCCCGACACGTCGTCGGCGGGCTCGGTGCGCACCACCACGGAGGCCGAGGCCGGCTGCTGGTCGCGGCGGAACGAGCCGCGGTCGGGCAGGACCAAGTGGACGCGGGCGGCGCGCACGCCCTTCATGCCTTGGATCGTCCGGGCGATCTCACCCTCGAGCGCGCGGACGCGGGTCACTTCCTGCATGAACGAGGTCATGCCCAGCGAACCCAGATCGTTGAACAGCTCGTAGCCGGACTTGGAGCTTTGCGGCAGGCCCTTCTCGGCCAGCAGCATCCGGGCCTGGGCGGTGTGGCCGTAGGAGACCAGCACGGCCGAGCCGTCCGCCGACACGTCGAAGGGGATGCCGTTGTCCTTGAGCACGCCGCCGATGCGGCCGACATCCTCGCGCGACAGACCCGTGTACAGCGTCTCCTGCGCCGGGCGGCTCAGGTAATAGGCGCCGATGCCGACGCCTAGGAACACGAGCAGGCCGACCAGCCCGAGGGCGATCAGCCGCCTCGCGCCGAGGTCGACGATGTTGCTCCACAATCTCTCGGCTTGCTCGCGACCGGGCATCCTGAGGCCATCCGAACCGGACCTGATCCTTGGTCCGGGTGCCATGTTGCCGGTCAGCCTTGCGTGGGGGTTGCGTTCGCCTTCGCAGCCGGATCTCCGAGCGCCTGAGCCAGCGCCCTGGCGAGCGCCGGCTCCAGGCTGCGCAGCTCGGTCAGATGCGCCGCGGTCAACTGGTGCAGCCGCGCCTCCGCCTCGGGCGTGAGGGCGAGTTCCATCCGCCTGCGGTCCTGCACGCCCCGGCTCTTGGCCAGGAGCTTGGCCTCGACCATGCGGGCCACGAGTTCGGCGGCGCTGTGCGGGGCGATCATCAGCCGCTCGGCGACGTGACCGACCGTGGGCGGCTCCGGTCCGGGATGACCCGCGACGGTCAGCAGCGCCTGATGCTGCTGCGGCGGCAGTCCGGCCTGCGTCGCCGCCGCCTCGCTGAAGGCGAGGAAGCGCCGCAGCTCGTAGCGGAAGGCTGCCAGCGCCGCGTAGTGCGACCGCGACAGCGGCGCCCCCTTCGAATCCTCGTTCGTCATGCCGGCCACCTACCACGGACTGGAATATGTCGTAACACGATATATGATGGATGGACCGATCGAAGGAGGGATATCGTGAAGCACGAGGTTCCGGTGGGCGCACCGGTCCAGAGCCCGGTGGTGCGGCGCCCGCTCGCGGATTTTGCCGCCGACCCGCGCATCCTGATCCTACTCGCCATGGCGGTGACCATCGGCGCCGCGGCGACGCTGGCGGCGGCTGTCCTCCTGCGGCTGATCGCGCTCGTGACGAATGTTTCGTGGTTCGGCTTGCTCGACACCGTCCCCCATTCGCTCGTCGGCGTCTCGCCATCGCCGTGGGTTGTGCTGATCCCGGTGCTCGGCGGCCTCGTGATCGGACTCATGGCCCGCTACGGCTCGGAAAAGATTCGCGGCCACGGCATCCCCGAGGCGATCGAGGCGATCCTGCTCGGCGCGAGCCGGATGTCGGCCAAGGTCGCCGTGCTGAAGCCGGTCTCCTCGGCGATCTCCATCGGCACCGGCGGGCCGTTCGGCGCCGAAGGGCCGATCATCATGACCGGCGGGGCGCTGGGCTCGCTGTTCGCGCAACTGTTCCACCTCAGCGATGCCGAGCGGAAGACGCTGCTGGTGGCGGGCGCCTCGGCCGGCATGACGGCGATCTTCGGTACGCCGGTCGCGGCCGTGCTGCTCGCGGTCGAGTTGCTGCTGTTCGAGTGGCGCCCGCGCAGCTTCGTCCCCGTGACGGCCGCCGCCCTCACGGCCGTCGCGCTTCGCCCGCTGCTGTTCGAGGCCGGGCCACTCTTCCCCTTCGCGGCCCATCCGGCGCTGCCGGGCTGGGGGCTTCTCGCCTGCGCCGGCATCGGGCTCGCCGCCGGCCTGCTCTCGGGCCTGCTGACGATGCTGCTCTACCGGCTGGAGGACGGCTTCGAGCGGCTTCCCATCCATTGGATGTGGTGGCCGGCGCTCGGCGGCCTGTTCGTTGGCCTCGGCGGACTGATCGAGCCCCGCGCGCTCGGCGTCGGCTACGACGTGATCGCCGACCTGTTGAACACCGATCTCGCCGTGCGGGCGGTGCTGCTGATCCTCGCCGTCAAGGCGGCGATCTGGCTCGTGGCGCTGGCGTCGGGCACCTCCGGCGGCGTGCTCGCCCCGCTGCTGATCCTCGGCGGGGCGATGGGCTGGCTCGTCGGGCACCTGCTGCCGGGTGCTCCCGGATTTTGGGCGCTGCTCGGGATGGCGGCGATGCTCGGCGGCACCATGCGGGCGCCGCTTACCGGCGCCCTGTTCGCGGTCGAACTGACCGGCGACGTGCGGGCCCTCGTGCCGCTGCTCGCCGCCACCGTCACGGCCTATGCCGTCACCGTGCTCCTCCTGAAGCGCTCGATCCTGACCGAGAAGCTCGCGCGCCGGGGCCAGCACGTCACCCGCGAATACGCGGTCGATCCCTACATCCTCACGCGCGTGAAGGACGTGATGGTCCGCGCGGTCGACACCCTCGACGGTGGCCTGCCCCTCGACGAGGCGATCGCCGCGATGGAGGCCGGCCGCCACCGCGCCTACCCGGTGCTCGACGCCGAGCACCGCCCGCTCGGCTTCGCCACCCGCGCGCTCGGCCTGCACTGGACCCTGAACGGAACATCTGGCCGGGATCGCCTCGCCGCCCGCATCGCCGGCACGGCGCTCGCGGTCGTCCATCCCGACGACGTGGTGGCGCACGCTCTCGACGTGATGTCGGCGACCGGCCAGGGCCGCGTGGTGGTCACCGATCCCGAGTGCGGCGCGCTCGTCGGCCTGCTCACCTGTCGCGACCTGCTCCAGGTGCGTGCCACGGCGCTACGGGCCGAGACGGATCGGCGGGCCTACCGGGCGACGCTGCGCCTCAGAAGAACGACCGCACCAGCCCGCTCACCAGCAGATTCCATCCATCGATCAGGATGAAGAACAGCACCTTGAACGGCAGCGAGATCACGGTCGGCGGCAGCATCATCATGCCCATCGACATCACGATGGTGGAGACGATGATGTCGATGACGAGGAACGGCAGCACGATCAGGAAGCCGATCTCGAAGCCGCGGCGCAGTTCGGAGATCATGAAGGCCGGGATCAGGATGCGCAGGTCGATCTTTTCGCCTTGCTCGGCTTTGGGGAAGTTGCGGCTCGCCAGATCCGAGAAGGTCTGAAGGTCCTTCGGGCGCACGTGCTGGGTCATGAACTCCCGGAACGGCTCGACGATCTTGGTGAAGGCCTCCTCCTCGCCGATGCGGTTCTCCTGCAGCGGCTTCACGCCCTCGTTCCAGGCGCGGTCGAAGGTCGGGGCCATGACGTAGAAGGTCATGAACAGCGCGAGCGAGACGAGGAAGATGTTGGCCGGCGTGCTCTGAAGGCCGAGGCCCGAGCGCAGGAACGAGAACGCGACGGCGAACCGCGTGAAGCTCGTCACCATGACGAGCAGGCCCGGCGCCAGCGACAGCACGGTGAGCAGCGCGACGAGCTGGATGATGCGCCCGCTCGCCGCCCCGTTCCCGGGGGGAAGCAGCGCATCCAGGCCGGGCACACCGGTGACGCCGCCGGCCGCGCCCTGAGCGAGGGCGGCGGTGGCCGTGAGGCTCACGACGGCGAAGGCCGCCGCCGCGATCCGAGAGGCGCGTGCCACGGCCCGGCTCATTGAACCACCAGCGATTCGACGATGAGTTCGCGCACGGCGCCCTTGGTGCGGATGGCCACGCGCTCGTTGAGGTCCTCGCGCAGGTGCTGGAGGCCGCTGGCGCCCTCGATCTGGGCGAGCGACATCGTGCGCAAGTAAGCCACCGCGTCGGCGCGGATTTCGGCGAGCGTCACGTCCGGGTTCGGCAGCGTGCCGGTCTTGAAGACGATGGAGGATTCGATCCGCACCCAGGCGTCGGCGGGCTCGGCGAGATTCGTCACCGCCGAGCCGACGCTGCGCAGGGAGAGGTCGCCGGTATAGTTGAGCACCTTCACCGCCTTGTCGGCCTCGTCGCGCTTCTTGAGGTCGACCGACTTCTCGACATTGCCGAGCAGGTAGACGCCGAGGCCGCCGCCGGTGCCGACGGCGACCAGCGTGACCAGCAGCAGCGCCCCGATCCAGCCCTTGCCGCCCTTCTTCGCGCCGTCCTTGGTCTCGGCCATGGTCTCTTCCTTGTGTTCACGCTCACCGCTTCGCGGCGAGAGTGGCTCGCCGCATCAGCGGCGGCGCGACGCCTCAGAACGGCGCCACCGTCTCGAAGATCTGCTGGCCGACCGTCGGCCCCTGAACGTCGGTGAGGCGGCCGCGTCCGCCGTAGGAGATGCGGGCCTCGGCGATCTTGTCGTAATCGATGGTGTTCTTGCGCGAGATGTCGCGCGGGCGGACGATGCCGGCGACGTTGAGCACGCGCACCTCGTTGTTGACCCGCACTTCCTGCGAGCCCGAGATCATCACGTTGCCGTTCGGCAGCACTTCGGTGACGACCGCGGCGACCGAGAGGCTGAGCGTCTCCTTGCGGTCGATGTTGCCCTGGCCCTTCGTGGAGGTGCCAGAGCGGATGCCGGTATCGGCGGTGGCCGAATCCTTCAACGCCGAGACGCCGTAGCCGAAATCGAACCCTAAGAAGCTCTTCTGGCTGCGCTCGCGTTCGGTCGCGTTGTCGAACTGCGCCTTGTCGTTGATGGCAATGGCCACCGTGATGACGTCGCCGACGTTCTTGGCGCGCGGGTCCTGATAGAGGTCCGCGCTCGCGGGCGACCACGTCGAATGGTAGCTGTGACGCGGGCCGTAGGCGCCGAAGGTGGTCGGCAGCGGCTCGCGCGGGGCGTTGAGCCCGGTGCCGACCGGGGTCAGCACGGGCGCGCGGCCCAGGCGGTCGAGCTCGTTGGTCTGGCAGGCGCCGAGGCCAAGGGCAAGGCAGCCGGCGAGGGCAGGGAGCAAGCCGCGCATCACGATCTCTCGTTCTTTCTCGGGGCCGGGACCGGCGCGTTGGGCGCGGCGGGCGCGTCCTTGCGGCCGGCGTCCGACATCTTGCGGGCGAGGGTGGCCGCGCGGGTCGCCTCCATCTCGGAGAGGATGGCGCTGGCCGCGCGGGCGTTGAGCTTGGTGAGCAAAGCCGCGGCCGATTCCTCCGGCATGTTGGCGAACTGGAGCGCGGCCGCGTCGGGCTTCATCTTGGCGTAGACCGCGACAACCGTCTCGTCGGCCTTCGCCAGGAACTCGTTGCGGCGCTTGAGCCAGGTCTCGTACTCGGCCCGTTTCTCTTCCAGCGCCTTGATCCGCTCCTCGACCTGACGTTCGAGGGTGGCGAGCTGCTCCTTCTGCCAGGCGAAGCGGGCATCCGCCGCGGCGTCGGCGATGTTGGCGCAATAGCCGGACTTCGCCGGCTCCTTGGCGACGAAATCCTGGGCCGAGACTTCCTTGGGCGCGTCGCGGATGGCGAGCGCCTTCATGGCCGCTTCCTTGGCCGGGTCCGGCTTGTCGCCGCCGCCGGCCGCCAGGGCTACGCCGGAGAGAGCGAGCCACAGGGCGAGAGTGAGCGCGCCGCGGCTCATTGAACGACAAGCTCCGCCTGGAGGGCGCCGGCGGTCTTCACCGCCTGCAGGATCGCGATGATGTCGGTGGGCTTCAGGCCGACCTGGTTGAGGCCGCGCACCAGTGTCTGCAGATCGGAGCCGCCGAGGATGGCGAGCCGGCCCATCTGCTCCTGGGCAGCGACCTCGGTGCGGGGCACCACCACGGTCTGGCCGTTGGAGAAGGGCGCGGGCTGGGACACCTCGGGCGCCTCGGTGACCCGCACCGTGAGGTTGCCGTGGGTGACCGCGACCGTGGAGATCTGCACGTTGCGGCCGATCACGACGGTGCCGGTGCGCTGATCGACCACGACGCGGGCCGGAGTGTCGGGCTGGATCGTCAGGTCGCCGATTTCGGCCACCAGCCGGGTCTGCGCCATCTGGCGTCCGCGCATGACGACGACGGCGCGCTGGTCGCGGGCCGAGGCGATGCGGCGGCCGAAGGCGGAAAGCGACCACGCGTTGATGGCGTCCGAGATCTGGGTCGCGGTCTTGAAGTCGGGGTTCTTCAGCTCGAACACGAGTTCGGGCAGATCGCGGAAGGTGCCGGGCACCTCGCGCTCGATCAGCGCGCCGTTGGGGATGCGGCCGGCGGTCGGCACGCCCTGCGTCAACTGCTCGGCCGCGCCCTGCACGGTGAAGCCCGAGACCGCGAGCGGGCCCTGCGCCGCGGCATAGACGAGGCCGTCGCCGCCGGTGAGCGGCGTCATCAGGAGGGTGCCGCCTTTCAGCGAGGTGGCGTCGCCCATGGAGGTGACGGTGACGTCGATGCGCGAGCCGGTGCCGGTATAGGGCGGGAGATCGGCGGTCACCATGACGGCGGCGATGTTGCGGGTGCGCAGCCGCGCGTCGCGCACGTTGATGCCGAGCCGGTCGAGCAGCGATTGCAGCGATTGCTCGGTGAACTGCGCGTTGCGCAGGGTGTCGCCGGTACCCTGCAGGCCGGTGACGAGGCCGTAGCCGAACAGCTGGTTGTCGCGCACGCCCTTGAGCGTGGCGATGTCCTTGATCCGGGTGCCGGGCGCGGCGCGGGCCGGGCCGGCGACGAGGGCGAACCCGAAGCCGGTGACGAGCCCAAGCAGGACGGCGATGAGGACGCGGTGGAACGGGCGGCGCGACATCGAAGAAGGCATCACTGCGCGCCGACCTTGATGCGGCCGTCGGCCATCACGGTGCCCAGCACGATGCGGTTGGTGTCGGTGTTGCGCACCCGGATCGTCTCGCCGAGCCCCCCGTTCTGAAGGGGCGAGCCGACGGTGGTGATGATCAGGCCGTTCTCCTCGAACACCATCTGGGTCGGGGTGTTGCGGCTCACGAGGCGGGGATCGTCGACGGCGTTGACCGGCACCGGCTCGCCCGGCAGCAGCATCCGCCGCGCCTGCCGGCCGGCGATGGCGAGCGGGGCGTCGATCACGGCCGAGCGCGCCTTGAAGGTCGAGGGATAGGCCTGCATCCGCAGCATCGATTCCTTGATCGTGTCGCCGGGATAGATCGTGACGACGGGCACCGGCAGCATGATGTCCGGGGCGGCCGAGGGGGCTGCCAAGGGGGCAGCCAAGGGGGCCGCCAAGGGGGCCGCCATGCCCTCGACGGCGACGGCCGGAGCCTGCGCCGAGACGGCGAGCAGGGAGACGAGCAGGCAGCGGGCGAGAAGCGTGCGGGCCATGGGGATCGCGCCGATACGAGAGGGAGGGGAGGGCGGGCGTCGCGTCGCGAGAGGCCGCGTCAGCGGATACCCTTCGAGATCGTGCCGGCCATCTCGTCGGCGGCCTGGATCACCTTGGAGTTCATCTCGAAGGCGCGCTGGGCCGTGATCAGGTTGGTGATTTCCTTGACCGGATCGACGTTCGAGCCTTCGAGGTAGCCCTGGTGCAGCCGGCCGAAGCTGACATCGCCGGGATTGCCGACGACCGGCGCGCCGGAGGCCGGGGTCTCGCGATAGAGGCCGTTGCCGAGGGGCTCCAGGCCGGATTCGTTGGCGAAGTTGGCGAGCGTGAGCGTGCCGATGTTCTGCAGCGCCACCTGTCCCTGGACCTTGGCGAAGACCTGACCGGATTCGTTGATCGTCACCTCGGAGGTGTTCTGCGGGATCAGGATCGCCGGATCGATGGCGTAGCCTTCGAGCGTCACGAGCTGGCCGGTGGCGTTCTTGTTGAAGGCGCCGGCGCGGGTGTAGTTGATCTCGCCGCTCGGGCTGGTGATCTGGAAGTAGCCGCGCCCGTTCACCGCCAGATCGAGCTGGTTGCCGGTGTTGGTGAGCTGGCCCTGGCGATGCAGGTTGCGGATCGCGGCGGCGCGCACCCCGAGGCCCAGCATCGCGCCTTCCGGCACCGCCTCTTGGCCCGCCTGGTTCGGCGCGCCCTGCTGGCGCTCGGCCTGATAGAGCAGGTCGGTGAACTCGGCCCGCGCGCCCTTGAAGCCCGTGGTGTTGAGGTTCGCGATGTTGTTCGCGATGACCTCGAGGTTGAGTTGCTGGGCCGACATGCCCGTGGCGGCGATGGCGAGAGCGCGCATGGTCTAGACTCCTCAGATCGGCATGCGGCTGAGTTCGAGATAGGCGGCCACGACCTTGTCGCGGATCGCCACGACGGTCTGGAGGCTCTGCTCGGCGGACATCACCGCCTCGACCACCTGCTGGGCCGAGGCCGTGCCCTGGATGCCGGCGATCGACGTCGATTCGCCGACCCGCAGGGCGTCGCGCGCCTGGGTGGCGAACTGGGCCATGATGTCGCCGAACTCCGTGCCGGCGGCGGGGGCCGCCGCCTGGACCGGAAGCGCCGCGCGCTGGACCGGCGCGGTCTCGGCGAAGGAGGTGCCGGCGACCTTGTCGAAGGCCGACAGCGAGGTGAGTGCCTCGATCATCGTAGCTGTCTCAGGACTTGAGGAGATCGATCACGCCCGCGACCATCGCGCGGGCCTGCTTGATGACCTGGAGGTTCGCTTCGTAGGAGCGGTTGGCCTCGCGCATGTCCGCCATCTCGACGAGCATGTTGACGTTGGGCAGCTTGACGTTGCCGTTCTCGTCGGCCGCCGGATTGGCCGGGTCGTGCTCGGTGCGGAACGGGGTCTTGTCGGTGCCGATATCGGTGAGCTTCACCGAGGCGAAGCCTGCGGCGCGGTCGAGCTCGGCCCGGAACGTCACTGTCTTGCGGGAATAGGGATCGGCGCCGGGGGTCTCGCCGGTCGATTGCGCGTTGGCGAGGTTCTCCGAGACGACGCGCATGCGCACCGACTGGGCCTGGAGCCCGGCGGCGGCCAACCGGGAGGCGGAGAGCAGGGGATCGATCATGATCCGCTCCGCACGGCCGACATCAGCATCCGGTGGAACGACTTGACCACCGCGTTGTCGAGGTTGCTCTGGCGGGCGACCTCGCCGCCCTTGAGCATCTCCTGCTCCAGGCTCACCTCGCTCGACGATGTGAGCACCTCCCAGGCGCTTCCGGCTTGCTCGCGCACCGGGATGCGGTTGCCCTGCTGTTCGAGATGTGCGTCCGCCGTGGAGCGCATGTCGAGGCCGGTCCTGGCCAGCACCTGGGCGAAGGGCACCACGTCCCGCGCCTTGAAGCCGGCGGTGTTCGCGTTGGCGACGTTGCCCGCGATGGTGGCCTGCCGCACCGCGAGGTAGCGCGCGTGCTGCGAGGCGAGGTCGAACAGGTAGACGCCCGTCGTCATGGCAACGTCCCCCTCCTCAAAGGGGCCTTCGATGGCGGGGGCGCCGGTCGGAAGCCCCCTCGTCTCCTGGGGGTTTAGGTCGGCAATCTTGCACGGGGCTGGCTCGCGGCTTGACACGGAGCCCTCCCCCGGTGCGCCTGCGGCTATGGACGCGCGCAACGAGGAACGGCTTTCGGGAGAGACCGGAGACGGGGGGGAGGACGTGATCGTCCGCGCGCCGGTCTCGGCCCGCTATGCCGGCGGCGCCGGGCCGGGCGGGAATGCGGGCCTGCACGTCGTGGCGGCCAACCACCGCTTCGCCCGCGCCGTTCTGGGCTTCGAGGGTTTGCGCCCCGGCGCTTGGTCTGCCCTTCGCTTTCGTCTCGCTTACGAGGCGGGCGAGGCCTCGGGCCTGAGCGCCGACAGCATCGGGCTCGGCTTCGACTTCCTGGCCGGCGACGGATCGAGCCTCGACCTCGACCATGTGCCGGGGCTGGTGCGCAGCCTGCTCGATCCGCACGCGGCCTGGATTCCCGGGCCGGCGCTCGCCGAGGGGCTCGTGCGCGTGGCCTTCCGCATGCCCGATCAGGCCCGCGACCTCGCCGTGACCGTGCGCTCCTGGCGCAACACCGCTCCGGTCACCGTGTCCGATCCGGTGATCCTCGTCGGACTGCCCGACCCAGGCGTCGCGCCGCGTCGGCGACTCCTGGAAACGAACCCTCTCTCCCTGCATTTCGCGCTGCCGGACGGCGTCGGCCTGGCGCTTCGCGGCCAGATCACCGCGCCGCAGCCCGACGAGCACGCCGCGCGCGTGCGGCTGGTCTATCGGGACCGCGCGGGCTCCGAGATCGCGCCGCCCTATCCCGGTGCCGTCTCGGTGCCGGGGCTCGGAGCGGTCTTCAACCTCTCGGCGGTGCCGCAGGCGCGCCGCTTCACCCTGGACCTGCGCCCGCCGACCGGTGCGGCCGGCATCGATCTCGATTTCGGCCCCTGGGAGGATGCGACGAAGCCGACGGGCGCCGAACTGATCGGCGTGCTCGAACTGGCGTTGGAGGACGCGTTCCGCCTGGAGAGCCTGTGCGGCGAGGACGCCCTCGACGCGCCCGCCTTCCTCGCCCGCCTCGCCGACCGGCTCGGTCTGCCCGAGGATGCCGCGGCGGGCTGGCTCGCGCCGGCAGGGGAGGGGGCGACGGTCGCGCCGCTCGCCCGCGCCCGCGCCTTGCGCGCCGGTCCCGATCGAACGGCCCGGCTCGATCCGGAGGGCGGCGTTGCGCTGAGCCTTGCCGGCCTGCCCGAATGGTCACTGCCGGAAGCGCCGAACTGGCGCGAGGATCCGTTTCGCTCGGTCGCGTGGCGGCTCGCCTACCAGTCGCTGGCATGGCTCCTGCCGCTCGTCGGGCAGACCGAGGGGGCCGGGCGTCCCGCGGAGCTTGCCGCCGCCTGGTCGGCGGCCAATCCCTGGGGCCAGCCGAGCGATCCGCTGAGCCTGCATCCGGCCGCGCTCGCCCCCCGCGGCGAGGTGCTGGCGCATCTGCTCCGCGACGAGGCCGTGCCGCGCGGTGCCGTCGCGGCGGAGGCCGCGCGGCACGGTTTTGCCCTGGCCGAGATCGTCGGGCAGAACACGCTCGCCCGCGGGCTTCCCGGCATCCAGTCCGCCGCCGCCCTGCTGGCGCTCGCCCGCGCGCTGCCCGCCTTCCCCTTCGCGGCATTCTGGGAGACGCTGGCCCGCCGCAGCCTGGACCAGGGCTTCGACGCGCTCCTGGGCGCCGACGGCGCCTTCGCCGAATCGGCGCTTCAGCGCCGGCTCGACCTTCTGGGCCATGGCCGCGGCCTCGCCGAAGCCTTGGGCGAGGCGGCGCCCGGCCCGACCCTCGCCGTCCGCGTCGCCGCCGCCCTGCCCGGCCTCGCCCACCTCGTCGATCCGGGCGGGCGGCTGCCGCCCTTCGGCGACGGCGCGACGAGCCTCGACCAGGCCGGCTGGATCGCCCGGCTGCTTCAAGCGGAGGCCGGCGACCTCGTCGCCGCCCGGGACGAAGCATCGACGGAGCCGGCGGCGGAGGCGGCCGACGTCACGGCTCTGCGCTACGACGGGCCGGAGCGGGGTTGGGCCTCCTTTGCCTGCCAGCATGCCGGCCAAACGCCGCAGGAGCACCGCGACTGCACTTCCTTCGTCTTCGCGACGGGCGGATCACGCTGGATCGTCGAGGGCGGCGGCGAGGGCGTCGAGACGGGCGCGGCGCGCCATTTCCTGCTCTCGCCCCGCGCCCACAACGTCGCGATCCCCGATGGCCGTGAGCCGATGGCGGGACGGGCGTGGCCCACTGCGCGGTTCGACCTCGATGGGGCGCGGGTCCTGGGATTTGCGAGCAACGTCCACGGGCCGGACTACGCCCATGCGCGCTTCTTCGTCATCCTCGACGATCTGAGCGGGCTCGCCGTGCTCGACCGCTTCGTGCGGCGCGGCGATGCGGAGGTCCGGGCGGTTTCGTTCGAAGGATTGCTGCACCTGCCGCCCGAGACGCTCGTGGCCCTGTCCGGCCCCCGTCGCGCGCTCGCCCGGCAGGAGGGCGGACGGCTCGATTTCCAGCCCTGGACCGTGACGGGCCAAGGGGCCGGCCTGGACGTGGTGATCGGGCGCAGCGACCGGCCGGGGCGGATGCAGGGCTTCGTGGCCGCGGGCAATGGCAGCCTTCGGGCCGCCCCGGTCCTGCGCTACGCCTTCACCGGCCGCGGAAGCGTCTGCGGCGGCATGATCGTCGCCACCGATGGGGAGGCGGAGCGCCGCCTCGTTCGCCTGCTCGGGACGGAGACTGTGCGGCGCCTCGTGGAAGGCGGTTAGAACCCTGCCAGGAGGACCGCGACGGCCCGGTCGATCGACAGGTAGAACACGCCGAAGGCGACGGCCGCGGCGGCGGCGAATTCGAGAGTCTGGTTCGGCAGGGTCTGGAACCGGCGCATGGTCTCGCGGCCGAAATAGGCCGAGGCCCAGGCGAAGGTCAGAACGGCCGGCAGCACGAACAGGTAGGACAACGTGCTCTCGACCCGGAGCGGGCCGGCGGGGTCGATCAGCGCCCGGATGTTGCGCACCCACGGGGCGTTCGCCGCCGCGTAGAGCGCCGTCAGCCACGACAGGCCGACCGCCACTCCGAGATGCAGCGTGAACTGGCGGTGCAGGCGCGAGAAGTCGTCGCGCGCGTCGTCGAACGTCATCCGGCAAACCCCCAAATCGAGCCGGCCGGTGATTCTGGCGTCCCCGGCCTCGTGAGCTGTTGGGATGCCGGGGAAGGTTGAGTTTTTTGTGACGTGGGCAGGAACCTTTCGGCGCGACCCCTAAAACACCTCACGGCGCATAGGAACGAACCGAGGTGCCGCGGACCGATGCGAAACCCGTCAGGGTTTGGCGTAGCCGCCGACACGGATCCGGATGGCCCGATCGCGGGCCCGGAGGGCATCGTATTGCGATTGGCTGACTCTCCCGCTTGCGGCCAGCGCCGCGATGCGCGCGTCCAGCCCTAGCCAGACGGCGCGCTCGTCGGGTGTCAGTCCCGCCAACCGCCGCGTGGCGACCGCCCCCATGCCGAACTTCGGTGGTGGATTCTCCTTCCACCAGGGGCCCGGCGCAGCCGGAGGCAGAGCCTCCAACTGCTTGATGTCCTCCAGAAGCGCCAAGCCCGCTTTCATGGCCTCGGTGCCCATGCGACGTTCGTCGTCCGGGTTGACCGTCCGCCACCCGAGACGATCGAGATGGCCGCGCAAGGACGTCATCACTGTTGCGCCGGTAGGCTCCTGGACCTCGGCGAGCTGCGCCTTGAGTGCCGCGAGGCGAGCGTCGCCGAGCGGCTTGGATCGCTCGAAGACTTCGCGCATCTGCTGCTTGGCGCGTTCCGCCTGCTCCGGCGTTTCAATGGTCTTGCCGTCGAACCGAGCCCAGAGCGGAACGTCGAACGGCATCTCAGCGGCGGCCGCCAGCTCCAGGGCTTGGATCAATTGGCGCAGCTGCGCCTCGCGACGCGGCCGGTCGTCGGGCCATCTCTCGGGAAAGTCGTCACGCAGGAAGTAGTCCTGATAGCTCTCGCCGACGCCGCGGAGGTCGGCCACGATGCGTGCCGCCTGCCTGTCGCCGCAGGACCACGTGCCGAGATCGGACAGCCGAACGAACTCGTGATCCTTCAGGACGATGTACGTCGCCTGAGCGAAGCGGTCGTCCCGAAGCGCGGCGAGAAAGGCGGGATCGCCCGCGAGCCTCCGCTCCAAATTCGGCTCGTCGCCCGGTAGCGGTGGCGTGTAGGCGGGCTGCATCGGGGCGTCCGTGAACGCCACCTCGTTGGGACGGATGTCGATCGTCCCGTAGATCCACCGCCTCGCGCCGGTAACCCGGCGGCGGAAGCCGTGATCCAGCACATGCTCGACGTCGCCGCGCGTGCCGTCGGGCAGGCGCGCGCCGGTCACGTCGCGAGGGTTGCCGAGGCTCCAGCGGACGACGGCCTCACCGTGGCGGGTACGCCAGCCCGTCGCGCCTTCCCAGCGATGCCCCTTGCCGTCCGGGTTCGGGACGGAGCGACCCGGCGGTTCGGCGCCCTTCTCGAGAAAGGGGGACCGATCATCGAGATAGGCTCGAGCCGTATCGCGTTCCGTCGCTGTGTCGGGTTCGGCCATGGCCAGAGAGGATGCAGCCAGCAACGCGGCCATCAGGATCGATGCGAGGCGCCCGCCTCGACCGCGCTGGGATCGGCCTCCGCCGTGCATGAAGCCTCGCGTCCCATCGCGGCGAGCAAGCGAGCCGACACCGTGAGGGCGTCGGCTCGCGTCCGATCAGTTATCGAGGAAGCTGCGCAGCTTGCGCGACCGGCTCGGGTGCTTGAGCTTGCGCAGCGCCTTCGCCTCGATCTGGCGGATGCGCTCGCGGGTGACCGAGAATTGCTGGCCGACCTCTTCGAGGGTGTGATCGGTGTTCATGCCGATGCCGAAGCGCATGCGCAGCACCCGCTCCTCGCGCGGCGTCAGCGAGGCCAGCACGCGGGTGGTGGTCTCGCGCAGGTTCGACTGGATCGCCGCGTCGATCGGCAGGACGACGTTCTTGTCCTCGATGAAGTCGCCGAGATGCGAATCCTCCTCGTCGCCGATGGGCGTCTCGAGGGAGATCGGCTCCTTGGCGATCTTCAGAACTTTTCGCACTTTCTCCAAGGGCATGGCCAATTTCTCGGCCAGTTCCTCGGGCGTGGGCTCGCGACCGATTTCATGGAGCATCTGACGCGAGGTGCGGACGATCTTGTTGATCGTCTCGATCATGTGCACCGGGATGCGGATCGTGCGCGCTTGGTCGGCGATCGAGCGAGTGATCGCCTGCCGAATCCACCACGTGGCGTAGGTCGAGAACTTGTAGCCGCGGCGGTACTCGAACTTATCGACCGCCTTCATCAGGCCGATATTGCCCTCCTGGATCAGGTCCAGGAACTGCAGGCCGCGGTTGGTGTACTTCTTGGCAATCGAGATCACGAGGCGCAGGTTGGCCTCGATCATCTCCTTCTTGGCCTGACGGGCCTCGCGCTCGCCCTTCTGGACCATCGCGACGATCTTGCGATACTCGCCGATCTGCAGGCCGGTCTCGGAGGCGAGCGTCAGGATCTGCTCGCGCAGGTCGGCGACCTGACGGCCGCCCTTCTCGACGAAGTTCTTCCAGCCCTTGCCGCCGAGCGTGCCGACGCGCTGCATCCAGTTCGGATCGAGCTCCCAGCCCTGGTAATGGCGCAGGAACTCGTCGCGGGCGACGCCGTGGTTCTCGGCGGCGCGCATCAGGCGGCCCTCATGCGAGATGAGGCGCTTGTTGATGTCGTAGAGCTGCTCGACCAGGGCCTCGATGCGGTTGGCGTTGAGCGAGAGGGACTTCACGTCGGTGACGACGATGTCCTTCAGCTCTCCCTGCTTCTTGCCCTGCGCGGCCGTCGGCGTGCCGCCGGAGGCCTTCAGCTCGGCTTCCTCGTTCTGGAGCTTGCGGAGTTTGCGATAGTTCGAGGCGATGTTGTCGAACGTCTCGAGAACGCGCGGCTTGATCTCGGCCTCCATGGCCGCAAGCGACACGTTGTTCTCCATGTCGTCCTCGTCGTCGCCGCCTTCCGGCGGGACGGGGCCTTCGCCCTCCTCGGATTCCTCCGCGCCTTCCTCAGCCTCCTGCGGCGCGCCGCGGGCGTCGGGGCCGGCATAGGTCGCTTCGAGATCGATGATGTCGCGCAGCAGCACCTTGCCGTCGACGAGTTCGTCGCGCCAGATGATGATCGCCTGGAAGGTCAGCGGGCTCTCGCAGAGACCCGCGATCATCGCCTCGCGGCCGGCCTCGATGCGCTTGGCAATGGCGATCTCGCCCTCGCGGGAGAGCAGCTCCACCGAGCCCATCTCGCGCAGGTACATGCGCACGGGATCGTCCGTGCGGTCGGTCGGCTCCTTGGCGGTGGGCGTCGCGACGGTGACGGCGCGCGCGGCGCTGGTCTCGGCGACCTCGCCGCCCTCCGACGCTTCCTCGTCCTCGCCCGCTTCGCCGTTGGCCTTCGCCTCGGTCGCGGTCTCCTCGGATTCCTCGGCCTCGACGACGCGGATGCCCATGTCGTCGAGCTGGGCGAGGACGTCCTCGATCTGGTCGCCGTCGACCTGACCGTCGGGGAGGACCTCGTTGATCTCCTCATAGGTGACGTAGCCGCGCTTCTTGGCGAGCTTCACCATCCGCTTCACAGCGGCATCCGTCAGGTCGAGGAGCGGCCCGTCCGTCGGTTGCTCCTGGGCGGCGTCCGCATCGTCCCGCTCGGTTGCCTTCGTTGCCATGCTCAGCCTATTGTTCTCGTGGCGGCGGCCGGACCTTCGGGAGGCCCACGCGCTTCCCGCGAAAGACACGTCGCAATGTAGTGGAATGGCGCGCTTGTCGAGTGCCCGCGCCGATTCTCGTTGCATTCGCTCTAGCGTTACGCCCCTTGACCGTCCGTTAACCATAACGGCCGGCCTGCCGCCATCGCAGCGGGGCCACGCTCGCGCGAAATCATTCGTCCCGGGCGACCTCCGCTTCCGCCTCGGCTGCGGCGATCACCGCGAGTTGCTGCTGCACGTCGCAGAGCCACGCGAAATTGGCCTCGGACCCATCCTCGGCAAGGGCGCGCTCGGCTTGGTGGAGTTCGCTATGTAGCGCTCCCGACTGTCTATGCAAGATCACAGCCTGGTGCAGGGTATGTTCCAGACGCTGCGGGTCGGCATGCGGATCGAGCATCCAGCGGTCGCCGGGATTGACCAGGGCGGTCAGCCGCGCATGCGATTCCTCGAGTCCGGCGCGGCGCAGGCGTGATTCCATCAGTTCGGGTTCCGGCGCATCGACTTCGGCCGCGCGGTCCAGCAGCACGTCGCGCAGGGCCTGCGCGTCCGGGTTGACGAGTTCGAGGGCCGCGAGCGCCTCCTCCTCGATCCCGAGCAGTTCGGGGTGGGCGAGTAGGCTCGCGACGATCATCGCCTCGCGCTTGGCCGCCCGCCCGCCCTGCGCCGGCACGGGCGCCGTCACCTTCAGGAGCGGGTTGAAGCCGGTGACGATGCGCGGCGAGGACGGCGGATCGCCGGGGCGCGGGCGGCGCTGGAACGGCGTGCGGGGAGGGCGCGGCCCGGCGGCGTAACCGCCCTCCGCGCGTTCTGGCCGTCCTCCCGAGAGGGAACGCAGGCGCCCGTCGATCTCGTCGCGGTAGAAGCGGCGCACGGTCTCGTCGCGGATGCCGGCCACCGCCTCGCGCAGGGTCTTGGCCAGACCCGCCCGGCGCTCGGGCGTGTCGAGGGGACCGGCCTCGGTCTCGCGGGCCCACAGCACGTCGACGAGGGGCTGGGCGGAGGCCAGCACCGCGTCGATCGCCGCAGCGCCCCCGGAACGGGCGAGGTCGTCCGGGTCCTGCCCCCCCGGCAGCATCGCGACCCGCAGGGATTTGCCCGGCTCCAGCATCGGCAGCGCCACGTCGAGCGCCCGGAAGGCGGCGCGCTGGCCGGCGCCGTCGCCGTCGAAGCAGAGGATCGGCTCGTCGGCATGGCGCCAGAGCAGGGCGAGCTGGTCCTCGGTCAGCGCCGTGCCGAGCGGCGCCACCGTCTCGGGAAAGCCCGCCAGCGTCATGGCGATGACGTCGACATAGCCTTCCACCGCGACGATCCGCGAGCGGTCGTGGGCGGCCTTGCGGGCCAGATCGAGGTTGTAGAGCATCCGCCCCTTGTGGAAGAGCGGCGTCTCCGGCGAGTTCATGTACTTGGCCTTGGCCTCGGCCTGCATCGCCCGGCCGCCGAAGGCGACGACCCGGCCGCGCACGTCGCGGATCGGAAACATCACCCGGTCGCGGAACTTGTCGTAGGGCACGGCGACGCCTTCGGCGGTGGCCAGGAGCCCGAGTTCGAGCATCGTGTCGCGCTCGACGCCCTTGGCGGCGAGGTGGTCGCGCAGGCCGTAGCGGGCGCTCCCGGCATAGCCGAGGCGGAATTTTTTCCGCGTGCCGTCGCCGAGGCCGCGACGGTCGAGATAGGCTCTTGCGTCGCCCCCTTGGGGACCCCGCAACTGCTCCTCGAAATAGAGGGCGGCGAGTTCCATGATCTCCAGCGCGCCGGTGCGCCGGGCCTCGGCCTGCTCGCTCTCGACGGTCATCTTCGGCAGGCTGACGCCGGCCTCGCCCGCCAGCCGCTCGACGGCCTCGGGGAAGCTGAGTCCTTCCGTCTCCATCACGAAGGTGAAGATGTCGCCGTGCTTGCCGCTGGAGAAGCAGTGGTAGAACTGCTTCTGGTCGTTCACGTAGAAGCTGGGCGACTTCTCCGCGTTGAACGGCGACAGGCCGCGCCATTCCCGGCCGGCCTTCTTCAGCTTCACCCGCCGCCCGACCACGTCGGAGGCGGGCAGCCGGGTGCGGATTTCTTCGAGGATATGGGGCGGGTAGCGCACGGATTTTTTCGCTTCGATGGCCGACCGCGGAGGCCCTCCGGCGTGGGGCGGTATTCTAGCGCGCCATCCCTAACGGAGTCTCGCCGACCGGAGCCTTCGCCCACCCGGCGCGTTGGCCGGGCGATGACGGACCCCGCCTCCACCCGCGGCCTCACCCGCCGCCCGCTCCTCGGCTTGGCGCTGCTGGCGCCCCTCGCGGCCCGTGCCGCCGACGGGCTCGCTGCGATCCTCGCCCCGGGGGCGGAGGTGCGGACGCTTTATTCGGACGGGGAATGGTGCGAGGGGCCGGTCTGGGTGCCGGCGCTCGACAGCCTCGTTTTCAGCGATGTCCGCCGCAACCGGATGATCCGCATCCCCGACGGCGGAACTCCGGAAGTCTTTCGCGCGCCCTCCGAGAACGCCAACGGCAACACCCTGGACGCAAGAGGGCGGCTCATCACCTGCCAGCACCGCACCGGCCGCGTGGTGCGCCAAGAGGCCGACGGATCGTTCACGGTGCTGGCCGAGCGCTACCGAGGCGGCCGGCTCAACTCGCCCAACGACGCCGCCGTGGCGGGCGACGGGGCCGTGTGGTTCACCGATCCGACCTACGGCATCACCCAAGCCTCGGAGGGCGAGCCGCGCGCCTCGGAACAGGCCGGGAGCTTCGTCTACCGCCTCGCGCCGGACGGCACGCTCGCGGCGGCGGCCACCGATTTCCATCAGCCCAACGGTCTCGCCTTCTCGCCCGACGGGCGCGTCCTCTACGTGGCGGAGAGCGGCCAGGCGCCCGACGGATCGCGGCCGCGGACCATCCGGGCCTTCGATGTTTCAGGCGGGAGCCTGACCAACGGACGCGTCTTCGCCCGGCTCGAATCCGGCGTTCCCGATGGGCTCAAGACCGACATGGAGGGCCGGGTCTATGCCGGAACCGATGACGGTGTGCGCATCTGGAGCCCGGCCGGCGCCTTCCTCGGCCGCATCCCGACGGAGGGTCCCTGCGCCAACATCGCCTTCGGCGGCCCGGATGGGCGCCGGCTCTATATCTGCGCCGGCCCGAAGGTGCTGGCGATCGAGATGCGGGTGCGCGGCGCCGGGATTCCGGCGTGAAGGGTTCCGGGATGATGCAAGTCGAACGCCGCCGTCTTCTCGGCGGCGCGGCAGGCCTCTTCGCCGCAAACCTTCTCGGACTGCGCCCGGCGAGGTCCGAGCCCGGCACCGGTCCGCTCGAACTCTTCGTCGCCGCCCAGGCGCCGACGACGCCGACCGGGCTGACCCTGGCCCCGGACGGCCGGATGTTCCTGTTCATGCCCCGCTTCGACGAGCGCACGATCTTCACCGCGGGCGAGGTTTTTCCGGATGGCCGCGTCGTGCCCTATCCGAGCGAGACGGCCAACAACCCCGATCCGGCCAAGGCCGGTGAGCGGCTGTTCCATGTCCCCAACGGTGTGGTGGATCGGCAGGGACGCCTGTGGCTGCTCGATGCCGGGCTGATGGCCTCCTCCGGCGAACCGGTGCCGGGGGCGGCCAAGCTCGTCTGCATCGATCCGGCGACGAATGCGACCACCCGCACGATTCCGTTGCAGGACGTCGTGACGAAAACCTCGTCGCTCAACGACCTGCGGGTCGATGCGCGGCCGGGCCGCGAGGTCGCCTACATCACCGACCAGGGCCAGGACGGCGCGGGGGCGCTGATTGCCGTCGATCTCGCGAGCGGCCGGGCCCTGCGGCGGCTTTCCGGCCATGCCAGCACGCGATCGGTCGAGGGCACGCTGAAGATCGTCGAGGGCCGCGTCCTGCTGAAGCGCAAGGCCAACGGGACGACGAGCCCGATCCAGGGCGGGGCCAACGGCCTCGCGCTCAGCCCCGACGGCACGCGGCTGTATTATACGCCGCTGATAAGCCGGCGCCTCTACGCGGTCGAGACCGCCGCGCTGCTCGATCCCGCCCGCGATGACGCGGCGGTGGCCGAGACCGTGCGCGACCTCGGCGAGAAGGGCCTGACCGGCGGGCTCGCCGCCGATTCCCGCGACCGGGTCTATCTCAGCCTTCAGGAGTTCGACGCCATCGGCCGCCGCGACCCGGACGGGCGGATCGAGGTCATCGCCCGCGACCCGAACTTGGTCTGGCCCGACACGTTCTGGATCACCGCGGACGGCTGGCTCTACCTCACCGCCGCCCAGGCGAATCGCCGCCCGGAACACAATGGCGGCGTGGACCGGCAACAGCCGCCCTACGCGATCTTCCGCATGCGGATCGACGCCGGGCCGGCATAAGCTGTGTTGCGTGGAACAGGACCGATGGTCCTGTTCCATGCGCCCGGCGGACGACCGCCGCCGCGCCGTCGATCGCTCTTACTTGCCCGCGAGCGCGTCCTTCACCAGCCCGCTGGCGCGGCCGAAATCCATGCGGCCGGTATATTTGCCCTTCAGCGCGGCGATGACTTTGCCCATGTCCTTCGGGCCGGCCGCACCCGTTTCGGCGATGGCGTCGGCGATGGCGGCCTTGGTCTCGGCCTCGTCGAGCTGCCGCGGCAGGAAGGTCTGGATGATCTGGGCCTCGGCGCGCTCGGTCTCGGCGAGCTCGGGACGGCCGCCCTGCTCGTAGACGCCCGCCGCCTCCTGGCGCTGCTTGATCATCTTCTGGAGGAGCGCAAGGATGTCCTCGTCGCTGGTCTCGCCCTTGCCGAGGCCGCGGGCCTCGATGTCCTTGTCCTTGAGCGCCGCCTGGATCATGCGGATCGTCGAGAGCTTCTGCTGCTCGCGGGCCTTCATGGCCTCCTTCATCTCGGCGGTGATGCGCGCGCGCAGCATGATGGTCCGGCTCCAGGCTGAGTTGAGTGCGGGGCTGGCCTGTTGTCCAGCGCGTTGCGGTAACGCACGGGCGCGACCAAGTTGACCCCGAAGCTGCGGGCTCGCTATGAGCCCGGCCGAGATCCCGCACATCCCCGCGGCCCTGACGACGGGCCGCGCGAGGCGGCGGACATAAGCCGGATCGGACCCATGCTGCAAGACGAACCCGCGACCCTGCGCGCCGATCCCGCGCGCAACACTCCCGAACCCTGGGCCGAGCCGCTGGCGACCGCGCTCCTCGTGCTCGCCGACGGCACGGTGCTCGAAGGCTTCGGCATCGGCCACGAGGGCGTCGCCGACGGCGAGGTCTGCTTCAACACCGCCATGACGGGCTATCAGGAGATCCTGACCGATCCGTCCTATGCCGGGCAGATCGTCACCTTCACCTTCCCGCATATCGGCAATGTTGGCACCAACGACGAGGATCTGGAGAGCCTGGATCAGGCCCCGGCCTCCGGCGTGCGTGGCGCGGTGATCGCGTCCGCCGTGACGAAGCCTTCGAACTGGCGCTCCTCCTCGCATCTCGACGGCTGGCTCAAGGCCCGCGGCATCGTCGGCATCACCGGCATCGACACCCGGGCGCTGACCGCGCTGATCCGCGACAACGGGATGCCCAACGCCGTCATCGCCAACGATCCCGCGGGCCAGTTCGATCGCGAGGCGCTCAAGGCGCGTGCCGCCGCGCTCGCCCCGATGGAGGGCCTCGACCTCGTGCCGCCGGTGACCTCGCGCGAGGCCACCGCCTGGACCCAGACCGTCTGGGCCGTGAAGGGCGGCTACGGCTCCCGCGCGCCGGGCGAGGGCCTGAAGGTCGTCGCGATCGATTACGGCGTGAAGCGCAACATCCTGCGTCTCCTGGCCGAGGCTGGCTGCGACGTGACCGTGGTGCCGGCGACGACGAGCGCCGAAGCGATCATGGCGATGAAGCCCGACGGCGTGTTCCTGTCGAACGGCCCCGGCGATCCGGCCGCGACCGGCGAATACGCCGTCCCGGTGATCCGCCAGCTCCTCGACGAGCGGGTTCCGACCTTCGGCATCTGCCTCGGCCACCAGCTCATGGGCCTCGCCCTGGGCGGGCGCACGGTGAAGATGGGCCAGGGCCATCACGGTGCGAATCATCCGGTGAAGGACCACACCACCGGCAAGGTCGAGATCGTCTCGATGAACCACGGCTTCGCGGTCGATCCCAAGAGCCTGCCGGAGATCGCAGTCGAGACCCACGTCTCGCTGTTCGACGGCTCGAATTGCGGCCTCTCGCTCACCGACCGTCCGGCCTTCTCGGTGCAGCACCACCCGGAGGCCTCGCCGGGCCCGCGCGACAGCCACTACCTGTTCGAGCGCTTCGTGACGCTGATGCGCGAGAACCGTCAGGAACGCTGAGGCCATAGGCGCCGCGCCGCCAAGGCGGCGAAGGCGCCGAGACCGCCGACGCCAGCGAAGAGGACGACCAGGGCCCGCCCCAGGCCGTCCTCCCCGAACACCCGGTCGCTGAACAGTCCTACGAGCACCGGCCCGCTGCCGAGGCCGACCAGGGTGATGACGGCGAGAAACAACCCGCTGACCCGGCCCCGCAGCGCCCGCGGCGTCAGGAGCTGGAGGCCGGACAGCCAGGCGGGGCTCGCCATGCCCAGCACGACGACGAGGGCGGCAAAGCCCGCGAGCGAAAGCGTGAGGCTCGGCGACAGGCCGGCGAGCGCGGTGGCCGGCACCGCGAGCCCGAGTGCCAGCGCGAGCAGGCGGGGCGCGGCCTCGTTCCGCCCGTTCCGGCGCAGATGGTCGAGGATCGATCCGCCCGCGAGATGGCCGAGCGGTGCTGCCGCGACCGCGGTCAGCCCGAGCCACAGGCCGCTCTCGGCCGGCGTCAGGCCGAAGCGGCGCACGAAGAAGGTCGGCGCCCAGGCCCCGAGCGTCTGGCTCATCAGCACCGAGCCCGTCGCCGCCACGGCCATCGCGAGGTAGGCGCCGCGCCGGCGCCCGATCCAGGCCAGTGCGACCCGCGTGCTCACGGGGCGGACGGGCCGCGGCGTCGAGCGCACCCCGATCAGCAGCGGAACCAGCAGAAGATTCGGCAGCAGGGCGAGGACGAACAGCGTCTGCCACGGTGCCAGCCCCGGCAGCAGCGGCGCCTCGCGGGTCGTGAGCCAGCCGAGCACGAGCCCGCCGAGCAGCAGCGCGAGGCTGCGCCCGAGGGCGGCGCCCGTGGTGAGGCCCGACACGCCGCGGCCGAGGTTTCGCCGGTCGAGCCGCGCGGCCAGCAGCGACAGGGCGGTGGGGGCGACCGCCGCCTGCCCGATCCCGAGGACGAGGCGCGCCGCGAGCAGTCCGGTGAAGCCCTCGGCGAACGCGCAGGCCGCGGTGGCGCCGCTCCACAGGGCGAGGCCGGTCAGCAGCAGCCCGCGCTGCCGTCCTCGGTCGGCGAGCGTGCCGAGGAAGGGCAGGATCAGCGCGTAGGGCAGGACGAAGGCCGAACCCTGGAGCAGGCCGAGCTGCGTGTCGCTGAGCGCCAGCGCCTGCTTGGCCGGCGTCGCCACGAGCGTCAGGAGGAAGCGGTCGGCGAAGGCCGTGAGTTGCGTCGCGGCCAGCAGCGCCACCAGCAGCCAGCCGGACAGGCCATCGGATCGGGTCATCAGGTCGAGGGGATCAGGTGAGCGATCGGAACCACGCGAGCATCAGATCTCCGCCCTCGGGGCGCGCAGCGCGCACCGATTCGCGAAAGCGGCCCGGCGGCTGGCCGTGGACGGCACGGAAGGCGCGGCTGCAATGGCTCTCGCTGGAGAAACCGTGATCGTAGGTCAGCGTTGTGATCGAGCGCGTCTCGTCCGGGTTGCGCAGGGCCGCGGCGAGCGCGGCCACCCGGCGGGCCAGGATGAACTGCGAGACGCCGCCCAGGGGCTCGAACAGGCGATAGAGGACGCTGCGCGACAGGCCCGCGGCGGCAGCGACCGCCTCGGCATCGAGCCGTGGATCGGACAGGCGCTGCTCGATGCAGGCCTGGGCCCGATCCAGCCGCTGGGTGGCGAGCACGACCGCCGAGGCGTCGCCGACGGGCTCGACCCCGGCGAGCGCGCCGGCCAGGAGTTCGGCCAGCGCGCGGGCCAGGCTGTCGGAGGCCGTCGGCGGCAGCGTCGCGCCGCGACGCACCAGCGACACCATCAGGTCGCCGAGCGGCCCGGAGACGGCGGCCGGTAGGGGCTGCCCGTGATGGCGCCGGGCGTTCGGCGCGGTGCGCTCCACCAAGTCCCGGGCGATCGAGATGGTGACGAAGCGGGCGTCGTCGGCACGGGTGCGCTGCGGGCGCGTCATGTCGAACAGGACCACCTCGCCCGGCCGCATGCGCCGCTCGTCGCCGAGCGCGCCGCCATGGAAGCGGCCCCGTTGCAGGAGCTGAAGCGTGAAGTGATCGAAGCCGTCGCGCCGCACGCGGGCGGGATCGCGGCTGTGCTCGACGGCGCGCAGATGCCGGTCGAACACCAGCATGCGGCCGACCTGATGCGCCTTCATCGAGGCGCTGAAGCCGGCACCGGCCGCCGCGACGTCGGACCCGCTCTTATACAGGTCGCGGTATCGCTCGAAGCCGTCCGGCGTGTCGGTGGACGAGAAGGTGAAGGCGTGGGGCGGCACAGGCGGGCAAGACCGAGAAAGCCGGCCCGTTCTCCCGCGGGTGCAAGACGAAGCCTCGATCCGAGCTTATCCGTCGCGCCGGCTGGACTGGCAAGCGGCCATTCTGCGTAACGTCTTCACGATTCTGCGTAAATTTCGCGAAAGCCGCGCGGGCGACAAGAGCCCCCTCTTCCCGCGCGGCCCGACCGCAAGACTACTCGACGACGAAGCGCGTCGTGCCGGCCTTGCGATTCCAGAACAGGGTCACAGTGCTGACGTTGCAGAGATTGACTTCGCGGAACTCCGACTCGTCGCCGTCATTGTAGACGACCTTGATGTCCCACTTGCAGGCCTTCGAGCCGCCGTTGAACGAGATGTCGGCGCTCTCGCCGTCGCCGATCGAATCCTTGCCCATCACGTCCTCGCCCCAGTGCCGCTGGCTCACCGGACCGACATAGACCTCGTCGATCTGGTAGCCGGTGCGGTTGACGAGGGTGAAGTCCTGTTTGCCCTGTGCCAGCACCGGGAGCGGTGCGAGCGTCATCGCCGCCAGGATGGTGAGGTTCAGGGCGCTGCGCAGCATGGTCCGGGTGCTTTCCGTCGCTCGTTCGCGGGAGCCGCGCGTTTCGCTGCTCCCTGCCATCGCGTGTAGGGCAGGTTCCGCCGGGCGACATTGACCGGGCGTCCCGATCGATTGGCCCTGCGTCCCGTTATTCCGTTCCGCCTGCGCGGCTGCCATGAAGCGGGTAAGCCTTGCTTTGCCCGCGTAAGTGACCAATTTCGGCCGATGCTCGACGCGGACGCCCCGAGACCCACCCCGACCGCCCTCGCCGACGGATCGGAGGCGGAGGACGTGCCCTTCGGCGCGCTCCAATCCTGCGTCGGCATCCGCGACTGGCTCCTCGGGGAGGGCGCGCGGCTGCCCAAGGCGGACGATCTGCTCGCGGGCCTCGCACAGCGGCTGAACGACATCGGCGTACCGATCGACCGGGCGACGACCGCGATCGACACGCTGCACTCGGAATATTCGGGCGTCGGCCGGCGCTGGACCCGGGAGGAGGGATCGAGCGTCCGACTGTTTCCGCACGGCGAGGCTTCCGAAAAGGCCTATCGCCAGAGCCCGTTCTATACGGTGCACCAATCGGGCGAGTGGCTCGTCCTCGATCTCGCGCAGACCCCCGACGACGCCTATGCCGTGATCCCCGAACTGAAGGCCGCGGGTTACACCCACTACGTCGTGGCGCCGCTGATCTTCACCAACGGCACCCGCAACGGCATCACCTTCGCGACCCGCGCGGGGCAGGGGTTTCGCGACGAGGACATCGCGATCCTGCGCTTCGTCATGCCCGCGCTCGCCGCGGTGATGGAGATGCGGCTCCTCAACAAGCAGCTCGACACGGTGCTGCGCATCTATGTCGGCGACGAGCCGCACCGGGCGATCCTGGCCGGCGACATCCGCCGGGGGCAGGTCCGGCGCATCCGCTCGGCGATCCTGTTCGCCGACATGCGCGACTACACCCGGCTCTCCGCCGACCTGACGCCGGAGGGCGCGGTCGATCTCCTCAACGCCTTCTTCGATTGCCTCGTCCCGCCGATCGAGCGGGAGGGCGGTGAGGTGCTGAAATATCTCGGCGACGGCCTGCTCGCGATCTTCCGCGAGTCGGGGGACGACATGGGCAGCGCCGCGAAAGGGGCGCTGACCGCCGCGCAATCGGCGCTGGCGGCGCTCGCCGAGGCCAACGCGGTCGGGCGCTTTTCCGGCAAGGCGGTCGATGCCGGCATCGCGCTCCACCACGGCGAGGCGGCCTACGGCAATGTCGGCTCCGGCACCCGGCTCGACTTCACCGTGATCGGCCGCGACGTGAACCTCGCGAGCCGGCTGGCGCGGCTCAACCGCACGCTCCAAGAGCCGCTGCTGATGTCGAAGCCGTTCGTGGATTTCCTCTGGGGCGACCCCGAGCCTCTCGGCAGCCACCCCCTCGACGGTTTCCCCGAGCCGATGGCGGTGTTTCGGCCGGAGCGGAAATCGAAGCCGCTGGCGAAGGCGGGTTGAGCGCGCGTTTGCGTCTCAATCGCCCTCGTCCAGCTCGATCCCGTACTCGGCCAAGACCCAAAAAATCGCTTCGAGGTCGTCCGCCGTCACGTCGCGGGGCGGCAGCGCCTCCTCGAGGTCGTCGTAGGTGAGCGAGCGGCGGCGCTCCGCATCCGCCTTGGCCAGCAGCCGGTCGACGGTCATGCGGATGTCGGCCGGCAGGGCGTCGTGGCTCGGCAGCACGACCCCGCCCGCCGGGCGCAAGGCGTCGCTGAGCAGGCGGTCGATGATCGCCTGCCGCCGCGCATGGGCTCCGTCCGGTCCATCCATGGGGCGGAATATGGACCGGTATGGGCCGGCGTCGAGTCCGATCCGACCCCGTCAGATCCCGTCAGTCGCGCCCTGCATGGCTGAACGGGTGACGCGCACCGGAATCGCCTTCGCGGCCGGCACCTTCGCCTGGATGTCGTGGTGCCAGAGCGGGATCAGCACGTTCAGCTCCGGGTAGTAGCCGCCGCAATTGCCCTCGGGGATGTCGTAGCGGACGATGCGCAGGCCCCGCACCGTGCGCTCGAACCCGTCGGAGGCGTCGGTGGCGACATCCACCGTCTCGCCGTCGGCGAGCCCGAGGCGGGCGATGTCGTTCTCGTTCATGAACAGCACGTCGCGGGTGCCTTTCACGCCGCGGAAGCGGTCGTGGTAGCCGTAGACCGTGGTGTTGAACTGGTCGTTCGAGCGCAACGTGATGAGATCGATCACGTCGCGCCCACGGGCCGGCATGTCGGGGTCCTCCTCCAGCCCGTCCGGCGGCACGACGAAGTTGGCCTTGCCGGTATCGGTCTCCCACTTGCGCTCGCGGGCGGCGATCGGCTTGTGCTGGCCGCCGGGCTCGAACAGGCGCGCGTTGAAATCCTTGAATTTTTCGGGGTAGGTCGCCTCGATGGCGTCGCGCACGCGCGCGTAGTCGGCGACCCAAGCGTCCCAATCGACATGGCCGCCCGGCGGCAGGGTCGCCTTGGCGAGTTCGGCCACGATCCACGGTTCGGAGCGGACGTGGTCGCTGATCGGGGTGGCAACGCCCTTGGAGCCGTGGAAGCAGGAGGTCGAATCCTCCATCGACACTGCCTGCGGGCCGCTCCTCTGCTCGTCCACCTCGATCCGCCCGAGGCAGGGCAGGATGTAGGCGATTTCACCGTTGACGAGGTGCGAACGGTTGAGCTTGGTCGAGACCTGCACGGTCAGCCGCTGGCCGCGCCACGCCTCTTCCATCCGCTTGGTGTCGGGCACCGCGCGCACGAAATTGCCGCCCAAGCCGATGAAGGCCTTCACCTTGCCGTCTACGATCGCCTCGCAGGCCTCGACGGTGTTGAGGCCTTTTTCCCGCGGCGGCTCGAAGCGGTAGAGTTCCTTGAGCTTGTCGAGGGGAACGAGTTCGGGATCGTCGGCGATGCCGACGGTGCGCTGCCCCTGCACGTTAGAGTGCCCCCGCACCGGGCAGATGCCGGCGCCGGGGCGGCCGATATGGCCGCGCAGGAGAAGCAGGTTGACCAGCATCTGCACCGTCTCGGTGCCGCGGCGGTGCTGGGTCAGGCCCATCCCGTAGATGCCGATCACCGCCTGCGCCCGCGCATAGACGGCGGCGGCCGCCTCCAACGCCTCGCGCTTGAGGCCGGATTTGGCCTCCAACGCCAGCCAGTCGAGCCGGTCGCAGAAAGTTTCGAATTTTTCGAAGCCGTGGGTGTGCTCGGCGATGAACGCCACGTCGAGGAGGCGGGGTCGCCCCTCGTCCTGCGCCGCGCGGTCGGCGGCAAACAGCGCCTTGCAGATGCCGGCGATCGCCGCGATGTCGCCGCCCGCCTTCACCTGATGGTATTGCGTCGAGATCTGCGTCGAGGATTTCGTCAGCATCTCGACGGGCGATTGCGGGTTGGTGAAGCGCTCCAGGCCGCGTTCCCGCAGCGGGTTGAAGGTGATGATCGGCACGCCCCGGCGGCGGGCGTCCTGCAGCGGATGCAGCATCCGCGGCGCATTCGAGCCGACGTTCTGGCCGAAGAACAGGATCAGGTCGGTCGCCTCGAAATCCTCCAGCACCGTCGTCCCGACCGGCACGCCGATCGATTGCGGCAGCGCCTTGGAGGTCGATTCGTGGCACATGTTGGAGGAGTCGGGCAGGTTGTTGGTTCCGTACATCCGCGCGAACAGCGCGTACATGTAGCTCGTCTCGAGCGAGGCCCGGCCCGAGGCGTAGAACACCACCGATTTCGGATCGAACCCCTTCAGTTCGCGGCCGATCTCGGCGAAGGCGTCTTCCCAAGAGACCGCGACGTAGCGGTCGCGCTGGGGATCGTAGCGTAAGGGGTGGGTCAGCCGGCCCTTCTCCTCCAGCGCGTAATCCGACCACGTCAGCAGTTCGGTGACGGTGTGGCGCTCGAAGAAGTCGGGGCCGATGCGTTTGCGGGTCTGCTCCCAGGCGGTCGCCTTGGCGCCGTTCTCGCAATACTCGAACGTCGCGGGCTCGGCCGGCTTCGACCACGCGCAGGACACGCACATGTAGCCGCCGGGCTTGTTCTGCTTGAGCAGCATCGCCGCGCCGGTGACCGGAATCTCCTCGCGGGTCAGGATGTCCACGAGCGAGCGGGCCGAGCCCCAGCCGCCGGCCGGGTCGGTATAGGCTTCGATCTTCTGGTCGGGCATGGCGCGCTCGCGAGGCTCCGGGGGACCTCGGCGCAACAGGGCGGGCGAAAGCGGAGTTCCGGCCCGCGGTGACGCGGGCCGGAGCGGATCACTGTTCGGCGAACGGATCGCCGCCGCCGGCGGCATCGGGATTCACCCCATCCACCGCAGGCTTGGGCCGGCGCGGCCGGGGGGCGGGCGTATTGGACGCCGTCGGGCTCGCGGTGTTGGCACCGAGCCGGGTGGCGAGCGCGATGGCCCGCGCCTCGGTGTAGCGCAGGTGGCAATAGCCGTGCGCGCCCTCGCGGGCATAGGTGCGGCAGGCCTGCTCGCGGTCGGACGAGAAGGCGGCCTGCTCCTGCACGATCGGCCGCACGTCCTGCCCGCGGGAGCGCTGGGTCATCAGCTTGAAATTGTCGCGCACCGCCCGGTCGGCGACGCCGCGGGCGGTGTCGAACTCGCCCGCCTGGGGGATCAAGGCCGCCGCGCCCGGCCCCCACAGGCCGCTCGGCGTGGTGGCGCAATCCTGCGCGGTGAAGGTGCAGACCTTGTCGCCGAGCGGGGTCGCCAGCACGCTGCCGTCGAGCACGTCGAGCTTGAGCGGGCATTCGGCCGCGTTGGCGGAGAAGCGCGACACGCCCTGCGAGCGGCCTTCCGCCGTCAGCGTCACCGGCTTGCCGGCATTGAGCTTGACCGAGCAGGTCTCGGTCGGCTGCGAGACCTTGGTGCCCGGCAGCGTCATCAGCGCGGTGTAGGCGCCGCCGGCCTTCTCGATCTTGAGCGAGCCGGTGAGGCCGTTGAGCAGGAGATCCTGGCCGACGACGTTGTCCTCGGCCGGTACCTTGAGCACCACGGGCTGGCGCGGCACCGGCGGCGCGGACGGCCGGGTCTCGGCCCCCTCGCCGGGCAGGGCCGGTGCACCGGGCTCACCCGGCACGGGGGCGGGCGGCTGGACCGGCACGTTGCGCGGCGGGGCGGGGGGCTTGGCCGCCTTGCCGATCCCGAACAGCTCCTCGAAGAAGTTCTGAGCCTGGGCCCCGGCGGGACTGAGCGCGACGAGGCCGAAAAGGCCGGCTGCGGCTATGCGCCGGAAGCGGGTGGGCCGTGCGGCGGGACGTAACGGGACGGGCAGTCGCATCAGGCTTTCGCCATCCTGGCTCGGGGCCGGTCGTTCGGTCGGCGTCAATTCTCTCTAGCACGCCACCCGTGGCGCGGGCGTGGCAGCCTGGCAACGGGAAAAGCCCGCGCGGCGGCACCAATTCCCAAAAACTCCCACGGAACACGGGATTGTGGGACGTGGTTCGCGCGTCTCCGCCCGTTCTTGCGGCGGCGTAGCCGTCTTCTTATATGCGCCGAGACACGGGACGAGGCCTTGAAAGCGCATCCTGCCCCGGGAGCCGCGCTTCGGATCCATCCCGTTCTCAAGCCTGGAAGTTTTGTACCGCCATGGGTCGAGCTGCTTCGGGGCTCGGCGGTCTGCTTGAAACAGCGAACAGAGGGATCCCACCATGGGTAAAGTGATCGGAATCGACCTCGGCACCACCAATTCCTGCGTGGCCGTCATGGAAGGCACGCAGCCGAGGGTCATCGAGAATGCGGAGGGCGCCCGCACCACCCCGTCCATCGTCGCCTTCACCGACGACGGGGAGCGCCTCGTCGGCCAGCCGGCCAAGCGGCAGGCCGTGACCAATCCCGAGCGCACGTTCTTCGCGATCAAGCGCCTGATCGGCCGCACCTACGACGATCCGCTGACGCAGAAGGACAAGGGGCTCGTCCCCTACAAGATCGCCAAGGGCGACAACGGCGACGCCTGGGTCGAGGCCGACGGCAAGAAGTACTCGCCCTCGCAGATCTCGGCCTTCACCCTTCAGAAGATGAAGGAGACCGCCGAGTCGCATCTCGGCCAGCCGGTGACGCAGGCCGTCATCACGGTCCCGGCCTACTTCAACGACGCCCAGCGTCAGGCCACCAAGGATGCCGGCAAGATCGCCGGCCTTGAAGTCCTGCGCATCATCAACGAGCCGACGGCGGCCGCGCTCGCCTACGGCCTCGACAAGAAGAAGGCCGGCACCATCGCGGTCTACGACCTCGGCGGCGGCACCTTCGACGTGTCGATCCTCGAGATCGGCGACGGCGTGTTCGAGGTGAAGTCGACCAACGGCGACACCTTCCTCGGCGGCGAGGACTTCGACAACCGCGTGGTCGAGTACCTGACCGCCGAGTTCAAGAAGGAGCAGGGCATCGACCTGACCAAGGACAAGCTCGCCCTCCAGCGGCTCAAGGAGGCCGCCGAGAAGGCCAAGATCGAGCTGTCCTCGGCGACCCAGACCGAGATCAACCTGCCCTACATCACCGCCGACGCTTCGGGCCCGAAGCACCTCGCGCTGAAGCTCTCGCGGGCGAAGTTCGAGTCGCTGGTCGACGACCTCGTCCAGCGCACCATCGAGCCCTGCCGCAAGGCGCTCAAGGATGCCGGCGTCTCGGCCTCCGAGATCGACGAGGTCGTGCTCGTCGGCGGCCAGACCCGCATGCCCAAGGTGCAGGAGGTCGTGAAGGCGTTCTTCGGCAAGGAGCCCCACAAGGGCGTCAACCCGGACGAGGTCGTCGCCATCGGCGCCGCGGTCCAGGCCGGCGTGCTTCAGGGCGACGTGAAGGACGTGCTGCTGCTGGACGTCACCCCGCTCTCGCTCGGCATCGAGACGCTGGGCGGCGTGTTCACCCGCCTGATCGACCGCAACACCACGATCCCGACGAAGAAGTCCCAGGTCTTCTCGACGGCCGAGGACAACCAAAACGCGGTCACCATCCGGGTCTTCCAGGGTGAGCGCGAGATGGCGGCCGACAACAAGCTGCTCGGCCAGTTCGACCTGATGGGCATCCCGCCGGCCCCGCGCGGCATGCCTCAGATCGAGGTGACCTTCGACATCGACGCCAACGGCATCGTGAACGTCACGGCCAAGGACAAGGCGACCAACAAGGAGCACCAGATCCGCATCCAGGCCTCTGGCGGCCTCTCGGACGCGGATATCGAGAAGATGGTCAAGGACGCCGAGGCCAACGCCGAGGCCGACAAGAAGCGCCGCGAACTCGTCGAGGTGAAGAACCAGGGCGAGAGCCTGATCCACGCCACCGAGAAGTCGGTCGCGGAATACGGCGACAAGGTCTCGGCGGCCGACAAGGGCGCCATCGAGACGGCCATCGCCGCGCTTCGCACCGCGCTGGAGGGCGAGGATGCCGAGGGCATCAAGGCCAAGACCAACGACCTGATGCAGGCCTCGATGAAGCTGGGCGAGGCGATGTACGCCGCCTCGCAGAACGAGGGCGCGCCGGGTGAGGGCGCTTCCGCGTCGGCCGAGAAGAAGGACGACGTCATCGACGCCGACTTCCAGGAGGTCGACGACAAGGATCAGAAGAAGCGCGCCTGATCCGGCGTGCTTCGCCTGAGCCTATCGAACGTTGGCACGGTCGGGGCTATCCCGGCCGTGCCCTTTCATATCGTTCGTGTCGTTGGTGCAGCGCTCGGTATTTTGCTATGCGCTTCCGTAGCGACGCGGGCCGAATCGAGATTGGATCCTCAGTTGCGCGAGGAGATGAGGATCCGTGGTGGGATGAGAAATCTGCATCACAGCATGATGCTCGCCGAGCACAATCTCGCTGCGGCATTGTTGCAACGCGATGTGGCGCGCGTTCATCTCGTCATTGAGTATCTCGTATTGGCAGCCGCAAAACCGGCGGTACCCCGACATGCTTGCGTGGAGGCCGCGCAGGGCTTGCAGGAAGCTGTTGGCAGTGCCGGCTTCGTTATCGATCAGAACGCTATGACCGTCAAAATTGACGATGAGCAGACAATAGATCTGCGCCCTGATCGGAATGCAATCGATAAAGCCTATAGCGACGGATTTTCGAAATATAAAAACAGCATTGATGATTGTGAGCAACAAATCGGTGTCGCCGGAACTCGGCGCGTGATGCCTGACAGACTTCCCTGGGCGAAATAAAATGTCAAAGCGGGACTACTACGAGGTTTTGGGCGTCGCCAAGACGGCCACGGACGGCGAACTCAAAGTCGCCTTCCGTAAGCTCGCCATGGTCCATCACCCGGACCGCAATCCCGGCGACAAGGAAGCCGAGATCAAGTTCAAGGAAGTCAACGAGGCCTATCAGTGCCTCTCCGACGGCCAGAAGCGCGCCGCCTACGACCGCTTCGGCCACGCCGCCTTCAGCCAGGGCGGCGGCGGGGGCGGACCCGGATTCGGCAACGAGTTCGGCGACTTCATGTCGGACATTTTTGAGAATTTCTTCGGCGACGGGCGCGGCCAGCCCGGCGGCGGCGGCCAGCGCGGGCGCGGCCAGCCGGGGCGCGAGCGCGGCGCGGACCTGCGCTACAACCTCGAGATCAGCCTCGAAGAGGCTTTCTCCGGCAAGACCGAGACGATCCGCATCCCCACCTCCATCGCCTGCGAGGTCTGCTCGGGGACCGGCGCCAAGGCCGGCTCGAAGCCGCGGGCCTGCCCGACCTGCGGCGGCTACGGCCGGGTGCGGGCGGCGCAGGGGTTCTTCGCCATCGAGCGCACCTGCCCGAACTGCCACGGCCGCGGCGAGGTCGTGGACGATCCCTGCACCGCCTGCTCCGGCGCCGGCCGGGTCAACCGCGAGCGCACGCTCTCGATCAACGTGCCGGCGGGCGTCGATGACGGCCTGCGCATTCGCCTCGCCGGCGAGGGCGAGAGCGGCCTGCGCGGCGGGCCGGCGGGCGACCTCTACGTCTTCCTCTCGATCAAGCCGCACACCTTCTTCCAGCGCGACGGCGCCGACCTGTTCTGCCGCGTGCCGATCTCGATGGTGACCGCCGCGCTCTCGGGCGAGATCACCGTGCCGGTGATCGACGGCTCGCAGACGCAGGTGCGCATACCGGCCGGCACCCAGACCGCCAAGCAGTTCCGCATCAAGGGCAAGGGCATGCCGGTGCTGCGCTCGCGCGAGGTCGGCGACCTCTACATCCAGGTCTCGGTCGAGACGCCGCAGAACCTGACCAAGCGCCAGCGCGAGCTGCTGCAGGAGTTCGACCAGTCGGCCTCCGACGAGAACCACCCGGAAAGCGCAGGCTTCTTCTCCAAGGTCCGCGATTTCTTCGTGAGCGGCGCGGGCCGGACGTGAGGCCTGCTGCCGGGATCAAAGACCGGGCCAACCCGGTTGTGCCTGCGGCCGTCCCAGTCGGGCGGCCGGCGGGTGCCCTCGCGCCCAGGGACGGCCGGCCTTGACGGGGTGCGGGTTTTCGTCGTCTAGAACGCTCCCCACCGGGTCGTGCGCCGATCCGGCGAGCGCGCGCCTCAGCCCCGGCCTCACACCGGGACCCTGCAGCCGCGCGCGGCCCGCGAGCGGTTCCACCCCGTCCTTCCACTCCTGATCCGAGGATCACCGGTCGTGCCGCCGCTTCGCCGTTCCAGCGCCCGAACCGTCGCCGCGACCCGCATCCGGGAGCAGCGTGAGCCGCTGCCCGACGAGGCCCGGTTCCTCCGCTCGTGGTTCGAGCGTCCCCTCGTCACCGGTGCGGTCACCCCCTCGGGGCGGATGCTCGCCCGCACCATGGCCTCCTACGCCGACCCGTCGATGCCCGGACCCGTGATCGAGCTCGGGCCTGGCACCGGACCGGTCACGGAGGCGCTGATCCGCCGCGGCTTCGAGCAGGAGCGGCTGATCCTCGTGGAGTTCAACCCGGATTTCTGCGCGTTGCTGCGCCGCCGCTTCCCGCGGACCACGGTGATCCGGGGCGACGCCTACAGCATCCGCGAGACGCTCGGCAGCATCGTCACCGAGCCCTGTGCCGCGACGATCTCCTCGCTGCCGCTCTTCACCAAGCCGCTCGAGAAGCGGATGGAATTGCTGCAGGACGCCCACGACGTGATGCAGCCGGGCGCGCCGTTCGTGCAGTTCACCTACGCCGTGGTGCCGCCGATCCCGGCCCGCTGTGAAGCCGGAAGCTACACCGCGAGCCGCTCCAACCGGGTGTGGCTGAACCTGCCGCCCGCTCGCGTGTGGGTCTACCGCCGACCCGCCAAGACGATCGACAAGCCGACCGCCTGACACGGTTTTGGGATGAGAATCATCCCCGGAGAATTGTTTCCGTTTGTGGGAACGCTTCTCAGGCCTCGTTCATTGCGAAGCTCCTAGCGTCTCGTTCCGAGGCCGCCTCGACGCGGCCGGACGAAGGGAGTTCACGATGTCGAACACCATATCGACCAAGCGCATCCGCCGCACGCTGGCCGCCATGGCCGTTCTCGCCGGAGGGCTGATCGGCACCCAGGCAGCCGAGGCCGCCCCGCTCGCGGCTGCGCCCGCCGCCACGCTCGCCGCCGACGCGGGCGTCGAGACCGTGCAGTGGCATCACCCGCACGGCTGGGGCCACCGTCGCTTCCACCGCCATCGCCATCATGGCTGGGGTCATCATCACCACCGTCACCATGGCTGGGGCCACCATCGCCGCCACCATTGGGGTCATCACCGGCACCATCACTGGGGCCACCACCACGGCTGGCGCCGTCACCATCACTTCTACTGAGCTGACGGGTCGAGAGGCCGCGCGCCGGGTGGACCGGCGCGCGGCCCTTTTTTTGGTCGAGACTCAGCCGACCCGTTCGAGGATCGCCTGCCGCGCCGCCGGCGCCGTCGCACCGATCCGGTAGGCCGCTCGAAGGGCTGCCGCCGCCCGTTCCGCCGCCGCCTCGTCCGCCGCGTGAACGATCCCGAGGGGATCGCCGACGCCGAGCCAGTCACCGGGCCGTGCCAGATCCGAAAAGCCGACGCGCGGGTCGATGTCGTCCTGCGGCCGGGTGCGCCCACCGCCGAGCCCGATCACGGTGAGGCCGACGGCGCGGGTGTCCACCGCCACGACCGTGCCGGCATTCTCCACAGCCACCGATCGCACCACCGGTGCCCGCGGCAGGTGCCTGTCCGAGGCTTCCAGAATGTCCGACGGGCCGCCGAGCGCGCCGACCATCCGGGCGAAGGTTTCGGCGGCGGCGCCCGTATCGAGGGCGGCCTGCAGCCGCCCCTCGGCTCGATCGCGGTCGGCGGCGAGGCCGCCGAGCACCAGCATCTCGGCGCAAAGGGCCATCGTCACCGCGTGGAAGCGCGGCTCGCGGCGGCGCCCCGTCAGGTAATCGACGGCGTAGGCCACCTCGACGGCGTTGCCGGCGGCGCAGGCCAGTGGCGCGTCCATATCGGTCAGGAGCGCGCGGGTCGGCAGGCCGGCGGCGTTGGCGACCGTGACGATGCTCTGCGCCAGCGCCCGTGCCTCCTCGTCCCGCGCCATGAAGGCGCCCGAGCCCGCCTTCACGTCCATGACGAGGCCGTCGAGGCCCGCCGCGAGTTTCTTCGAGAGGATCGAAGCCGTGATCAGGTCGAGGGATTCGACCGTGCCGGTGACGTCGCGGATGGCGTAGAGGCGCCGGTCGGCCGGGGCGAGGTCCGCCGTCTGGCCGATGATGGCGCAGCCGGCCTCGCGCACCACCGCGCGGAAGCGGTCGAGCCCCGGCGCCACGTCGTAGCCGGGGATGCTGGCGAGCTTGTCGAGGGTGCCGCCGGTATGGCCGAGACCTCGGCCCGAAATCATCGGCACGAAGCCGCCGCAGGCCGCGACCATGGGGCCGAGCGCGAGGCTCACCGTGTCGCCGACGCCGCCGGTGGAATGCTTGTCGAGGGTGGGACCGGGCAGGTCCCAGGTCAGCACGGAGCCGGAATCCCGCATGGCGCGGGTGAGCGCCACGCGCTCGTCGAGGGAGAGGCCGCGGAAGAACACCGCCATGGCGAAGGCCGCCGCCTGCCCCTCGGTGACGCGCGCGTCGGTCAGCCCGCCGATGAAGCCGGCGATGTCGGCCTCGGACAGGGCCCGCCCGTCGCGCTTGTCGCGGATGATCTCCTGCGGGAGTCTCATGCCCCGGCCTCCCCGGCGCGGGTCAGATCGTCGAGGAGCGCGCTGGCGCCGATCCGAAACGTGTTCGGCCTCACCCAGTCCGGGCCCATGATGCGGTCGGCCAGCGCGAGGTAGCGCGCGGCATCCTCGACCCGGCGCAGGCCGCCCGACACCTTCAGCCCGACCGGCCGCGCGCCGCCCCTCTCGCGGATCACGGACAGCATCGCCTCCGCCGCCTCGGGCGTGGCCGAAACCGGAGTCTTGCCGGTCGAGGTCTTGAGGAAGTCGGCCCCGGCTTCCAGCGCGAGCCGGCTCGCCCGTGCCACCGTCTCGGCATCCGGCAGCATCCCGGTTTCCAGGATCACCTTGAGCAGCTTGTCGCCGCAGGCTTCGCGCACGGATGCCACCATGGCGCGAGCCGCTTCCGCATCGCCGCGCTGGAGCGCACGGTAGGGCAACACGAGGTCGATCTCGTCGGCGCCGTCGTCGAGCGTCGCGCGGGTCTCGGCCAAGGTGCCGGCCACGTCCTCGCCGCCCTCCGGAAAATTGACGACGGTGGCGATCCGCACGCCGCATCCCGCGAGCGTCTGCGCGGCCTGCGGCACGAAGCGCGGCCAGACGCAGACCGCCGCCACGGCGTGCCGCTCGGCGCGCTGGCACAGGGTCGCGACCGCCTCCGCCGTGCAGCCCTCGCTCAGGTCGGTCAGGTCGAGGAGCGGCAGGGCGCGGGCGGCGATCCGCACGGCCTCGTCCGGGGGAAGGGGGGCGGTCATCGCAAAGGACCTCACGATTCGGGGAGGCGGGCCGCGAAGGCGGCGGCGAGGCGGGCGAGGTCGGCCCCGGCGCGGGCCGCGACCGCCTTGGTCTCGGCATGGTGCGGGTCGCCCCCCGAGATGCCGGCGGCGAAGTTCGTCACCGCCGAGACCGCGGCGACCTCGAGGCCGAGAAAGCGGGCCAGGATCGTCTCCGGCACGGTGGACATGCCGACGAGGTCGGCCCCGAGCCGTCCCGCCATGCGGACTTCCGCGGGCGTCTCGAAGCTCGGGCCGGAGAACCACGCATAGACGCCCTCGTGCAGGATGAGCCCCTCCATCTCGGCCGCGGCCCGGAGCGCGGCGCGCAGGCGGGGCGCATAGGCGTTCGTCATCGGCACGAACCGGGCGTCGCTGGCCTCGCCGATCAGCGGGTTGAACCCGGAGAGATTGATGTGGTCGGTGAGCACCACGAGGCTGCCGGGCCCGGCCTTGGGCATCAGCGAGCCGGAGGCGTTGGTGATCAGCACCCGATTCGCGCCCAAAGCCGCGACCGTGGCGAGCGGCACCCGCATGGCGGCGGGATCGCCCCGCTCGTAGGCGTGGGCGCGCCCCTCCAGCACCAGCACCGGCCGCCCGGAGAGCATCCCGCGATGCAGCCGCCCGCCATGGCCGGACACGCCCGGCGCCGGGAAGCCGGGAATCTGTTCGTAGTCGAGGCTGATCCGTTCCTCGACCGCCTGGACCAGGGCGCCGAGGCCGGTCCCGGTCACGATCGCCAGGGCGGCCGGGCCGGCGAACCCCTTGTCGCGCAAGGTCGCGGTGGCCTCGATCTCATTCGCCATCGATGCTGTGCTCCGGCAGGTGCTCGGGGCCGAAGGAGGCCGGCAGCAGCGCCTCCAGGGTGAAGCGGGCGCGGATGCCCTCGGGGCCGGCGGCGAGGATCGGCGTGTCCGGCCCGGCAAATTCGCGGATGCGCTGGCGGCAGGCGCCGCAGGGCGTGACCGGAGCGGGGCTGTCGGCGAGGATCAGGATCGCCCGGATGCGCCGCCCGCCCCCCGCGATCATCGCCGCGACGGCCCCGGCCTCGGCGCAGGTGCCGACCGGATAGGCCGCGTTCTCGACGTTGCAGCCGGCATGGACGCGCCCCGCCTCGTCGATCAGCGCGGCGCCGACGGAGAACCCCGAATAGGGTGCGTGGGCCCGTGCCCGCACGGCGGAGGCCGCGGCGAACAGGGCGTCGAGATCGGGGCTTTGGGCGGGGGCGCCGGGCGCGGTCATGACCCCGTTTGGCCCGAGGCCGGGGCCGATGTCGAGGGGCGGTCGACAGCCGTGCTCCCGCCTCGTAATGCAAGAGCCTTGCGGATGCGGCAGGGAGCCAGGGACATGCTCGGGCGCTACGATCGGGGTTCGAACAACGGCGAGGCCAAGGTCGAGTACGGCGACGGCACCATGCGGGTGCTCAAGCCCGGCAGCTTCGTGCGCTGCGCCGTGACCGGCGAGGCGATCGATCTCGACGCGCTCCGCTACTGGAACGTCGATCGCCAGGAGGCCTACGCGACTCCCGAGGCCGCGATGCAGCGGCTCAAGGAGATCGGCCGGGCGCCGTGAGCGTCTCTACCATCTGACGCCGCAGGGCCGCCGGATCCTCGAAGGCGAGGATGACCCGCAGAACCTCCGCGCTCTCGCCCTCGGGCAGCCGCACGGCGTCCTTCTCGGTGGTGACGAGGCGCGCGCCCTCGCGGATCGCGAGGGCCCGCAAGGGGGCGAGGTCGCCGGCCCGGTAGGGATGGTGGTCGGCGAAGTTTCTGGTGGCAAGGATCCGCGCGCCGAGCCCGGCCAGCGTGTCGAAGAACTTCTGCGGCCGACCGATCCCGGCGAAGGCGACGACCGGCTCGCCCCGCCACCGCTCCGGCGCCTCCGGCACGAGCCGGGCGCGATGCACCGGCAGACCCCGTGCCGCCGCCTCCCGCGCCAGTGCCTCGCCCGGCGCGCCGTCGCCGATCAGCACCAGCCCGCCCACGTGCCGCCATTGCCGCGCCAGCGGCGCCCGCAGGGGACCGGCCGGGAAGGGCAGGCCATTGCCAATCCCTGCGCCTGCATCGACCACGGCGAGCGACAGCGTCTTGTGCAGGCTCGGATTCTGAAGCCCGTCATCCATCACGACGATGTCGGCGCCGAGATCGACGCAGAGCCGCGCACCCGCCGGACGGTCGCGGGCGACCACCGTCGTGGCTGAGCGCGCCAGCAGCAGCGGCTCGTCGCCGACATCCGCCGCATCGTGCGAGGCGGGTTCGACCGCCACCGGCCCGGCGAGGCGTCCGCCGTAGCCGCGGCTGAGGAAGGCCGGGCGCCTGCCGAGTTCGTCGCGCAGGATGCGGGCCAGCGCCAGAGCGGTCGGCGTCTTGCCGGCGCCGCCGAGGGTGAAGTTGCCGACGCACAGGATCGGGCCGGGGGCCGGCGCGCCGAGCCGGTCCATCCGCCGGGCGGTCAATGTGCCGTAGAGCCCGCCCGCGGGGGCCAGCAGCCGGGCCAGCGGATGGGACGGGGCGCGGGTCCAGAAATCCGGAGGACGCATCAGGCCCGTTCGCGGGCGGCGAGCTTCATCTGCGCGACGTAGGGGTCGAGCACCGCGAGCGTGCGGCCGACGGCGCCCTCGAAGGCGGAAAGCGCCGCTTGGCCCCGCCGCGCCGTCTCGGCGGCACGCGAAGGATCGCCCAGGAGGTCCGCGACCGCTGCGGCGAGATCGGCCTCGTCCGCCACGAGGCGGGCGCCGCCCGCGGCGCCCAGCGCGCCGTAGGGCTCCGAAAAATTGTGGATGTGGGGGCCGTGCAGCACGGCGCCGCCGAGGCGCACGGGCTCGATCGGGTTCTGGCCGCCATGCTCCACCAGCGAGCCGCCGAGGAAGACCAGCGGGCAGAGCCGGTAGAACAGGCCGAGTTCGCCGAGCGTGTCGGCGACGTAGACATCCACGTTTGCCTGGGGACGCCCGTTCTTGGCGCGCCGGCTGGTGCGCAGGCCGGCTTCGTGGGCCACCTGCGCCACCTCCTCGCCGCGGCGGGGGTGGCGCGGTACGGCGATGGTGAGCAGGCGGGGAAAACGGTCCCGCAAGCGGGCATGGACGCGGGCGATGACGGCGTCCTCGCCCGGATGGGTGCTCGCCGCGACCCAGACCGGCCGGTCGCCGACCATGTCGCGCAAGTAGGCGAGCTGCTGCGCATCGGCCGGGGGAAGGGCGGAATCGTATTTCAGGTTGCCGACCACGCTGATGCGCGGGGCGCCGAGCCGGGCGAAGCGCTCGGCATCGGCCTTGGTCTGGCACAGGCACACGGCGATGCGCGAGAGCAGGGCGCGGGCGGTGCGCGGCGAGCGGGCCCAGCCCTGATACGAGCGCTGCGACATCCGCCCGTTGACGAGCACCAGCGGGATGCCGCGCTCGTGCAGCGCCACGACGGTGTTGGGCCAGATCTCCGATTCGGCGACCACCGCGAGATCCGGCTGCCAGTGGGCCAGGAAGCGCTCGACCCAGCGCGGCGCATCGAGCGGCATGTACTGATGCACCGCGCCTGCGGGCAGGCGTTGGCTCAAGAGATCGGCGGCGCTGCGGGTGCCGGTGGTGACGAGCACCGAGCAGCCGCGGGCAATCATCCCCTCGATGAGGCCGACGAGGGAGAGCGCCTCGCCGATGCTGGCCCCGTGCATCCACACCAGATGCCCGACCGGCCGAGCCCGGCCGGGGCGTCCGCGTCGCTCGGGCAGGCGGGCAGGATCCTCCTTGCCGCGGCGGGAGCGCCACGCGAGCAGCCCCGCCACCGCGGGCTCGCCGAGATAGAGCCCGTAGCGGTAGACCCGCAGGGTCGCGGGGAGCGGCGGCACCCTCACGCGGCCTGTCCCAGGGCGTCGTCCCGTGAGCCGACCACGCGGTCGGGACGGCCGACCAGGGCGTAGGCCCGGTCGTGGACGCGGTTCAGTTCCGCCTGGACGCGGGCGCGATAGCCGTCGGTCGCCTCCGGCTCGAGCTCGCGGGGGACGTAGATCGGTTCGCCGAACACCATGGCGCCGCGCCCGAACGGCAGGCCGAGGCAGGCCCGGTCCCAGGAATTGAAGCGGATATGCCGGCCCGTCACCACGGCGACCGGGACGATGGGGCAGCCGGAGAACCGCGCCAGCATGATGATGCCGGCATCGCAGACCCGCGAGACCTTAGGCACGTCCGCCGAGAAGGCGACGGTCTCGCCGCCCTTGAGCGCTTTCACCATGGCGCGAAGGCCCTCGGCGCCGCCCTTGGCGCGGGCGTCGCGCACGACGCGGCCTCGGGCACCGGAGGCCCGCATCACCCGCACCCCCATCCGCTCCAGCGCCATCGTGTTGATATTGCCGTCGGGGGAGCGGGAGATGATCGTGGCGACCCGATCCTGGGGGCGGCGCATGAACGAGATCATGAGGTGCTGCCCGTGCCACATCGCGGCGATGAAGGGGCCGATCGCGTCGAGGCGCTCGTAGATGTCCGCCGGCTCCCGGGTGAAGCGGTTGGTGCGCTTCACCAAGCGGAGATAGCCGTAGGCGATTCGGCTCAGCACATGCTGGACCGCGGGCTTGCGGCCGATGGTCTTGATCAGGCCCATGGGCTCGGACCGCTCCGCCTGTTCGCTCGCGTTTCGAATCGGGCGCCGCCCGGGCCGGGTGTCTAGCCCCGCGTCGGGCCGGGAGGCAACGCGGCCGGGTGGACGACCCGCGGAGTCGTGCCCCAATGCGGCGGAGTTCGGGCGTTCTCCTGCTGCACGGGTGTTGACGCGCACGCTCGATGCTCCGATGCGGTGTCGAAATGTTCAGGCTCGCCCATCTCACCGATCCCCATGTCGGGCCGTTGCCGCGGCTGCGCCTGCGCCAGCTCCTGAGCAAGCGCGCGACCGGCTACGTGAACTGGCACCGCGGGCGCGGGCGCCATCACGACATGGACCTGCTCGGCGCCCTCGTTGCCGACCTCCGGGCGCAGGGAAGCGATCACGTCGCCTGTACCGGCGATCTGTGCAACCTCGGCCTGCCCGACGAGTGGGACACGGCCCGCATCTTCCTGGAGGCCCTGGGGCCGGCCGACCGGGTGAGCTTCGTGCCGGGCAACCACGACGCCTATGTCCGCGGCTCGCTGGAAGGTTTGCTCGGCAGCTGCGGCGGTTGGACCGCCGACGACGACGGGCGGGCGGGCCTCTTCCCGTATCTCAGGCGGCGCGGGCCGCTCGCGTTGGTCGGCCTGTCCTCGGCGATCCCGACCAAGCCGTTCGCCGCGACCGGGCGGCTCGGCCCGGCGCAGATCGCGGCGGCGGAGCGCCTGCTCGGCGACCTGGCGCGGGCACCCGACCGGCCCTGCCGCGTGGTGATGATCCACCATCCGCCCCATCCCGGCGGGGCGGCTGCGGGCCGCGAGCTGAAGGACGCCGCCGCCTTCGCGGCGATGATCGGCCGGGCCGGGGCCGACCTGATCCTGCACGGTCACAACCACGTCGGCAGCGTGGCGGGCATTCCGGGCCCGGAGGGGCGGCCGGTGCCGGTGGTCGGCGCGCCTTCGGCCTCGGCCCGCTCGCTCCTCGTGAACCGGCGTGCCTCGTATTACCTCTATACGATCACCCCGGAGGAGGGCGGCCACCGCATCGCCGTGGTCGAGCGCGGCCTCGACGTGGAGGGCGGCATCGCCGAACTCTCGGCCTTCGACATCCGGACGCCGCCCGCGGACCGGATCGGTCCCGCTCCGAAGCGACGGCGACACTGACATCGGACGGCGCCGATCTCGAAAAACGGTCGAGATCGGGGCGTCCGGACGAGCGCGTCAGTTCAATCCCATCCCCTTCGACGCCCCGTTGGTCCGCGGCAGCGGGCGCAGCAGGCTCTTGACCTGGGAGAAGGGCCGGGGCCGGTTGATGACCTCGTCGAGGCGCGACCACAGGGTCTTGGGCGAGAACGGCTTGGCAATGATCTCGTTGACGCCCAGCGAGATCGCCCGGTCCACGACGTTGCGCCGAGGCTGGGCCAGCATCAGGATGATCGGCACGGTCGGGGAGGGCGAGGTGGTGGGCGTGCGGGCGAGCCGGATGAACTCCTCGCCGGAGAGAATCGCCAGGTCCCAGTCGAGGATGGTCAGGTCGGGCTTGCTCTCGGCGAGCACGCCGAGGGCCTCGGCTCCGTCGGGTGCCTCCAGCACGCGCTTGATGCCGACGCGCATCAGCATGTCGCGCACGATGCGGCGGATGTAGAGGCTCTCGTCGACCACGAGAGCCGAGAGATCCGGAAAGGTCGGGGTGGCGATCATCGGCGGCTCGGGCCCGGCCTCGCGCGGCGCGGGCGGTCTCGGGCCGGAGCTTAGGGGCGGCGGGTTTGCGTTTCCCTTAAGGAAACCTCCGCAACGTGATGCAGGCGCCGCCAAAATCTGGAACGATTCTTGACGAGGGCCCCGATACCGCGCCGAGTCCGCTCCCTTACGCAGTTCACCACGAAAATCGGCGGGTGCAAGCACGGACGGGTTAGAAGTTCCTTGCGGATCGGCCCCGATTGCGTCAGACCTGAGGCATCGATCTCGGTATCCGCTGCCGAGGGGATGATAGTGCGAGGCGTGGGCTGTCTCGGGATAGCGCGCACGCGGTATTCGAGACGTGGCGGGCGGACGGTTTTTGCGAGCTTTCAATGGGACGTGGTCGTGATTTTCGGGGGCCGCAGAAGCGCGGCTTCGACGAGGGCGGTGCCGAGCCTCAGTGGCCGGACCAGCTGCCCCCGAGCAGTGGTGGGTACGGTGGTGGCGGCAACCGCTTCGGCGGCGGTGGCGGCGGCTACGGTGGTGGCGGTGGTTTCGACCGCGGCCCGTCGCGGGGCGCCCCCGCAGCTGCGGCGCCTTCGGGCCCGGAGCGTGACGCCACGGTGAAGTGGTTCAACAAGGAGAAGGGCTTCGGCTTCGTGGAGCTCGGCGACGGCTCCGGCGATGCCTTCCTCCACATCCGCGCGGTCGAAGCCGCCGGCCACGACGACCTCCTGCCCGGCACGCGCCTCACGGTGCAGACCGCCCAGGGCCAGAAGGGTCCGCAGGTCACTGCGGTCAACAGCGTCGACACCTCCACGGCCGAGGCGGCTCCGCCCCGGCGCGAGGGCCCGCGCTTCGGCGGCGGCGATCGCTTCGGCGGCGGTGGCGACCGCTTCGGTGGCGGCGACCGCTTCGGCGGTGGTGGCCGTGACCGCTTCGGCGGTGATCGCGGCGGTGGCGGCGGTGGCCGCTTCGCCTCCGGCCCGTCGGTCGAGATGACCGGCACCGTGAAGTGGTACGACCCGGCCAAGGGCTTCGGCTTCGTCTCCGTCAATGACGGCGGCAAGGACGTGTTCGTGCACCGCTCCGCCCTGTCCCGCGCCGGCCTGGACTCCCTGGCCGAGGGCCAGCAGGTCACCCTCGGCGTGGTCGAGGGCCAGAAGGGCCGCGAGGCCTCCAGCATCAGCGTCGATTACTGATCGACGCGTCGACTGACTGACGAAGCGGCGGCCTCAGGGCCGCCGTTTTCGTTTGTCGGGATGCCCGAGCTTCGTTGGAGAATGCGCGGATGCGGGTGGCGACGGCGTTCTGTCTGGGCCTGATGCTCGGTACCGGCCCGGCCGCGGCCGAGGACTTTTCAGGATTCTATGCCGGGGTGAATGCCGGCTGGGCGTTCGAGCGTGGCCGCGATGCCGCCCCGCCCCTGCCTCCGACGGGCACCGACCGGGACGATAACGGCCTGCCGCCGAGCGTGGCACGGATCGAGCAACGCCGCCGATCCGAGACGCCGCCGCCCGGGCGGAGCCGCTGAGCCGGGACCCGTCCGAGACGTATGTTCGGCTGACCGATGACGGGACGGACGAAGCCGTCTCGCCTTCTCCGGCGATGGGGCGCTCCGCGGATCGCTTCGGGTCCGCCTCGCGGCGACGGCGTGAGGTGAGATCGAAGCGAGCGCCCTGAGACGCCCGCTCAATTGCTCCAGGGTGCCTGCTTCATCATCTCGGACGGATCGAGCGTCTCGATCGTCGATTCCAGCACCGGATGAGGGCTGATCCGGCCCCTGTCCTTGTGGCGGATGCGGATGATTTCCGTCGCCGATCCGCCGCAGGTGTCGCCGTCCTCCAAGACGGGTCCCTTGCGCAGCAACCAGTCGCTCATCTCGAAGGCGCTCTTGATGACGCGATTGAGCGGGAGCGCGCTCGGCACGAACTCGATGTCGCGGCCGATGAAGCGATCCAGGCCGAGGACGGTGACGCCCTGACGCTGCTCGAAACCGCCGCCGTCCGCGTAGGGAACAAAGCGGATCATCACCCCGGACGGCACATCCTCCGCGTCTCTCATCTCCTCCATGACCTGCGCGAAGAAGGTCGCGGACATGAGCATCTCGCTCGGGAGCCAGTAGACCGCCGTGGCGGCGTCGGTCTCTGCCAGAACGCAGGCGACCTTGAGGATGGCCGAGGCGGCGCGCAGCGTCGCCTCGTGGCCTTCGACATCGTCGTGGAGAAGCGTGACCACGGCCTGATCCCGGTGCGCCGTCGGCGTGGCTTCGCTCTCGAGCAGGTTCTGCGCGAGGTTCGTCACGATGTCCTCGGCGATCGGCTTGCCGGTGTAGATGACCATGACCGCGACGCCGTCGACATCGAGTGCGTAGCGCGCCGCGCCGGATGTCTGGGCGATCCGAACCTCGGACTTCACGCCGAGATGGGCGAAGCGCTCACCCACTTTTCGCGCGACGAGCGCGGCGTCGGTTTCGAAACAGCTCTGCGTCAGAACGCAGGCGGCCAAGGGCTGTGTCATGAAGGAATTCCAGATGATGGGCCGGGCGCGTTACGCCACCCCGTCCCAGGTCTCGGTGATCACCCGGCCGGCATGGCTGAGGCGGGCGCGCAAGACGATGTCGCCGGCCGGCATCGGCTCGGGGGGGCGGAATTCGGCGTAGAGGCGCCAGCCGCCGGTCTGGGGGACGCGCTCGGCATAGGGTTCGACGAAGGCGCCGGCGCTGGCCGAGAGGGCGACGTCGATGTCGGCCTTCGGGTCGTCGGGCAGGCTCGGTCCCTCGAAGTCGATGGCGTAGAGGCGCCGCTTCGGGCTCGGCGGATTGGTCGGGCGCAACCGTTCGGCGGACCCGACCCTACTCGAAACGACGCGGGCGAGCGGCGGCGCGATCGCCGCAACGGGCTCTGCCCCGACGGTGACGAGCGAATAGGCCAGGTCCAGCCGCCGGCCGGCCTCCACTTTCCTGTCGGGAACGAAGGCGGCGACGATGTTGTCGGTCGCCTCCTCCCGCGACGGAATCTCGAACAGACGCACCGCGCCGGGTCCGAAGCCGGCTTCGGAGCGCACCCAGAGGCCGGGCCGGTCCTCGTGCCGGGCCTGGACGTCTAGATAGGCGGAAAAGCGCCGCTCGCGCTGGAGCAGGCCGAACCCTTCGAGGGGGGCGGCGCGGAAGGCCGAGGTCTGCGGCGCGGCGCGGCCGTTGGTGAGCGGGCGCCAGAGCCGGTCGCCGGGCGTCTGCACCAGCAGCCCGTCCGAATCATGCACCTGCGGGCGGAAATCGTCGAAGGGGAGGGCGCCCCGCGCGCCGGGCCCGTTCTGCCCGTCGATGAACATGCTGGTGAGGGGGGCCAGCCCGAGCGCCGCGATGGCCCGGCGGGGAAACAGGGCGGCGGTCACGTGAAGCGTCGAGGGATCGCCCGGCGTGACGCGGAAGCGGTAGGCGCCGGTCAGGCTCGGGCCCTCCAGCAGGGCCAGCACCGTGACGGTGCCACCCTCGACCGGGCCGATCCAGAAGGTGGTGAAGTCGGGAAATTCCTCGCCCGTGGGTGCCCCGGTATCGACCGCGATGCCGCGCGCCGACAGACCGTAGATCTGCCCCTTGCCCCGCAGCCGGAAGTAGGAGGCGCCGAGGAAGACCAGAAATTCCTCGTGATCGTCGGCACGAGCCGGATCGAAGCCGTGGGCGATGCGAAAGCCGGCAAAACCCAGGGCGGCCGGATAGGTTCGGTCCTTCAGCGTCGGGCCGAGATCGAACAGCCGGGCGTCGTAGCCGAACGGCACGGGGGCCTGCCCGGCTTTCTGAAGGAAGAGATCGACGCGGCGGGGCTGCTGCCCGCCGCGGTGGAACGGCTGCAGCGAGAAGCCGGGGCCGAGCGGCACCGTCGCCTCCGGGCGGAAGCGGATGGCCTGGGTGTCGTCGTAGGTCAGGCCTTTCAGCTCCGGCGGCAGGTCGTCGTCGTGCGGGCGATAAGGGCTCCGGGCGAGCGATTCGGCGCGGGCCGCCACGTCGTCGAGGGTCACGGGGCGTCCCTCGCCCTGCGACGGCGCTCCGGGTTGCGCAGCGGGAAACGTCTGGGCCATCGTTCGGTCGGCATTCAGGTCGAAGAGGCTAGGCATACTCAAGCCGGAAAGTCCGGCGAGGCCGACCCGCATCATCTGCCGCCGCGAAACGTCCCCGTCCCGGCGCGCATCGCCGTCATCCCCCGACGGTTCGTCCATCCGCTTCTCCCTCCCGCCGAGTCATCGACGCCGACCATGTCCAGCCCAGACTTGCCGCAGGTCGATGCGCCCGTCGAGACGGGCCAGGGTCCGGCGCGGCCCGCGGGGACCGGCCCGGCGCCGCGACCGCCCGCGTTCGGCCTGCGCCGGCTCGCCCTGGTCGTCCCAACGCTCGCGACCGCCGCCGCGATCCTCGCCCTGGCGCTCGCCGCCTACGGGATGCCGGAGACTTGGCTCGGGCGCGCCGTGCTCGGCCTGTTCGCCCTGCTGATGGCGTGGCAGTCGTTCACGGCGTGGCAATACCTCTACGGACTCGTCGCCGGCGGGATGGGGGACCGGGTGCTGTCGCCGCTGGAGCGGCGCGCCGCCACGATCTCGGCGCGTCCGACCGGCCTGAGCCGCACGGCGGCCGTGGTGGCGATCCACGCCGAGGACCCGATCGCGGTCTTCTCCGCGATCCGCGTCATGGCCCGCTCGCTCCAGCGCGAGGGCGGCGACGGGTCGGACATCGACATCTTCGTCCTGTCCGACACCCGCGAGGGCGCGATCTCGGCGGTCGAGGAGCATGAATTCGCCCGCGCGGTGGCCTGGGCCGAGCGCGAAGCGGGCGGCGAAGGGGCCGGCGCAGGGCGTGGCCTGCCGCGCATCCGCTACCGCCGCCGGACGCAGAACAGCGGCCGCAAGGCCGGCAACATCGCCGAGTTCTGCCAGACCTATGGCGACGAGTACGATTTCATGATCGTGCTCGATGCCGACAGCCTCATGACCGGCGCGACCATGCGCAAGCTCGCCCGGCTGATGGAGGAGAATCCCCGCCTCGGGCTGATCCAGACCGTCTCCTATGCGGCCGGCCGCGACACCCTGTTCGCCCGCATCCAGCAATTCGCCGTGCGGCTCTACGCGCCGCTCTCCTTGCGCTGCCTGGAGACCTGGCAGGGGCCGGACGGCTCGTATTGGGGCCACAACGCGATCCTGCGGATCGAGGCCTTCGCGCAGAACGCCGAGCTTCCCGTGCTCTCGGGCAAGCCGCCCCTCGGCGGTGAGATCCTCTGCCACGACATCGTGGAGGGCGCCTTCCTGCGCCGCGCCGGCTGGGAGGTGCGCCTGCTGCCGGAGATGGGCGGCACCTGGGAGGAGATGCCGACCAACCTGATCGATCTGCTCGGGCGCGAGCGCCGCTGGTGCCAGGGCAACCTCCAGCATCTCCGCGTGCTGCCGATGAAGGGCCTGCGCGGCGCCAGCCGCTGGCACCTCGCGGTGGGCATCCTCGGCTATGGCGTCTATCCGCTCTGGATCGCCTTCCTGGCGCTCGGCACGTGGCAGGCCGTGCGCCTCGGCGAACTCGGCCTGTTGGGCTACGGCTTCGACGGCGGCACGCCCGCGGCGTTCGCCCTCGCCGCCCTCGTCGTCGCCGTGCTGGCGCTGCCGAAGCTCCTCAGCCTCGGCTACGTGCTGGCCTCGGCCAAGCGCCGCGCGGCCTTCGGCGGCGCCGGCTCGCTCCTCGTCAGCGCCGCGATCGAGCAGGCGATCTGGGTGGTGCTGTGGCCGGTCATGGCGCTGTTCAGCGCGGGCGCCGTGGTCTCGACCCTGTTCGGCCGGGTGGTGCGCTGGGACGCGCAATCCCGCGACGACCGCAGCGTGCCGTGGGGCGAAGCGCTCCGCCTCCAGAGCGACGCGGTGGCCGCCGGCTTCGCCCTGACCGTCCTGATCGCGATGGCGGGGGATCTCCTGCTCGCCGTCTGGATGGCTCCCATCGCCTTCGCCCTGCTGACGAGCCCGGCGCAAAGCGTGCTCACCAGCTCGACGCGGCTGGGCCTCGCCTCCAAGGCCCGCCGGCTTTTCCTCACCGAGGACGACACCCGGCAGGCCGTGGAACTGACGGAGCTGCATCAGGGGCGGGTGACCGGCGCAGCGACGCAGGCGGGCGAGCCGGTGGCGTGGATGCCGGGTTCGATCGACGCCTCGGGGGTGTCCTCGACGCCGCGGTGAGGGGCGCGGTCCTCCGGGGTCGAGGCTCGATCAGGTTGATCGCTCGAAGGGCCGTTGAGGGTGGAACGCGGGCTTCAGATAGACCAAGGGCGGCCGTTCCAGTAGCGCATCTCCAAGGTCTCGTCGTCGGCGTGCGCGTCCGCCTCAAACATGGGGTCGTCCATGATCCATATCTCGACGATCACACCGCCCTTGCGCCGGATGCCGACGACGGAGACGCTGCGCAGTAGCCGGTCGATATACGCACTCGTGGCAGCCTCGTCGGTGACCCCGTCCTCGCGGTCGAGGAGGTTGGGGTGAGTGTGCCACGCGCTTTCCTCAAAGCCGAGCAGGGTGACGCCGTCGTCGACGTGCTCAACGACGAAGGTCAGCACTCCGTCCGGGCTGACATGGCGCTCGATGATCATGGCGGATCACACTCAATCGATGATGTACTCCATTAGATCATCATTGCTCCGATGCCACCACAGACCTGCCTTGCTGAGTGTCGCGGCAAGGTCGATGCTGCACCGGCATAGATCAAGGTCGTGCCAATCCTTGCCCTTCGGCCAACGCACGAACGGGTTCTCGTCTTGTCAAACAAGACGGTCCTCGCCTCCCAGGAACGCTGTAAGGTTCCTGGGAGTCCCATGCTAACGTCCTTGGGCAATAACCGAGTTGCACACGCCAACCTCTCCCTGACAGCGCCGCCATCTTCAGCCTGCTTGTTGATGTCGGCAAAAGGGGCGAAAGCAGTCCCTCGCAGGGTCAAGCTGATCGAGCATTGACCCTACGCCGCCGCCGACAGCGACACGCAGGCCCGGATGTCCCGCGCCAGCGCATCGACCCGCTCGACCTGCGAATCCCACGCGAACATGAAGCGCGCCGCGCCGCCGATGAACCCGTAGAAGTGCCAGCCGCGGGCTCGCAGGCGCTCCTGCGCCGCGGCCGAGAGGTTGAGGAACACGCCGTTGGCCTCGACCGGGGCGGCGAGGGACGCACCCGGTACGTCGGCGATGGCCTCGGCGAGGCGGCGGGCGCAGGCATTGGCGTGGCGGGCGTGGCGCAGCCACGCGTCGTCCTCCAGCATCCCGACCCAGGGGGCCGAGAGGTAGCGCATCTTGGAGGCGAGCTGGCCGGCCTGCTTGCAGCGATAGCCGAAATCCTCCGCCAACGCGGTGTCGAAGAAGATCACCGCCTCGCCCACCGCCAGGCCGTTCTTGGTGCCGCCGAAGCAGAGCACGTCCACGCCCGCCTTCCATGTCAGGTCGGCGGGGGCGGCGTCGAGCGAGGCGCAGGCATTGGCGAAGCGGGCGCCGTCCATGTGCAGGTGCAGGCCGAGCCCGCGGCAGGTCTCGGCGAGGCGGCCGATCTCGTCCGGCCGATAGACCCGGCCGGTCTCGGTGGATTGCGTGATCGTCACCGCCTTGGGCTTGGGGAAGTGGATGTCGCTGCGCTTCCCGGCCATGACCCGCACCGCGTCGGGTGTCAGCTTGCCGTCCGGGCTCGCGACGGTGAGGAGCTTCGAGCCGTTGGAGAAGAATTCCGGCGCGCCGCATTCGTCGGTCTCGATATGCGCCGAGTCGGCGCAGATGACGCTGTGGTAGGATTGGCAGAGCGAGGCCAGGGCCAGCGAATTGGCCGCCGTGCCGTTGAAGACGAAGAACACCTCGCATGGCGTCTCGAACAGACGGCGGAAGCCGTCGGCGGCGGCCTGAGTCCAGTCGTCGGCACCGTAGGCCGGGGCGTGGCCGGCATTGGCGGCCACCATCGCGGCCATCGCCTCCGGGCAGATCCCGGCATAGTTGTCGCTAGCGAATTGCTGGTCGGGCACGGTGCGGCTCGCTCCTGCCATGGGACGGAGGGGCGGAACCGGCCCGGAACGCCGGAGCCGCCTGGAAGCGGCTCAAGCTAGGAATTGCCGCACCACCCCGCAACCGAAAGCGCGGGCCTTGGTCAACGGGGATGGCGGTCGAGCGCCGCCTTAAGCGGCGGCGAGCGCCATCGACATCGATTCCTTCTTCATCAGCTCGCGGTAGAACCCGTCGAGATGGGTCAGCTTTTCCGGCGAGCCGTCTTGGACGATCTTGCCGCCCTCCAGCACCACGATCCGGTCGAAATCCTTCAGGGTCGAGAGCCGGTGGGCGATGGCGATGACGGTGCGGCCCTTCATCAGGTTGGCCAGCGCCGCCCGGATCGCCTCCTCCGACTCGGCGTCGAGCGCCGAGGTCGCCTCGTCGAGGAGCAGGATCGGCGAATCCTTCAGGATGGCGCGGGCGATGGCGATGCGCTGGCGCTGGCCGCCCGACAGCTTCACGCCGCGGTCGCCGACGATGGTGTCGAAGCCCTCTGGCAGCGCCTTGATGAAGTCGGTGCAATGCGCCGCCTCCGCCGCCTGCCACACCTCCTCGTCGGTGGCGTCGGGGCGGCCGTAACGGATGTTCTCGCGCAAGGAGCGGTGGAACATCGACACGTCCTGCGGGACCACGGTGATCGCCTCGCGCAAGCTCTCCTGCGTGACGCGGGTGATGTCCTGGCCGTTGATCAGGATGCGCCCGCCCTGCACCTCGTAGAAGCGCTGGATCAGCGAGAACAGGGTCGACTTGCCGCCGCCCGACTTGCCGACCAGACCCACGGTTTGGCCCGGCGGGATCAGCAGGTCCAGGTCGGAGAAGACGGTGCGGCCGTCGGGATAGCTGAAGGCGACGTGGTCGAAATGCATCTCGGCACCGGTCTGGCCGACGAGCTTTTCGGCCTCCGGGTGATCCACGAGTTCGTGCGGCTGCAGCAGCGTGTGGAGCGCCTCCGACAGGCGGGCGGTGTGCTGGGTCGCGTCCACCAGGGCCACGGCGAGATCGCGGGTGGCGGCGAGGATGCGGATGCCCAGCGTGCAGACCAGCACGACCTGACCGGTGGTGGCTTGGCCCGCCTCCCACATCTTGATCGACCAGTAGAGCAGGCCGAGGATCGAGATCACCGTCAGGATGGCGTGGGTGATGCGCAGCTTCTCGAGATAGATCAGCGACGAGCGCCGCGCCCGCATCTCGGTGCCGATGGTGCCGTCGAAACGGACGAACTCGCGGTTGAAGGCCGAGAAGGCGCGCACCAGGGGCATGTTGCCGACGAGATCGACCATCTCGCCATCGACGCTGGCGGCTTTCGCCGCGAAGTCGTGGTGCAGCGGCTTGCCGGCGGACGCCATCTTGAACATCAGCACCACGACCGCGGTGAAGATGGTGGCGAGCACCAGCGCCATCGTGAGGTTCACGGTGCCGATGTAGACGATCGAGAGCACGGCCGCGATGCAGGGCGGCATCACGTTGAACGTAAACATGTTCTCGACGGTGAAGATCGCGTTCGAGGTCGCCGTGATGCGCGAGGCCAGCGTGCCCGGCTGCCGGTCGGCGAAGAAGGACGGGGCGTGGCCCGTCATGTGGCGGAACATGTCGCGGCGGATGTCGCCGGTGACGCCGACGAAGGTGAAGGCGCCGACGAGCGCGGCGACGCGCCAGAGCAGGTTGTCGGCGGCGATGAAGGCGATCAGCACGGCGAGCGCCGTCCAGACCTGGCCGGCGCTCGGCCCCTTGCCCAGCGCATCGACCACGCCCTTCAAGGCGTAATCGGTCGAGACCGAGAAGGTGACGGCGCCGAGAACCGCGAAAAGGATGACGAGGTGGGGGATGATGCGGCGCTTGAGATAGCGCCCGACGAAGGCGAAGGGCCGGTTGGCGTATTGGCAGAGATCTTCCATCGCGACCGTCAATCCCGATTCGATCAGACCCGCAGGGCGGCGAGAAGCGTGCCGTGGGCGCGGCAGGCGCAGGCTAGGCCCGTTAACCGCAACGCGAAGCGTCGCCTTATGTTTCAAGCGCGGGCCGCTTTCCCGCGAACTATCGCGGCCAAGCTGAACGGGACTTGAGCGACCGTGCGGCGCAGCAACGACTCCAAGCGCGTCGCGGGGCGCAGGTCAAGGCTCTCCCGCGCCGAAGCATGGCTCATCAAGCGCTTGCGCCATCCTCGGCGCCCTTGCCCCGCGTCTCCGGCATGATGAGCACCACGAGGACGAGGCCGACCGCGCCCATCACCGCGAGTCCCAGGAACGTGCTGTGGCTGCCGAGATGGTCGGCCATGAAGCCCGCGAGCGCCGTCGAGAGCGCCGCGCCGATGCCCATGCCGGTGCCGACGGCGCCGAGCGCCGTGTTGAAGCGGCCGGTGCCGCGGGTCAGATCGGAGACGATCAGCGGAACCATGACGCCCAGCACCGAGGCCGAGATGCCGTCGAACACCTGGATCGCGACCATCCAGTAGGGGTCGCTGACGAAGGCGAAGAGCAGGCCGCGAACCGGCAAGGCCGCGAAGCCGATGACGAGGAGGGGTTTTCGCCCCCAGCTCTGCGCGAGGCGCCCGACCAGGGGGGCGGTGACGGCGAGCACCGCCTGCGGGACCATGATGCAGGCGGCGACCAGCGCCGTCGCGGTCTCGCTGGCCCGCAGCGTCATCACCGAGCCGACCAGCGGCAGCATCGCGGCGTTGGCCAGGAAGAACAGCACCATGCAGGCGGCAAAGCACAGGAGCGCCCGGTTCTTCAGCAGGGCCGCCATCCCGCCGGCCGAAGGCGGTGTCGCCGGCTCGTCGGCGGCCGCCGGGCGGGCCGCCTCGGCGCGGCGCGAGGGGATGAAGCGCAGGGAGATCAGCGCCGGAATCACCAGGGCGCCCGCGAGGTAGAACACCGCGTCGTTCGAGAGATAATAGCCGACGGCGCCCATGCTGGCCGCGCCCAGCGCGTTGCCGATGGCCGAAAAGCTCGCGTTGCGGCCGAGCCGCGCGCCCGCGTTGGCATGGCCGACGAGGCCGATCGAGATCGCCGCGATGGCCGGCGTCAGCACGCAGCTCGCCGCCGAATGGATCGCCATGGCCAGCATGACGATCAGGTAGGTCGGGAAGGCCGCGAGCATCACCGCGCTCGCTCCGACCCAGAAGGCCGAGAAGCCGGCGGCGAAGCGCTTCGAGCGCGAAGCGTCGACGAAGGCGCCGCCGGGCATCTGCCCGAGCAGGCTGACGAGGCTGCCGACGGTAAGCGCGAGGCCGATATCCGACTGCGTCCACTTCTGCTGGGTGAAGTAGACCGCCAGGAACGGGCCGAAGCCGGTCTGAAGGTTGGCGATGAAGAAGGTGAAGGCGTCGAGCCCGCGCGCGGCGCTGGGCGCGGGCGCGGCGGATGCCGGCTCGCCCGCGCCGCGGCCGGGGCGGCGCGACGGTCGCCAGCCGGCCCGATCCCGCGGATCGGGCCGGGGGACATCGCGCTCGCGGGGCAGGACCGCCCGTCTCTCCGTCACCGGAATCGCCGTCATCTGTCCGGCGTCTTGTTGTCTTGCGGTTTGTCTTGAGGCTTCACCGCCGGATCGGCGGGCTTGTCCGGAGCCGGAGCGGGGACCGCCGCGGGCGTCGGAGCCGGCGTAGCAGGCGTCGTGCCGGCGGGGTCGGCCTCGACCGGGGCAGCGGTGGTGGCGGGGCTGGCGGCGCCGAGCACCACGATCGGCTCGCCGGCCTTGTATTCCGGCGAGACCCGGACCTGATTGCGGTTGAGCTGGAGCACGAGGCGCCCGACCTTGCCCTCGGTGGTGAACTTCAGCACGCGCCAATCCACCGCGATCTTGCGCGAGCCGACGCCGAGGAAGCCGCCGAAATCGATCACCGCCGCCCGCGGGCGGCCGTCCCGGTCGATGATGACGTCGATGATCCGGCCGAGGTCGTCGCCGTTCATCGCCCGCACGCTCTTGCCGAGCAGGCTCTCGTAATCCTGCGTGTCGAGCACCACGGCGGGCGTGCCGCCGCTCTGCGCCGGGGGAGGGGCCGACGGGGCGGCCGGTGGGGCGGGGGGCGTCGCCGCCGGAGGTGGTGCGGCCGGCGCATCGCCGGAGCCATTGGGCGTGGGGGACGCGTCGCCGGCGACGGCGGCCGTGGACAGGAGGGCGATCGCCGGTGTCACGATCGTCCGGATCAGTCTGCGCACCCCTTGAGCCCTTTCGCCGCCTGGAATCGTCGTCATGTCGTGAAAGCCGCTGACGGGCCGCGGCCGGTCGGACTGGAGCGCGCGGATGTCGCAGCGATGCCGCGCAACCGCGGCGAAGTTATGGACCGCCCGGGGCGGCCCGGAGAAAGCCGAACCGCGTAGCCGGCACAGGACGAGCGGTGGATCGAGGCCGGGACGCCGTCGTTCCTCGTCTGGTTTTCGCCCCAACCCTGCCTTAGAGCCATGCAGGAGAAGACGTGAGACAAGCGGGGCCGCCGCTGGACGCGGCCGCGACGAGGACGAGACCGATGCCCCTTCCGCCGATTTTCCGGGCCGCGGCCCTGCCGCGATACGCCGCCGCGGCGCTGTTGGCCGCGAGCCTCGGCAGCTGTCAGGCCTTCAGCGGTGGTGCCGGGGTGATGCCGGAGACCGAGATCGGCCCGCCGCCCTCGGCCCGCGGCACCCTTCCGAGCCGCGCCGTCCGGACCTCCCAGGTCGATGACGACGGCGCACCGCTGCCCTCGACCCCCACGCGCCGCCTCGACCTGCCGAAGAACGTGCGCGGCGACGCCCGTGCGGCCGATGCCGGGCCCCGCCGGATCGACCGCGACGAGATCGAGGGCGCCCAGAGCGGTGGCCGCTCCGCCTCGGGCGGCCTGTCTCCGTCGGTGGGCGCCGGCGGCGTCGGGCTCGGCGGCAAGTTCTGACATCGCAGCCGTTTCAGGCGGTCGGGGCCTTGCGACCACCCCAATGGTCGTCGAGCCGGCCGCCGAAATCGGGATCGGAGAACGGGTCCTCGCCGGGCCCGTGCGTCGGCGCGCCCTCCAGGTCGGCGGGATCGATCTCGACCACGTAGCCGCCGAGTTCGACCGAATAGGTCAGGGCGCGCCAGGGCAGCGGGTGGTAGGTCTCGCCGATCCCGAGGAAGCCGCCGAAGGACAGGACGGCGTAGGCGACCTGCCCCGAGACCTTGTCGACCATGAAGTTGCGCACGGTGCCGAGATGGCGCCCGCTGCCGTCATAGACCGGCGTGCCCTCGACCTTGTCCGAGGCGATGAGGCGGGGCGTCTCGTCGATGGCGATGCCCTCGCCGCCTTCGGGGTCGAGTTCCAGGCTTCCGGGTTTCCGTAAGTTGCGCTCGGCGGGCAGGTCCGTCGGCATCCATGTCTCCTCGCTGCTCCCTCGGACGGGGGACCTGCGTTGAATGCGGTGCCGCGGAAGCGGTTCCCCCCGGCAAACGCCTGTGCACGCCGGCCCGCCGAACCGCGCCCCCGGCGGCCCGAGGCTTGCGCAACCTGGCGAAAACCGCTCCTGATCTGTGGATGGGCACTGAAACGGCGCGCTCGCGCTCTTGGAACGGGCGCGGTACCGCTTAGTTGTTGCTCCCTAGCGCCCCGGAACCCCCGGGCTCGTTTCGAAATTGCTGCCGGATCGCAGAACGGAGGGACACCATGGCTACGAAGACGTCGGAGAAGAAGGCCGCCCCGAAGAAGGACGACGCCAAGGACACCGCCAAGCCCGCCAAGGCCGCCGCCCCGAAGAAGGCCGCCACCAAGGCCGATGCCGGCGCCAAGCCCAACGCGCTGCAGCAGCCGCTGAAGCCCTCCGCCGACCTCGCCGCCATCGTCGGCGACAGCCCGCTGCCCCGCGGCGAGGTGGTCAGCAAGGTGTGGGAACACATCAAGAAGCACAACCTTCAGAACCCTGAGAACAAGCGCGAGATTCTGGCCGACGACAAGCTGAAGAAGATCTTCGGCAAGGACAAGTGCTCGATGTTCGAGATGAACAAGCACTTGGCCGCCCATCTGAAGGGCTGATTTTTTCCAAGGATGGTTCCGGCGCGCTCGGCGCGCCGACATTCTCGACCCGGTTCGCTCCCGCGAGCCGGGTTTTGTTTTTTCGATCGCTCCCGTGCGCGCGTATCGGCGGTGCGCAACCCTCGCCCCGCGTGCGGAGGGTGGACCCCGCTGAGCCCGAGGCGATCCGACGGCCGGGCCGTCACGCGATGCCGCGCAGCACTCCGCCATCGACCCTCAGCGCCGCCCCTGTCGTGGCGCTGGCCGCCGGAGTGCAGAGATAGGCAACCATGCTGGCCACCTCCTCCGGCTGCGCGAGGCGCTTGAGGAGCGAGGTCGGGCGGTTCTCGGCGATGAAGGCGCGGCCCTTGGCCTCCAGATCGCCTTCGCCCCCGCCCATCGATTCCAGGAAGTCGGCCACGCCCTCGGTCAGTGTCGGGCCGGGCAGCACGCTGTTGACGGTGACGCCGCTGCCGCCGACCGTTTCGGCCAGCCCGCGGGAGACGGCGAGCTGCGCCGTCTTGGTCATGCCGTAATGGACCATCTCCACGGGGATGTTGATGCCGGACTCGCTGGCGATGAACACGATACGGCCCCAGCCGCGCTCGACCATGCCGGGCCCGTAGGCGCGGGCCAGCCGGATGCCGCTCATCACGTTGACCTCGAAGAACCGGCGCCATTCTCCGTCGGGAATCTCGAAGAAGGGCTTGGGCTCGAAGATGCCGGCGTTGTTGATCAGGATGTCGACCGTCGGCAGCGCCGCCACCAGTTCGGCCGCGCCCTCCTCGGTGCCGACGTCGCCGATGCCGGCGACGAAGCCGGCGCCGGGCACCTCGCCGCGCAACCGCTCGATCGCGGCGTTGACCCGCTCGCCCGTCCGTCCGTTGACCGCCACCGTGGCACCGAGCTGGCCCAGGGCCTTGGCGATGGCGTAGCCGATGCCGCCGGTCGAACCGGTCACGAGGGCGCTGCGCCCTTTCAGGTCGATGTCCATGTGAAGCCGTCCGTCGCATGCGCCCCTGCGGACAACGCGCGAGGTCTCGTCCGGTGCGGCGTCCACCGCATCAGGGCCGCGTCCGGCGCAAGCCGCTAGCGAGCGCGCCGCCGAGTGCCAGGGCGACCGCGCACCACAGCGTCGGGGCGAAGGCGCCGGACGGGCCGCCCGCGCTCAGTCCGAAGGCGACGGCGACGAGCGCCGCGCCGAGCGATTGCCCGACGAGCCGCGCGCTCGATTGCATGCCGCTGGCGCCGCCGCTGCGGTCCCGCGGGGCGCTGGTGATGATGATCTTGTTGTTGGGCGACTGGAACAGGCCGAAGCCGAGGCCGGCGAGGGTGAGCCGCCAGCCGATGTCGAGGGTCGTGGCCTCGCGCGTCAGCAGCGCGAGCGCCGCGATGCCGGAGGCCAGCAGCAGCAGGCCGAGCGCGCCGAGAAGCCCCGGCGGGTAGCGGTCGGCGAGCCGCCCCGAGAGGGGCGCGGCCACCGCGATGGCGAGCGGCCAGGGCGTCATCAGGAAGCCGGTCTGCGCCACCGACAGGCCGAGCCCGTCGTGGAAGTAGAAGGGCAGGGCGACGTAGGCGGTCATCTGCGCGGCGAAGGCGCAGACGGACGAGACCATCGAGAGGGCGAAGGCCGGAACCCGCAGGAGATCGAGCGGCAGCAGCGGCCGGGACAGCCGCAGCTGGCTCCGGACGAAGACCGTGCCGACGACGAACGCCGCCGCGAGGCCGGCGAGTGCGAGCGGGCGCCGGTTCGGATCGCCGAGCCCGTCGAGGCCGACGATCAGCAGGCCGACGGTGAGCGCGTTGAGCCCCGCGCTTGCGAGGTCGAACCGCGCCGCCGAGCGCTGCGTCTGCGGCAGCGTGCGCGCGCCCACCGCGAGCGCCACCAGCCCCACCGGCAGGTTGACGAGGAACAGCCACGGCCAGTCCGCGACCGTGAGCACGGCCGCCGCCAGGGTCGGCCCGGCGGCGGAGGCGATTGCGACCACCAGCGCCACGTTGCCCACGCCCCGCCCGAGCAGGCGGTTCGGATAGATGAAGCGCACGAGCGCGGTGTTGACGCTCATGATTCCGGCGGCCCCGAGCCCCTGGACGATCCGCGCCACGATCAGGCTCGCGAGATCGGGGGCGACCGCGCAGGCGAGGGAAGCGGCGGTGAAGGCCGCGAGCCCCGCGAGATAGATCCGGCGGTAGCCGAGGCTCTCGCCGAGCGTCGCCAGCGGCAGCAGGGCGGCCGTCACGGCGATCTGGTAGGCGTTGACGACGAAGATCGCGTCCGATGCCGGGACCTTCAGGTCGCGCGCAATCACGGGCAGCGCGACGTTGACGATGGCGCCGTCGAGCACCGCCATGGCCATGGCGAGCGCCATCGCCGAGAAGGCGAGACTGCGCTCCCGCTGCGGCAACCCGTCCGTGCCCACGGGCTTCATCGTTGCCCCGTTCGGCAACGAGTCAGGTCCGATGTCCCACCGGGGAGGTGCCGGCGCCTGTCGCGCCCTATCTGTATGCGGCACATCGAGGAGACCCCATGCGATCCCTTCCCGCCCTGGCGCTGCTGGCGCTGGCCCTGACCGCCTCGCCGGCCCCCGCTCAGGAGGGGGCGGATGCGCCGCTCGGCATCGGCCTCGAAGGCTTCGCCTATCCCCATCCGGTGAAGTTCCTGCCGCTCGTGCGCGATCACGAGGCGCAGCGCCTCGCCTATATGGACGTCGCCCCGACCGGGACCGCCAACGGCCGCACCGTCCTGCTGCTGCACGGGCGCAACTTCCCTTCGAGCTACTGGGAGCCGGTGATCCGCGCCCTCACCGAGGGCGGGTACCGGGTCGTCGTCCCGGATCAGCTCGGATTCGGCAAGTCCTCCAAGCCGATCAAGCCGTTCACCTTCGACCGGATGGCCGCCGACACGGTGGCGCTCGCCGATTCTCTGGGACTTCAACGCTTCGACGTCGTCGGCCATTCGATGGGCGGGATGCTGGCGGTGCGGCTGACGCGCAACTATCCGCAGCGGGTCAACGCCCTGGTGCTGGAGGCGCCGATCGGGCTGGAGGATTACCGCTTCACCGTGCCGCCGGTCACCGACGATCTGCTCCTGACCCGCGAGGGCGAGCTGACGGCGGACGCCTACCGCAAGCAGCTGATGACGAGCTATTCGCTGTCGCTGCCGGCCTCGGCGATCGAGCCGTTCGTGCAGATTCGCGAGCGGGTGAAGGGCTCGGGCGAGTATCCGCGCTGGCTGCGCTCGTTCGTGCAATCCTACCAGACCATCTGGGGCCAGCCGGTCGTCCACGAGATTCCGCTGGTCAAGGCGCCGACCCTGTTCGTGATGGGCGCCAACGACCGCAACGCGCCGGGCAAGCCGTTCGCGCCGCCGGAACTGCGCGCCACCATGGGCGACAACACCGGCCACGCGAGGGCGCTGGCCGCGCGGATGCCCAACGCGCGCGCCGAGGTCATCAACAATGTCGGCCACCTCGTCCACATGGAGGCGACCGACATGTTCAACGGGCTGGTGCTCGACTTCCTCGACCGCAACTGAGGAGCCAGGACGGATATGGACGTCGGATTCATTGGGCTCGGCCGCATGGGCCGGGCGATGGCGGCCCGGCTCGTCGCTGCGGGCCACCGCGTCAGGGTATGGAACCGCTCGCCGGAGGCCGCGCGGGCCGTCGAGGGCGCGGAGCCGGTGGGCAGCGCGGCGGACGCGTTCTCGGGCGACGCCGCCATCACCATGCTGGCCGACGATGCGGCGCTTCGCGCGGTGATCGTCGAGGGCGGGTTGCTCGACGGGCCGGCGCGCCCGGCGGTGCATGTCGGCATGTCGACGATCTCGGTGGCGCTCGCCCGGGAACTCGCCGCCATCCATGGCCGGGCGGGCGTGGCCTACGTGTCCGCTCCAGTCTTCGGCCGACCGGACGCGGCGGCCAATGGCGCGCTCAACATCATCGCCGCGGGCGAGGATGGGGCGATCGGACGGGTCCAGCCGCTGTTCGACGCCATGGGCTCGAAGACCTGGCGCTTCGGCGCGGAGCCGGAAAAAGCTAACGCCGTCAAGCTCGCCGGCAACTTCATGCTGGTCTCGGCCATCGAGGCGATGGGCGAGGTGGCGGCCTTCTCGGAAGGCCACGGCATCCCCGGCGCCGACGTGCTGGCGATGCTGACCGGCACCCTGTTCGCCTCGCCGGTCTACAAGAATTACGGCGCGATGATCATGGAGGGCCGCTACGAGCCGCCGGGCTTCACGATGCGGCTGGGCCTCAAGGACGTGCGCCTCGCGCTCGAAGCCGGCGAGGCGGCCGCCGTGCCGATGCCCTTCGCCAGCGTGCTGCGCGACAACCTCCTCGACGCCATCGCCCACGGCGACGGCGACCGGGATTTCGCGGCGCTCGCCACGGTGGCGGCGCGGCGCAGCGGGCGGTGAGGACGGGCGACGCGTGCTGATTGCAATTGCAGGTCACGCGCTCCATATTCGCGGCGAGGGGCCGCAGGCGGCTACCTGCGGCCCCTCTTGTTGAACTACCAGGCGATCCCGAGCGTGATGGTCATGGACCACTCACCGCTCGGGTTTTTTGTGAATGTGATCCGCAGAAGCGGAAACATCAGCACATCGCTCACCCCCTTCCCGTCTGCCTACTCGGGTGACGGCGGTCGGCGAGGCCGCCGTAAGCCCCGTGAGCCGCGGGGCCTTCGTGACGGGAGGGTGTTCGTTCAACGCAATCACGATGCAGCACGCGGCGGGGCGCACAACCTGGTTGCCGGGGTGCCCCGCGCACCGTTTCCCGGTGGTGGTACGCGGGACACAGGCTCGCGCGGCGCCTACCGCTTCGTGTTCGCCGCATCCTGGCCGAACATCACCTTCTTGGCGTCCTCGCTCATCGGCTGGCCGTAATTCGGGTTGGCCTCCTTGGCCCGGGCGTAGGCCGCCTTCGTCGCCGGGCGCTCGGCGATGGCCTCGAACCAGCGCTTCAGATGCGGATGGTCGTCGAGGCTCTGGCCCTGCTTCTCCCACGGCACGATCCACGGATAGGCCGCCATGTCGGCGATGGTGTAGTCCTCGCCCGCCACAAAGGCGCGGTCGGCCAGCCGCCGGTCGAGCACGCCGTAGAGCCGGTTGGTCTCCTTGACGTAGCGGTCGATGGCATAAGGGATCTTCTCGGGGGCATATTGCGAGAAGTGATGGTTCTGGCCGAGCATCGGCCCGAGGCCGCCCATCTGCCAGAACAGCCATTGCAGGGTCTCGGCCCGGCCGCGCAGGTCGCCGGGCAGGAAGCGGCCGGTCTTCTCGGCGAGGTAGAGCAGGATCGCGCCCGACTCGAACAGCGAGACCGGAGCGCCGCCATCGGCCGGCGCGTGATCGACGATGGCCGGCATGCGGTTGTTCGGGGCGATTCTGAGGAAGGCCGGCTCGAACTGCGCGCCCTTGCCGATATCGACCGGATGGATCCGGTAGGGCAGGCCGGTCTCTTCGAGAAACAGCGTCACCTTGTGGCCGTTCGGGGTCGGCCAGTAATGCAGGTCGATCATGGATGTGCCTCGTATCTCGGCGGCGTTCGGTGGCGGCGAGGTGGGAACCGCTTCGCGTCCGGTCAAGCTCGTCCGATCCCGCGACTTGTCCGCATTCGGGCAAGGAAGGCTTCACGGCGGTCGTGCTGTCTGGGCCGGTCAGGGCACAGGGGGCAGCATGATCTCGGCCGCATCCACGAGCATGGCGGGCCTCGGAGCCGCCTTCCAGCGCCTCGACGGCGCCGCCGCCCGCGTCGCCGCGCCTCGGGCCGCCTCCGATCCGACCGCGGCCGTGGTGGACGCGGTCCAGGCGAAGGTCGAGGTCGGCTTGAACGCTGCCGTGCTGAAGTCGACGCTGGACGCGGAGAAGCGGGTTCTCGACATTCTGGTGTGATCGGCGGGCCGCGTGACGGCTTTGCTTGCCCGGAACGGGCCGAGGCGGTATCTCCATCGGGCCCGTCAGGGTGTCGGGGTGTAGCGCAGTCTGGTAGCGCATCTGCTTTGGGAGCAGAGGGTCGTAGGTTCGAATCCTATCGCCCCGACCATGCCCTTCCCGGAGACGTACACCGTCCGATGTCGAGCGCCCGCATCTACCGCCCCGCCAAGGACCCCTCGCAGTCCGGGCTCGCGCGCACCAAGCAATGGCTCCTGGAGTTCGATCAGGCCGCCCCGCGCGAGACCGATCCGCTGATGGGATGGACCGGTTCGTCGGACATGCTGCAGCAGGTGCGGCTCGAATTCGACAGCGCCGAGGAGGCGGTGGCCTACGCCCAGTCCCAGGGCATCGCCTACCGGGTCGAGGAGGCCAAGCCCCCGGTCCTGCGCAAGGGGTTGTCCTACTCGGATAATTTCAAGTTCAACCGCACCGCGCCCTGGACCCACTGACAGCCGGACGCGGCGAGAGCATCGTCCCGAGAGGTGGGAACCGGCTTTCGGGGGAAAAAAGCCGATTCTCTAGACAGGGCGGCCTCAGCCGCCCTTACGTCTTGCGCCGCTCCGACCACTCGCGGAAGACGTTCGGCTCGCCGTCGAGCTTCAGGTGGGACACCCGCATTGGCTGCTCCTCGGCCGGGCGGCACAGTTCGGCGTAGATGCCGGCGCTCAGAAGCCCCTCGGCCTCCGCTTCCTCGGCGGTGAAGGCGTAGTAGCCGCGCTCGACGCCTGCGAGCCGCATCGCCGCGTGGCACATCGGGCAGGGCTGGCCGCTGGCGTAGACGATGCAGCCGTCGAGCTTCGGTTTACCGAGCTTGCGGCTCGCCGCGCGGAGCGCGGCCATCTCGGCGTGGTCGGTCGGATCGTGGCTGACATGGATGCCGTTGGCGGCCCGCGCCACCACCTCGCCCCCGCGCACGATGACGGCACCGTAGGGCCGCCCGCCCTCCGCCACGTTCGCCCGCGCGATCTCGACCGCCTCGCGCAGGTAGGTCTCGTGTTCGCTCATTCCCGATCCCTCGCCGAATCTCCGCGCCTCAGAAGGCGTAGCGTACCGTGCAATACGGCAGCCTCTCGGCGAGCAACGCGCGGAAGCGCGTGAGCCACCGTCCCTTCCAGCCGGCGCGGTAGCGCAGATTGTCGCCCCCGCCCTCGGAGCGCTTGGCCTCCTGGATGTCGGGGCGCCACAGCAGCGCCTCGGCCTTGGGGTGCCAGCCGAGATTGACCGTGTGCAGACCCGCATGGTGGGTCAGCAGGATGATCTCGCATTTGAGCTGAGCCTTCGCGGCCTCGGAGAGCCGGTCGTCGATCTCGGCGAAGAGTTCGGCCCAATCCGCCTCCCAGCCCTCGTAGAGGATGACCGGCGAGAAATTGACGTGGACCTCGTAGCCGGCCGCTAGAAAGTCGTCGATGGCGGCGATCCGCTCCGGCATCGGCGCGGTGCGGACATCGACGATCCTGGCGATCTTGGCCGGCATCAGCGAGAAACGGATGCGGGTGCGCCCCTGCGGGTCGTAATCGAGCAGGTCGCGGTTGACCCATTTGGTGGCGAACGAGGCCTTGGCGTTCGGCAGGCCGCGGAACAGGGCGACGAGGTCGCGAACGTTGTCGCAGACCATGGCATCGACCGAGAGGTCGCCGTTCTCGCCGAGATCGTAGACCCAGGCCGCCGCATCCACCTGATCGGGTGCGGGTAAGGGCCCCTGCTTGGCGGCGTGCCGGGTGATCGCCGCGCTCACCGCCTCGACGTTCACGAACAGCGAGATCGGATTGGAAAAGCCCTTGCGCCGCGGCACGTAGCAATAGGCGCAGGCCATGGCGCAGCCGTTCGAGGTCGAGGGCGCGATGAAATGCGCCGAGCGCCCGTTGGGGCGCATGGCGAGCCCCTTCTTGACGCCGAGCACCAGCGTCGAGCGCTTGATCCGCACCCAGTCCTCCACCGACCCTTCGTTGCCGTGCAGCGACGGAATGTTCCAGTGCGAGGGGACTTCGATGCGCTCCGCCTCTGGGAAGCGCGCTAGGATCTCCCGGCCGCGCGGATAATCCGCGACGGCCGGTTCGAGGAAGATGCGGTCGATGTCGAGGAGCGCGGGGCCGGCCATCGCCCCGATATGGCGCGCCGGCTGCCGAAGGAACCGCGTCAGAACGCCTGATCGGCCCTGCGACCCTCGCGGGCGAGCCGCAGCAGGTTCTGGCCGTAATGCGTCTTGGCGAACAGCTCGCCCCGGGCCTGGAGCTGCTCCTTGCCGATGAAGCCCTGGAGATAGGCGATCTCTTCGAGGCAGGCGACCTGAAGGCCCTGGCGGTGCTGAAGCACGCGCACGAACTCGCCCGCTTCGAGAAGGTTGTCGTGCGTGCCGGTGTCGAGCCATGCGTAGCCGCGGCTCATCCGCTCCACGTGGAGCTGGCCGCGCTCCAGATAGGCCTGGTTGACGCTGGTGATCTCGAGCTCGCCGCGTTCGGAGGGCTTCACCTCGGCGGCGATGTCGAGCACCTGATTGTCGTAGAAGTACAGGCCGGTCACCGCCCAGGGGCTCTCGGGAGTCTTGGGCTTCTCCACGAGGCGCAGCGGGCGGCCCTCGTCGTCGAGGGTGACGACGCCGTAGGCCTCCGGCTGATCGACATGGTAGGCGAACACCGTCGCGCCGGATTTGCGGGCGCGCGCCTTGCCGAGCAGGGCGCTCATGCCGTTGCCGAAGAACAGGTTGTCGCCGAGCACCAGCGCCACCTCGTCGGTGCCGACGAAGTCGCGGCCGATGATGAAGGCCTGGGCCAGCCCCTCCGGCCGCGGCTGGACCGCGTAGGAGAAGGTCACGCCGAACTGCTCGCCGGTGCCGAGAAGGCGCTGGTAGTTGCCGAGGTGCTCGGGGCTCGAGATGATCAGGATCTCGCGGATGCCGGCGAGCATCAGCACCGAGATCGGGTAGTAGATCATCGGCTTGTCGTAGACCGGCAGCAGCTGCTTGTTGATCGCCAGCGTGGCCGGGTGGAGTCGGGTGCCGGAGCCGCCGGCGAGCACGATGCCCTTCATCGAAATAGCCCTATGGTTCAGTGCGCCGGCCCGACCAGACGGTCGAGGATGTCGTCGAGCGCCTCGCCCCAGGGGCGCGGCGCGATGCCGTAGGCATCGGTCAGGCTCTGCGTCGAGAGCCGCGAATTGGCCGGGCGCCGGGCCGGCGTCGGGTAGGCGGCGGTGGGGATACCCTCGACCGGAATCGAGCGCCCGCCGCGCTTGGCCGCCCCCTCCACGATGGCGCGGGCGAAGCCGCACCACGTGGTGGCGCCGTCGTTGACGAAGTGGAAGGTGCCGGACGGCGCCGCCTCGTCCTGCGCGAGGCGCAGGGCGATGGTGGCGAGCGCCGCCGCGAGGTCGGCGGCGGAGGTCGGGCAGCCGTGCTGGTCGTCCACCACCGTCAGCTTGTCGCGCTCGGCGGCGAGCCGCAGCATCGTCTTGACGAAGTTGCCCCGGTGCGGGCTGACCACCCAGGCGGTGCGCACGATCGCGTGGCGCGGGTTGCCGGTACGCACTGCCATCTCGCCCGCGGCCTTGCTGGCGCCGTAGACGCTCGTCGGGTTCACGGGGGCGTCGGGCGCGTAGAAGCCCTCGCCCGTGCCCTCGAACACGTAATCGGTCGAGACGTGGACGAGCGGGATGCCCCGCCGCTTGGTTTCCGCCGCGAGGATCGCGGGCGCCAGCGCGTTGAGGCGCCATGCGGCGGCCACCTCGCTCTCGGCCTTGTCGACGGCGGTGTAGGCCGCCGGCACGATCACCGCCGCGTAGGCGCGGGCGTCGAGGGCAGCGACGACCGCCGCCTCGTCGGTTATGTCTAGGCTCTGGCGGTCGGGGGCGTGAACCCGCACGCCTTCGGGCCAGGGATAGGCCTGCAACTCGGTGCCGACCTGCCCGGCGCCGCCGAGGATGAGGATGTCCATCGCGTCGGCCTACTTCGCGAGGCCGAGGCGCTCGCCGGAATAGCGGCCCTCGCGGATCGGGCGCCACCACGATTCGTTGTCGAGATACCATTGCACGGTCTCGACCAGCGCCTCCTCGAACACCTTGGTCGGCGTCCAGCCGACTTCGCGCTCGGCCTTGGTCGGGTCGATGGCGTAGCGCCGGTCATGGCCGGGGCGGTCGGCCACGAACGTGATCAGCCGCTCGTGCGGGCCGTGCTCGGGCCGCACCCGGTCGAAGGCGGCGCAGAGCGCCTTCACCACGGCGAGGTTGTTGCGCACCGAGCGTCCGCCGAGCAGGTAGGTCTCGCCCAGCCGCCCCCGCTCCAGCACCGCGACGAGGCCGCGGGCGTGATCCTCGACATGGATCCAGTCGCGCTCGTTCATGCCGTCGCCGTAGACCGGCAGGTTCTTGCCGTCGAGCGCGGCCAGGATCATCAGCGGGATCAGCTTTTCCGGGAAGTGGCGCGGCCCGTAATTGTTCGAGCAGTTCGTCACCAGCACCGGCAGGCCGTAGGTCTCGTGCCACGCCCGGGCGAGGTGGTCGGAGGCCGCCTTCGAGGCCGAGTAGGGCGAGCGCGGATCGTAGCGGCTCTCTTCCGTGAAGAACCCGTCGGGGGGCAGCGAGCCATAGACCTCGTCGGTCGAGACGTGAAGGAAGCGAAAATTCCGCTTCGCCTCGCCCTCCAGGCTCTCCCAGTGAGTGCGCGCGCCGTCGAGCATCACCTGGGTGCCGATGACGTTGGTGCGCACGAACGCGCCCGGATCGGTGATCGAGCGATCGACGTGGCTCTCGGCGGCCAGATGCATCACGGCATCGGGCTTGAAGTCGGCATAGAGGGCGTGGACGCGGGCCGGATCGCAGATGTCGGCCTGCTCCAGGCGATGGCGCGGATCGCCCTTCAGCGGCTCCAGCGAGATCGGGTTGGCCGCATAGGTCAGCGCGTCGAGGGTCAGCACCTCGTGGCCGAGGTCCTGCACGAGGTGCAGCACCAGCGCGGAGCCGATGAAGCCGCAGCCGCCGGTCACCAGAATGCGCATCGCGAAAAGTCTCCGTCGAATTCGTCAGGGGGCGGGGGCGTTCAGAACACGCGCCCGAGATCGGCCAGCAGCGGCGCCGCCTTGTCCTTGCCCGAAAGGATCGCCTCGGCCTCGGTCACCGGCCAGTCGATGCCGATCGCCGGGTCGTTCCAGCGCAGGTTGCGGTCGTTCTCGGGGCTGTAATAGGCGTCGACCTTGTAGGCCACCATCGTGTTCGGCTCGAGGGTGCAGAATCCGTGGGCGAAGCCGGCGGGCACGAACAATTGCTCGCCGCCTTCCGCGTCGAGGCGTACGGCGACGTATCGGCCGTATGTCGGCGAATCGGAGCGGATGTCGACGGCGACATCGAGGATCGCGCCGGCGAGCACGCGGATCAGCTTGGCCTGCGTCGCGGGGGCGGTCTGGAAGTGCAGGCCGCGCACGGTGCCCTTGGGCGCCGAAAAGGACTGGTTGTCCTGGATGAAGGTGTTGGCGATGCCGGCGCGGGCCAGCACGTCGGCCCGGAAGGTTTCCGAGAACCAACCGCGGTCGTCGCCGTGGCGCTTCGGGATCACCCGCTTGACCGCCGGGATCTCCGTGTCGATCACCTGCATCCGTCTTGTCCCCCACCGCACGGCCGGCCCGCATCGCGGGCGATTGAGGCCGCTTGAGACGGTCCAAGGCGGCGAAGTCAAGGCGAGCGGCTCGAAAATCGCACGGTGCAGCGGGGCTTGCGCGCGGATCACGGCGGCCATACCGCTGCCGCCCCGGCCGCCGCCCGCGGCCCCGTCAGGAGTTCCGATCCGCATGGTCGCGCACGCCTCATCCCGCCGCCGCGCCTTCCGCCTCGCGCTGACCGCGACGCTGCTCGGCATCGCGAGCGGTCCCGCCCTCGCCCAGAAGGGGGGCGATCTCTCCGGCGTGTGGCAGACCGAGACGGCGGGCTCGACCGTCCGCATCGCTCGCTGCGGCGCCGGCTATTGCGGCACCATCGCGGCGACCCCCGGTCCGGGCCTCGACAGCCAGAACCCGGACGCCTCCCTGCGCTCGCGAAAACTCGTCGGCGTGCAGATCATGCAGGCCGGCACGCCGAGCGGCGAGGGGTTCGAGGGCAGCCTCTACAACCCGAAGGACGGCAAGACCTATTCGGGCAGCCTGACGCCGAAGGGGCCCGACACCGTCGAGGTCGCGGGCTGCGTGCTCAGCGTCATCTGCAAGCGCCAGACCTGGCGGCGGATGCGCTAAGTTCTTGTGATGCATCAGTTTTTCCGAAGGCCGGGGACCACCTTTCGGGACGATGCTCTCCGTTATTGGGCCGCATCGTCTTTCTCCGAAAGCCGGAAACCACCTTTCGGGACGATGCGCTCAGCGATCACCGCTCCGTCAGCTTCATCTCGATGCGGCGGTTGCGGGAATAGGCCTCCTCGCTCGTGCCGGAATCGAGCGGCTGGAACTCGCCGAAGGCGCCCGCCAACAGGCGCTGCGGCGGGATACCCTTGGTGCGCAGGTACTGCACCACCGCGATGGCGCGGGCTGCCGAGAGCGCCCAGTTCGAAGGGAATTGCGGCGACTGGATCGGCCGCGCGTCGGTATGGCCGTCGACCCGCAGCACCCAGGGGATGTCGGCCGGAATCTCCTTCGAGATGTCGAGGATGGCGCCGGCGATCCGGTCGATCTCCGGCCCGGCCTCGGGCTTGAGCGCGGCCGAGCCCGCCGCGAACAGCACCTCGGATTGCAGCACGAAGCGGTCGCCGACGATGCGGATGTCCGAGCGCGAGCCGATGATCTGGCGTAGCCGCCCGAAGAAGTCGGAGCGGTACCGGGCGAGTTCCTGAACCCTTTGCGCCAGCGCCACGTTGAGGCGGCTGCCGAGTTCGGCGATGCGGGCCTGGCTCTCGCGGTCGCGCGATTCGGAGGCTGCGAGCGCGTCCTCCAGCGCGGCGAGCTGGCGGCGCAGCGCCCGGATCTGCTCGTTGAGCAATTCCACCTGATTCTGCGCGCGGGCCGTGGCGCCGCGCTCGGCGGCGAGCTGGGCGTCCACATCGCCGGTCTTGCCCTGGGCCGCGGTCGCGGCATCCGCCAGCGCCTGGAGCCGGTCGCGCTCGGCCTCCGTTGCGGTCAGCGTGTTGCGCATGCCGGCCACCGCCTCTTCCTGGGCGCGGCGGTTCGAGCGCTCCAGCGCCAAGAGGTCGGTGAGGTCGGCGATCTGGCGGTTGAGGCGGTTCAATACCGCGTCGCGCCCGGTCAGCTCCTGTGACAGGAAGAACTGCCCGACCACGAAGACGGTGAGCAGGAACACCACAGCAAGCAGGAGCGTGGCCAGGGCATCGACGTAGCCCGGCCAGACGTTGAGACCGCGATGCGCGCGGACGCGCCGGGATGCCATTATTGGGCCTTTTCCCGAGCCGCGAGCCGGTCGAGCACCTGCTTCAGCTCGCGCTCGCGGGCGGCCTGGGCCTCGACCCAGTCGCGGATCATCTGCTGCTCGGCGCGCATGTGCTGGACGAGGCCCTGGATGCCCTCGGCGAGATTGGTCATCGCCTGGGTCGCGGCCCGCCCGCCGCCGCCCTCGGCGATGACGCCGCTCAGGCGCTCGACCGCCGCCTGGAGCTCGCGGGCCACCGCCGGATCGTGCTCGGGCGCGGGCCGCGCGGCCGAGACCGGCGCCTGCTCCTCGCCGGAGATCAGCCAATCCTCCAGCTCGTTGTGGAAGCGCGCTTGCGCCTGCCCCGCCTGGAGATCGAGGAAGCCGATCACCAGCGAGGAGGCGAGGCCGAACAGCGAGGCCGAGAAGGCCAGACCGATGCCGGACAGCGGCACCGCGAGCCCGCTCTTCAGCTCGTCGAACATCACCGCGGCATCGCCCCCGCCGCGCATCCCGCCTATCACCGAGCCGACCGCCGACAGCGTCTCGATCAGGCCCCAGAACGTGCCGAGCAGGCCGAGCAGAATGAGGATGCCGGCGCTGTAGCGCAGGATCTCGCGGCCCTCGTCGAGGCGCGCCGCGGTGGTGTCGAGGAGCGCGCGGGTGCCCGTCAGCGTCACGCCCTCGCGGCGCGCTTCGAGCGCCGGCACCAGGGGGGCCAGCAGCACCGGCTTGTCCCTGGGCTTCTCGCCGGCGGCGAGCGCGTTGACGTAGCGCGTCTCGCGAAACAGCCGCGTCACCTGCCCGAAGGCGAGCAGCACCGCGATCAGCAGCACGCCGAGGATCAGCCCGTTGAGGCCGGGATTAGCGAGAAACGCCGGGGTGATCTGCCGGTACAGGACGAAGGCGAGGAAGCCGACCAGCACGAGGAAGACCAGCATCCGGACGATGGTCATGCCGGGCTTGGCGAGCGGCGGGCTGTCTGGGGAAGACGCGGGACGGGCCGCCATCGGGTCCAAGCTCGTGTTTGCGGCCGCGCCGGGAGAAGGGCACCGCGCGGGGGATCGGCGGCGGCACTCTGGCGGCTTGGCCGTGCGCGATCAAGTCACGCGGCGATCGCGGCTTTGGAGCGTCGTGAGGGGCTCGGATCGCGATCCAATCGGCTTGACCGTGCGAGGGGCTGCTCACGACCGATTTTGTTGAAAAACTCGGCTGTTGCAGCGGCATTTGCGAGGTGATTCACTGCCTTTGTGAGGCGGGGATCGACGCAGATGATGGGACCTCGGCAAGTCGAGCAAGGTGCTCTGTTCTACGAGTTCTCGCTCGACACCCACGTTCCCGCCGAGCATCTACTGCGCTCCATCGACCGCTTCGTCGATCTCACCGGCCTGCGCCAGGAGCTGGCCCCGTTCTACGCCTCGACGGGCCGCCCCTCGGTCGATCCCGAGTTGATGATCCGCATGCTGATCATCGGCTACTGCCTCGGCATCCGCTCCGAGCGCCGGCTCTGCGACGAGGTCCACCTCAACCTCGCCTATCGCTGGTTCTGCCGGCTCGGTCTCGATGGCCGGGTGCCGGATCATTCCACCTTCTCCAAGAACCGCCATGGCCGCTTCCGCGACAGTGACCTCTTGCGCCGCCTGTTCGAGACCGTGCTGGCCCGCTGCATCGCCGAGGGCCTCGTGGGTGGCGAAGGCTTTGCCGTCGACGGCAGCCTGATCAGGGCCGACGCCAATCGGCAGAAGGGGGTCGAAAGCTCTGCTGGCTTGCCGCCCGAGGCCGTGAGCCGCGCCGCTCGGGAGTACCTCGCCGTCCTCGACGAGGCCGCCTTCGGGGCCGCAACGCCGGTGCCGCCCAAGTTCATCTCGCCCGCCGATCCGGCCGCGCGCTGGACCGGAGCGCACGGCGGTCAGGCGTTCTTCGCCTACACGGCCAACTATTTGATCGACCTCGACCATGCGATCATCGTCGACGTCGAAGCGACCACGGCCATCCGGCAAGCCGAGGTCACTGCGGCCAAGCGCATGATCGAGCGTTCGCGCGAGCGCTTCGACCTCTATCCGGCCAAGCTGGCGGGCGACAGCGGTTACGGTTCGGCCGAGATGCTGGGCTGGCTCGTCTACGAGCAGGGTATCGAGCCGCACATCAGCGTGTTCGACAAATCGACCCGCACCGACGGCACCTTCTCACGCGCCGACTTCACCTACGACCAGCCGGACGACGTCTATCGCTGCCCGGCGGGCCGGGTGCTGACCACGACCGGCACCCGGGTCAACGACGGGGCGACGCTGCTGTACCGCGCGAGCAAGTTCGACTGCACGCCATGCCCGTTAAAAGCGCGGTGCTGCCCGAACGAGCCGAGGCGCAAGGTCCCGCGCTCGATCTACGAGGGCGCACGGGACATGGCCCGCGACATCGCACGCTCCGAGGAAGGCAAAACCTCACGGCGCGAGCGCAAGAAGGTCGAGATGCTGTTTGCCCACCTCAAGCGCATCCTGAAGCTCGACCGCCTCCGGCTACGAGGGCCAAACGGAGCGAAGGACGAGTTCCACCTCGCAGCCGCAGCCCAGAACCTGAGGAAGCTCGCAAAGATCATCCCGGTCCCGCAGCCGAGCCCGGCTTGACCGGCCGGGCACACACCGGTCCAACGGCAAAAGCCCATCCCGTCCGACGGTGAGCGTGGGGGCCACCGAGTTTTTCGACGGAATCG
>NZ_FOSV01000062.1 GCF_900114375.1 Methylorubrum salsuginis | reverse complement strand
ACGAGCCCGAGGCAAACACGGGCTAACCCTCACCGTGTAGCCTCGCCGGCGTCACTCCAGCGGGCAACTCAAAGATACAAGGCAGTCCGTCGCGCAATCCAGCTACGTGAAGAGAGCGTAAGAGCGCTGGCCAAGCGCTACGGCGTCAGCCCGACGACGGTGCAGAAGTGGCGCAAACGGACGAGCACAGCGGATGCCCGGATGGGCCCAAAGGAACCGCGCTCCACCGTGCTCACCGCCGAGGAGGAAGCGATCATTGTCGCCTTCCGCCGGCATACCCTGCTGCCGCTTGACGACTGCCTCTATGGCTTGCAGCCGACGATCCCGCACCTGACGCGATCCTCGCTGCATCGCTGCCTGGAACGGCACGGCATCAGCCGACTACCCGAGATCGAAGGCGACAAACCCAAGAATCAGCGCTTTGCGACCTACGCCATTGGCTACGTCCACATCGACATCGCCGAGGTGAGCACGGTCGAAGGTAAGCTCAGGCTGTTCGTAGCCATTGATCGAACCAGCAAATTTGCCTTCGTGCGGTTCGTGGAGAGCGCCGGCAAGATGGAGACCGCCCAGTTTCTCCGCGACTTCATCGAGGCGGTGCCTTACCGCATCCACACCGTGCTCACAGACAACGGCGTTCAGTTCACATCACGTCGACAGGACATCTACGATAGTCAGCATATCTTCGACCGCGTCTGCGACGAGCACGACATCGAGCATCGGCTGACCAAGGTGAACCATCCTTGGACCAACGGGCAGGTCGAGCGGATGAACCGCACCATCAAGGATGCGACGGTCAAGCGCTACCACTACGACAGCGACGACCAGCTTCAAACGCATCTTCACCTGTTCGTCGATGCCTACAATCACGCTCGTCGGCTTAAGACCCTGCGGGGCCTGACACCCACCGAGTTCATCCTGAACGCCTGGACGAAAGAGCCCAATCGCTTCAGGATCGACCCGTCACACCTCATCCCGGGACCATACACATCTGGCGTCGCGAGGGGCTGAAGGTCTCGAGCCGACAGAGACCTGATCCGTCCTCACGTTCGGCCCTCACGTCCGGCCGCGGCTG
>NZ_FOSV01000011.1 GCF_900114375.1 Methylorubrum salsuginis | reverse complement strand
CCCGCCACCGCCTGGGACGGCGCGGATTGGCTGCCGATCGGCACGCCCGTCGGCGCCCGCACCGCCCACGTCCTCGACGAGACGCTGCAGGAGGTCGGGATCGGCGTGCCGGGTGAGCTTTACATCGGCGGCTATGGCCTCGCCCGCGGCTATGTCGGCGCGCCGGCCGAGACCGCCGCGCGCTTCGTGCCCGACCCGTTCGGGGCCGCGGGCGGGCGGCTCTACCGCACCGGCGACCGGGTGGTGCGGCGCGCCGACGGCTCGCTGAGCTATCTCGGCCGGATCGACGCGCAGGTGAAGGTGCGGGGCTTCCGCATCGAGCCCGGCGAGGTCGAGGCGCATCTGCTGGCCCATCCGCGCTGCCGCGAGGCGGCGGTGCGCGCGGCGAAACGAGGCGCGGAGGCGCATCTCGTCGCCTACGTCGCCGGGCGGGGCGGGGCGGAGGCGGATCTCGCCGCGGTTCTCGCCGCCCATCTCGCGGAGCGGCTTCCGGCGCATATGCGCCCCTCGCTGATCGTGGTGCTGCCGGCGCTGCCGCGTCTGGCGAGCGGCAAGCTCGACCGGGCGGGCCTGCCGGCGCCGGAATGGAAGGCGGGCGCCTACGCCCCGCCGCGGGGGGCGACGGAAGAGCGGCTCGCCGGCCTGTGGGCGTCGCTGCTCGGTATCGAAAAGGTCGGCCGGGACGACGGCTTCTTCGCGCTGGGCGGACACTCCCTCCTCGCCGCCAAGCTCGTCGCCCGTATCCGTGCCGAGTTCGGGCGCGACCTGCCGCTGCGCGCGGTGTTCGAGACGCCGGGTCTTTCGGCGCTCGCGCTCCATATCGAGGCCGCGCCCCCCGTCGCGCCGACCCCGAGCGTTCCCCCGCCCCCCCGCGACCGGGCGGTTCCGGCCACCGACATGCAGGCCGGCCTCTGGCACTGGCAGCGGCGCCATCCTCACAGCGCCGCCTGGACCATCTTCGGGGCGATCCGCCTGTCCGGCCCCCTCGACACCGACGCGCTGCGGGCGAGCTTCGACCATGTCGCCGCCCGGCACGACGCCCTGCGCACCACCTTTCGCGAGGGCGAAGCCGGCCTCGAACTGGTGGTGCATCCGCCCGAACCGTTGCGAATCGAGCGGCTCGACCTGACCGATCGCCCCCGCCGGGACGCCGAGGCGTACGCCCTCGCCTTCGCCCGCGCGCAGGCGAACCGCCCGTTCGACATGGCGGCGGATCGACCGATCCGGATCGGCCTTGCCCGGCTCGGCCGCCAGGACCATTTGCTGACGCTCGCCGTCCACCATGCCGCGGGCGACGGGCAGGCGATGGCCCTGCTGCTCGACGAAGTCGGCACCGCCTACCGCGCCTTCTCGTCCGGCGCGGAGCCCGGGCTACCCGAACCCGCACGGCAGTCCACCGATTACGCCGCGTGGCGCCGGGCACAGGATCGCACCCCGGCGACGGAGGCCCGGCTCGCGCAGGCGCTGGAGCGCCTGTCCGGCGCGTGGCGGCCCGATCCGGTGCCGACCGACCGGCCGCGCACGCTCACCCTCGGCAGCGAAGGCGCCCGCCTCCGCTTCGAACTGCCCATCGCCACGACGGCCCGGCTGGCAGACCAAGCGCGCGCCGTGAACGCGACCCTGCCGATGGCGGCGATGGCCGCCCTGGGCGTCGCCCTGCGCCGCCGTTGCGACCGCAACGCCCTGAGCCTCGGCCTGCTCGTATCCGACCGCGGGGCGCCCGAGCTGGATTCGGTGGTGGGCTGCTTGGTCGCCACCGAGTTGACGGTGCTCGATGTCGATCCGGCGAAGTCCTTCACGCAGCTCCTCATCGCGGTTCGCGACGAGCGATTGGCCGCTCAGGGCGCCGGACCCTTGCCCTACGCCCGCCTCCTCGACGCGCTCGGGAAGCGGGGTCTGCCGGACCGTGCAGGAGCGCCGTTCCAAGTGCTGTTCAGCTACCTCCGGGCCGAGCCCGAGCACCCGGATCTGTTGACGGGCCTCAGGGCGAGCGACCTGCCGGTCGAGTGCGGCGACGAGAGCTTCGAACTGGAATTCGACCTCAAGGAGCGGCCCGACGGACGCCTCGCCGTCTCGATCGGCTACCTCACCGGCCTGTTCGACGCGGCCACCGTCGCGGCCTTGGCCGACGACTTCGCCGCCGTGCTGGAAGCCGCCGCCCGCGATCCGGACCGCCCGGTCGCGTGGCTCCGGCCGCCTCTTGCTGTGCCATTCGCCCGACCCGGCGCCGCGGCCTGAACGACCTCACGACACCGACGGGCGGCGCCGGACGGCGCCTTCCGCACACGCAACAGCCGATTGAGCGGGATGCACATGACCCACAAGGAGAGAGACCTGATCGGCATCGGCTTCGGGCCGGCCAACCTCGCGCTCGCCGTGGCGCTCTCTGAAATTCCCGGCGCCAAGCGGCTCGACTGGGGCTTCCTGGAGCGCCAGGACGGATTCCACTGGCACCGCGACATGCAGATCGAGGGCAGCACCGTCCAGATCTCGTTCCTCAAGGATCTGGCGACCCTGCGCGACCCGACGAGCCCGTTCACCTTCGTGAACTACCTGCACCACAAGGGCCGGCTCGAGAGCTTCATCAACCTGAAGCAGGACGCGCCGACGCGGGAGGAATTCACCGATTACTTCCGCTGGGCGGCAGCCGCCTTCGAGGACCGCGTCAGCTACGGCGAGACCGTCGAGGCGGTCGAGCCGGTGACGCGCAACGGCACCGTCTCGCGGCTGCGGGTCGTGTCGCGCGACGCCGACGGCACCCGCAGCGAGCGGCTGACCCGCGACCTCGTCGTCGCGGTCGGCGGGCGCCCGAGCATTCCGGCGCTGTTCCAGGGCTTCGGTGACGACCGGATCGTCCACACCTCGTCCTACCTCTCGCGGCGCGATGCGCGGATCGGTTCGCGCGGGCCGGTGCGGGTCGCGGTGATCGGCGGCGGGCAGAGCGCCGCGGAAGTCTTCTACGACGTCACCCAGCGCTTTCCCGAGGCGCAGGCCACGCTGATCCTGCGCGACCACGCCCTGCGCCCGGCCGACGACAGCCCCTTCGTCAACGAGGTGTTCGACGCCGCTTTCGTCGATGCGGTGCATGCGATGGAGGCCGAGGCGCGGCGCGGCCTCATCGCCTCCATGCGCAACACCAACTACGCGGTGGTCAACCACGACCTGATCGAGCGCATCTACGCTCTGCTCTACCGCCAGCGCGTGACCGGCACCGAACGGCACCGGGTGCTGTCGGGGCGGACCATCGAATCCGCGCAGGAGCGCGACGGCCTCGTCCTCGATCTGCGCGACGCGGTGACCGGCACGGTCGCGAGCGAGGGCTTCGACGTGGCGATCCTGGCGACCGGCTACCGTCACGACGGTCACCGACGGCTGCTCGCCGGACTCGCCGCCGACCTCGGCGGTTTCGAGGTCGATCGCTTCTATCGGCTCAAGACACCGGCCTCCTACACCCCGCGCATCTACCTCCAGGGCTGCAACGAAGGCAGCCATGGGTTGTCCGATACGCTGCTCTCCATCCTGCCGCTCCGGGCGTCGGAGATCGTCGGCGACATCCTGTCCGGGCGCAGCTGTCGCTCGCTCGCCTCGGCGAGCTGAAAGCGGAGCCGGGGCTGTGGATACACCGTCAGCGGCTCGTATTCTCGACCATTATTCTTGTCGATGTGACGGCAAAGCCACGATCAGCGCGTTGGTTCGGGAAGAATAGGCAGTCTCTCCATTCGTCGCCAAAAATAGAATGGTTCTAAAAACTGTTCTAGATTTGATCTCATGCATTGCAACGGCGTGTGCGACGGAATAACAAGCTCGACCATAGTTCTATTTCTGCTTCGGGGGTGTTGATGCGTATCTCGGAACGATGCCGGATGACGGTGCTGACGGCCGGTTCGGCCGCGATGCTCGGCGCCGTCGGCCTCGTGGCGCCGCTCGGCGCCATGGCTCAGGAATCCACCCGGCTCGACGAGATTTCGGTCGAGGGATCGGGCCAGGGCCGCGGAGCCGGTCGTCCCGGCGGTCCCGGCCGCAACGTCGTCTCGGTCTCCGGCGACCCGGAGGCCGGCGGCAAGGGCCCGGTCGAAGGCTTGGTGGCCAACACCAGCACCGCAGGCACCAAGACCGCCGCGCCGATCATCGAGACGCCGCAATCGCTCACCGTCATCGGACGTGATCGCATCGAGACCCTACAAGCGACGAGCGCCAGCGAAGTCTTCCAGTATACGCCGGGCATCAACGCCGACACCTACGGCAGCAACTCGCGTTCGGACAGCTACATCACCATCCGCGGCCTGCCGGCCAACTTCTTTCAGGACAATCTGCGCCTGCCACTGACCCGCCCCTATGGCGGCTACCGGGTCGATCCGTTTATGATCGAGCGCCTCGAAGTCTTGCGGGGACCCTCTTCTGTTCTCTACGGCCAGGGCGGCCCAGGCGGCACCATCAACTACGTCTCGAAGCGCCCGACCCCGGTGCCCTTCGCCATGGTCGACATGCAGGTCGGCAATTTCGAGCAGCCGCGCATCGGGATGGATTTCGGCGGGGCGCTCAACGGCGACGGCACGCTGAGCTACCGCATGATCGGCGTCGGCCAGAACACCCAGCTCAACGGCGGCAACCCCTTCACCGGCCAACGCATCGCGCTGGCGCCGTCCTTCGCCTGGAAGCCCGACAACCAGACCTCGCTGATCGTGTTCGGTTCGTTCCTGCAGGACGACACCCATATCGACAGCGACTTCCTGCCGGCCCAGGGCACCGTCCTGCCGAACCCGAACGGGCGCATCTCGCGGCGGCTCTATACGGGCAACACGAGTTTCGACAAGCAGATCCGCACGCAATACGCGATCGGCTACGAGTTCGAGCATCGCTTCAACGATGCCTTCGCCGTGCGCCAGAACCTGCGCTACGCCACCGTCAGCACCGGCATCAACACGGTCTACGGTGCCGGTATCAACTTCGACGACCCGACCTTCCGAACGATCAACCGCTATGCCATCGGCGGCAAGGTCGGTGCCAAGGCCTTCACGCTCGACAACCAACTGCAGGCGGATTTCTTCCTCGGCCCGACAAAGCATACGGTGCTCGTCGGCGTCGATTATCTGAACCAGTACAGCTTCGATCAGCAGAACTTTCGTGACGGCGGACTTCTCGACGTGTTCTCCGGCATCGGCCAGCCGATCGCTCCCGGCGCTCCGCTCCTGCTCCAGGACGAACGGCAGACCATCTCGCAGGTCGGCGTCTACTTTCAGGACCAGATCAAGTTCTTCGATCGCCTCGTGCTGACCGGCGGCTTCCGGTACGACTCCGCCGTCAACGACTTCAAGGACCCGGTGAACGCGGACAGTTCCGGCGTCTCCAAGGACTCGGCCCTGTCGCCGAGGATCGGCGCCGTCTACCTCTTCGACAACGGGTTCGCGCCTTACATCAGCTACTCCGAATCCTTCTCCGTCAATCCGGGTGCCGGCCGGTTCGCCCGGGACGGTGATCTGGTGTCGTCGGGCCCGTTCCGCCCGAGCCTCGGCAAGCAGGAGGAGATCGGCCTGCGATACAAGGCGCCGGGTCTGCCGATCCTCCTCAGTGCTTCCGCCTTCGACATCACGCAGACCAACGTCGTCTCGACATTCGGACTGCTTTCCTATGCACAGGATCTGCGCTCGCGCGGCTACGAGATGGAGGCGCTGGTCGAGTTCGGAAACGGCTTCCGGGCGATCGGCACCTACACGCTTCAGGATGTGCGCGTCATCGGCAGCCCGGACGAGCCGATCGAAGTGGGGACGCGTCCGACGGCGGTGCCGGATCGCATCGCCGCTTTGTGGGGCGACTACACCTTCCTCACCGGCGATCTTCGCGGCCTGAGGCTCGGCGCCGGCCTGCGCTACACCGGCGGCTCGGTCGGCTCGATCAGCCTGACGCCGATCCGCGTGCCGGAATTCTTCCTCGTCGATCTCGGCGTGTCCTACGCCTACGAGAACTGGCGCTTCTCCCTCAACATCCGCAACCTCGCCGACAGGAAGTTCATCAGCGCCTGCGGCGACCCGACCTCCTGCTTCTATGGCCAGGAGCGCAAGGTCATCGTCGGAGCCCGTTACACGTGGTGAGTTCGTTGGACCAGGTCTCGATGCCCTTCACCCTCGTCCTCGCCGACGGACGAAAGGTCTTCGCCGAGGTCGAGGACGAGCGCGCCCGCATCGTGGTTGAGGGGGGCGGCGCGCTGGTCTTTGCCCGGCCCGAGCGGCACGTCTTCACCGCTCTCGACGGGTTCGAGGCGGGGATGCCGCCCGAAGCCCTGCTGCCGCTGCTGGCCCACGTCTTCGCCCGGCGCCCGAAGGCCGAGACGGCCGAGATCACCCTGCCGGCCTCAGACGACTGGGCCCGCGAGGCGATCCGCGCGGGCGTGATCCAGGCGGTCGAGCCGGGGGAGGGGGGCCTGCGGCTCACCGCCCAGCGCAGCGCATTCTGGCAGCATCCCGACCTGTGGCTGAAGGGAAGGGCCAGCGGTCGGACGCCGCTCGCCTATGTCATGAGCGGCGACAAGCGCCATCCGAAGCGGCCGGTGAAGCCGGTCGGCGAGGTCTACCGGCGCCACATGCCGCGGTTCAAAGCGGACTTCTCGATCCGCGCGGTCGATGTCGAGGGTGACCTCGAGACCATCAATCGCTGGATGAACCTCGACAGCGTGGCCGAATTCTGGAACGAGCGCGGCGATCTCGACCATCACCGCGCATATCTGTCCACCGTCGCCGCCGATCCGCATATGGCAAGCTTCGTCGGCTGCTTCGACGACCAGCCGTTCGCCTATTTCGAGATCTACTGGGCGAAGGAAGACCGGGTCTCGCCGTTCTACGACGTGCACGATTACGACCGCGGTCTGCATCTCCTCGTCGGCGATCCGCGCCATCAGGGGCCGGGTAAGGTCGAGGCGTGGTTCCGCGCCGTGCTCCACTACATGTTCCTCGACGATTCCCGCACGACCCGCGTGATCGGCGACCCGCGCATCGATCACGTGCGCTGGATCGAGTACATGCAGAAGCAGGGCTTCGTGCGGCTGAAGGAGTTCGACCTGCCGCACAAGCGCTCGGAGCTGATCTACATCGAGCGCGAGACCTTCTTCGGCCCGCCCCATTCCGGGCCGGCCTGACCCGGCGATTCCGGGGCGTCGCGGACGGTTTGAGTTGCGACTCCACAGGTCTGTTGCATATCGGCGCCGCGCATGGGTTGCGCGGCGCGCCGTTCCTCCCCCTTCATGCTCCGGCGCGCCGCTTTGAGCCGGCGCGCCAAGACAATGATCCGGGAGGAGTTTGGATGGGTCTGTCATCCCTGTCGCGCCGTGCGCTCGTCGTCGGCGGACTGATCGCCGCCGCGCTGCCGCTCGCGGCGCAGGCGCAAGCGCCGGCCTATCCGACACGGCCCATCACCCTCGTGGTCCCCTTCGCCGCCGGCGGCTCGACCGACGTGGTCGGGCGCCTCGTGGCGCAGAAGATGTCGGACATCCTCGGCCAGCAGGTCGTGGTCGAGAACGTGGTCGGCGCGGGCGGCAATGTCGGCGCGGCGCGCGTCGCCAAGGCCGAGCCCGACGGCTACACCATCCTGATGGGCACGGTCGCGACCCATGCGCTCAACCCGCTGATCCTCAAGCGCAAGCCCTACGATCCGGTCACCGATTTCAGCCCCGTGGCCCTGCTCGCGGTCGTGCCGAACGTGCTCGTGGTCAACCCGAACCTGCCGGCCAAGAACGTGCAGGAGCTGATCGCCCTGCTGAAGGCCGACCCGACCAAGTACAACTACGCCTCGTCGGGCGTCGGCACGCCGCTCCACCTCTCGGGCGAGCTGTTCAAGAGCATGGCCGGGGTGAAGATGCAGCACATCCCCTATCGCGGCTCCGGCCCGGCGCTCAACGACGTGGTGGCCGGGCAGGTGATGATCCAGTTCGACAACCTTCCCTCGGCCTCGGAATTCATCAAGGCCGGTAGCCTGCGGGCGCTCGCGGTGACGACGAAGGAGCGCGCGCCCTCCTTCCCCGACGTGCCCACCATCGCGGAATCGGGCCTGCCGGCCTACGAGACCTACACCTGGAACGCGCTGTTCGCGCCGCCCAACACGCCGAAGCCGATCGTCGACGCCCTCAACGCCGCCGCGGTCAAGGCGCTGGCCGATCCAGGGCTCGCCGAGCGGATGAAGGGCTTCAGCGCCAAGCTCACGCCCTCGACCCCGGAGGCGCTCGCCGAGCACGTGAAGTCCGAGATCGCCAAGTGGACTCCGGTGGTCAAGGAAGCCGGCATCCAGGCGGATTGACTCGAAAAGCGGCCCGTCGTGGATGGCGGGCCGCCGGCTCGATAATCGGGCACGACGCGCAGGGCGCGCCGTGGCAGAACGATAAAAAAGCCGCCCTCGATGGCGGTCCGGCTTTCTGGAGGAAACAAGGATGGACGCGCCCCTCGACGGCACGTCGGCGCGCCGCGGTCCGGTGCGGGCCCCGCAGAGCCTGGTCGCCGGCCTCGGCCTGATCGGGCTCGGGCTGTTCGGCGTCTGGGCCTCGAGCGACCTTGATTACGGCTCGCTCCGGGCGATCGGCCCCGGCCTGATGCCGTTCTGGCTGTCCGTCGGCGTCGGGATCTGCGGACTGGCTCTGGCGGTCGCCGGCTTCACCCATGACGGGCACCCGCTGCAATCGGTCTCGTTGCGCGGCCCCCTCGTCATCACCCTGGCTGTGCTCGCTTTCGCGGTCACGATCCGGCCCTTCGCGCTCGGGGGCGTCTCGACGCCGGGGCTGGGCCTCATCGTCGCCGGCCCCCTCGCCATCGTCATCGCGGGCTATGCCGGCACCGAGGCGCGCTTCCTCGAACTCCTGACGCTCGCGCTGTTCCTGACGGCGGGCTGCATGCTGCTGTTCGGCGACATGCTGAACCTGCCGATCCCGATCTTCCCCACCGCCGTGGTCCAGGCGATGACCGGCGTGCTGCCGGCCCGCACCCTGTTGCGGATCGCGGCGGGCGTGATGGCGCTCGTGGGCTCGGGCCTCCTCCTCGTCCAACGCCGCTCGAGCCGGCGCGAACCCATCGAGGTCGCGCGCCACTCCCTGACGACCTGATCTCGGAGCGGTTCTTCGTGCCCGACCTTCTCTCCAATCTCAGCCTGGGCTTCTCGGTCGCGCTCAGCCTCCAGAACGTCGCCCTGTGCTTCCTCGGCTGCCTCGTCGGCACGCTGATCGGCGTGCTGCCCGGCGTCGGGCCGATCGCCACCATCGCGATGCTCTTGCCGATCACCTTCGGGCTCGATCCGGTCGGTGCTCTCATCATGCTCGCCGGCATCTATTACGGGGCGCAGTACGGCGGCTCGACCACGGCCATCCTCGTCAACATCCCCGGCGAGGCGACCTCCGTGGTCACCACGCTCGACGGCCACCAGATGGCGCGCCAGGGCCGGGCCGGCATCGCGCTCGGCACCGCGGCCATCGCCTCGTTCTTCGCCGGCACGGTCGCGACCGTGCTGATCGCGGCCCTCGGCGCGCCGCTGACCAAGCTCGCCCTGATCTTCGGCCCCGCCGAATACTTCGCCCTGATGGTGATGGGGCTGGCCTTCGCCGTCGTGCTGGCCCACGGCTCGGTGCTGAAGGCGGTGGCGATGATCTTCGTCGGCGTTCTGTTCGCCGCGGTCGGCACCGATCTGGAGACCGGCCAGGAGCGGATGACCTTCGGCTTCGCCTTCCTCACCGACGGCGTCGATTTCTCGGTGCTGGCGATGGGCCTGTTCGGCATCGCCGAGATCCTGCGCAACCTCGACCAGACCGAGACCCGCGACGTGGTGCGAGCGCGCATCGGCCGCCTCTTGCCGGGTCTGGCCGACCTCAAGCAGGCGACGCCCGCGACCCTGCGCGGCACCGCCATCGGCGCGATCCTCGGCATCCTGCCGGGCAACGGCGCGGTGCTCGGGCCGTTCGCCGCCTACACGATCGAGAAGAAGCTCGCCAAGGATCCGCGCCGCTTCGGCCGCGGCGCCATCGAGGGCGTGGCCGGCCCCGAGAGCGCCAACAATGCCGGCGCGCAGACCGCCTTCATTCCGCTGCTCACCCTCGGCATCCCGCCCAACGCCGTGATGGCCCTGATGGTCGGCGCCATGACGATCCACGGCATCGTGCCGGGCCCCGGCGTGATGACCAAGAACCCGAACCTGTTCTGGGGCATGATCGCCTCGATGTGGATCGGCAACCTGATGCTGCTGATCATCAACCTGCCGCTCGTCGGCGTCTGGGTGCGCCTGCTGAAGGTGCCCTACCGGCTGATGTTCCCGGCGATCCTGATGTTCTGCTCGGTCGGCATCTACTCGATCAATTCGCTGCCGACCGACGTGATGCTGATCGGCTTCTTCGGGCTGATGGGCTACATCCTGATCAAGTTCGGCTTCGAGCCGGCGCCGCTGCTGCTCGGCTTCGTGCTCGGCAAGCTGATGGAGGAATACCTGCGCCGCTCGCTCACCCTCTCGCGCGGCGACCTGATGGTGTTTCTCGAGCGCCCGATCAGCGCCGTCCTGTTCATCGTCGCCTTCGCGATCCTGGCTGCCGCTCTGTTGCCCTCGTTGCGAAAAGGCCGCGACGAAGTCTTCACCGAAGCCTGAATCGTCGGGATTAAAACAGCGGCGGACTTCGTTCCCAAGGGGCGCATCGCTGCAGCTGCCACCAACCCGGCGGCCGACGCGGCGAATGAGACAAGATCAAGCAGGGGGAACACCGTGAAGAAGGCTCTCGCGTTCGGGCTTCTGGCCGCTCTGACCGCTGTCGGCGCCCGCGCCGATTCCTATCCGCAGCGGCCGATCACCATGGTGGTCCCCTTCGCCGCGGGCGGCCCGACCGACATCGTCGCCCGCATCGTCGCCGACCCGATGTCGAAGGCGCTCGGCCAGCAGGTGGTGATCGAGAACGTGACGGGCGCCGGCGGCACCACGGGCATCACCCGCGCCGCGCAGGCCGCGCCCGACGGCTACACCATCATGATGGGCCATATGGGGACCCACGGCGCCGCGCCCGCCCTGTTCAAGGGACTGAAATACGATCCGGCCACGAGCTTCGACCCGATCGGCATGGCGGCGGGCACGCCCATCGTCATCGTCGCCAAGAAGGCCTTCCCGGCCCCCGATCTCAAGAGCTTCGTCGAGGCCGTGAAGGCGGGCGGCGCCTCGATCAACCAGGCGCATGCGGGCGTCGGCTCGGTCTCGCACTCGACCGGCGTGCTGTTCGATTCGCAGATCGGCGCGAAGCCGACGCTGGTGGTCTATCGCGGCACCGGCCCGGCGCTGAACGACCTGATGGCCGGTCAGGTCGATTTCATGACCGACCAGATCGTCAACGTCGCGACGCAGATCACGGGCGGCACGATCAAGGCCTACGCCGTCGCCACGCCGGAGCGGAATCCGAGCCTGCCCGACGTGCCGACCACCAAGGAAGCCGGCCTGCCGGGCTACGAGGTCAGCGCCTGGAACGCGGTCTTCGCTCCCAAGGGCCTGCCCGAGGACGTGCGCAAGAAGCTGATCGACGCCCTCGACGCGGCGCTCAAGGACCCGACCGCTTCGAAGCGCATCATCGAGCTCGGCGGCACGGTGCCGAAGGGCAACGAGGCCGGCCCGGCCGCTCTGCAGAAGCTCGTCGAGAGCGAGGTCGCCCGCTGGACCCCGGTGCTGCGCAGCGCCGTCGAGAGCAACCCGTAAGCGACCACAACCGGGCTCCGCCGACGCGGAGCCCGTCTCAGAACCGCTTGCAGCGGGGCGGCCCGTCGCCCGCGAGCGAGGCCGGGACGATGCGTCCGCCCGCCGCCGCGCAGGCGTCGCGGAACGGCTTTTCCGGGCGGTGGAAGCCCCAGATCGCGATCATCGGCGCCACCATCAGGAACACCGTCGCGCCCATGATGAAGGCCGGAAACCAGCCCGGCACCCGCCGCGGCGGCTCCGGCCGGATCGGCGTCGGCGGGGCCAGGAAGGCCAGGAGGAGCAGTCCGTCGAGGGCGCTCATCGGTCTGTCCTCGCCATCGTCCTATGGGGGTCGCGTCCGCCTCGATAGTCGGGCTCGGGGAGCGGCGCATCAACATGGGGCGGCTGCCGCGACTTGCCGCATGCCACAGCCGCCCTTCGATGCGGCCGACCGCGCCGCCGAACCCGTTGCGACCCCGGCTCAGCTCCGGCCGAGCGCCCGGGCGCCGAGGGCGGCCGCCGCGGCCCGGTTGGCGACGCCCAGCGCCCGCAGCAGGGCCGCGACATGGACCTTCACGGTGCCCTCGCCGAGGGCCAGGGTGCGGGCGATCTCCTTGTTGGAGCGGCCGTCGACGATCAGTTCGAGCACGTCGCGCTGGCGCCGGGTCAGCGAGGCGGCAGGCACGTCGCCCGGCTCCCGCACCGTCGGCGCCGGTGCCGTGCCGGGGGCGGGGATGTCGGCCAGGAACGGCGGAACGTAGATCGCCCCGCCGAGGATGATTTCGAGCGCGCTGGCCACCTCCGGCGGCGGCAGGGTCTTGGGCACGTAGCCGTGGCTGCCGGCGGCGAGCGCCGTCAGGATATCCTCCCGGTCGGTCGAGCCGGACAGGATTGCGGCCTTCACCGCGGGGAAGCACTCGCGCACGGCGCTGAGCGAAGCGGCGCCCGCCATGCCGGGCATCCGCAGATCGAACAGGGCGAGGCTCGCCTCCGGCGTTTCGGCCAGAGCCGCCAGCGCCTCGTCGAGGGAGCCCGTCTCGACCACGCGGGCGAAGCCGAGGCGGCGCACCAGCAGGGTCGTCAGGGCGAGGCGGAAAAACGCGTCGTCGTCGGCGACGACGGCGACGGGCCCGCCGGCGGGCGGCTGGGGCGGTGGGGCGGTGGCGCTGGACATCCTGATCGGGGCTTCGTGTGTCGAGGTGTCGTTGAGCGGTGCGCGACCGCGAGCATCGCACCATATCGTATATCAATCGTCCCGGCTCCCTCGCCGAGGTCGCGAGACCGTGCGATGGGCGCCGAAATCAGAGCTTGGCCGTTAAGCGCGCGGCACTCCCGGTGTAAAGCCGCGGACGCGCGAAACCCGCCGCTCCGCTCAGTACGGGGGCTTGCGAGCGGGACGACGGCCGCCGAATCGGTCCGGCGGAGGCTCACGATCCGGCCGCCGGCATGGTGGGTGCCGTAGGGCGGTAACGACGCCCATCTTCGGGATGGTGAGGTGGACAAGTCCGGGACGGCGGCGCGTCCCTGATCGGACTCGAGCGCTATGCGGCGGCCTCCGCGCGCCGGGACGCCTCCCAGCCGGCCAGCGCCCGCTCGCGCGCCTCGTAGGCGAGCCGCAGCAGGCTGTGGGGCCGGCCGTGCGCCTCGGGGCACTGCGCCAGATCCGGGTCGTCGGTTTGCCGGTCGAGCAGCCGGGCGGCCTCGGTCCGCCACGTGGCATCGGCCGCGACGAACAGGATTTCCGAGCTTCGCGGGCAGTTCTGATACACGGTACGATCTCTCATCGAAGGGTGTCCCCGACATGGGTCGATGACGGCGACACAAGGTAGAATGGGGACCGTCTCCGCCTTCTCGGGACGATCCCATGAAATGTTAGCGAATAACATTCGACTGAGCGGATCACGAAGGTCAAGGCTTCGCCGTACAGGCTGGCTTCGTGCCTGCCAATTCCCTGCGCATATCCTCGCGAGGATGTGCGCAGGGGATGCCGCATTGCGCGCTAAATCTGAAAGATCATTCTCAAAATGCACACCCATTTAACAGAAGGTGTTTTTCCGGCAGCAAGAAGGTCCCACGAGTGGTATTGCCATATCAAAAATCATATTACTTAGATCGTTGCCGCCGACTGTAGCCTGCAAAAAATTACATATGTTTAATTGTTTGCTCGTGCCTCGGTCGTTTCTTCGCGGTGTGTTCACGGCGAGTGTGCGTTCCGATCGTATCGATCTTCGAAGGTGCCTCGTGATGGGGCTTCCGACCAACACTGTGCCCTCGACTCGATGGGCGCAGCGGAAGTCCGTGAAAGGCATTCAGCATTAGGAGCGGATCGCTCAGGTATGCCCCATCCTCAAGTCTTGCGCGACATGGCCCTTTTCGTCGAAGTGGCCAAGCGGCGAAGTTTCAGCCAAGCCGCACTCGTCCTGGGGATGCCTGTCTCCTCGCTGTCCCGGCGAATTACCGTCTTCGAGACGGCCATCGGCCTGCGCCTGCTCGACCGCACCACGCGGCGCCTGACGCTGACCTCCTACGGCGAGGCCTATTTCGCCCAGGCGACCCGCCTCGTGGAGGAGGCGCAACGGGCCTACGACGACATCATGGCGGAGGCGAAGGGCCCGAGCGGCCTGCTCAAGATCGCGGTGCCCGCCGACCGTGGGGTACAGGAGCACCTCTCGACGATCATCTCGGACTTTGCGAGCGGCAACGAGCATGTCCGGCTCCAGCTCGGGGTCGGGCATGGGCCGGTCGACCTGATGGAGGATCGCCACGATCTGGCCCTGACGGTCGAGACGCCGCGGGAGACGTCGCTGATCGTGCGCAAGGTGGCGGAACTCGCCAACGGCGTCTTCGCCGCGCCGTCCTATCTCGAGGATTGGGGCCGGCCGATGAGCCCGCAGGACCTCACCGACCACAACGTCCTCGTCGCCGGTCAGCCGACGAACTGGTCGTTCGTCCGCAGGGGCGAGACGGCCTCGGTCGCGGTCTCGGGCCAGATCGGCTGCAACGCGCCGAGCCTGATGCGCACCTTCGCGCTCGCCGGCCACGGCCTGTTCGCCGCGAATCTCAGTGCCATCCGTGCCGACGTCGCCAGCGGCGCGCTGGAGCAGGTGATACCGGATTGGACGCTCCAGCCGACACCGGTCTACATCGTGACGACCTCGCGGCTGCTGCCGGCCAAGGTGCGCAGCTTCATCGATTTCGCGACGCGGCGCCTGTCTCTCCTGTCGGACGCGGCCGAAGCGCCGGTGCGGGAAGCGGCGGGGTAATTCTTCGGCGAACGACCGCGCCGCCCCGGATGCGGTGTCCGGGGCGGCTGTCGCGTCTCTTGGTGCTGGCGAGCGGGCTCGGGATCACCCGAGCCCGCCCGTCCGTCTCAGGCGACGAGCCGCAGCTCGGCCTTCGCTTCGGTGTGTCCCTTGTCGACCCAGCGCGGCAGGGCGGGAGCGGCGAGGTCGATGCGCAGGAAGAACTCGTCACGGCAGCCCTGCCACAGGGAGGCCGGCACCCGCGCCCGCGCCCCGGTCCAGCGATGGCCCTCGCCCGCCTCGTAAAAGCCTTCCGCCAGTTCGGGACTCCCGGCCGACAGGGTCCGGCGCAGGCTCAACCCGTCATCCGCCGTCAGGGCGGCGAGGCAGATGCCCAGCGCCCGGTCGTCGGTGCTGGCACCGAGATGGGCCGGGACGCTGGTCTCGCATTCGAGCCAGACATCCTTGGTATCGGCGGGAAGGCGGACGCGGGCGCTCAAGCCGTGGCTTTCCGGCCGCACGATCCGCCCGTCGGCCACGATCCGCAGTTCGGCCAGCGGCGTCTCGACCAGAGTCCAGCCGAGCGTCACCGCCTTCGCATCCAGGCGTTCGCGCAGAGCCTCCACCAGCGGGCCCCCCTCGATCAGCGGACGGCAGAAGGCCTGCGGGCCGCTCGGGCGGGCGTCGGGGGCGGCATCGAGATCGATCACGCCGGTATTGGCGAAGAAGCCACGGTTGCCGCACTCGACGTAGCTCTCGGCCGGCAGACCTTCGGCCAACAGGATGTCGTGGCTGTCGAGCTCGACGTGCCAGTAGGTGATCTCATCGACGGCGATCTGCGTGATCGTGGTGCCGTTGATGAGCCGGCAGGCGGGCACGAGGATCTCGCCGAGGAGATCGACGCAGATCGCGTGGGCGGGGGAGACCAAGAGGTCGCGCGCGGGCCGCCCCTCGCCGAAGGCGTCGCGGGCGATGCGCACCGGCAGCACTTGCGCGAGGTCGGTCCGGCCCGTGCAGGCGATGGTGCGATGGCCGAGCCAGCGGATTGCGCGGCGAGCCCCGGAGGACGTCACGACATCGTCGCCGACGCGCAGCTCCTCGACTCGGATATCGCCCTTCGCAGTGCGGATCCGCGTGCCGGAGGCGAAGCAGACGATGGTCTGGCTGTCGGGCGCGGTGACGGTGGGGGTGGTGTTGACGGGCGCGAGCAGGGTGGCCGTCGAGAGCTGACCGGCGCTGACCGCGACGGTGACGGGGGACGACAGGCCGCCCGGCGAGACGCTGAAGTAGTAGATCGGTTCGGTCACGCCCTGGGGCTGGCTGAAGCCGACATAGGTGCCCTGGAGCCCTGCGCCGACGAGTCCGACGAGGTTGGCGTCGACGGTGACGGGGGAGCCCGGGAGATTCACGTTGCCGTTGATGGTGATCGTCGAGGCGCCGCTGGCGATATTCGTGCCCGTGAAAGTGTTGGCTACCAGTACGCCGGTCGCCGCCTGACCTGTACCGAACGATTGATTGACGAAAGTCTCAGACATCTACGTTCCCCTGCACTGTCCATTGCCAGTGCCCGGAACAATTAACGATTTAGAGATTTCAGTATATCGCCCATTAACCAAAACATCTTCCATTTCGCATAGCGAATGTTTGGGAGGCAGTTTCCACGACCGTTTTCGCAAAGAGTTGCGTGTGGCGATGGGGCCACGCCCTGCGCGATCATCGGAAGTTGCGTGACCGCACCGGCAACGCCGTATCCCGGCCGGGCTCCGGCTCCGGAATCGTGCCCTCCTCTTCGATCTGCATGAGGAGATCGGAGCGGTCGAACAGCTCGACGGCGATCAGGTGGACGACCTCGCCGACCCGCTGGACCCGGCCGCGGCAGGCCATCAGCCGGGCGGCGAGCACGGTGCGGCGGGCGCGCTCGAACAGCTCGGGGCGCACGATCAGGTTGGCGATGCCGGTCTCGTCCTCCAGGGTCAGAAACAGCGTGCCCTTGGCCGAGCCCGGCCGCTGGCGCATCAGCACGAGGCCGCAGACCGTGAACCGCGTCCCGTCGCGGGCTTCGGCCAGCCGGGTGCAGGGCCGGGCGCCCAAACTCGTCAGCGTGTCGCGCAAAAAGCTCAGCGGATGGGCCCGCAGGCTGAGGCCGTTGGCGCGGTAATCGGCCACGACCTCGCCGCCCGCGCTCAGCGGCGGCAGGGCGACCGGCGGCTCGGCGATGGCGGGTTCGGCCGAGCCGCCTTGCTCCGAATCGTTTCGGGTCGCGGCGGCGAAGAGCGGCAGAGCGGCCGGCACCAGGGCGCGCACCGCCCAGGCGGCCTCGCGCCGGTTCAGGCCGAGCGAGCGGAACGCGTCGGCCCGCACGAGGCAGGCGAGCGAGGCGGTGGGCAGGCCGGTGCGCTCCGACAACGCGGCGAGCGTCCTGTATCCTATGGCTTCCCGTGCCGCGACCAGACGCGCCCCGTCGCGCTCTGGCAGGCCGCTGACGAGGCGCAGGCCGAGCCGCACGGCGAGAAGCCCACCCCCGACCCGCTCCAGGGTGCAGTCCCACTGCGAAAAATTCACGTCGACGGGGTGGATCGGGACACCGTGCTCGCGGGCGTCGCGCACGATCTGGGCGGGGGCATAGAAGCCCATCGGCTGCGCGTTCAGCAGGGCGGCGCAGAACACGTCGGGGTGATGGCACTTCAGGTAGGACGAGGCGTAGGCGAGCAGCGCGAAGGAGGCCGCGTGGCTCTCCGGGAAGCCGTAGGAGCCGAAGCCTTCGAGCTGGCGGAAGGTGCGCTCGGCGAAGTCGCGCGCGTAGCCGTTGGCCACCATGCCCTCGATCAGCCGGGCCTCGAAGCGGTGGACGCCGCCCGTCATCTTGAAGGTCGCCATCGAGCGGCGCAGCTCATCCGCTTCCGCCGCGGTGAAGCCGGCACCGACCATGGCGACCTGCATCGCCTGCTCCTGGAACAGCGGCACGCCGAGCGTCTTCTCAAGGACTTTTTGGAGTTCGGGCGTCGGGTAGGTGACGTCTTCGTGGCCCTCCCGGCGGCGCAGGTAGGGATGGACCATGTCGCCCTGGATCGGGCCGGGGCGCACCAGGGCCACCTCGATCACGAGGTCGTAGAATTTGTCGGGCTTCAGCCGCGGCAGCATCGCCATCTGCGCGCGGCTCTCGATCTGGAAGACGCCGACCGTGTCGGCCTTCTGGATCATCGCGTAGGTCGGCCCGTCACCGTGCGGAATCCCGGCGAGGTCGAGCGGGATGCCCTTGGCGCTCTCCAGCAGGCCAAAAGCCCGGCGCAGGCAGCCGAGCATGCCGAGTCCCAGGACATCGACTTTCATGAACTTGAGGGCGTCGATGTCGTCCTTGTCCCACTCGATCACCTGCCGGTTCTCCATCGCGGCGGGCTCGACCGGGACCAGTTCGTCGAGGCGGTCGAGGGTCAGCACGAAGCCACCGGGATGCTGCGACAGGTGGCGCGGCGTGCCGATCAACTCGCGGGCGATCTCCAGGGTGAGGCGCAGGCGCCGGTCGGACGCGTCGAGGCCGAGCGCCTTCAGCTCGCGCTCGCCCGCGCCCTCGCCGCCCCAGGGCCAGGTCAGCCGGTTGAGCGCCCCGGTCACCTCTTCGGGGAGCCCCAGCACCTTGCCGACCTCGCGCAGGGCCCCGCGGGCGCGGTAGCGGCTGACGACGGCGGTCAGCGCGGCGCGGTGGCGGCCGTAGGTTTCGAAGATCCACTGGATCACTTCTTCCCGCCGCTCATGCTCGAAATCGACGTCGATGTCGGGCGGCTCGCGCCGCGCCTCGGAGACGAAGCGCTCGAACAGCAGGCTGCCCTGCACGGGGTCGATGGCGGTGATGCCCAGGCAGTAGCAGACCGCCGAATTAGCCGCCGAGCCACGCCCTTGGCACAGGATTTTTTGAGACTCGGCATAGGCCACGATGGCGTGGACCGTGAGGAAGTAGGGGGCGTAGCCGAGCCGGGCGATCAGCCCGAGTTCGTGGACGAGTTGGCGCGCCACCGTCTCCGGCACGCCTTCGGGATAGCGCCGCTCGGCCCCGGCCCAGGTCAGGAATTCCAGGCGCTCCCGCGCGCTCCGGCCGTCGGGCCCGGATTCCGCGGGGTATTCGTAGGCGAGGTCATCGAGCGAGAAGCGGCAGGAATCCGCGATCTCTTCGGCGCGGGCCAGCGCCTCGGGGAAGCGGGCGAACAGGCGCGCGGTCTCCTCCGGGGCTTTCAGGAAGCGGTCGGCGTGGCGCTCCTTGAGGAAGCCCGCTCGCTCGATGGTGACGCCGAGCCGAATGCAGGTCGCCACGTCCTGCAACCGGCGCCGCTGGCGGGCGTGGTAGAGGATGTCGCCGGTTGCGACGAGGGGCACCCGCGCCCGCCGGGCGGCCTCGGCCAGGGCGTCGAGCCGGGCCGCGTCGTCCGGCCGGAACCGGCGGGTGAGGGCGCAGGAGGCGCGCGCGCCGAATAGGGTTTTGAGGCGGGCGAGGTTGTTTGCCAGATGCGGGTCCGACGTCTCGGCCAGCAGAATCGCGAAAAGCCCCTCCTGCCACGCCTCGACATCCCGCCACGTCAGCACGCAGCGTCCCTTGCCGCCCCGCGCCTTGCCGAGGCTGAGCAGCCGGCACAGCCGGCCGTAAGCCGCCCGGTCGGTGGGATAGACGAGGAGCGGGGCTGCATCCTCCGGATCGAGCCGGCAGCCGACGACGAGGCGCACCCCCGTGACCTTCGCCGCCTGATGCGCCCGCACCATCCCGGCGAGCGAACCGTGATCGGTCACCCCCAAAGCCGGGATGCCGAGCAGGGCGGCCGCCGCGAACAGTTCCTCCGGGCTCGACGCGCCGCGCAGGAAGGAGAAGTGCGTGGTGACGTGGAGTTCGGGGAGGCTCACCGGGCGCCCCGCCTCTCGGTGAACAGGATGTGTCGCCTCTCCTCCCCCTTATGGGGAGGAGGTAGGAGGTGGGGGTGGTTCAGGATGGATCGCTGAGCCCCATCCGGCACCACCCCCACCCCGAACCCCTCCCCACAAGGGAGAGGGGACTCGCGCTCAAGCTTCGTCCGACGGCCCGATCGGGATGCCGCCCCATTGCCACCAGGCTTGACGGCGAAAAACCCAAAAAAACTCACGCCTCGCCGAGCCCGTGCAGCCACCAGCGTCCCTCGGCCTCCATCGGCCCGTCGCGAAACAGCCAGAAGCGCTCGCCTCCTTCCGTCTCGACCCGGTAATAGTCGCGCACCCGGTCGGCCTCGTCGTCGGCGACCCACCATTCGCTTAAGATTCGCTCCGGCCCGTCGGCGCGGGCGATCCGGTGGCGGGCGCCGCGCCAGACGAAGAACAGCGGCGGCGCATCGGGAATCTCGGCCATCGCCGTGACGGGCTCGGGGACGTCGAGGAGGCGGGCCGGGCGCGGCAGATCGGCGGGCCAGAGCGCGCCCGAGGGGGCGCTAAGGGGGGCGACGCGGCGCACCGCGCGCTCGGGCAGGTCGCTCTCGACGGGGCTGAGCCGGTAGACGCGCTCGGGCCCGAGGCGCAGGCGAAGCGTGTCGATGAGCGTCGCGAGGTCGGCGATGGCCGGGCCCTGCCCGAGAACCGCGCCCGAGAGCTGGCGCTCGGCCAGGGGCTCGGTGCGGGAGGCGGTCAGGGTCATCTCCTCGATGCCGAAGCCGGGATCGATCCGCGGCAGGCGCTCCGTGAGGAGGCGGGCGAGATGGGCGGCGTCGCGGCTACCCCGCGCGGTGCCGACGCGGATCGCCTGATCGAGGCGATCGACCCGGCGAAACACGAGGTCGAGGCGGCGCGCCCCGAGCCCGGTCCGCTCCAGATCGGGCACCAGCCGGGCACAGAGTTCGGCGACGATTCGTTCCAGCACCTCCGGGCTACTGACCGGCTCGGCGAAGCGCGCCGCGGCCTGCGGCACGTCGGGGGCGGTGAGGAAGGCGAGCGGCTCCGGCTCGGCGCCGAGCGCCCGGTCGAGCCGCAGCAGCGGCTCAGGGCCGAAGCGGCGCCGCAAGGGGGCGCGGGGCGCGCTCGTCAGACCGCCGACCCGCTCGATGCCGACCTCGCGGAGAGCCGCGACGACCTCCGGCGACAGGCGCAAGGCCGCGACCGGCAGCGGCGACAGGGCCGCGTGCAGGCCGCCCGGCGGCACGATCCCGCCCGGCCCGAACCGGGCGAGCGCCCAGGCGCCGCCGGGCGTGTCGGCGAGCGCGAGGCGCGCGCAAAGGCCGGTGCGCTCCAGCCGCGCGAAAAGGTCGGCGATCAGCGCCGCCTCGCCGCCGATCAGATGAGCGGCGCCTGCGATGTCGATCAGCAGGCCGTCGGGCGGATCGAGGGCGACGAGGGGCGCGTAGCGCAGGCACCACAGCCCGAGCCGCATCAGCGCCGCCGCGTCGGCCTCCGGCTCGGCGGGCACGAGGTGAAGGCCCGGCACCATCGCCATGGCCCGCGCCGCGGGCATGCCGGGCCGCAGGCCGGCGCGGCGGGCGGCGGCATCGATCCCGGCCAGCACCCGCCGGGGGCCGTCCTGGCGCACGGTCGCCAGCGGCTCATCGGAAGGCGGCACGGCGGAGGGCGCGCTCCGGCGCAGCCGGTCGGTTGGCCAGGAGACGAGGCACAGCGAGACGACCCTGCGCATCGCAGGCCTCCACGATCCACGAGCCCGGCGCCCCGCCGCGGCAGCGCTGCAGGTCGAGCCGCCATCGCGGGCGGCCGAGGTGACGATTCGTGTCCATGTCGGACGGGGCCGGGCTCACCCGCCAGCGGGTGCGGGCGGCGGACGGCTCGGGCTCGGCCGCCTCGCCGCCGCAGACCCGGTGCAGCACGAAGGCCGTCACGCCCGAGCCCTCGGCGGCGAGCTGGAGCCGGCGCGAGGGCGTGAGCCCCATGCGGGTCAACTCGCCAACGACGCCCGCGAGCCCGCGATGGCGCAGGCCCTCTTCCATGGCGGGCAGCACCTCGGCGTCGCGCCACGTCTCGCAATAGACCACCCGGTCGGGATGCAGGCCGACGCGGGCGAGGGCCGGGGCGAACAGGTCGCGGCTGTGCAGGCACCACAGCACCGGCCCGTCGAGCCGGGCCAGGATGCCGCCCGCGAAGAGCACGGCGGACGCCGCGTAGCGCCCCCGTGGGCCGCCTTCGTGGATCTGGTGCAGTGCGCCGAGCGCCAACCCGCCCCCCGGCAGGGCCTGATCGAGGCCAGGCGCCCCGAACGGCAGCACCGCGCGGTCCGTGCGGGGCGTCGGCTCGGCGAGCCGGCGCAGTTCGGCCAGGATATTTTTTGTATTTGCCGGGGGATGGCGGACTTGTTTCGGGCTCGTGGGAGCAGAGCCACTAGGTTGAGGCCCCCACAGGCGAACAAGATGAGGCGCTTCTCCTCCCCCCAGATCTTGGGCTTGCCCGAGATCTGTACCTTGCTTGCCCAGATCAGGCAGGCCTGATCTGGGTGGGGAGGAGGTAGGAGGTGGGGGTGGTGCAGGATCGAACGAAGCGGTGCCTTCTGCACCACCCCCACCCCGAACCCCTCCCCACAAGGGGGAGGGGACCCGCGCCACATTCGGCTCCTGCCGGGCCTCGGCGGCCTGGGAGTCCGGCAATTCGGCAAGGCGGGGAGGGGGCATGGGCCAGACGGGTTGAGACTCTAGAACAAAGAGTGAACACGCCGGAGCCGCATCGGGTCAACCGCTCAAGCTCCATCCTCCCTGTTGAAAATGCGGATTTTATTCCGGGCGCAGGCTTGACCTTTGGTCCGGCTTCACGACTCGCCGGAAGACCTGCGCACGGCGCGGGCAATCGCCGCAGGCACCCGCGAAAACCGCATGGGCGCCGTGTGCAGCTGCAACAAATTCGCCCGCTGTTGCCGTGGAATGACAGACCTTTGCGCGCGCCGACCTATCGTGTCTCAGTGCCAGAGACTTGATCGGGGTTTATCGTCTCGCGTGGGCTTGAGGCCCGCATTCCCCGGTTCGGGCTCGCAACTGTGCCAGGGCCATGAGTGACGCACGACCCACGGGCCGCAAGCCCGTCATTCTCGTCGTCGAGGATGAGCCCGACGAGCGCTACCTCGCGGCCGAACTCCTCGAGGAGAAGGGCTTCGAGGTGATCGAGGCCGAGACGGCCGAGCGCGCGCTTGAGATCCTGCGCCAGCGCGGCGACCGGATCGACGTGGTGTTTTCCGATGTCCGCACGCCGGGCACGATCGGCGGCTTCGAACTGGCGCGCATCATCGGCGTGACGTGGCCGCGCATCCGCATGCTTCTGACCTCGGGCGACGCGGGCGACCAGCCGAGCGACCTGCGCGTCACCGCGACCTTCATGCCCAAGCCCTGGCGCGCGCCGGAAATTCTGACGTGGCTGGAGGAAGCCGCGGGCCTGCGCGAGTCTTGAAGCGCTTCAGGTCGATCGCTTCGGAGTGACGCGCATCCCCTCGCCCCGCCGTGCGGGGAGAGGGGGAATGCGGCTGATCCGGCACGATTAGCGCATCATCCTGGATATCGGATCCAAGACGATGGGCTAGGCTCTTGTGCCGCATCGGTTTTTTCCGAAAGCCGGCGACCACCTTTCGGACCGATGCTCTAGTCTTACGGCGCAGAAGCCCTGCGCCGTCATCGTCACGCGTCGGACGCCACCCCTGCGGCCGCGTCCTCGCCGCCCTCGTCCTCGCCCTCGATATGCTCGACCGAGACCACGCGCTCGGCCTTGTCGGTGTTGAACACCGTCACGCCCTGCGAGGCGCGGCCGACGATGCGGATGTCGTCCACCGGCACGCGGATGAGCTGGCCGGCATTCGTCACCAGCATGATCTGGTCGGAGGCCTCCACGGGGAAGGAGGCGACGAGGTTCCCGTTGCGGGCGTTGACCCGCATCGCCGTGATGCCCTTTCCGCCACGGCCGGAGGTCCGGTATTCGTAGGACGACGAGCGCTTGCCGTAGCCGCGCTCGGACAGGGTCAGCACGAATTGCTCGCCCGCGCTCATCTCGGTGTAGCGCTCCTGCGAGATCGCGGCCTCGGCGGTGGCTTCTTCGGCCTCCGGAGCTTCCTCGGCCTCGCCCGCATCGCCGATGACGGCGCGGCGCATCTTGAGATAGCCGGCCCGCTCCTCGGGGCTCGCCTCGAAGGCGTTGAGGATCGCCATCGAGATGACGGTGTCGTCCTTGGCCAGGTTGATGCCGCGCACGCCGGTGGAATCGCGGCCCTTGAAGACGCGCACGTCCTCGACGGGGAAGCGGATGCACTGGCCGAGCGCGGTGGTGAGCAGCACGTTCTGGTCGGGCCGGCAGATCTCGACATGAACGATGTGATCGCCCGGATCGAGCTTCATCGCGATCTTGCCGTTGCGGTTCACCACCGTGAAGTCCGACAGCTTGTTGCGCCGGACGTTGCCGCTGGCGGTGGCGAACATCACGTCGAGGCTGTCCCAGGACGATTCGTCCTCGGGCAGCGGCATGATGGTGGAGATGCGCTCGCCCTCGTTCTGCAGGTGCAGGATGTTGACGAGCGCCTTGCCGCGGGCGTTCGGCGCGGCCACCGGCAGGCGCCAGACCTTCTCCTTGTAGGCCTGTCCTTGGTCGGAGAAGAACAGCACCGGCGTATGCGTCGAGGCCACGAACAGGCGGGTGACGAAGTCCTCGTCGCGGGTCGCCATGCCGGAGCGGCCCTTGCCGCCGCGCTTCTGCGCCCGATAGGTCGAGAGCGGCACGCGCTTGACGTAGCCGGCATGGGACACGGTCACGACCATGTCCTCGCGGGCGATCAGGTCCTCGTCCTCGACGCTCGAATCGGAATCGATGATCTCGGTCTTGCGCGGGGTGGCGAACAGCTCGCGGACTTCCGCCAGCTCGCCCTTGACGATCGTCTGGATGCGGGCGCGGGAGCGCAGGATGTCGAGATAGTCGGCGATCTCGTCGGCGAGCTTCTTCAGCTCGTCGCCGATCTCGTCGCGGCCCAGCGCGGTCAGGCGCTGGAGGCGCAGGTCGAGGATCGCGCGGGCCTGCGTCTCCGACAGGCGATAGGTGCCGTCCTCGGCCACGCGATGGCGCGGATCGTCCACGAGCGCGATCAGCGGAGCGATGTCGTGGGCCGGCCAGTCGCGGGCCATCAGGGCCTCGCGCGCCGTGTTCGGGTCCGGCGAGGTGCGGATCAGCCGGATCACCTCGTCGATGTTGGCGACCGCGATGGCCAGACCGCACAACACGTGGGCGCGCTCGCGGGCCTTGTTGAGCAGGAACTTGGTGCGCCGGGAGACGACCTCCTCGCGGAAGTCGTTGAAGGCCTGGAGCAGGTCCTTCAGGTTCATCAGTTCGGGGCGCCCGCCGTTCAGCGCCACCATGTTGCAGCCGAACGAGGTCTGAAGCGGGGTGTAGCGGTAGAGCTGATTCAGCACGACCTCGGCCATGGCGTCGCGCTTGATCTCGACCACGATGCGCATGCCGTCGCGGTCGGATTCGTCGCGGAGATCCGAGATGCCCTCGACGCGCTTCTCCTTCACGAGCTCGGCGATCTTCTCGACCAGCGTCGCCTTGTTCACCTGATACGGGATCTCGGTGAAGACCAGCGCCTCGCGCTCCTTGCGCAGCTCCTCCACATGCGAGCGCGCCCGCATGATGATCGAACCGCGGCCCGTGGCGTAGGCCTGCCGCGTGCCGGCGCGCCCCAGGATCAGGCCGCCCGTCGGGAAGTCGGGGCCGGGGACGATCTCGTTGAGGGCCTCGATGGTCAGGCTCGGATCGTCGAGGAGGGCGATGCAGGCATCGATCAGCTCGCCGAGATTGTGCGGCGGGATGTTGGTGGCCATGCCCACCGCGATGCCGCCCGCGCCGTTGACCAGCAGGTTCGGGAAGCGGGCCGGCAGGACGGTCGGCTCCTCGTGCTCCCCGTCGTAATTGGCCTGGAAATCGACGGTGTTCTTGTCGATGTCCGAGAGGAGCGCGCTGGCGGGCTTGGCGAGGCGCGATTCGGTGTAGCGCATGGCCGCGGCCGGATCGCCGTCGACCGAGCCGAAATTGCCCTGCCCGTCGATGAGCATCAGGCGCATCGAGAAGTCCTGGGCCATGCGGACCAAGGCGTCGTAGATCGATTGGTCGCCGTGCGGATGGTACTTACCGATCACGTCGCCGACGATGCGGGCCGACTTGACGTAGCGGCGCTCGGGCAGGTGCCCGCTCTCGTGCGCCGCGAACAGGATGCGCCGATGCACCGGCTTGAGGCCGTCGCGCGCATCCGGCAGCGCCCGGCTCACGATCACGCTCATGGCGTAATCGAGATAGGACCGGCGCATCTCGTCGGTGATGGAGACGGGCTTGATGTCGGTGGCCGGCGGCGGCGCGCCCGTGCCGGTCGGATCGTTGTCGTCTGCCAACGTCGCTCTCTCAGCTTTTCGTACGATCGCCCGCGGCCGGAGGGCCGACGAGCGGGGAGATGACCCGGCACGGAACGCCCGTGCCCAGATTTCCCATCCACGACCTCATCCCGAGGTGCTGAGCGTCAGCTCAGCCTCGAAGGAGGGCTCCAGAACTTTCAACGTTCCCTGGAGCCCTCCTTCGAGGCTGCTGCGCAACACCTCGGGACGAGGGATGGGGTGGGACCGGCCATCGCCTTCAAAGGCCGTCGTTTCAGTTACTTAAATATGAAGTGCGGGGCTTGCACACAACAGCGGCGCGCCCGCGATCCCCGCTTTGCGGAAGGCTCAGGGCGTCTGCGCCAAAAGAACCTCCGCCGCCGCCAGATCCTCCGGCGCGTTGAGGTTCAAGAACGGGTCGATCGGCGCGACCGGCCAGGAGACGACATCCGCCCCGTGGCGCTCGATGAACCCGCCGACGCGGCGCTCGCCCACCGTCAGCCACGCCCGCAGATCGTGGCGCAGAGACACAGGCCAGAGCGCGGAGGTGAAGTGGCGCCGCTCGCCCGAGGCCGCGAGCGCGATCGGCTTCTCTCCGGCAGCGGACAGGCGCGCGACGAAATCGGTGGGCAGGAACGGTGCGTCGCCCGGCACGCTGGCAACGTGGGTGAGGCCGATCTCCGCCGCGGCGTCGAGCCCGGCGAGGAGGCCGGCCAGCGGGCCGGGATTGTCCGGCACCGTGTCGGGCAGGACCGGGCCGGCGAAGACCGCGCGGAACCGCTCCGGATCGCCGTTGGCGCTGAGCGCCAGTCGGCCCCCGCATTGGGGCCGAAGCCGCTCGGCGACGCGCTCCAGCAAAGTGCGGCCGGCCAGGATCTTGAGCGGCTTGTCGCCGCCGCCCATGCGCCGCGACAGGCCGCCGGCCAGGATCAGGCCGAGAATCGCCAAAGGATCACTCGATGACGATCTTGGGCGCCGCCCGGCCCGCGGGCGCGCCGTTGAGGTTGCCCCAGAGCTTGTCGGCGATGGCGCGATAGACCTTGGCCTGCGGCCCGTCCGGATCGGTCGCGACCACGGGACGGCCGGCATCCGAGGTTTCGCGGATCGCCATGGTGAGCGGGATCTCGCCGAGGAAGGGCACTTCGAGCCGCTCGGCCTCCTGGCGGGCGCCGCCATGGCCGAAGATCGCGGAGGCCGTGCCGCAATGGGGGCAGATGAAGGTCGCCATGTTCTCGATCACGCCGAGAATCGGCACCGAAACCTTGCGGAACATCGTCACGCCGCGGCGCGCATCGATCAGGGCGAGATCCTGCGGCGTCGAGACGATCACGGCGCCCGAGAGCGGCGTCGCCTGGGCCATGGTGAGTTGCGCGTCGCCCGTGCCCGGCGGCATGTCGACCACGAGTACGTCGAGGTCGCCCCAGGCCACGTCGCGCAGCATCTGGGTGATGGCCGACTGCACCATCGGCCCGCGCCAGATCATCGCGGATTCCGGCTCGATCAGGAATCCGATCGACATGGCCTTGAGGCCGTAGGCCTCCATCGGCTCCAGCACCCGACCCTCGATCACCCGCGGCTTGCCCGACAACCCCAGGAGCTTGGGCACGGAGGGACCGTAGATGTCGGCATCCAACAGGCCGACCTTGAGGCCCTGCGCGCGGAGCGCCAGCGCGAGGTTGCAGGCGGTGGTGGACTTGCCGACGCCGCCCTTGCCCGAGGCGACCGCCACGATGTGGCGCACGCCCGGCAGCGAATTGCCCTGGCGCGGCGGCACCGGGGCGGCGCCGGGACCCGTCGCATTCGGTCCGGGAGCGTTGGGCCCGCGCTCGGAGGTGAGGCTCGCCAGCACGCTCGACACGCCGGGAAGGCCGAGCACCCGACCTTCGGCCTCGCGGCGCACCGGCTCGAACCGCTCGGCCTCGCTCGGATCGACCGAGATCGAGAACATCACCCGGTTGCCCGCATCGATCACCACCTGCGACAGGCGGCCGGAGCCGGGCAGCGTGGTGCCGTCGCGATCGACCGTGACGGTCGAGAGCGCCTTCAGCACGTCGTCGCGGGTGATGGCCAAGGGGAAAGCTCCATCGAGCGGATTTGGGGACCTTGGGTCCATCTAACCGCGCTTGCCGGAAACACCAGCCCGAAGACGCGATCAGCGCCGTCGTCCCGGCGGGATGGCGATCAGGTTGCATTCCTCCATCGGCCCGCGCACGACCGAGCCGTCGCCGCGCCGATAGAAACCGCGGCGGACATGGCGGCAGCCGAGGGGCCCGCGCAGCCGCTTCACCCGCTCGATATGGACGCTGCCGTAGCGCCGGTTGGAAAAATCGTGTCCGCCGATGCGCACGCCGGGGCCGAAGCGCACCTCGGCGCCGGCCGGTCCCGCCAGCATCGCCAGGGCGAGCGCCGCCGCCGCAAGCCTCATCCGCGTGGTCCTCCCCCGCACCAATGGCCCTGAACCAACATCGGCCTCGCTCGTTGTCGAGGCAATCGCCGGGACCGCGCGACGCCCGCGCCGTCTCGAAGCGTATCTGATTGTCTGAGTTGGAGAAGGCCCCCCATGCACCAGGGCAACCATCGCGACCACGAGGGCGCGAAGAAGCTCTTCGAGCTGACCAAGGACGTCAAGGTCGCGATGCTGACCACCGCCGACCAGGACGGCACGCTCAACAGCCGCCCGATGTGGAACAACGATATCGACGAGAACGGCGACATCTGGTTCTTCACCAAGCTGCACTCGCCGAAGACCGCCGAGATCAGCCGCGACAATCAGGTGAACCTCGCCTATTCGGACCCGTCGAGCCAGACCTACGTCTCGATCGCCGGCAAGGCCGAGGTGATCCGCGATCAGGCGCTGATCGACGCGAAATGGCAGGAGAGCCTCAAGACGTGGTTCCCCAACGGCAAGAACGATCCCGAGGTCGGGCTGATCCGCATCCATCCCGAGCAGGGCGAATACTGGGACAGCCCGTCCTCGACGATGGTCCACCTCTACGGCTACGTGAAGGCCACGCTGACCGGCGAGAGCCCCAAGACCGAGACCAAGAAGGTCAACCTCGCCTGATCTTTCCGGACGTTTCCTGAAGCGCCCCCGCCGCTCGGCGGGGGCGTTTTCGTGTTTTCAGAACGCGACGACCGCCATTTCTGTGCCGCGGAGCGGAACCCGGAATCCATCCGTGATGCGACGCTGTACCAACTGTCGCGGCCAGTCGTGGCTGCCGGGTTCGGCTGCGGCGTCCCGGAATGGCGGGGGGACGGCCGTTGATCGCGGCGGCGATCCGGCCCAAGCTTGGCCGCTCGCACCGAAGGAAACGTCCAGGCCGATGACCGACCTCGCGACACGGGTCTACAATCACAATTTCCGCATCGATCCGATCGTCCGCTCGCTGCTCGACACGGATTTCTACAAGCTCCTGATGGCCCAGATGATCTTCCGCCGTCACCGCGACGTCCGGGCGAGCTTCGCCATCCAGAACCGCTCGGTCCAGGTGCGCGTCGGCGACGAGATCGATCTCGGGGAATTGCGCGAGCAGCTCGACCATGCCCGCACGCTCCGCCTCAGCCGCGGCGAGTCGACTTGGCTCAGGGGCAACACCTTCTACGGCAAGCGTCAGATCCTCTCCTCCGACTTCATGGCGTGGTTCGAGGCGTTCCGCCTGCCCGATTACGAACTGGAGACCCGCGACGGACAGGTGGCGCTCACCTTCCACGGCCCCTGGGTCGAGACCACTCTGTGGGAGGTGCCGGCCCTCGCGATCCTCAACGAGCTGCGCTCGCGGGCGGTTCTGCGGGACATGGGGCGATTCGAGCTGCAGGTCCTCTATGCCCGCGCCATGACCCGCGTCTGGGAGAAGATCGAGCGGTTGAAGCGCCTGCCCGACCTTTCCATCGCGGATTTCGGCACGCGGCGGCGCCACGGATTCCTGTGGCAGGACTGGTGCGTGCAGGCGATGAGCGAGGGGTTGGGGCCCAAAAGCTTTCTCGGCACCTCGAACTGCCTCATCGCCCAGCGCCGGGAGGTCGAGGCGGTCGGCACCAACGCCCACGAACTGCCGATGGTGTACGCAGCCTTGGCCGGCGACGACGACGCGGCCCTGGCCGCCGCGCCCTACGCGGTGCTGGCCGACTGGCAGCAGGATTACGAGGGCAATCTGCTGGTCGTCCTGCCCGACACCTACGGCACCACCGGCTTCCTCGAAAACGCCCCCGACTGGCTCACCGCCTGGACCGGCATCCGCATCGATTCGAAGGATCCGATCGAAGGGGGCGAGGAGGCGCTGGCGTTCTGGCGCGCCCGAGGCTGCGACCCGCGCGAAAAACTCGCGATCTTCTCCGATGGGCTCGATATCGAGGAGATCGAGCGCATCCACGCCCATTTCCACGGACGGATGCGGATCGGCTACGGTTGGGGCACGCGGCTCACCAACGATTTTCGCGGGCTGGTGCCGGACGGGCGGCTCGATCCGATCTCGGTGGTCTGCAAGGTCGTCTCGGCCAACGGCCGTCCGGCGGTGAAGCTCTCGGACAATCCGAGCAAGGCGCAGGGGCCGGCGGCGGAAGTCGCCCGCTACAAGCGGGTGTTCGGCATCGGCGAGCAGGCGGCCCTGCCGGTCTCGGTCTGAAGCTCCGGCTACCCGGCGGTTCCGTTCGCGGCCAAAATGCTCTAGGCCCCTTCCCGTGACGACCCGCACCGCGCTCTATGCCGGATCGTTCGATCCGGTCACCAACGGCCACCTCGACGTGGTCCGGCAAGCCTGTCGCCTCGTGCCGCGGCTGGTGCTAGCCATCGGCGTGCATCCGGGCAAGGCCCCCCTGTTCTCGGCCGAGGAGCGCGCGAGCCTGCTGCGCGAGACCTGCGGGCCGCTGGCCGATGCCGAGAGCACTGAGCTGGAGGTCGTCACCTTCGACGACCTCGCCGTGTCGGCGGCGCGGCGCTGCGGCGCCAGCCTGTTCATCCGGGGCCTGCGCGACGGCACCGACCTCGATTACGAGATGCAGCTCGCCGGCATGAACGGCGCCATGGCGCCCGAGGTTCAGACCGTGTTCCTGCCCGCTTCCACCGGCGTGCGGCCGATCACCGCCACCCTGGTCCGCCAGATCGCCGCGATGGGCGGCGACGTCACGCCCTTCGTGCCGCCGGCCGTGGCCGCGCGGCTCGCCGCCCGCTTTTCCAAATCCTGATTCCGACACCGGAGTTGAAGCCCAGCATGAACCGTCGCCACGCCGTCCTTGGCCTCGCGCTCAGCGCCGCCCTCGCCTTCGCCCCCGCCGCGCAAGCCGGCGAGAACACCGTCAACTTGGAGACCAAGGACGGGAAGGTCACGATCGAGCTGCGCCCCGAGATCGCGCCCAAGCACGTCAAGCAGCTCAAGACCCTGATTTCGCAAGGCTTCTACGACGGCCTGAAGTTCCACCGCGTCATCGACGGCTTCATGGTCCAGACCGGCGATCCGAAGGGCAACGGCACCGGCGGCTCCAGCTTGCCCAACATCCCGGCGGAGTTCTCCTCGGCCCCGTTCAAGCGCGGCACCGTCGGCATGGCCCGCTCGGGCGATCCGAACTCGGCCAACTCGCAATTCTTCATCTGCCTGGGCGATTCCGAGTTCCTGAACAACAACTACACCGTCGTCGGCGTCGTCACCTCCGGCATGGACGTGATCGACAAGATCAAGAAGGGGTCCAAGTCGAACAACGGTTCGGTGCAGGATCCGGACAAGATCGTGAAGATGACGCTTGCCAAATGACGCGTCGCGGAGGCAGGCCATAAGGCCTTCAGGCCATCGCCGCCACGCGGCGTTTCTGGCTCTCGCCCTGCTCGTGCCGGGCGGGGCCGATGCGTTCGGGCCGCTTGAACCCTGGCGCACCCTGCCGCAAACCCTCAGGGGCACGCTGCGGGTGCCGCTCTTGGCGGGCGAGACCGGGCCGGGCCCGGTCGATACCCTCAAGGGGCTGTTTCCGGCGCTCGCCGCCTGTTGGGAGGCGCCCGAGGGGCTGGCCAAGTTCGAGCGCACCGAGATCACGGCGCGCCTCGCACTCCGCCGGGACGGCTCGGTGATCGGCACGCCGCGGATCACCTTCTCGAAGACGCCGGGCGACGACAAGGCCCGGGAGATTCTGATCCGGGCGACGCTCGACGCGATCGCCCGCTGCACGCCGGTCCGGCTCACGCCGGGCCTGGGCGGTGCCATCGCGGGGCGCCCCCTGGCGCTGCGCTTCATCTACGACGGACCCAGAGGACAGGGAATCTAACAATGGCCGACACCAACGAGACGATCGTCCTCGAGACGACCAAGGGCCGCGTCGTCATCGCGCTGCGCCCCGACCTCGCCCCGAACCATGTCGAGCGCATCAAGACGCTGGCTTCCCAGGGCTTCTACGACGGCGTGCCGTTCCACCGCGTCATCGACGGCTTCATGGCCCAGACCGGCGACCCGACCGGCACCGGCTCGGGCGGCTCGGAGCTGCCGGACCTGAATGCCGAGTTCAACGCCGAGCCGCATGTGCGCGGCACCTGCTCGATGGCCCGCACCAACTTCCCGCACTCGGCCAACTCGCAGTTCTTCATCTGCTTCGCCGACGCCCGCTTCCTCGACCGCCAGTACACGGTGTGGGGCAAGGTGATCGAGGGCATGGACGTGGTCGACACGATCAAGCGCGGCGAGCCCGTGCGCGAGCCCGACCGGATCGTGAAGGCCACCGTCGCGGCGGCCTGATTCCTTTTCTTTTGCGACTTTGCGGCGCCGGGTCTCACGACCCGGCGCCGCTTCTCTTTCAGCCGGCGGCCTGAGCTGCCCGCTCGGCGTCCGCCTTCAACCGCGCCTTCTCTTGCGCCTTCCTGCGCCACGGCGCGTCGGCCTCCCAATCACCGGCCATGATGCAGCCATAGGGCTCCACCGTGTCGACGACCTCCGCGAGATCGTACTTGGCGATCTGCGCCCGCACCGACTTCGCGTCCTTGTAGGCGCCCGGCAGCTCCGACGGGTCGGCCCGTCCGCAGAAGAAGCGCACGTCGATGCCCGCGGGCGGCGTCGGCGCGTTCTCCCGCAGATACGCCTTGCGGCTCATGTTGCGGCCCGCCCCGTGCGGGGCGAAGCCGAGGGAGCCCGCCCGATCGCGATGGCGGGCGATCAGGATCGGCTCGGCCATGTTGAGCGGGATCAGGGTCCGCCCGTCATCGTCGGCGGAGAACCCCGCCCAGGACGGGGTCGCCCCCTTGCCGTGGTAGTAGAGCCCGTCGTCGCGGCGGAAGACGAAGTTGTGCTCGTTCCAGAGCCGGTCCGCGACCGCGTTGCCGATTTTGCGCGCCACGAGGTCGTGGAGCGCGAAGTGGCTGGCCTTGGTCCAGTCCCGCACGATCTGCAGCGCCTCCCAATAGGCCCGTCCGTCGTCGGATTCCGCCTTGATCCAGGCGTTGTGCGCCGGGATCCGCGGGGCGACGATGGACGTATGCCGACGGGCGACCGCCATACCCTTCTTGTAGAGCTGTGCGCCGAGCCCGCGCGAACCGTGATGGGTGACGAGCGCCACCTGTCCCGTGGAGGCGAGGTGCCCCACGGCGGCGAAGTGGTTGCCGTCGCCCTGGCTCGCGAAGTGGCCGACCGCGATGTTGGCGAACTCCGCGAGGAAGCGGTTGCCCGCGACCCCCGCCGTCACCGCGTCCGGCGGCTTGACCACGCCGGTACGCCCGCCCGGCCCGAAATGCGTCACCGCCTGCATGGCATCCAGTACGCGCTTCGGATCGTCGGCGCGGCGAAACACCGTGATCGCCACTGAGCAGCAGATATCGGCCGAGTGGAAGCCCGGATGGATCGCATCCTCGCAGGCGATCGCGCCGCCGACGGGGATCGTGCCTTCGACGAAGCCCGACGGGCAGGCATCGGGCATCACCGCACCCTTCACGATGGTCGGCACCCGCATGAGCGCATCCATGTGGCGGATGACGGCCGCCGCGTTCGCGCGCTCGGCTTCCGTTTCGGCCTCGAGGAAGACGCCGAATTCAAGGGCGTTGGTGCGCATCGGGATCGGGTTCGCCGAGGGCTCGATGGCCCGCAGGTGGGCGAGGATCGCCGCGTCGTCGGCGCCCTCGGCGCGCATCGCGTTGGCGAGGGCAACCGCCCGCCTGAACCATTCGCCGGGCTCGAAGCCCCAGGCGATAAGGTCACGTCCGTTGATGGCGGTCATGTGCCGCTCCGTCTTCTTTCTTTGTCGTCGGGGGCGGGGCAGGCGGCGTTGGGCCGTCCGCCCCTCGGGTCATCCGCCGCGGAGGAAATCCGCGATCAGCGCGGGGGCGGCCGTGTCGAAGCCGACCACGTCGAGCATGCCGGCATCCTCCGGGTCGGCGATGCTGAAGCCGTTGGAGACGAGCCCCACGACCACGAGCTTCGCGGCGATCCCGGTCCGCTCCCGGTACTGGCGCAACGCCTCGACCGGGTGGACCGGGCCGGCCCAGGTCTCCGAGTCCGTGTAGATCACGAACGCGTCGGCCTTCACGCCCCGCTCCAGCGCCCACCGCATCGGCAGCGAGCAGTCGGTGCTGCCGAACGGCAGGTCGGCGGTCGCCGCCACCGCTTGATCGAGCCGCATCGACGGCCCGATCGGCAGCGGGGTCAGCCCCTCGTTGCGGTTCCGGTCACGGGCACCTGTGAAGCCCACGACCTGCCAGCGCTCCTCGGTCGCCGCGGTGACGAGCGCCATCGCGGCGGCCGCCTCCCGCGGCGTCAGGGCCGAGCCCGCCACCGAGCCCATTCCCATCGAGCTCGACACGTCGAGCGCCAAGACAAGGCGCTGGCCCGTCGGCTCCACCGCCGCGAAGGCGGTGTAGAACGCGGCGTTCAGCGCCTCGACGATGGCCCCGACCGGCTCCCAGGAGAGCCGGCCGCGCTGCCCGTGCCCCGACGCGTAGGTCTTGAGCGCGATGAGCAGGGCCATCGGATGCAGGCGCGCCTTCAACAGGCGCTCCCGGTCTGCGAGAACGGACACAACGTGCTCGGTCCCGGCGGTGAAGGGCGCGAGCACCCCCGCCGCGGTGAGCCGGCCGAGCTGGCGCACCAGGGCACCGACCGGCATGCGCTCGATCAGGGCCTCGTTCACCGCACGGCTCGTGAGCAACCCGGTCGGCAAAGCCTCCCAGGGCAGCCCGTGCGAGCGCACCTGCGCCGCCGCGAAGGCGCCGTCGACGCCCTCGGACTGCACGGCCGCGAAGGCATGGACCAGCGCGGGCGCCTCCTCGGAGAGCGTGCCGCGGCAGATCCAGTCGAACAGCGCCTTGCGGGCCGGCTCGTCCGTCTCCGGATGCGCGAGCCGCAGCAGGTCGCGGTGCGACCAGCCCCCACGCTGCCGATACTTCACGGCCTGGTAGGCGAGCGCCTCCACCGGACGCGCCCGGTACCAGTCGCCGACCGCGCGGCGCAGGCCCCGGCCCCAGCCGCGCATCGCCTCGACGGCATCCGCGAACTGAAACAGGTGCGTGCCGGTGCGGCAGATGCGGGGCAGGGCGGCGAGCGCGAGCCGGCGCGTCGCCTCCGAATCCGCGGAGGCCGCTAGCGCGAGGGCGAAGATCGCCGGGTCCTGCTTCGGAGCCCGGCCCGCCTCGCTCACCGCGACGATCGTGGCGACCGCCCGCGCGCCGTCCTGCGCGATGCAGCGCATTACCGCGGCCGCGTTCTCCCGCGTCAGGGTTCGTTCACCCGCGTAGTACGAGCCGCCCTCGCTGCCGAGCACGAGGAAGCGGTCGAGCCGCGCCCAATCGCTGATCGCGAAGGCATGGCCGCCGGCCGAATTCGGCACGGTGCGGGGAATCGGCTCCGACTGCGGATTGCGCCGGAGCGAGAACAGCTTGCCATAGTTCAACATCACTCGCTCCTTCTCTGCAGCGGGGCGCAGGCCATCTGCGTCCCGTGCCTCGTTGCGGACGCGCGGTCGTGGGAGGGCCAAGCAATTCCGGACGCCTCGCGGCGCCCCCGGGAGTCGAACCCCGGGATCCGGCCGACCCTCGCCCTTCGGCCCGCGCGGCCGGATTTCGTCTTTCTCTTCCGGACCTTGCGGCACAGGCGTGCGATCTCGGGCGACGGACCTCACCGGGTGCCTTATGACGGCCGGGGCTCCGGAGAGCCCGACCCGGTCCCACCGATCACCGTCGCCGTCCGGCCCGTGCCGAACCGTCCGGAGTCGCGCGGTCATGGTGTGAGGAAGGGCGTTTGGCGCTCTACCGACTGAGCTACGGGCCTTACGGCCCGGCGGGGATCGAACCCGCGACAACCCCAGGGTGATGGTAACCCTTCCTCTTCGGCCCGCGCGGCCGGACGATTTTCCTAGTGTTGGCTCGCGAGCGGTCCTGCGGGCGTGGGGGCCGGGGACGGGAAGACTGAGCTACGGACCTCGCGGTCCGGCGGAATTCGAATCCGCGACCTCCGCGAGCCATGCCCGCGGCGCTCTACCGATGACCGTCCCCGATCGGCCCGCAGGCCGTCGAGAGGAGGAGATGGGGAAGGGTGAATCCGGCCCGCCGCCTCGCGAGAGGGCGGCGCGGCGGTCACGCGGGCATGTCGTTGCGGACGGGTATGTCCTTGCGGACAATCGAAACTCCCGCTCGGAAGCGTGAGGCTTTCGACTTTGCAGATAACCGTCCGCTATCGGCCCGCGTTGCCGATACTTTTGCCGGATAGTGGCCGCTCGCGACCCGGACGGGCGCAGGCGGCGACGCTGAGGTCGTTCCTATACATGCGATGCACCGTCGAGGCGGGGCCAGAAGGAGACGCGGGCGTGAGAACGGGCGATCGGGGTTTTCGCATTGCAGGCGGATAACCGAGCGCCCACCGGCCCGCGCCGATGGTATCAGGGTCGAACTGCCGGTCATGAACGATCGAGGCGGACTGGGCATTGCACCCTCGCGGCTAGCAGACCGCGAGCGTCCGGTTGGAGCGATAACCCCGGATCACCGGCCCGGCAGGCCGATGGCGAGGTGGATACGGTCACACCCCTCCGGCGTCAACCCGAAACTTGAAAATTCTTTCAGCTTCGACCATCTCCGGGTCATGGACCTTTCCCACCCGATCACCCCCGCCCAGATCCGCGCCGGCCGCGGCCTGCTCAAGTGGACGCAAGGGGTGCTGGCCAGTCGCGCCAGCGTCTCGGTGGTGACGCTCAACATGATCGAGAGCGATCAGGTGGCGCCCAGGACCAAGACTTTGGCCTCGATCCGCTCGGTGCTGGAAGGGGAGGGCATCCGCTTCATCGGCAGCGAGAGCGAAGGTTTCGGCGTTCTGATGCGGCCGAGGGCCGACACCGAAGAGACCTGCGGGAGTCCGGGCGGCAAAAGTCCCAAAAAAGCGACGTCGAGTTCCATGCGGGCGGCCGAGTGAGCGCCCGCATCGATCTCAACGCCGATCTCGGCGAGGGCTTCGGTCCCTGGCGCATGGGCGACGATGCGGGGCTTCTCGACATCGTCACCTCGGCCAACGTCGCCTGCGGCTTCCACGCGGGCGACCCCGACATCATGGTCGAGACCGCTTCCGCCGCGAAGGCGCGGGGCGTCGCCATCGGCGCCCATCCGGGTTTCTTCGATTTGCGCGGCTTCGGCCGCCTGCGCATCGAGGACAATCCCAGAAAAATCGAGCGCGACATCGCCTATCAGATCGGCGCGCTCCAGGCCTGCGCCGCGCTCGCCGGCGCGCGCGTCACCCACGTGAAGGCGCACGGGGCGCTGGCCAACCTCTCGAACGAGGACGACGCCGTCGCCGATGCCCTTGCCCGCGCGGTCGCGGGGGTCGATCGCAATCTCGTCCTCGTGGTGATGCCGGGCCTGCCGGCCGAGCGGGCGGGCGAGCGCGCGGGCCTGCGGCTCGTGCGCGAAATCTACGCCGACCGGGGCTACGCGGCCGACGGCACGCTGATGCCGCGTGCCATGCCGGGCGCGGTCATCCACGATGCCGGAAAGGCGGCAGCCCGCGTCGTCCGCATGGTCTCAGAGGGCGCCGTCTTCACGATCGGCGGCCAAAGGATTCCGGTCACGATCGACACCGTCTGCGTCCACGGCGACAACCCGGCGGCGCTCACGATGGCGCGGGCGGTGCGCACCGGACTGGAGGCCGCCGGCTTCTCGCTCCGACCTTTCGCGGAGTCGTGACGGACGATGCCGCGTCGCGGGATGATCCGAGGGATCGAAACGGCCTCGCTCACGGTTTCTTGAGCGGCGGCGCCCCGAGGGACGCGGCCGAGCGTGGCAGCGTCGGGACATCCGGGCCGATATGAAGAAGTTCACCTCCGGCGACGGTCTCGTCGTCCCGCCCCGTCCCACTCGCATCACCGCCGCCGAGACCCCCGGCGCCCCGCTGGCCTCCTCCATGGTGGTGTTCGCGATCATCGTCGCCGGACTCTATCTCGGCCGCGAAGTGCTGATCCCGCTCGCGATCGCGGTGCTCCTGTCCTTCGTGCTCGGCCCGCTGGTGAACCTGCTGCGCCGGCTGCGGCTCGGCCGCATCGTCGCGGTGCTGGCGACCGTGCTGTTCGCCAGCGGGGTGATCGGCGGCCTCTCGGCCATCATCGGCGTGCAGGTCGCCGACCTCGTGCAGGACGTGCCGCGCTACCAGAAGACGATCGAGCGCAAGGTGCAGAATCTGCGCGAGGGCTCGCTCGGCCAGACCATGGACTACATCGCCAACATGAACCGGGCGATCCACCAGGGCGGCGAGGAGGAGAAGAAGCCCGAGCCGGAGAAGCGCCAGAACCCGCCGGCCAAGGCGGAACCGCCCAAGCCCGTCATCGTGCAGGTCGAGGAGCGCCGCCCGAGCCCGCTCGAACTCGCCACCACCGTGCTCTCACCCATCATGCAGCCGCTCGCCACCGCGGGCATCGTCGTGGTGGTGCTGCTGTTCGTGCTGATGCAGCGGGAGGATCTGCGCGACCGGCTGATCCGGCTCGCGGGCTCCAGCGACCTCCACCGCACCACCGTGGCGATGGACGACGCGGCGCGGCGGCTGTCGCGCTACTTCCTCGGCCAGCTCGCCCTCAACACCGCCTTCGGCGTCGTGATCGGTATCGGCCTCTGGATCATCGGCGTGCCGAACCCGGTGCTCTGGGCGATCTTCTCGGCGGTGATGCGGTTCGTGCCGTATATCGGCGCCGTCCTCTCGGCGATCCTGCCGCTGGCGCTCGCCGCCGCGGTCGATCCGGGCTGGGGCATGATGCTGGCGACGCTGGTGCTGTTCGCCGTCATCGAGCCGCTGGTCGGCCACGTGATCGAGCCCCTGGTCTACGGCCACTCGACCGGGCTGTCGCCGTTCTCGGTGCTGATCTCGGCGCTGTTCTGGACCTGGCTGTGGGGACCGGTCGGCCTGCTGCTCTCGACGCCGCTGACCGTCTGCCTCGTCGTGCTCGGGCGCCACGTCGACCGCCTCGAATTCCTCGACGTGCTGTTCAGCAACCGCCCGGCGCTGACCCCGGTCGAGAACTTCTACCAGCGCATGCTCGCCGACGATCCCGAGGAGGCGCAGGAGCACGCGGAGATGATCCTGCGGGAATGCTCGCTCTCGGCCTATTACGACGACGTGGTGCTCAAGGGCCTCGAACTCGCCGCCCGCGACGCCGCCCGCGGCGTGCTGACCCCGGACCAGAAGGCCGATATCCGCACCTCGATCACGGCGCTCGTCGAGGATCTGGAGGAGCGCGAGGACGGGCTGCCCGAGCCCGACAAGACGCCCAAGCTCATCCCGCCGGCCGAGGGCGACCTCGCCTGCTCGTCCGAGCCGATCCCCGACCCCTCGCCGGACGACCTGCCGGAGGCATGGCGGCAGGAGGGGGCGGTGCTCCTCGTCGCGGGCCGGGGATTCCTCGACGGGGCGGCGACCGCCATCGCCGACCAGCTCCTGCGCAAGCGCGGCTTCGGCACGCGGCAGGTGCCCTTCGCCGAGGTCGCCCGCGTGCGGCTCGCCGCCTGGGATCCCGGCTCGCCGCAGGCGGTCTGCGTGATCTCGCTGGCGCTGTCGGGCGAGCCGGCGCATCTGAGCCGCCTCGTCGGCCGGCTGCGGCGCAAGCTCGAGGCGGTGCCGGTGGTGGCCGGGCTGTGGCGCCTCGACGAGCCGATGCTGTCCGACGAAACCCTGCGGGCCAAGCTCGGCGCCGACGACCACGTCACCTCGTTGCGCGACCTCGTCGAGACCGTTCTGACGCTGGCCCGCGAGGGGATGAGCCTCGCGGAGCCCGAGCGCCGCGAGGCCGCGACCCCGCCGCGTCAGGCGCTGCCCGAGCCCGCATGAGGCCGCACGAGGCCGCTATCCGAGGATCAATCGCCCCGCCGGGTTGACGCGGCGGCCTCCCGGCGGCTTCGATCATCGGGCAACAGGAGGCCGCCCCTTCGATGAGCGTCGTCGATCTCGCCCGGTTCATGGAAGACCTCGCCACCCAGTCCGGAGCGGCGATCCTGCCGTTCTTCCGGGCGCATTTCGGCCTGGACGACAAGTCCCACGGCACCGGCCGCGCCTTCGATCCGGTCACCGAGGCCGACCGCGCCGCGGAAGTCGTGATGCGGCGGATGATCCAGGATCGGTTTCCGGGCCACGGCATCCTGGGCGAGGAGTTCGGCGCCGAGCGGACCGATGCCGAATGCGTCTGGGTGCTCGACCCGATCGACGGCACCCGCGCCTTCATTGCCGGCCTGCCGACTTGGGGCACCCTGATCGGCCTGACGCATCACGGCGTCGCGGTGCGCGGGTTGATGCACCAGCCCTATCTGAACGAGCGCTTCCTCGGCGACGGCAAGACCGCGAGCGTGCGCAGCCTCAAGGGCGAGCGCCCGCTCCACACCCGCCGCTGCGACGCGCTTTCCGGCGCGATCCTCGCCACCACCGATCCGCGCCTGTTCGCGGACGGGGAAGAGGCCGAGCGCTACCGCTCGGTCGAGGGCGCGGTGCGGATGTCGCGCTACGGCGCCGATTGCTACGCCTATTGCATGCTGGCGGCGGGCCAGATCGATCTCGTGGTCGAGGCGGGCCTCAAGCCCTACGACATCGTCGCGCTGATCCCCATCGTCGAGGGCGCGGGCGGCGTCGTCACCACCTGGGACGGCGGCCCGGCGACCGGCGGCGGCCGGATCGTGGCCGCCGGCAGCCCGCGCCTGCACGAGGCGGCACTCAAGCGGCTCAACCCGTAAGGAAGGCCATCAAGCGGCGTGGACGCGGCCCAGGAAGGCCTCGATCGCGATCCGCAGGCCGTGCGAGCCGGCATTCACCTGCAGCGCGCTGTCGCGGACCTGATCCGCCCGCGCCTCGCTGGAGGCCGCCGCCTCCTGCACCCGGCCGATGCTCTCGGATACGGTCCTGACATCGGCCGCCGCCTTGGCGATGGCGCTGGCGATCTCCTGGCTCGCCTGCCCCTGCTGCTCGGCAGCGACCGCGACGTCGGCGGCGATCTCGCTCATCTGCGCGATGGTATGGCCGATCGAGCCGATCGCCGAGACCGTGCCGTCCGCCGCCGACTGGATCGCGGCGACCTGCCCGGTGATCCGGTCGGTGGCCGCGGCGGTCTGGCCTGCGAGTTCCTTCACCTCGGCGGCCACCACCGCGAAGCCGCGGCCCGCAGGGCCCGCCCGCGCCGCCTCGATGGTGGCGTTGAGCGCCAGGAGGTTGGTCTGTTCGGCCACGTTGCGGATCAGGGTGACGACGAGGTCGATCTCGCTCGCCGCCCGCGACAGCGACGCGACCACGGACTCGAGCCGTTGCGTGTCGGTCATGGCGAGGGTGGCGATCTCGCTGGTGTGGCGCACCCGCTCCTCGATGACGCGGGCGGAACTGGACAATTCCTCGGCGGCGCTGGCGACGCCGTGGACGAGGCCCGCCGATTGGTTCGAGGCCGCCGCCACCCGCACGGCTTGGGCGGTGGTGTCACCCGCCACCTCCGAGAGCGCGTCGGCGGCGCCCTGCATCGTCGCGGCGAAACGGGCGAGGTCCGCGACGGTGCGGCCGGTCTCGGCCTCGAACGCCTGCGTCGCCCCGGCGAGATGCCGCGCGCGGGCCGCGTCCCGCGTGTTGCGCGCCTCGGCCTCGGCGTCGAGCGTCCGCTTCTCGATCAGGTCTGCGCGGAACGCCTCGATCGCGCGGGCCATCTCGCCGACCTCGTCGCGGCGGCCGGTGAAGGGAACGGACAGGTCGAGGCGGGCGGCGGCGAGGTCGCGCATCGTCGCCCGCAGGCGGTCGAGGGGGCGCTGCACCTGCGTGGCGATGATCCAGAACGCCGCCGCCAGCCCGATCACCAGCGCCAGCGCGGGCGCGCCGATCAAGGTCAGCGTCGCCTGCCGCTCCGCTGCCGCCGCTGCGTGGCGCTGCACATCCAGATGGGCGAGCACCTCGCGCCCGACCCGGTTGATCTCGGTGACCATGCGCTCGCGGTTCTTCACCGTCGCCTCGTCGGTCGCCTGGATCAGGGCGGCTTTCGGGGAGACCGTCAGGCCCATCTCGGCCGTCTCGGTCTGGTAGGCCAGGAACTCCTTGACCGCGAGATCGAGGCGGCGCTTGCGCTCGGGGGTGAGCTGCGCGTCGGCTGTCGCGAGGAAGGGCCCACGGGCCTGCTCGACCTCGGCCAGCGCCTCCTGCAACGCCGCGAGATGCGTTTTGGCCTCCTCCGTGTCCCCGGCGGTGTAGAGGGAGGTCGCCTGCACCACGGCGTGCTCGATGGCGTGGGCGAGGGTGCGGGCCTGAAGGGCCGCGTCCCACACCGCTTCTGTCGCGGCGGCGCGCTGGCGTGCCTGCTCGGATTGGCTCAGCGCAAAGGCCGAGATGCCGACGGCGACGAAGCCGAGCAGGCCGACGACGACCGCGAGCTTGTGCCCGAGGGTAATGCGCATCGAAATTCCAGGTGATCGTGGACGAGCGAGGCAGCTTTGTGCGGCGGGCGCTTACCTGGATCTTAAATCGAGCCGGCAAATCTATGATTTTCAGAGCAATAAAAGGCTACCTTGGAGAAACAGGTAAGAATTTCAGAAATTTATTTCCCATGATCGCTTTTATACGCTTTAGCTCAGTAATTTTTTTCAGTGATAGCCTGTTCGGCGACGCCATGCCCGCGCGACGCGCCAGCGCGCCTGGGGTTCCAAGAGTTAGAAGGATACGGCGGCCATGCTCGAAGTCGCCAGCACGAACACGGCCTCCCATCGTCCATCGCGCGTGAGGTAGGTCAGAAACGGCAGCCCCCATGGACGTGCTTGAATCCGTAATCCGCAGCAAGCCAAGCGGCGGTCACGAGGAGCGGCGCGGCAACGCACCAGAGTCCGGGACGGGTCCGGACAGAGCGATCAAAGATCAAAAATCCGAGGACCGCGAAGGCCAGGAAGGGCAAGCCGATGAAGGCACCGACCGTGGCTAGCATGAAACTCCAGCCGCCTCCAATGAACGGTGCAGCAAGGCAACCCGTTGCGACGAAGCTCAGGACGTAGCTGATCGCAAGGGCGATCAGCCCGGAGACCGTTCGTACGAACGATTCCTCGGCCGTTATTTCATCAGCCGATCGCCGCATGTCGCGTTTGTGCTGCATCGACAGGGGGGCGAGCCATCTCGTGCCCCGGAATGAACGCATCGAACGCGGCCCAGAAATCCGCCCGCACGGCATCGCATTCCGTCAGGATCTCGTGGCGGGCGCCGGGCAGGACAATGAGGTGGCCGGTCTTGAGGCGGGCGGCGAAGCGCTCGGTGGCCGGCGTGCTGCAGACAGGGTCGGCGCCTGCGGCGACGATCAGGCAGGGGATGCGGATGCGCCGGATCGTGGCGGGTTTGGCCAGGGCGTGCATCGCCCGGAAGGCCGAGGCGAGCCATGCGATGGTCGGATCGCCGATGGCGCCCGCGCCGACGATGCGGGCGGCCGCGGCGTTGCGCTCGTAGCGGACCGGATCGGTCGAGAGGCGGTTGCCGGGAAACGGCTTCGTCGCGAGCGAGTGCGGCTTGCCGAAGGGGATGTAGCAGCGACCGAGGCCGAACCGGTGTAAGCATCGGGCGAGCAGCGAGGCGCCCGCGGGCCAGCGCACCATGCGGATGCCCAGCATCGGCGCCACGGTGACGAGGCGGCGGAACGGCAGCCAGCCCTCGGCCGCGCCGGTCAGCGCCACCGCGCCGCCCATGGAATGGGCCAGCCCGAAATGCGGCTCGGGCATGGACGGCACCAGCACCTGCTCGGCGACCGCCAGGAGGTCGAGCCGATAATCGTCGAAGTGGCGGACATGGCCCTTGCGGGCGTCGCGCACCTGCCGGCCCGAGTCGCCCTGGCCGCGCCAGTCGAAGGCGACCACGCAGAAGCCGCGGGCGCGCAACTCATGGATCGTCTCGTAATATTTCTCGATGAACTCCGCCCGGCCCTGAATCAGGCAGACCGTGCCCTTCACGGTCCGCGTGGTCGGGCGCCAGGTCGCCGCCCGCAGCGGCACGCCGTCGGAGGTCTCGACCGGCACGAGCCGGGCGCCCGGCGGCACGGGCAGGCCAGGGATGGGTCGCAGCGTCAGCACGGCCGGCTCATCCCTGCATGGTCCTCGCAGAATTCTCGAATCCGCGCCCTTGCGCGGTTTTTCCGCCCCACCAATATCACGGATGCGCCGGCCGATACGGCGGCGCGACGGTCCGGCCCTCGGGCGGACCCGACCATACACAGCATGTTGCTTCTTTCGGAGGATATGTGATGCGTCAGTTCGATCTGGCTCCCCTGTACCGTTCCACCGTCGGCTTCGACCGTCTCTTCGCGGCCCTCGACGGGTTCGTGAGCGCCGAGCAGGCCCCGACCTACCCGCCCTACAACATCGAGCGCACGGCCGAGAACGTCTACCGCGTGACCGTCGCGGTGGCGGGCTTCACCGAGGCCGACCTCTCGATCGAGGTGAAGGAGAACGCTCTCACCATCAAGGGCGAGCGTCAGCCGACCGAGAACAAGGCGGAAGTCCTGCATCAGGGCATCGCCGCCCGCGCCTTCGAGCGCCGCTTCCAGCTCGCCGACCACGTCCAGGTGACGGGTGCGAGCCTGGAGAACGGTCTCCTCCACGTCGATCTCGTCCGCGAGGTCCCGGAGGCGAAGAAGCCGCGCCGCATCGAGATCGCCAGCCGCGCGTCGAGCCAGCCGGTGATCGAGGGCAAGGTGCAGCAGGCCGCGTAATCCCGCGGTCTCCCGCTCAGGGGAATGCCCCGGCCGAAAGGCCGGGGCGTTTTCGTTCGTGCGGATCAAAAATCGCCGAAGCGGTCGTTCCGGCTCGGTTCGTAGCAGGTGAAGCCGACGAAGCAGGCCGGGGTGTCGCGGGCCGGGACGAAGGCGCGGCGGCCGATCTCGGTCGGCTCGCAGAAATTGCGGTCGCGCACGAAGCGGTCGTAGGTCTGGCCGCCGGTGCCGAGCACCGCCGCCCCCTGGCGCAGCACCACGTTGCGGGCCTGGGCGCAGGTCATGTCCACGGTCGAGGGGCGCTGCGCCGCGGCCGGGGCGAGGCCGGCGGCGAGCAGGGCGGTGGCGAGGACGAGGCGCATCGGGAAAGGATCCGAAAGAGAGCGAATTGCCGTCTCAACGGCCTCGCCTCACGGATGTATCCCGTCGAGGTGGGGCAGCAGAACGACGCTCTCCTGCTCGTTCGGATCGGTGCGGGCGATGATCGCCGTGCAGGGCTCGGTCGGGCTCGGATTGTAGGGCAGATGCGGCACGCCCGCCGGGATGTAGAGATACTCGCCGGGCTTCAGCTCGGCATGGTGCTCCAACGCTTCGCCCCACCACATCCGCGAGGTGCCGCTGAGCGCATAGATCGCCGTCTCGTGGCCCTCGTGCTTGTGCGCCTTGGCCCGCGCGCCGGGGGGAAGCGTCACCATCTGCAGGTGGATGCCGGTGGAGCCGGCCGATTCCGCCGAGATGCCGGGGGCGTAGAGCAGCGCCTGCTTGCCGGTGAAGGTCTCGCCCGGGCGGACGACGCGGCAGACGGGCTCGCCCATCGTCTCACAGATCCCCGAAGGCGAACTGGCCCTGCGGCGCCGGCTTGCGCGCGGCCGCCTTCGCACCCGCTTTGGCACCCGACTTGGCCGCCGTCTGCCCCGCCGACTTGCCGATGACTCGCGTCGGACGCGGCTTCGGGTCGGCCCGCATCCGCGCCTTGGCCCGGTCGCGGGCGATGGCCTCGGGGGCGTGCGGATCGTCGTCGAGCCACTTGCCGCGCTTCAGCACCTCGTTGACCCGGCCCTGGTTCACCCCGACCTTGAAGGCGATCTCCTGCTGGGTCATGCCGGTGGCGGCGTGCAGCTCCTGAATCTGCCGGGCGAGTTCAGGAGTCATCTTCTGGCCCGTGAGGCGGCGGGCCGGGCGGATGGTGCGGGTCTGCCGGTCGCGCTCGCGCAGCCGCTCCAGCAGGGCGAGCGCCATGTGCATACCGTGCTCGCGCAGGGCCTCCTCGAACTCCTTCAGCGTCGCCATGTCCGGCTCCTCGCCCGATCCCGAAACGGGCCCGTCGGCGAAACGCCGCGCGAAGGCCCGAGGTTGCCGGCCAAGAGACGCGCGCGGGACGGGCGTGACAAGGGGTAAAACGCGAACAGACGTGCCTTTCCACCACGGATGCCGCCTGCGACCCTGCCGGCTTGGCACCCATCGACCCGCTCGGGTAAACCGCTGACGCCAATGGATCGCGCGAGAGCCGTTTCGACATGATCAGCCCCATCCTCCCGGTCTCCCGTAGCGAGGCGAATCCGGGGGCGCCCGGCCTCGTCGAGGCGCTGGAGAGCGGCTCGGTGCTGGTGTTCCGCGATCTCGACTTCCCCCTCGACGCCTTCGAGCAGCGCTTCGTCGAGCGGCCCTTCGCCGACGGCAAGGCCAAGAACGTCTCGATCCGCAGCGAGAGCGCCGAGTTGCGGGGTGCGGCCGGCAGCGACGAGGAGCAGGCGCGGCTCCGCGCCCTGCTGGTGCGCTATCGCCACTTCGCGGAAGCGCTGATCGCCACGTACCTCCCGGCCTATTCGGGCAAGGTGACGCTGGCCGGCACCTCCTACCGGCCGTTCGATGTCGACAAGCGCAAGCTCAGCTGGCGGCGCGACGACACCCGGATGCATGTCGATGCCTTCCCCTCGAACCCGATCGGCGAGCGGCGCATCCTGCGCATCTTCCGCAACATCAACGCCGAGGGGCAGCCGCGCCACTGGCGCGTCGGCGAGGCGTTCGGCGACATGGCGGAAAAATTCCTGCCGAAGCTCCCGGGCTATTCCGGCCTCTCGGCGAGCCTTCTCGCCGCCCTCAAGATCACCAAGGCCAAGCGCTCGGAATACGACCACCTGATGCTGCACCTGCACGACGCCCTGAAGCGTGACCTCGACTATCAGGCGAGGGCGCCGCAGACGGACGTGCATTTTCAGCCCGGCGAAACCTGGGTGACCTTTTCGGACTTGGTGATGCACGGTGCCATGGGCGGGCGTTACATGCTGGAACAGACCGGCTATCTCGCGGTGGCCGATCAGGCCGACCCGGAGAAGAGCCCGCAGCGGATTCTCGCGAAGAAGCTCGGGCGGCCGCTCAAGCACTGAGCGTCACGGCGGTCACTTCGCTGCGGCGGGCGCGTCCTTGGTGCCGGTAAAGTCCCGCCACAGCAGGATCAGCGCCGCCATCACCGCCGGGCCGACGAACAGGCCGACGAGGCCGAAGGTCTCGACGCCCCCTAGGATGCCGAGCAGCACCCAGAGGAACGGCAACTGGGTGGTGCCGCCGATGAGCGCCGGCCGCACGAAATGGTCGGCCACGAAGGTGATGACGAAGCCCGCCGCCGCCACGACGACCGCCGGCACCACGGCCCCCTTCGTCACCAGCAGCAGGGCGGCAAGCCCGAAGGCGAGGGGGGCGCCGAACGGAATCATCGCGGCGACCGCGGTGACGGCGCCGAACAGCACCGGATGCGGCACGCCGGCGAAGTAATAGACGATCCCGAGCAGCACGCCCTCGCCGAGGCCGACCAGCACGAGGCCGTCGACGGTGCCGTGGACGGAGGCCGCCATCTGCCGGGCGACGCGCTCGCCGTGGGAGCCGAACAGGCGCCGGCTGGCGGTGAGGCTCTGTTCCGCCAGGGCCCGCCCGTCGCGGAACAGGAAGAACAGGGCGAGGAGGCAGAACGCCACGAGCACGAGCCGGTGGACGACGCCCTTGCCGACGTTGCGGCCGAGATCGCGGTTCGAGGCGGTGTTGAGCCGCTCGCTCAGTTCCTGCGCCCAGCCGGCATGGGCGAGATGCGCGTTCCACCAATCGGTCACAGCCTGCGCCCCGTAGGGCAGGTGGGCGACGACATCCGGCACCGGAATGCCGTTGCGCTCGGCCTCGCGCGCATAGGCCAGCACGTCGTGGGCCTCGCGCAGGGCCTCGACGGCGAGCGCCAAAACCGGCAGCAGCAGGGCGAGCGCCACGAGCCCGGTGAAGAGCGCCGGCCACAGGATGTTGTGCCGCCCCGGCGGCGAGAATCGAAGCGCCCGCTGGTAGAGCGGCCACAGGGCAATGCTCAGTACCACGGCCCAGACGAGGGCGCGCAGGAAGTCCGACAGGATATAGAGGCCGAGCCCCAGCAATCCGACCGCCAGGGCGGCGCGGAAGAAGCCTTGCGTCCGCTCGCCGTCGGGGGCGGCCGGGGTGAAGGGCCGCGGCCCTGCTTGATTCTTGGGGGGCATGTTCGCCGCCTCGCTCGGCTCGCCGCGACCACGGCGCGGGGCGCAAGTATGGCGGCGGCCCGCGCGGACCAGTCCCGCTTCTCACGCGGCGCGGTCGCGCCCCTGCGCCTTGGCCCGGTAGAGGGCGGCATCGGCCCGCTCGATCGCCTGGGCGAAATCGCGGTCGCCGGCCTCGATCGCGGCGATGCCGAGGCTGATCGTGCAGGGCGGAAGGTCCGGCATGCGACGGAGCCTGCTCCGCAGGGCGTGGCGGAGCTCGTCGGCGAGCCCGCTCGCCTCGGCGTGGCTCCGCTCCGGGAGCACCATCACGAATTCGTCACCGCCGAGCCGGGCGATCTCGGAACCGGGGCTGTGCAGCACGGTGCGTGCGCTCTCCACCAGAAGGGTCAGAATGCGGTCGCCGACGCCGTGGCCGTGTTGATCGTTGATCGTCTTGAAGTGATCGACATCGAGCACGATCACGGCATTCCCCGGCCGCAGCAGACGGGGCGCGAGCGCCGCGAGGCCGGCGCGGTTCCAGGCGCCGGTCAGCGGATCGCGCAGGGCCGCCTCGCGCAAGCGCGCCTGCGCCCGCTCGCCCGGCATGGCGAGGAGGCCGAGATTGAGGACCGGGAGCAGCAACGGATCGCAGAGCATCGGGATCAGCGCCGCCATGTTGACGTCCGCCGAGCCATAGGCCTCTGCGGCGATGGCTGCGAGGAAACCGGGAATGAAGCCGAGCAGCGCCGAGCCGGCGATGCGTCGGCCCGGTCCTTCACCGCCCCGGTGCCCGAAGAAGAGCAGGCCGCCGGAGACCGCCATCGCCAACAGGTTGGCGCAGGTCCCGCCGATCCGAGCCGGTGCGCTGTCGCTGCCGAAGATCTGCGCCGGCACGGCGTAGAAGAGGCCGGACAGCAGGATCAGCCCGATCAGCCAGGGGGGCACGGGAGCCTGCCCGTCGAAGCGCCGCACGCCGGTGAGCACCGAGAGCGTGCTGGTCGAGAGCAGGGCATAGAGAAGGCCGTCCTCGACCGGCGAGTGGTCCGAGACGTTGAAGCCGAGGATCACGAAAGTGTAGAGCAGAGAGCCCGCTCCCCAATGCAGGAAGTAGCTCTCGTCGCGCCGCCCGACCCAGAGGCACGCGAAGACCCCGAAGAAGGCGAGGCTCGCCAGCATGCTGCAGAGGCGCAGCGTCTGGATGTCCGGTAGATCGAGCATGGACCGGGGCCGAAAACCTCTGCGCGCAACTGCCGAATCGGCCGATGCGGCAGGGTAGACCATCATTCTTAAAAAGTCGGGCGCCGCGCTGTCACGCCCGAACCGGAGACCGATAGCCTTCGCTGCCGGAACTCGGCGCGTGGATCGACCGCCGCGTTGCGGTGATGCGCACGGCTCGAACCTACTTGAAGTTCAGGAAGACAGCGCGCGGATCGCCGCGCCGGCGGACAATCGGAACAGATTGAGAACAAGCCCTTGACCGCGTCGGCGCAGGGAGGCACTGTTCATGGAACGTTCCAGACCCGATTCGCCGCCTCTCGGCGGCGCCCAGGCAGGAGGTTTCCGTGCTCGAGATCGGTTTCGACGGCTATACCTTTGAGCGGACCGAGGATGCGGTGCGGCCACCCGTTGCGCGCCCGAGCGTCGATCCCGACTGGCGCCTGCGTGACGACGGACTGGAGCACAAGGGCACCGGCTATGTCATCGCCCGCGAGGAGATCGACTATCGTCGGAGCGACGGATTGTGGACTTGGCCGATGCAGCTTGCCGAGAAGGCGTGGTGCGCGCCGGCCGGCTTCCGCCGCTCGTTCCTGGCCGCTCTCGACCGGTACGGGATCGCGCCCGATGCGGAGCTGGCCCGCTCCTTCGCCGTGGGCTTCGGTCTCTACGATCCGGGCCAGCGCAAGAACGACGGCTTCGTCGCGCTGGGCGAATTGGTGCGGCCCCGCAGCCCTGAGCGCAAACGCGCCTCTGCGGGCGAGCCCCGCCGCCCGGCTCGCGAACGGCCCCGGACCGAGCCGCGGGTGCTGGCGCACGCGACCTGACGTCTTTTCCGGTCGATGATCTCGGCCTCCGCCCCACGATGACGGAGCGGGCGTATGGACCGGCGCGAAGAGCACCGCGCGTAGCGGCCTCGGCGAAGCCGGGGCGTCGAGCGACGCGGGCAGCCTGAGGCTGCGGCCGCCGGCATGTGAGGCCCACGAGGGAGAGAGTTGCCCGGCCTCGGCTGCTTCGTGTAAGGGGTCGCGATCTTTTCAAGAGCGTCATCGGGAACCGGCGGCGACGCGTGAAGCCGCCGACCGGGTCGGGCGCCGTGGGGGCGTGCCGCGCGACGGGTCGGCGACGCCGGACACGAGAACGAGAAAGCGGCCAGCCTCCATGTCCAACGAGACCGCCACCTTCGACCGCGTCGCGGACATCATCGCCGAGACGGCGGACATCCCGCGCGACAAGATCACCCCCGAGAGCCACGCCATCGACGATCTCGGCATCGATTCCCTCGCCTTCCTCGACATCGCCTTCGCGGTCGACAAGGCGTTCGGCATCAAGCTGCCGCTGGAGCGTTGGACCCAGGAAGTGAACGAGGGCAAGGTTCCGGCCGAGGAATACTTCGTCCTCAAGAACCTTTGCGCGCGGATCGACGGCCTCGTCGCCGAAAAGGCCGCCAAGGCCTGACGGCGGGGCGCCGGCCATGCGGCTCGAATATTTCGAGATGATCGATCAGGTGGTGCGGCTCGACCGCGCCGCCGGGCGGATCGAGGCCCGGGCCCTGGTGCCCGAGGCCAGCCCCGTCTTCGAAGGGCATTTCCCCGGTCACCCGCTGGTGCCGGGCGTTCTCCTGACCGAGACCATGGCGCAGGCCTCCGGCTATCTCGTGCTGGCTCATCTCGACTTCGCCCAGATGCCGTTCCTGATGGCGGTGGACAAGGCGCGGTTTCGCTCCTTCGTCGGTCCCGGCGCCGCCCTCGACATCGAGGCGAGCCTGGAGCACGACGGCTCCGGTTACGCCGTGACCAAGGCCGCCATCCGCCACGAGGGCAAGGCGATCTGCGACGCGGAGCTGCGCTTCCGCACCATGCCGTTCCCCGATGGGCTCGATGCGCTGATGCGCGAGCGCATGCGGCGGATCGGCCTCATCGACGGGACCGCCGAATGAGCCGCCGCACGGGTCGTGACGTCGTCGTCACCGGCATCGGCCTCGTTTCCTGCGCGGGCGAGGGGGTTGAGGCGCATCTCTCGGCCTTCGCGTCCGGCGAGGCGCCGCGGACCGATGCCGAGACCTTCGCCCCATACCCGGTCCACCCGGTCGTCCCGCTGACCCTCGACGCGCAGATTCCCAAGAAATCGGACCAGCGGCAGATGGAGCCGTGGCAGCGGCTCGGCGTCTACGCGGCGGGTCTCGCCCTCGATTCGGCGGGCGTGAAGGGGGATGCCGCGTTCAAGTCGGCGCTCCAGCTCGTCGTCGCGGCGGGCGGGGGCGAGCGCGACTATGCGGTCGACGGGGCGATCCTGTCGGGGTTGCGCGAAGCCGGGGATCCCGGCGCGTTCCTCAACGAGCGGCTCCTGAACGATCTGCGGCCGACGCTGTTCCTGGCGCAGCTCTCGAACCTGCTGGCCGGCAACATCAGCATCGTCCACGGCGTCACGGGGGCCTCGCGCACCTTCATGGGCGAGGAGGCCTGCGGGGTCGATGCGCTTCGCATCGCCCATGCCCGGGTCGCCTCGGGGCAGATCGACACGATCATGGTCGGCTCGTCCTACAACGCCGAGCGGCCCGACGTGATGGTCGTCCACGAGATGGGAGGCTTCCTCGACAAGCCGGTCTACCGCCCGGTCTTCGAGCGGCGCGAGGACAAGGACGGCTTCGTGCTGGGGAGTGCCGCGGCCTTCCTCGTGCTGGAAGCCGCCGAGCACGCCGCGTCCCGCGGCGCCCGCGCGCTCGCCCGGCTGATGCCCGTGGCCAACGACCGCGTGGCGCGCCGGCCCGGCAGCGTCTCGGAGAGCCTGACCCGGCTGATCGGCGAGGCCGGGGTCGAGCGGCCGGACGTGGTCCTGTCCGGCGCGACGGGCATCGCCGACCTCGCGGCCGAGGAGGTCGCGGGCATCCAGGCCGCCTTGCCCGGCGCGGAGATCCGGGCCACCGGCGATCTCGTCGGCCATCCGATGGAGGTCGCGGCGCCGTTCGGCGCGGCGCTCGCCGCCGCCCTCTGCGCCGCCGGTTCGGCCGGTGAGGTCGTCGTCACCTCGGTCGGCCATCGCCGGGGCGAGGGTGTGATCCGCGTGCTGGCCGCCTGAACGACGCCTCCTCGGGGATGCCGACCCGGCGAAAATCTGATTGAAGGCCCGGATGGCAGAATCCCGCTCCTCGTCCCCCCGATCGTCGTCCACCCATGACGGGCAGGGCCGTCCCCTCGTCGCGGTGACCGGCCTCGGCATCGTCACCTCGCTCGGCCAGGGCGCCGCCGCGAACTGGGAGGCGCTCACCGCCGGCCGCTCCGGCATCCGCGCCATCCGCCGCTTCCCGACCGAGGGGTTGCGCACCCGCATCGCCGGCACCGTCGATTTCCTCGACACCGATCCGCTGGTGGCTCCGCTCCTGTCCGAGCGCTTCGCCACCGTGGCGGCGGAAGAGGCGGTGGCGCAGTCCGGGATCGGCGCGTCGTTCCCCGGCGCGCTGTTCGTCGCCGTGCCCCCGGTGGAGATGGAATGGCCCCAGCGCGAGGCCCTGGCTGCCGCCGCCGGCTCGAACGACGGCGCGATCACCTACAGCGCGTTGCAGCGGGCCGCAGCGAGCCGCCGGTTCGACGGGTGGCACGACGTGTTCATCTTCGGCACCGTGGCCGACCGGCTGGCCGACCGTTTCGCCACCAAGGGCTCGCCGATCTCGCTTTCCACCGCCTGCTCGTCGGGCGCCACCGCGATCCAGTTGGGCGTCGAGGCGATCCGCCGGGGCGAGATGGACGCCGCCCTCTGCATCGGCACCGACGGCTCGGTGAATCCGGAATCGCTGATCCGCTTCTCGCTGCTCTCGGCGCTCTCGACCCAGAACGACCCGCCGGAAGCCGCCTCCAAGCCGTTCTCGAAGAATCGCGACGGCTTCGTCATGGGCGAGGGCGCCGCCGCCCTGGTGCTGGAAAGCGCCGAATCCGCCCGCGCGCGCGGGGCGACGATCCTCGGTTACGTGCTCGGGTGCGGCGAGAAGGGCGACGGCTTCCACCGCACCCGCTCCAGTCCCGACGGGGCGCCGGTGATCGCGGCCATGCGCGCGGCGCTCGACGATGCGGGCCTGGGGCCGGAGGCGATCGACCACGTCAACGCCCACGGCACCTCGACGCCGGAGAACGACAAGATGGAGGCGCTGGGCTGCTCGGCCGTGTTCGGCGAGCGGGTGGCACGGCTGCCGATCTCGTCGAACAAGTCGATGATCGGCCACACGCTGACCGCGGCGGGCGCCATCGAGGCGGTGGTCTCGCTCCTGACGATCCGCCACGGGCGCATCCCGCCGACCATCAACTACGCCGTGCCGGATCCCGCCCTGATGCTCGACGTGGTCGACAAGACCCGCGACGTGCGGGTCTCGCGGGTGCTGTCGAACTCGTTCGGTTTCGGCGGGCAGAACACCTGCCTGGTTCTGGGAGACGAGCCGTGAGCCGACCCGTCCTCGTCGTCGGCGGCGCCTCGGGCCTCGGCGCCGCCATCGTCCGCGCGCTCGCGCGCGCCGGTCACGACGTCACCTTCACCTACCGCTCCTCCGCCGCGAGGGCCGAGGCGCTCGCCGCCGAGCTGGCCCAGGCGCATCCGGATCGCAGCATCACGCCGCGCGCGCTCGACCTGTCGGACCGGGCCGCCGTCGAGGCGTTCTGCGATACGGTCGAAGGCGAGGGCTTCTACGGCTACGTCCACAATGCCGGCCAGTCGGCGGACGCCCTCGCGGCGATGCTCGACCGGGACCGTTCCGAGGAGGCGATGCAGGTCAATTTCTGGTCATTGACCCGGATCGCCAAGGCGCTGGTGCGCGGCATGATCCGGGCGCGGACCGGCCGCATCGTCGCCATCGGCTCGGTGGCCGCGCTCCAGGCCAATGCCGGCAACGCAGCCTACGCCGCCACCAAGGGCGCCCTGATCGCCTATTGCCGCACGCTGGCCATCGAGTCGGCCAAGCGCGGGGTGACGGTCAACGTGATCGCGCCGGGCTTCATCGACACCGAGATGCTGGCCGCCTACGCCACCCATCGCGCGGGCATCGAGCGGCAGATCCCCCTCGGGCGTTTCGCCGCGCCGGACGAGGTCGCGGCGCTGGCGGCCTTCCTGATGGGGGAGGGCGGTGCCTACATCACCGGAGCGGTGCTGCCCGTCGATGGCGGCCTGACCGCGATGATGGGCATCCACCGAACCTGATCCGATGAACCTGCCTCCGCCCGCCCTCGCCGCGTTCCTCCTCGTCACCGCGGCCCATCCCGCGGGCGCCGCCGAGCCGTTCCGCGTCGAGGGGCTGCCGCGGGACGACAGCCTGACGATCCGCGAGACGCCGGACGGCAGCGCCCCGGCGCTCGGCCAAATCCCGGTCGGCCGCCGCGTCGTCGGCTTCGGCTGCACCAACGACACCCCGAGCGGGCTCACGTGGTGCCGGGTCAAGTTCGGCCGCACGGTCGGCTGGGCGCGGCGACGCTACCTCACGCCGGATTGAGTGCGCGCACGCCGAGCCTCCGCGCGAGCGTTCCGACCACGCGGCGCAACTCCACCGGCTTGTCCAAGCGCGGCACCTCGGCAAAGTCCGGCGGCAGGTCGCGGATCTCGTCGCCCGAGACGAACACGAACGGCACGCCGCGGGCGGCGAGCGCCCGAGCGAGGGCGAAGGAAAGCCGCCCGCCGAGTTCGAGGTCGATCACCGCCCCGGTGGGGGCCTCGCGACCGAGGCCGTCGAGGGCCGCCGCCTCGCCGGCATAGGGGCCGAGCACCGCCGCGCCGACGGTTTCGAGCGCGCGGGCGATGTCGCCGGCGAGATAGAACTCGTCCTCGGCCACGAGGATGCGCTGCCCGCGCAGATCGGCCTCGCTGCGCAGGTCGAGGCTGCCGCCGAACACGGTCGCGAGTTGCGGCGCCTGCGTCTCCAGCACGCTCGCTCCGATCGTGAGCGGGAATTCGAGATGGCAGCGGGCGCCCTCCGCCGTCAGCTCGATCCGGCCGCGCCCGCTCAGTTCGTAGGGGATCATCCCCTCGATCAGCTCGCTGCCGAAGCCCCGGCGCCGCGCCGCCGCCTCGCCCGGCGGCGGTCCGCCGCTCTCGATCCAGAGGAAGCTCAGCCAGGGGCCGTCCGCCCGCTCGATCCGGCGCCAGCGCACCGAGACCCGGCCGCCGCCGCTCGAGAGCGCCCCGTATTTGAGGGCGTTCGTGGTCAGTTCGTGGATCGCGAGCGTCACCACCTCGGCGGCTTTCGGCGCCAATTCGATCTCGGGGCCGGCGAGATCGTACTGGTCCTCGCGTTCGGCCTGCGCGCCGATCTCGTCGCGCAGGATCGCCGAGATCGCCACGCCGGCATCGGCCGCACGGGTGAGGCGGCTCTGGACGCGGGCCAGGGTGACGAGGCGCCCGCCCACGAGGTCGGCATATTCGGCCACGCTCTCGGCCCACTCGCCGGAGCGCATCACGATCGAGCGGATCAGCGCCATGATGTTGCGCACCCGGTGCTGCAACTCCGCCAGCAGTACCCGCTGGTGGTGCTCGGCTTGGCGCATCTCGGTCACGTCGCTGGTGATGCCGCCGATGCGCCTGACCCGACCGTCCTCGTCGAAGAGCGGGAAGCCGTGGTTGCGCATCCAGCGGAACGTCCCGTCGGACGGGCGCAGGATGCGGAACTCGTAGACCACCGCCTCGCCGCCGCGCACCCGCTCCATCTCGGCGAAGGTCGCCGCGCGATCCTCGGGGACGATGTGGGAGGCCCAGAGCCGGGCGTCCCCCACGATCTCCGCCTCGGACAGGCCGTAGATCGCCTTCAGGGCGGGGCTTGCGAATTCGGACGCGAAGGTCTCTGCGTCGGTGATCCACAGCACGTCGGAGGAGGCCTGCGCGAACTGACGAAACCGCGCCTCGCTCTCGCGCAGGCGCAGGGCGTCGCGCTTGCTCAGGAGCGCGTGGCGGATCGCCGGAGCCAGGATCTCCGCGGCCTCGCGATCCTCCGCCCTGTAGCCCCCCGGCCGACCTGCGAGTCCGATCACGCCGACCACCGCCTCGCCCTCCGTCAGGGGAACGCTCAGGGTGGCATCGGGCGCCGCACCGTCGCCGGCCTCGAGCCCCTGTATCGCCGGATCGTGCCGGCGACGGATCGCGCGTTCCAGCGCGGCGGCCTCGTCGGGCTGAGACCCCTCGACCGAAACCAGGGTGGTCAGCCGGCCCGAGCCGGACTCCGTCGTGGCGATCAAGCCCGCGCGGCTCTCGGTGAGGTCGGCGGCGACGTCGAGGGCGACGCGGGCGAGTTCCTTCTCGCAGGTCGCGCTCAGGGTGGCGCTGAAGATCCGGTTGATTCCCTTCAGGATCGCGTTGTTGCGCCTCAGCCGCTCCTCGGCTTCGCGCCGTTCGGTGATGTCGATCGAGATGCCGACGAAGCGGCTCTGGCCGAGCGGCCGTCCGGAATGGGTCATCCAGCGCGCCTGCCCGTCGGCCCGGATGACCCGGGCCTCGTAGAGAAGGGGCCGGCGCCGGGAGAAGGCGTCGCGGTAGGCCGCGATGTAGCCGCCGTCGTCAAGATGAACGAAGCGCTCCCAACCGTCCCGCACCACGCTCTCCAACGTGGTGTCGAAGAAGTTGAGGTAGTACTCGTTGACGTAGACGTTCCCGCCTGGATCCGTGTCCCAGATCAGCACCGGCGCAGTGTCGGCCATGGTGCGCAGCCGGGTCTCGGCCTCCCGCGCCTGCTTCTCGGCCTCGGCCCGCTCGATCGCCGCCCAGATGCGCTCGCCCGTTTCGGTGACGAGGGCGATCTCGGCCTCGGTCCACGAGCGCGCCTGACCGCACACGACGCTGAGGGTGCCGATCAGTTCGCCGTGCTTGACGAGCGGCACGGCGATCCAGGCCATGACGCCGGCCCCAAGAACGCGGGATTTCCTCGATTCGGGGATGAGATCGGTGCTCTGCGTCTGCGCCACCGCGATCGGTCGCCCCTGCCGGTAGAGTGGGACGACCCAATCGAGGGTGTCGAGGGAATGGGTGCCCACAAACGGCGGCACGCCGCGGGCATGGTCCTGCTCGATCACCGCGACGCCCTCCGCCTCCCGGATCGCCACGTAGAAGGCGTGATCGGTTTCCAGGTGGTCGCCAAGCAGCCGGCAGGCTTCGCCCTGGATCGCGGCCGGATCGGTCAGGGAGCGCAGGGTGTCGGACAGCCGCAGGAGAAACGCCTGCTGCGCCTCGCCCTGCCGCAGGGCCCGTTCGGCCAGGACCCGGTCCGTCGTCTCGAACCCGGCCAAGTAGAACCCGACGACCGCACCGTCTTCGTTCCGAAGAGGAGTCCAGCTCGACGTGAACCAGCCGTAGGGCTGCTCGGTCCGGGCCGGGAGCGGCCAGTAGAAATCGGTGGTCTGGTGGGCCCGCCCCGTCCGCATCACCGACAGGATCTCCGCCACGTACGGATCGGGCCACACCTCTCGCAGGGGCCGGCCCAAGGCGAGTTCGGCCCTTGCGCCCATCAGGGTGGCGACCACGTCGTTGAAGAGAACCGTGAAATCCGGGCCCCAGGCGACGATGCCGACTCCGGGAGCATTGAGCATCAGATCGACGATGGTCCGCAGGTTCTGCGGCCAGGCCGTGATCGGCCCGAGCGGAGTTGAGGCCCAATCGTGTGTGCGGACGCGCCCGGCCATGGTACTCGGGCCGTCGGGCCAAGCCGTCATCGAATTCTCTCGTCGTTTCCCAAGATGACGGACGTCCATGCGCGCGGCCGGCGCGGGGGATAGGCCTTCACTCCTTCGAACAAATCTAGCCTGCAAGGCAACCTTTCGAAACCTGAATTGAGTATTTCTACGCTTGTGTCTTCTCGGTTACCTGCTGTGATCGTATCTTAGGTTGCGGTGACCTTCCGATCGATACACGCGGGAGGTCGCGGCGGTCCGGATTGAGCCCGAACCCGTTTCGACCGATAAGCCCTCGGCCCGGCTTGCCCGGACCCCACGGCAGACGAGATCGATCCTGATGCAAGCCCTCCAGCTGTTCGGCGACCGCGACCTTCGCCTGACCGAGGTCGAGCCGCCGCCCGCGCCGGGACCCGGCGAGGTGCAGATCCGCATCCGCGCGGTCGGGCTCAACTTCATCGACGTGTGGGGCTTCCGCGGCATGGCGTTCGCCAAGCGCAAGCTGCCGCTGACGGTGGGCGCCGAGGCCGCGGGCGAGATCGTGGCCCTGGGCGAGGGCGTCGCGGGGCTCAAGGTAGGCGACAAGGTCGTGCCCTACGGCGCCATGACCTGCGGCAGGTGCCGCGCCTGCGTCGAGGGCCGCGACAACCTCTGCGAGGAAGTCTCCGGCGTGATGGGTTTCCATCTCGACGGGTTCAGCCGTGAACTGGTCAACATGCCGGCTCGGCTCGTCGTGAGCGTGCCGCCGAACGTCGAGGCGGTGCAGGCCGCCTGCGCCGGCATCGCCTTCGGCACGGTGCAGCACATGCTGTTCGACAACGCCAAGCTGGAGCCCGGCGAGTCGATCCTGGTCCATGCCGGGGGCTCGGGCATCGGCACGGCGGCGATCAAGATGGCGAAGGCCATCGGCTGCACCGTCTACACCACCGTCGGCGACGACAAGAAGGGCGAGAAGGCCCGCGAACTCGGCGCCGACCACGTGGTCAACTATCGCGAGGAGCGCTTCGAGGGCGAGGTGCGCCGGCTGACCAAGCGCAAGGGCGTGGACGTCGTGTTCGAGCATGTCGGCGCCGAAACGTGGAACGGCTCGCTGCTCTGCCTCAAGCGCGGCGGGCGGCTCGTCACCTGCGGCTCGACCTCCGGCGTTTCCACGCAGATGAACCTGATGCAGCTGTTCCAGCAGCAATACCGCATCTTCGGCTCGTTCGGCTGCCGCATCGCCAACATGCGCGAGAGTCTCGACAAGATGGCGACCGGCCTGACGCCGGTCATCGACACGGTGCTGCCGCTCGCCGATTTCGCAAAGGGGCTGGAACGGCTGGAATCGCGGCAGGTGTTCGGCAAGATCATCGTGACGCTCTGAAGAACCTCACGCGCTGAAGCGGCGTCAGGCAAACAGGCGCCCGCCGCCGCCCGACATCTCCCGGACGCTTGCCGCCACGTGGCCGGCGAGCGCTTTCGCCGCCGGGCCCGCGCCGTCGCGCAGGCGCAGCAGCACGTCGTAGCCGCCGAGCGGGGGCAGATCGGGCAGGCGGCGGAAGGGCGGGCGCGCGACGTTCATCGGCAGGGGGGCGACCGCGAGATCGGCCTCGACCGCCGCGATCTGCCCCTGGCAATGCTCGCTCGCATAGGCGACGCGGTAGGGGATGCCCGCCCCGTCGAGGGCGTCCAGGGCCGCCGCCCGCCACGCGCAGCCGCTGTTGCACAGAGCCAGCGGCAGGGGGCGACGCGCCTGAGCCAAGCCGCCTTCGAGGCCGACCCAGACCAGATCCTCGGCCTGGACGACGGCGGCCTCGCGGTTCGCCCCGGCGGCGCCGGTATAGAGCGCGAGGTCGAGGGCACCCTCGTGACAGGCCTCCCGCAAAGCGGCGCTCGCATCGAGCCGCACGTCGACCTGAACCTGTGGATGGGTGGCGGCGAAGCGGCGCAGCATCGTCGGCAGGGCGAACAGGCCGGAATCGTTGGGCGCGCCGAAGCGGACGCGGCCCTCCAGCGGCGGCGCATCGAAGAAGGCCACCACCTCGTCGTTCACGGCGAGAAGGCGCCGGCCGAGGCCGAGCAGCGCTTCGCCGTCCGCGGTCGGCACGATGGTCCGGGGGCGCCGCAGGAACAGGGCGCGGCCCAGGCGCTCCTCCAACCGCTTTACCTGAAGGCTGACGGCCGAAGGCGTGCGCCCGACCCGCTCGGCGGCCCGCGAGAAATTGCCCGTCTCGCAGATCGTCACGAAGGTGCGGACCAGATCGAGATCGAGCGGGGTGGGAGGGCGCGGGCTCACGGAGCGATCCTCGGGGATTGCTGTGAGCATCACTCATCGCTTTGCTGAGATCAATTCGTTCGACTCAACGATAGGGGTCGCCCATCCTTGTCCCGAGGACGAGGAGGCGACGATGATCGGATGGATCGAGAGGTTGCGGCGACGGTTGGCGGCCGGCTCCGGGGACGCCCTGGCGAACCTCGACGACAGGCTGCTGGCCGATCTCGGGGTGACCCGTTCCGGCGCGCCGCTGCCTCCGGAGCCGCTGCGGGCGGCCTACCGCCGCGGCATCGGCCGCCAGTCCGGCGGGGCCATCTCGAAGCCGGAAAAGTCGAAGCCGGGTGAGACGGTACAGCTCACCAGCGTCCAGGCGCCGAGGCTGGTGGCGGTCTGCCAGTGACCGGCCGGCACCACGATCTGCGGACGCTGTCCGCGCAGCAGGTCGGGGCCGAGATGGTGAGCCGAGGCGTCGTGGCCGTTGGGGCTCTGGGTGATCACCATCGGGGCGCCCGCGTGCCACAGCCAGATCTCGGCGGCATCGACCCGGTGCCAGGCCGAGGTCTCGCCGACGCCGAGCAGGTAATAGATCGCGGTGCCGACCGAGCGCCCCTCGACCGCGCGGGGATCGCGGAAGGTCTCGCGGTAATGGCCGCCTTCCGGATGCGGCGTCAGCCCCAGCGCATCGATCACCTGGGTCGCGGTCAGACTGTCGGCCATGTCGTCTCCGTGGCGCGCACCGGTGTCAGGGAATCGCCCCCTGCGGCAGGGGGACGGCCGGCGCACGGGGCGCGGCGTCCGGGCGCGGCTCGGCCCGGCGGGGCGGGCGAGTGGTCTTCGTCGGGTCCCTGGTCGTGTCCTTGCCCGTCTCCGGCGCGAGCGCGTCGGCCGTGGGCGCGGTGCGGCGGGGCTTGGGCGCGGCGAGCGTCTTGGCCGCCGGCGCCGTGCCGCAGGCCCGGAAGGTGAAGGCGGCGAGGATGTCGCCGGAATCCGACAGGATCGGGAAGGTGTCGGGCAGGGCGATCAGCGAAGCGTCCCAGCGGATCGCGCCGCCGATCACCCCCTCGAGCACCGCCGGTCCGGCGCCCCGGTGCAGGGATTGGAAGTCCGGCCCGTAGGCGGTGGCGACCTTGCCCCCGATCACCACCTGGAGCACGCGGGTTGTGTCCGGCGTGAGCGGGCGCAGCGGGTTGTCGATGGTGATCAGGCCCGAGCGCGTCACCCAGAGTTCGAGGGGCGCGCCCGGGGCCTTGCCGGCGCGGGCATTGCCTTCGTAGCGCACCGCCTCGCCCTTCTCGCAGGCGACCGGCGGCGCGGCGGCGAGCGCGACGGCGGGTGGGGCCGGTGCCAGCGGCACGGCGGGATCGGAAGCCGGCGCTTCGGCGGCCGCCTTCTCCTCCGCGGGTTTCTCCGCCGCCTTTTCCGGCGGCTTGGGTTTCGGCTTCGGGCGCGGCTTGGGCTTGCGCGGAGCGGGCGCGGCCTCGGGCGTCGCCTCCGGAGCCGGCGCGGCGTCCTGCGCCGCCACCGGGCAGGACAAGGCCGCCAGCAGCGAGAGGCCGGCGGCGGACACGAGACGGCGCATCCTCATCCGGCCTGTCTCCGGCGTCCGGCATCCTCCGGCTCGGCGGATCGGCTTCGGTCCATGAGGCGGTTCAACTCCGCGTCGAGCGTCCTGGTGTCGATGGTCTTGAAGTCGATGGCCTTGAGATCCAGCCCGCCTGCCTCGAGGACCGGCGCACGGCGATCGATCGGGCTCCGGGCATCCGGCGTCAGCTTGCGAATCGTCCCCGCCTCGTCGTCCGCCCAATCCTCTTCCTGCGGCAGGAGCAGCGGCGGGCGGCGCCCAGCACGGAACAGCGCCGCCATCAGGACGCAGCCGATCACCGTCGCCGCGACAGCGGCCAGGACAACCAAATTTTCCATACGGGGCCGACCCTAGACCGGATCGCGGCGCCATGCACCCCGTACAACGCCGCGCCCCGCGAACGCCTGGTCCGGCGAACGGCCGGGACAGCCGCCCGAAAACTCGGGAACGGTCCTTGCGTCGTCCGCTCAATCGGTGAGAACCGGCTGCCGCGTTCGAACGAAGTCCGACCCGGTCGCCGGCCGCTCACGTCAGGGATGCTCGATGCCGCTCGAAGACCATCATTCCGGCTCGCCCGCGCTCGACGCGAAAGAGGCCGCGCCGCAGCCCCACGGTCTGCCGGGAGCCGATCTCGAACGCGTGCTGCTCGACCTCGTGGCCCAGAGCCGCGAGCAGGCGAGCGAGGATCCGTTCCGCAATCCGGTCCTGGCGGTGACGCTGGCGATCACCCGCCGGCTCGACCGCGAGGAGATCGGCGAGGGCGACCTCGACGCCCTGCTGGCCACGCTCCGTCGCCGGGCCCTGACCGAGCGCACGGCGCGGTTGCGCCGCTATGTCGGCCTCGACGGCGAGGACGAGAACACGCTCGCCGGCCTCGCCGGGCGGCTCGTCGCGGCGGTGCCGCGGGGGACCTCGGACTTCGATGCCTTCCGCGAGCGGGTCGGCCGCACGGGCTTTGCCGCGGTGTTCACCGCGCACCCGACCTTCGGCATGCCGCGGGCGGTGGCCGAGATGATCGCGCGGGCCGCCTCGCTCCCGGAGGAGGGGGCCCGCGCCCCGGTTCTCGGCGAGGCCGCCGCGCGCTCCAGCCGGCCCGATCCGGGCATCAGCCTCGACGACGAGTTCGAACAGGCCTGCGTGGCCGCCAACAACGGGCGGGCCGCCATCGACAGCTTCAACGCCGCCCTGCTGGAGGCCGCCCGCGAGCGCTGGCCGGATCGCTGGACCGAACTGGTGCCCAAGCCGCTCGCCATCGCCAGCTGGGTCGGCTGCGACACCGACGGGCGCACCGATATCGGCTGGTGGGACACGGTGCGCTACCGGCTGATCTCGAAGCGCATGCAGTTCGACCGCATCCTACGCGACCTGCCCGACGTGGCGGCGACCCGCGTGGTGCGCGACCTCGTCCAGGGGGCACGCGCCGCGGTCGAGCGTCAGCTGGCGGGTGCGCCGCTGCTCGGAACCAAACCGTCCCTCGAATCCGTCCACCGCTTCGCGCTGGCCCTCATCATCGAGCGCGAGCGGGCCCAGACCGATGCCGGGCCGCTGCTCGCCGGCTTGGTCGCCGCCATCGGCTCCGCGACCTCCGACACGGATCGCCGTGCCATCGCGGTGCTGCGCTCGGGCGTCGCCGCGCACGGCCTGTCGAACGCGCTGCCGCATTTCCGGCTCAACGCCAGCCAGATCCACAACGCGGTGCGCCGCGTCATCGATCTGGAAGGTGAGCCGACCGACGCGGCGCAACGCCGTTCGCATCTCTCCGCGATCAACACGCTCCTGAACGACGTGCGCCCCGTGCCGGTCGATTTCGGGGCGCTCGCCGCCGAGCGGGCCTCGGCCGCGCGGCTGATGATGACGATCACGCAGATCCTCAAGCATGTCGACGGCACCCATCCGGTGCGCTTCCTCATCGCCGAGACCGAGACCGGCTACACCCTGCTCGCGGCCCTGTGGCTCGCGCGCCATTACGGCATCTCGGACAAGCTGGAGATCACGCCGCTGTTCGAGACCGCGAGCGCGCTCGAACAGGGCATCCGCGTCCTCGACGATGCCCTGCGCAATCCGCACTGGCGCGCCCACCTGAAGCGGCTTGGGCGGCTCTCGGTGCAGTTCGGCTACTCGGATTCCGGTCGCTATGTCGGCCAGCTCGCCGCGACCTTCTGGATCGAGCGCTTACGCCTGCGCATCACCGAGCTGATGATCCAGAACGGGCTCTCCGACATCGAGCTCGTCATCTTCGACACCCACGGCGAGTCGATCGGGCGCGGCTCCCATCCGACGAGCTTGCGCGACCGCCTCGCCTACCTCGCCCCGGAGGATGCGCGCCGCCGCCACGCCGAGGCCGGGATCAAGGTGCGGCTCGAATCGAGCTTCCAGGGCTCGGACGGCTACCTGATGTTCGGCTCGCCCGCCCTCGCGGACGCCTCGGTGGCGCGCATCGCCGAGCACCTCTTCGCCGACGCGCTGGCCGAGGACGACGCCTTCGACGACTACGCGCTCAGCGACGGCAAGGCCGCCGACCCCGCCGCCGATCCGATCTACGAGGAGAAGGACTTCGCCGCCGAGTTCTTCCGCTCCGTGCGGCAGGACATGGAGGCCCTGGTCGACGACCGCGGCTACGCGGCGATGCTCGGCACCTTCGGCCCGAGCCTGATCGACCGCACCGGCTCGCGCCCCGTCGCCCGCCAGTCGGATTCCGGCGGGCCGGCGACGATCACCCATCCGCGCCAGATGCGGGCGATCCCCAACAACGCCATCCTGCAGCAGCTCGGCTTCCTGGCGAACTCGCTTCACGGCGTCGGCCGCGCGGCGCACCGGTCGCCGGAGACCTTCCGGCACATGCGGGGCTCCTCGGTGCGCTTTTCCCGCGCCTTCCGGCTGGTGCAGCATGCCGCCAGCGTCGGCGATCTCGACGTGTTGCGCGCCTATATCGACACCCTCGATCCGGCGGTGTGGCTGGAACGGGCCCGCCGCACCCGCCGCGAGGGGCGGCGCGAGGAACTGATGACGGTGGCGGCATCCCTCGAGCGCCTGAGCCTCGCCCCGGACCTGCGACGGCTGTTCGGGCGGCTCACCCGCGACTGGCTGTATCTTCAGGCCGCGGCCCCGGACCTCACCGTGATGTCGGCGCGGCTGACGCTGCTGCACGCCATCCGCCTGGCGCTCATCCACCGCATCTGGTTCCTGGCCGCCCATATCCCGGCCTTCCGGCCGCAGGCCGGGCTCACCCGCGAGATGCTGATGGAGCGCTTCCTGCGCCTCGACATCGACGGCTGCCTGAAGATTCTCGACGAGATCTTCCCCGTGGCTCCCGATCCGACGCTCGGCCTCAATTTCGGCGAGCCGCCGGGCCCGCGGGATGTCGGCACCTACGAAACCGAGCACGGCACCCTGTTCGGGCCGATCCGCCGGATGTTCGAGCGGGTGCGGGAGATTTCGGGCATCATCCAGCACGAGGTCGGCGCGTTCGGCTGAAAGCCGCCGCGCCGCTCCCGGTCAGTGCCGCATCAGGCTCTCGATCCCGGCATCCGGCTCGACCTTGCCGGCGAACCGCGACAGGCGCGACAGGCTGGGTTCCGCGAGTCCCCCGGCATTGGCGTAGGTCGCCAGCGCGAAGCTCACGAGGAACTCGGCCTCCGCGTGGGTCATCGCCCGGCCGCTGAGCGTGCTGGCGGCGCCGCGCACGGCGAGGACGGCTTGGCGGAAGGCAGGGTCGTTCTTCAATTCGTCCAGTCGACTCATCGGGCGTCCTCGGGGCCGTGTCTCGGTGGGGTCGGCGTCACCGCGACCTGTGCGGATTTTCAGGTGAACTCCGCCCGAACGAAAACGTCCCGCTCCCGCCGGTTCCACCGCGCGGCATGAAGGTTCGGCCCCCCTCGCCGCGCCGCCGCCGAGCGGTAGATGAGGGCAGGCCGAGCGGGAGGGCACGCCATGGATGCGAACGAAGGCAAGGGCGAGGGACCGGGGACCGCGCAGGACATCACAAAGGACGCGGTTTACGCCGAAGGCCGCGCGGCCGCCGAGCGCCGCGAGGGGGCCGACAAGAACCCTCACTCGGCCGGCTCGGCGGAGTATCGCCGCTGGGCCGACGGCCACGCCTCGGTGACCGCCCCCGACGCCGTCGCCGACGACCTCGCCGACTTCGCCTGACGGGGAGCGCCATGCGCGTGCTGGAGACCCCGGACGGACGCTACATCGTCGTCCATGGCCGGCTGTGGCGCCGCCATCGGCCGGACCTCGAGCCGCTGCGCCGCGACCGGCTGATCCGCGAATTGATGGATGCCCGCCGTTCGGTCCGCGCGGCCAAGCGATCCGGCGAGGCGGAGGCGTTGCGCGCCGCGCGGGACGCGGTCGATGCCGCCAAGCACGGTCTGGGCGAGCGGGGGCCCGTCTGGTGGAGCGACGGCGCGCCCGATCTCAATCGCCGGATGATCGCCAACACCCCCTATGCCGAATGGTATGCCGGCCTGCCGGAGGCGGCCAAGGCCGATCCCGACCGGCGCAAGGCCGTGAGCTGACAAGACGCGGCGCGGCCGCTGAGGGAAGACGGGTGCGCCTGCCGGAATGGGCCGAGACGCGCTCGCGCCCATCATAAGTTATTGTTTTCGCAGCCCTGTCCCTTCGTCCCATCGTTCGTCCGGGCCGCACGGGCCGGGATAGGATCCGCCTCCATGTGCGCGAACGCACAGACCTCCTTTCCGAAACCTCCCGATCTCGCATCAGGAGCGGATCCGGGGCCGGTGGCTCGCCGGATGCGATTGTCAGGACGGCTACTTCTGACTAATTCCAGATAATGCATGCAGGCAGGGCCGCTCACCGGTCCGGATCGGGCGCGTCCCGGCAGTCCTGACATTCAAGAGCCGGGCGGACGCCTCGTCTTGGGTCCCGCCAAACCGGCCGCCACGGCATTCGGACCGCCCGCCCGATCGGCGCCCGGACCGGTCCGGCCACGGCACCCCATGGGGACGGACAGTCACGATCGGCCTCCCGGCGGGCACGGTTTCGCCTGGGCGGCTTCATCCTGAAACGGCAGATGGCAGCGATGATAAAACTGACGGTCAACGGAGCCGAACGCAGCTTCGACGGCGATCCCGAGATGCCGTTGCTATGGTACCTGCGCGACGAACTCGGCCTCACCGGCACGAAGTTCGGTTGCGGCATCGCGCAATGCGGCGCCTGCACGGTCCATATCGGCGGCACCGCCGCGCGGGCCTGCATCACCCCGGTCTCCGGCGCCGAAGGCCAGGAGATCGTCACGATCGAAGGGCTCTCGCCCGACGGCAACCATCCGGTCCAGACCGCGTGGCGCGACCTCAACGTCGCCCAGTGCGGCTACTGCCAGACCGGCCAGATCATGCAGGCGGCGGCGCTCCTGAAGGACACTCCCAAGCCCACCGATCAGCAGATCGACGAGACCATGAGCGGCAACATCTGCCGCTGCGGCACCTATCCGCGCATCCGCGCCGCGATCCACCAGGCCGCCGGTAACGCGCCCGCCAACAAGGGAGAGCGCCTGTGATTCACGAAGCCAAGCTGATGGCCGAACGCGCCGCGTCGAAGGATGAGGCCGGCCCCGTGACGATCGACAACTTCAGCCGCCGCGGCATCCTCGGCGGTATGGGCGCCCTCGTTCTCGCCCTGTCTCTGTCCGACAAGGCAAAGGCGGACGAAGGTCAGACGGAAGAGCAAAAAGCCAAAAAATTCGGCGCCGACGGCATGCCGAACGGCTGGCGCGACGACCCGAAGATCTTCGTCGCCATCGCCAAGGACGGCACGGTGACGGTGACCAACCACCGCTCCGAGATGGGCACCGGCGTGCGTACCTCCATCGCCTTCACGGTCGCCGACGAGTTGGAGGCCGACTGGTCGAAGGTGAAGGTGGTCCAGGCCTGGGGCGACGAGAAGCGCTTCGGCAACCAGGACACCGACGGCTCGCGCTCGCTGCGCCACTTCTTCCAGCACTTCCGCCATGTCGGTGCGGCGGCCAAGCTCATGCTGGTCCAAGCCGCCGCAAAGCAGTGGGGCGTGCCGGAGGCCGAGGTGAAGGCCGAGAACCACGTGCTGACGCACGCCAAGTCGGGCCGCACGCTCGGCTACGGCGACGTCGCCGAGGCCGCCGCCGCTTTGCCGGTGCCGGCCCGCGAGAGCGTGTCGCTCAAGAAGCCGGAAGCCTTCCGCTACATCGGCAAGGGCCAGGTCGGCCTCATCGACAACCACGACATCACCACCGGCAAGGCGATCTACGCCCTCGACGTGAAGCTCGACGGCATGCTGTACGCCGTGGTGGCGCGCCCGGCGGTGTACGGCGGCAAGGTCAAGTCGTTCGACGACACCGAGGCCAAGAAGGTCCCCGGCGTGGTCAAGATCGTGAAGATCGAAGGGGGTGAAATCCCCTCCGAATTCATGCCGCTCGGCGGCATCGCGGTCGTGGCGAAAAACACCTGGGCGGCGATGAAGGGCCGCGAGGCGCTCAAGATCACCTGGGACGACGGTCCGAACGCCGGCTACGACACCGACGCCTTCCGCAAGGAGCTGGAGGCCGCCGCGCGCAAGCCCGGCAAGGTGGTCCGCACCTCCGGCGACGTGGACGCCGCGATGAAGACGGCCAAGACCAAGGTCGAGGCCGAGTATTTCGTCCCCCACCTCGTCCAGGCGCCGATGGAGAACCCGGCCGCGGTCGCCCGCGTCAAGGACGGCGCCTGCGAGGCCTGGGCCTGCACGCAGGGGCCGCAGGCCGCCCATGACCGCCTCGTCAAGCGCCTCGGGCTGCCTGCCGACAAGGTGCGGGTGAACGTGACGCTGCTCGGCGGCGGCTTCGGCCGCAAGTCGAAGCCCGATTACGTGGTCGAGGCGGCGCTCTGCTCGCAGGCGGTGGACGGCGCGCCGGTCAAGCTCGTCTGGACGCGTGAGGACGACATCCAGCACAGCTACTACCACACCATCTCGGTGGAGCGGATCGAGGCTGGCCTCGACGACAAGGGCATGCCGGTGGCGTGGCTGCACCGCTCGGTGGCGCCGACGATCGGCTCGATCTTCGCGCCCGACCCGAAGCACGAGCTGCCGTTCGAACTCGGCATGGGCCTCGTCAACAACCCGTTCAACCTGAAGAACATCCGGCTGGAGAACCCGGAGGCCGCCGCCCACACCCGGATCGGTTGGTTCCGCTCGGTCTCGAACATCCCGCACGCCTTCGCGATCCAGTCCTTCGTGGCCGAACTCGCCCACGCGGCGGGCCGCGACCCCAAGGACTATCTCCTTGATCTGATCGGCCCGGCGCGAAAAATCGATCCGACCGAGATCGGCGACGTGTGGAACTACGGCGAGGATCCGAAGCGCTACCCCGTCGACACCGGTCGCCTGCGCGGCGTGATCGAGGCGGTGGCCAAGGGCGCCGGCTGGGGCCGCAAGCTGGAGAAGGGTCGGGGGCTGGGCATTGCCGGCCACTACAGCTTCATCACCTACACCGCGGTCGCGGCCGAGGTTGAGGTCGATGCCAAGGGGCAGGTGAAGGTCCATGCGGTCGACATCGCGGTCGATTGCGGGCCGCAGGTGAACCCGGAGCGCATCCGCTCGCAGATGGAAGGCGCGGTGGTGATGGGGATGGGCCTCGCGCTCACCTCCAAGATCACCTTCAAGAACGGGCGCACCGAGCAGTCGAACTACGACACCTACGAGATCACCCGCATCGACGCGGCCCCGAAGGTGGTCCGGGTTCATCTGGTTCCGTCGGGGAACTTCGACGGCCCGCTCGGCGGCGTCGGCGAGCCCGGCGTGCCGCCGGTGGCACCGGCCATCGCCAACGCGGTCTTCGCCGCGACGGGCCGCCGGGTGCGCGAGCTGCCGCTGCGCGATCAGCTCAGCAGCTGAAGCGCGACGCCGAAAACGGGTGCATCCTCCCCCTCAGTGGGGGAGGGTGGCCCTCGAAATGAACGCTCCTGATCCGTCGCTCCCCTGTGCCGTCCGCTCCGCGGACAAAGGCCCCCGCAAGGGGGAAAGGTTCAGCGATGGCGGCGCAACCCGGGGGCCCTTCGCGGATTTCCTGAATATCGTATCCGTACAGGAACCGCTTTCCATGAAGCCGGCCCCGCGTCTGTCGCTCGCCCTCCCGCTCCTCGCCTTGATGGCCGGCCCGGCCCTCGCCTCCCCCTGTTCCGACAAGATCGCCTCCCTCGACGGGCGGGTGAAGGCCGAGGCCCGCGAGGCGATCTCGGCCTCGACCGGTAGCAAGACGGTGGCGGCCCACCGCGAGAGCGAGGGACAGACCGGTACCGGCGGCCAGACCGACCCGCGCGAGGCCCCGCCGGAGAAATCGGCCGAAGCCGGCAAGGGCGGCGATCAGGCCCAGCAGGCCAAGGTCGCGCTGGAAGAGGCCCGAACCGCCGACGGCAAGGGCGACGCCAAGGGCTGCGAGGCCGCCGTCGCCCGTGCGGAAAAGCTCCTCGACGCCAAGCCCTGACCGGGCCCCTCGGTGAATCGGCTTGACCCGACGCGGAATGTCGTAGGTTAAAGCGATCCGTGTCCCAATGCGGACACGCTCGCCTGCGAGGGCGCAAGCTTCATTTCCGCCGACGTCGAGCCGATTCGTCGATGACCGCCACCGCGCCGAATGCGCTTGAACTTCGCCTGCGCCAGCAAGTGATCCTGTCGGATTTCGGCGTGGAGGCCTTGCGGGCGAGCGAGTTGCTGCCGCTGCTCCAGCGCGCGACCGAACTGTGCGCCGCGGGCATGGGGGCGCAATTCTGCAAGGCGCTCGAATATCAGCCGTCGCAGGATGTGCTGCTGGTCTGCGCTGGCGTCGGCTGGGCGCCGGACGCGGTCGGCAAGGCGACGATCGGGGCCGATCTCGCTTCGCCCGCGGGCTATGCCCTGAAGACCGGCCAGCCGGTGATCTCCAACCATCTCGAGAACGAGACCCGCTTCCGCACACCCGCGCTGATGGCCGACCACGGCATCCGCCGGGCGGTGAACGTGCTGATCACCAACCGCGACGGCCATTACGGCGTGCTGGAGGTGGACGACACCCGCGAGGGCGTGTTCGGCGAAGCCGACATCGCCTTCATGCAGGGCTTCGCCAACCTGCTCGGGAGTGCGATCGAGCGGCTGCGCTCGGAGGCGAAACTCAAGGTGGCGATGGAGCGGCAGGATCTGCTGACCCGCGAGATGAGCCACCGGGTCAAGAATAGCCTCACGGTGGTAGCCGGCCTCCTCGCGCTGCAGGTGCGCGGCACCGACAACGCCGACGTGAAGAACGCCCTGTCCGATGCCCGCGCCCGCGTCGAGGCGGTGGCGCAGGTCCACGACCAGCTCTGGCGCCAGCCGGACATCACCCAGATCGACCTCGCCGGCTTCCTCGGGGCCCTCTGCGAAAAGCTCGCCGAGAGCGCCGGGGCCAACGCTCTGCACTGTCATGCGCAGGCCATGACGATCCCGGCCGACCTCGCGATCCCCCTCGGGCTGTTCGTCAACGAACTCGTCACCAACGCGATCAAGTATGCCTATCCCGACGGTCAGGGCGAAATCCGCGTCGAGGCCTTTCCCCGCAACGATGGCGGGCTGACCGTGGCCGTCGCGGACCGGGGCGTGGGCCTGCCGGCCGGGTTCGATCCAGCCAAGGCCCGGTCGAGCCTCGGCATGCGGGTGATCAACAACCTCGCGCGCCAGCTCGACGGCGAACTGGTGCTGGTGCCGGGGCAGGGCGCCCGTTTCGAGCTGCGGATGGCGCCGCGGCCTTAGCGTCGGCCTAATCGGCGGGGGCCGGCTTTCGGAAAAAGACGATGCGATTCAGGGATCTAGAGCCTCGTCCTAGATCCGACATCCAGAACGATCCTCTAGGCGACGATTCCATTAAACCGCTGTTTGCCACTTCTTCACAGCGCCGTTGCGCGATTCTCCCAATGCAATAATTCTCCGATCACAGACCGGGCGAAAAAGTCCGGCGGCATAGGAGATCCGTCGTGTCCAAGAAGTCGCCGATCCTCAAATTCGAATTGAAGGATTTGAAGGACCTGTTCGAGACATCCTTCACCCTCGCCGATCACACGGCCACCGAGTGGTCGTTCGATTTCGGGGCGGGAGCGAGCGTCAAGCATGTCAGCCTGATCGGCACCGGCTTCGGCACGGACGGGACCGGCCCGCTGACCGGCACCGTGACGGGCATCGCCCTCACGCTCGCCGACGGGACGGTCAAGAGCTACGCCGATCTCTCGCTTCCCGCCGTCGCCGTCTCGAAGGGCCTGCATCTCCTCGACGACCATTCGGGCAAGGATCTGAAGGGCGGCGACGGTCGCGACGACCTGAAGGGCGGCAGCGGCGACGACCACCTTCACGGCGGTCGCGGCTCGGATCACCTGCATGGCGGCGGCGGCCATGACGATCTCGATGGCGGCACGGGCGACGACACGCTCGACGGCGGGCTCGGCAACGACGACCTCGCCGGCGGCGCCGGCAACGACAGCCTAGATGGAGGGGGCGGTCAGGACACGGCGCATTTCGACGATTCCGCAAAGGCCGTCACGGTCGATCTCGCCAAGGGCCGTGCGACCGGCGACGGCACCGACACCCTAAAGAACATCGAGAACGTCGCCGGCTCGCATCACGGCGACCGGCTCATCGGCAATGCCGGCCATAACGAACTGCATGGCGGCGACGGCAACGATGTCGAAATCGGCGGCAAGGGGGACGATGCCCTTCACGGCGATGCCGGCAACGACGTGCTGAACGGCGGCGACGGCAAGGACAGTCTGGCGGGCGGGGCCGGCAACGACCTGCTCAACGGCGGCGGCGGCAACGACACCTTCGTCTTCGCCCATGCCAGCGGCGACGGCATCGACCGCATCGTCGATTTCCGGCACGGGCAGGACACGATCGAACTCGATCACGCGGGCTTTACCGCCCTCGGTGCCGCCGGCCCCCTCGACGCCGACGCATTCTTCCTGGGCGCCGCCGCGCACGATGCCGGCGACCGCATCCTCTACGACGCCAAGACCGGTGCGCTCAGCTACGACGCGGACGGCACGGGCGATGCGGCGGCGGTGCAGTTCGCGATCCTGAAGCCGCATCTCAAGCTCACGGCGGACGACTTCCACATCGTCTGACCGCCGGTCGGGTGCGCCGCTCCCCTGAAGGGGGCGGCGCACCCGGCTTATACCAAGTGGTACGGAACCGGACCGATGATCCCGTTCCGTGCGTCCGGCGGACGCCCGCCGCCACGCCGTCGCGGGGGAAATCGGCGATGCGTCAGGATCATCGCCGATTGATATCAGTTCCCGCCGCCCGAAGAGCTGCCGCCGCCCGCGCTGCCCTGGGGCACCGCGCGCGAGGGTTGGCCGGCATTGCCGCCCGCGGCCGAATCCGTCTGCACCGTGTCGGCACCGGTGGCGCCGCGCGGGATCGTGACGTTGCGGTCGTTGCCGGTGTTGTTCTGGCCGCCGGTGACGGGAGCGCCGGGCGCCGCCTGCGGCGTGCTCGTGGTCTGGGCCAGCGCAGGCGAGAGGCCGGCCGCCGCGAGGGCAAGAGTGCCGGCGAAGAGCGAAAGACGCATCGTGAAGCCTTCTGTCGAATGATGGCCGGCGGCGGAACGCCCGCCGGTTCGGTTCGCAGGGCAACCGCCTGAAACCGGAGATGTATCCCTCACGTCTCGTTCGACAGACCGCCCGCGCCGCCGTAACCAGAGCCGAACCAGGCGAGGAGCGGTGACGTGAAGCGAGACGCGACGAATCCGGCACGGGCCCTCGCGGCGGTCTTGCTCGTCCTGCTTGCCCCGGGCGCCCACGCGGCGGATGGCGGCCAGGACTGGCCGGCCTTCGGGCGCGACGCCTCGAACGCCCACCACTCGCCGCTCAAGTCCATCGACCGGGGCAACGTCGCCGGCTTGCGCCCGGCCTGGATCTTCCAGACCGGCATCACCGGCTATTTCCAGGCCGAGCCGGTCGTCGTCGAGGGCGTGATGTACGTCTCGACCACCGGCAACCATGTCGCGGCGCTCGATGCGAAGTCCGGCAAGGTTCTGTGGACCTACACCCACAAGGCCCGCACCGAGAAGATCTTCGGGCCGCCCTCGAACCGGGGCGTGGCGGTCTCGAACGGGCTCGTATTCGAGGCGACCATGGATGGGCGGGTGATCGCGCTCGACGCCGGGACCGGCCGCCTCGTCTGGGACCGCGAGGCGGTGCGCCCGGAGGAAGGCGAGACCGAGACCGCCTCGGCGCTCGCGGCCGGTCTCGGCGCCAAGCCGATCCAGGGATCGAGCCGGCTCGGCTTCAAGATGCCGCCGCTGGTCGCCGAAGGGCTCGTCATCGTCGGCGTCACGGGGGCGGGCTACGGCCTCCATGTCGAGGACGAGAAGGGCGGTCTCGACGGCGGCTCGGTGGTCGGCATCGAGGGCGGTTACGGCCGCCGCGGCTGGCTGGCCGCCTACGACGCGAAGACCGGCGAGGAGCGCTGGCGCTGGTACGTCACCAAGGAGGATGGCTGGGAGGGCGTCTTCGCCGCGACCACGCCGGACGGCTTGCCGCTCAACCGCGACATTCCGGCCGAGAAGGCCGCCGCCGACAAGCACCGCGAGGCCTGGAAGGTCGGCGGCGGCTCGCTGTGGATGACGCCGGCCTACGACCCGGCCTCCGGCCTGATCTTCCTCGGCACCGGCAATCCGGCGCCGCAGAATTTCGGGCTGACCCGGCCGGGCGACAACCTCTACACCATGAGCCTCGTGGCGCTCGACGTGCGCACCGGAAAGCTGCGCTGGCACTTCCAGCAGGTGCCGCACGAGCAATGGGGCTACGACGTCGCCAGCCCGCCCTTCCTGCTCGAGGCCCGGACGCCGGAGGGCTCGGTCAAGGCGGTGGCCCAGGCGAGCAAGACCGGCTTCATCTACCTCCACGACCGGGCGACCGGCCGTCTCCTCTCGCGCTCCGAGCCGCTGATCACCCACAAGAACCTGTTCGCGCCGCCGAGCCCCGAGGGGACGGTGGTGAGCCCCGGCCCGCTCGGCGCGATCTCCTGGCATCCGGTGGCCTACGACGCCGTGTCGAACCGGGCCTTCGCCCAGGTGCGCCACGGGGCGGCGACCTACACGGTCAAGACCGTGCCGGCCTCGGGCAACCGCCCGGAGATCCGCTACACCGAGACCAGCGAGGCGAAGGGAGAGCCGACCTTCTCGACGCTGACGGCGGTCGATCTCGGGAGCGGCAAGGCGGCGTGGTCGAGGAAGGCCGGCAGCCGGCTCTCCGGCGGCACGCTCTCGACCGCGGGCGGCCTCGTCTTCTCCGGCGAGGAGGACGGGCATCTCGACGCGCACGACGCCGCGACCGGCGACATCCTGTGGCGCTTCCAGTGCGGCGCCGGGATCGGCGGCCCTCCGGTGACCTACGCCGTGGACGGGCGCCAATACGTGGCGGTGGCCGCGGGGGGCGCCTCCTTCACCAAAGCCTCGGGCTTCGGCACCGGGGACGCGCTGGTGGTGTTCGCCCTGCCGGACTGAAACCCGCCCCGCCTCGTGCGGCGAAGAGCCGTCACGCCTCCTCGTCCGCCCGGCCGGGAATCGCCTCCACGCTCTCACCGCGCAGGTACTGCGCCTGCAACGCAGCCGCCCGCTGCGCCGAGAGCGCGTGCTTGCGCGAGATCGCACCGCCGGGCCGCACCGCGCCGCCGCGCTTGATCGCCAGCCATTCGGGATCGGCCCAGCGTTCCAGCAACGCCTGGAACGCCGCGAGCCGGCCCGGCTCGAACGGGACGCGCATCCCCATCGTATCCTTGTAGGGGTGCGGGGGGTGGATCGCCCCGCAGGGCACGAGGCCCGCCGGGATCGGCGTCGTCGCGGCATGGGTCCGGCCGCCCTTGAGAAGCTTGGGCAGCACATGGGTGTGCGGCCCCTCCGGACTGGTGCCGCCGGGCCCGGGAATGGGCGAAAACACCTCGATGCGGCCGAAGCGGGCGCAGAAGACGCGGTGCGGGCTCATCGCCACGAGATGCGGGCCGATCGGATTGTCGTCCCCGAACAGCGGCCGGCCGACGCCCTTCCGCAGGCAGGCGAGCGCCGCCGGATCGCGGGTGCGCACGCAGGCATCGATTGCGGCGAGCCCGAGGCCCAGATCGAACAGCACCGCGTCCCGGTCCTCGGCGCGGGCGGCTTCGGTATCGGGGCCGAGTTCGGTGACGACGCCGCGCCGGCCCAGGGCGCAGGAATCCTCCGGCAGGCACAGGGCGACGGCGTGGTTCCAGCCCGAGGAGAACCCGGTCTCGTAGGCGAGCGGACGAAGCTCAGGCAGCACGTGGAGGGCGATGGCACCGCGGGCGGTGGCGAGGCCGAGGCGGGTGTCGGGCAGGGCGATCACCGGCTCGTCGGGATCGCGCAGGAACTCGGCGATGGCTCCGAAGCTGCCGAGGCTCCAGGCGGTACCGGGATCCGCGAGCGCCGTCCGCAGGAGGCCCGCGACCGCCTCGGACTGCGATTCGACCTGCGCGGGCGCCGTCATGGTTCTCCTCCCCGGCCGACCCCCATCGGTACCAGGGCAGGGCATCGCCGGCCAAGCCTCGCGAGGGGTGCTGATGGAAGCGAAGGCGTTGTGCCCGGAACAGAGGCAAAAACACCGCGTTGCCTGCACGATCCGAAGCATCGGCTCCGAACATCGTGTTTCCGGGGCCGTTCAGACAGGGAGAAGGACTTGCGCGACCATAGCCAAACGATCGGCCGCTTCTCCCAATCCGCGCCGAAGCGGACCGGCCGGCCCGCCGCCTCGGCCCACCGCCTCGCCGGCCTCGGTAAGAAGCCCACCTCGCAGGCGACGACGCCCGGCACCACGCCGGAGGGCGGACGCGTGGTCGCGCCGTCCCCGGATTTCGAGGGGTTCGGCTCGTTCAGCTGACGAGGAACGCGACAACAGGCCGGCCCTGTGAACGGTCGAGCGCCGGGCACAGGGCCGGTTCGCGTGTCAACGCCATCCGACCAGGACGACGAAGCCGGAGAAGACGGTGGCGGAGGCCATGACGGCGAGGGCGATGAAATCCATTCCCGGCGCATAACCGCCGTCGGCGGCTGCGGCCACGGAGCGTTCCGCCGCAGCGGCCGAACGCGTCGGGGATGTTGCATCGATGCGTCATACCGAGCGGCACGGAGCCGGACCGATGGTCCTGTTGCGTGCGTCCGGCGGACGCCCCAGCCGCCCCGCCGTCGCGGGGGCCATCGGCGATGCGTCAGGATCATCGCCGCATGGCATCAGACGCGTTTTCGGCCGGGCGGCAGCGCCCGGCCGTCGTCACGCTGGGCGGGGATTCTCAGCCCTGACCGCCGAACCCGAGGCCGCGGATGATGTCGCCGATGGGGTCGATGCGCTTCGCCTCGGCGGGCGGCTGGGCGGGCACGGCCTGCGACGCGGTGGCCTCGACGGCCGGGCGGGTCTCCAGGGCGGCGTGACGGGTGCGGCCGGGGCGCTGGGCGATCTTGCGACGCTGGGTCGAGGCCGCCTTGCGTGGGGCAGGCGTTGCCTGTCGAGCCAGTGCCTGGGCCGCCACCGGTGCGATGGCCTGGGCTACCGGCGAGGCGGCCGCCTCGACCGGCTTGGCCTCGGCCTCGACCTGCGCGCGCTGCGAAGCCGCTTCCATCTGCGGACGGGCCGGCGGATTGACCCAGCCGGTATCTTCCGCGGCCTCGACAGGGGCCACCACCCGCTCCATCCGCGGCGCCGACGTGGCGAAGGGGCCTGCATGCATGATCTGGGCGGCCAGGACCAGCGCGGATATTGCTGCGGCGGTCACGCCGAGGGTGGACTTGTAGTGTTCCATGCTTGCAGAACGTGAAGCCAAGCTTATCGTTCCGCTTGGTCGGCGCGTCCCGCGAAGCTTTCGCACCACTCACGTTCATGGCGGGCGCGGCTTCCGGCAAAGGCGAGGAACGACGCCGAAACCGAGTGGGCGTCGTGGGCCTTGCTCCGTTTCGTGAAGCGCTTCACCTCCAGGATGTCGGCACCGAACGGAACGCCGGGCCGGGCCGGTGATTGGGCGTTACGCAGGCGGGGCGCTGAGTTTCGCGACCCGTTCGCCGTCGTTCCGGAAAGACCCCATCATGGCTGAGCCGAATCGCACCACACCCTTCACCGCAGGACGCACCGCCGTCGTCACCGGGGCGGCGAGCGGGATCGGGTGGGCGGCGGCGCAGGCCTTCGCGGCCCGCGGCCTGCACGTCGTCCTGGCCGACCTGCCGGGCGAGGCGCTGGACCGCGCCGCGTCCGCGCTCGAAGGGACGGGTAGCGCGGTGACGGCGATCCCCACCGATGTCGGCGACGGCGCCGCCATGGAGGCGTTGGCGGAAGCGGCGTCGCAGGGCGGCCCGCCGTCGGTCGTCATGCTGAACGCCGGCATCGAGGCGGGCGGGCGCCTCTTCTCCGACGAGGCCACGTGGCGCCGCATCCTCGACACCAACCTCTGGGGCGTCATCCACGGCATCCGCGCCTTCGCGCCCCGCCTCGTCGCGGGCGGCGAGCCGGGCGCCGTCATCGTCACCGGATCGAAACAGGGCATCACCACCCCGCCGGGCAACGCGCCCTACAACGTGTCGAAGGCCGGCGTGAAGGCCGCGACCGAGGCGCTGGCCCACGAGCTGCGCGAGAGCGGCGCCCCGGTCAGCGCCCACCTGTTCATCCCCGGCTTCGTCTATACCGGTCTGGCCAGGGCCCGCGGCATCTCGGAGAAGCCGGAAGGCGCCTGGACGCCGGACGAGACCGTGGCGTTCATGCTGGAGGGGGTGGAGGCGGGCGACTTCTACATCCTCTGCCCCGACGGCGAGACCACCCGCGCGCAGGACGAACGCCGCATCGCCTGGGCGGCGGGCGACATCATCGAGAACCGCCCGGCGCTCTCGCGCTGGCACCCGGACTGGCGCGAACGCTTCGCCGCCTTCGCGAAGCTGTCCGGGCGATAGGTCGTCTTCCCCTTCGCGCGGCGACGGCGCGCGCCGGTCGACGATTCGCCCAAAAGGAAGGGCGTGGCGGGGTTCGACCCACGCCACGCCGCTTCAGGCGCCGTCAGATTTACCTAGGACCTCAGCGGACACGGTGGGCGAGCCAGCCGGCCGAGAAGGCCAGGGCGGCCAGGCCCAGAAGCGTGCCGGCGCGGTTGGACTCGGCCCTGTGCAGCGCCGCGCGGCCCAGACGCTCGCCGCGGCGGGCGGTCTCGCGGGCGAGGCGGCGGCCGTCGCCGATCCATTCGTCCGCATGGTCGCGGGCCGCGTGAGCGAAGTGGCGCCCGTCCTCGGCGATGTCCTCGGCCCGGTCGCGGGCCCGGCCGTAGGCGTATTGCGCGCCGCCGGCGATCTGGTTGACGGCGCCGCGGATCTGGCGGGCCGGGTCTCCGGTGAGGCCGCCGACCGCAGTCTGGGCACGGCCCTTGAGGTGGCGGGAGGCGCCGCGGAACTGGTCGCGGTTCATGTCGATCTCCTGTCTGGGTAAGGGGGACGGGGCCGGAGCCCCGTTTTCGTCCGTCCGGATCAGCGGCCGGTGATCTTGTCGGCGACGTTCTTGACGCCGTCCTTGGCCTCGCCGACCGTCTTCTGGGTCTCACCCTTCAGCTCCTGGGCCTTGCCCTCGGCGACGAGCTTGTCGTTGTTGGTGGCGTTGCCGATGCCCTGCTTGATGTTGCCGACGGCCTCGTTGGCGAGACCCTTCAGCTTGTCCGTGGTGCTGCTCATCGGATGATCTCCTTCGTCGTCAATGGCCGGCCGACGCCGGTCGGATGAGGCCCCCGCCCGGAGGCGGGAGCCATGGGGATGGGGTCAGATACGGCGGGCGTCGTAGGCGCCGACCAGGGTGACGGGCTTCGGGGCGCCGAGGCGACCGCCGAGGAAGGCGGCGAGCGCACCGAGGACCAGAGCCAACGCGGCGTAGAAGGCGCCCTGGGTCGCGGCCGACTTGGCGGCGATGGCGGTCTCCTCGGCCTTCTTCTTGGCGGTGGCGACGGCCTGCTCGTACTGCTTCTGGTAGTCGTCGATCTGCGTCTTGGCCTGATCCGGCGAGATGCCCTGCGCCTTGGCCAGCGCATCGGCCGCGCGGTTCTTGGCCTCTTCCTTCTGGGCCGCGTCACCGGTCAGCACGGCGCGCACCGCGGCGACGGCGGCGTCACGGGCGGCCTGCGGGTCCTGGCCGGCAGACTGCTCACGCACCTTCTGCTCGATGCCGTCGAGCGGGTTCGAGATCTTCGACAGCGAGGGGGCCGCGGCCTGCGCCGCCGTCTGGATCGTGCCGCCGACGAGGTTGCCCGCGCCGCCCAGCGCGCCCGAGACCGTGCCGAGCGTGCCGCCGACCAGGCCGGTCGCCGCGGAGGTCAGCAGGTAGAGCACCACGAGGGTCGTCACCGCCCAGGAGACGAGGCCGTGCAGAGCGGCCGAGCCCGGCAGCGGCTTGCCCGAGAGGCGGCCGGCGATCAGGCCGCCGACCAGCGAGGCGACGATGCCCGAACCGACGAACCACAGGCCGGCGCCGATGGAGACGGTGGAGGCGGAGGGGTTTTCGGCGGCGTTGGTGCCTACGGCGGCGAGGCCGGTGCCGACGCCGACGAGGTTGATGACGACCTGCGTCACGAGGGCCGTGACGGCACCCGCGAAGATGGCGCCCCAGGACACCGTGTTGAGAAGGACGGCACGGGTATCGGCATGTGCGTCCGCCGCGAGGGGCGCGGTGGCGGGCTTGATGGTGGTCACGCTGTCACTCCGGGTAGGGTAGGTCTTGGTGAGGTCGGTCTTGGGTCAAGGCCGCCTTGGGTGAAGAGAGGGCGCCGGCTCAGTCGCGGTTGGCGTTGACGAGCAGGCCGATGCCGAAGCCGACGAAGCCGGCGATGAGCAGCGAGGCGAGGGGATACTCGGCGACCTGATCGCTCACCTCGCGGGTGCCCCGGCGCAGGGAGCGGGCGCCGCGCTCGTAGGCGTCCTCGGCGTATTCGTAGGCGTCGTCGGCATAGTCGCCGGCCCGGTCGGCGGCGTGGCGGACGGCATCCTTGGCCTGCCCATAGAGGTTCTCGGCAGAGCCCTGGGCCTCGCGCAGGCGGCCCTCGACCGAGTCGCTGCGGCGACCGGTCAGATCTCCGACGGCGCCCTGAATCGAGCCGCCGAGTTCCTTGGCGGCGCCCGTGATCCTGTCGGTATCGACCATGTGAATCTCCTCGTTCGTTTCGAGTGGGTGTCACGGCGCCGGGTGCGCCGGGTTCGCTCAGTCGGCGCGGGGCTTGTCCGCCCGAGGTCCGTCGACCTCGGGCCGGTTCGCATCGCGCTTCTGATGCCGGCCCTCGGCCTCGACCCGGTCGTTGCCGGTGAGCTTGCCGAAGGCCTCCTCCACCGAGACCTTGAGGGCCTTGGTGGAAGTGGAATTCGAAGTCTCGGCCATGGGCATCCCTTGCTTTGGAGAATTCCCTGGACCCGCTTCCAGATGTGTTCGGTCCGGAATAGTTCAATAGTACGAAATTACCGGTACACTAGTTTTTATGTACCGGACGCACTGACCGGAAATCCGTTTTCGCGCCCCCAGACCACGGCTTCGGTGCGGCGGTGGACGCCGAGCTTTCGGTAGAGCGCGGCGCCATGGTTGCGCACGGTGTTGCGGGACAGGCCGAGCTTGCGCGCGATGGCGTCGTCGTCGAGACCGGAGCAGATCAGGTTGAGGATCTGCCGTTCGCGCACCGTCAGGTTCGGTACCGACTCGTCGCCGCTCTCCCGGCCCGGACGACGGAGATTGGCCAGCTTCTCGATCAGGCCCCGGCTGAACCACGAGGTGTCGGCCATCACCGCCTCGATCGCGTCGAACAGCTCGCGCTCGGTGTGCTTGCGCTCGGTGATGTCCTGCAGGACGAGGAGGACGAAGGCGTCGTCGTTGATGTTCACCCGCTCGGCGGAGATCATGCAGTCGAGGTTGGCCGCCTTCGCGTGGCGCAGGCAGGCCTCGATCCCGAGGACGCAGCCGTTCCGTGCCAGCGCCGTCCCGAACCGCTCGCGCTGCTCGTCCGACACCCACAATCCGGTCTCGTCCAGCGAGCGCCCGACGACCTGCTCTTCGTCGAAGCCGAAGACGCGGGCGAAGGCCTCGTTGACGCCCGTGACCCGGAAATCCTCGGCCCGCGCCAGCAGCGTCGGGACGGGCGTCAGCCGGAACGCCTTGGCGAAGCGCTCCTCGCTCTGGCGGAGAGCCGTCTCGGCCTTCTTGCGCAATTCGAGGTCGGCGAAGGTGAAGAGCATGCACGGCTCCTCGCCCATATCGATAGGCTGGCCGGCGACGATGACGAAGCGGGTGCCGCCATCTGGCAGTTCGAGGCAGGCCTCCATCTGCGGGATGGTGCCGCCCTCGTTGAGCCGCGAGACCGCGAGGTCGCGGTTTCGGGCGCCGGCGAGAACGTCCACCTCGTAGACGCTGCGTCCCAGGACGGCGTCGCGGGTGTGGCCGGTCATTTCGAGGAAGCCGATATTGACCTTCACGTGGCGCAGGTCCGACAGCCGGGTGATGAGGGCGGGCGCCGGGTTGGCGTTGAAGGTCGCCTCGAACCGCTCCTCGGCCTCGAACTGGTCGGACACGTCCTTGAGGATCAGCGCCAGGCAGCTCGGCTTGCCGTCGCGGTCGGTCGCCACGATGCTGCGCAGCGAATGGACGAACTCCGTGTCCGGCTGGTCCGTGCGGCGCACTTCGACGATGACGTCGTGAAAGCTTTCGCCGTCCACGACACGCTCGATCGGGTAATGGTTGGGCGTCTTGTTGTTGCGGTAGCGCAGGGCGAACCGCTCACGGTAGGCATCGACCGTGGAACCGAGTTCTTCCAGGCTCCCGGCACCGTGCATCGCCAGCGCCGCCGCGTTGGCATAGGCGATCGTCTGGTCGGGCTCGACCAGGATCACGCCCTCGCTCAAGCCGGCGATGATCTGCCTCAGTTCATGCCTGTCGACGCCCGCGGTCACGGCCAGAAACACCCTTCTGTGTCACGCGCCACCGGTCCGATGGCGGGGCACAAACGGGTTGCGCACGAGGCGGTTCCATCTTTTTCGAATCCCTCACTGGTATATCTGTATCATTGACGCCATCGTGATCGATCAAGGATAACGCGAGGACTTGCCGAACCTGCCTATCGATCCAGCAGACCGCTTCTTTTCGCGGTTATGGGTGCCTCCTTGCAGACATCGGACGACCCGCATGATCCGGTCGGATTCCTCGCCCGGTTGCCGGACGGCTATCCCGCCACACTCGCCCCTGCCGACGAGTCCCGCCTTGGACGGATGCTGGGGCGCCTCGCGGCCGCGCTCGAGGCCGACGGGGTCGCGCGCGCGGTGTCGCCCGGCCTCCGGACCGAACTGATCGCCCTCGTGCCGCGTCTGCGCCGCTACGCCGCCTCCCTCACCTGGGATCCGGTGGAGGCGGACGATCTCGTCCAATCCACCCTGCTCAAGGCCTGGGAAAGCCGCGAGCACCTGCCGGAAGGCCCGCCGCTCGCCGTCTGGCTGTTCGCCGTCCTGCGCCGAACCGACCTGTCCGAGCGGAGGCGGAGCAGAGCGGAGCGCTCACCCGAACACGATCACGCTGCGGGGTCCGGAATGCCGCCCGAGCGGGATGCGGTTCGGGCAGCGGTGGATCGGCTGACGCGGACGCAACGGGAGGCGCTGCTGCTCGTGACGGTCGAGGGACTGTCCCGGGAGGCTGCCGCGGCGATCCTCGACTGCCCGGTGGAGTCCGTGCGGGAACGCCTCGATCAGGCGCACGAGCGACTCGCCCGCGACCTCGGGTCGGTCTGAGGGCGGACTCGACCGGCCGGACGCGAGGGTGGCGGATTTGATCTGCGTTGTGGCGGCCCGCCCCGGTCTCCGCTCCATTCGGTCACGGCGAGGCGGAATCGGACGCGTGTCCGTGTTCCGCCTCGGCCGGAACGGTCGCGCTCCGGTTCGCTCCGGCTTTGCCCGGCCCTGACGCGACGTTTCGATCCGTTTCCAGAGGTTGTGCGCGGCGCCACCGTCCGATCGGTGCCGGCACGGCCGCGAGGCCGGACGCAGCCTTCGGCGCGTCCGGCCCGTTGCCCTTTCGGGCGGAGGTTAGGCCGCCTTCTCGGCGAGGATCGCCCGCGGGCCGATCTCCGGCGCTTCGACCGGGCCGGTATCGAGCAGGCCCTCGTCGAGGCGGCGGTCGATCTCCTCGCGCGGCATCGGCTTGCCGAACAGGTAGCCCTGTCCGTAGTCGCAGCCCTGGTTCGAGAGCCAATCGACGCTGGCTTCGGTCTCGATGCCCTCGGCCGTGGTGACGAGGCCGAGGCTCGAGCCGAGCTTGATGATCGCATCCACGAGCTTGGCCCGCTCGTCGCCCTCGCCGATGGAATCGACGTAGGAGCGGTCGATCTTGAGCTTGTCGAAGCGCAGCTCGCGCAGGTGGTAGAGGCTGGAATATCCGGTCCCGAAATCGTCGAGCGCCACGCGCACGCCGAGCGCCTGGAGGGCGCCGAGCGTGGCGCGGGTCGCCTCCAGATCCTGCACGATCGCGGTCTCGGTGATCTCCACTTCGAGGCGGTGGGCCTGAAAGCCGGTCTCGGTCAGGATCGCCAGGATGCGCAAGGCAAGGTCGGGGTTCTGGAACTGCTGGGGGGCGATGTTGACGGCGAGTTGCAGATGTCCCGGCCAAGCGCGGGCATCGAGGCAAGCGCGGCGCAGGATCAGGTAGCTGAGATCGCCGATCATCCCGGTCTCCTCGGCGACCGAGATGAAGGTCGAGGGCATCAGCAGGCCCTTTTCGGGATGGCGCCAGCGGGCCAGCACTTCGAAACCGGTGACGGTCTGGCCCGGCAGAGCCACGACCGGCTGGTAATAAGGCTCGATCTGCCCGGTCTCGATGGCGACGCGCAGGTCCGCCTCCAGCCGGGCTCGGGCCTTCAGAGCCTCGTCCATGGCGGACTCGAACACGCGATAGGTGCCGCGCCCGTCGCGCTTGCCCTGGGCCATGGCGAGGTCGGCGGCGTGCAGCACCGCGTCGGCGGCGCCGGCCTCGGGATCGGCCGCCGCGATGCCGATGGTGGCGCCGACCTTGATCTCGTGACCCTGCCACGTCACCGGGGCGGAGAGGGCCGCGATCACGGCCTGTGCGAGCCGGGCCAGCCCCTCGCCGCCCGCCCCGGTCTCGACCAGGGCGGCGAATTCGTCGCCGTCGAGGCGCGCGACCGTACTGCCGGCGGGCAGCGTCCGCTCCAGCCGCTCGCCGACGGCGCGCAGCACCGCGTTGCCGGCCTCGTAGCCGTAGAGTTCGTTGACCGGCTTGAACCGGTCGAGGTCGATCACGAACACGGCGAGCCGGCCGCCCGAGCCCGCCACGCGGCGCTCGTCCAGGCGTTCGGTGAACAGGCGGCGGTTGGCGAGGCCCGTGAGCGGATCGTGGCGGGCCGTCGCGGAGGCCTGCGCCTCGGCGGCGTCGCGCTGCTGCATCGCCTTCCGCAAGCGGATCGACTTCGAGACGCTCGCCGCCACCGCGCCGAGGCCCATGAAGAAGCCGAGCTTGAACACGTCGGAGAGGTTGTGGCCGAGGATGAACCGGTCGAGCCAACGGAAGGCGCCGAGCTGCACGCCGAGCAGCCAGACGCAGGTTCCGAGCATCATGAGGCAGAGGAGATCGTAGAGCTCCCCGCTGCCCCAACTGGCCTTTCGTTTGTCAGCCATGCGCTGCTCCTGCCCGGTCTACACACAATCCTCCAATGTCCTAAGGCAGCCTTAATCCGGCTTCGACCGGTATAGCGCGCCGATATCTATGGTGACCGGGCCGGTAACGCTGCCGCGAGCGTATTGGCCTGGGGATGATTCGGCCCGCGGGCCGCGCCCCCAGTTTTGGCGCGTTGTCCCATTGCGGGCATGCGGCACCGGGCACATAGTCGTCTCCGAGCGAGCAAGGGCGGCCGGTCCACCGGAACAGACCCGTTCGAGGGAGAGAAGCGGTGGTGCAGGGTACGCAGATGCGGCGGCATCTGTGCGGAATACAGACCGCGTGGACCGATGCGGAGCAGGCCGGGGAGGCCGTCGCGGCCATCGCCGGAGCGCTCGAGCGCGACGGCATCGGTCACATCATCGTGTTCTTCTCGCCCACCTACGACATCGCCGTCCTCACGGCGGCGCTGGCGGAGCGGTTTCCCGGCGTCGGCGTGAGCGGCTGCACCACCTCGGGCGGGATCAGCCCGGCCGGCTCGATCGACCGCGGGCTGGTCGCCATCGCCTTCCCCCGGCAAGGCTTCCGCATCGTCGCGGGGGTCCTCACCCAGATCGCCCGGCTCGACGTGGAGGGCGCGGCCTCGACCGTGCGGGGCCTGCGCCGCCTGCTCGACCAGGGCCGGCCGGACGGGGGAACGGGCCATCGCTTCGCGATCTCGCTGATCGACGCGCTCGCCAACGCGGAGGAGACGGTGGTCTCGGCGGTGGCCTGGGCCCTCGACGGCATCCCGCTCATCGGCGGCTCGGCGGGCGACGACCTCGCCTTCGCCTCGACGGTGCTGATCCACGAGGGCCAAGCGCATCGCGACGCCGCGATCATCCTGCTGGTCGAGACGGATTTCCCGATCCGCATCTTCAAGAGCGACAATTTCGAGCCGACGAGCCGCCGGTTCGTCGTCACCGCCGCCCGCGAGGAGGAGCGGCGCGTCTACGAGTTGAACGCCGAGCCCGCCGCGCGGGAATACGCCATGGCGGTCGGGCTCGATCCCGAACGGCTGACCCCGATGAGCTTCGCGGCCTATCCGCTCGCGGTGAAGATCGGCGGCGAATACTATTGCCGTTCGATCAGCCGGGTGGAGCCGGACGGCTCGCTGACCTTCTTCTGCGCCATCGGCGAGGGCGTGGTGATGACGCTGGCCCAGCCCCGGGACATCGTCGAGGCGACCCGGGCCGAACTCGACGCCCTCGACGCGGCGCTCGGCGGCCTCGACCTCGTCATCGGTTTCGACTGCGTGTTCCGCCGTCTCGACGCCGAGAGCCGGCAGGTGCGCCACCGCATCGCCGATCTCTACCGCCGCTACGGCGTCGTCGGGTTCGAGACCTACGGCGAGCAGTACCGCTCGATGCATCTGAACCAGACGTTCACGGGCATCGCGATCGGCCGCCGGGCCGAGGTGCCATGAACCGGCCGCTGCCCTGGATGGAGCCCCCCTCGGAGCCCGACACCGTCGAGTCGCTGAGCCGGCGGGTGGCCAAGCTCGAGCGCATCAACGCCTCGCTGATGGCCCATGTCGAGCGGACCATGGACCAGCAGGGCGGTGCCTACTCGCTGTTCCAGACCGCGATCATGCTCGAAGGCCGCGTCCGCGCCCGAACCGAGGAGTTGACCGCGCTGATGCACAGCCTAGAGCGCTCGAACGAGGCGCTGCAGGCCGCCAAGGAGGAGGCCGAGACCGCCAACCGGTCGAAGACGCGCTTCCTCGCGGCGGCGAGCCACGACCTGCTCCAGCCGCTCAACGCCGCCCGGCTCTCGCTCTCGGCGCTGACCGATCTCGCGGCGGGTGCCGAGGCGCAGACCATCGCCCGTCAGGTCGAGCGCGGCCTGGAGACCATCGAGGATCTGATCAAGGCGCTCATCGACATCTCGAAGCTCGATGCCGGCGTGGTGCGCCCCGTCGTCAAATCGGTGCGGCTCGCCGATCTGGTGGCCGGCATCGAGGCGAGCTTCCGGCCTTTCGCCGAGCGCAAGGAACTGCGCCTCGTCACCCGCTGCGACGACCTCGTGGTCGAGACGGACGGGATCTTGATGCAGCGTATCCTGCAGAATCTGGTCTCCAACGCGATCCGCTACACCGAGCGCGGCGGCGTGCTGATTGCCGCCCGCCGACGCGGAGGGGAGGGGGGCGGCGATGCGAGGGGCAAGACCTGCCGCATCGACGTGGTCGATACCGGCCGCGGCATCCCGGAGCACGAGCTTGCGCTGGTCTTCGAGGAATTCTACCGCGGCGGACACGAGGATGGCGGCGTCGGGCTCGGACTCGGGCTCTCGATCGTCCAGCGCATGGCCTCCACCCTCGGCCACGACGTGACGCTCCACTCCCGCACCGGCCACGGCACCCGCGTCAGCCTGACCCTGCCGGTGGCCGCGGGGCGCCCGGATGCGCAGCCCCGTCTCACGCCGCTCGCCACCGCACTGACCGGCGCCCGCGTGCTGGTGATCGAGAACGATGCCTCGACGGCCGAGGCGTTGCAGCGCCTCCTACGCAACTGGGACGCGGAGGTGCACACCTTCGCCGACCTCGCCGGCGTCGTGACGGCCCTGGGGGCGGGGCTCGGGCGGCCCGACGTGATGGTGATCGACTATCATCTCGACCACGGCGCCTGCGGTTTCGACGTGGTCGATTACCTGCGGCGCAACAGGGGCTGGGTCACGCCCGTCATCCTCACCACCGCCGATCACAGCGCCGACATCGAGCGCCAAGCCCGCGCGCACGGCGCGGAGCTCGTCCACAAGCCGATCAAGCCGGCGCAGCTCCGCTCGCTCCTGGCCTACATGCTGGCGTGAACAGCGGGGATAAGTCTGGGGATAACGTTTCGGAGACTTTTCGACGTTCGCGTCAGCTTCGACCACACCGCCTCGCCATGGCGGGACGCCTGATCGCGCGGGCGCAGCTCATCCGGGACGGGAACCGGTCGGACGAGATCAGAGCGCGCTCAGCCGCGGCAGGCCGATCAGCCGCTCTCGCGCCCGCGCGATCAGGGCCGGGCGCATCCGTGCGACGTCTTCGCCGTCGAGCATCGGCGAGGTCGAAAGCGCGGCGAGATAGGCCGCCTCCGGCTCGCGGCAATTCGAGACCGCCTTGGTCGCGGCGTAGCTGCGGCTCGTCGTGCGGGCCTGCTCGGCGAAGGCGTCGTCCAGGCAGGATTGCCACGCGGCGTGGCGCGTGCCGGCGCTCTCGTCGGCCCGGGCGGGGGCAACGAGGAGGGCGAGGGCGATCAGGGGGAGAACGCGACGCATGGGCGGCGAACCGTAGGCAGGACCGGGGTTTTCGGCGCCGTGGGCGAAGAGCGAAAACCTTCCGTCAACCTTCGCCGCCGAACCGTTAAGACCGGATAACGCGCGTCCGCGCCGTTCGGTCCCGAAGCGGGACGGTCAATTTTCAGCGGTTCGCGGCAGTGACCGGCGAGGCGTCCCGGCCGAGCGCCACCCAGCCCACGGCCTCCTGGCTCTCGCGCTTGACGAAGGTGTAGCCGGTCTGGGTCCAGGGCAGGATCGTGCTGGTCTTGTTGTCGAGGATGAGGTCGCCGCGGTTGGTCACGATGGTGAGCACGGCGTGGCCCTCGCCCTTCTCGTCGATGACGACGGTCATCCGCAGGGCCCGGCGGGGCAGCCCGGCCTGGACCAGAAGGCGCCGCTTGAGGAGCTGGAAGTCCTCGCAATCGCCCCGGCCGTCCTCGGCGAGGTCCCAGCGGTCGGCGGAGTGCCAGTGCTGCTGGTCGGTGACCGCGTCGACCGACCGGTTGATGCGGCGGTTGATCGTGTTGATCGTCTGCCAGAGCGCCGGGGTGAGGGTGACGGAGGCCGCCTCGGTGCGGTCGACGGCGCACTCGCCGGGGTAGCGCTCGCAGAATTCCGCCCAGGCGGCGATCGGCCGGGCCGCGCCCGTGGTCGTCGCCGAGAGGCCCATCGTCGGGAGAGCCTGGGCCGCGGCCTCCGTCGTCCCGAGACCCACGGCCCCGAGCCCCGCGGCCAGGGCGAGGCCCGCCATCACGGTGCGGCGGACGATGGAAAAGCGGCGCTGGGCGAACTCGTTACGCATGACCCGACCCGAACTCTTAAGCTCACGTTAATAAGCTCTCACAGGCGGCGGGCAGGGGCAATCGGAAGGTTAAAGATCGGTTAACGGCTTCGGTCGCATTCGAGCGATCGACGCGGCGGATGAAGCAAGGCACGGTCCCTGCTCAGCTTTTTGCAACGACACGACAGCCTCGAGGCCCACGATGACGGACGAGACCCTGGCCCCGCCGACGGAGCACGGACCGCCGGTGATCCGCACCATCGCGATGCCTGCCGACACCAATCCGGCGGGCGACATCTTCGGCGGCTGGCTGATGGCGCAGATGGATCTGGCGGCGGGCAACGTCGCGGCCCGCCGCGCCAAGGGACGCTGCGCCACGATCTCGGTCGAGGCGATGACCTTCCACCGCCCGGTCTTCGTCGGCGACGAGGTGAGCCTCTACGCCTGGATCGTGCGCACCGGGCGCAGTTCCATGGCGATCCAAGTCGAGGTGTGGCGGCGCGAGCGCGAGGGCGAGACCACGATGAAGGTGACGGAGGGGTTGTTCACCTTCGTGGCCATCGGATCCGACCGGCGGCCGCGGCCGATCCCCGAGATTTGAGGCGGGATCGCCCCGCATCCGATCCGGCCGTGCCGCGTTGGAGGCACGGAATGCCGCAGGCGGACCGTCCGACGCCGGTTTGCCCTCAAGGTGACGCGGATTCTCCACGATCTTCGCCGAAGCGCCGGTGACGAAACACGCCCACGGGCCGGAGCACCCCATCGATGTGTCGCTGGATCGCCTATCGAGGCCGCACGATCCCGCTGGAGCACTACATTACGGAACCGGCGCATTCGCTGGTCTCGCAGAGCATCAAGGCGCTCGAATCGACCGCCGCGACCAACGGCGACGGGTTCGGCCTCGGCTGGTACGGCGACCACCCGGAGCCCGGTCGGTTCCGCGAGGTCCAGCCGGCATGGTCGGACGAGAACCTGCGCTATCTCTGCCGCCACCTCACCTCGCACCTGTTCTTCGCCCATGTGCGGGCGGCGACCGGCACGCCGATCACCCGGCCGAACTGCCATCCCTTCGCCTGCGGCCCGTGGCTGTTCATGCACAACGGCTATATCGGCGACTGGGCGCGCCTGCGCCGACCGATCGAGGCGTTGATCCCGGACGAGCTGTACCCGTCGCGCTCCGGCACGACCGATTCGGAAGCCCTGTTCCTGGCGATCCTCGGCCAGGGCCTGATGGCCTCATCGGAGCCCCGCGACCCGATCACGGCCACGGCCCGCGCCCTGGCACGGGTGACCGAACTCGTCGGCGGCATCGATGACGGGCATCCGTTCCGCTTCACCGCGGCGCTCGCCGACGGGCGCGACCTCTACGCCTTCCGCTACGCGGCCAACGATGCCGCCAACAGCATGTATTACCGCCAGTCCGCCGACGGCGTGGTCGTGGTGTCCGAGCCCCTCGACAAGGAGCACGAGAGTTGGACCCCCGTGCCGGACAACAGCGTCGTCGTCGCCCGACGGGACGAGCCGGTGGCGGTGATCTCGCTCAAGGAGTTCGGGCTGGCCCGGCGCTCCGGCCTGCCGCGGTTGCAATTGCCCATGAGCGCCTGACCGGGACCGGTCAGACCATCCAGGCCTGATTGCCGACGGCCGACAGCGTCATACTGTCGGAGCCGACGTCTCCCGCACTGTAGCCGAGGATCTGGGCCAACTGCTCGCGGGCGCGCCAGACCCGGCTCTTCACCGTGCCGATCCGGCAATTCATCACCGTCGCGGCCTCCTCGTAGCTGAGGTTCTCGATGGCGACGAGAATCAGCGCCTGCCGCATCGGCAGCGGCAGTTTGGTCAACGCCGTCTGCGCATCGAGGAGATCGACGTGGCCGGACTGCTCGGGGGCTGCCGCCAGCCGGTCGGCATAGTCGCCGTCGCTGTCGGCGATCTCGCGCACCTCCTTGCGGTGGCGCGAATAGAACGCGTTGCGCATGATGGTGAACAGCCACGCGCCGAGATTGGTGCCGACGGTGAAGCGCGCCCGGCTGCGCCACGCCCGCAGGAAGGTGTCCTGCACGAGGTCGTCGGCAGCCGACGGGTTCTTGGTCAGCGACATAGCGAAATTGTAGAGACGCGGCGTCATCGCGATGATCTCGGAGCGGAACGACTCCTCGTCGCGGCCCTCCTGGGCGACCAGCACGGTCTCCAGCTTGGCGAGCAGATCGCCGAAACGGTCCGAGCCGACCGCGGGACTGCCCGGCATTCGGGCATAGGCTTCGGCGAGCAGGGCGCCGAGTCGGTGCTGAACGTCGAGAGCGATGATGGGCGGCTCACCCACCGGGAGGGCGTCTTCGGCCAGGGCAGTCTTAGGCATCAGGTCCTGTGGCGGTCACGGACATGTGCAAGGGCGCACGCCCTCGCTCTCACTTTGTCCCGCGAACGGATGGCTTCTGCGCCAACATAGATTAGGGGATTAACCCATCGTCGCCGTGTTTCCTCGGTCTCCCGCGAGTGCTGCGACACCACGTTCCAAGATAATCCGCCCCATGGATCTTGAAACGCTCCCGAGAGCTTCCGAACTAATATTTGTTAGGAACAGTCGAACGATTTACGTTTCGCGAAGTTATCGGCGGACGGCGTGGCCGTTGGGGTCAGGGAATCGACGAACGATCATGGGCTGGCCGCTGCGCGTCATCGCCGTATCCGGGGTCGCGGCAGGGGTCGTCCTCGCGGTAGGATTATTCGGTCGCTTCAGCTACGCGCCGATGCCGGACGAGGCCGACGTTCTGAACCGCGACCGCTATGCACTGACCACCGCCTACGATCTGCTCGGTCGCCGCGTGTCCGCGGAGGAGGCCGAGCGGATGAAGGCGACGCCGGAGGGCCGGGCCGCGCTCTTGCCCGAAAAGGGCGCGGTCGCCATCGACGCGGCCCTCGTCAGGCGCGGGCGCGAGGCCTTCTACGGGGAAACCTTCGGCAACGAGGTGTTTCTTTCCGACGTGATGGGCATGCTCGACGGCGGCGTGGGCCCGTTCGAGGTCGCCCGCGCGGTGCTGGCTCTCGGGGGCGGCGCGACGACGAACCTCAAAGTCCGCATGAGCCGCGACGTGACGGTTGGCGATCGGACCTGGCGCAAGGGCGAGGAGGTGCCGACCGGGCTCGACGTCGCCAAGGGTTCGCCGGCGATCATCGGCATCCGCACCTTCTACGACCGCGGCACGCTTCGCATGGGCATCACCTGCGCGCTCTGCCACGCGGCGGTCGATCCGGCCTCGGGCAAGGTGGTGGAGGGCGCGCCCAACACCGACCTCAATGCCGGCCTGCTGATGGCGCTCTCGAAGAACGCCGGCGCCTATTTCATGCACGGCAACATGGACCTCGCCGCCCATCCGGGCGATCCGGCCCGCACGGTGACGCAGACGGATGGCGCCCAGGCGCCGCTGCCCGATCCCCAAAAATTCGAGGCCGCCGCCAAGGTGCAAGTGGCGAGCTGGCCGCCGGGCAGCTTCGACTCGTCGGCCGACCGGATCACCAACCCGACCTCGATCCCGTCGAGCTTCTCGGCCTATGGCGAGCCCTATAGCTGGAGCGGACGGGAGGCGGTCGGCCCTTTCAAGGGCCTGTCCTCGCTCAACAACAACGTTCACGCCGCCAATTCCGATACGACGCAGCAGACCGCCGCGGCCAGGACGCTGTTCGGGCTCGACCCGGAACTCTATCTCGGCACCATCCTCCAGGGCGCGGCGCGCGCGGCGTTCCGCTACGACCCCGCCGGGGGGAAGCGCCCGACCGAGGTGCTGGCGGCCTCCGACCCGACGCCGGAATCGCCCGGTCTCAACCGCTACGCGGTGCTCCCGAGCTTCCCCGCCACCAATTACATGACCGATAACGGCCTGTTCGCCTCGGTGTTGGGCGAGCCCGCCAACCATGCCAACAACGCCATGTCGGCCTTCCAGAATCTTCTGCGCGCACCGGACGCCAAGCCGTCGGACGCGGAGGTGCTGAAAACCGGCCGGGCGGTGTTCGAGCGCGCGGGCTGTGCCGGCTGCCATTCCGGCCCGGCGCTGACCAACAACCGCATCCTGCCGGTGGACGAGATCGGCACCGAGCCGACGCGGGCCAAGGCCGGGGCGAAGATGGAGGCGCGCCTGTCGCCGCCCGCCATGTTTGCCACCGACACGCCGTTCCCGCTGCCCGCCGACCCGACAATCGTGCCGATTCCGCTGGAAGGCGAGGCGCTCGAGCAGGTTCAACTCGGCTGGGGGCATGCCGGCACGAAGGGCGGCTACAAGGTGCCGAACCTCGTCGGGCTGGCCTGGACGGCGCCCTACCTGCACGATTCGGGCGTCGCGGTCGGCGCGGACGCCTCGAATCAGCTCGGCGTGCCCGGAACGGTCGATGCCGGTGTCATGCCCGATCCGGCCAACAGCCTGCGCGCCCTGGTGGACCGCGAGCTGCGCGCCAGAGTGGTCGCGGCTAACGCCCATTCCGAAAAGTCCCGCACCGCCCGCGTCACCGGCGAGGGGCACGCCTTCTGGGCCGACCGTCAGGCCGGCGTCTCCGACGAGGAACAGGCGGCGCTCGTCGCCTACCTGCTCTCGGTCGATCGCCTGACGCAGAACGTTCCGACGCCCTGACCGCGCCGCGCTCGCAGCATCAGCACCCGCGCGGCCTCCACGAAGGCCGCAACCCAGGCGTCGAGCTCGTGATGCGGACGGCCGGCTCTCACGGGTCGCTTCGTCGGCGGCGGCATCGGGATGTGCAGGAACACGGCCGGGCATCCCTCGGCCAGCGCGCGAAAATAGGCGGCGTTGCAGAGATAGCGCCCGGCATCGCGCGAAGCGGCGACATCCAGTCCGGCCCGCCTCAGTGCCACCCGCACCGTCTCGGCGGCCGGGCTGGGCCTTAGGGCCGGCGCCCCCGGCTCGAAGGCGAGGCTACGTGAGACGGCGCCCGCCGCATCCGGAAACAGACGGCTGACACGGTTCACCGCCCGCGTCTCGACGCCGACCCGCCGCCGGCTCGCCGCGACGCCGATCATCAGCAAAGCCGCCGGTCGTCGTGCCAGCGCAGGCGCGAGCTGCGTGTCGAGGGCGGCGTAGCGGGTGTCGAGGACGAGGCAATCCGGCGCCTTGCCGAGGATACGGCGGAGATGCGGTAGTCTGGCGAGGCGCCGCGCCACGCGGGCGCTCGGGTTGTCGGGGACGCGGGGGAACGGGCCGAAGCCGGTGATCAGCAGGCGGCCCGGAGCCCCCGTCACAACCCGATCAGTTCCGCGATCGCCTGCGCTCCCGCGGCGGGCGAATGCTCGCCCGAGGCCACCGACTTCTCCGCCTCGGCGGTGGCCTTGCGCACCTCGGCGGTGCCGACGAGGCGCTGGTGCAGGCGTTCGTGGACCAGCGCCCACATCCACTTCACGTCCTGTTCGCGGCGCTTCTTCTCAATCTCGCCGGTGGCGGTGAGTTTCTGGCGGTGATCCTCGATCTTCGACCACAGGGCGTCGAGCCCCTTGCCGTGAAGCCCCGAGATCGTGACCACCGGCGGCGCCCAGGTGGACGAGGCGGGCGTCAGGATGTGAAGCGCGGCGCGGTACTCGGAGGCCGCGGCGTTGGCCCGGCGCTCGCCCTCACCGTCGTCGGCCTTGTTGACCGCGATCATGTCGGCGAGTTCGAGAATGCCCTTCTTGATGCCCTGCAACTCGTCGCCGGCGCCCGGCAGCATCAGCACGAGGAAGAAGTCGGTGAGGTCGGCCACCGCCGTCTCCGACTGACCGACGCCGACGGTCTCGACGAGGATCACGTCGAAGCCCGCCGCCTCGCAGAGCAGCATCGTCTCGCGGGTCTTGGCGGCGACGCCTCCCAGCGTGCCCGAGGAGGGCGAGGGCCGGATGAAGGCGTTGCGGTCGTGCGAGAGGCGCGCCATCCGGGTCTTGTCGCCGAGGATCGAGCCGCCGGTGCGGGTCGAGGACGGATCGACGGCGAGCACCGCCACCTTGTGCCCCGCCTCCGTCAGCAAGGAACCGAGGGCGTCGATGGTGGTCGACTTGCCGACGCCCGGCACGCCGGTGATGCCGACCCGGATGGCCTTTCCGGTCTGCGGCAGCACGGCGTCGATCAGGTCGCGCACCGCCGCGCGGTGATCGGCCCGGCGCGACTCGGCCAGCGTGATCGAACGGGCCAGGGCGGCGCGGTCGCCGGCGAGCAGGCGTTCACGGAGTTGATCGATATCGGGAAGGACGGCGCTCATGCGGTCTTCATGCCGGGCGCGCGGGCGGGCGTCGAGAGGGGATCGGCGTTCCTGCCCCGCCAAGGCCAAGATCGTGCGCGAAACCCGCCGCATTGCCGGGGGACGAACCGCCCATGACATCCGACGCCACCCGCCGCTCCTTCCTGAGCCTCGCCGCTGCGGCGGGCCTCGCGCCCGCCCTCTCGGGCTGCGTGATGGACGGGCTGGCCACCGGCACGGTCGCCGAGACGCAATCGGCCCTCGACGTCAGCCCGGTGCTGCTGGTGGCCACCACCCGCAAGCCGGTCGGCGGAAACCCGCCCCGGTCGCCGTTCTTCGGCTCCGACCGCGGCCGGGGTCTCAGCTTTGCCGAGGCGCGCATGTCCGCGCCCGACCGCTCCCTGATCGGCAAGGTCTCCGCGGTGGTCTCGGGCGATTGGGGGGTGCGCTCGGTCGGCGAGGTGACGACCGGCAGCGCGGCCGCCGCCGCCTTCGCCCAGGCCACCTTCGGCCGCGACGTGCTGATCTACGTCCACGGCTATCGCGAGAGTTTCGAGTCGGCCGCCGTCAGCGCGGCGCGGCTCTCCGACGGCGTGCGCTTCCCCGGCGCCTCGGCCCTGTTCACCTGGCCCTCGGCCGCCGCGACCTTCGATTACGGCTACGACCGCGAGTCGGCCCTGTGGTCGCGCGACGCGTTCCAGGATCTGCTCAAGGCCTTCGCGACCTCGCCGAGCGGCGGGCGCATCCACATCGTCGCCCATTCCATGGGCACGCTGCTGACCCTCGAGACGCTGCGGATGCTGCGCGCCGAGGCCGGCGAGGTGGCGGTCGCCCGGATCGGCGCGGTGGTGCTCGCCGCGCCCGACATCGACATCGACCTGTTCGCCAACGGCGTCGAGCGCCTCGGCCCCGACGCCAAGCGCATCACCGTGATCTCGGCCACCAACGACCGGGCGCTCGAACTCTCCGGCGCCATCGCGGGCGGCGTCGTGCGCGCGGGCGCGGCCGACCGCGAGCGGCTGGAGGCCCTGGGCGTGCGGGTGGCCGACGCCTCGGACTACGGCGGCGGCATCTTCAACCACGATCTGTTCCTGACCAACAAGGAAGTGCAGGCCGTGGTGAAGCGCGCCATCGCCCGCGGCAGCAGCGGCGGCTGATTTCATAAGGGCGGCCTCAAAGGCCGGCGCCCGCATCCGCGGGCTAGGCTTTGGCTCCGCTCGACGCCTCGGCAGAAAGCCGGGGCCGCTGCGCGGGGCGCTCGTCGCGCCCGGCCATCCGGTTCCATCGCTCGGGTTTGAGCGATGCCCCCCGAAATCGTCGCGCGGCCAATCGACGAATCCGGTGCGCTCGGCCTACAAGCCGGCGGCTCCATCCAGAGAGGCAAGCCCATGTTCACGCTCGAGATCGACGGCACGGCGATCGCGGTCATCAACGGGGACGAGGCGACCGCCCGCGACCTGTTCACCTGCGACGGCTTCAAGGAAGACATCCGCACCCTCACCGTCGACGGTAAGCCGATCTGGAACGGCACCTCCGAACTGAAGGTGCGCGCGGCGAGCCAGGACGAGATCGAAGAGTTCGACGAGGCCATCGCCGCCGACCAGGGCGACGGCGAGTTCGAGCCCGATCCGCAGCACGCCGACGATGCCTCCGACGACGAGGGGGAGGACGAGGCCGACATCGTGTTCCTCGTCGATATCGACGATGAGGACGAGGATCAGGACGAGGCCTGAGGCTCGTCTGCGGCCTGATCGCCTGTCCCCTCTCCCTCGTGGGGAGGGGTACGGGGCGGGGCGGAAGGCACGGCGACCGACGCGATGTTCTCAGTGGAGGTCGCTCACCACCACGCCGTGCCGGCCCCGAGCGGCGGCAAGCCGAGATGCGCCGCGACCGAGGCGCCGATGTCGGAAAAGCTCGCGCGCCGGCCGACCGTGCCGGGCGCGATGTCCGGTCCGAAGCCTAAGACCGGCACCTGCTCGCGGGTGTGCTCGGTGCCGTGCCAGGTCGGGTCGTTGCCGTGGTCGGCGGTGACGAGGCAGAGGTCGCCGGGTCTCAGCGCCGCCCGGATCTCGGGAAGCCGCGCGTCGAACGCCTCCAGTTCGGCGGCGTAGCCCGGCACGTCGCGGCGATGGCCGTGCTCGGTGTCGAAATCCACGAGGTTGAGGAAGACGAGGCCGCCCTCGGGGAGGTCCGCGAAGGCCGCGAGCGCGGCATCGAGGCAGGCGGCGTTGTTGCCGGGTTTGATCTCCCGGCCGGTCGCGCGGTGGGCGAAGATGTCACCGATCTTGCCGACGCTGACGACCGCTCGCCCCGCGGCTTCCGCCACGTCGAGCAGGGTGTCGGCCGGTGGCGAGACCGAGAAATCCTTGCGCCGTCCCGTGCGGCGGAAACCGGTCTCGCCGTCGCCGAGGAAGGGCCGGGCGATGACCCGGCCGACGCGGTAGGGATCGCAGAGCCGGCGGGCGATGCGGCAGGTCTCGTAGAGGCGCTCCAGCCCGAAAACCTCCTCGTGGGCGGCGATCTGGAACACGCTGTCGGCGGAGGTGTAGCAGATGGGCTTGCCCGTCCGGACATGCTCGGCACCGAGTTCGTCGATGATGGTCGTGCCCGAGGCGTGCCGGTCGCCGAGGATGCCCGGCAGACCCGCCTCCGCGACGAGCGCGGCGATCAGTTCCGGTGGAAACGATGGCCGGGTGTCGGGGAAGTGGCCCCAATCCTCGAGCACCGGCACGCCCGCGATCTCCCAATGGCCGGACGGCGTATCCTTCCCGGCGGCGGTCTCGACGGCGTGGCCCCAGAGGGCCTGCACCTTGCCGACGGGCGCGAGCCCCGGCGGCATCCGGCCGGTGGCGCCTTCGCAGGCGAGGCCGAGGCCCAAAGCCGCGAGGTTCGGCAGGCGCATGGGGCCGGTGCGCAGGCCCGGCCGGTCGCCGCGCCCTTCGGCGCAGGCCTGCGCGATATGGCCGACCGTGTCCGAACCGGCGTCGCCGTAGCGGTCGGCATCCGGGGCGCCGCCGATGCCGACGGAATCGAGGACGATGAGGAGGGTCCGGGCCATCGTCAGGCCGGCACCGGCTCGGCGGTGGTCTGCGCGTCGAGGTCGAACGCCGCCGCGAACAGGGTGCGGGTATACTCGGTCTTGGGGGCGTCGAAGATCTCGTCGGCGGGGCCTTCCTCCACCACCTGCCCGTGCTGCATGACGAGCACGTAGTTGGACAGGGCGCGGACCACCTTCAGGTCGTGGCTGATGAACAGGTAGGCGAGCCCGCGCTCGCGCTGCAGGTCGCGCAGCAGGGTGACGATCTGCGCCTGCACCGAGCGGTCGAGGGCCGAGGTCGGCTCGTCGAGGACGACGAAGCGCGGGTTCAGGACGATGGCGCGGGCGATGGCGATGCGCTGGCGCTGGCCCCCGGAGAATTCGTGCGGGTAGCGGTCCATCGCCGCCGGATCGAGCCCGACATCGGTGAGCGCCTTGGCGACCAAGCTGCGCCGCTCGGCCGCCGACTTGACCTGCCCCTGCACCTCCAGCCCCTCGGCGACGATGTCGCCGACCGACATCCGCGGCGAGAGCGAGCCGTAGGGGTCCTGGAAGACCACCTGCATGTCCTTGCGCAAGGGGCGCATCGCCTTGGCGCCGTAATCCTCGATGCGCTGGCCGAGGAAGACGATCGGCCCCTCGGATGCGGTGAGCCGCAGCAGGGCGAGGCCGAGCGTGGTCTTGCCGGAGCCGGACTCGCCGACGACGCCTACCGTCTCGCCGGCCCGCACGAGGAGCTTCACGCCGTCGACCGCCTTGACGTGGCCGACCGTGCGCCGGAGCAGGCCTTCCTTCAACGGGAACCACACCTTGAGCGGCCCGGCCTCGACCATCCACTCGGCCTTCGGATCGACCGGGTTGGCCCGGCCCGTGGGCTCGGAATCGAGGAGCCGGCGGGTGTATTCGTGCTGCGGCCGAGTGAAGACCGTCGCCACCGGTCCCGCCTCGACGATGCGCCCGCGCAGCATCACGCAAACCTCGCCGGCCAACCGCCGGACGATGCCGAGATCGTGGGTGATGAACAGGATCGCCATGCCGAGTCGCTTCTGCAGGTCGGCGAGCAGCGCCAGGATCTGCGCCTGCACCGTCACGTCGAGCGCCGTCGTCGGCTCGTCGGCGACCAGCAGGTCGGGTTCGCAGGCGAGCGCCATGGCGATCATCACGCGCTGGCGCTGGCCGCCGGAGAGTTCGTGCGGATAGGCCCCGAGCCGCCGCTCGGCGTCGCGGATGCCGACGAGATCGAGCAGTTCGAGGATTCTTTTGCGCGCCCCCCGGCCCTTCAGGCCGCGGTGGATTTCCAGCACCTCGCCGATCTGCCGCTGGATGGTGTGGAGCGGGTTGAGCGAGGTCATCGGCTCCTGGAACACCATGGTGATGTCCGCGCCGCGCACTTTTCGGAGTTCCTTCTCGGGCAGCGTGAGGAGGTCACGGCCCTTGAAGACGATCCGGCCCGACGGGTGATGCGCCGCCCCGTCGAGGAGCCGAAGGATCGACAAAGCCGTCACCGACTTGCCGGAGCCGGATTCGCCGACCAGCGCCAGCGTCTCGCCCTTGCCGATGGAGAACGACACGCGGTCGACGGCCAGCGTCTCGCCCTCGCGGGTGCGGAAGGCGACCGAGAGATCCTCGACGGTCAGAAGGGTGTCGCTCATCGGGCCCCGGAAACATCAAGCGGACCGCCCTCGTGCCGGCGGCGCCAGGGCAATTCGGAAGGGGTTATAGCGCGCAGGGCCGGGCACGCGAATCGCGCGGGTCGCCGCAAGGCCAAGCATCGAGACGAAGCATCGAGATCAGGCAGCGGCGACGGTGCTTGTGTGCAACGCACGGCGAACGGCTACGCATCGGCGCGGCGTGTCCTACATGGGCCGGCGTGTCCCCTGTCCTCGCCCCAGCCTTGTCGGCCCTGTTCGCGCTGCTCGCGTTCGCCGGCCCCGCCTTCGCCGTGGCCTCGTCCGAGGGCGAGACGGTGGAGCAGGCCCTCTGCCGGCTGATCGAGGGCTCGGCCAAGGCGCAGAACCTGCCGGTTCCGTTCCTGACCCGGCTGATCTGGCGCGAGAGCAGTTTTCGGGTCGGCGTCGTCAGCCCGGCGGGCGCTCAGGGCGTCGCGCAATTCATGCCGGGCACGGCGCGGGAACGCGGCCTGACCGATCCGTTCGACCCCGAACAGGCGATCCCCCACGCCGCGCATTTCCTGTCCGACCTGAAGCGGCAGTTCGGCAATCTCGGGCTGGCGGCGGCGGCCTACAATGGCGGGCCGGGCCGCGTCACGAACTGGCTCGCCGGTTCCGGCGGGCTGCCGGCCGAAACGCGGGCCTACGTCATCGCCATCACCGGCCGCCCGGCGGAGGATTGGCGCCCCAACGCCACGGTCGAGTTGCCCGAGGGCGGCGACACGAAGGACGAGAAGAAGGCGGAAAAACCGCCCGCGCCGGAGGCCGAGACCCAGACTTGCCTTCAGGTCACGGCGGCGCTCCGCATTCCGTCCCGCGGCGACCGCTTCGCGCTGCCGGTGGAGGGCGGGCCGGCCGCGCCCTGGGGCATCCAGCTCGCCGGCAACTTCTCCAAGTCGCTGGCGCTGGCGAGCTTCCAGCGCGCGCGCTCGCGCTATGCGAACGTGATCGGCGAGGTGCGGCCGATGATCATCGGTACGCGCCTGCGCTTCCGCGGCTCCCGCGCCTTCTACCGCGTGCGCATCCCGGCCGAGAGCCGAAACGCGGCCGACGCCGTCTGCCAGAAAATCCGCAATGTCGGCGGCGCCTGCATCGTGCTGCGCACGTGAGGCTCCGCTTTTTTTCGCCTTTCCCGTTTCGCCGCGCGCGCGCCATGAATCCGCCGCCTGCGCCGCGTCAATCCAAGGACGACATGATCAAAGCGTTCGTCTCCCTCGTCTCGCTGATCTGCCTCGGGCTCACCACCGTGGGCCTGAGCGGCTGCTCGCCGCTCGCGCTGTTCGACGCGCTGGGGCCCCGCGACAAGGGCGGGCGGCTGGTGCTCAAGGACGCCGCCTACGGCGAGGATCCGCGCCAGCGCCTCGACGTGTTCGTCCCGAGCGTCGCCCCCGAGCGAGCGCCGGTGCTGGTGTTCTTCTACGGCGGCTCGTGGAACAGCGGCAGCAAGGCCGATTACGCCTTCGCCGCGCAGGCGCTCGCGGCCCAGGGCTTCGTCACCGTCCTGCCGGATTACCGGCTCTATCCGAAGGTGCGCTTCCCCGACTTCCTTGAAGACGGCGCAGCGGCCATCGCCTGGGTACGGGACAACATCGCGGCTTACGGCGGCGACGCCCACCGCATCGTGCTGGCCGGCCATTCGGCGGGCGCCTACAACGCCGCCATGCTCGGGCTGAACCCCGACTATCTCCGCCGGGTCGGGGTCGATCCGCGCTCGATCCGCGCGGTGGCGGGCCTGTCCGGTCCCTACGATTTCCTTCCCTTCGACCAGAAGACCTCGATCGACGTCTTCGGGCAGGCGCCCGACGCGCCCGCCACCCAGCCGGTCACCTATGCCGGCCCGCATTCGCCGCCGACCTTCCTGGCGACCGGCGACGCCGACACCGTGGTCCGCCCGCGCAACACCGAGAGCCTCGCCGCGCGCCTGCGCACCGCCCGCGTGCCGGTGCAGGAGCGGGTCTATCCCGGACTCGACCATTCCGACACGCTGCTCGCGCTCTCGGTCACCTTCCGCCGCAAAGCGCCCGTGCTCGCCGAGATGAGTGCCTTCCTGCACCAGCACGCGGGCGCCAAGCGCCTGACCACGCTGACGATGCATTGAGGGGCGTCACCGAGGCCGTCCCGGTCCAGCTCCATCGAGGCGGATGACCGGAGACGGCTGCTGCCGCCCCGCTGTCGCGGGGGCAATCGGCGATGCGCCAGGATCATCGCCGATTGGTCTCAGACGCCGTGGGATTGCAGCCACGCCTCCAGCAGCGCGACCTGCCAGAGCTTCGAATTGCCCTTGGGCGTCAACGTCCCGTCGGGATCGGCCAAGAGCCTGTCGACATAGGCGCGGTTGAACAGCCCGCGCTCGCGCGCCACCGGCTTGTCGAGCACGTCGCGCACGAAATCCATGAACGGCCCGCGGATATGCTTGAGCGCGGGCACCGGGAAGTAGCCCTTCGGCCGGTCGATCACCGCCGCCGGCACCACCTGCCGGGCGGCCTCCTTGAGGATGTATTTGCCGCCATCCCGCACCTTCAGCTCGGCCGGGATGCGGGCGGCGAGTTCGACCAGCTCGTGGTCGAGGAACGGCACGCGCGCCTCCAGGCCGCAGGCCATGGTCATGTTGTCCACGCGCTTGACCGGATCGTCCACCAGCATGATCTGCTGGTCGAGTTCCAGGGTCTTGTCGATCGCACTCGCGCTCTTCGAATCGCCGAAGAAGCGGGCGAGGTAGTCGCGGCTATAATCGGCGCCGATCAGATCGGGGGACAGCGCTTCCCGCATCTCCGCATGGTCGCGGTCGTGATAGGCGCGGGCGTAGTCGGCGACCGGATCGGTCGAGCCCATCAGCTTGGGATACCAGTGATAGCCGCCGAACACCTCGTCGGCGCCCTGGCCGCTCTGGATTACCTTCACGTGCTTGGCGACCTCCTGCGACAGCAGCAGGAAGGCCACTGCGTCGTGGCTCATCTGCGGCTCGGCCATGGCGTGGATGGCGAGCGGCAGAGCCTCCAGGGTGCGCGAGCCGTCGACCACGAGCTTGGCGTGGTCGGTCCCGAACTCGGCGGCGATGATGTCGGAATACTTGAACTCATCGCCCTCGACGCCGTTCACCGCGTCGAACCCGACCGAGAAGGTCTTCAGGCCCTTCTGGCCGTTGCGGGCGAGCAACGCGACGATGACCGAGGAATCGAGCCCGCCCGAGAGCAGCACGCCGGTCGGTACGTCGGCGATCTGGCGGCGGGCGACCGCCCGACCCAGCGAATCCAGCACCGCCTCGCGCCAATCGGCCTCGCTCATGCCGCGGTCGTCGTCGCGCGGGCCGATGACCAGCGACCAGTAGGTCTCCTTCTTGCGCGTGCCGTCCGGCTCCAACGTCAGGATCGTCGCCGGGTGGATCTTTCGGATGCCCTTGAGGATCGTCAGCGGTGCCGGCACACCCGCATGCCAGCTCATGTAGTGGTGCAGCGCTTCAGGGTCGATCGAGGTGTCGACGTCGCCTGCTGCCAGCAAGGCCGGCAACGAAGAGGCGAAGCGGAAGCGCTTGCCCGACTCCGAAAAATAGAGCGGCTTGATGCCGAGGCGGTCGCGGGCGAGCACGACGCGGCCGGAATCGCGCTCGTGGACCGCGAAGGCGAACATCCCGAGGAAGCGCTTCACGCAATCCTTGCCCCAGGCATGGTAGGATTTGAGCACGACTTCGGTGTCGCTGGTGGAGAAGAAGCGGTAGCCCTTGCCCTCCAGTTCCGTCCGCAAGTCCTTGTAATTGTAGATGCAGCCGTTGAAGACGAGCGTGAGCCCAAGCTCGGGATCGACCATCGGCTGCTGACCGGCTTCCGACAGATCGATGATCTTCAGCCGGCAATGACCGAACACCACCGCACCCTGGCCGTGTAGACCCGAGGCGTCCGGCCCGCGCGGGCTCAGTACCGCCATCATGGCCCGCACCGCACAGGCATCGGCCGTGCCGCCGAGGCTGATCTCTCCGCAGATTCCGCACATGCCGGTGGCTGGTCCTCGTCGTCTGGGGCTTTGGCCGAACTTGACCGGCAGAACGGGGGTGGGGCCGGGCCGTTCCCGAATGGACCGGAAATCTTCTTCGTCAGGCTCCCCCAAGCGATTTCCGAGCCAGCGCCGGATGGAAGCGCAGCAGCGCGAGTCCCACCGCCATCCAGGCCAACACGACGAGCGGCCAGAGCGGGCCGGGCCAGCCGGGGAGGGGATAGAGGCTGTTGAACAGCGGCCAGCCGAGCATCAGGCTTCCGGCGAGGCCAACGGCGCACCAGCCCCAGGCGTTGATGCGTGCGGCGAGCACCGCCTGGGCGAGCCCGACCGCCATGTAGACGAGGATCAGCGCCAGCGTCGCGACCGTGGCGAAGGCCTCGCTGAAGGCGCGCGGGCTCACGAAGGCGCCGAAGCCGACGAGGAACACCAGCGTCAGCCCGCCGACGAAGCGCAGCGCCCGGGCCGGGACGCCGTGCGCCGGATCGAGTTGAGTGAAGCTCTTACCGATCCCGCGCGAGGCCAGCGCGTAGAGGACGCGGGCGGCCGCCGCCGCGGTGCCGAGCGCGCAGGCGAGCGAACTGATGCCGGCCGCCGCGTCGAGGAAGATGCCGTAGCCGCGCGAGACGTAGCGGATCGCGAGGGTGTCGAGGGGGGCCGGATCGCGGGCGAGATCGGCGGTCCGGTCGAGGCCGTAGCCGAGCACCTGCGCGTAGGAGACGAGGCCGTAGAGCAGCGTCGCCACGGCGAGCGAGCCGAGGATCGCGAGCGGAATCGCCCGGTGCGGGTCGCGGGTCTCCTCGGCCACCGTCGCCGCCCCCTCGAAGCCCGCGAGCGAGAGCACGGCGAAGACCATGCCGTAGCCCAGCCCCGACAGGCCCCGCTCCGGATCGGGCCGCAACGGCGCCGAATCGAGCGGCACCTGCACGAGGATGACGAGAGCGAGCAGCACGATCGCCAGGACGGCAAGCGCTTCGACGACGAGCATCACCGTGGTGGCGATGCGGATCTCGCGCCCGCCGAGTCCGATCACCGCGAGACCACCGAGGAACGCGAGTACGAGCCAGAGTCGCGGATGATCGAGGCCGAGATGCGCCAGCGCGACCGATAGAAAGCCGCCGACGAGGGCCGTCGCCGAAGCCAGGAAGGCGAGGTAGGCCAGCAGCAGACCCCAGCCGGCGAGGAAGCCGAGCCGGTCGCCGAGCACCGCGCTCACGTAGGAGGCGGCCGAACCTGCGCTGGCGATGCGCCGGCTGAAGGCGACGAAGGACAGCCCGATCAGTGCCATCGCGGCTCCGCCGACGAGGAAGGCCAACGGCGCAGCCCGCCCCGCGGCTTGCGCGGCGAGCGGCACGTTGAAGGCCATGGCGAGCGTCGGCGCGATGATCGCCAGCGATAGAACGAAGGCCTGGAAGGCCGAGAGGGTCGGGCGGAACGTCGTCATGCGATGAGGCTCGCAAGGACGCTGCCGCGGGGCAAGGCGGCGAACCCATGCCGGCCCTGCTCCCGCGGGCGCGCACCGGCCCTTACATGCGGGTCAGGGTGTCTCCCACCGGATCCTAAAGGAGAGGACCATGCCTCAATCCCCGACCGAGGCCATCGCCGCTACCGATAATGCCACCGTCGCCATCCTGAACGCGCTCATCGCCTATCTGGAGAAGCAGGGCGTTCTCCGCCGTGAAGATTTTTCGGCTTTCCTCGCCGCCTCCATCGCCGGCTGGCGGGCGGAAGGGGCCGACGAGCGGCTGATGCGGCTCATCGAAATCAAGGCCCGCGGCATGGCACTCGAACCGCCGCCCTCCACGAACAACTGAGATTTTTTCGAGCTACGCGCGGAACCGCATCGAGTTGGGTGCGTTACGCGCGTGCGAGGCTTGTTTCAGAGCTCGCTCGTCGAGGCGCCGGGCAAGGGTGTCCGGCCGACCTCGTGATCATGTTGCTCTTCGGAGGATGTGGTTATGAAGTTCACCAACGTTTCCCCGCTCTACAGCATGACGGTCGGCTTCGACCGGCTGTTCGATCTGCTTGCCCAGGCCGAGCGCACCGAGGCAGCGGCGTCCTGGCCGCCCTACGACATCGAGCGATCGGGCGACGACCGCTATCGCATCACCATGGCGGTGGCGGGCTTCTCTGCCGACGAGATCGAGCTGATCCAGCACGACGCGCAACTCGTCGTCACCGGGCAGAGGAAGGACGCCGAGGATCGGCAGTTCCTCCACCGCGGCATCGCCGGGCGCAGCTTCCGCCAGTCGTTCAACCTCGCCGACCATGTGCGCGTCACGGGCGCGTCGCTGGAGAATGGATTGCTGACCGTCGATCTGGTGCGCGAGGTGCCGGAGGCGCTCAAGCCGCGCCGGATCGCCATCGGCGGATCGACCGCCATGTCCGGACAGGACAACGCCCCGACGGCGCAGATCGAGCGCCATCCCAGAGCGGCGTAAGACCTTTCCCCGGAGCGCGTCCGCCGCGCTCCGGTCCTTCGCTTGAAATCGAGAGGAGGACGAAATGGAACAGACCACGACCTACCGGACGAATGCTTCGTTGCGCGACGTGGGCGAATGCCTGCCAGCGGACGAAGCAAGCGGTCCTGACGCCGTGTTGGCCGATCCCAGCCTGTCGAAGGCGGAGAAGCGGGTGCTGCTCGCCGCTTGGGCCTCCGACGCGAACGCCGCCGAATCGCAGTCGGGCCTGCGCCGCCGGCCCGGCTTCCCCAAAGCGGCGGTGCCGCTGGGCGCGGTGCTCGGGGCTCTGCACCGGCTCGACGACGATCTCGATGGCGACTGGACCGGCGACATCCCCCGCCTTCCGCCCCTCCCGCCGCGGCGGCGGCCCCTGCCGGCGCGGGTCGGGGCAAGGCGGGCGCTGCACTGAGCCATCACCGCATTGGAGATGACACGGTGAAACGGATGCTGCGCCGCCTCGCCGACGTCGCCGCGATCATCGCGCTGGTCCTGGGGCTCACCGCGTCCCTGGAATGAGGCCGGGCGGGACATCGTTCGTCGGCACGACTGTCGTTACGAAAGAGGATTGACCTTCCCGCGCGCATCGCTTAACCCGCCCGCCTCACTTCGCGAAAAAACCGGCAACGGAATCGACGATGCGCACGGGTCTTATCGTAACGGAAGCGCCACGGAACGGGCGGGCCTGATCGCAGGCTCGGAAGACCCGGTCGGTGGCGCATGCAGGGTCCCTCAGGGGCCCTTTTTTGTTGCCGAAACCCGACGCCACCCAAGACATGCAGACGAAGACACCAAGAACGGATTGATGGAGGAGTCGATGAGCGGCGAGGTCATGACCGGTGCCCAGATGGTCATCCGGGCGTTCCAGGATCAGGGCGTGGACACCCTGTTCGGCTATCCGGGCGGCGCTGTGCTCCCGATCTACGACGCGCTCTTCGACGAGACCACGATCAACCACGTTCTCGTGCGCCACGAGCAGGGCGCGGTCCACGCCGCCGAGGGCTATGCCCGCTCGTCGGGCAAGGTCGGCGTCGTCCTCGTCACCTCGGGGCCGGGTGCCACCAACATCATCACCGGCCTGACCGATGCGATGCTGGATTCGATCCCGCTTGTCGCGGTCACGGGGCAGGTGCCGACGCACCTGATCGGCTCCGACGCGTTCCAGGAATGCGACACGGTCGGCATCACCCGGCACTGCACGAAGCACAACTATCTGGTCAAATCGATCGAGGACCTGCCGCGCATCCTGCACGAGGCGTTCTACGTCGCGAGCCACGGGCGGCCGGGCCCGGTCGTCATCGACCTGCCCAAGGACGTGCAGTTCGCCTCCGGCGTCTACGAGCGCCCGACCCATAACGGCCACAAGACCTACAATCCCCCGGTCAAGGGCGACGCGGAGAAGATCCGTGCCGCGGTCGAGCTGATGGCCTCGGCCCGCCGCCCGGTCTTCTACACCGGCGGCGGCGTCATCAATTCGGGGCCGCAGGCCTCGAAGCTGCTGCGCGAGCTGGTCGCCGAAACCGGCTTCCCGGTCACGTCCACGCTGATGGGGCTGGGTGCCTTCCCGGCATCGGACGACAAGTTCCTCGGGATGCTGGGCATGCACGGCACCTACGAGGCCAACCTCGCAATGCACGATTGCGACGTGATGATCTGCGTCGGCGCCCGCTTCGACGACCGCATCACCGGCCGTCTCGACGCCTTCGCGCCGTTCTCGAAGAAGATCCACATCGACGTCGATGCCTCCTCGATCAACAAGGTCGTCAAGGTCGATGTCGGCATCCTCGGCGATTGCGCCGCGGTGCTGGAGGAGATGCTGGCGCAGTGGCGCGCCCTGCCCAAGCAGCCCGACAAGGGCCGGATGACCGACTGGTTCAACACGATCACCCGCTGGAAGGCGCGCGACTGCCTCGCCTACTGGCCGTCGGGCACGATCATCAAGCCGCAATACGCCGTGCAGCGGCTCTACGAGGCGTGCAAGGATCGCAAGACCTTCGTCACGACCGAGGTCGGCCAGCACCAGATGTGGGCGGCGCAGTACTTCAAGTTCGACGAGCCGAACCGCTGGATGACCTCCGGCGGCCTCGGCACCATGGGCTACGGCCTGCCGGCGGCCATCGGCACGCAGCTCGCCAACCCGGACGGGCTCGTCATCGACATCGCGGGCGAGGCGTCGATCCTGATGAACATGCAGGAGCTCTCGACCGCGGTGCAGTACCGCCTGCCGGTCAAGATCTTCATCCTCAACAACGAGTACATGGGCATGGTGCGGCAGTGGCAGGAGCTGCTGCACGGCTCGCGCTACTCGCAGAGCTACTCGGAGAGCCTGCCGGACTTCGTCAAGCTGGCGGAGGCCTACGGCGCCAAGGGCATCCGCTGCGAGAAGCCGGGCGAGCTCGACGCGGCGATCCAGGAGATGCTCGACTACGACGGGCCGGTCATCTTCGACTGCGTCGTGGACAAGACCGAGAACTGCTTCCCGATGATCCCGTCGGGCAAGGCGCATAACGAGATGCTGCTGTCGGACTATCTCGGCGAGACCGGGGTCGAGCTCGGCGACGTCATCTCGGCCGAGGGCAAGATGCTGGTCTGATTGCAGGCCCCTCGCGAACCCGGCGGAACGGCCATGCGCGGCCTTCTCGAACGGGACGCCTCAGGGCGTCCCGCGCCCCGCCCGCCGCAGCCCCCAGGCTGCGGCGAGGCGGGCGGGAAGCGGCGGCTTCGGCAACGCGTCGTGCCGGCGAGGGTCGAGGCGCGGCACGGATGCCCCGCGCGCGGCCGGCGTCCAGTCGCCGCGCTTGCGCAGGAGCACGAAGAACTCGTCCTCGCGCGGGCGCGTCGGCTCCAGGGCGGCGCATTCGAACGGCAGAAGGCCGAGCCTCAGCACCTCCTCGAGCACGGCGGCGAAGCTGAAAGGCGTGAACACCGAACAGTGCACGTCCACATAGGCGTCGTCGCGGGTGATCCGCTCCGCGAGTTCGTACGCGGCGGCCGATCCGCCGCTGAGCGGCCGCGGCGCTACCGGACGGCCCTGCCAGACGGCCCGGCGATCGACGGCGCAGGCGCGGGCGAAATGCTCGTAGACGATCGAGAGCGGCGGCTTGCGCAGGCGCAGCAGCTGGGCGGCCACCAGTGCGCCGACACTCGTCGGGGTGCGAAAATGGTCGAAGGTGAAGCGCTTGTCCGGGACGATCAGGCAGAACACGCCGCCCTCCCTCATCACCTCGGCCGCCCCGGCGAGCCAGCCGAGGGGATCGGGGATATGCTCGATGACGTGCGAGGCGACGATGTAATCGACCGGGCCACGCCCTTCGAGCGCCTGCGCCAGCCCGCCCTCGCCGAGCACGATGTCGACGGGGACGATGCCGTCGACGCCCGCCGGCCCGAGGGTCGGATGATCGCGGTAGTGATGCCGCAGGGCGTCGGTCGGCATATGGTCGGCGTAGAGCACGTCGCCATCGCTCTTGTGGATGAGCGGGTGGGCGAGGGGGCCGATCTCGACGCCGGTTCGTCCGCGCGGCAGGACGAGGTTCAAGACACGCTGGCGCCGTTCCATGGCGGGGCCGGTATCACGCCGCCGGGAGGCGGGTCCAGCATCGAGCACCACCGTCGATCCGGGCGATGGTGCCGTCTTCCGGGCGCGAGAAGCGCCCCGCGAAGCGGCCTCGGCGCAAGCCGAGGCGTCTAGCGAAGCGAGAAGCCTAAGGTCGCGGATGCGACCGCCGGCGCTTGAGGCCGAAGTAAATAGAGAGTCGAGGAACGCGCCGCGATGAACGCCATGAACACCCACTATCCCGAGCCCACCCGGATCGAGACGGTCAACCGCCACACCCTCGCGGTGATCGTGGACAACGAGCCCGGCGCGCTCGCCCGCATCGCCGGCCTGTTCTCGGGCCGCGGCTACAACATCGAGAGCCTGACCGTCTCCGAGACGGAAGAGGCGCGCCACATCTCGCGCATCACCATCGTGACCACCGGCACGAATGCGGTGATCGACCAGATCAAGGCGCAGCTCGATCGGCTCGTGCCGGTCCACCGCGTCGTCGACCTGACCCTGCAAGGTCAGGCCCTGGAGCGGGAACTCTGCCTCGTGAAGGTCGTCGGCCTCGGCGAGCACCGCAGCGAGGCGCTTCGGCTCGCCGCCGCCTTCGGCGCCCGGACGCTGGACGCGACGCTCAACTCCTTCGTGTTCGAGCTGACCGGCTCGACCGAGGAGATCGACCGCTTCATCCGGCTGCTCACCGTGATCGGTCTCGTCGAGATCTCCCGCACCGGCATCGCCGCCATGGCCCGCGGCGCCGAGCCGCTCTGAGCCCGAACCGGGGAAAGCGGGCGCGCGTCAGCCGTTCGCTTTCCCCAGATGCAGGTAGCTCGGGTCGAACTCCGCCGCCTGGCACAGGCCATCCCAGTCGTGGATGGTCAGCGTGCGGCCCTGGAGGGTGATCAGGCCGGACTTGCGCAGGGCGCCGAGCGTGCGGGTGATGTGGACCGAGGTCAGGCCCATGGCGTCGGCGAGGTCGGTCTGCCGCAGCGGCATCGGGGAGTGTCTCGGCTCGGCGAGGCCCACCGCGCGCTGGCGCATATGGAGTTCGCAGAACAGGTGGGCGGTGCGGCCATAGGCCGAGCGGCGGCCCATGGCGGTGACCCAGCCGCGGAACAGCGCCGCGTCGATCATCGTCTCGCGCCACAGCAATGCGGCGAGATCCGGCAGGCGGGCGGTCCGTTGGCGCAGGGCCTCGTGGGGGATCAGCGCGACCGTGCAGGGCGTCACGGCGCTGATGCTGTGGTCCAGCACCCCGAGATGGAGGCTCTGCAGGTCCGGCATGTCGCCGGCGATGTGGAAGGCGATGATCTGGCGTCCACCATCCGGCAGAAGCTTGAAGCGGCAGAGCCAGCCCTCGATCACCGCCGCGCAATGCTCGGGCCGCTCGCCGTCGCGGACGATGTCCTGACCCGGCTCGAAGCTCTTCACCGTGAACGGCAGATCCGCCAACGCCCGGATCACCTCGTCGGAGGGGTTGGCGGTGCTCGTCAATCGGCGGATGAGGGGCTGCACGATTCGGTCGGTCGTCACTGACATGAGGCGTTGTGCGGAAGGTACTCGACGCTCGTTCACGGCGCAGGCCGGGATCGGTCGTCAGATTGCGCGATCGTGCGGGTGAAGAGAAGCCGGAACCGCGATGGGCACGATGCGGGCCCACAGGCCGCGCACGGCGTCGCGTCAGGCCTCACGGGGTCGGACGGACCCTGAAATCGAGCTGGAACAGCACGTTCCGCGCCTCGTCGGTGGCCTCCAGGTGCCAAGTGTCGCCGAACCGGAGGCGGAGGCCCGATTCCTCGAGCAGAGCCCCGGCATACCGGATCGCGACGCACCGGGCGGTCTCGAGATCGGGCAGATCCGTGCCCTCGTCGTCGTGAAGGTTCGTCCCGTCGATCACGTTGAAGAAGTATCGGGGCATCGGCGGCTCCTGCGCTCGCATCCCGGCGGATGCACCCGGTCCCTGCGCGCGCCTGTCTGTGAAGAGCAATTAAATTGCGTGCAAGTCGTTTTTGCGGCCATTCGGCGACCTCCTGAGGACCCGCGTGAAAGCCGGTCGGGGTCAGAGTGTGAAGCGGATACCGGTCATCGCCTCGGACATCGTCCAGAGCCGTGCAGCGTCCGCCTCGTCCAGTGCATGCGGAAAGATGCGGGCGGGCTTCGGCGCGCCGCGCGCCTCCCAAAGGCCGTCGGGTCCATAATAGCCGCCGCCGCGCGCCTCCGGTGCGGTGGCGGCGAAGAGGATCGGCAGGGCGCCGCGAGCCGCCGATTGGCCGACGAGGGAGAACAGGGCGCGCCCCACCGCCCGTTGGACCGGGCCGGCCCGGTCGCCGCGGCGAAACACGTCCGTCAGCGCCAACCCCGGATGGGCGGCGAGCGCCCGTTCCGGCCGGCCCGCCCGGCGCAGGCGCCGCTCCAGTTCGAGGGCGAACATCAACAGGGCGAGCTTGGTCTGGCGATAGGCCTTCTGCGGCCCGTAGCCCTCGCGCCAGTGCGGATCGTCGAAGCGGATCCGCCCGCTGCGATGGGCGAGGCTCGCCACAGCGACGATGCGGGTGTCGGGGGAGAGGCGCAGCAGCGACAGCAACAACCCGGTGAGGGCGAAATGGCCGAGATGGTTGGTGGCCAGCTGTCGCTCGAAGCCGTCCTCGCTGTCCTCGCGCCGCGGCACCGCGGCGATGCCGGCATTCAAGATCAGGAGATCGATGATCGTGCCGTCCGCCCGAAGGGTCTCGGCAAGTGCCCGCACGCTCGCGAGGCGGGCCGTTTCGAGTTCGCGCACGACGAGGTCCGCCTGCGCGTGGATGCGCGCGATCGCCTCCGCCGCGCGCATGCCCTTCGCGGGGTCGCGAACCGCCAGCACCACCCGTGCGCCGGCCCCGGCGAGGGCCAAAGCGGTCTCGTAGCCGATGCCCGAACTCGCCCCCGTCACCAGCGCGACGCGGCCCGCCTGAGAAGGGATATCGGCGCTCGTCCCGTCGCGCTGCGCCATCGAAGGGGTCCTCCCGCCTGAAATGCGGCATGAGGGCGTGCCGATCTCTAGGGGATAACCCGCCCTGCGTCCGGTGGATTGGTCAATCGCGTCGCTTTCGTGCTAATTCCTTGCGCGTCCCGACGATCCTGTCCGCGGACCGATGCCGCCCGTGGCGCCAGATCTTCCGCCGGGCCGCCGCCTGCCGACGCTTCGACGCGGCACGACCCTCATCGAAAGACCCTTTCATGAGCGACGACACAGACGCCAAGACCCGCGCCGCCGAGCGCGCGGAGCGGTCCGAGCGCATGGCGCGCGAGGGGGCGCAGGCCATGGCCGAGCATCTCGCTTCCGTCAAGGCCGTGGACGAACGCACCGTGCGCCTGCGGGCGCTCCGCCTCGCCAAGGAAGCCGAGGAGGCCGCGGCCAAGGCCGCAGAGCCGCCGCCGCCGCCCAAGCGCAGCCGCAAGAAGGTCGCGGGCTGATCGCCATGGCGATGGACCGCACCCGCCGTCCCAGCGACCCGCGTCAGGCCGCCGAGGCCGCGTTCAAGGCCGTGACCCGGAAAGTCCCGGAGGCGCCCAAGGCCGCCCCGGCGCCGGTCGCGATTCCCGGTGCGCGCGAGACCGTATCCCTGCGCATCGACCGGGCCGTGCTGGAGCATTTCCAGAAAGACGGCCCGGGCTGGCAGGACCGCATCAACGCTGCCCTGAAGGCGGCCGCGGGCCTCTGAACGATCAGGCGGACAGGGCCCGCTCCAGCTCGCCCTTGCTCATCTTGGAGCGGCCGGGAATGTCGTGCTTGCGCGCCCGCTCCATCAGCTCCGCCTTGGTGCTGCCGCCGCGGTTCGACGTAGTCCCGGATTTGCCGCCGGTCTTGCGGGCCGTGGCCGCCTTCTTAGCGACATCCGCGGGCTGCTTGGAGTGCTGTCGGCCCTTGGCGGTGTCGGCCCGCTTCTTCTCGGTCGAGCGCTTGTACTCGGCGTCGGACAGCTTCTCCCTGGCCTTCTTGGGCAGGTAGCGCTCGCCGGTTTTACCCGATTCCTTGCCCGACTTCGTGCCCCACTCCTCATCGGTCCATTGCTTGAGGTGGTTGTCGTCGGTCTTCTTCCCCTCGTAGCCGCCGCCCTCCTTCTTGTATTCGGAGGTGGCCATCTGCGCCTTGCGGGCCGACCACTGGCCGGGCTTGCCCCCCTTGGAGGATCGGGTCACCTCCTTCTTCACCTTGTCCCACAGCTTCGGGTCGGTCTTCTTCGCGCGCTCGGCCATCATCGGTCTCCGGTTCGGTTCATCGACATTCGGCTGTCAACAGGAGGCCGTAAGCTCGGTTCCTCATGGGTGCGTCCTGCGCAGTGGACAGGCGCCCATCATCGACGTTGACAGCCGCGCGCGGAGCTTCCACCTGCGCGCCACCAGGGAGACGGCCGGATGCCCGGCCGAGCGAGGATCGCGATGTCCGAGGCGAGCAGGCCGAAGGTTTTCATCGACGGCGAGGCCGGCACGACCGGGCTCGGCATCCGCGAGCGGTTGGAGCGCGACGGCCGCGTCACCCTCGTCAGCATCCCGCACGAGAGCCGCAAGGATCCGAATGCCAAGCGGGCGATCCTCGAAGACGTCGATCTCGCGGTGCTCTGCCTGCCCGACGACGCCTCCCGCGAGACCGCGCAGCTCGCCGACTCCCTGCCCGGTGGCGGCCCGAAGCTTCTCGACGCGAGCACCGCGCACCGCGTCGCCGAAGGTTGGGTCTACGGTTTTGCCGAGCTGACCCGCGATCAGGCCGGCGCCATCCGCGCCGCCAAGCGGGTCGCCAATCCCGGCTGCTACCCGACCGGGGCCATCGCCCTGCTGCGCCCCCTCGTCGAAGCCGGCCTGATCGCGCCCGATACGGCGATCAGCGTCAACGCGGTGAGCGGCTATAGCGGCGGCGGCAAGGGCATGATCGAGGCCTACGAGGCGGGCCGCGCCCCGGCTTTCGAGCTCTACGGCCTGGGCTTCGGCCACAAGCACCTGCCCGAATTGCAGGTCTATGCCCGGCTGACGCGGCGTCCGATCTTCGTCCCCTCCGTCGGTAACTTCCGTCAGGGCATGCTGGTCAGCATCCCGCTCCATCTCGACGCGCTGCCCGCCCGCCCGGCCCCGGGGGATCTCGAAGCGGCGCTGACCGCGTACTACGCCGGCTCCGATCAGGTGCGGGTCGTGCCCGGCGCCGAGGACGGCGCCCATCGTGAGCGCATCGAGCCCGAGGCCCTCAACGACACCGACCGGCTGGAATTGCGGGTATTCGGCTCCGACAGCCATCGCCAAGCGGTGCTCGTCGCCCGCCTCGACAATCTCGGCAAGGGCGCCTCCGGCGCGGCGGTGCAGAATCTCGGGCTGATGCTCGGGCTGAACTGAACGACGACCGATTTCGGTCGGCCGATCCCGAGACGCGGCGCGGTGCTTTCCCGCCCCGTTTCGGGATCCGTGATGACATCGGGCGTGGAGATCCGCGTCTGATCGGCTCCGCTTGGCGTCTCGACCCGATCCTTCGCGTCCGAACCCGTCGGCCATGCCGCGTGGCGCCGATCCGCGGATCGGGAGCGCAACCTTTCGCGTCCGCGGACCGTCGTGCGAGGCCGCAACCGGACCGACGCGTCAACGACGGTCTTGCAAGGCCCCGCCGGCCTGGCTGCGCCATGAGCGCCTTCAGCAGAAATCCACAGAAAATACCGAGGCGTGCGTCGGCCTGCCGCACGCTCCGTCGAGCGGCACTGCAACTTGGCCCTGCCGGTGCGTCCTGCGTCTCGCTCCGCCGGGCGGGTCGGGATCCCGCTCGGCCAGGAATTTATTAAGGCATTGATAATGCAAGAAATTTTTGAACGCGTCCGAATCCATCTTAACATTTGCAATATTGGCCGGGCTTGAAAACCATCGATACCAAGTCGCGAAAATGTCACTTACTACACGCTTGCCCGCTCTTCGTCGAAGCGCGAAGCATGTCAGATACACCCCTCCGCCTCGATTTTCATTGCCCTGCAACCCTAACAGCAATGACACGCAGACTTGCTCTGCAGCGATGCTGAGCTTACCCTGTTTCAAGTAATCAATCGGACCGAGAAGACAGCGCCATGGACACCACCGAACAGGATGCGGAAACCGCACGCCTCATCACTCTGGCTGCCGATGTCGTCTCGGCCTATGTCAGCAACAATCATGTCCAGAGCGCCGATCTGCCGCGCCTGATCGGCGACGTGCACGAGGCGATCCGCTCGGTCACGGTCAGCGCCAAGCCCGCCGATAGCGGTCCGCCCAAGGCCACGCCGCAGGAAATCCGCAAGTCGGTCAGCCACGACTTCCTGATCTCGTTCGAGGACGGCAAGCCGTACAAGACCCTGCGTCGTCACCTGACCTTGCGGGGCCTGTCCCCCGAGGCCTACCGGGCGAAGTGGGGCTTGCCGAACGATTACCCGATGACCTCGGCGAGCTATTCCGAGCAGCGCTCCGAACTGGCCCGCGCCCTGGGCCTCGGCCAGCAGCGGCGGCGCCCCGACGGCGAGACGGTTTCCGAGGCGCCGGCCGCAGCCGAGCCGGAGGCCGAGGCCGCCCCGGCCAAGAAGCCCCGCGCCGCGCGCAAGAAGAAGGACGCCTGAGCCGCGGCGGCGCTCCGGTCGCCGGTTCTGCGATCAGATTGGCCGGCGCGTCGGCGTGAGCCGCACGCCCGGCGCCGGCCGTTCCAGCAGCACCTCGCGGCGGAAGCGCACCAGCCGGGCCGGGCGCCCGGCATTGCCGCTGGTGACGTCCTCGGTCTCCTCGACCAAGCCCTGTTGCGCCACGAGGCGCCGGAAATTCTGCTTGTGCAGCCGCGTGCCGGACAAGGCTTCGACGGTGCGCTGGAGCTGGAGCAGGGTGAAGGCCGGCGGCATCAACTCGAACACCACCGGTCGATACTTGATCTTGCCGCGCAGGCGCCCGATCGCGGTGGCCAGAACCCGGCGATGGTCGAGCGCCATCGGCTGGCCCGTCACGGCGGCATCGTCGGGCACCGCCGCACCGGCCTGCCCACGGGCCTCCGGGATCAACCCGGCCTCGAACAGCAACTCGTAGCGCTCCAGCACCCGTTCCTCGTTCCAGGCGCCGCCGAGGCCGAAGTTCAGGCCGACCCGGTCCTCGCGCAGGCGTCGCAGCTTGGCGTCCGACCCCTTGGCGACCCATTCCATCAGCCGCGGCTCGATCGCCGTCAGCGCCTCCGGGCGTCCTTCGCGAAAATCCTCCCAGGGCAGGTAGCGATACCAGTTGCGCCACGCGGCCTCGGCGAGGCCGGCCGGGCGCAGTTCCCGCACCAGGGCGAGATAGGCCACCGACAGCAGGTGGGCGCCGCGCCCGCCGCCGTCGCGATCCCGGTCGCCGAAGGTGTAGAGCTGCTCGACATAGCCGAGACGCTGGTGGGTCTGCCGCTCGACCCAGGCCCGCAGGCCCCGCTCCAGGGTGGCGTGCTCCGGGACGAGCGGGCCCGCGGGAAGCGCGGTGCTCCGGCCGGCCGCTTGGCCGGCCACCTGCACGGTGAGCGCCCGCGGCTCGCCGTCTGTCGCCGCGACGATGACGGCGACAAGGCCCACCGCCGACGCGTTCGCATTGCGCTCGAGGCCTTCCGTCGCGAAGGCGGCCACACCCGGTTCGGCCGTGCTCATCCCCTCGGCCCCGATGCTCCCCGACAGCCCCGGACATCTTCGGGGCGCCTCGCTCATGCCGGATCGGAACCGGCACCGTCAACGTGAGGCCGGAATGCTTCTAAAGAATCGTCCGGGATATGAGATCCGAATAATTCTTTGGGGGACTGGGCTGCCTCGGCTGTTTCCGAAAACCGGAAAACACCGTTCGGGCCGATGCTCTAATGAACCGCCCGCCCGGTCCCGCGCAGGCGGCGGGCGACCTCGTGGCCGACCTCGGTCGCGATCTTGTCGACCAAGCGGGCGAGCGGTGGGTTGCGCAGGCCCGCCACCAGTCCCTTCATCGCCACGGCGTGGTCGGCGAGGCGGTTGGCACGGCGCTGGTCGAGCCAATCGGCCGGGCCGTCGGCACGTCCCTCGGTGAGATCGAAGGCGAGCCCCTGGGTGGCCCGAAGGCCGGAGGCCGGATCGCGGGCGCAGCGGCCCATCAGCCGAAGCCAGCGCGGGCCGGCGGGACCGGGGCGGGTGCGGAACTCCGCTTCGAACGGGCAGCCGTCCTGGCCCGCCGCCCGCAGCACGCTCTCCAGCCGCAGCGCGTCCTCCGGTTCGATCCGGGCGAGCGCCATCTCCAAAGGTGCGCCCGAGGCCGCTTCCTCGGGAAGGGACAGCACACGCGCGAGTGCCGGGGAAAGGGCGAGCCGGTCGCTCATGGGATCGTGCGCCCAGGCGCCGATGCAGGCCGAACCCGCGAAGGCGGTCGAGAGGTCGGGGTGAAAGGCCGTCATGACGTCACCGGTACGGTTCGGACGTGCGGGAACACCGCGTGAAGCCTTGGCCCCGCACGTCCGTCGAAGATACCTGAGGTAAATTTTATCGGCCGAAGCCGCCCGGTGAAAACCCTAGCGTCATATGACACATCCCGTAAAGCGTTCAGTGCGGGCGGGCAGTTGTATCAACCTGAAGTATGATTCACGGGGCACCCACGGCGCGGCCCGCCTTAACCGCCGGTTAACCATGATGGGATGAGATCGCGGATCAGGGCATCCCGGCATCACAGGACGGACACGTCCGGGCCGGACCCCCGACAGGGGCCGCAGGATGAAAGCGATCACGTTCGTTACGCAGAAGGGCGGCAGCGGCAAGAGCACGCTGTGCATCTCACTGGCGGTCGCCGCCCAGGAGGCGGGCCACAGCGTCTGCATTCTGGAAATGGACCGGCAGGCCACCATCACCGACTGGCTCGACCACCGCACGGCCGAGGGGCCGGAGGTCGCCCAGATCGACGCGACCCAGATCGACGCCGTGATGGAGCGGCTCGCCGAGTCGTCCTACGACTACGTCTTCATCGACACACCCGGGGTCGATTCCACCGGAACGCTCTCGGCGATCCGCGCGGCGGACCTCTGCATCATCCCCTGCCGCCCGACGCCCGCGGATCTGCGCGCGTTCAAGCCGACGCTGGCGGCGGTGTACCGGCTGGAGAAGAAGTTCGCCTTCGTGCTGAACCAGACCCCGCCGCGCTCCTACCGCATCCGCGACGCGGCCGACGGGCTCGCCGTCCTCGGTATCCTGCCTGACGTCAACATCGTCGCCCGCACCGACCATCAGGACGCCATCGGCGTCGGCCAGGGCGTCACCGAGTTCAACCCGAAGGGGCAGGCCGCGGGCGAGGTGCGCCGGCTGTGGAGCTGGATCGAGCGGCGGATGCAGGCGGCACGTCCGCTGACCGGGCTGAACAGGGCGGCGGGCGGTCATGTCCAGGCCGCCTAAGCTCAGCCTCGCCTCGATCGTCGCCGAGGCGACACCGAAGCCGGTCCGGCCGCCGAGCGCCGAGATCGTCACGTTCGACCGCGCCCCGCCATCCTCCGCGGCGAGCGTCGGCACGCTCAAGCAGCGTGCCAAGCAGATGTCGGTCTATCTCGAGCCGCCGGTCTACGACCAGCTGCGCGACCTCGCCTATGCCGAGCGCAGCAAGATGCACGGCCTGATGCTCGAGGCCCTCGACCTGCTGTTCAAGCAGCGCGGCGCCCGCTCGATCGAGCAGATCCTGGGAGAGAAGCCGCGCTGACGGGGGAGGGGAGGCGCGTCTCCCCTCGCTGTCCCAACGAGGCGGGCCTGTCGCCTATGGCGTCTCGCCCACCCCGTGGAGGGCGCCACGGGCTGCCCCGCCAGGGTGCAAGAAGCCTTGCGGGCACCCGGTCGCGACCGGCATTTCCCAACCCTCTCAACCCGTTGTCCCCAACCTCGCGTCCGTCCGACCCGGTTCCGGCGCCGCCGTTCAGCCTTCCTTTACCGCGTCCGGACGATCCTCTGGGGACGGCTGGGCGCGTGATGTCCGGCACGAGCGTGATCCCGACGGCCCCGCTTCCTGCGGCCGGAGGGAACCTTGTGGCGTCGGTGGGAAGCGGGCGGGCAACATGGCGGGTGTCAGGACGGCCGGATTCCCTCCGGTGCAACGGTCCCTGCTGGGTCATGTGCCGGTCGCGCGGCTGGCCGCGGCCTGCGCGGTGGCGCTGCTGACCGCCAACTGCGCCAACAAGCCTCCTCAATTCGCCGGCGCGGGACCGTCCTCCGGCAACGGCGTCGATCCGAAATACGGCGTGCGGGCGAGCCGGCGCGTCTACAACGAGGGTGACGTGATCCCGAAAGGCGGCGGACGCCGCTTCTCGGGCAAGCCCTACGTCGTCGCGGGCAAGACCTACGTGCCGCGCGAGGACGCCCGCGGCTATGTCCGCGAGGGTCTGGCCTCGTGGTACGGCAGCGCCTTCCATGGTCGCGTGACCGCCAACGGCGAGGTGTTCGACCGCCACTCCATCGCCGCCGCCCACCCGACCCTGCCGTTGCCGAGCTATGTCCGAGTGACCAACCTCGACAACGGCTACTCGATGATCCTGCGCGTCAACGACCGCGGCCCCTACCATGCGGGCCGCGTCATGGACGTCTCGGAAGAGGCCGCCCGGGCGCTGGAGTTCCACCGCAAGGGTACGGCCCGGGTGCGAATCGAATATGCCGGCAAGGCCTCCGTCGCTGGCAGCGACGACCGCAAGCTGCTGGCCACGCTCCGCACCGACGGCAGCCCCGCCGCCATCGGTCGTGCGCCGACCATGATGGCCGATCTCGGCCCCTCCGATCCCGAGCCCGCGCAGGAGCGCATCAACGAGCGGTTCGAACGCCCGTCGCGCGCGCTCGCCTTCAAGCCGGCCGAGGAGCGCGACGACGCCCCCGAGGCCGCCCCGGCGCCGCGTCCGGCCCGGCCCGCGCCGATCATGCTGGCGAGCGCCGCGAGCGTCGCCGTGCCGGCGGCAGTGCAGCCGACCGCTGCCCGCGCCGCGCCGTTCCGCCCCGCCGCCGCGACGGCGCCCGCTCTTTCTCCTGCGGCCCATACGCGCGAGCCGCACCGGGCTCTGGCAGAGGCCAAGACCGCCCCGCGCCCCGGCCATCGCGATGCGCCCTTGCGTCTCGCGCCGCCGCCGCTGCGGCTGGCCGCGGCCCCGCTCAAGGTGACGCCGCCGCAGGCGTCTGGGCCGGTGCGCGCGGCCTCCGTCGCCGCCAAGGTGCCCGCCCGGGTTGCGGCGCCGGAACATTCCTCCAGGATGGCGGCGATGCCGTCCGCCTCGAAGCTCGCCATCGCCCGCCTCGCCGCGGTCTCCACCGCGCCGGCCAAACCCACGGCACCGGCCGCTACGCCCGGCAAGGTGCCGGCGAAGACCTCGGCCCGCTCGAAGGTGGCCGGCGTCTACTGAAAAGAAGCGAGGCGCGCCCCCGTCAGGGTGGCCGCGCCTCCAGGTGGTTCCGTGTCTCGGAAAGGAACTGCGCGTTTGATAAGCGCAAGCCTGCGCCGTGTCTGTTGTCGCACCGCAACAGAAGCTTAACAATTGTTATGAATTTCGGCGGGCCGGATCCGGTCGACGGACTATACTTAGCCGGCACTGGAACATGAGATGCGCCCGCCTCCCTTCGGCGGCGATTGCAAGTCCTGTCCCAGTCTTACGTTTTGCGTGCCGCGCCCGGATCGGTTCTGCCTAACGGCGCTCGGCTTCAGGCCACCGTCATCCATGCCGCCTCGAAGCGGGCGCGGGCCTCGGCGACGTCGAACGGCGCGGGCGTGGACAGGCGCGCCAGAGCGGCCTGCGCCCGGCGGGCCGGATCGCCGGCCAGAAGTGGCGCCGCCTCGACGATCTCCCGCATCTCCTCCATGCGGCCGTTGCAGTGGAGCACGATGTCGATGCCGGCCGTGAACGCCGCCTCGGCCCGCGCCCGGAACGGACCCTGGAGGGCGTGCATCGACAGATCGTCCGTCATCAGCAGGCCGTCGAAGCCGATCTCGCCGCGAACGATCTCGCGGATCACCGTCGGCGACAGGGTGGCGGGCCGCTCCGGGTCGATGGCGGTGAAGACGACATGCGCGCTCATGGCGAGCGGCAGGTCGGCCAGCGCCCGGAAGGGACGGAAATCGCTCTGCGCAAGGCTCTCCCGGTCGGCTGCGACCTCGGGCAGGGCGAGATGGCTGTCGCAGGTGGCCCGCCCGTGGCCGGGCATGTGCTTGATCACCGGCAGGACGCCGCCGGCCATGAGCCCCTCGGCCACGGCCCGGCCGGTGGCGATCACCGCCTCGGGATCGGTGCCGAGCGCCCGGTCGCCGACGATGTCGTCGGAGCCGGCCACCGGAACGTCGAGCATCGGCGCGCAATCGACGGTGATGCCGACCTCGGCGAGATCGTGGGCCATCAGCCGGGCGCCGAGCCGGGCGAGGTCGAGGGGGAGCGCGCCGACCCGGCGGCCGGAGGGGTATTTCGGCCAGTGCGGCGGCCCCATGCGCTGCACCCGCCCCCCCTCCTGATCGATCAGGATCGGAGCGTCGGGGCGGCCCACCGTGTCGCGCAGGGCGGCCGTCAGCGCCCGCACCTCGTCCGGCGTGCCGATGTTGCGCTTGAACAGGATGAAGCCCCAGGGCCGCACCTCGCTGAAGAAGGCGGTCTCCTCCGGGGTCAGGCTCGTGCCGGAGCAGCCGAGGATCACGGCGCGGGCGTCTGAGGCGGAGATCATGGGGCCGGTGTCCTGGAAACGAACGGAGGGAGACGAGGCCGACGCGCTCGTGCGGATCCACGGTCCGGGATCACTCTGCCGCTCGCGGCTTGCGCCTGCCCCTTCTTCGAGGGCGGAAATGGCGATGGATTGGGTTTTGAATGAGGTGGAATCGCAGCCGCCCGGCCGATCCATTGGCATATTGAGCCGCATCGGCTTTCCCCCGGAAGCCGGAAACCATCTTTCGGGCCGATGCTCTCACGCCTATCCCCTCCCTGGGATGGGGAGGGGATTGGGGCTCGATTCTTCGTCCGTCCCGTGCCGGCGGGGCGATCGCCGGAAGAGGATCAGTTCTTGGCGACGAAGCACTGGCCGCCGGCGCCCTGCAGCTCGGTGCAGAGGCTCGAGGCTTCGTTCTTGGCGAGCGGCCCGACGCGGACGCGGTAGATCGTCTTGCCGTTGACCTCGGCCTGGCGGATCAGCTCGGGCTTGCCGGAGAGTTGGCTGTACTTGGCCTGCATCTGCTTGAACGCGGCGCGGGCCTCGCTCTCGCTGCCGCGGACGCCGAGCTGGACCGAGAAGCCGCCGACCGGCGCCTGCGACACGGCCGGAGCCGGATCGGCCTGGGTGCTGGCGGTGGTCTCCGGCGCGACTGTGGCGACGCGCTGCGGCGCCTTGCGCGGGGCGGGCGCCGGGGTCGGCTCGGCCTCGGACGGCGTCGCCGCATCGGCGACCGGCATCGGCGCGGCGCTGGCCAGGGTGCGCGAGGGCCGGCGCGGCGTCGCGGCCGGCGTCGAGCCGCCCGCGGCGTCGGGCAGGGTCATGGTCGGGATCGGCGAGGTCGATCCGGCGGTGTCGGCGGGGGCGGGCGCGGCGGCCTGAGCCGGCGGCGGGGCCGGGGGCGGGGTGTCGGGCTTGACCGCGACGGTGCGGACCCGGCGCGGCTCGCCCAGCGAATCGGTCAGCAGGCCGCCCTGACCGGGAGTCGCGCCCCCCTGTCCGGCGGCGGGAGACGGGCCGTCGTTGCGTGCGGCGGCGGTGCGGGCCGCCTGATTCACGTCGAGGGGCTGTTCCTCGCGATTGACGATCTTGATCTGTCCGTCCTTGGCGTTGCGGTCGTAGATCTGCTTGTTCTGATCGGGAATCTCGACACCGTCGGTCGCAGTCGGCTGGACCTTGAGCGGGGTCTGGTCGGCCAGGACCGTGATCGGGCCGGAACTGCCGCCGTGGGTGCCCTTCCAGGCGAGCGCGCCGCCGACGCAGACCGCCAGCACCGCGAGGCCGGCACCGACCTGCACCATCCGGCTGCGCTGGCGCGGACGCTCGATGGGGCCGGCGCGGTAGCCTTCGCCGGCCTCGGCGAAGGCCGCCTGCTCTTCGCTCGCGTTGCCGGCGTAGAGGCCCTGCTCGACCGAGGCGAGATACTGGTCGAAGGCATCCGCAGGGTTGGCGGCCGTCTGGCCGCCGGGGGAGGGCGGGGTCTGGGCGGAGGTCATGGCGGGGCGTCCCTGGGCGGTCGGATCATCCTGCGCCGGGGCGGGCGCGTCGAGGAAGGTCGGCTCGATCCGGCCCGGCCGAGCCTCGGTGACGGCGGCGGACTTCTCCCGCGCCTCCAGCAGCGCCCGGAAGGGATCGTCCTGTCCGACGATGCGGGCGAGTTCGGCCAGCGGATCGGCCTTCGCCGCCCCATTCGCAGCCCCATGGGACGCCGCCTTGGCCGGTCCGCTCTCGCCCGTGCTGTGACGCAGCTCGCGCTCGAAGGCGTCGAAATCGACCGTCGCGCGCGAAGCGTGTCCCGTCATGGCCTAAAACCTCATCAAACGCCTGACGGCGTCACCGCATCTCGTCCGGCGCGGAGACACCCAGAACCGCCAGACCCGAGGCGAGCACGCCGCCGAGGGCCTCAACGAGGGCCAAGCGGGCCCGGGTGGACTTTCTGTCGGTTGGATTAACAATCCGTAATTGCGGCAAGTCTTTGCCCTTATTCCAGAAACTATGCAGCGAACTCGCGGTCTCATAGAGGTAGAACGCGATTCGGTGGGGTTCGTGGGCCGCGGCGGCTGATTCGAGCACCCGCGGATACTGAGCAATAAGCCGCATCATCTCGATCTCGCCCGGATCGGTCAGCGCCGAGAGATCGGCATCCGCCAGCAAGGCCTCGCGCGAAAAATCCTCGCCCGGCATGGCCTCTCGAGCCTGCCGCAGCACCGAAAAGCGGCGGGCATGCCCGTACTGCACGTAGAAGACCGGGTTGTCCTTCGACTGCTCGACTACCTTGGCGAGGTCGAAATCCAGCGTCGCGTCGTTCTTGCGGTAGAGCATCATGAAGCGGATCGCGTCGCGTCCGACCTCGTCGATCACGTCGCGCAGGGTCACGAACTCGCCCGCGCGCTTCGACATCTTGACCGGCTCGCCTGCGCGCAAAAGCCGCACCAGCTGACAGAGCTTCACGTCGAGCCGAGCCTGCCCGTCGCTCACCGCCTGCACCGCCGCCTGCATCCGCTTGACGTAGCCGCCGTGGTCGGCGCCGAGCACGTCGATGAGTTCGGAGGCGCCGCGCAGCCACTTGTCGCGATGATAGGCGATGTCCGAGGCGAAGTAGGTGTAGGTATTGTCCGACTTCAGCAGCGCCCGGTCCACGTCGTCGCCGAACTGGGTCGAGCGAAACAGGGTCTGCTCGCGGTCCTCCCAATCGTCGGGGAGCTGGCCCTTGGGCGGGGGCAGCCGGCCCTCGTAGACGAGGCCCTTCTTCCGCAGGGCGCCCAGCAGAGCGGCGACCTTGTTGCCGTCCTCGCCGCCCTGGAGCGTGGCTTCCGAGAAGAACACGTCGTGGCAGATGCCGATGGCGGCGAGATCCTCGCGGATCATGTCCATCATCGCGTCGATGGAAAAGCGGCGCACCAGCGGCAGCCACTCGTCTTCCGGCTGGTCGAGCAGCGCGCGACCGTGCACCTCGGCGAGCTTCTGACCGACGGGTTTGAGGTAATCGCCCGGATAGAGGCCTTCCGGGATCGTGACGGCCTCGCCCAGCGCCTCGCGGTAGCGCAGGTAGGCGGAACGGGCGAGGACATCGACCTGCGCGCCGGCATCGTTGATGTAGTATTCGCGCGTCACGTCGCGGCCGGCGGCGACCAGCAGGTTGGCCAGCGCATCGCCGAACACCGCGCCGCGCCCGTGGCCGACATGCATCGGCCCCGTGGGGTTGGCCGAGACGTACTCGATATTGACCTTGCCGCCCGGCATCTTGGCCCGGCCATAGGCCTCGCCGTCGCGGAGCGTCGCGCGGATCACCTCATGGAACACCTCGGGCGCGAGCCGCAGGTTGATGAAGCCGGGGCCGGCCACGCTCGCCTCGACGATGCGCGGATCGGCGCGCAACTCGGCGGCGAGCGCCTCACCCAAGGCCTTTGGATTCTGCTTGGCCTCCTTGGCCAGCACCAGGGCGGCATTGGTGGCGAGGTCGCCGTGGGACGGATCGCGCGGCGGCTCGACCAGCACGCGGGACAGGTCGAGCCCGGCGGGCAGCGTGCCGGAGCGGGTCAGGGCCTCAAGGGCCTCCCGCACGCGGGTCTCGAAGAGAGCGAAGATGTTCATGGGGGTCAGACGCATTCCGCTGGCGCGGCCGCGCGGCGAAAGGGTCGGGCGGCCGAAAGGTCAGGGTCGGGCCATAGCAACGGGCGCGGGGGGTGTCACGGCGCCGTGGCCTCCGGCGGCACAAGGCTGGTGAGCACGCTGCGTAGCGCCTCCGGCAGTGGAACCGGCCGGCGCGTCTGCCGATCCACGTAGACATGCACGAAATGCCCCTGCGCGGCGGCCTCGTCCGCACCGGCTGCAAAGATCGCGACCTCGTAGCGGACGCTGGAGCGGCCGAGATGGGCCACCCGCACGCCCGCAACGAGCGCGTCGGGGAAGGCGACCGGAGCGAAGTAGCGGCAGCCGGTCTCGACCACGAGGCCGATGACCGGTCCGTTCGCGATGTCGAGGACGCCCGCTTCGACGAGGATGCCGTTCACCGCCGTATCGAAGAAGGCGTAGTAGACGACGTTGTTGACGTGTCCGTAGACGTCGTTGTCGCCCCAGCGCGTGGCGAGCGGGACGAGGCGGGGATACCGGCCGCGGGTCTCGCGCGGGGCTTTTCCAGGCTCGGTCATGGCATCGCCTCTCGATTCTCGTGCGCTTCGGTCGGGCGGGAGACGGTCTCAGTAGCCTACACCCTTGCTGAAGCGCGATGCGACGCGTCGTTGTGGAGTTCGAGACCTCTCCGGGAGATCGCGATTCCATGAAGTCCCTCGTTCTCGCGGGCGCCGCGCTGGCCGCCCTCGTCACCATCCCGGCCACGGCGCAGGCCGGCGGCTTCGGCCGTCACGGCGGCGGCGTCGGTGGGCACCATTTCGGCGGCCATCACGGCGGGTTCGTCGGTCACCGCGGCGGCCACGGCTTCACGGGCCATCGTGGCTTCGGCCACCCTGGCGGCTGGGGCAGCCGCGCGGGCTGGGGCAGCCGTGCGGGCTGGGGCCACCGCGGCGGTTGGGCCTATCGCGGCGGCTACGGCTATGCCGGTCGCGGTTACGGCCGGGGCGTCGGGCTCGGCCTCGCGGGGGCCGGGGTGGGGCTGGGCCTCGGTCTGGCGGCGGGCGCACTGTCGGCCGGCAGCCCCTACGGTTCGGGCTACGGCTACGCGCCGACCTACGGCTATGGCTACGCCCCGGCGACCTACGGCTACGTGCCGGCCTACGGAGCGGATTACGGCTACGCCACCGGATACGCCCCGGCCTACAACACCGGCTCCAACTGCACCTGCTACTGACGCCGACAATTGCGGAGCCTCACGGCTCCGTCAGCGGAAGCCCGCGGCTCGGCGGGCTCCAGTGAAGATCGGGCGTCTCGGAAAAGAGGCGCCCGTGCTCCAGCACCGCGTAGGTGTCGGTCATGCCGGCGATGTAGTCGGCCACCCGCCGCGCCAAGCGGGACTCGCTCGCGCCGGAAAGGCCCTCCGACCATTCCGGCGGCATCCGCGTCGGATCCGCGCGGAAGGCGGAGAACAGGTCGGCCACGATGACGTTGGCCTTGGCCCGCACCGCCATGACGCCCGGATGCCTGTACATCCGCGCGTAGAGGAAGCGTTTGATCGAGGCGTCGGCCTCGGCGATCGCGGGGGAGAACGCGATGACCGGTGCGTCGGCCCCGCGAATGTCGGCGACGCTCCGCGGCGCCAGGGCGGCAAGCCGGGCCTCGCCCTCGCGGATCACGTCCTCGACGAAGCGGGTGATGACCCGCCGCGCCAGCTCATGGATCTTGCGCGAAACCTCCAGGCCCGGATGGAGCCGTTCGATCTCGTCGAGCAGGTCCGCGAGGAACGGCACGGTGGCGAGGTCGGAGAGATCGAACAAGCCGGCCCGCAACCCGTCGTCGAGGTCGTGCGCGTCGTAGGCGATGTCGTCGGCCAAGGCCGCCGCCTGCGCCTCCGGCCCGGCGAAGCGCGACAATTCGAGATCGTTGAGGGCGTTGTACTCCATCACCGCCGCCGGGATGCCGGTCGCGGCATAGCGCCGGACCGGGGCGCCGCCCGCGTCGAGCAGCGGCCCGTTATGCTTGACCAGCCCCTCCAGCGTCTCCCAGGTGAGGTTGAGCCCGTCGAAGCCGGCATAGCGCCGCTCCAGCCGGGTGACGATGCGCAGGGCCTGGGCGTTGTGGTCGAACCCGCCATAGGCCGCCATGCAGGCGTCCAGCGCGTCCTCGCCGGTATGGCCGAAGCAGGTGTGACCGAGGTCGTGGGACAGCGCCAGCGCTTCCGCCAGATCCTCGTCGAGGCCGAGCGCCCGGGCGAGCGCGCGGGCGATCTGGCTGACTTCGAGGGTGTGGGTCAGCCGGGTGCGGTAATGGTCGCCCTCGTGATGCACGAAGACCTGGGTCTTGTGCTTGAGGCGGCGGAACGCCGTCGAGTGGACGATCCGGTCGCGGTCGCGCTGGAAATCGCTGCGGGTCGGCGAGCCGGCCTCCGGGATCAGCCGGCCGCGGGTCGCGCCCGGATCGGTCGCGTAGGGCGCCCGCCACCGCTCGCCGTTCTGCCGCACTGTCTCGCCTTCCCCGCGTTCGGCCGCGTTGCGGCCCCGGTGATCGCCCCATATCTTGCGTGGAGCACGCCCGCGGCAATCGCGGACGCGACATGACACACAGGTTCGAGACGGGACCGCGACCGCGATGGCCGACATCAATCTGACCGCCCGCGCCGCCAAGCGCATCAACGAGATCATGGGCTCGGAGCCGCCCGGCTCGTCGCTGCGCATCAGCGTGAACGGCGGCGGTTGCTCCGGGTTCTCCTACGCCTTCGACATCACCGCGGCCCGCGAGGGCGACGACGTGGTGATCGAGCGCGACGGCGCCACCGTGCTCGTCGATCCGGTCTCGCTCGAATACATGGGCGGCTCGACCATCGATTTCGTCAACGACCTGATCGGCCAGTCCTTCAAGATCGAGAACCCGCAGGCCACCGCCTCCTGCAGCTGCGGCACGTCGTTCGCGATCTGAGGCGGGCCCGCGGGGCCGGCACAGCGCCGATGAAGAAAAAAGGCCCGCGATGACCGCCCGCACCCTCTACTACGCCCCCGGCGCCTGCTCGCTCGCGGTCCATATCACCCTCGAAGAGACCGGTGCACCGTACGAGACGGTGCGGCTCGACCTCGCCAAGGGCGACCAGCGGGCGCCGGAATTCCTGTCCGTCAACGAGCGCGGACGGGTGCCGGCGCTCTACGAGGACGGTTGGGTGCTCACGGAAGCCTCCGCCATCCTGCGCCACCTCGCCCGCGCCCATCCGGAGGCCGGGCTGATGCCGGACGAGCCACGCCACGCGGCACTCGCCGACGAATGGCTCGGCTGGCTCGCCACCGCGCATCAGGTCGCCTACGCGCAAGTCCGCCGGCCCGAACGCTATGCCGCCGACGAGGCGGCCTTCGATGCGATCCGCGCCAAGGGCGCCGACACGTTCGGCGATCTCTGCACGATGACCGAGGTGCGCCTGTCGAACGGCGGCTGGGCCGTCGAGGGGCGCTACTCGATCGTCGATCCCTACCTGCTGGTGTTCTGGCTGTGGGCGCGGGGGCCGGCGATCGGCTTCGCCATGGACGCGATGTTCCCGGCCTGGACGGCGCATGCCCGCGCCATGGCGGCTCGGCCCGCGGTCCGCGCCGTGCTGGCACGCGAGGGGCTGACGCCGCCGGTGTGAGCCGGATCAGGCCTGTCCGTAGCGCTTGGCCACCAGCGCGTGGACGAGACGGGCCGTCTGCACCTCGCCCCCCTCGGGTCGACCGGGTTTGGTCGAAGGGTTCCAACCGTAGAGATCGAAATGGACATGCGCCTTCGTCTTCGGGGCGAAGCGGCGCAGGAACAGGGCGGCGGTGATGGCGCCCGCGAACGGGCCGCCGGAAACGTTGTTGAGGTCGGCCACTTTCGAGTCGAGCCCGCTGGCGTAGGGCGCGTGCAGCGGCAGGCGCCAGACCGGATCGTTCACCGCAGCCCCCGCCTCGGCGACGCTCGCGGCCAGCCCCTCGTCTCCGGTGAAGAAGGCCGGCAGGTCGGGGCCGAGCGCCACGCGGGCGGCGCCCGTCAGGGTCGCGAAATCGATCAGCAGTTCCGGTTCGTCCGATTCGGCGAAGCTCAGCGCGTCGGCGAGGATCAGGCGGCCCTCCGCGTCGGTGTTGCCGATCTCGACCGTGAGGCCGGCGCGCGAGCGGATCACGTCGCCGGGCCGGAAGGCCTCGCCCGCGATCGCGTTCTCGACGCTCGGCACGATCAGCCGCAGCCGCACGGGCAGCGCGTCGCCCATGATCATCTCGGCGGCGGCGAGCGCGGCGGCGGCCCCGCCCATGTCCTTCTTCATCAGCAGCATGCCGGCGGACGGCTTGATGTCGAGCCCTCCGGTGTCGAACACCACGCCCTTGCCGACGAGGGTGACGCGGGGTGCGTCCGCCGGCCCCCAGGTCAGGTCGATCAGCCGCGGGGCCCGCGGCGAGGCGGCGCCGACCGCGTGGACCAGCGGAAATTCCTTCCGCAGTTCCTCGCCCGCGACCACAGCGACCGTGGCGCCGAAGCACGCGGCCACGTCGCGGATCGCCGCCTCGATCTCGGCGGGACCGAGATCGTTCGAGGGCGTGTTGACGAGGTCGCGCCCATGCGCGACCGCCGCCGCGATCCGGGTGAGACGCGTTCCATCGACGCCGCCGGGCGCGACGAGCCGGGGCCGCTCCGCACCGGGCTTGCGATAGCGCTCGAACCGGTAGGCACCGAGCAGCCAGGCGAGCGCCGCCTCGGCCGGGTCGATCCCCTCGGCCGGCTCCAGGCGGTAGTCACCCGCGGGGAGCGCAGCCGGCAGCTTGCCGGCCAGGAAGCGGTCGAACGTTGCCGAAGCGGGATCGCCGAGGCCGAGCAGCACGCGGGCGAGCGCCCCGTCCTCGGCGGGCAGGAGCGCGAGGCGTCCCGCCTTCGGCGCGAAACCGCTCGCCTTGGCGAAACCCCGCTGGAGCGGCGTCAGCTCCGCCTCCAGGGCCGCCCATCCGGACTCGGTGACGAGGTGGACCGGGATGGCGTCGGTGCCGGGGGCGAGGAGCGCAGAGGTCATGCGGGGCGAGGGCTTAACCGGTGATTAGGGTTAATTCTCTATCACCCCAAGGGTCGGCGAGGCGCAAGCGCAGGCCGGCCGGTGGAGTGGAGAGGCGAGATGACACGGACCGTCGTTGCAACGGAAAGCGCGATCCGGACCGTCCGCTCCCGGCGCCTGATCGCCGCCGCCCTGATCGGCTTGGCGGCCTCGGCCTGCCAGTCGCGCTCGCCCGAGACCACCGGCTCGATCGGCGCCTCGCTGTTCGGTCCGTCCCGACCGCCCGCCGCGACGCGGCCCGACGTCGAGGGGCTGGCGGCCCGCTACAATTCCGATCCCAACGACGTGCGCGCCGCCATGCGCTACGCCGACGCCCTGCGGGCGACCGATCAGCGGTCGCAGGCTGCCGCGGTGCTGCAGCAGGCGGCGCTCCGCAACCCGAAGGACAAGGCGGTGCTCGCCGCCTACGGCAAGACGCTGGCCGAGGCCGGCCGCTATCAGGAGGCCAACGAGGTTCTCCAGAACGCTCATAGCCCGGCCCAACCCGATTGGCGCGTGCTCTCGGCGCAGGGGATGGTGGCCGACCAGACCGGCGACCATGCCCGCGCCCAGGGCCTCTACGAGGCGGCGCTGAAGATCGCCCCCGAAGAGCCGCGCATCCTGTCGAATCTCGGCCTGTCCTACGCGCTGTCGCGCCGCCTCGACGCCGCCGAGGAGACCCTGCGCCGCGCCGCCGCCCAGCCCCGGGCCGACGCGCGGGTGCGCCAGAACCTCGCCCTGGTGCTGGGGCTCAAGGGTCGCTACGACGAGGCCGAGACGGTGCTGCGCCAGGATCTCGGCCCGGCGGAAGCCGCGGCCAACGTGCAATCGCTGCGGGCGATGTCGGGCCGCCCGGCGGGCCTCAAGCCGGCGCGGACGGCCGGACTCCAGCCGGCGCGTTGAGCCGGCGGCACTTTCTCGGCGAGCGGCACCGATAGGCCGCAGCCTGATCTTGACGAATCCGGCGCGCCTCCCCTATAGGCTCGCCACTCCCATAGGACTCCGCCGCAATCGATTGACGCGTGGGTTCGACGCCCGCGGCGCGAGAGCCGTGCGGCTTTGCCGGATACCAAAGCGCCGAGACCCGGCCAAACGTTGACAGGACTGTAACGATGTCGCGTCGCTGCGAACTCACGGGCAAGGCCGTCCAGGTCGGCCACCTCGTGAGCCACTCGAACCGGAAGACCAAGTGCCGGTTCCTGCCGAACCTCTGCAACGTTACGCTGCAGTCGGATGCCCTCAACCGCCGCGTTCGCCTCCGCGTGACCGCCCACGCGCTGCGCTCGGTCGAGCACCGCGGCGGCCTCGACGCCTTCCTCGTGAAGGCCCGCGAGATCGAGCTGTCGCAGACCGCTCGGCTGCTCAAGCGCGACATCGAGAAGAAGCTCGCCGAGACCGCGGCGCCCGCCGCCGCGTAAGGCCCTTGGGCTCGACCGGGCCCAAGCCTCGACCGTGTTCCGAAGGCCACCGCGGGCGTGAGACGCCTCCGGTGGCCTTCGTCGTTTGGGCGATTCGGGCTCCTGGCGGCCGATGACGGCGCTTACCCTCATCCTTCCGATCTTCGGGCTCGTGGTCGTCGGCTGGCTGGCCTCGCTGTCCGGGCTGATCTCCGAGCGCGTCGGCGACGGCCTGTCGGAATACGTCTTCGCGCTCGCCGTCCCGGCGCTGATCGTCGCGACGCTGACCCGACCGGGGCTCTCGGGCGAGGTCGCCTGGGGGTTTTGGGCGAGCTATTTCGGCGGGGCCGCCCTCGCCTGGGCCGCGGGCTCGCTGATCGGTCGGCAATACGAGGGCGTCGAGCGCAAGGGCGCGATCCTGCACGGATTCGCCGCGAGCCAATCGAACACCGTCTTCGTCGGCGTACCGATGATCTTCCAGGCCTATGGCGAGGCCGGGGCGTTCCCGCTGTTCATGCTGCTCGCCGTCCATCTCCCCCTGATGATGGGGGCGGCGACCTTCATGATCGAATCGGAGAGCGGGCGCCCGCTCGGCCAGCGCCTCAAGGCGCTCGGTCTGGTGCTCGCCAAGAACCCGATCTTTCTGGCGCTGCTCGTCGGCGGTGCGATGAAGGCGTTCGGCCTCTCGTTCTCCGGCATCCCCAAGACGCTGGTCGATGGGCTGGCCGGCACCGCCTCGACCTGCGCACTGATCGCCCTGGGCGCCGGGCTGACCCGCTACCGGGTGCTGCACGATCTGCCCGGCGCCAGCGTGGTGGCGGCCCTGAAGCTCGGGCTGCACCCGCTCGCGGTCTACCTCATGGCCTTCCACGTCTTCACGATGCCGCCGGCCTATGCCGGCGTCGCGACTTTGTTCGCCGCGATGCCGGTGGGCATCAACGCCTACCTGCTGGCCGCCCGCTACCGCACCGAACAGGGTCTCGTGGCCGCCGCCGTGCTGGTCTCGACGCTTGCCGCCGCGGGGACGACGGTGGGCTGGTTGATGGTGCTGGGTCGAGGCTGATGCGCCCGTCCTCGCGTTGACCCACGGGGCGCCCCTCCATAGGGTGCCGCCCTTCGCGTCCGACCCCGGTCCGACGCCCGTTCCCGACTGAAAAAAGCCGCTTCCCGAGAAATGTCCGCCCCCCAGCTCGATCCCGACATCCTGGAGGCCGCCGCCTCCGCCGCCGCCTGGCCGTTCGAGGAGGCGCGCAAGCTCGTGGCGCGGCTGGAGAAGAAGCCGAAGGCGGAAGTGTTGTTCGAGACCGGCTACGGCCCCTCGGGCCTGCCGCATATCGGCACCTTCGGCGAGGTCGCCCGGACCTCGATGGTGCGCCACGCCTTCCGCGTGCTGACCAAGGACGCGGTGCCGACCCGGCTGATCGCTTTCTCCGACGACATGGACGGCCTGCGCAAGGTCCCGGACAACGTGCCGAACCGCGAGCTGCTGGCGGGCGCCCTCAACCTGCCGCTGACCAAGGTGCCGGACCCGTTCGGCACGCATGACAGCTTCGGCGCCCACAACAACGCCGAGCTGCGCCGCTTCCTCGACGCCTTCGGCTTCGAATACGAGTTCCGCTCGGCCACCGAATGCTACCGCTCGGGCGTGTTCGATGACGCGCTGCGCCTCGTGCTGGAGCGCTACGAGGCCGTGATGGCGATCATGCTGCCCTCGCTGCGGGCCGAGCGTTCGGCCTCCTACTCGCCGTTCCTGCCGATCCATCCGGTCACCGGCCACGTGATGCAGGTGGCGATCGACGAGGTGCGGCCGGCCTCCGGCACTATCGTCTGGCGCGATCCGGGCACGGGCGAGGCCTACGAGACCCCGGTGACCGGCGGCCACGTCAAGCTGCAATGGAAGCCCGATTGGGCGATGCGCTGGGTCGCGCTCGGCGTCGATTACGAGATGGCCGGCAAGGACCTGATCGATTCGGTCAAGCTCTCGGGTCAGATCGCCCGGGCGCTGGGCGCCGAGCCGCCGGAGGGCTTCAACTACGAACTCTTCCTCGACGAGAAGGGCCAGAAGATCTCGAAGTCGAAGGGCAATGGCCTGACGATCGACGAGTGGCTGACCTATGCCACGCCGGAATCGCTCGCGCTGTTCATGTACAACAAGCCGCGCGAGGCCAAGCGCCTGTTCTTCGACGTGATCCCGCGCCACGTCGATGAGTACGACAATTTTTTGGGGCGCTTCCCCGGCCAGGAAGCCAAGCACCGGCTCGGCAATCCCGTCTGGCACCTGCACGGGGGCAACCCGCCGGCGCCGGAGGCCATCGACGAGGCCGGCACCACGCTCTCCTTCGGCATGCTCCTCAACCTCGTGGCGGTGGCCAACGCCGAGGACGAGACGGTGCTGTGGGGCTTCATCCGCCGCTACGCCCCGAATGTCGGCCCGCAGACGCATCCGCGGCTCGCCGCCCTCGTGACCCGCGCGCTCGCCTATTACCGCGACTTCGTGCGCCCGCAGAAGCAGTACCGCGCCCCGACCGAGGAGGAGGCCGCGGCGCTCCGCGACCTCTCGCAGACGCTCGCCGAGCACGAGGGCTCGACCGATCCGGAGGCCCTGCAGGCGGCGGTCTACGAGGTGGGCCGGCGCCACTTCCCCGATCTCTCCGGCAAGGCCAAGAGCCCGGACGGGCGCCCCGGCGTATCGAAGACGTGGTTTGCCTCGATCTACAACGTGCTGTTCGGCGAGGCGCAGGGGCCGCGCTTCGGCTCGTTCATCGCACTGTACGGGGTGGCGGGCACGCGGGCGCTGATCGAGAAGGCGCTGAGCGGTGGGCTCGTGGCGGAGCACGCGGCGTTCCTGGAGGGGCGGAAGGCGGCGTAAGGCTCACGCCGCGTTCGCCTCACTCCGAGCCGTGGCGCTCTGGATCGCTTCGGCTCCGCCTCGCGATGACGGTGCGAGTTTCTCTCGCCGTCATCGCCGGGTCGCAGCGTCGAGGCCCGCTGCAACTGCGATCCCAACGGCATACGCCACCAGATTCCAAAGCGAGAAAAGCCGCCCTAGCAACAGCTGCCCGGCCAGCGTCAGCCGGAAGGCGTCGAGCCAGGGCGCGTGGACGAGGCGGAAGAACTCGACCGTCGCCGCAATGACGAGGGCGACGAGCGCGAGGCGCCGCACAACCGCGTCCGGCCGCAGGCAGGCGATCAGTCCGTAGACCATCGCGCCCCACAGCGTGGAGCCGGCATACTTCACCACACCCGCGGGAAGCCCGAGCGGCACGAGCCGCACGGCCAGCCCCATCGCGATCACGGCGGCGACCGCGAGGATCAGGGCAGGGCGGCGGGTTCCGGCATCGACCATGGCGGGCGCTTGGGTTAAAGGGTCGGGCACGCCCGGTATCACCCGCGGCTCACACACACGAGTTCCACACCAGATGCGCGCCGAGATCGAACAGGCCTCGGATGCCGCCAAGCAGTCTATAGGGCTGCTGAGGAGGCATCTTTGACTGGGATACCGTTGATAAACGCCTCGCGGAGCTGAATGCCGCGTCCGAGAACCCCGACCTCTGGAACGATGCCGAGGCCGCGCAAAAAGTCATGCGCGAGCGCCAGCAGCTCGACGAGGCCGTCACCGCCATCCGCAAGCTCGAGCAGGATCTCGAGGACGCCGCGACGCTGATCGAACTCGGCGAGATGGAGGGCGATCAGGCCTCCATCGCCGAGGGCGAAGCGGGCATCCGCGCCGTCGAAAAGGAGGCCGCGAGCCGTCAGGTCGAGACGCTGCTCTCGGGCGAGGCCGACGGCTTCGACACCTATCTCGAAGTCCATGCGGGCGCGGGCGGCACCGAGAGCCAGGACTGGGCCAACATGCTCCACCGCATGTATTATCGGTGGGCCGAGCGGCGGAAGTTCAAGGTCGAGATCGTCGAGATGACCGACGGCGAAGAGGCCGGGATCAAGGGCGCTACGCTCTTGATCAAGGGCCACAACGCCTACGGTTGGCTCAAGACCGAATCCGGCGTGCACCGGCTGGTGCGCATCTCGCCCTACGATTCCAATGCGCGGCGCCACACCAGCTTCGCGAGCGTGTGGGTCTATCCGGTGGTCGACGACCGGATCGAGATCGAGATCAAGGAATCGGACTGCCGCATCGACACCTACCGGTCGTCGGGCGCGGGCGGCCAGCACGTCAACACGACCGATTCGGCGGTGCGCATCACGCACAACCCGACCGGCATCGTCGTGGCGTGTCAGCAGGAGCGCTCGCAGCACAAGAACCGGGCCACCGCCTGGAACATGCTGCGTGCCCGCCTCTACGAGGCCGAGCTGAAGAAGCGCGAGGAGAAGGCCAACGCTGAAGCCGCCTCCAAGACCGATATCGGCTGGGGCCACCAGATCCGATCCTACGTGCTGCAGCCGTACCAGCTCGTGAAGGACCTTCGGACGGGCACGCAGTCCACCGACCCGGACGAGGTGCTGGACGGCGACCTCGACCCCTTCATGGAAGCCTCCCTGGCGCAGCGCGTCTACGGGGGCGGGGAAGAGGTCTCCGACATCGACTGACGGATCGGCGGCCCCGGCGGAAACCGGGGCCGCTCTTTTTTAATCCGAAAACACCAACTCCGCCCCCGCGCGTAAGAATCGCTGCGGATCGACCGGCTCGCCGTCGATGCGGGTCTCGTAGTGCAGGTGGCTCCCCGTCGAGCGGCCGGTGGAGCCGACGAAGCCGACGACGCTCCCCGCCTCGACCCGCTGGCCGACGGCGACGGCGTAGCCCGAGAGATGGGCGTAGCGGGTGACGAGACCGCGGCCGTGGTCGACCTCGACCATGTTGCCGTAGCCGCCGGCATACTCTGCCGCGGTCACCCGGCCGGCCGCGGTGGCGCGGGCGGGCGCCCCGGTCTCGGCGCGCATGTCGACGCCGGTATGGAGCGCGGCCGCCCGGGTGAACGGATCGAGCCGCGTGCCGAAGCTGCTGGTATACGCGAGGTCGCCCGGCAGGGGCTGGCGGAAGGGGAGGGCGTCGGCGACCCGGCGCAGATGGGTCTCCTCCTCGATCTGGCGCCGCGCCTCGGCGAGACCCGCCTCGAACGCGTCGCCCGAGAGCGGCACCAGCGGACCGCCGATTCCCCCCACCGTCGGCTCGAACCGGGCGGGACTCAGACCGGTGCGGGCGATGAGATCGCGAAAGCGGTCGGCACTGCGCCCGGCCGCCTGGGCGACGCGGGACACGGCGCGGGCTTGGCTCGCCGCCATCCGGTCCAGCGCCCGTTCGATGCGGGCCAGCCGGCCGGCGAGGGGGCTGTCGGCGGTCTCGGCGCGATCGTCGGACCGCATGCGCAGTTCCGGCGTCGGGAACGGCTTCAGCGTCCGCGGCGGTGCCGGCATCGGAGGTTCGGCGGCGGAAATCGAGCCCGTCACGGACAGGTCGATCTCGGCGGCGGCACCGGGGAGCCCGGCGAGGATGCCCTGGCGCCGCTCGATCAGCGCCTGCCGCTCGGCCAGGGTCGTGAGCTTGGCCTCGATGCCGCCGCGGGTGGCGGCCTGGTCGGCGCCCGCGCGGTCGAGCGCCCGCTGGAGCGTGTCGATCCGCTCCTCGTAGGTGTATTGGATCGCGCTCTGGCGGGAGACGAAGCGGGCCAGCACCTCGTCGTGGAAGATCAGGTAGTAGCTCGAAGCCCCCGCCCAGGCGCTGGTGAGCGCCAGCCCGAGCCCGAGAGCCGCCACGAGGCGGGGCCGGGGGACGGGCTTCGGGCTGCGCTGGGCGGGTGAGGGCATGAGGCGACCGCTTCCGGGGACGCCCGCCATCACACCCGATTAAGGTTAAGGAAGACTTCGGTCGCAGATTCGGCGCCGAACGGGGCCGCCGCCTTTCGAAAAAAAACCGAGGCGCCGGGAAGACCGCCCCTCAGCCCAGCGCCTTGGCGGCCTCCAGCACCTCCTCGACATGGCCGGGCACCTTCACCTTCGGCCACACCTTCGCGATGTTTCCGTCGCGGTCGATCAGCAGGGTGGTGCGCTCCACGCCCATATACTTGCGGCCGTACATGCTCTTCTCGACCCAGACGCCGTAGGCCTCGAGCATCGACTTCGCCTCGTCGGATGCGAGCGGGAAGGTGAGGCCGTACTTGGCGCGGAACTTGTCGTGGCTCTTCACCGAATCGGGCGAGACGCCGATCACCTTCGCCCCGGCCGCCGAGAACGCGTCCTGGGCTTCGTTGAAGCCCTGGGCTTCGAGCGTGCAGCCGCTGGTGTCGTCCTTGGGGTAGAAATAGAGCACGATCGTGTGACCGCGTAAGGCCGCGAGGCTGACGGTCTCGCCGCCCGCTCCAGGTAGGGTGAAATCGGGCGCGGGTTCGCCGGGTGCGAGGGGCATCATGCCTTCCTTTCGGCCGATTGATGGTGTGCCCTCCTGATGCACGGATCGCCCGGCGGACGCCATGCCGGAAGGGCCGATTCCTGAGGACGGGCGCCCGGTGCCTGAGCCCCCGGTGCCGGCCCCCCGGCGGCAGCAGCGAACGAGTGAATGGATCAGGAAACGGCCAGGACCCTGCTTCAGGAAGCGGTCGAGCCTGCACCGTGCAAGGCCGTGCGCCGACGGCGCCGGCCGCTGCTGTGGAGCGCGGTCGCCCTCGTCTTCCTGCTCGGGCTCGGCACCGGGCTCGCTTTCCTGCGTCTGTCGCAGGGGCCGCTGCGCATCGACGGTCTCAGCCAACGGGTGGCCGAAGCCATCGCCGGCAGCGTCGGCCCCGGCTGGCGCGTCACGCTCAACGACAGCGCCCTCGAACTCGACACGGAATCGTCCCTGGCGCTGCGGGTCGGCGGGCTCGACGTCTACAATCCGGAGGGCGCGCTGGTGGTGCGTGCGCCGCTGGCCGTCGTCAGTCTCGACACCTGGGGCCTTCTGCGCCTCTCGGTGCAGCCGCGCTCGATCGAGTTCCGCGATCTGCAGATGACGGCGCTGGTCCATGACGACGGGTCCATCGCCTTCGCGGCCTCGGCCCCGTCGCAGGTCGATGCCGCCAAGCCCCATACGCTCCCGAGCGTGGATGCCGCCCGCGGCCAGGTCTCGCCGGTCTCGGCCGCCGTCGCCTCGATCTTCGGCGTGGTGCTCGACCCTGCGGGCGTGATCGGCGCGCTCGACCGCGCCCGCATCACCAACGGACGCCTGACCCTGGTGGACGACGCCGCCCGTCACCGGGCCACTTTCGAGCAGGTCAACGGCCTGTTCCACCGCGGCGGCGACGGCGACGGGATGCGCATCTTCGAGCTGCGCATCGACGGGCCGAACGGCGAGTGGCGCTTCGGCGGCAAGGTCCACGACGAAACCGCGGGCCGGCGCGCGGGCGTCATCACCCTGGACGACCTGCCGGTCAGCGACCTGCTTCTGCTGTCGGGCCAGTCGAAGATGCCGATCGAGACCGATCTCAAGGTCTCGGCCAAGGCCGATGTGGCGCTCCAGGGCTCGCGCATCGACACCATGACCTTCGAGGTGAAGACCGGCGAGGGGCTGTTCGTCGTCGACGAGAAGGACTTCAACCCGGTCGTCATCGAGCAGGTGCGGGCCGAGGCGCGCTGGGACGAAACCCGCCGCGCCCTCGACGTGACCGCCATCGACTACCGCGGCGGCGGAAACCAGGCCCACGTCACCGGCGCCTTCGCCATCGGGCCGCCCGGCGCCGAGGATGCCTGGACCTTCGATTTCGGCGGCAAGGACGTGATGTTGCGCGGCGCCGCGCGCTACGACCCCTCGTTCCGCATCGGCGAGGTCAAGGGCCGGCTCACCGGCCGGGCGGGAGGCATCAACATCGAGTCGCTCGCCCTCAGCGGCAACGGCATGAACGGCAATCTCAGCGGCACTATCGGCACGTCCAAGGACGACGACGGCATCACGCTCCACATCGTCGCCCACGACACCGACGGGCGCACCGCCCTGCGGCTGTGGCCGGAGAACATCGCGCCGGCCGTGCGCAACTACCTCGTCGACGAATTGCGCGGCGGGCGGCTCGCCAGCGCCGACATCAAGGTCGATCTGAGCGGGAGCGAGCTCGCCGCCGCCACCCGCGGCGATCCGATGCCGGATCACGGCCTCCTAGCCACTTTCGCGGTCTCGGACGCTTCGCTCACCATTTCGAAGGACGCGCCGCCGCTCACCCATGGCCGCGTTTCGGGCGTCGTCACCGGGCGCACCACGACGATCCAGGGGGCGACCGCCGAGGTGCGCCTCTCCGACACCCGCGCGCTGACGATCTCCGACGCCTCGTTCCTGATCCGCGACCCGCAGCCCGACAAGATCGTGGCGCAGTTGGGGCTGCGCCTCACCGGCAGCGCCGACTCGCTCGCCGCGCTCCTCGAGACGCGGATGTTCAAGGGGCTGACCGGCACCGAGATCGATCCCAACGCGCTCAAGGGCAAAGTCGATCTGCGCATCGACGTGCCGATGAACCTCAAAGCCGTGCCCGATCTCGCCGACCTGCCGGTGACGCTGTCCGGCACGCTCACCGACCTTTCGATGGACAAGGCCATCGGCAAGGACCGCTTCGAGGCCGGCCGCTTCGCGATCTCCTTCGACCGCAGCGGCTTCGCCCTGAAGGGGGACGGCCGCCTGCTCGGCGCGCCGATCGCCATCGACCTCAAGCAGCCGAAGCCCGGCGCGCCCGGCGAGGCGGTGGTGACGATGCCCCTCGACGACGCCTTCCGGGCCAAGCGCGGTTTGCCCACTGCGCCCCAGCTCGCCGGCACGATCCCCGCCCGCGTCACCGTGCCGATCGGCCATTCGGCGGGCGGCGCCAAGCCGCCGATGCGGATCGAGGCGGATCTGACCAAGGCGTCCATCGACGGTCTTCTCCCCGGCTGGTCCAAGAGTTCGGGCAAGGCCGGGCGCCTGACCCTGTCGATGATCGAATCGTCGAACGGCCAGATGGAGTTGCGCGACATCGCGCTGGACGCCGCCCCCGCCATGGCGCGCGGCAGCGCCACGGTCTCGGCCGAGGGCGGGCTGGAGCGGGCGGATCTTACCGCCTTCAAGCTCTCGCCGGGCGACGACATGCGGGTGAGCCTCGACAAGGCCGGCAGCGGCTACAAGGTCGCGGTGAAGGGCGCCGTCGCCGATGCCCGGCCCTTCCTCAAGGGCATGACGAGTTCGGACGCGAAGGGCGGGAAGGATTCGGGCAAGGACGTCGATGCCGACATCGCCGTCAACATCCTCTCGGGTTTCAACGGCGAGGCGCTGACCAACGCCGCGCTCAAGGCGAGCATCCGCGGCGGCGATGTCCGCAGCGCCCAGTTCCGCGGCCGGTTCGGCGGTGCCCCCCTCGCCGCCACCGTCGCCAAGGGGGATCGCGGCCAACCGTTGCTCTCGCTCGAATCCGCCGATTCCGGCGCGACGCTCCGCTTCCTCGACATCTACAAGCGGATGTATGGCGGGCGCCTCGCGCTGAGCCTCTACCTCAACGACGGGCCGCAGGCCGGCGTGGTCCAGATCAAGGATTTCGCGCTGCGCAACGAGCCGGCGCTGTCCAGCATCGTGGCGCAGGGTCCAGCCGACGGGCGCCGCGCCGCGCCCAATGCCAACGATGTCGCCTTCGACAAGATGCGCGCCAATTTCACCCGCGCGGGATCGCGGGTGAGCTTCACCGATGCCGCGATCTCCAACGCCGCCATGGGCTTCACCGCAGGCGGCTGGCTCGACACCGCCAAGGAGCGCACGCAGATCGACGGGACCTTCGTGCCGCTCTACGGGCTGAACAACGTGGTGGCGCATGTGCCGCTGGTCGGCCCGCTGCTGGCCGGCGGCAGCAACGAGGGCCTGTTCGCGGTCAACTTCAACGTCTCCGGCCCCATCGCCAAGCCGACGGTCAGCGTGAACCCGCTCTCCGCGGTGGCGCCGGGCTTCCTGCGCAAGCTGTTCGGCGCGGGCAACGGGGAGGCCTTCGCCAACGGCGCGCCGGGGCCGGTGCCGGAGCAGTAGGTTTTCGCCCCCGATCGTTCCGGCCACCGTCATTCCGGGTTCCGCTGTGCGGTCCCGGAATGACGGCCGTGAGGGTTGAAAGGCCTATTCAGGCCGCAGCAGCACGTGCTTCTTGCGGCCGAACGACAGCTTGATCACCCCGTCCGCCGTCGCGTCGCTCAAGCCGAGCGTCGCCTTCTCGTCGGTGAGTTGCACGTCGTTGACGCGCAGGCCCCCGCCCTTGATCTGGCGGCGCGCCTCGCTCGTCGAGGGCACGAGCTTCGCGTAGTCCGGCCCGAAGGCGGTGAGCACGCCGAGGCCCGCCTCCAGAACGGCACGCGGCACCGCGACGGTCGGCAGCGAATCGGCGAGCGTGCCCTCCACGAAGGTCTTTCGCGCCGTCTCGGCGGCCGACTGCGCGGCCTCCTGGCCGTGCATCAGCCGCGTCGCCTCGGTGGCGAGCACCGTCTTGGCCTCGTTGATCTCGGCCCCCTGCAACGCGGCGAGCCGAGCGATCTCGTCCATCGGCAGCAGCGTGAACAGCTTGAGGAAGCGGCCGACATCGGCGTCCTCGGTGTTGCGCCAGAACTGCCAGTAATCGTACGGCGAGAGCATCCCGGCATCGAGCCAGACGGCGCCGGCGGCGGTCTTGCCCATCTTGGCACCCGAGGCCGTCGTCAGCAGCGGGCAGGTCAGCCCGTAGAGCTGGGGCGTCCCCATGCGGCGGCCGAGATCGATGCCGTTGACGATGTTGCCCCACTGGTCCGAGCCGCCCATCTGCAGCCGGCAGCCGTAGCGGCGGTTCAGCTCGGCGAAGTCGTAGGACTGGAGGATCATGTAGTTGAACTCCAGGAACGACAGTTCCTGGTCGCGCTCCAGCCGCAGCCGCACGCTGTCCATCGACATCATGCGGTTGACCGAGAAGTGGCGCCCGACGTCGCGCAGCATCTCGATGTAGTTGAGCTTGGTCAGCCACTCGGCGTTGTCGACCATGATCGCGTCGCCCGCCCCCTCGCCGAAGCGGAGGAACCGGTCGAAGGTCTTGCGGATACCGTTCTTGTTCTCCTCGATCTGCTCCAGGCTAAGGATCTTGCGGGACTCGTCGCGGCCCGACGGGTCGCCGACGCGGGTGGTGCCGCCGCCCATCAGCGCGATCGGCTTGCCGCCGGTCGCCTGGAGCCAGTGCAGCATCATGATCGAGAGCAGGTGTCCGACATGGAGCGAGGCCGCCGTGCAATCGTAGCCGACATAGGTCGTGAGCCGCCCCTCGCGCGCCGCCGCGTCGATGCCCTCGATGTCGGACGCCTGATGGATATAGCCGCGCTCGGTCAGCACCTTCAGGAAGTCGGATTGCGGCGCGAAGCTCTCGGCGGTCATGGCGGTCTCGAACGGCGGCGCGACAGGCGCGCGGGGCCCGTGCTAGCTCGGGCGGACGGGCCGGCTCTTAGCAGGACGGGCCGCGAAACGCGACGGGACAAGCCCACATGACGATGCGGCGCGCGATCGGCCTGATGAGCGGCACGTCTCTCGACGGGATCGACGTGGCCCTAATCGAGAGCGACGGCAAAGCCATCCGCGTGACCCGCAGTGACAACGACCGCGTCGCCGCCCTCGGCCCCACGGCCTATCGCGGCTACTCGGACGAGGAGCGGGCGCTGCTGACGCGGGCGCTCCGCGACGCCGAATCCGTGAGCGCGCGCACCGACCGGCCGGGCTGCCTGCCCGAGGCCGAGGCGTTTCTGACCCGCGCCCATGCCGAGGCGGTCGAAGCGCTCCTCGCTGAGAACGGGCTGACACCGGCCGACATCGCGGTCGTCGGCTTTCACGGCCAGACGGTGATGCACCGCCCGCAGGAGCGGCTGACGGTGCAGATCGGCGATGGCGCGGCTCTGGCGCGGCGCCTCCGCATCCCGGTGGTGGCGGATCTGCGCGCCGAGGACGTGGCGCGGGGCGGGCAGGGCGCGCCGCTCGTGCCGGTGTTCCATCGGGCGCTCGCGGAAGCCGCGGGCTATGCGGGTCCGCTCGCTGTCCTCAATATCGGCGGCGTCGCCAACGTGACGCTGATCGATGCCGAGGGCGGGCTGCTCGCCTTCGACACCGGCCCCGGCAACGCTCCGGTCAACGACTGGATGATGGAGCGCGAAGGCGTTCCCTTCGACCGCGACGGCTCCACTGCCGCGCGAGGGGCGGTGGACGAGGCGCTGGTCGCGTGGCTGCTCCAACATCCATATTTCAAAAAAACGCCGCCGAAATCGCTCGACCGCCACTGGTTCTCGTACCGGCTCGCCGGCCATCTCAGCACCGCGGATGGGGCCGCAACGCTGACGGCCTTCGCGGCCCGCGCGATCCAGGCGAGCCTCGATCACGCCGCCGCGCGCCCGACCCGCTGGATCGTCGCCGGCGGGGGCGTGAAGAACCGGACCCTGATGGCGATGCTCCAGAGCCTGCTCGAGGCCGAGATCGTGAATGCCGACGACCTCGGCTGGTCGGCCGACTTTCTGGAGGCGCAGGCCTTCGCCTACCTGGCGCTCCGCTCCATCGAGGGCCTGCCGCTCACGTTCCCGAGCACGACCGGCGTCTCCGCCCCGGCGCCGGGCGGCGTGCTGCATCACCCGTGAGCCTCGGCCACGCCCTCAGGCGCATCGTCGAGGAATACCCACTCGCGAAAACGGACCCGCCGGCCGGGCACCCGCTCGCCCACGTGATCCGCAAAGGCGCGGCGGACGAACTCCGCGCCGCCTTGGCGCCGCTCGGCGGCACCTTCCTCGTCAAGGGCAGCCCCGGCCGCGGCACCCGCTGGGCCGCCGTGCCCTGGCTCGCGGCCTTCGACCCGGCCGTGACCACCAGCGCGACGCGGGGCTACTACCTCGTCTATCTGTTTCCGACCCATCGCGAGGCGGTGCATCTGTCGCTGGCGCAGGGCACGGTGGCGGCGATTCGCGAGCACGGGCCGCGGGCGGGCGCCCATCTGCGCGCGAGCGGCGCCACCTTACGGGCGCGCCTTTCGGATTTTTCGGAAGAACTGCCGGTGGCCGAGATCGCCCTCGGCACCGCGGGCGAGCTGCCCGAGGGCTACGAGGCCGCCCACATCATGGGGCTGACCTACACGCTCGCCGACCTCGCCGACGAACGGCGGCTGTGGAGAGACCTCGCGAACGGCGTCGCGGCCTATCGGGCGCTGAAGGCGCGGGGCGGGCTTGCGGTCGCGGAAGAGCCGATCAACCGGAGGCCACGGTCGCTGTGAGGCGGACGTTGAGGGCGTTGACCACGCGCAGAGCCGTGTCGAGACTCGGATTGCCCTCGTCCGACAGGGCCCGATACAGGCTTTCCCGGGACAAACCGGTCTGCCGTGCAATCTCGGTCATCCCGCGAGCGCGGGCCGCGACGCCGAGCGCCCGACGGAACAGAGCCGCATCACCCTCCTCGACGGCCGCCGCGAGATATTCAGCGATAGCCTCGTCCGAATCGAGGAATTCCGCGGAATCGTAGGGGCTGGTTTCGGTCATTGAACGATTCCTTGCAGTGCAGCCGCCAGCGCTTGGGCCCGCGCAATGTCGCGATCCTGGCTCTTCTTGTCGCCACCACACAGCAGGATCACCAGAACGCCGCTACGACGTGTGAAGTAGACACGGTAACCTGGTCCGTAATCGATGCGCATCTCGCTCACTCCGCCACCGACCGATTTGACGTCGCCGGGGTTGTCGAGCGCGAGACGGTCGATTCGCAACGCGATCCGCGCCTTGGCGCGCGCGTCCCGCAGCCCGCGAAGCCATTCGGTGAAGACGGGTGTCCGAAGAATCTCGGGCATAATCGAACGTAGCCTATGGGCTACGGTTTTTCCAGCGGGGGCGCTTGGACTTGAGGGGCGCACCTGCCCTCCGCGCGCGTCGCATGGCGAATTTGTGCCCCACGGCATCCCGCGCTAAGGCACGCAGCGCCATGTCCCACAACAGCTTCGGCCATCTCTTTCGCGTCACGACCTTCGGCGAGAGCCACGGCGTCGCCCTCGGCTGCGTGGTGGACGGCTGCCCGCCCGGATTGCCGCTGGAAGCCGACGAGATCCAAGCGGAACTCGACCGGCGCAAGCCCGGCCAGTCGCGCTTCACCACCCAGCGGCGCGAGCCGGATCAGGTAAAAATCCTCTCGGGCGTGTTCAGTGACGACCGCACCGGCGGGCGCCAATTGACGACCGGCACGCCGATCGCGCTGATGATCGAGAACACCGACCAGCGCTCCAAGGATTACTCGGAGATCCGCGACAGCTACCGGCCGGGCCACGCCGATTACACCTATGACGCCAAATACGGCATCCGCGACTATCGCGGCGGCGGGCGCTCCTCGGCGCGCGAGACCGCGGCCCGCGTCGCGGCCGGTGCCGTCGCCCGTAAGGTGATCCCCGGCATCACCATCCGCGCCGCCCTGGTTCAGATGGGCCCGCACGCGATCGACCGCGCCCGCTGGGACTGGGACGAGGTGGGTCGCAACCCGTTCTTCTGCCCGGATGCCGACGCCGCTCGGCAGTACGAAACGTATCTCGACGAAATCAGAAAAAACGGCTCGTCGGTGGGCGCGGTGATCGAGGTGGTGGCCGAGGGCGTGCCCCCCGGCCTCGGCGCGCCGATCTACGGCAAGCTCGACGCCGATCTGGCCGCCGCGATGATGTCGATCAATGCGGTCAAGGGCGTCGAGATTGGCGACGGCTTCGCGGCCGCGGCGCTCCGTGGCGAGGACAATGCCGACGAGATGCGGAGCGGTAACGACGGGCGCCCGCGCTTCCTCGGCAACCATGCCGGCGGCATCTTAGGCGGCATCTCGTCCGGCGAGCCGGTGGTGGTGCGCTTTGCCGTGAAGCCGACCTCCTCGATCCTGACGCCGCGCCGAAGCGTGAATCGCGACGGCCAAGAAATCGATCTCATCACCAAGGGCCGCCACGATCCCTGCGTCGGCATCCGCGCCGTGCCCGTCGCCGAGGCGATGATGGCCTGCGTGTTGGCGGACCACTTTCTGCGCCATCGCGGGCAGGTCGGCGACCGCACCTGACACCCGGAACCACTGGAACGAAGCCCGTGCCCCATTGCAGCGTCACCGAGGCCATCGAGGCCTTCGCCCGCGGCGAGATCGTGGTCGTCACCGACGACGATGATCGCGAGAACGAGGGCGACCTCGTCGTCGCCGCCTCGCTCTGCACGCCGGAAAAGATGGCGTTCATCATCCGCAACACCTGCGGCATCGTCTGCGCGCCGATCACCCTGGCCGAGGCGCGCCGGCTCCACCTCGACCCGATGGTGGCCTCGAACGACGCGCCGCTCGGCACCGCCTTCACGGTGACGGTCGACGTTCGCCACGGGCTGACCACCGGAATCTCGGCCGAGCAGCGCTGCAACACGGTTCGGGCGCTCGCCAACGGCAACATGGGCGCGGGCGATTTCGTGCGCCCCGGCCACGTCTTCCCGCTGATCGCCCGCGACGGCGGCGTGCTGATGCGCTCCGGCCACACGGAAGCCGCGGTCGATCTGTGCAAGCTCGCCAACCTCCCCCCGGTGGGCGTGATCTGCGAACTCGCCAACGACGACGGCACCGTGATGAAGGGGCCGCAGATCGACGATTTTTCGGAGAAGCACAGCCTCAAGCGCGTCTCGGTCGCCGATCTGATCGCCTACCGGCAGGCCCGCGACCGGCTGGTCGAGCGGGTCGGCACCTTCCCGGTCAAGACCGAGTTCGGCCCGGTGACCGGCTACGCCTACGTCACCCCGTTCGAACCGATCCAGCAATTCGCCTTCGTCCACGGCAATATCGGCGACGGCCGCAACATGCTGGTGCGCCTGCACCGTTCCAACGTCGTCGCCGACGTGATTGAGGGCGGGCGCCAGATCGAGAGCGTCATGCGCCGCTTCGCTGCCGAGGGCAGGGGCGTCCTCGTCTACCTGCGCGACGGCACCGCGGGCGTTCCGCTCAGCCGCTACGTCGAGGAGGGCGCCGAGGCGCAGCGCGTGCGCCAGTGGCGCGAAGTGGGCCTGGGCGCGCAGATCCTGCGCGATCTGGGCGTCGTCTCGATCCGCAACCTGTCCTCCTCGTCGCGCGCCTATGTCGGGCTGTCGGGGTTCGGGATCGAGTTGGTCGGCGAGGAGCCGTTGGAGGGCTGACCCCTTGCAGCCAAGCGCGGCCGTTCCCAGGTCCAGTACGGCGGCGCCATCGCCGCCCCTAATGGAAGGGAGCACCGCATGGTCCTTGTCCCCTGTCCTGCCTGCGACCACCGCGTCTCGGAGAAGGCGATCGCCTGTCCGTCCTGCGGTCATCCGGGGGAGCATGAGCGGCACGGCGCCGTCTCGGTCCTCGGGCGCGTCGCCGGAACCTACATCTCCGCCAACGCGCTGGCCGGGCTGGTGCTCGGCAGCGTCATGTTCGTCAGCGTGGCGGCGGTGCTGATCACCCTGATCCTCGCCGGGCGATAGCCGCAAAGCGGGATGTCCGGCGGGAAACGCCGGACATCCTCGATACCCAAGAGAATCAGCGCCCCATCAGCGCGTCCATATGCGCGGCGACCGAGCGGGCGAGGCCGTCGAGGCTGTAGCCGCCCTCCAGGATCGAGACGACGCGCCCGCCCGCGTGCCGGTCGGCGAGCTCCATCAGGCGGCGCGTCGCCCAGCCGAAATCGGCCTCATCGAGCTGGACGTTGGCCAGCGGGTCGAGCTTGTGCGCGTCGAAGCCCGCTGAGATCACGATGAGGTCCGGCTTGAACGCATCGAGCCGGGGTAGGATGCGCGTCTCGAACGCCTCGCGGAACACCGCGCCGTCGTCGAAGGCGCGCAGCGGCACGTTGACGATGGTGTCGTGGTCGCCCCGCTCGCTCGCCGAGCCGGAGCCGGGAAACAGCGGCATCTGGTGGGTGGACGCGTACATCACGTCACGATCCGACCAAAAGATGTCCTGCGAGCCGTTGCCGTGGTGGACGTCCCAATCGACCAGCGCCACCCGCGCCGCGCCGAGATTCTTCTGCGCGTGACGGACCGCGATGGCCGCATGGTTGAACAGGCAGAAGCCCATGGCACGGGCAATTTCGGCGTGATGCCCCGGCGGGCGCATGGCCACGAAGGCGTTGGCGCATTCGCCCTTCATCACCGAATCGACCGCGTGGATCGAACCGCCGATGGCGTGCAGGCAGGTGTTGAGCGAGCCCGGCGACATCAGCGTGTCGGAATCGATCTGGAGCAGGCCCTCCTTCGGCGAGGCCTCGACCAGTTCGGCGACGAAGGCGGCCGGATGGACGAGTTCGGCGACCGAGGGATCGGATTTCGGCGCATGCGCACGCACCAGGGCGGAGAAGCGCTCGTCCTCCAGCGCCCGCTCCACCGCCTGCATGCGGGCGGGGCGCTCAGGGTGCCCGGGCGGGGTCGCGTGGTCGAGCGCGCTCGGATGGGTCACGTACAGAGTGCTCAGGATGATTCCTCCCGGGCGCGTCGTTCAGCGGTCGCCCTGCCTCCGTTGTAGCCGCGCCGCAACAGGCCGGGCAAATGCGTTCACGCCCCCGCGATGACACACCGCCGCCACCGTGTCGGGGATTAAGCTCGGCAATATTGCGTTAACCCGTTCCGCTCCCTGCGGGACCGACCGATTGCCTTCGTCATGCGCCTTGCGTCCGGTTTCTTCCTCGTCACCGGTCTCGCCCTGCTGGCCGGCTGCCAAAGCCGGACGGCGCAGCCGATGCCGCCGACGCAGCTCGCCGTGCTGCCGACCTCACCTGAGGCGAGCCCGGCGATTCCCGCACTGCCGCCGGGTCCCGAGCGGGACGCGGTGTGGATGAAGCTCGCCCCCCAGGCCCCGCGCGATCCGGCGCTCGCCCGCACCACCGTCGATTTCGCCACCAGGGAGCCGGTCGGCACCGTGATCGTGGATGCGGGCGAGCGAAACCTCTACCTCGTCCAGCCCGGCGGCAAGGCGTTGCGCTACCCCGTCTCGGTGGGGAAAGCCGGCATGGCCTGGACCGGCCGGGCGGAGATCGACCGCAAGCTCGAATGGCCCGACTGGAACCCGCCGCCGGAGATGATCGGTCGCCGGCCCGATCTGCCGCCGCGGATGGAGGGCGGGCCGTTGAGCCCAATCGGCGCCCGCGCCCTCTACCTGGCGCGGGATCGGAAGGACACGCTGTTTCGCATCCACGGCACCAACGAGCCGGAGCTGATCGGGCAGGCGGTGTCGTCCGGCTGCATCCGCATGCTCAACGAGGACGTGATCGACCTCTACGACCGCGTCCCCGTCGGGACCAAGGTCGTGGTTCGGTGAACGAAGTCTGACCGCAATACAGCAAGAGTCTCGAAAGGCTCATTCGTGAGCAGGCATTTACCTGAACGCGGGTTCAGACTCTGCCATTAACCTCTTCTGGGAAAGCCGGCGCGTAAGTTCTCCTCACACAGGGACGAACACCGGCGACAACTGGCCGGGGAGGCATCGGATCATGACCAACATTGCTCTTCAGCTGTTCTGCGACCGGATCGTCGAGGCGGGCCGGATCACCGCGGCGGACGTCGCCGAACTTGCCCGCGAAATCTTGGCCGACGGTCTGATCGGCCGCGACGAGGCCGACCTGCTCCTGGCCCTCGACCGGGCGGTGGCCGATCAGCACGAAGGCTTCGCCACCTTCCTCGTCGCCGCGATCATCGACTTCGCCGTCTACGGCGAGCGCCCGACCGGCCGCATCACGCCCGAGACCGCCGCGTGGCTCTCGGCCTCCCTCGCCGGCCGCAAGGGCCCGACCGCGACCGGCGCCCGCATCGCCATGGAGATCGTCCGTGAGGCGACGGTGAGCGACGAGGCCCTGATCGCCTTCGCGCTCAAGGCCAATCGCTGGACCCGTCAGCCGGCCGAAGCCGACAAGGGCACCCTGCCGCTCGCTGCATGATGAATACACGTGCGGCCCGCTTCATAGGCCGGACGGCACAGCTTCCGCTCTTCGCACAACTGCTTTATCGGAATGGGATCGGGCTCGCCTTCGGGAGGGGTGAGCCAAGACGGTCTCCCAAGAAGAAGCGGCTGCAATGTTCGAAAAAATCCTGATTGCGAACCGGGGCGAGATCGCCTGCCGCGTGATCAAGACCGCCCGGCGGATGGGCATCAAGACGGTGGCGGTCTATTCGGACGCCGACCGCGATGCCGTCCACGTGGCGATGGCCGACGAGGCCGTCCATATCGGCCCGGCGCCCGCGGCACAGTCCTACCTCGTCATCGAGAAGATCATCGAGGCCTGCAAGCAGACCGGCGCCCAGGCCGTGCATCCGGGCTACGGCTTCCTGTCCGAGCGCGAGGCGTTCCCGAAGGCTCTGGCCGAGCACGGCATCGTCTTCATCGGCCCGAATCCCGGCGCCATCGCCGCCATGGGCGACAAGATCGAATCGAAGAAGGCCGCGGCCGAGGCCAAGGTCTCGACGGTGCCGGGTTTCCTCGGCGTGATCGAGTCGCCCGAGCACGCCGTGAAGATCGCCGACGAGATCGGTTATCCGGTGATGATCAAGGCCTCCGCCGGCGGCGGCGGCAAGGGCATGCGCATCGCCGAATCGGCCGACGAGGTGAAGGAAGGGTTCGAGCGCGCGAAGTCCGAGGCGTCCTCCTCCTTCGGCGACGACCGCGTGTTCGTGGAAAAGTTCATCACCGATCCGCGCCACATCGAGATCCAGGTGATCGGCGACAAGCACGGAAACGTGATCTACCTGGGTGAGCGCGAGTGCTCGATCCAGCGCCGCAACCAGAAGGTCATCGAGGAAGCCCCGTCGCCGCTCCTCGACGAAGAGACCCGCCGCAAGATGGGCGAGCAGGCGGTCGCGCTGGCCAAGGCCGTGAATTACGACTCCGCCGGCACGGTCGAGTTCGTCGCCGGCCAGGACAAGTCGTTCTACTTCCTCGAGATGAACACCCGCCTTCAGGTGGAGCACCCGGTCACCGAGATGATCACCGGGCTCGACCTCGTCGAGCTGATGATTCGGGTCGCGGCCGGCGAGAAGCTGCCCCTCGGCCAGGACGACGTGAAGCTCAACGGCTGGGCGGTCGAGAGCCGCGTCTACGCCGAGGACCCGACCCGCAACTTCCTGCCCTCGATCGGCCGGCTCACCACCTATCAGCCGCCGGCCGAAGGCCAGTTCGGCGAGGCGATCGTCCGCAACGACACCGGCGTGGAGGAAGGCGGCGAGATCGCGATCCACTACGATCCGATGATCGCCAAGCTGGTGACCTGGGCGCCGACGCGGCTCGCCGCGATCGAATCGCAGGCCCAGGCGCTCGACGCCTTCGCCATCGACGGCATCCGCCACAACATCCCGTTCCTCGCCACCCTGATGGCGCATCCGCGCTGGCGCGAGGGCGCGCTCTCGACGGGCTTCATCAAGGAGGAGTTCCCGGAGGGCTTCACCGCGCCGGAGCCCGAGGGCCAGGTCGCCCTGCGGATGGCCGCGGTCGCGGCGGCGATCGACCACAAGCTCAACACCCGCAAGCGCGGCATCTCCGGCCAGATGCGCGACCCGAGCCTGCTCGCCTTCCAGCGCGAGCGCGTGGTGGTGCTGTCCGGCCAGCGCTTCGCCGTGACGGTGGACACCGTCGGCAGCGACCTTCACGTGACGGTCGAGGACGGCGCGGTGGTGCCGGTGCGCAGCGACTGGCGCCCCGGCGAGCCGGTCTGGTCCGGCACCGTCGGCCACGAGACGGTCGCGATCCAGGTGCGCCCGCTCCTCAACGGCGTGTTCCTGCAGCATCAGGGTGCGGCGGCCGATGCCCGCGTCTACACCCGCCGCGAGGCCGAACTCGCCGACCTGATGCCGGTCAAGGAAAACGCCAATTCCGGCAAGCAGCTGCTCTGCCCGATGCCGGGCCTCGTGAAGCAGATCATGGTCACGGAAGGCCAGGAGGTGAAGAACGGCGAGGCGCTCGCCATCGTCGAGGCGATGAAGATGGAGAACGTCCTGCGCGCCGAGCGCGACGGCAAGGTCTCCAAGATCGCCGCCAAGGAAGGCGACAGCCTCGCGGTCGATGCCGTGATCCTGGAGTTCGAGTGATCGGACCGAAGGGTCCGTGAACCAGATCCACAACGAGCAGACGAAACTGCTGGCGACCGGCGTGAACAACGTTGCGGTCGCCTGCATCGTCACCGGTTTCGTGACGCCGATCAGTGCCATGGGCGTCGGCGCAACCAATGCGCCGCCGCTCGGCCTGGATACGATCGGATTCGCAGTTGCCTGGCTTTTGGCCGGTTCCGGCATACATTGGTTGGCCAGACGTACGCTGCAGAGCCTCAAGCCGTGAGTTCCGGACAGATCTTCGTCACCTTCGTACTGCCGGCCATGGTCTTCGGCCTCTGCTACGGGGCCGTCGTCCTGAACGAGCGGGCCGTGAAGCGCGCGACCGAGCGTGAGCACAGGATGCCGGGCGGGTAACGGCATCACTCGCATCCCCCTCACACAAAGACATGCCGCTCTACTTCGCCTACGGCGCCAACATGGACGCCGCCGCCATGGCCCAGCGCTGCCCGGCCTCGCGGCTGATCGGGCGCGGGCGGCTGCCGCGGCACCGCTTCGTCATCATGCGGGAGGGCTGGGCCTCCGTGGTGCGGGCGCCGTCCGCCACGGTCTGGGGCGTCCTGTGGGAGCTGGCGCTCTCCGACGTGCCGGCGCTCGACCGTTACGAGGGTGTGGCCGGCGGGCTCTACGTGAAGGCGCATCAGCCGGTCGTCACCGACGCCGGCATCAAGCGCGCCCTGATCTATCTCGGCCGCAGCCCGCCGCCGGGCGTGCCCCGGCCCGGGTACCTCGAAGCGGTGCTGGCAGCCGGCGAGGCGGCGCAGCTGCCCGGTCCCTACCTGCAGGAGATCAGCGGCTGGATGCGCCGCGGCCGGGCCTGACCCGCAGCCGGATCGACCCGGCTGGCACCGAACCTGCCTCGTGGAGGAACGAACCATCCTTCCGCGAGGGCAAAACGATGGACTTCGTCAAACCGGCCGAGATGGCCAAGACCATGAGCGACGCCGGCGTGCTGCGCGCCGAACTTCCCGTCCGCGACATGATCGTGCGGGGCATGATGGCCGGTGCGCTGCTCGGCATCGCCACCAGCCTCGCTCTCACCGCCGCGGTGCAGACCGGCGTGCCGCTCGTCGGCGCGATCGTCTTCCCCGTCGGCTTCGTGATGATCGTCTGCCTCGGGCTCGAACTCTGCACCGGCAATTTCGGCATCCTGGCCCTGTCCTTCATGGAGGGGCGGATCGGCCTCGCGCCGATGATGCGCAACTTCGCCTGGGGCTTTTTGGGCAACCTGATCGGCAGCCTGCTCTACGCGCTGCTGCTGGTGATCGCGCTCACGAACTTCTGGCACACCGGCGCCGACGCCAACCCGGTCGCCAAAAAGATCGTCGAGATCGCGCAGGCCAAGACCACCGCCTACGAGGCGATCGGCAGCGCCGGCCTGATCACGGCCTTCGTCAAGGCGATGCTGTGCAACTGGATGGTCTGCCTCGGGGTGACGATGTCGATGATGTCGACTTCGACCTTCGGCAAGATCCTCGGCGCGTGGCTGCCGATCCTGCTGTTCTTCGCGCAGGGCTTCGAGCACGCGGTCGTCAACATGTTCATGATCCCCGCCGGCATGATGCTCGGCGCGCCGGTCTCGTTCGAACAGTGGTGGGCCTGGAACCAGATCCCGGTGACGCTCGGGAACTTCGTCGGCGGCGTGCTCTTCATCTCCCTGGCGTGGTACCTGACCTACCGTCCGCAGGCCGTGCGGCGCCATGCCGAGGCGCCGACCTCCGCCGCCGTGGCCACCCGCTGAACCGAGGCCTCGTGAGGGCGCCCGGTTCGGCCTCGCCGACCGGGAGCCCTTCGCGTTGAGTTCAGAGACCAAGACGATCCGCGCTGTGCTGTCCGGCCGCGTGCAGGGCGTGTCCTATCGCGCCTGGACGAGGAAGCGGGCGATGCATCACGGCGTGGCCGGCTGGGTGCGCAACCGGCCCGACCGCACGGTCGAGGCCCTGTTCTCCGGCCCCCTGGCAGCGGTCGATGCCCTGCTGGCCGAGTGCCGTCGTGGCCCGCTCATGGCCCGCGTCGACGACATCGCGGTCACGGAAGCCGAACCGTTCACGGGTGACGGTTTCGAGATCCTGTCCTGACCCGGGCTTGCCGCTTGGGCCCGCGGCCTGTAGCGGCGCGGGGATGGCACCGAACGGGACCGGGAAGGCGACGCGCTGAACCATGTGGGACATCCGCGCCTTCTCGCCCCTCGACCTCGCCGGGCTCCTGTTCTTCGTCGCGGCCTGGGTCGGCTACAGCCTCGCGGTGCAGCGGCGCCGCGGCGACCGGCTGAGCCTCAGCCAGATCATGAACCGGCAGCGGCGCAACTGGGCGGTCCAGATGATCGCCCGCGACAACCGCGTGGTCGACACCACCATCAACGCCTCGCTTCAGAACGGCACCGCCTTCTTCGCCTCGACCTCGCTGATCGCGCTCGGCTCGGTGCTGACGCTGTCGCGCTCGGGCGACGACGTGCTCAACCTGTTCTCGGCGCTGCCCTTCGGCTCCTCGACGACGCGGGCGACCTGGGAGATCAAGGTCGCCGGGCTCGCGGTCGTGTTCGTCTACGCCTTCTTCAAGTTCGCCTGGGCCTACCGGTTGTTCAATTACGGCGCCATCCTGATCGGCGCGGTGCCGCCGAAGGGCTCGGGCGCCCCGGACGAGGTGATGCGCCGCGCCGCCGAGCGGGCGGCGGCGATGAACGTCGCGGCGGGCTCGCATTTCGCCAAGGGACAGCGCGCCTTTTTGTTCGCTTTGGCCTATCTCGGCTGGTTCGTGAGCGCGCCGGTGCTGATGCTGACGACCGGCAGCGTGGTGTGGGTGATGTGGCGACGCCAGTTCGCTTCGCCGATCCGCGCCGCCCTGCTCGCCGAGGAGGATCGGAATGGCCAGTGAAGCCGAGATCGAAGAGACGATGCTGCGCCTCGTCGCCGAGCGGGGTTCGGACAAGACCTGCTGCCCGTCCGAGGTCGCCCGCGCGCTGGGCGGCCCCCATTCCGACGGTTGGGGCCCGCTGATGCAGCCGGTGCGGCGCGTGGCCGTGCGGCTCACGAAGGACGGCCGGGTCCAGATCGTCCGCAAGGGCAAGCCGGTGGACGACCCGGACGACTTTCGCGGGATCTATCGCCTGAGCCTGCCGCGCAGCTGAAGAGTTACGGCGCCGGCAGCCACGTCTTGGTGTAGCCCGCGAGCTTGTAGGCGATCAGGCCGATCCACTCCTTCACGCCGATGTCGAATTCCGACAATCCGTCCGACGCGAAGGTGGTGAGGCGGGTGGCGTCGCGCGGGCCGCTGGTGCGGTAATCGACCGGATAGGCGGTGACCGGGAAGCCGGCCTCGCGGAAACAGCCCATGGCGCGGGGCATGTGCCAGGCGGAGGTGACGAGCAGCCAGCGCTCGCCGGGCTTCGGCTGGGTCATGCGGGCGGAAAACACCGCATTCTCGCGGGTGTTGCGGGATTGCTGCTCCAGGATCAGGCGGTTGCGCGGCACGCCGAGGCTGTCGGCGAAACGGCTGACGATTTCGGCTTCCGAGATCGGGTGCTCGCGCATGGCGCCGCTGCCGCCGGAGAAGACGAGGCGGGCCTGCGGATAGCGCCGGGCGAGGTCGGCCAGGGCGATTTCCCGTTCGCCCGCATCGTTGACGGTGATCTGGTCGCGGGACATCGAGGTGTCGGCCTCGACCGCGCCGCCGAGCACAACGATGCCGGTGACCGGCGCGCCGTCGTCGGCAAAGACGGGAAACCGGTTCTCCAGCGGCAGCAGCACCCAGGCCGAGAGCGGTCCGAGGCCCGCGATCAGCAGGCCGAGGAAGCCGGCGAGCGCCAGCGCCCGCCCGAGGTTGCGGCCCACTTCCGTGAACAGCAGCAGGCAGCCGAGCAATCCGATGAGGATCAGGAAATTCGACGGCGTGATGACGAAGAAAATCAGCTTCGACAGCGGGAAGAACATCTTACGTCCGGTCGGTCGGGGCGCGGCGTCCGTCATCGATTGACCTCCGCCTTTGAGCATCGTCCCGAAAGGTCGGATCCGGCTTTCGGAAAAAGACGATGCGGCACAAGACTTGAGCGCATCGTCCCGGATTCGATATCCGGGACGATGCGCTCGGGCTCAGGTGAGCGGCAGCGACAGAACGGACGAACCGGCCGAACGTTGCGCCAGCCGGTCGCGCCACGCGACGATGTGCGGGCGCTCCGCCTTCTCGAACGGCAGGATCAGCCAGCGGTGCGCCGCACAGCCCACCGCGATGTCGGCGATGGAGAACGTCTCGCCCGCCACATACGGCGTGCTCGCGAGGTGCCGGTCGAGCATGTCGGCGCAGCGTTCGCCCGCGGCCTGCGAGGCTTCGATCACCGCCGCGTTGCGTTTCTCGGGCGCGACGCGCACGAGTTGGAGGAAGGCGTCGCGCATGGCGGGCGTGAAGGCGGTGGCCTGCCAGTCGAGCCACTGGTCGATCAGGGCGCGGTCGCGCGGTTCTTCGGGGAGCGCCAGCACGCCGCCATGGGCGTGCGCGAGGTAACGCAGGATCGCGTTCGATTCCCACAGGACGAAGCCGTCCTCTTCGAGCGTCGGCACGAGCCCGTTGGGATTCATGGCGCGGTAGCGCGCCTCGCCGACGATGCCGTGGGCGCCGCCGGCCTCGATATGCTCGTAGGGCAGGGCCAACTCTTCGAGCGCCCAGATCGCCTTCTGGACGTTGCCCGAACTCGCCCGTCCCCACAGCCTGCGCGTCATGTCTCGTCCTTCGGCGGATAGGGATGCACCGTGCCCTGCGGATCGGTGACGCGCCAGCCTTCAGTCGACTCTTCGAGATAGCCCGGCCCCACCGGCACCTTGCCGTGGCCGCCGGGGATGTCGAGCACGTAGGTCGGTTGCGCGAGGCCCGACAGGCGACCGCGCAAGGTTCGCATCAACGCCTGGCCCTCGGGGAGGGTGGTGCGCAGATGGCCAGTGCCCGGCGCAAGGTCGCCGTGATGCAAATAGTAGGGCTTGATCCGGTTCTCGACGAAGCGGCGCATGAGGGCTTCGAGCGTGCCCGCGTCGTCGTTGACGCCGCGCAGGAGCACGCTCTGGCTCACCATCGGGATGCCGGCATCGACCAAGCGGGCACAGGCCGCGCGGGCGGCCTGCGAGAACTCACGCGGATGGTTGGCGTGAAGCGCCACGTAGACCGCGCCGGGAAAGTGTTTGAGGGCTGCGACGAGGGCGTCATCGACGCGGGCCGGCTCCACCACAGGCACGCGGGTATGCAGGCGTAGCACCTTCACGTGCGGAATCGCGCCGAGGGCCGCCGCGATGGCCGCGAGCCGCCGGGGCGAGAGGGCGAACGGGTCGCCGCCGGTGAGCACAACCTCCCAGATGTCTTCCCGCGCGGCGATGTAGGCGTAGGCGGCCTGAAGCTCCGCCTCGCTCAGCGTGCCGTGGCCGTCGGGCCCGACGCGCTCGCGGCGGAAGCAGAAGCGGCAATAGACCGGGCATACGTGGAGCGGCTTCAACAGCACCCGGTCGGGGTAGCGGTGGACGAGGCCGGGGAGGGGGCTGTGGGCGTCGTCGCCAATCGGGTCGGCGCGCTCGTCCGGGGTGGTCTCGATCTCTTCCGCGCGGGGAACGAACTGGCGGGCGATGGGGTCCGCGGGGTCGGCCGGGTCGATCAGTTCGGCGATGTCGGGGGTGAGCGAGATGGCGTAGCGGGCGGCGACGCGTTCGAGGGCGGGAAGTCTCTCCGCATCAACAAAGCCGGCTTCTGCGAGGGCATCGACGCTTTTCAGCACGCGCGCCTCCCTCTCCCCCACGGAAATCGGGCTTGCCCGATCTCCGCATTCTTGAGTGCTCAAGTCGGGCAAGGCCGCCTTGAGATGGGAGAGGGTGGCCCCCGAAGGGGGTCGGGTGAGGGGAGCGACGCTTCCGGAGAATTCACCGTCGGCGGCGGCCAAGCGGGACCGTCGCTCCCCTCTCCCGTCTGCTCCGCAGACACCCTCCCCCGCAGAGGGGGGAGGGTTTTCCGATACGCGCCGCCCGAACGGGAAAGCCTTCACCGTCCCGCTCCCCGCGCCACCGGCGTCCACACCACATCGTCGATCCGCGGCGCGCCGGTCGCCAGCATTACCAGCCGGTCGAGGCCGAGCGCGATGCCGCTGGCCTCCGGCATGATCGCCAAAGCCTCCAAAAATTCCTCGTCGATGGGATAGCGCTCGCCGTAGACCCGCGCCTTCTCGGCCATCTCGATCTCGAAGCGGCGGCGCTGCTCGGCCGGGTCGGTCAGCTCGCCGAAGGCGTTGGCGAGCTCGACCCCGCAGGCATAGAGCTCGAACCGCTCGGCCACCCGTGGATCGTAGGGGACGGGGCGCGCGAGCGCCGCCTCGCTGACGGGGTACTCGCACAGGATCGTCGGCCGGTCCTTGCCGAGATGCGGCTCGATCAACCCGACGAGGACGCGGGAGAACAGGTCGGCCCAGGTGTCGTCGGGCGCGACCCGCAGGCCGCGCGTCACCACCTGCGCGGCCAGCCCCTCGCGGTCGGTGGCGCCGTCCGGCGCGATGGTGGCAAGCAGATCGATGGCGGCGTGGCGCTCGAACGCCTCGGCGAGCGTCAACCGCTCGAACGGGGCGAACGGATCGGCCTGCCGTCCGCGAAAGCTCAGGCGCTTGCCCCCCGCGGCCTCGGCGGCGAGCGCCAGCAGGTCGGCGCAGTCGGCCATCAGCGTGTGGTAGGTCTCGCCCGCCCGGTACCATTCGAGCATGGTGAATTCGGGGTGATGCAGCGCGCCCCGCTCGCGGTTGCGGAATACGCGGGCGAGGCTGAAGAGCCGCGTCTCGCCCGCCGCCAGCAGCTTCTTGCAGGCGAATTCCGGCGAGGTGTGGAGGTAGAGCGGCGCGCGCGACCCATCCGGCAGCAGCGCCTCGGTGGCGAAGGCCGAGAGATGCGCCTCGTTGCCCGGCGAGACCTGAAGCGCCGCGGCCTCGACCTCGACGAAGTCACGTTCCGCGAACCAGCCGCGCAAGGACGCGACGATGCGGTTGCGGGTCATCAGCAGGGGCCGGCGATCCGCGTGGACGGACGGCTGCCACCAGGGCGAGGCCTCGGCGCTCACGCGAAAAACCTCGCCGGCTGGCAACGGGAGCCCGGATAGGGTAGGGCCTCGCGGATGATTCCGCTCGCACGGCCGTCCGGCGTGTGGGGCAGTGCCGTTTTCGTCAAGCCTTAAGGTCCACGCTCGTGAAAGTGATCGCCAGTACCCTTCGCAAGGGCAACGTCGTCGAGAAGGACGGCAAGCTCTACGTCATCCTGACGGCGGAGAACATCCACCCCGGCAAGGGCACCCCGGTCACCCAGCTCGACATGCGCCGCATCACCGACGGCGTGAAGATCTCCGAGCGCTACCGCACGACCGAGCAGGTCGAGCGCGCCTTCGTCGAGGATCGCGACCACACCTTCCTGTATCAGGACGGCGAGGGGTTCCACTTCATGAACCCCGAGAACTACGAGCAGATCGCGGTGCCCGAGGACGTGGTCGGCGACGCCGCCCCCTACCTGCAGGAGAGCATGACCGTCACGCTCTCGACCCATAACGGCGTGCCGCTGACGATCGAGCTGCCCCAGCGCGTGACGCTGGAGATCGTCGAGACCGAGCCGGTGACGAAGGGCCAGACCGCCTCGTCCTCCTACAAGCCGGCGATCCTGTCGAACGGCGTGAAGACCAGCGTCCCGCCCCACATCTCCGCCGGCACCCGCGTCGTCATCATGACGGCGGACGGCTCCTACGTGGAGCGTGCCAAGGACTGATCCGGCAACGCCCGCCCTCCGGTCGCGGCCGGGGGCGGGCCATCAATAATGCGGCGGCGGCGGCTCCGGGGCGCCGCTCGCCCCGCGGAAGGCCGTGTCCTCGACCTGCTCTTGCAGCCGTGCCAGCTGGCGTGTGAGCCGATCGATCACACCCCATTGCGCGGTGATCGCGGTGTTCAGATCCTCGATCACCGCCTCCTGCTCGGTCAGTCGGATTTCGAGGCGCGCGAGGCGGTCGGGCTCGGACGGCAGTTCGCTCATGGGACGACCATGCCCGTCCCGACGCGACGCTGACAAGGGCCGGCTCCGCGATCCGGGCAAGGCACACCGCCGCCATTCGCTGAGGGCGGAAAGCCCATGCATCGGGCGCATCGCAGCCATCGGCCAGTTCGGTCTCGGACCGAATTCAAATTTGCCGGCAAAAATCGCTGCAAATCGACCATCGCCGTCCGCGTAGCCGTCAGTCTATCAACCATCAAAATCGGCGAAATATTCCATTACTTACTTTTATGTACCAGGTATATCAAATATTTCTATCGCACATATTTATATTAATACGATAATTTGGCTCTTTATGCGTCAAATATGAAGCGTCTATTGCTTCACCATCGGGAAGACGAGTAAATTTTACGGAAAACTATCCGTATCCGGTCCGCCTTTCGTTGAGGCGCGAGTCTCCATGGTCCGCTCGGATGTCACCGCCGGATCCATGAAAGCCAACACGCCCGCCGACCGCCGCGCATTGATCCTTCCCGCCCTGTGCTGGGGGCGGGAGCATTCGGACTTTTACGCCGTCACCGAGGACATCACCGCGCAGGGCATCGGCTTCCGCTCGGCGGTCGTGCCGGAGATCGACGCGCGGCTTACCTGCAGCATCCACTTCGTCGGCGCGGTCGAGGCCCGGGTCGTCGCCAAAGGCCTCCACAATTTCGGTGTGCGCCTGACGATGCCGCGGGAGCGGGCCGCCGAGATCGCCCGCACCACGATGGAGATCGCCCGCGGGCAGGATCTGGCGACGCCCCTGGAGCGACGGCACCGCCGGATCACGCCGCGGCGGCGGGACGTCTTGGTCACCCTCGACGATGGCGGCGTCGTGCCGGGCCGAATCCTCAACGTCTCGGGCTCGGGCGCCGCCGTGGTCCTGGCCCGCCCGGTCGCCCTCGGGGCGAGTGTCACGCTCGGCTCGACGGCGGGCCGGGTGGTGCGCCTCTTCACCGACGGCATCGGCGTGCTCTTCGACGCCGCCCTCGATCCGGCCCGGATCGATTCCGGCATCAGGCTGTAGGCGGCAGCCCTCGCTTCCAGGCCCGCAAGGGGCTAAACGGAGGTCTATCCCGCATCGCAGCGTCCCAGGCCTCGATCTTCGTCAGACCCGGTCGCGCGATGCATCCGGGTCGGAGAATCGTCTCCGGCCCGAGCAAAGCGGCCGGATGCCTGCCCCGTGACCGATTACGTGAAGAAGATCCTCTCCGCCCGCGTCTACGACGTGGCGATCGAGAGCCCGCTCCATGCGATGCCGCGGCTGACCGCTCGGCTCGGCCGGCCGGTGCTGCTCAAGCGCGAGGACCTCCAGCCGGTCTTCTCGTTCAAGCTGCGCGGCGCCTACAACAAGATGACCTCGCTCTCGTCCGAACAGCTCGCCCGCGGCGTCATCTGCGCGTCGGCCGGCAACCACGCGCAGGGCGTGGCGCTGGGGGCGGCCAAGCTCGGGGTGCGCGCGGTGATCGTGATGCCGCGCACCACGCCGGCCATCAAGGTCGATGCCTGCCGGGCCCGCGGCGCCGAGGTGGTGCTGCACGGCGACGCCTTCGACGAGGCGCTCGCCGAGGCGCGCCGCCTGGAGGCGCAGTGGGGCCTCACCTTCCTGCATCCGTTCGACGACGCCGAGGTGATTGCCGGCCAGGGCACCATCGGCATGGAGATCCTGCATCAGCATAGCGGGCCGATCGAGGCCATCTTCGTGCCGATCGGCGGCGGGGGGCTTGCCGCCGGCATCGCCTCTTACGTGAAATACCTGCGGCCCGAGACCAAGGTGATCGGCGTCGAGCCGGACGACGCCGCCTGCATGAAGGCCGCGATCGAGGCGGACGAGCGGGTGACGCTGCCGAGCGTCGGCCTGTTCGCCGACGGCGTCGCCGTGCGACAGGCCGGCGAGGAAACATTTCGGCTCTGCCGCGAGCTGCTCGACGAGGTCGTCACCGTCGATACGGACGCGATGTGCGCTGCCGTGAAGGACGTGTTCGACGACACCCGCGCGGTCTCCGAGCCGTCGGGGGCCCTGAGTCTGGCCGGTGCCAAGGCCTGGGCGGCACAGAATCCCGGCGCCGGCACGCTGGTGGCGATCTCCTCGGGGGCCAACCTCAACTTCGACCGCCTGCGCCACATCGCCGAGCGGGCCGAGATCGGCGAGCAGCGCGAGGTGCTGCTCGGCGTCACCATCCCCGAGCGGGCGGGTGCCTACCGGGCCTTCATCGCCGCGCTCGGCCCCCGGGCCATCACCGAGTTCAACTATCGCTACGCGAGGGGTTCGGACGCGCGCATCTTCGTCGGCATCAACCTGCCCGGCGGCAAGCCGGAGAAGCGCGAACTCATCGCCGCGCTGGAACGGAACGGCTACGCCGTCACCGACATGAGCGACAACGAGATGGCCAAGGTCCATGTCCGCTACATGGTCGGCGGTCGGGCCACGGGCCTCGCGGATGAGCGGCTCTACCGCTTCCAGTTCCCGGAGCGGCCGGGGGCGCTGATGAAGTTTCTCGACGCCCTCGGCGACGACTTCAACATCAGCCTGTTCCACTACCGCAACCACGGCGCCGATTACGGCCGGGTGCTGGCCGGGATCGAGGTGCCGGCCTCGGAGCGCGCCCGGTTCGACGCGGCCCTCGATGCCCTGGGCTATCCCTGCTTCGACGAGACCGACAACCCGGCCTACCGTCTGTTCCTCGACAACGCTGGCGAGCAGGCTTCCGTCAACTCTCGTTGACCGTGGCGCCGGGGCGCTTCCCGTGCGGGCGATCCGGCCTTAACCTTCATCGGGTCGGCAGGCCGCCGGCTTCGACGGAACGGAGCGATCCGCCGATGCGAACTCTCCTCTGCCTGCTCGCCCTGGCGCTGCCCGGCGCCGCCCTGGCCGAACCCTCGGCTGCGCCCCACGCACGGCCGTCCGTCCGCCCCCTGCTCGACGAGCACTTCACCGACGCCGTCCGGAAGCAGGCCGAGGAATCGGCGGCACGCCAGAGCGACTTCGACCGGCGCATCTCCGAGCGCAGCGCCCGGGCGGCGCGCTCGATCTGCAGCGGCTGCGGCGGCTCGGGCGGTCCGGCCGGTCGCGTCACTCCGCCGGGAATGCGGGGTGAGAGTGCCGAGACCGTCCTGCCGCGCGATCCGGCCCAGGCGCCGTTGGATTGATCCTCAGGCCGCCGTGGCCGGCTTGGCGCGGAACAGAGCGGCGCAGCCGGTGTCGCGGTGCATGCTCAGGATCGAAGCGCGATCGATCTCGGGATTGGCGTTGAGAACCCGGCGCACGTCCTCGACCAGCAACGTGTAGCGCTCGGCGTCGTAGTTCTTCTCCAGCGGGCTGACCGCGATATAGGCCTCGACCACCAGCACCCGCTCGGCGCGTTCCTTGGTGACGTCGACGGCGATCCAGGCGGCTTTGACGAGGCGGTTGGCGGCAAGCATGGGACGACCTCCGATGCCGCCGTGTGCTCCGACGGCTTGTCGAAGCGATCATGGACCCGCCTGCGGACCATGCCAAGTTGTCGAGCCAGCCTTTACAGAGCAAACGCCGGGGATCCGTGCGGTCGTCTCGGATTTCACTCGCGGCGACCCGGCGGACAACGCCCGGCGCGGAGCATGTCCGGCCGGGCGGATTCGCGGTCGTCCCGGCTACGCCGCCGGATTGTTGGCCACCAAGCGCAGTCCGCCGAAGCCGCCGAGGCGGGGCCATTCCGCCGTCGTGGGCGTCGCATCGGCCTCGGCGTCGCGGCCCTTCAGGTTCCGTCGCGCAATCCAGCGGACGACCTTGTTGCCGTCGTATCGGCCGGCCTTGCGGCCTTCCCGGCGCTGGAGCCAGCGCGGCACGTCCTCGTTCTCTCGATTCATTCCGTCCCCCTCGAAGCCGTCCGCCACGGGTCGGCGCGCTTCGTCATTCGGAAGGCGCTGCGCCGTAGCGGCTTGATCGACGGGAGCAGGAGGCACCGAGACCCGGGAGGCGCGCATCCTCCAAATTGGGGATATTTGACAAAAATCGACCTGAGGTTATGCGCGCAACCCGTGTCAGATCACGCAGTTGGCCGCGGAGCGCGGCAACGGGGTGGCGGATCGGATGCGCCGCACGGGAGAGTGCCGGGACCCGGCAGGCCTGCCGATTCATTGCTTGACCGTGCGGAGGCGACTGCGCGACGACGGAGCGATGTTGACTCTCGTTCGTGTGGCGGCCTGGATCGTTGCCGCGATCCTCGTCTTCGTGACCCTCTCGCCGATCGAGGCGCGGCCGGTCGTGGCCTCACCGCATCTGGAGCGGGCGGCGGCCTACGCCCTGTTCGGCTTCCTGCTCGCCCTGTCCTATCCCCGGCACTGGCGGCTCGCGCTGGTGGCGAGCGTCGCCATGGCCGGCCTGCTGGAACTGGCCCAGGGTCTCACCGCGAGCCGGCACGGGCGGCTGTTCGACTTCTCGGTGAAAGGGACGGCGGCGGTTCTGGGCGTGCTCGCCGCGCAGGGATTGACCGCGCTGATCGCCCGCCGCGCCGTCCGCTGAGGGCGGCTGTCCCGGATGAATCCGGGACGGCGGTTCAGGAGCGGGCGCCGGCCGGGGTGGTGCCGATGCCGGTGTACTGGAATCCGTGTTTGTCGGCTTCGGCGGGGGAGTAGACGTTGCGCAGATCGACCATGACGGGGGCGTTCATCAGCCCCTTCAGGCGCGGCA
>NZ_FOSV01000014.1 GCF_900114375.1 Methylorubrum salsuginis | reverse complement strand
TCGACAATGCCCGCTACAATCGCTCGCGCGCACTGAAGGCTTGGCTCGACCAGCCCGGTTGCCGGCTGCGACTGGTTGATCTGCCGTCCTACGCACCCAATCTCAACCTGATCGAGCGCTTCCGGCGCTTCATGAAGCGCACGGTGCTGTTCAACAAGGCTTACGCCAAGTTCGCCTTGTTCAAGCAGGACTTCGATGACTTCTTCGAGCGCCTGCACCAGCACGAGGCCGACTTGGCCAGCCTCATCACCGACCGCTTCCACCTCATCGGCAAGACCGACGCACGGATTCCATCCGCGTAGAGGTATATCACCGCCCGGTCGAGCCGAAGCCGCCCGGTCTGCGCCCGCCCCGATCCTCGAGCTCGGCCCCCTCCTCGATCCACTCGAACTCGGGCCGCACCACCCGCGTGAAGACGATCTGCGCGATGCGCTCGCCCGGCTCGATGCGGATCGGCGCGCCCGCCGGATTGCGGTTCCAGGCGGAGATCAGCAGCGGTCCCTCGTAATCGGCGTCGATCACCCCGGTGCCGTTGCCGAGCACGAGACCGTCGCGGTGGCCCCGCCCGGAGCGCGGATAGACCAGCCCGCACCAATCGGGATCGCCGATCCGCAGGGAGACTCCGGCCGGAATCAGCGCGGGCGGTGCCTGCGGTTCCAGCAGCAGCGGCGCGTCGAGGCAGGCATGGAGATCGAGCCCGGCCGAGCCGGGGCTGCCCCAGCGGGGAAAACCCCAGCCCGGGAGGCGGGCATCGAGCAGGCGCAAGCCCACCTTCGGCGGCGCCTGCGCGGACAACCGATTCGTCGCATCCTCACGCACGCGGCGGCCTCGTATCGGGGAAGGGAACGGCTCGAGTCTGATCGAAGCCGGGCCGTGGGGCAATCGGGGGGAAGCGATGGCGCGCTGGATCGCGGGACTGGACGGGTGCCGCGGTGCCTGGGCCGGCGTGCTCATCGACCGCGACGATCCCGAACGCTGGCGCGCGGCCCGCTTCGCCACCGTCCGCGACGTGCTCGACGCGGCCGAAGCGCCGGACATCGTCGGCATCGACGTGCCGATCGGCCTGCCCGCGCGCATCCGCGACAAGGGCCGCTCGGCCGACAACGCGGCCCGCGCCTTGCTCGGCGCCAAGCGCACCAGCGTCTTCCCGGTGCCCCCGCGGGCGGCGGTCTACGCCCCCGACTACGAGACGGCCAAGGCGCTCTCGCGCCAGAACGCCGAGCCGCCCTTCGCCCCCTCGCTCCAATGCTGGAACATCGTTCGCTACATCCGGGAGGTCGACGAACTCCTGCGGGCCGAGCCGACCCTTCGGACGCGGGTGCATGAGGTGCACCCGGAAGTCGCCTTCTTCCGCCTCAACGGCGACCGGCCGCTCAAGGCCGGCAAGCGCGAGGCCGCGGGGCGCGCCGAGCGCCGCCTTCTCCTGGCGGTCGCCGGCCTGCCGCCGGCTCTCGTCGCATCCGTGCCCCCGCGGGGCGTGGCGGCGGACGACCATCTCGACGCCATGGCGGCCCTCCTCGTCGCCCGCGACATCGCCGAGGGCCGTGCCGTGCCGCTGCCGCCGGACCACGAGTACGACGCGGAAGGGCTGCCGGTGGTGATCTGGGCGCCCGCCAAAGGTCTCGGACAGGGGCCGGATTGCTGATACGCCGGAGGCATGAGCGATTCCGACCTGCCGACCCGCGACATCGCCCGCGCCCTGGTGTTCGACCCGGCCGGGCGCCTGCTCCTGATCGAGTACGAGGCCGTGCGGCCGATCGATCCGGACAGGCCGGACGAGCGCGGCTTCTGGTTCATGCCCGGCGGCGGGCTGGAGCCCGGCGAGACGCATGAGGAGGCCTGCCGCCGCGAACTCGCGGAGGAGATCGGCGTCGCCGACGTGGAACTGGGACCGCTGGTGGCGGTCTGCGACGGGCCGTTCCACCTGTTCCGCAAGCCGCGCTTCGCCCGCGAGCGCTACTTCATGGTCCGGCTCGGGAACGACGTGATCGACACGAGCCGGCTGGCCGAGACCGAGGACAACCCGGTCCGCGGCACGCGCTGGTGGTGCCTTGACGCACTTGCCGCGAGCCCTGAGCGGGTCGAGCCCGCCGGACTCGCGAAACTGGCGCAACAAATCCTTTCCGGGGACGTTCCGGGCACGCCTGTACGTTTACACTGGCGCTAAGCGTGACGTTGCGACCGGTGACGCCACCGGTCACGAGGTCATTCCCGCCCGAAGGCGGCGCGTGCCCGCGGACAGCCCGACATCCGACGCTTCGAAGGTCGATCGGGAGCCGCAGGGGCATCGCCGCACCTGACCATAACCGGAGAGCGACACGATGTTTCCTGAGGTTCTGACGGAAGGCTACAAGACCTTCCTCGGCGAGCGGCTGCCGAACGAGCGGCGCAAGTACGAGGCTCTGGGCGCCGGCCAGCAGCCGGAAGTGCTGCTGATCGGCTGCTGCGACAGCCGCGTCGCCCCGGAGGTGATCTTCGACACCGGCCCCGGCCAGATCTTCACGATCCGCAACGTCGCCAACATCGTCCCGCCCGCGGAGGACAACAAGGGCGAGAGCCATCACGGCACGTCCTCGGCGCTCGAATTCGCGGTGGTGGCCCTCAAGGTGAAACACATCGTCGTGATGGGTCACGCCACCTGCGGCGGCATCAAGGCGGCCGGCATGGGCTCCGATCCGCTGTCGAGCGGCAACTACATCGGCAACTGGGTCTCGCTGGTCGAGCCGGCCAAGCGGAAGCTCGCGGATGCGGGCGACCATAAGGACAAGGAGGGTTACCTCACCCGCCTCGAATACGCGATGATCGGCCAGAGCCTCGAGAACCTGATGACCTTCGACTTCGTGCGCAAGGCCGTCGAGGCCGGCGAGCTGCACCTGCACGGCGCGCATTTCGGCATCGCCACCGGCGAACTGCGCGTCCGCGATCCGAAGACCGGCGAGTTCCAGTCCGTCGTCGCCCGCGACGGCCAGAGCCTGAACCCCTCGGCGCTGATCCATTGCAGCTGAGCTGATCGTCCGGGCGGCGGAGCCGATCCGCCGCCCGGATTTGCCAAAAGTGTCGAACACGAAAAGGAGCGGCGGGCCTTTCGGCCCGCCGCTCTTTCATGGTCCCGCGCGTCGCTTGGCTCAGCGGGCGCCCGGCAGACGCTGGGCCATCGCGTAATGCTGCTGGAGCACCGGCACCGCCTGCTGGGCATAGGTCCGCAGGGCCGGGTTCGGGCCGGACTGGGCGTAAGCCTGATGCATCTGCAGCGACATCTGGTGCGACATCGCCTGCTGGCGGCCGTAGAGCCGGTCGAATTGCGGGCCGGCCGGGGTGGCGGACAGCTCGGCGAGCATCTGCTGCTGCTGCGGGTTCAGGCGACCGCCGAGGCCGGTGCCCGCGGTGGTGTCGACGTCGAAGGCGCGCGAACCGGCCGCCGCGCCGCGAGCCGCGCCCGCACCGGCACCCTCGAGGCCGCCGACCGGGCCGCCCTGGAGCGTGCCGCCGACGACGCCGGCCGCCGCACCCGTGGCCGCGCCGACCGCGCCGCCCGCCACCTGCAACGGAGCCTCGATCAGGCCGCCGATCGGCCCACCGATGCCGCCGGCGACAGCGTCGCGCCCGCCGCCGGTCAGCGCCACGGCCGCCGCATGGTGGTCACGGATCGCTTCCTTGGCGAAGGCGCGCACCGCCGGGTTACGGCTCTTCTGCAGGGCGATCTGGCTGGACTGGATCTCGAACGAGTTGGCCTGCAGCGCGTCCATGCGGAAATCGCCCATGCTCTGGGCGAAGGCCGGCGTGGCCATGACGGCGACGAGGGCGGACGCAACAGCGTATTTCTTCAGCATACTGGACCTCTGATTGGATCAATCGACATGGGTCACGGCCTCACAGACCGGTGGAACCGGTCGAGGCCGCGACATCGACTTCGCCCGGTCAACCGCATTCTCCCGGCATGGTTCCCTGAGATTGAATTCTTCGGAACGAAGACTTTTCAGAACGGTCAAGCTTGTCCGTCGTTCACCACATTGGCCTCACGACGCGGCGGCTCGCCCGCCCGCCTCGAAACCGCACCGGTGGAAAACGCCGCCCCCCCGGGCGGATCGACCGGGGACGGCGGTGACGGGACCGGTTTTCCAAGACGCCGATTCGATCTAGCCTCCGCCCTTCCCGCGGCCCGCGCCGCGAAGTCTTAAAAAAGAGGTTCGAGGAGGCCGGCCATGAAGACCCTGCTCGTTCCGGTCGCTCTGCACGATGCGTTGCCCTCCGTGTTCGCGACCGCCTTGCTGGTGGCGCGCCGCTTCGGCAGTGTCATCGAGGGCATCGCCTTGCGTCCCGCGCTCGCCGAATACGTCCCCGTCGACATGGTCGGCGGCATGACCTGGTTGCGCGACGAGGAGGCCGACCAAGCCGAGGCGCAGGATGCCGGCGCCCGCTTCGTCGCCGCCATGGAGGCCGCCGGCCTGCCGCGCCGCGAAGTCGGCGCCGCCTGCTCGCCGGATGCCGCCGCCGCTGCCGGCCCGCGCTACCGCTGGCGGCCGGACGTGCCGCCAGGCGACGCCTTCCTCGGCCAATATGCCCGCCTGTTCGCGGCCACCATCGTTGGGCGGCCGGGACCGGAGGACGGCGCGCCGCGCATGACCACCTTCGAGACTGCCCTGTTCGAGAGCGGGCGCCCGATCATCCTGGCCCCGCCCGAGGCCCCGGACTGCCTCGGCGAATCGATCCTGATCGCCTGGAACGGCTCGACCGAGACGGCCCGCGCCATCGCCTTCGCCATGCCGTTCCTGCGCCGCGCCCGGCGCATCCTCGTGCTCAGCGCCGAGGGTGGCATGGTGCCGGGCCCGAGCGCCGAGGACGTGGCCCGCTCGCTCGCCGCGGAGGGCATCGAGGCCTCGCACAAGGAATTGCTCGCCGGGCGCCGGACGCCGGGCGAACTCTACCTCGACACCGCCGAAAGCGTCGGCTGCGACCTCCTGATCAAGGGCGCCTACACCCAAAGCCGCCTGCGCCAGATGATTTTCGGGGGGCCGACGAGTCACATCCTGTCGCAGGCCCGGATGCCGGTGCTGATGGCGCATTGAGGCAGCGCGGCCGAAGCGTCGCCTCAGCCGCGTCCGCCAAGTCCTTGATCGCACTCTCTCGAAGCGCATCGCCATGGTTGCGGCCGCTTCGTGGCGGCCGCCGGGACGATGGCTCGTGCCACGTTCGATTGCGCGCATGGGGAGTTGCCAAGGCGGTGCGTGCCGGCTAAAGTGCTGAAAAGCTTGAACTTTTCAATCATTCTAATCTACGGGCGTTCGAAAGCCGGGTTCCGGCGACGCTGCGGGATGGGATGATCGGGAGGGCTCAAGGCGCGGGCCGTCCCCCGCGGCTTTCTCGACAGGCACGACAGGTTCGCGATCCCCTCATGATCGTCTGCTCTTGCAACGTCCTCTCCGACGGACAGGTCCGTGCGTGCCTTCAGCCGGGCCCCGGCTGTCCGCGAACGCCGGCCCAGGTCTATGGCTGCCTCGGATGCAGCGCGAAATGCGGGCGCTGCGCCCGCACCATCCGCGGCATCCTGCGCAACGCCCTCGCCGAGGCGGAGAATCACGCCGGGCACAGCCATGCGGCCCATGCCTGCACCACAAGCTGTGAAGCGTCTTGCAGTTTGGGATCGTTCCAAACTACAAGGGAGCCCGAGGGCGTCGCTGCCTGAGACGGATCGATCGATCGTCCCGACGCCTCGCAGCTTGAGGAGTAAGGGCCGATGAAGGGCGACGCGAAGGTCATCGAATATCTGAACCGGGGCCTGCGCAGCGAGCTGACCGCGGTCAGCCAGTACTGGCTCCATTTCCGCCTGCTGAACGACTGGGGCTACGTCGACCTCGCCAAGTTCTGGCGCAAGGAATCGATCGAGGAGATGAACCACGCGGATAAGTTCATCGATCGGATCCTTTTCCTCGACGGCTTCCCGAACCTCCAGGAACTCGACCCGCTGAAGATCGGGCAGAACGTCCAGGAGATCATCGAGTGCGATCTCGCGGCCGAGAACGAGGCCCGCGCGCTCTATCTCGAGGCCGCCAAGTACTGCGACTCGATCAACGACCGCGTCACCAAGATCCTGTTCGAGGAACTGGCCGCCGACGAGGAAGGCCATATCGACTTCCTCGAGACGCAGCTCGATCTCATCGGCCAGATCGGCCTGCCGCTCTACGCCCAGCGCCACATCGGCGGCCTGGAGCAGATCGCGCCCGAGAAGGACTGATTTGCTCCCGTGTCATCCCCTCTCTCCCTGCCTTCGCAGGGCTGTTCGGGGAACTGAAGCGTAGCGTTTGTGAGAGGGCATGCTCTGGAGCCAAGCCGCGAGGCGGCTGTTTTCTGGTCATCGAAACACAGAAGACAGGTCCGGAGCATGCCCTCTCTGCCCATCATCTTCCGGCAACTGATTGCAGTCACCGATCGTCCCGCCTTCGAGCGGTGCGTGGCGCAGACCCGAGCCGAGGCCTACGACAAAAGCTTCGGCGTCGGGGCCACCTCCCCGCCCTGATCTTCGCCCAGCTCAGCGGCGCTACCAGCCTGTGCGCACTCGACCCTCTCCGATGCCACCAGCGCCGACCCGCAAGCCTGTTCGCCGATCTCGGGCGGCGCCTGCGCCGGGACGGGGGCCACCCCACCTGCCGCAAAAATGCTCGACGCCACACCGATCCCGTTGAATAACCCATCGGCCCTACGTCTTCGACAAGGGCTGCTGTTACGGCTGATGGCGGGCTATCGACACGACCGGGTCATGGTTCGTGACCCGGCCAAAGACCAATTGCGGCTGGTGGTGGTGCGCCGGCGCCCGCTGGCGAGACGGGAGGGCGAAGAGGGCAACGGCTTTCGTCCTGGAGGACGCCGAGGTGCGCTTGGTCAGCAAGGGCGGTTCCTCCCTGCCGATCCCGCTGCGCCGGATCCGGCTGCGGCGGTACGCGGACGACACCGGCCCTGGGGGTGCTGACCAATCACCCCGCCGCCAGCGCCGTCGAGATCGCCACCTTGTACGAGCGTCACTGGCAGATCGAGCCGGTGTTCCGCTGGCTCGACCAGCCTCTGCGCATCCGCCACTTCCTTGGCCAACGCCCCGCTGCGATCCAGCTTCAGCTCTACGCCGCCCTGATCGCCTTCGCGCTCGTGCATTTGACCGCGCGCCGCAGCCGCTTTGCCGGATCGATGCTGCGCTTCCAGCGACTGATCGACAGCGTTCAGCTGAGCCGTGCGATCTCATGCAGATCGACGCACCGCGATCACCGCGACGAACATGGCCTCCGGCTCAGCTTGCCCTCGACTTCTGAGATTTAACCGGACAACCGTGCCGCGCACGGGGAGAGGGAATGCGCATTCTACCGATGCGATCAGGCGGGAGCCATTTCGGAGACATCCGCGGCTTGGTGGTGTAACGGCTCTGCCCCGAGCGGCCGAGCCCCACGTTCCTCAGAACGTGTAACCGATCTTGCCGCCGAAATTTGTCAGGCCGCGGTTGTCGCCGCAGAGGCCGGCGTTCGACATGTGCTCGACGGTGGCCATCACGCTCCATTGCGGGGTGATGCGGAAGCCGAGGGCGGCGGCCTCGCGGAAGAGCGGCGAGCAGCCCAGCGTGTTGAACCCGTAGGGCGTGCCGGATTTCGGACCGGTATAGCCGTTATGGGCCGCGCCGCCGAAGAAGCCTTCGAGGAAGACGCGACGGCCCAGCGTCTCGGGGAACAGGTCGATCGTCCAGGTGCCGCCGAGATAGGCGTAGCTGGTGCGCCCGCCGGTGTTGTAGCTGCCGCCCACCGTCGGGCGCGGCACGAAGGCCTGCCAGAACGGATCGAGGCTGACGACCGGCTTGGCCAGCAGGATTTCGCCGTTGACGTTGGCGGTGCTGAAGCCCGGCGCCTTGCCCTCGGCGCTGCCCGGATCCTGCACCGAGCCGCCGATGCGGATCTCGGAGACGATGCTGTAGGGCTGAACCGGCGCCACGTAGGGCATCGGCGTCGGCGCCCGGACGCCGAGGTCGGCGGCCTGCACGGCCGAGGCGGCCAATGCGCCGGCCACGATCAGGGCCGTCGTCCGGGCAAGAGAAGAGGTCATCGGCGGTGTATCCGGTTGAACCGCCCTCGAATACCACGCGGCCCCGGAGCCATCCCGCGGATTCATCCGACCGTCACGCTTTTGCGGAGGTGGTGGGGCGCGGGTGCCACACTTTCCCAGGTCCGGGCCGAGTTCGGCCCGAGCCGGCGGTGCCAGGCGTTGTCGCCGGCCCGCCGCCTCACGCAGAACGCGTCGCGCTCAGGCGGAGCGCCACCACACGACGCCCATGATGACGACGATCGCCACGAATTGCAGCAGCACGCGCAGGCGCATCAGCTTCTGCGAGAGGTTGGCGCTGCCGCCGCGCATCATGTTGACGAGGCCGAACAGGAGGACGGCGGCCACCGCGAGGCAGGCGAGGAGAACGAGCTGGTTCGAGGACATTTTTCGTTCCGATAGGAGCCCCCGCGCACCGCGCGAGCTCGGAGTGATGGTCGCGCCCGCCGCTCAGTTCCGGCGCAGCAGGCGCTCGAAATAGTCGAGTTCCTCCTGCGGACGCGAGGGGTCGCCGAGCTTGCGCCGCAGCTCCTCCATGATCCGGCGGGCACGCTGCACCGCCGATTCGTCGGCGCCCGGCACTCGGACCCGGCCGTCGGAGGTGTCGCGCCCGCGGGTCGGGCGGCCGAGGGGGTCGTCGTCGTCGCCGCCGGGGCGACCCTGCTGGGCCTGCTGCTGACCCTCGCCCTCCCCCTGGCCCTCGCCTTCGGCCATCTGCTGCATCTGCTTCTGCATGCCCTCGGCGCCGCGCTTGAGCCCGTCCAGCGCGCGGCCCTGGGCGTCCACCGCGTCGCCGTTGCGGCCCTGGCCGAGCGCATCCTCGGCCTCCTTCATGGCGTCCTCGGCGTCGGCCAGCCCCTGCTCGCCCTGAAGGCCCTGCTGCTTCATCCGCTCCTTGAGATCCTGGAGCTGCTCGCGAAGGCCCTGCTGGCGCTGGCCGGGGCTCTGACCTTTTTGTCCCTTCTGACCTTGGCCCTGCTGCCCCTGCTCGCCCTGCTGGTTCTGACCCTGCTGACCCTGCTGCTGCTGGCCTTGCTGATTCTGGGGCTGGCCGCCCTGCTGCTGTTGCTGGCCCGGCCGCGGGCGCTGGCCGGGGCGGGGGCGCTGCTGCTCGCCCTGCTGACCGTCCTTGTAGGTCTCGTCGCGCAGCTCCTGCTGGTCGCGGGACATCTGATCGAGCTCGTCGAGCTGCCGGTTCATCTCGGCCTGCCCGTCGCCGGATTTCTGGCCCTGGTTCTCGGCGCTCTGGAGGTTTTCGAGCGTGTTGCGCAGCTGTTCGAGCAGGCGCTGGGCTTCCGCCGTGTCGCCGCGCTGCATCGCGTCCTGCATGTCCTTCAGCATCTTCTCCAGATCGTCGGGGGTGACGGTCTTGGCACCCTTCTGCTGCTGTTGCTGGCGCTCGGATTGCTGCTGGCGGCTCTGCGGATTCTGGCGCTGGCGCTCGGCGAACTCCTTCATGAACTTGTCGAGTGCCGACTTCAGATCCTCGGTGAGCTTCTTGATCTCCTCGTCGGGGGCGCCGCGCTCGATCGCCTCCTTCAGGCGGTCCTGGGCCGCGCGCAGCGTCTTCTCGGCGTCCGAGAGGTCGCCGTCCTCGATCTTGAGGGCCATCTCCCACAGGAGGTCGGCGACGGCGATCAGGTCGTCATCGGACTTCGCCGCGCGCAGCCGATTGGTGGCGGTGGTGAGCCCGAGGAAGATCGACGGTTCCGGCGTGAATCGTTCCGGGGCGATCAATAGCGCGTCGAGCGCGGTCTGGACGCGCGGACGATCCTCGTCCGGCGCGGTGACGAGGCGGCGGCGCTCCTCCGCGAGCGACCGGGCGAGCGCCTTGGTGAAGGGGCGGGCCGGCAGCGTCGTCTCGGCGGGTGGGGTGCGCCCCTCCTGCCCCGCCTCGTCGCGCACCACCAGCGTCAGCCGCACGCGGGCGCCGGACCAGGGATTATCCGTGAGATCGACCAGCGACTTGGTGTCGTGCTCGCCGGTGGCGTCGGCGGGCAGCGCCAGCGCGAGCTTGGGCACCGGCACCAGCGAGCGGCCGGGCTTCAGCGGCTCGACCAGCCCCTCGGCGGACGCGATGCCGTAATCGTCCTTGGCCCGGTAGGTCAGGGAGAAGGTGCCGCGCCCGTTCACTTCGAGCGCGCCGACCTGTTGCACCTCGGGGGGCAGATCGGGGATCGTCTCGATCACGAGGCGCTGCGGCTCGGAGCCGGAGGCCGAGATGCCGAGTTCGGCCGTGCCGCCGGTGAGGCGGAAGCGTTCTTCGCGCAGCGATGCGCGGGTGTCCGCACCGGAAGAAGCATTTTGCGTGAGGGCCGGACGCGGGGCGGGTTTGCGATCTCCGGCCTCGTCCTTGGTCACCGGCACCAGCGCGGCGTTCGGGGTCAGCACGGCCTCGCCCTGGCCGGCGATGCGTACGATCAGGGTCGAGTTCACCGGCGCGCGCAGCCGCTGCACCGCGTCCTTGCCGCCCGCCATGGTGACGATCAGCGGCGGCACGCGGGTGTAGATCGGCGGGTCGATCCAGCCGTCCACCCGGAAGCTCGGGGCGGCGGCGGGTGGCTCGCGCCAGTCGAAGGCGGCCGCGACCCGCCCCCGCCATTCGGGTCCGGCGACGAACAGGGCCGCCAGCGCGGCGACCAGGGCGCCGGCCCGCAGGGCGCGGGGATCGTGACGCGGCATGTCCGGCCGCGGCCGCCCGACCCGCAGCCGGGCGACGGCGGTCGCGGCCCGCTTCTGGTGCAGCGCCCAGAGCGCGCGGGTCGCCGGATCGGAGAGGCCGACGGCGAGCGTGTCCTCGATCGCGGAGGCCGGATCGTGGGCGAGCCCGCCGTCGCGGGCGGCCTGCCGGTCGATCCGGGTCAGCGCCTCGCGCCGGCTCGGCCGGGCGACGCGGACGACGGGCAGAAGGGCGACCAGCGCCAGAAGCGCGAAAAGGCCTAAGCCCACCATGCGCCACAGCGGCGGCAGATCGAGCCACAGGCCGAGCCAGGAGGCGGTGAGGAACGCGAGGGCGACGCCGAGCGGGCGCCACAGCACCGGCCAGACCCGCTCCCACAGGCCCGCGGCCCGCGCGCCGGCCACGAGCCGGTCGAGGCGCCGCCGCGCGTCGCCGTGCTGCGGCCCGGCCTCAGGGCTCGTCCGTTGCGCCTCGCTCATCGTGATCGGTCGCGGCTCCCGCACATCGAAGGGGAAGCTAGCATGGTGGCGGGCCGGCACCATCGGGTCAAATCAGCCCAGCCGCGCTTAGCGCCGACGCTGCCGCTACCGCGACGCAAGCCCTCCCCCGCGGAGGGGGGAGGGTTCTTCGGGTGTTACGCCAGCCACTCCGGCACGCGATCCAGCCGGATCAGATCCTCGTAACTCGGTCGCGGGCGTACCACCGCCGAGCGGTCGCCGCTCACCAGCACCTCGGGCACGAGGCGGCGGCTGTTGTAGGTGCCGGCCTGGACGGCGCCGTAGGCGCCCGCGCTCATCACCGCGATCAGGTCGCCCGCCTGGACCGCGGGCATCTCGCGGGCGAGCGCCAGATAATCGCCGGTCTCGCAGACCGGGCCGACCACGTCCGCCGTGATCCGGGGGACGTCCGGCGCGGCCTCGGTCACCGGGCGCAGGGCGTGGAACGCCTCGTAGAGGGTCGGGCGGATCAGGTCGTTCATCGCGGCATCGACGATGACGAAGGTCTTGGCCTCGGTCGGCTTCACGTAGACCACGCGGGTGACGAGGATGCCGGCATTGCCCGCGATCATCCGGCCGATCTCGAAGACCGGGCGCAGGCCGAGCGGCCGGAAATGCGGGCGCAGGATCGCGGCGAGCGCGGCCGGGTCCGGCGGGGGGGCGTTGTCGTCGCGGTAAGGGATGCCGAGCCCACCGCCGAAATCGACGTGGTGGAGCTTGTGCCCGTCGGCGAGCAGCGCCCCGGCCAGCGCGCAGAGCCGGCGCGCGGCGCTCTCGAACGGAGCGAGATCGGTGATCTGGCTGCCGATATGGGTGTCGACGCCGACGAGAGCGAGCCCCGGCATCTGGGCTGCGCGGGCATAGACCTCACGCGCCCGGTTGATCGGGATGCCGAACTTGTTCTCGGACTTGCCGGTCGAGATCTTGGCGTGCGTGAGCGCGTCCACATCCGGGTTCACCCGGATCGAGACCGGGGCGCGTTCCCCGCGCGAGGCCGCGACCTCGGACAAGGCGGCGAGTTCCGGCTCGCTCTCGACGTTGAAGCAGAGGATCCCGGCCTCCAGAGCGGCGGCCATCTCGTCCTTCGTCTTGCCGACGCCGGAGAAGACGATCCGCTCGCCCGGCACGCCCGCGGCGAGCGCGCGACGCAATTCGCCCTCGGAGACGATGTCCATGCCCGCGCCCCGGCGGGCGAGCGTCGTCAGCACCGCCTGGTTCGAGTTCGCCTTCATGGCGAAGCAGACCAGCGCGTCGTCGCCCGCGAACGCCTCGGCGAAGACGCGGTAATGCCGCTCCAGCGTGGCGGTGCTGTAGCAGTAGAACGGCGTGCCGACCTCGGCGGCGAGCGCGGTCAGGTCGACGTCCTCCGCGTGGAGGCGCCCGTCGCGGTATTGGAAATGATGCATGGCAGGCTTCGTGAGGGGCGCTCGGCGCGCCTCGCGCCGCTGTCGCGTGGGTCTTTAACCCTCGAGGGCGCCGCCCGGAAGCGGGGCGAGGCTCAAAGGATGGCGTCGAGGATGAACGGCTCCTTCGGGATCCGGTAGCCGCGCTTGCCGCCGCGGCTGGTCGTGACCGGGACGCCGTCGCTGCCGGGCGGGATCGCCGCGGGGCTCAACTCGTCGCCGGCCTGGACCGCGTCGGAATCGGGCGCGGCGGCCCGGTCGCCGACGCCGACGCTGGTGGTCGGCAGGCCGCGGGGCGAGGCGGGCGCGCCCGTCCGCGCGACCGCGGGGGCGGCGGCCGAGGCGGTGCCCGGCGGCTCCAGCCCGCCGCGGCGCCCGCAGGCGGTGCAGGCGAGCGCGACGAGGCCGATCGCGATCAGGGCGGGCAGGCGGGAGGGCATCGGCGTTTCCGGCCAAGGTTCCGGCAGAGGGTCCGGCGCCAGCTTAGCCGTTGAAGGCCCGCCGCGCGAAGGTTTTTGTGCGGGCCTCAGGCGGCGGCGGCCGCCTCCGCGCCCTCGAGCCTCGCCTTGGATGTCGGATCCAGGACGATGCGCTCGATGCCGAGGCCGCTGTTCGCGCTTGGCCGAACGGTGCTGCCGCCCGCTTCGAGCGATCGCTCCCGTCCGCCGGTCAGCCCTTCTTGCGCGACGAAGAATCCTTCGGCGGGGTGTAGGCGTCGATGGCGCGGCGGCAATTCTCGGAGAGCTTGGCCCAGTTGGTCTTGAAGCACTGGTCGGTGGCCGGATCGTCCGGATCGAGATTGCCGCAATAGCTCAGGTAATCGCCGGTGCAGTACTTCTTCAGGGTCTCGTTGCCGCGCTTCGATTGCTGCGCCTGCGCCGGCGCGATCAGGAGGGCGGCCGCGCCCGACAGCACGAGGGCGAGAGACGTCAGCTTCAAGGCCATGATGTTCGCTCGATCGCGGTTTTTGAGAGGGATGGCGGGCGCGATGAGCCTGCCGCTTGTCCGAAACAAGGCGGACGCGCGACCATCGCGAGATGGTTTTTCCTGTTACGGATTCGGAAACTCGCTCGCAAGGGAGCGGCTTTCGGCCGGGCCGCCCCCGTCGCAGGCAGGTGCCGCCGCGCACGGGTCTGCCGCCGCGCACCGGGCTTGGTCGCCGCGCATGGGGCTTTCGTCGCCGCGCACGGGGCTTGGCCGGACCAGCCGTCAGCGCTCCGCCACGGCGGAGACCGGGAAGGCGCCGACATTCGGCAGGCGGTCCGGGCGGGCGAGGGCGTCGGCGAGCTCGCCGATGCGTCGGCGCAGCTCCGCGGTGTCGTCGCTGCCGCGGGCGGCGAGCGCGGTGCGGGCCGCCTCCAATTCCGCGCGCAGGGCCGCGGCCTCGTCCGAAGCCGGGGCGGCGGCCGTCGGCGGGTCGGCGGCGAGCGTCCGCCGGGTGGCCTTGAGGCGGTCGAGGACGGAGCGGTGGGCCTCCTCCAGGGCGTGCAAGGTGGCGAGCCCGACCTCGCCCTCTTCCCTGGTCGCCGCCAGATCCGTGTCGAGCCCGGCGATCCTCTCTTGGGCACGGGCCAGCTCGGCCTCGCTGCGCAGCCGCGCCGCCACCGCCGTCTCGGCCTCCATGGTGCGGGCGCCGAGTGCGGCCATCTCGGCGTGGCGCTTGGCCGCCTCGGCTTCCGCCCGGCGTTCCAGCCGGCGCCGCGCGACCGCGAACTCGGCCCGCAGGTGGTCGCGCTCGGCGGCGACCTCGGCGGTGCTCACGGGAAGCGTCGCCTCGATGCGCCGCCGGGCCAGCCGGGTCGCGCGGGCGTTGACGGTGGGCAGGGCGATCAGGGCGCACAGGCTCGCCAGCAGGAAGCCGAGCCCGAAGATCATCACGGTCTCGATCACGCGGGGCGCCCTCGTGCGGCCTTCAACCGGTCCATCCGGCCGCCGGTCTTTTGCCCGGCTTGCCGCCGCGGAGGCAAGTGTCCGGGTTCAGAACGGTTCCGGTACCGGAGCCGTTCCGGGCGCGAAAAGCGCCCCGCGCGGCGGGCCTCGGCTTTTTTCCGAAAGCCGGCCTCGTCGGTCGGGCCGATGCTCCGAGCCTGCGGAGGCGGGCTAGAAAGGATTCCAAGTGGGGCGGCTGGTGAACTTCAGATAGCCGACATTGATGCCGAGGCGGGCGCCGACGCCGGAGCGGATCGGCACCACCACGACGCCGCCGTCGGTGACCGCGGTCATGCCGAAGCCGCCGATGAAGTAGGCCGAGCCATCGACCCCGCCGAAGCGGTGGTACAGGCCGGACACGGCGGGCAGGTTGTAGACGAGCATCATGGTGCGCGCGCCATCGCCGCCGACATCGAAGCCCAGCGTCGGCCCCTGCCAGTAGATGCGGCGCTGCCCGGCATTGCGGGTGTAGAGCGTACCCTCGCCGTAGCGTAGACCGCCGACGATGGCGCCCGAGGCCTCCTGGCCCAGGATGTAGCCGTTGGGCTCGCCCCAGCGCCGGGTCGCCTCCTCGATGGTGAGCGCCAGCCCCCGCGACACGCTGCCGAAGAAGCGGTGCCCGTTCTCGACGACCTCCGAGGGACGGAAGGTTTCGGGCCGGCCCCCGTCATCGACGGCCCCTGCCGGCGCGGCGCCGGCGGCGAGGCCCAAAAGCGCAAGGCCCAAAGGGGCAAGGCCCAAGAGCGCGGCGCGGCGGGTGGCGCGGGAATCGTGCGGCATGGTCGGTCTCCCTCGGCGTCGCCGACCTCCGGTGCCGAGCATCCGGGACGCGACGCGGGCGCGTCCCACCGGACTTGAAGTCCGGCGAGGATGCGCGCAACGACGCCCCGATCAAGTCAAGTTTGAGTTAACGAGGCGTTAAGAGGACGGGGCGACCGCCTCGCCCGCCCGGCGGCGGTCGAAATAGGTGACGGCGGCCTCCCGCGGCAGGTCGATCTCGTCGTGGTAGCGGGCCGAGCCGAGGGCGGCGAAGGGGCCGTTGCGGTAGAAGCGGCCGTAATGCCCGTAGGTCACGGTGCCGCCGTCGGGCCCGACGACGCGTCCGCCCGCCATGGTCAGCACGTGATCGCCGGCGGCCGTGTCCCATTCCATGGTGGGGGCGCAACGCACGTAGACGTCGGCCTCGCCCGCGGCGATCAGGCAGAACTTGACCGCCGAGGAGGTGACGCGGCGCTCCCCCACGGCGAGGCGCTCCAGGCAGGCGTCGGTGGCGCTGTCGCCGTGCAGGCGGCTCACCAGGGCGACGGGGCCGCCCGCGGGGGCCTCGCGCACCGCGACCGGGTGGAAGGCGGCGGGACGGCCCTCGACGATCGCCGCCTCGCGGGCGGTGGTGCCCGCCGCCCAGACCCGGCCGAGGCCCGGCGCGGCGAGCGCGGCGGCGACCGGCCGGTCGCCCTGCACGAGGCAGATGTTGACGCAGTATTGGTCGTGGCCCGCCAGGAAGTCGCGGGTGCCGTCGAGGGGATCGACGAGGAAGAACAGCGGCGCGGGCGGCGCCGTGCAGGAGGTCTCCTCAGCGATCACCGGGATGCCGGGAAAGCGGCTCTCCAGGGCGGCGACGATCAGTTCCTCCGAGCGGGCGTCGGCGAGGCTCGCGGGCGAGCCATCGGGCTTGACCACGTGCGGGCAGTCGCCGCCGTGATAGCCCCGCAGGATGCGTCCGGCTTCGCAGGCGATGCCGGCGAGCGTCCGGGCCACGGGATCGCGCAGGGACTCCGGCACGGGGGCCGTCGGGTGAAGCGCGGGGAACGGGTCGGGGGCGGTCATCGCGGGGTCATCAGCGGTGGAGGGCGGGTGATCGGTCGCGCAAGGTCGGGCAGGCATGCCGGGGGCCGTCGACGGGGCAGGCAAGTATCGCGCCCCGGCCTGACTCCCGGCTGAATGGCGGGCCGCGCGATCCGGCTCCCGGCGTCTTGGAATACAACTTGGGACAAATCTGGACGGAAGAGTGTGCCTTTCCAAAGCCGCCTTCCATGACTATCGGTGCCCGGACGTCCTGCCGGCCGTACGTCATGTCGCGTGTCATGAAGCGGATCGGGCGGGCGACGACATCGGATCAGACCTCGCGGCTTGCCCGCGACATCCGGCAACGGAGCGTGCCATGAGCGGCCCCAGCACCAGCCTCACCCTCGACAGCCTCGACCTCTCGGCGCTCCTGTGCTCGCGCGTCTGCCACGACGTGATCAGCCCGATCGGCGCCATCGTGAACGGGCTGGAGGTGCTGGAGGACGACAACGACCCCTCGATGCGCGACTTCGCCCTCGACCTGATCCGCAAGAGCGCCAAGACCGCCTCGGCCCGGATCCAGTTCGCCCGCATCGCCTTCGGGGCGGCGGGCTCGGCGGGCGCCTCGATCGATCTGGCCGATGCCGAGAAGGTCTCGCGCGCCATGTTCGCCGACGAGAAGACCCAGCTCTCGTGGAGCGCGCCGCAGGCCCTGTTCCCGAAGAACAAGGTCAAGCTGCTGCTCAACCTCGTCGTCATCGCCTCGACCGCGATCCCGCGGGGCGGCCATATCGACGTGAAGGTCGCGGGCGACGGCGACGCCCCGACCTTCACCCTGCGCTCGAAGGGCAGCCACGCCCGCATCCCGAACCATGTCGAGGCGCTGATCGCCGGCACGCCGGAGGGCGGCACGGTCGATGCCCACGGCATCCTGCCGTTCTATGCCGGCCTCGTGGCGCGGGCCGCCGCCATGGACGTGCGCTTCGTGATCGAGGGCGACGAGGTGACGATCACCGCCAAGCCGACCGAGACCAAGGTCGGCCTGCCCGGCGCGCCGGCCCCGAGCGTGGAGGACGAGCGCCCCTCCGACAGCGCCCCGCCCTCGGACACCCAACTGGCCTAAGCCGCGGACGGCGGAGGACTTTGACCGGTTATCTGAGTTTTCCGCCCGTCCCGAAACGCTTCACTAACTTTCCAAGGCGAGAGTGCTCCCCGCACGTCCTTTCGTGTGCGTTTGACGAGTACCTCCCATGGACGATCTGCTTCGCGAGTTCCTGGTCGAGAGCGCCGAGCATCTGGACACGGTCGATGCGGAGCTGGTCCGTTTCGAGCAGGATCCGAACAACCAGCAGATCCTGCGCAACATTTTCCGGCTGGTGCATACCATCAAGGGCACCTGCGGCTTCCTCGGCCTGCCGCGGCTGGAAGCCCTGGCGCATGCCGCCGAGACCCTGATGGGCCGCTTCCGCGACGGCTATCCGGTCAGCGGCGCCTCCGTGACCCTGATCCTGGCGACGCTGGACCGCCTCAAGGCGATTCTCGGCGACCTCGAAGCCACCGGCTCCGAGCCCGCCGGCTCCGACGACGACCTGATCGGCGCCCTCGAGAAGATGGCCTCCGACGAGACGCCCGCCGCCGCCCCTGCCCCGGCGCCCGCGCCCGCCGCCATCGTGCTGCCGCCCCCGGTCGAGCGTGAGCTGAAGCCCGGCGAGGTCTCCCTCGACGAATTGGAGCGGGCCTTCATGGAAGCGCCCGGCCCCGACGACTTTTCCGCCGAGCCGCCTCCGGCGCCGGTGTCCTACGCGCCGTCCGTCGAGCCGGCGCCCGCCTTCGAGATGCCCGCCGAGGAGGCGCCCGAGCCGGCCGCCCCCCGCGCTGCGGCCGCGCCGTCGTCCGCGCCCGCCGCCGAGGGCGGTGAGGGCGCCATCGCCAAGGTGCAGACGATCCGCGTGAACGTCGACACCATCGAGCACCTGATGACGATGGTGTCCGAGCTGGTGCTGACCCGCAACCAGCTCCTCGAGATCGCCCGCCGCCACGAGGATTCCGGCTACAAGGTGCCGCTGCAGCGGCTCTCCCACGTCACCGCCGAGCTGCAGGAAGGCGTCATGAAGACGCGCATGCAGCCGATCGGCAATGCGTGGCAGAAGCTGCCCCGCGTCGTGCGCGACCTCTCGGCCGAACTCGGCAAGGGCATCGAGCTGGTGATGTCCGGCGCCGAGACCGAACTCGACCGCCAGGTCCTCGACGTCATCAAGGACCCGCTCACCCACATGGTGCGCAACTCGGCCGACCACGGCATCGAGGCCACCAACGAGCGCATCAAGGCGGGCAAGCCCGCCCGCGGCACGATCCGTCTGTCCGCCTATCACGAGGGCGGCACGATCACGATCGAGATCGCCGACGACGGCAAGGGCCTGGATCTGGCCGCCATCCGCAAGAAGGCGGTCGAGCGCAACCTCGCCCCGGCGGCGGAAGTCGAGAAGATGACCGACGCGCAGGTCGCGAAGTTCATCTTCCACGCCGGCTTCTCGACCGCCAAGGCCGTCACCTCGGTCTCCGGCCGCGGCGTCGGCATGGACGTGGTCAAGACCAACATCGAGACCATCGGCGGCGTGGTCGACATCGCGACCGAACTCGGCCGCGGCACCACCTTCACCATCAAGATCCCGCTGACGCTCGCCATCGTCTCGGCGCTCATCGTCAAGGCCGGCGCGCAGCGCTACGCGGTGCCGCAGATCGCGGTGCTGGAGCTGGTGCGGGTCGATGCCAAGGGCGCCAAGGAAGGCGCCAACGCCATCGAGCGCATCAACGGCGCGCCCGTCCTGCGCCTGCGCGAAAGGCTCCTGCCGATCGTCACCCTCCAGGGGCTGATGCGGGGCCAAGCGACGGTGGAAGAGGGCGAGGTGGTCGAATCCGGCTTCGTCGTCGTCGCCCAGGTCGGCCGCCAGCGCTTCGGCGTACTCGTGGACGAGGTCTTCCACACGGAAGAGATCGTCGTGAAGCCGATGTCGTCGAAGCTGCGCCACATCCCGCTGTTTGCCGGCAACACAATCCTCGGCGACGGTGCCGTGGTGCTCATCGTCGATCCCAACGGCGTGGCCAAGCTCGTCGGCCAGAGCGCGCAGTCGGGCGCGGTCGCCGAGGCCGAGGGCGAGGAGATCGAGGCGGGCGACGCCAAGGCGACGCTGCTGGTGTTCAAGGGCGGCTCGGGCGGCTTCAAGGCGGTGCCGCTCTCGCTGGTCACCCGTCTGGAGGAGATCGACGCGGCCAAGATCGAGTGGCTGGGCGGGCGTCCGCTCATCCAGTACCGCGGCCGCCTGATGCCGCTGGTCCCCGCCGACCCGACGATCGCGCTGCGCACCGAGGGCAACCAGGCGCTCGTGGTGTTCTCCGACGGCGACCGGGCGATGGGCCTCGTGGTGGACGAGATCGTCGACATCGTCGAGGAGCGCCTCGACATCGAGATCGCCGCCGACCGCTCCGACCTCATCGGCTCGGCGGTGCTGCGGGGCCGGGCCACCGACATCATCAACATCGCTCACTTCCTGCCGCTCGCCTACGACGACTGGGCGCGGGGTCCCCGCAAGGCCGCCGTCAAGGCGCCCTCGCTCCTGCTGGTCGACGACTCGGCCTTCTTCCGCGACATGCTCACCCCCGTGCTCAAGGCGGCGGGCTACAGCGTGAGCGTGGCGGCGAGCGCCGACGAGGCCCTCAAGGCGCTGTTGTCCAACGCCGGCATCGACCTCGTGGTCAGCGACCTCGACATGCCCGGCCGCAGCGGCTTCGACCTCGTCGGCGCCATGCGCAAGGCCGGCGGGCGGCTGGCCGAGATGCCGGTGGTGGCGCTGACCGGGACGGTCGGGCCCGAGGCGATCGAGCAGGCCCGCAAGCTCGCCATCAGCGACCTCGTGGCGAAGTTCGACCGTTCGGGCCTGCTGGCCGCCCTCGCCGAGATCGGCGAGCCCGGTCTCGCCCGCGCCGCCTGATCCTGTCCTGACGTAGCGAGACCCAGTCCCATGCAGGCCGCCAACGCCAACGCCGCCCCCGCCGACACCACCGACTACGTCACGGTGTTCGTCGGAGAGACCATGTTCGGTCTCACCATCGACCGGGTGCACGACGTGTTCGTGCCCGCCGGCATCACCCCGGTGCCGCTGGCGCCGAAGGAGATCGTCGGCCTCCTGAACCTGCGCGGGCGCGTCGTCACCGCGCTCTGCCTGCGTCGGCGCCTCAGCCTCCCCGAGCGGGAGGCCGGCGCGGCCCAGATGGCGATCGGCCTGGAGCAGGCGGGCGAGACCTTCGCCCTCATCGTCGACGGCGTCGGCGAGGTGCTGAAGCTCGGTGCCGAGACCCACGAGCCGGTGCCGATCAATCTCGATCCGCGCTGGCGCGACATCTCGCACGGCGTCCACCGCCTCGACGGGCGCCTGCTCGTCATCCTCGACGTCGACGCGCTGCTCGCCTTCGGCGACGCCAAGCGCGACGCCAAGGTCGCCTGAGGAGGCGCGCGATGAGGACCGGTCTCGTCGTCGATGATTCCGCGGTGATCCGAAAGGTCGCCCGCCGGATCCTGGAGACCCTCGATTTCAGCGTCCGCGACGCCGAGGACGGGGAAAAGGCACTCGCGATGTGCGCCGAGGCGATGCCCTCCGTGATCGTGCTCGACTGGAACATGCCGAACATGGACGGCTACGAGGTTCTGCGGAACCTGCGCCAGTCCCCCGGCGGCGACCGGCCCAAGGTCCTGTTCTGCACCACCGAGAACGATGTCGGCGCCATCGCCCGGGCCCTGCGGGCCGGCGCCGACGAGTACATCATGAAGCCGTTCGACCGGGAGATCATGATGGCCAAGCTCGATCAGGTCGGCTTCGCGGTGCATCGATCCGCTCACGCCTGATCGAGACCCACCGGTCCGACAGCCGGGGCGGCTGAGGACCTCGGCCCGAACGGTGGGAAACGGCTTTCGAAAAAGCCGATGCCACTCGATGACCTAGAGCCTCGTCTGGATGCCGTATCCAGCACGATGCTCTCGAAAGCCAGCGGTCGCGCGCCTCGCGCGCGGCCCCCTTCCGAGCGGCCCGGGGAGGCCGCAGGACCTCGCTCCCCTTCCTCCTGCGGAGGCACGAAACAGATGTCGGCAATCCAGGCCCTCGCTCCAGCCGCGGCGGCGCGCAGCGCCGTGAAGGTCCTGGTCGCCGACGATTCCGCGGTGGTGCGCGGGCTGGTCTCGCGCTGGCTGGGGGAAGCCGGCCACGAGGTGGTCGCCACCGCTCCCAACGGCCGCGCCGCCGTCGATGCCCTGGCGCGCTGCGCCCCCGACGTGGTACTCCTCGACATCGAGATGCCGGAACTCGACGGCATCCAGGCCCTGCCGCTGATCCTGGCGCGCCAGCCCGGCGTGCAGGTCGTGATGATGTCGACGCTGACTCAGCGCAACGCCGACGTGTCGCTGCGCTGCCTGTCGCTCGGCGCCGTCGATTACATCCCCAAGCCCGAGAGCAACCGCGGCGTCACCACCTCCGACGGCTTCCGCGCCGACTTGCTCGAGCGCATCCGCGTCTTCGGCGCCGCCCGCGCCCGGCGCCGGCCGGTCCCGACCGCGGTCGAGCCCGCCTCCTCGACGCAGACGGCGGCCCCCGCTCCGGTCTCGCGCCTGTCCGGCACCGTGACGCTGCGCCCGCGCCCGCGCACCGTCACCGCCCCGCGCGTCCTGCTGGTCGGCTCCTCCACCGGCGGCCCCAAGGCGGTGGGCGAGGTTCTCGAAAAGATCGGCGCGGCGACCCTGCGGCGCCTCCCGGTGCTGATCGTCCAGCACATGCCGCCGGTCTTCACGGCGGTCTTCGCCGAGCATCTCGGCGCCCGGGTCGGCATTCCGGCGGCGGAGGGCAAGGCCGACGAGCGGGTCCAGCCCGGCCGCATCTACGTCGCGCCGGGGGGCCGCCACATGCGGCTGTCGGGTTCCGCCGCCGACCCGGTGATCCGCCTCGACGACGGGCCACCGGTCAATTTCTGCCGTCCGGCCGTGGACGTGCTGTTCCTCGACGCCGCCGCGCTCTACGGCCCCGCGACGCTCAGCGTGATCCTCACCGGCATGGGCTCGGACGGCACCGCGGGCTCCCGCGCCCTGGTCGAGGCGGGCGGGCAGCTCATGGCCCAGGACGAGGCCACCAGCACGGTATGGGGCATGCCCGGCAGCGTGGCCAAGGCGGGTCTGTGCCACGCCGTCCTGCCGCTGCCCGAGATCGGCTCGGCCCTGCGCACCGCCATCGGCGGGAGCGCGGCATGACCGAGGCGGATTTCACCTTCCTGCGCGAATACCTGAAGAAGCGATCCGGCCTCGCGCTCGGACCGGAGAAGCGCTACCTCGTCGAGAGCCGCCTCTCGCCGGTCTGCCGCCGCTTCAACCTCGCCACGCTGTCCGACCTCGTCGGCGCCCTGCGCCTGTCGCGGGAGGGCCCGATGGAGCAGGCCGTGGTCGAGGCGATGACGACGAACGAGACGTTCTTCTTCCGCGACCGCGCCCCGTTCGACCTGTTCCGCGACGTGCTGCTGCCCCGCGCCATCGCGGCCCGCGCCTCGACCCGGCGCCTGCGGATCTGGTCGGCAGCGGCCTCGACCGGCCAGGAGCCCTACTCGCTCGCCATGCTGATCCACGAGGCGGCGGCCCAGCTCGTGGGCTGGCAGGTCGAGATCGTCGGCACCGATCTCTCGACCGAGGTGCTGGAGAAGGCCCGCCTCGGCCTCTACAGCCATTTCGAGGTGCAGCGCGGCCTGCCCGTGCAACTCCTCGTCAAGCACTTCACGCAGGTGGGCGAGCAGTGGCGCATCAGCCCGCAGCTCACCAACATGGTGAGCTACCGCCCGCTCAACCTGCTGCACCCGTTCGACCATCTCGGGCAGTTCGACATCGTCTATTGCCGCAACGTGCTGATCTACTTCGACGCCCCGACCAAGGCCGACGTGCTGGAGCGGATCGCCAAGGCGCTCACCCCCGACGGGGCCGTGCTGCTCGGCGCCGCCGAGACGGTGATCGGCCTTACCGAGGCGCTGGTGCCGGACGGCCAGCATCGCGGCCTCTACCGCCAGGGGGCGACCCACCGAGCGGCGGCGCCGCAGAGGCTCGCGGCGGGGTTCTGAGGCGGCGGGGTGTGCTCCCTGATGCGCTGACCGCATCAAGCGCGGGTCCCCTCCTCACAAGGGGGAGGAGACCCGCGCGACCCTGCCGCGCGAGTGGGCCGGATTCCTGATTACCCGAAATGCCGCGCCAGCACCTCGCGCACGGCCTCGACCATCCGCTCCACCGGCACCGACACTTGAGCCGGGCGCGCGGCCTTCCATTCGGCGTTGCTGGCGATGGCGGCGGCGGCCTGGGCGCCCTGGATCAGGTCCTTGATCTGGACCTCGCCGGCCTCGCGCTCGTTCGAGCCCTGGATCACCACGGCCGGGGCCCGGCGGCGGTCGGCGTACTTCATCTGCGCCTTCATGCCGGCGGCGCCGAGATAGAGCTCGGCCCGGATGTTTTCCGCCCGCAGCCGCGCGACGAGCGCTTGGTATTCGGCGACGTTCTCGCGATCGAGCACCAGCACCACCACCGGGCCGGGCTTGGCCGCGCCTTCGACCAGCGGGCTCTTCGTCAGCCGCAGCGCCGAGAACAGCCGCGACACGCCGATGGAGAAGCCGGTCGCCGGCACCGGCTCACTCCGAAAACGGCCGACCAGCCCGTCGTAGCGCCCGCCGCCCGCGACCGAGCCGAAGCGCACGGTCTGGCCGTCCTCGTTGGTGACCGGGAAGGTCAGCTCGGCCTCGTAGACCGGGCCGGTGTAGTATTCGAGGCCGCGCACCACGGAAGGGTCGGCGCGGACCCGGTCGTGGCCGTAGCCCGCCGCCTCGCACAGCCGCATGATGGCGTGCAATTCGGCGATGCCCTCGCGGCCGGTCTCGGACTCGCCCACCACCGCGTGCCAGGACCCGAAGAACTTTTCCCAGAAGGCGAGCCGGTCGGCGCCGTCATGGGGGGCGGCCTCGAAGCCGACATAGGCGAGGATGCGCTCGATGGCCTCGTCGGCCAGCCCCGCGCCCTTGGTGAAGTCGCCGCTCTCGTCCTTGCGGCCGGGGCCGAGCAGCTGGCGCACGCCGTCCGCGCCCAGCCGGTCGAGCTTGTCGATGGCGCGCAGCACCGTGAGGCGCTGGCCGGCCTTGTCGGCGCCCGCCAGCCCGATGGCCTCCATCACGCCGTCCAAGACCTTGCGGTTGTTGACCTTGACGACGTACTGGCCGCCGAGCCCGAGCCGGTCGAGGGTGTCGGCCATCAGCATGCAGGTCTCGGCGTCGGCCGCGACCGAGGCCGCCCCGACGATGTCGGCATCGAACTGCATGAACTGGCGGAAGCGGCCGGGGCCCGGCTTCTCGTTGCGGAAGACGTAGCCGGCCCGGTAGCTGCGATAGGGCTTCGGGATCGAATCGAAGTTTTCCGCCACGTGCCGGGCGAGTGGCGCGGTGAGGTCGTAGCGTAAGCTGAGCCACTGCTCGTCGTCGTCCTGGAACGAGAAGACGCCCTCGTTCGGCCGATCGAGATCGGGCAGGAATTTGCCGAGCGCCTCGGTGTATTCGACGAACGGGGTCTCCAGCGCCTCGAAGCCGTAGAGGTCGAAGGTCTGCCGGATCGTCTCCAGCATCCGGCCCTGCGCCAGCAGGTCGGCCTCGGTGCGGTCGGGAAAGCCGCGCGGCAGGCGGGGTTTCAGGGTCTCGGCCTTGGCCATGTCGTCGCCGCTCAGGATTTTTCTTCGGGAATTGAGGCCCGGCTCTATCGCAGGCGGCGGCGCGGCGGCAAGCATGCCTCCGACCGGCGGCTCAGAACAGCCGGCTCCCGTCGGGCACCGGCCGGTCGGGCCGGAACAGCACCACCGCGCCGCCCTCGTCGGCGAAACCGAGGGTCAGCACCTCGGACAGGAATTTTCCGATCTGGCGGGGCGGGAAGTTCACGACGGCCGCGACCTGCCGGCCGAGCAGCGCGTCCGGCGTGTAGTGCTCGGTGATCTGCGCCGAGGAGCGCTTGGCGCCGATCACCGGCCCGAAATCGATCACGAGCTTCAGGGCCGGCTTGCGGGCCTCCGGAAACGGCTCGGCGGAAACGACCGTGCCGAGGCGGATATCGACCGCCAGGAACGCGTCGAAATCGATCTTTTCGGATTCCGGTGCCTGCGGATCGTGGCGGACATGCATGTCAGGCGAGCAAGCGGTGGGCGAGGAGGGCGGCCAGTCCTAGCACGGCGAGCGGCATCTGGAACGGGCGCAGCCGCTCGAAGAACAGCGGTGCCTCCCCGCGCCGCGCGGCGATGGGATCGAGCACCGCGATGGCGGCGAAGCCCAGCATCAGCAGGACGAGGGCGGGGACGACCGATCCCATCGCGAAGGCCACGAGCGCGAAGAAGCCGAGGAGAAACAGCCCCAGCATCGTGACGATCTGCGTCGCCCGCGCCCCGCCCTCGGTGCGGAAGCTGACGCCCCGGCGCACGCCCGACAGAAAGAGCAGGATCGCACAAGCCCACAGCAGCGTGAGCCGGAAGATCGCCTCGGCCGCCTCGCCCCGCAGCAGCCAGACCAGCGCGGCCCCCCCGAGGAACGGCAGCATCGGCCCGTAGCCGAACATCACGCTGAGCCAGGGCACGGCGCGCGGTTCGTAGGCGTGAATCGTGCGGCCGTCGCCGGAATGATTCAGGGTGCGGTCCATCGGCCTCAATCCGCCTTGCAGAGATCAGGTCGGTGAACCGGTCGGCCGACGGGCCTGTTCCGGGCACAAAAGGCCTCAGGCCGCGCTCTCGGCGGTGCGGGCCTTGCGGCGCTCGGCCTTGCGGGCGTGGCGGCGTTGCGCCCGGCTCTCCTCGGTGGTGGCGGCGAGCCACCAGACCAGAGCGAGCGCCGCGACGCCGGCCGCGCCGAGGGCGAGGAAGCTGCCGGTCCAGCCGAACCAGCCCTGGGCCAGCCCGCCGTACCAGGCCGAGAGCGCCCCGCCCGCGCCCTGCACGGCGTTGACGAAGCCGAGCACGGTCTGGGTCCGGCCCGTGCCCCAGGTGAGGTCGGCCACCACCACCGGCACGGCGACGCCGATGATGCCCGAGGAGACGCCGTCGAGCACCTCGGCCAGGATCAGCCAATACGGATCGTCGACGAAGGCCGAGATCGCCGCCCGCACCGGCAGGGCGAGGCAGGCGGCGATGAGAAGCTGGCGCCGGCCGCTCCGGTCGGCGAGCGACCCGGCCATCAGCGCCACCGGCACCATCACGAGCTGGGCGACCATGACGTAGCGGGCGGTCCAGGCGACCGGGTCGGCGGTGGTGTGGACGAGTTTTTGGCCGAGCAGGCTCAACATGCCGCCATTGCCGAGCTGGAACAGGGCGAGCGCCACGGCGAGCACGAGGAGGCGGGTGTCGGAGAAAATCTGGCGGTAGGGCGAGCGGTCGGGCGCTTTCTCGTCCTCCTCCTTCCAGCCGAAGGAGCGGCGGCAATTCCAGGCATCCGCCGGCATGGCGAGGGTGGCGGCGATCGCCGCCGCCGCCATGGCGCCGAGCACCCAGAACGCCACCGCCGGCCCGAACCGGGCGGTGCCGAGGGTGATGAGGCCGGCGGCGATCAGGATGCCGACATGGTTGAAGGCCTGGTTGCGGCCCTGCTGGCGCGGAAACGCCTCCTTGCCGACGACGCCGAGGGTCAGGGCGGTCACCGCCAGCAGCAACAGCGTGCCGCCCGCCGCGGCCAGGAACTGCGCCGCCAGCACCGGTACGAAGCCCTGGGCCGGCAGCAGCAGCAGGGTGCCGGCCAGGATCGCCGCGCAGGACAGCACGACGAGGAGGCGCGGGCGCTCGATCCGGTCGACCAGGGCGCCGAACGGCCCGCTCAGCAGCAGCGCCCCGCCGCCGACGAGGGTGGTGACGAGCCCGATCTCGGAGGGACTCCACTGGCGCTGCTGCGCCAGCCACGTGCCGAGGAACGGCCCCAGCCCTCCCTGGATGTCGCCGATGAAGACGTTGATCAGGGCGAGGTGGGTCGTGGGCGCCATCGGATCCTTCGGTCGAGCCGTGAGGGGCGCCCCCGTCGGAGGCGCCCTTGCTCGGCCATAACTCCGCAGACGGGAAAATTTCTCATTTGTCAGAGCTCGCGCCCGGCCTTCCCGGGGGAAGCGCGGCCGTAAGCCTCTGCCGCCCAAAACCGTTTCGGCGGCTGCGGCGTGGCGCCTCAGCGCGGCTTGAGCCAGTCTCCGAAGCCGTCCGCATAGTCGGCGGCGGCGCGGTCGTAGAGGTCGTCGGCGCCCATGGCTTGGGCGAGGCCATCGCCGATGACACCGTAGACACCGTTGCCGGCATATTTGGTGCCCAATGCCCCGCGATAGGTCGTCAGCAGGGCACCCGTGCGGGCGTCGATCACGTCGACGTCGCCGCGGATCGAGGGGGTGCCGCCGATGATGACGCGTTTGACGGCAGACGGGATCGAGACCTCCCTGATCGTCGCGACGAGGCGCACCGGGCGCGTGCCGGCGGGGCGCTCGGCGATCACGCGCTGGAGCTTCGCCTTCAAGCGGGCGGCTGCGAGGTTGCGCAGATGGGCGCGCGCCTCCGGGGTGACGACCAGGGCCGGATCGGTCCGGGAGAGCTTTCGCTCGCTCAGGTAATCGTCCTCCGCCGAGGACCAGTCGATCCGCGTCTCGGGCGGGACCACGACCTCGAGGCTCGTGAATTTGAGGTCGGCCGTTTCCTGCGGTGACAGGGTGTTGGGCGCGACGGTGGCGCAGGCGGAGAGGCCGACGGCCAGGAGCAGCGCGGCAAGCGAGAGGCGGAACATGGTCGGACGGCTCGAAACCCCTGCCGAGGCGGCAGCGAAGATTCGCCTAGCACAACCCTTCCGGGCGGAATGCGGCGCGCCGGCCACAGTGCCGATCCGATCATTGACATATGATAAGGGCTCCGACGCGTTGGCGCCGGAGCCCTCTCAAAACTGACGGATCGTCCCGCCTCAAGAGGCGAGCGGGGCACCCTGGCCCTGGGCGGCCTGGGCCTCTTCCATCTTCTGGCGGTAGAGGCCGACGAAATCGATCGGGTCGATGTAGAGGGGCGGGAAGCCGCCGTTGCGCACGGCTTCGGCGACGATCTGGCGCGCGAACGGGAACAGCAGGCGCGGGCACTCGATCATCACCGCCGGGTGGATCTGATCCTGCGGGATGTTGCGCATCCGGAACACGCCGCCGTACTTCAGCTCGAACTTGAACAGCACGTCGTTCTTGATCTTGGCGTCGCCCTCCAGCGACAGCTCGACCTCGAAGTCGGCTTCGGCGAGCTGCGAGGCGTTGACGTTCACCTGGATGTTGATCTGCGGCCCACCCTCCTGCGGCTGCAGCGAGCGCGGGGCGTTCGGGTTCTCGAACGACAGGTCCTTGGTGTACTGCGCCAGCGCGTTGATCGCGGGGGTGAGGTCGCCGTCCTGGGCGCCGTTGCCGTTGGGTGCCGCGGTGTCGGCCATGACGAATCTCCTCCTCGCGTCGTTGCTGCGCGGCGGTTGTGACGCCGGCGCGCCCTTTTCCGGCGCGGGCAGCGCGCTAACATGCCGCCCCGCCGCGAACAAGCCGGAGGATTTGCCCGGGACCAGGGCGATCGCCCCGGTGCCGGGTTTTTGTTCGCCTCGGTCGTCTGCGGTCGCCTCCGCGACCTTGGGCTTTCGCTCGGCTCCCACCGAGGCCCGTTGCACTCTTGCCGCCGCTCATGCGGCTTCGAGACTGTTTCGAGCCAGCCCTGCGGGCGATTGCCTCGGCGGGGCGCCTGGAATCGCGCGCGGACCCACCCATATCACGGGGAAGTCCAGGGTGGAGTCATAGGGTTCTCGACGCCGGAGACATTCGCCTTCAAGATGCCAAGCTTCCGGCTCGCTCCTTGCGCCGGGCTCGGCTAAGAGTGCTCACGAGACTTCCGCCGCATTGTTGCGCCCGAACGGAACGCGACGATGATCGGGAGTTTCGTGAGAAGCACTCAGAGCCTCGAAAGCCCTTCGCGAGACGTGCCCCTGACCGCAGGAGCGGCGCCCCGGCCGGCCCCGCGGGAGCACGGATCGCGCGGGGTCCCCCTCCGGCAGCCCTCGGGTGTCAGCCTCACGCGTGCGACGGGCACGATTCGGATCGGTGATGCAGGATTCCTTCGACGCAACCACCCTGATTTTTCTGGCGCTGGCCGTCTTCGTCATCTGGCGGCTGCGCTCGGTGCTGGGCCAGAAGACCGGGACGGAGCGCTCGCCCTTCCGCCCGGTGGAGCGCAACCGCACCGACGCGCCAGGCGCCCGTTCGGAGGGCGACAACGTCGTGCGCCTGCCCGGCGCCGACCGCGCCCAGCCGATCCCCGCTCAGGCGGCCCCGCGCGACTGGCGCGGCATCGCCGAGCCGGGCTCGGCGGTGGCCCGCGGCCTGGAGCAGATCGTGCAGGTCGAGCCCGCCTTCGAGCCGCGCGCCTTCCTGGAGGGCGCCAAGAGCGCCTACGAGGCGATCGTCACCGCCTTCGCCACGGGGGATCGCAAGACCCTGCGGGCGCTGCTGTCGAAGGAAGTGTGCGAAGGCTTCGAGCGGGTGATCTCCGAGCGCGAGAAGCGCCGCGAGACCGCCGAGACCACCTTCATCTCGATCGACAAGGCCGAGATCGTCGCCGTCGAAGTCAAGAACAAGGTCGCACAGGTCACCGTGCGCTTCCTCTCGAACCTCATCACCGCCACCCGCGACGCCGAGGGCAAGGTGATCGACGGCAATGCCGAGACCGGCGTCGAGGTGCCCGACGTGTGGACCTTCGCCCGGACGCTGGGCTCGCGCGATCCGAACTGGCAGCTCGTCGCCACCGACGCGGGCGGCTGATTCCCTTGTAAGTCATGCCGTTCCGACGCGTTTTCCTTCCGGCCGCAGCGGTCCTCGCCGCTGCGGCCGTTTCCGTTCCGCTGAGCCATGCGGAGGCGCCCGCGCGCGTGGGCGCAGGGGTGAGTGCAGGGGTGAGTGCAGGGGTCGGCGCAAGGGTCGGCGACGGCGTGCTGGAGCCGGTGGCGCTCGCCAGCCTCACCGGCTGGGGCGCGGACGACGCGGCCGCGGCGTTCGACGCCTTCCGCCGCACCTGCGCCGCGCCGGGGCCGAAACCGCCCCAGGCCGTGGGCGTCACCGGCCACGCCGCCGACCTCGCGGCAGCCTGCGCGGCGGCGGCCGATGTACCCGCTGACGAAGCAAAAAAGTTCTTCGAGGGATGGTTCTCGGCCTATCGGATCGTGCGGCCGGCCAGCGGCGCCGAGCCCGAGCGGCGGCTCGGATTCCTCACCGGCTATTTCGAGCCGGAACTCGTCGGCTCCTTGGAGCCCGGCCCCGGCTACACCGCCCCGGTCCTCGCCCGGCCCGACGACCTCGTGACGCTGGCGCCCGGCGAGACCGCGCCGGGGCTCGACCCGGTCTACAAGGCGGGCCGCCGCACGACGACCGGGCTGGAGCCCTATCCCGACCGCGCGGCGATCGAGGACGGCGCCGTCGCGGCCCATACCAAGCCGGTGCTGTGGCTGCGCGACGCCGTCGATCTCTTCGTTCTTCAGGTACAGGGATCGGGCCGCGCCCGCCTGCCCGACGGGCGCTCGGTGCGGGTGCTCTACGACGGCAAGAACGGCCAGCCCTACACCTCGATCGGCAAGCTTCTGGTGGCGGAGGGCCATCTGCCGCTCAACGGGCTGAGCCTGGAGCGCTGGACCACGTGGCTGCGGGCCAACCCCGACCACGCCCGCCGGCTGATGCGGAAGAACGCGTCTTACGTCTTCTTCCGCGTCGAGCCGGTGGAGGATGCCCGCCTCGGCCCCCCCGGCGCCGCGGGCGCCCCCTTGAGCCCCGGCCGCAGCATGGCGGTGGACGGCAACCTGTGGCGCTACGGCCTGCCGTTCTTCCTCGAAGGCAAGCTGCCGGGCCAGCCGGGGCGCGGCCATCTGGTGATCGCCGCCGACACCGGCTCGGCCATCCTCGGTCCGGCGCGGGGCGACCTCTATGTCGGCACCGGCGCCAAGGCGGGCGTCGCCGCGGGCGACCTGCACGACCGGATGGGGTTCGTCGTTTTGCTGCCCAAGCCGGTGGCCTCGCCGACCGGGGAGCCCCGGCCGTGAGGCCGCCGCGGCGGCGGTCGCTCTCCCGCGAGGAGGCGTATCTGTGGGGCGAGATCGCCAAGCTGATCACGCCCCTGCGCGGACGGGCGCGGCCGAAGAAGCCGGGGGCCGAGGTCACCTCCGAGGCGGCGCCCGCGCCGCTCACACCGAGCGCCGCGAAGCCGGCCTCGTCGAAACCCGCCAAACCCAATCCCGCCGCCGCGGCCCCTCCGGCGATCCGGCCCGCTGCCAAGATCCCGGCTAAGATCGCGACCAAGACCGCCCTCCCCTCCCCTCCGGCTCACAAGCGGCCGGTGAAGCTCGGCGACCTCGCGGGCGCGTCGGTCGCCAGCCCTCCCCCGGCCCGGCCTCCCGCCCCGCCCCCGCCGGGGCTGGAGCGCAAGGAGCGCCGCGGCCTCGAACGGGGCACCCTGGCGATTGAGGCGCGCATCGACCTGCACGGGCTCTATCAGGCCGAGGCGCACGCGGCCCTGGTCGGATTCCTGATGCGGTCGCGCTCGGCCGGTCACGCCCGCGTCCTCGTCGTCACCGGCAAGGGCGGCGAGGGTTTTTCGGATTCCGGTTTCTCCGAGCGCGGCGTGCTGCGCCGGAGCGTGCCGCACTGGCTGCGCGGCCCGGAACTGCGCGGCCTCGTCCTCGGCTTCGAGGAAGCGGCGCGCCACCATGGCGGGGCGGGGGCGCTCTACGTGCGGCTGCGGCGGCGCTGATCGCCATCGCTCGGCATGGGCGATGACTCTAGGATGGCCGGGCGCGGAAGGGTGCCCTGCGGAGCGGGCTCCGGCTTTGCCGCGGCATCGAGCGGAGCGAGAAGCCTCAGGCCGCGGACGCCGGCGCTTGAGGCCAGGAACAAGACTCTTGAGCCGACCCGCAAAACGCGATAAGCACGCTTGCTTTCCGATTGCAGCCGTGTCGCACCCCTGGGGCTTGTTCCAAGCCGAGAGGAGCCGATGCGTGGGCCGGACCGCTGCGCTCGCAGCCTTGCCGGACCTGGGGCGCCTCCCCGGCGCCCGGCCCTGCGTCCCGACCGGCCGATCCTTCCCCGCCTTCGTTGGTTGCATCCCCCCACATGACGTCACAGAACGACGCTCTCGCCCCCGTCGACATGCCGACCGAGGACGGCCCCGTGGCCGCCGAGCCCGCGGTTCGGCGCGAGGTGCGCCTTCAGGATCTCAAATCCAAGTCGCCGACCGAACTCACCGCGTTTGCCGAGGAGGTCGAGGTCGAGAACGCCTCGACCATGCGCAAGCAGGAACTGATGTTCGCGATCCTCAAGCAGCTCGCGGCCAACGAGACCGAGATCATCGGCGCCGGCACCGTCGAGGTGCTGCAGGACGGGTTCGGCTTCCTGCGCTCGAACGACTCGAACTACCTGCCGGGCCCCGACGACATCTACATCTCGCCGACCCAGATCCGCCGCTTCGGCCTGCGCACCGGCGACACGGTGGAAGGCCCGATCCGCGGCCCCAAGGACGGCGAGCGCTACTTCGCCCTGATCAAGGTCAACACGATCAACTTCGAGAACCCGGAGAAGATCAAGCACAAGGTTCACTTCGACAACCTGACGCCGCTGTTCCCCACCAAGCGGTTCAAGCTCGAGCTGGACAACCCGACCAAGAAGGACTTTTCGCCCCGCATCATCGACATCGTCTCGCCGATCGGTAAGGGCCAGCGCGCGCTGATCGTCGCGCCGCCGCGCACCGGCAAGACCGTGCTGATGCAGAACATCGCGCAGTCGATCACCCTTAACCATCCCGAGTGCTACCTCATCGTGCTGCTCATCGACGAGCGCCCGGAGGAGGTGACCGACATGATCCGCTCGGTGAAGGGCGAGGTCATCGCCTCGACCTTCGACGAGCCGGCCACCCGCCACGTGCAGGTCGCCGAGATGGTGATCGAGAAGGCCAAGCGGTTGGTGGAGCACGGCCGCGACGTGGTGATCCTGCTGGATTCGATCACCCGCCTGGGCCGGGCCTACAATACCGTCGTGCCGTCCTCCGGCAAGGTGCTGACCGGCGGCGTCGACGCCAACGCGCTCCAGCGGCCCAAGCGCTTCTTCGGCGCGGCCCGCAACATCGAGGAGGGCGGCTCGCTCTCGATCATCGCCACCGCGCTCATCGACACCGGCTCGCGCATGGACGAGGTGATCTTCGAGGAGTTCAAGGGCACCGGCAATTCCGAGATCATCCTCGACCGCAAGGTCTCGGACAAGCGCATCTTCCCGGCCATCGACATCACCCGCTCCGGCACCCGCAAGGAGGAGCTGCTGGTGCCGCCGGATTCGCTCAAGAAGACCTATGTGCTCCGCCGCATCCTCAACCCGATGGGCGTCACCGACGCGATCGAGTTCCTCATGGACAAGCTGCGCCAGACCAAGAGCAACAGCGACTTCTTCGACTCGATGAACACCTGAGGCGGCGCTCGCCGCCCCGTATGAAGAAAGTCCGCAAACCGAATGGGCCGAGACCGGCGATTGGCGCCGTTCTCGGCCTTTGCGTGTTCGAGCGGATCAGCGCCGGTGCGGGCATTCGGCTGACGGCCGAGATGCGGCGCGACCTTCTCGCCTTCGAGCGTGACCGGATCGACATGCAGGAGCGGACGCGCTTCATTGCCGAGAAGTATGGCCGCGAGCCGTCCTGCTGAGACCGGCAACATCCTGCAACAATTGTGAAATTCGCCTCGACCCTCGAACAAACGCCCGATCCCGACGTTGGCCCGCATCGACCGCCCGCGGTCAACCGGGGAGACGGGCCATGGCCTCCGACACCATATCCGACCTCATCGTCGAGACGCTCGAACTCGCGGGCGTGCGGCGGGTCTACGGGCTCGTCGGCGACAGTCTGAACGGGATCACCGAGGCGATCCGGGCGCGCGACGTGATCGAGTGGGTCCATGTCCGCCACGAGGAGGTCGCGGCGTTCGCCGCCGCGGGCGAGGCGCAGGTCACCGGCGAACTCGCGGTCTGCGCCGGCTCCTGCGGGCCGGGCAACCTCCACCTCATCAACGGCCTCTACGACGCCCACCGCACCCGCACCCCGGTGCTGGCGATCGCCGCGCACATCCCCTCCTCCGAGATCGGCCTGAACTACTTTCAGGAGACCCGGCCCGAGCAGCTGTTTCGCGATTGCAGCCATTTCTGCGAACTGGTCTCCGATCCGGCGCAGCTGCCGAACGTTCTGGAGACCGCGATCCGCGCGGCGGTGGGCCAGCGCGGCGTCGCCGTCATCGTCATCCCCGGTTCCGTCGCCCTGAAGCCCGCGCCCGAGCGGACGCTCGCGGCTGCCTCGACGCTCCGGCCCCGCGCGCCCATCGTCGTCCCGCAATCCGACGACCTCGACCGGTTGGCCGAGCTTCTTAACAACTCCAAGAAGATCACGCTGCTGTGCGGGCGCGGCTGCGCCGGGGCGCATGCCCCGCTGATGCACTTGGCCGAGCGGCTGAAGAGCCCGATCGTCCACGCCCTCGGCGGCAAGGAGCATGTCGAGCACGACAATCCCTACGATGTCGGCATGACCGGGCTGATCGGCTTCTCGTCGGGCTATGCCGCGATGGAGGCCTGCGAGACCCTGCTGATGCTCGGCACCGACTTCCCCTATCGCCAGTTCTATCCCGAGCATGCCCGCATCGCCCAGGTCGACATCCGCCCGGAAAATCTCGGGCGGCGCTGCCGTCTCGAACTCGGCCTCGTCGGCGATGTGGCCGCGACCATCCAGGCGCTGCTGCCGCGCCTGACCGGCAACGACAGCCGCCGCCATCTCGAGGCCAGCCTCAAGCACTACGCCAAGGCCCGCGAGGGCCTGGACGACCTCGCCACCGGCAAGCCCGGCCGCCGGCCGATCCATCCGCAATACCTCACGAAACTCCTCAGCGAGGCCGCCACCGACGACGCGGTGTTCACGGCCGATGTCGGCACGCCCACGGTGTGGGCGGCGCGCTACCTGCACATGACCGCGGGGCGGCGCCTGATCGGCTCCTGGGCGCACGGCTCGATGGCCAACGCCCTGCCGCATGCCATCGGTATCCAGGCGGCGAGCCCCGGCCGGCAGGTGATCTCGCTGTCCGGCGACGGCGGTTTCGCGATGCTGATGGGCGACATCCTCACCCTCACCCAGGAAAAGCTGCCGGTGAAGGTGGTGATCTTCAACAACGGCACGCTGGGCTTCGTCGAGCTGGAGATGAAGGCCGCGGGCTATCTCGAGACCGGCGTCGCGCTTCAGAACCCCGATTTCTCCGCCATGGCCCGCGCCATCGGCATTCACGCCCACCGGGTCGAGGATCCCGGCGATCTGGAGGGCGCGATCGCCGACGTGCTCTCGCATCCCGGCCCGGCCCTCCTCGACGTGGTGACGAACCGCCAGGAACTCGCCATGCCGCCCAAGCTTCAGGCCGAGCAGGTGAAGGGCTTCAGCCTCTACGCCCTCCAGGCGGTGATGAGCGGACGCGGCGATGCGATCCTCGATCTGGCGAAGACCAACCTCATCCGCTGACGCACGATCAAATCGCGTCGACCATCTCAATCCGCAGCCGCTTGCCGACTGCGCGTGCGGCGCGGGCAATGGTTGTCAGGTGGACGTTCGGGTTATCAGGATCGAGCAGTCGATCGAGCTGCGAGCGGCTGGTGCCTAGGCGCTCGGCTAGGGCCTTCTTGCTGACCCCCTCTGCCTTCATCGCCTCCGCCAGCTGCCACGCGATCACCCGCTTGAGAGCGGCAGCCTCGGTCTCTTCGAGCAGTCCCTCTTCTTCCAAAAAGTCGTCGAACGACGATCCGCTGTGGTCGAACGGCGCGTGCGTCATGTCAGGCCTTGCTCGTGCTTGCGCTTGTTGGTTCTGGCGAGCCGCAGATCCTCGGCCGGCGTGGCCTGGGATTTCTTGATGAAGGCATGCAGCAGAACCATCCGCTGCATCGCATCGATGTAAAACAGCGCCCGGGCGATCCGGCCGTTCGAAATCCGGGACCGGATTTCGTGCAAACCTTCGCCCATCGGCCGACAAGTCGGCATTCCGATCGGCCAGCCGTACTCGGCCAGCTTGATGTCTTCTCCGATCCGACGGCGATCCACTTGGTCGAGTGCCTTGAGCCAATCCCGCACGGGTTCGTTGCCGGCCTCCGTCCGGAAGAAGATCGCGGGGACCCGCTTCAAGGTCAATCAAGCCTCCCCACCGATAGCATGCGTACCGCGCAAGGTACAGTTCCGCCGTTCTTGCGAAAGCCGTTTCAGGCGCCCGTAGAGGCCGAAAGCGCTTCGTCCTCCTGCGTGATGGGCGCCACCCGCAGCACCGTCCCCTCCACGCCCGTCACCCGCACCCGCGTGCCGGCGGGCAGGTCGGGCCCGGTGACGCGCCAGAGCGTGTCGTCGAGGCGGGCGCGGCCCTCGCCCGCCAGGATGGCGGTCTCCAGCCGGACGCTGCGGCCGATCAGGCGGTGGGCGCCGAGGTTCAGGATCGGCGCCCGCTGCCGGTTGAGGCGGTTCGCCAGCAGGACGGCGGCGACGGAGAGCGCCGAGAACAGGAGCAGCTGCCCCTGCCAGGGCAGGCCGAGGGCCGCCTCGATCAAGCCGGTCAGCCCGGCGGCGAGGCCGAGCCAGACGAGGAACACGCCGGGCAGCGCGAGTTCGCCGCCCATCAGCACGAGACCGGCGAGGATCCAGGCCCAGGCGGGCGAGAGCGCGTCGAACACAGGCAATCAGGCCTTCGGCGGCGTGGCGGGGACCCGCGGCGGCAGCCCGGAGCGGCCCGCCGCTGCGGCGCCCGGATCGCCGAAGACCGAGCGGGTGATCTCGGCGATGCCGCCGAGCGTGCCGGCGAGTGCCGACGCCTCGATCGGCACGACGACGACCCGCTGGTTCGGCGCCGTGGCGATGGCGCGGATCGCCTCGACGTACTTTTCGGCCACCAGAAAGTTCGCCGCCGCGAGGTCCCCCTGGGCGATGGCCGCGCTCACCATGGCGGTGGCCTTCGCCTCCGCCTCGGCGCCGCGTTCGCGCGCCTCGGCATCGCGGAAGGCGGCCTCGCGGCGCCCTTCCGCCTCCAGAATCGCCGATTGCTTGCGCCCTTCGGCGCGGAGGATCTCGGCTTGCCGCTGGCCCTCGGCCTCCAGCACCGAGGCGCGCTTCTCGCGCTCGGCCTTCATCTGCCGGGCCATGGCGCCGGCGAGATCCGCGGGGGGCAGGATGTCCTTGATCTCGACGCGGTTCATCTTGACCCCCCAGGGGGCGGCGGCCGCATCGAGCACCCGCAGCAGCCGCTCGTTGATCTCGTCGCGGTGCGACAGCAGCTGGTCGAGGTCCATCGAGCCGACCACGGTGCGGATGTTGGTCATGGTCAGGGTCAAGAGCGCCATCTGCAGGTTCGAAACCTCGTAGGAGGCGCGCGCGGCGTCGAGCACTTGGTAGAACACCACCGCATCGATCCGCACGCCCGCGTTGTCGCGGGTGAAGGCCTCCTGACTCGGCACCTCGACGACCTGCTCCATGATGTTCACCCGCCGACCGATCCGCTCGACGTAAGGAATGATCAGGCCGAGGCCGGAGCTGAGCGAGCGGTCGTAGCGCCCGAACCGCTCGACGGTGTGGACGTGGCCCTGCGGGATCGTGCGGATGCCGATGGCGAGCGTCACCACGACGAGCAGCGCGAGGACGACGGCGAAGGCGCTCAGGCCGAGCGAGAGGGTCATGGGCGAAACGGTCCATACGCCGCGCGAATCGTGCGCCGCGTACAGTCTAGCCTATCGCCCGGCCTGCGTGTGGCGCCTCACTTCTTCCACACGCCGAGGCGCTCGGTGCGAGCATGGTCCTCGGCGGCGACGAGTTCGGGCGTGGCCTCGGACGAGGCGCGCCCGCCGCCGTTGAACAGCACCACCTCCGACAGGTCGCGCCCCTCGACGGTGCAGACATGGGCGCTGCTGCCGGCGGCCGGCAGGCAGGTCACCGACCGGCCGCGCAGATATTTCGACAGTTCGTCGGCTTGGCCGCCGCGCACCCACTCGACCCCGAACAGGCGCACGAGCTTGCCGCCGACCCGCAGGGTCGCGGTGTCGATCACCTCGGCCGGCCCCTCGACGGCATTGGGGTTGCGCGGCGGCTCGGGGGGACGCTGGTCGGTCTCGGGCGGCGGCGTGTCGGTGTTCGCCGGGTTGGGGGCCGCAGGGTTCGCCGCCGGGGCCGGCTGTTCGGCCTGAGGCGCGGTGTTTCGCGAGACCTGCGTCTCACCGGCGCCGTCCTCGCGCCCGGCCAGGAGGAGGCCGGCGACGAGCGCCGCGCCCGCCAGCGCGCCGAGGCCCATGAGCACCACCGGGCGGCGGCCGCCGGCCGCGAGCCCGTCCTCCACCACGTCCCGCAGCCGTGACGCCGCCTCGCCGGAGCGGGCCGACACTTGGCGCAGGTTGCCGCCCAAACGGGTGCCGAGGGTCGCGAACCGCGCGGCCCCACCCGGCGGTTGCGGGATGGCCGCCGCGGACGTGGCGTCGAGGGTGGCCGGCGCGACCGCCTCGGCGGGGGCCGGGCGGGGCTTGGCCCGGAACCGCTCGGCCAAGCGGTGGCGCCAGCCTTCCACGGTCTCGCTCGCGGCGCTGGCGAGCGCCCGGCTGCGCTCGGCCGAGGTGTTGGCGAGCGAGCGCGCCAGGGCGGATTGCGTCTCGACGAAGCGGGCGCCCGCCGCGCGCACGTCGGCGATCGGGTCGCGGGCCGGTTCCGGCGGGGGCTGCGGGGGAAGCGCCGGCAGCATTAGGGTTTGGTGCCGCTCGGTCAGTTCGTCGATGAGGTCGTGGATCGTGAGCGGCATGGCCGCCCCCTCGCCCTCGTCGCGCCGCCGCACGGCGCCGGTCATGTCGACGATGCGGTAGCCGGGCAGGCCCTCGGCGGGCTCGACGAAGCCCTCGGCGATCAGCGCCAGAGTGCGCCGCGCCACCGGACGGACCCGGCGGCGGTCGAGTTCTGCCAGGATGAGGCCGCGGATGCGCAGATCGTCCTCGGAGACAGGCACTTCGGGGGCAGGCGCGGCCTCCGCTCCGCTCTTCACCGCGGCCTTTGCCGAACCTTTCACGCGCGGGTCACTCCGTCTCGTGGGCCGACGCTCGGGTCGGCTCCGGTCTCGCGACCCCTCCTAGCACAACAGGGCACGGAGCGCGGAACTGCCGGTTCAGGCGCCGCCCCGCCCGCCGATGGAGGCGCTGAGGGCGCCGCGGCGCAGCACCCGGCTCGTCTCTTCGACGATGATCGGACGGCCGCCGGCGAAGCTCACGGTCAGCATCAGCTCGGCCACGCCCTGGGAGCGGGCGCCGCGGCCGGGGCTCGCGGCGCTGAATTCGTGAATCGTGCGCACGAGGCAGCTCTGGGTCGCCGCGTTGCAGGAGACCCGCGGCTCGCCCTGCGGCTCGTAGCGCCGCTCGGGCCAGCGCCGGGCGAAGCGCCGCTTCTCCGCCATCAGCGCGGAGAGGGACATCGTCCGCCCGTGGAAGCGGACCTGCGATCCGTAGAAGCGCGGGGCCGCCGCCGCCATCCCGTCGCCGGGGCTCGACACGCTGTCGAGATAGGCCTCGCTCAGGCGCTGCGCGGTGCCGGCCCATTCGGCGAAGCGCGGATCGGACTCGGATCGGGCCGGCGCCTCCCGGGGCGGGGCCGAGAAGACCGGCGGCGCCACGCGGGCCGAGCGCGTCGCCCGGGGCCCGGCCTCGCGCGCGGCGGCGTCCCTTGCGGCGTCCCTTGCGGCATCCCGTGCGGCTTGGCGCCGGGCCTGCCGCTCGTCGCCCGCGCGGCGGGTGCCGCGGGCTTGCCTCGGCGCGGCCTGCGGCCCGTCCACGGTCGCCGAGCGCGTCTCGCGCCGCGCCGGAACTGCGGCCTCGGGCGCCGGGGCCGGCTCGGCGGCGGGCTTGCTGGCGGGCGTCCCGGCCGATGTCCCGGCTGCCTTGGCCGGCGGATCGACCCAGCCGGCCCCCTGCTGGGCGACGGCCGGCAGCGACAGGGCGAGGAGCGCGAGGGCGGTCGTGGCGAGGAGTGGGCGCATGGCATTACCGATCGGTCGAGCGCGACCGGGTAGAACGCGCAGGCTCGCGCCGACGGTTCCCTCGGGGAACCTTCGGCTCAGCATTCACCGGAACCGTGGCCGATCCGCATCAGGCGACCGCGGTCGCCTCCGCCTCTTGCCCTTGTCCGGGAAGCTCCCACCTTGAGCGCGAGCGTAGCCCCGCGGCCGCGCCTTCGGGCACCGCGGGTTCTCCAGAGACGGGTCCGGGCCCCTCTGGCGGCCGAGGCGTCGGCCGCGATGTCGGACCCCATCCGCGACCCGAGCGCTGACGCGGCGCGATTGCGTGCGAGGTTTCCTTGCCGGCCGCGTCCTTCCTGTGTCTCCCGTCCATTCCCCGCATGTCGGGAGGTCCGCTGTGAGCCGGGCGGACGGGAAGCCGCGCCGCGCCCTCCTCCTCGTCAACGGCAAGGCCCGCAGCGGCGGGGCGCCGCTGGACGCGATCCGGACCATCCTGCGCGAGGGCGGGCTCGAACTGGTCGAGCCGGAGGATAACCGCGACTGTCACGAGACCATCGCGCGCCATGCGCCGTCGGTCGATTGCGTGGTTCTGGGCGGCGGCGACGGCACCATGAACGCCGCCGCACCCGCGCTGGTCGAGACCGGCCTGCCCTTCGGCCTCCTGCCGCTCGGCACCGCCAACGATCTCGCCCGCTCCCTCGGCCTGCCTCTGGAACCCGAGGCCGCGGCCAGAATCATCCCGACGGCGCCCGAGAAGGCGATCGATCTCGGCTGGGTCAACGGGCACTACTACTTCAACGTGGCGAGCATCGGCTTCTCCGCCGATCTGGCGGGCGAGCTGACGGCCGAGGCCAAGAAGACCTGGGGCACGGTCGGCTACGCCATCGCGGCCTTCCGGCTGTTGCGCCGGGCGCGCCCCTTCACCGTGACGATCGAGCACGACGGCAGGACGGAGAAGGTCACGACGATCCAGGCCTCGGTCGGCAACGGGCGCCATTACGGCGGCGGCATGACGGTGCAGGAGGATGCCACCGTCGATGACGGCAAGCTCGATTTCTACAGTCTGGAGGTCGAGCACTGGTGGCGGCTGATCGCGCTGCTGCCGGCGCTCCGCCGCGGCACCCACGGCCAGGCCGAGGACGTGCGCGCCTTCGAGACGACCGAACTCAAGCTCACCACCCGCAAGCCGCGCGCCGTGAACACCGACGGCGAGCTGACCACCTGGACGCCGGCCCATTTCAAGGTGGTGCCGAAGGCGGTCCGCGTGCTCGCCCCGCCGATCGACACCGGCGCCAACCGCTTCCCCCTCCCCTTCAAGCTCTGATCCCGGACGTGCCTGACGTGGACGCGCTGCTCCAACTCGCCGCCGACCCGACCGCCTGGGCGGCGCTCGCGACCCTCGTGGTGATGGAGGTGGTGCTCGGGATCGACAACCTGATCTTCATCTCGATCCTGACCAACAAGCTGCCGCCGGAGAACCAGGCCAAGGCCCGGCGCATCGGCATCGGGCTGGCGCTGATCCTGCGGCTCGCGCTCCTCGGCACGGTCGCCTGGATCGTCCACCTGACCGAGCCGGTCTTCGAGGTGTTCGGCAAGGGCTTCTCCTGGCGCGACCTCATCCTGATCGCGGGCGGCCTGTTCCTGCTGTGGAAGGCCACCAAGGAAATCCATCACACCGTCGATCCGAACCCGGAGGAGAAGGCTGAGGGCGGAGCCGGCATCGGCTTCGCGGCGGCGATCGGCCAGATCCTCGTGCTCGACCTCGTGTTCTCGATCGATTCGATCATCACCGCGGTCGGCATGACCGAGCACGTGCCGATCATGGTGATCGCCGTCGTCACCGCCGTCACCGTGATGCTGATCGCCGCCGACCCGCTTTCGCGCTTCATCGCGGCCAACCCCACGGTGGTGATGCTGGCGCTGGGCTTCCTCATCATGATCGGCATGACGCTGATCGCCGAGGGCTTCGGGGCGCATGTGCCGAAGGGCTACATCTACACCGCCATGGCCTTCTCGGCGGGCGTGGAGGGCCTCAACATGCTGGCCCGCCGCCGTCGGAAGAAGCGGACCGGGGCCGTCTGAGAGGCAGGGCGGTCCTCAGCCGCCCTTCTCGCCGCGCAACAAGGGGCAGATGCCGGCGCATTTGGGAAAGCCCGGCAGCGCGTAGCGCAGGCAGCAGACCCGGCGGCGGGGCGTGTCGAGGCCGGCCAGCGCGTCGGCACGCATCAGGGTGAGCGCCGCGCAGGCCTCCTGCGGCCAGCGCAGAGCCAGCAGCGCCTCCCGCACCGCGTCGGCCCGGTCCGGCGCCTCGCGGGCGAGCGTGCCCAGCGTCCAGAACAGGTAGCTGCCGGCATTCTCCCACAGGAGGCGCACCGACAGCCCGGTCTCGGCGCGTAGCAGCCGCACCGCCGGGGCGAGGCACTCGCTGAGCAGGCGATCGACCTGGGCCGGGAGCGCCGCCGGGAACGGCAATTCCGGCGCGAGGTGGAAGGCGTCGGGCAGGCCGGTCTGCGCCGCGAGGCTGAACCGGTCCGGTGCCAGCGCCAGCCCGAGCCGGGCGCCCGCGGCGAGCCCGGGCGCGATCAGGCCGGCGAAGAGGTAGGCGCTCCACAGCGAGGCGACCGCCCGTCGCTCGCCGCCGGCATGCGCGTCGGCGAAGGTGGCGAGCGCGTCCGCGAACGCACCGCAGGCGATCTGCTCGGCAAGCGTGCGCGCGGCGGGGCCGGGACCGAGGCGCAGCTGTCCGGCGAAGGGGGCGAAGGCCCCCTCGAAGGCGGCGTCGAGGTTTCTCTGAGTCGGAAGGATCGAGAGGGTCAGAGGGAGGCGGGTCCACGCCGGCTGCCGTCGCGCCCGCATTCCGGGCGGGCGCGCCTTAGCAGAAACGGGCGTCCGCGTCATACCAAGCGGCACGGAACCGGACGGATGGTCCTGTTCCGTGCATCCGGCGGACGCCCGCCGCCCCGCCGTCGCGGGGGCCATCGGCGATGCGTCAGGATCATCGCCGATCGGTCTCGGTCGTCAGAGGAGCGGCTGGCGGGCGGCGGCGTCCTCGCGGGCGCAGATGACCGGATCGGGCTTCGGGCCGCCCGCATCGAGCGCCCGCTTCAGGTCGGCCCTGGCCTTCTCGAGGTCGGCGCGAAAGCCCGCATCCGCCAGCAGCACCGCGACCAGGGCCGAGGCGCCGGTGCGGGCCGCCACCACGTCGCTGAGCCAGTGGACGCCGCACACCACCCGGCTCTCGCCGTAGAGCCGGCTGCGGACGAGGAACTGCGTCGCCTTCTCGGGCATGAGGTTGGCCATGATCAGGCCGTAGGCCCAGCCCTGGCTCGCATGGCCGGACGGGTAGCTGTAGCTGTCGGCGAGTTCCGGCGAGCGGACCACGCAGATCGGCGCGTCGTTGCCGACGAAGGGCCGCAGGCGGCGGTAGCGCCGCTTGGCCTCGCGGGTGGCCCGCGCGACGTCGAGGCGGGTCCGGTCGAGCAGGCGCATCAGGTCGGGCACGCGGGTCCGGTCGAGCCGCTGGCCCAGCACGCAGGCGTAATCCTCCAGCAGCGCCGCGCCGCCCTCGGCGACGTCGTTGGTGGCGAGCGCCCAGCGCGCCGTGCCCTGATAGGCCCGCGTCGCGTTGAAGGCCGCCCGGTCGGCGGCTTCCGCCACCGAATGACCGCCCGGCGGCGGCGGCAGGATCGCGACCAGGCTCGGGGCCGCCTCCTCGCTGAGATAGGCCTTCGGGCCCGGCGCGGCCGGGTTCAGCCGGTCCTTGTCGAGCGAGGGCGCGGACCGCTCCGGTGGCGACGCCGCGTCCGTCTGTGCGGCCAGCGGCGTGGCCAGCAGGACGGTCAGCAGGGCGGCGAAGACGACCGACGGGCGGGGCATCGAAGGAGGCGCTTTCGGAAATCGGACGCCGACACGCGTCCGAGCCTCTCTATGATGAGCGTGCGACAGCCGCGTCACAGTCCCGCGACGGCCCGTTGGCTGACAGCTTTTCCCGCCTGTCCCGGGTTTGCGGAGATCAGGCCCGGATCGCGGCGGCGACCTCGCGCGGAAACTCCTCGTGCGGGCTGAGCGCGCCGGGCACCGGTCGGGCCTCGACGCCGCCGGCTTCGATCAGCGCGTCCATCTCGGCCCCCGAACGGCGCGGTGCCCGCTCGGGCCGCAGCACCCGCACCGGCGGCAGGTCGGGTCCGAACAGGCTCAGAAAGTCCTCGCGCGTGCCGACCGGATCGAGCCCGCCGGTGACGAAGGCGGCGGTGCCGAAGCGTCCGTTCGTCTGGCGGGTGATGCGATGCTTGGCCCGGATCACCTCCGGCGTCACGTGCTCGGCCTGCGCGTAGACATGGGCGCGCATCATCCGACCGATGATCGGCGGGCTGATGTTGAGGCGGTAGAGCGCTTCTCCCACGAGCGGCATCTCGACCGCCTTTCGGATGCGCCCGAACCAGGGGGCGCGCGCCTTCCCCATCGCGGTCGGCAGCGGCCCGCGCCAGGTCGGCGCCACCAGCACCAGCCGCCCGAACGCGCCCGGATGGCGCCGCGCCGCCGCCGCCAGATAGGGCGCGGCATGGCCCGCCGCGATCGCCAGCGCGTAGGGGCCGGGAGCGGCGGCGACGAGCGCGTCGAGGAAGGCGTGGTAGGTCGCGGGCTCCAGCGGCACCCGGACTCGCGCGTGGGCGCCGAAGCCCGGCCAGTCGGGCACCAGGCAGCGATGGTCTCCAGCCAGCTCACGGGCGAGCGGCCGCATCTCCTCCCGCGCCGAGATCGAGGAGAGCGCCGGCAGCAGCAGGGCCGCCGGCCCGGTGCCGACCTCCAGGCAGGGCGTCGGGACGAGGTGGCCCGCGACGGTGAGATCGAGGATGCGAGTCGTGAGGGACGCCGTCCCGCCCATGGGATCCTCAGGTCCGCAGCAGCTCGTTGATGCCGGTCTTGGCGCGGGTGCCGGCGTCGACGCGCTTGACGATGACGGCGCAGTAGAGGCCCGGCCCCGGCGTGCCGTCGGGCAGCGGCTTGCCCGGCGTCGTACCGGAGACGACCACCGAGTAGGGCGGCACGCGGCCGTAAAAGGTCTCGCCGGTGGTGCGGTCGATGATGCGGGTCGAGGCGCCGATATAGACGCCCATCGACAGCACCGAGCCCTCGCCGACGATGACGCCCTCGGCCACCTCGGCGCGGGCGCCGACGAAGCAATTGTCCTCGATGATGACCGGGTTGGCCTGGAGCGGCTCCAGCACGCCCGCGATGCCGGCGCCGCCGGAGATGTGGCAGTTCTTCCCGACCTGCGCGCAGGAGCCGATCGTCACCCAGGTGTCCACCATGGTGCCCTCGCCGACATGGGCGCCGAGGTTGATGAAGCTCGGCATCAGGACCGCGCCCGGCGCGATGTAGGAGCCGCGGCGCACGAAGCAGCCCGGCACGGCGCGGAAGCCGGCAGAACGGAACTCGGCCTCCCCCCAGCCGGAGAACTTCGAGGGCACCTTGTCCCACCACGGCGAGGAGCCGGGGCCGCCCTCGATCGGCACCATGTCGTTGAGGCGGAAGGACAGCAGCACCGCCTTCTTGAGCCACTGGTTGACCTGCCAGGACTCGCCGGCCTTCTCGGCGACGCGGGCCTTGCCGGAATCCAGAAGGTTCAGCGCCTCCTCCACCGCCTCGCGCACCGCGCCGGCGGTCGCGGTCGAAACGTTCGCGCGATCCTCCCAGGCGGCTTCGATGGTCTTTTCGAGATCGGCGTAGGACATCTTCTCAGTTCCGGCTGTTCGCGGCGCGACGGATCGGGCGTGCTTACAAAAGCCGCCTCCGTCTGTCACCGCTGTCGCGGCGCGGAGGCCTTCAGCCGCTCGCCCACCCGCGAGAATCCCTGAATCAGGTCGCGCAGCTCCTCCGCGATGCCGTCGTGGACGATCCCCGCGACCTCGGGAAACTCGCGCAGCACGCGGCTCATCACGGAGGGCGTCAGGCGCATCACCTCGGCCGGCTCGACGGCGCGGGCATCTGCCGGGCGCTCGACCGGGCGGAACAGGGCGTTGCGGCCGATCAGGCCGGAGCGGCCGACCGTCACCGGCGGCTCGCCCGCCCGGCGGGACTCGACCGCGATGAGGCCGGACATCACGACGTAGCCGCCGTCGGAGGGCTCGCCGCGGGAGAACAGGCGTTCGCCGGCCTCGAGCTGGCGGCGGTCGCCCGCGAAGCTCAGGAGGCGCAGGGCGTCGCGCTCGAACAGCTCGAACACCGGGGCGGCGGCCAGGATCGCGATGTCGTCGTCGAGCCCCAACGCCTGTCCCGCCCTTCGGCCGATCCTTCGGCCGATCCGCTCACGGCCCGGTGAAGCTTAACCGATACGGCGCGCGCGCGAAACGCCGCCGCCAAGCCCCTTCGCATCCCCGTTTACAGGAGGCACGGCCGCATGCCGGGCGCGAAGAGCGCCCTGCGCAGCGGCCTCGGCTATGCCAAGGCTCTAGATCCCTGAATTGCATCGTCTTTTTCCGAAAGCCGGCAACCACCTTCCGGGACGATGCTTTAGCGAAGCGAGAAGCCTAAGGCCGCGGATGCGGCTGCCGGCGTCTGAGGCCAGACTTAAGGAAGCAGCTTATACCCACCGCCCTCGGTGACCAGGATCGCGGCGGTGGCCGGGTTCGGCTCGATCTTCTGGCGCAGGCGATAGATGTGGGTTTCGAGCGTGTGCGTGGTGACGTGGGCGTTGTAGCCCCAGACTTCGGCGAGCAGCGTGTCGCGTCCCACCACCTCGCGGCCGGCCCGGTAGAGGTAGCGCAGGATCGCGGTCTCCTTCTCGGTGAGCTTCAGCTTCGAGCCGCGCTCGCCCACGAGCAGCTTGGCGCCGGGGCGGAAGGTGTAGGGGCCGATGCGGAACACCGCGTCCTCGCTGGCCTCGTGCTGGCGCAGCTGCACGCGGATGCGGGCCAGCAGCACGGCGAACTTGAACGGCTTGACCACGTAGTCGTTGGCGCCCGCCTCCAGGCCCTCGACCATGTCGTCGTCGGATTCCTGGGCGGTCAGCACGATGATCGGCCCGCGATAGCCGTTGCGGCGCATGAGGCGCACGGCCTCGCGCCCGTCCATGTCGGGCAGGCCGACATCCATCACGACGAGGTCGATGCGCTCCTCCGCCACGCGGGCCATCGCCGCGGTGGCGTTGGCCTCGCCGATGACGGAAAATTCGTCGTAGGCGTCGATCTGCTCCGTCAGTGCCTCGCGCAGGGCGTCGTCGTCGTCGCAGACGAGGAGGCAGTAAGGATTCGACATCGACGAGGTGACTTTCGGCAAGCTCATCCGGTGACCCGAGCCCCCGGCTCAGGCAGGCAACGAAACAGGATTCATGACGGAAGACCGGCCCGAGAGCATCTGCCCAAAAGTCTACCGCGGGCGATGCTCACGCAGCCGCACCCTCGCACCGATTTAGTTCGTTTCCGGCTCCGGAAAATCCGGGCCACATGCTTATGCAGCATTTTCGCCATGTTCGGCGGCCTGTTGCGAGCGCCAGCGCACAGCCCGGGCAGGGGCGAAGGCAACCGAACGTACCGCGGGGGAATGAACCGGACATGAAGCGTCCTGGATCGAGGGCGGGCGGAACGTCGCGCCCGGCGGCACTGACGTGGCTGCGGGTGCATCCGCTGCCGGGCGCGCCGACGCGCGGCCGGCTCGTGGCGGGCGCCGCGGTGATCCCCTGCGCGCTCGGACGCTCCGGCATCCGCGCGGTCAAGCGCGAGGGCGACGGGGCCTCGCCCCGCGGCGCGTTTCGCCTGCGCGGCGGGTATTTCCGGCCGGACCGGTTCGGCGTGCGACCCGCGAGCCCCCTGCCGCTCCGGGCGATCCGGCCGGACGACGGCTGGTGCGACGCCAAGACCGACCGGCGCTACAATTGCCCGATCCGCCTGCCGAGCCCGACCAGCGCCGAATCGATGTGGCGCGAGGACGGGCTCTACGACCTCGTGCTCGATCTCGACCACAATCGCGGCCCGATCCGCCCGGGGGCGGGCTCGGCCATCTTCATGCACATCGCCCGCGAGGGTTTTAAGCCGACGGAGGGCTGCGTGGCCCTGCGGCCGGCGGATCTGCGCCGCCTGCTGCGGCGGCTCGGGCCGAAGACCCGGATCGTCATCGGCCCGGTGCCGGCACGTCCGAAGCGGACGAAAGGCTCGTAGGCAGCCGGCGCATTCGCGTTCGCGCGCGAATCCGGTATATGAAAACAATTCCAGCTTCCCAAGGTCACTCCCATGGCGACGGCGTCGTTCGACACCGCCCGGCGCGAGGCGCGCCCCGTTTCCCCGATCGAGAAGGCCCCCGAGGTCACGGCGCTCGCCACCGTGCCCGGCCGCAAGCGCTCGCTCGTCGGGCTGACGCGGGCCGACCTGAAACAGGCGCTCATCGACATCGGCGTCGCGGAGCGCGAGACGCGGATGCGCGTCTCCCAGCTCTGGCATTGGATCTACGTGCGCGGCGCCCGCGAATTCGCCGAGATGACCAATGTCGGCAAGGTGCTGAAGGCGCAGCTCGCGGACGCCTACACCCTGGAGCGGCCCGAGGTCGTGAGCGAGCAGGTCTCCCGCGACGGCACCCGCAAGTGGCTCCTGCGCATGGCGCCGACCGGCGCGCACGATCACAATCGCGGCGCCGAGATCGAGTGCGTCTACATCCCCGGCGACGACCGCGGCACGCTCTGCGTCTCGTCGCAGGTCGGCTGCACGCTGACCTGCTCGTTCTGTCACACCGGCACGCAGCGCCTCGTGCGCAACCTCTCGACGGCGGAGATCGTCTCGCAGCTCGTGGTCGCCCGCGACGCGCTGGGCGACTTCGCCGGGCAGATGCCGAGCAAGGACGGCGGCGGCGAGGTCGGGCGCCTCGTCACCAACATCGTCTTCATGGGCATGGGCGAGCCGCTCTACAATCTCGATGCGGTGATCGATGCGGTCTCGGTGATGTCGGATCAGGAGGGCCTCGCCCTGTCGCGGCGGCGCATCACGGTCTCGACCTCCGGCGTCGTGCCGCAGATCGAGCGGCTGGGGTTGGAGGCCAACGCCATGCTGGCGATCTCGCTGCACGCCGTGCGCGACGATCTGCGCGACGAGCTGGTGCCGCTGAACCGGAAGTATCCGATCGCGCAGCTGCTCGACGCCTGCCGCAACTATCCGGGCGTCAGCAACGCGCGGCGCATCACCTTCGAATACGTGATGCTGAAAGGCGTGAACGATTCGGACGCCGATGCGCGGGCCCTGGTGCGGCTGCTCAAGGGCATCCCGGCCAAGATCAACCTGATCCCGTTCAATCCCTGGCCCGGCTCCAAGTACGAGTGCTCGGACTGGGAGCGGATCGACCGCTTCTCCGAGATCGTGTTCAACGCCGGCTACGCCTCGCCGGTGCGCACGCCCCGCGGCCGCGACATCCTGGCGGCCTGCGGCCAGCTCAAGAGCGAGACCGAGAAGATGCGGGCGCGCGCCCGGATGCTGATGGAAGAGGGGCTGGGGGCGGAAGGGTTTTACGCGGGCGGGGAGGATTGAGGCTCACCCCGGCCTGAGCCTCCGGCTTGCAGGAGACGAGGTGGCGGGCTCCGCCTCGCAATGACGCGGAGCCTTGATGGAGCGGTCGGGAGCCCCGGCCGCTCCAGTCTCCGAATCCAAAAAAATCAGAAACCGCGGTTGGCGATCGAGGGCAACGAGGGCTGCGTGTAGGCGCGGTTCACGTCCTTGCGATCCATCGTGCCGTTGGTGTCGTTCGAGCGGCGGTAATTGCCGGTGTCGAAGGATTGCGACAGGCCCGAATTGCCGGACTCCGTGCTGTTGCAGGCGGCGAGGCCGCAGGCCAGAGCCGCGGCGAGGACGAGGAGCGTGGGGCGCATCGGGGTGTTTCCTGAAGGGACCGCGGCGTCGCCGCCCCGGTCGGTTCGCCGGCTTGCCCCCGTCGGACCCACTCGGCAAGGGCTGAAAGCCGGCGCGGGGACGATCCCGCGCCGGGTGTGGCCGAACGGACCTATTCCGCGGCGGCCTTGAGGTAGCGGCTCGGATCGTAGTTGAGGATCGGCCCGAGCCAGCGCTCGACCTCCGCCGTGTCCATGCCCTTGCGCAGGGCGTAATCCTCGACCTGATCGCGCTCGACCTTGGCGACGCCGAAGTAATGCGCCTGCGGGTGCGCCAGATAGAGCCCCGACACCGACGAGCCCGGCCACATGGCGTAGGATTCGGTGAGCTTCACGCCGATGCGGCGCTCCGCCTGAAGCAGATCGAACAGCGTGACTTTTTCCGTATGGTCGGGCTGGGCCGGGTAGCCCGGCGCCGGGCGGATGCCGTCGTACTTCTCGTGCACCAGCTCGTCGGCGGTGAAGCTCTCGTCCGGTGCGTAGCCCCAAAACTCCTTGCGGACGCGCTCGTGCATCCGCTCGGCGAAGGCCTCGGCGATGCGGTCGGCGAGCGCCTTGACGAGGATCGAGCGGTAATCGTCGTTGGCCCGCTCGAACCGCTCGGCGATGCGCACTTCCTCCAGACCCGCCGTCACCACGAAGGCGCCGACGTAATCGGCGATGCTGGTCTCGGCCGGCGCCACGAAGTCGGAGATCGAGGTGTTGGGCCGCCCGTCGCGCTTCGACAGCTGCTGGCGTAGCCCGTGGAAGGTCGCGAGCTTCTCGCCGCGGCTCTCGCCGGTGTAGAGCACGATGTCGTCGCCGACGCTGTTGGCCGGCCAGAAGCCGATCACCGCCTTCGGGTTGAACCAGCGCTCCTCTACGATCTGCTTGAGCATGGCTTGCGCATCCTCGAACAGGGCACGCGCCGCCGGGCCCTGCTCGGGATCGTCGAGGATCGCCGGGTAGCGGCCCTTGAACTCGTAGGTCTGCAGGAACGGCGTCCAGTCGATGTAGGGGACGAGGTCGGCGACCTCGTAGGAGCCGTAGACCCGGGTGCCGGTGAAGCTCGGCTTCTTCGGCGCATAGCCCGACCAGTCGATCTTGAAGGCGTTGGCGCGGGCCTTGGCCAGCGGCAGGCGCTGCTTGTCGGCCTCCGAGCGGGCATGCGCGTCGGCGACCTTGGCGTATTCGGCCCGCACCTTCTCGACGGTGGCCCCGCGGGTCTCCTTGGAGATCAGGCTCGACACCACGCCCACTGCGCGGCTCGCGTCGGTGACGTAGACCGCCTGACCCTTGGCGTAGGCCGGGTGGATCTTCACCGCGGTGTGGACGCGGCTGGTGGTGGCGCCGCCGATCAGCAACGGCACGTCCATGCCCTCGCGCTCCATCTCGGCGGCGACATGCACCATCTCGTCGAGGGAGGGGGTGATGAGGCCCGACAGCCCGACGATGTCGACCTTCTCGCGCTTGGCCGTCTCGAGGATTTTGGCCGCCGGCACCATCACGCCGAGATCGATGATCTCGTAGTTGTTGCAGGCGAGCACGACGCCGACGATGTTCTTGCCGATGTCGTGGACGTCGCCCTTCACGGTCGCCATCAGCACCTTGCCGGCGGCCTGGCGCTGGCCGGTGCCGCCGTTGGCGCGCTTCTCCTCCTCCATGAAGGGTTCGAGATAGGCCACCGCCTGCTTCATCACGCGGGCCGACTTCACGACCTGCGGCAGGAACATCTTGCCCGATCCGAACAGGTCGCCGACCACGTTCATGCCGGCCATCAGCGGGCCTTCGATGACGTGGAGCGGGCGCTCGGCCTCTTTGCGGGCCTCCTCGGTGTCGGCGACGATGTACTCGGTGATGCCGTTGACCAGCGCGTGCTCGATGCGCTTGGCCACGGGCGCCTCGCGCCAGGACAGGTCGGCGGTCTTGGCCTGCGCCGAGGCGCCGGTCTTGAAGCGCTCGGCGGCCTCCAGCAGGCGCTCGGTCGAGTCGTCGCGGCGGTTGAGGACCACGTCCTCGCACAACTCGCGGAGTTCGGCCGGGATCTCGTCGTAGACCGCGAGCTGGCCCGCATTGACGATGCCCATGTCCATGCCGGCGTGGATGCAGTGGTACAGGAACACCGCGTGCATCGCCTCGCGCACCGGCTCGTTGCCGCGGAAGGCGAAGGACAGGTTCGACACGCCGCCGGAGATGTGGGCGTGGGGCAGGGTTTCCCGGATCGTCCGCGTGGCTTCGATGAACGCGACGCCGTAGGGGTTGTGCTCCTCGATGCCGGTGGCGACGGCAAAGATGTTGGGATCGAAGATGATGTCTTCCGGCGGGAAGCCGACCTGCTCGGTGAGGATTTTGTAGGCCTTGGTGCAGATCTCGACCTTGCGCTCGTACGAATCCGCCTGACCCTGCTCGTCGAAGGCCATGACGACCACCGCCGCGCCGTAGGAGCGGCACACACGCGCGGCCTCGATGAACTTGTCCTCGCCCTCCTTCATGGAGATCGAGTTCACGATCGGCTTGCCCTGGATGCATTTCAGGCCGGCCTCGATCACCTCGAACTTCGAGGAATCGACCATCACCGGCACGCGGGCGATGTCGGGCTCGGCGGCGACGAGGTTGAGGAACTCGACCATGGCCTTCTGCGAATCGAGCAGGCCCTCGTCCATGTTGACGTCGATCACCTGGGCGCCGGCCGCGACCTGATCGCGGGCGACGTCGAGGGCGGCGGCGTAGTCGCCGTTGGTGATGAGCTTGCGGAATTTGGCCGAGCCGGTGACGTTGGTGCGCTCGCCGACGTTCACGAAGGGGATTTCCTTCGTCAGCACGAACGGCTCCAGGCCGGACAGCCGCATCAGGCGCGGGATTTCCGGGATTTTTCGCGGGGCCTTGTCGGCGACCGCTTCACTGATCGCGCGGATATGGTCCGGCGTGGTGCCGCAGCAGCCGCCGACCATGTTGACGAGGCCGCTCTCGGCGAACTCGCCCACCAGCTTGCCCATGGCCTCCGGGCTCTCGTCGTAGAGGCCGAATTCGTTGGGCAGGCCCGCATTCGGATAGGCGCAGACGAGGGTGTCGCAGATGCGCGACAGCTCGGCGATGTGGCCGCGCATCTCACGCGCCCCGAGCGCGCAGTTGAGGCCGAAGGTGAGCGGCGAGGAATGCCGCAGGGAGTTCCAGAACGCGGCCGGGGTCTGGCCCGACAGGGTGCGGCCGGAGAGATCGGTGATCGTGCCCGAGATCTGGATCGGCAGCCGGATGCCGGTCTCATCGAAGACCTGCCACGCGGCCGCGATCGCCGCCTTGGCGTTCAGCGTGTCGAAGATCGTCTCGATCAGGATCAGCTCGGCGCCGCCGTCGATGAGGCCGCGCACCTGCTCGACATAGGCCTGCTTCACCTGATCGAAGGTGACGGCGCGGTAGCCGGGATTGTTCACGTCCGGCGAGATCGACAGGGTGCGGTTGGTCGGGCCGATGGCGCCGGCCACGAACCGGCGGCGGCCATCCTGCTTCTCGGCCAATGCGGCGGCCTCGCGGGCCAGCCGCGCGCCCTCCGCATTCAGCTCATGGATGATCGATTCCATGCCGTAATCGGCCTGGGCGATCGTGGTGCCTGAGAAGGTGTTGGTCTCGCAGACGTCGGCGCCCGCGAGGAAGTAGTCGAGGTGGATCTGCCGGATCGCGTCGGGCTGGGTCAGGATCAGGAGGTCGTTGTTGCCCTTCTGGTCGTGGCCGTGGTCCTTGAACCGCTCGCCCCGGAAATCCTCCTCGGTGAATTTCAGGCGCTGGATCACCGTGCCCATTGCCCCGTCGAGGACGAGGATTTTTTGCCCCGCCCGTTCGCGGAGCGCGCGCTCGATCTCGGTGCCGTCGACGGGGGGGAAGGTGGTCATGTCGGACGATCCTGGGAGTTTCCGAAGGCGATGGCCGAAAGCGTCGGTGCCATCAACCCACCTCATCCTGAGGTGCCGGAGCGAGGCGGAGGGCTTGTGAAGGAGCCCACCAGAAGGCGCATTGATCCCCTGAGCCCTCCTTCGAGGCCCGCCTGGCGCGGGCATCTCCGGATGAGGGCGAGGGGTGGAAGCGGTTACGCCGCCTTCGCCGCCGCCACCTTCGGGGTCTGCGAGCGCAGGCCGAGCAGGTGGCAGATGGCGTAGACGAGGTCGGAGCGGTTCATCGAGTAGAAGTGGAAGTCCTCCACGCCCTGATCGACGAGGTCGAGCACCTGCTCGGCGGCGACGGCGGCGGCGACCAGACGACGGGTTTCCACGTCGTCGTCGAGGCCCTCGAACCGGGCGGCGAGCCAGTAGGGCACCGAGGCGCCGGTGCGGCGGGCGAAGTTGGCCGCCTGCTTGAAGTTCTGCACCGGCAGGATGCCGGGGATGATCGGGATGTCGATCCCGGCCGCGCGCACCTTGTCGAGGTAGCGCAGGTAGATCTCGTTATCGAAGAAGAACTGGGTGATCGCCTGATCGGCGCCGGCATCGACCTTGGCCTTCAGGGCGTCGATGTCGGCATCGAGGGAAGCGGCTTCCGGGTGCTTCTCGGGATAGGCCGAGACCGAGACCTTGAAGTCGCCGATGCGCTTGATGCCGGCCACGAGGTCGGAGGTCTGGGCGTAGCCGCCGGGATGGGGCCGGTAGGCGTAGCCGACGCCCTCGGCCGGGTCGCCGCGAAGCGCCACGATGTGGCGCACGCCCGCATCCCAATAAGATTGCACCACGGCGTCGATTTCCTCGCGCGTGGCGTCCACGCAGGTGAGGTGGGCGGCGGGCTTGAGGTTGGTCTCGCGCACCATGCGGGCCACCGTGTTGTGGGTGCGCTCCCGCGTCGAGCCGCCCGCCCCGTAGGTCACCGAGACGAATTTCGGCTGCAACGGCGCCAGACGCTCGATCGAGGACCAGAGGATCTTCTCCATCTCCTCGGACTTGGGCGGAAAGAACTCGATCGAGACCCGGATCGGGCGGAAGCCGTCGCGGCTGGCGCGGTGCTGGGAAGCGGTGGGCATCGGGATCGTCCCCTTGGTACGCGTTTGGTCTTGTCGTTCGATCATGTTCGGGCCGTGTCGGCTTGGGCGTGTCGTCTCAGGCTTTCACGCCACCGCCCGCTCGTCCGGTTCTTCCGCCGCGGCCGCATCGTGGGCGAGCCAGAGGGTGACGGTGAGCGGGTGCTCGGTGCCGTCGTCGGGGGCCAGATCCCGGCTCTCGACCCGGCCGAGGCCCGCCTGCGTCAGCCAGCCCGCCACCTGCTCGGCACTGAACCCGAGGCGGCGATGCGCCTGGGTCTCGCGCAGGTGTTCGAGGGTGTGGGGCGCGAAATCGACCACGAGCAGGCGCCCGCCCGGCGCCACGAGGCGCACCGCCTCGCGCAACGCGCGGACCGGATCGTCGAGGTAGTGCAGCACTTGGTGCAGCACGACGAGGTCGAAGCCGGCCCGGCCGAAGGGCGGCGCGTGCAGGTCGCCCTGGCGCAGATCGACCCGCGACAGGCCCGCCCGCTCGAGGTTGGCGCGGGCGACCGACAGCATGGCATGGCTCGAATCGAGCCCGGTGGCCCGCCCGGCGCGCGGCGCCAAGAGGGCCAGCATCTTGCCGGTGCCGGTGCCGAGATCGACCACGTGGCGGATCGGGCGATCCCCCAGCGCGTCGAGCACGGCGGCCTCGACGGTGGCCTCGGGCACGTGGAGCGAGCGCAGCCGGTCCCATTTGGGGGCCAGCCGGGCGAAGAAAGTCTGGGCGGCTTCCGCCCGCTGGGCCCGCACCGAATCAAGCCGGGCGCGATCCTCCGAGAGCGGCGGTTCTTCACGGTGGAGTGCGGCGATCAGCGGCTCGACGAAGCTGACCGCCGCCTCGCGCAGGCGGAAGAACGCCCAGGCGCCCTCGCGGTGGCGCTCGATCAGGCCGGACTCGACCAGAAGCTTGAGATGGCGCGAGATGCGCGGCTGCGACTGGCCCAGGATGTCGGTGAGGTCGGAGACCGACAATTCCCCTTCCGCCAGAAGCGCCAGGATGCGCAGCCGCGTCTCCTCGGCCGCCGCGCGCAGCACGGCGAGGGCCTCGGCGAAGGGCACCGACGCCGCGGGGGAGGCCGTCCTGTGGCTGCTCTCGCTAGACATAAAGATATCTTTATGTTCGTAGCAACGAGGGCGCAAGCGAAATCGCGTCGCCTGCCGGGCGACGCGGTCGGGGAAGGGGCGGCCTACTGATACGCCTGCTTCAGATCGAGCGTGCAGCGCACGCCCACCTCTCCGTACCCGTCGTCGAGCCACGCCTTGGCCGCGGCGCGGCCCTTGTCGCGCAGGCGCTCGATCATCCGCCAGCGGGCGTCGAGGCGGGAGGAGGCGGCGTAGTCGTCGAGCAGGTCGGTGCCGTCGATGCGGTGGAGGAAGACGCGTTCCAGCCCCTCGACCGATTGGCCGTTCTCCTCGATCAGGCCGTGCACGAAGTCGATGGAGCGTAGTTCCCGCATCAGGTTGGCGTTGAAGGTGATCTCGTTGAGGCGGTTCTGAATGTCCTGCGCGGTGCGCGGGGTCTCGCGGCGCTCGACCGGGTTGATCTGCACCAGGAGGATGTCGCGGGTGCGCGCCTCGTGTAGCGGGTAGAGCGCCGGATTGCCGAGATAGCCGCCGTCCCAATAGGGCACGCCGTCGATTTCCACCGCCTGGAACACGGTGGGCAAGCAGGCCGAGGCCAGGAGATGGTCCGCGGTCAGGCGCTCGCGCTCGAACACCGCGAGCTTGCCGGTCCAGACATTGGTGGCCGAGACGAAGACGTCGGCGGTTTCAGCGTTCCGCAGGCGCTCGAAATCGACCACGCGCTCCAGCGCCCCGCGCAGGGGGTTGATGTTGAGGGGGTTGGCCGCATAGGGGCCGGGATTGAGCACCTTCAGCCACGCCTCGACGAAGGGATTGCCCTTCCAGACGTGGAACATCCCGTCGATCCAGCTCTGCTTGACCGGGTTGAGGTCGGCGTCCAGGCTCGCCTCGCGCCAGAACGCTTCGAGGGCGGCCCGCGCCCCGTCCGGCCCGCCCGCCAGCCAGCCGTCCACGAGGACGACGGCGTTCATCGCCCCCGCGCTCGCGCCGGTCACGGCCTCGAAGGCGACGCGCCCGTCCTCGATCAACGCGTCGAGCACGCCCCAGGTGAAGGCGCCGTGCGAGCCGCCGCCCTGAAGCGCCAAGGCCACCGCCTTCTCGGCCCGCGGCCCGGCCAGCCCGCGAAAGCCCTCGCCCGGTCGGGTCGTGGGGGCGATCGGGCTCGGAATCGCCGTCACCGGATTGTGAGCGTCGTCGCCGGGCGCATCCGATCCCGTCGCGGCCGCGCTCGTCTCGGGGCTGATCTCGGGGCTGATCTCGGGGCTGATCCTGTCCATCGTGCCTCGCGGGAATTGTTGCAGTGCGTGTTTAGATGGTGCAGAGCAGCATCCGGTTCCGTGCGGTGCTTTGACCCGCTCGGCCAGCGCGGCCTGCAGGCACCCGGTGCATGGCAGGTGAACGCGCGGGCCACGCGGCAGCATCCTTGCAATCGCCGGCCTCGCGCTCGACATCCCGCTTCGGATGCGACATGGAAGCGGCCTTGAATACAGGCAGGCTCCGCATCCGTTCGCGCGGGCGTGAGCGGCCGGTCGCGGATCGCGCCGGATTCGGATAGGATCGTCTCCGCGCCTGCGGAACGCCCCGGCCGGCACGCGCGGAACTAGAGAACGACCCGCGAAGGCACGATGGAAGTCATGGAAGCTCCCGACGCCCTGGCAAACCCGATCGAGGCTCAGAGCCCGAACATGCGCGGGCCGGAGATCGCAGGGCCCGCCCCGCGCCACCGCACCGTCGGCGTGCAGATCGGCGAGGGCGAGGGGGCGGTCACCGTCGGCGGCGGCGCGCCGATCGTCGTGCAGTCGATGACCAACACCGACACGGCCGACATCGACGCCACCGTGGCCCAGGTCGCGCAGCTGGCGCGGGCCGGCTCGGAGCTGGTGCGCATCACCGTGGATCGCGACGAGGCGGCCGCCGCCGTGCCGAAGATCCGCGAGCGCCTCGACCGGATCGGCTGCCACGTGCCGCTGGTCGGCGACTTCCACTATATCGGCCACAAGCTCCTGTCCGACCATCCGGCCTGCGCCGAGGCGCTGGCCAAGTACCGGATCAATCCGGGCAATGTCGGCTTCAAGGAGAAGAAGGACACCCAGTTCTCGACCATCGTCGAGCAGGCGATCAAGTACGGCAAGACGGTGCGCATCGGCGCGAACTGGGGCTCGCTCGACGAGGCCCTGCTGACGCACCTGATGGACGAGAACGCCCGCTCTCCGAAGCCGATCGACGCCCGCGCGGTGATGCGCGAGGCGATGGTGCAGTCGGCGCTGACCTCCGCCGACCGCGCGGTGGAACTCGGCCTGCCGAAGGAGCGCATCATCCTCTCGGCCAAGGTCTCGGCGGTGCAGGATCTGATCGCGGTCTACCGCGAGGTGGCGCGCCGCTCGGACTACGCGATCCATCTCGGCCTGACCGAGGCCGGCATGGGCTCGAAGGGCATCGTGGCGGCGTCGGCCGCCATCGGCGTGCTGCTGCAAGAGGGCATCGGCGACACGATCCGCTACTCGCTGACCCCCGAGCCCGGCGGCGACCGCACCGTGGAGGTGAAGGCCGCGCAGGAACTCCTCCAGACCATGGGGTTCCGCACCTTCGTGCCGCTGGTGGCCGCCTGCCCCGGCTGCGGCCGCACGACGTCTACGACCTTCCAGGAACTGGCCCGCGACATCCAGAACTGGATCACCACCTCCATGCCGGAGTGGAAGAAGACCTATCCGGGGGTCGAGAGCCTGAACGTCGCGGTGATGGGCTGCATCGTCAACGGACCGGGCGAGTCGAAACATGCCGATATCGGCATCTCGCTGCCCGGCACCGGCGAGACCCCGAGCGCGCCGGTCTTCATCGACGGCAAGAAGGCGATGACCCTGCGCGGCGCGACGCTCGCCAAGGACTTCGAGGGCATCGTCGTCGATTACATCGAGCGCCGCTTCGGCCAGGGCAAGCGCACCGCCGCCGAGTGAGGCGCCGCGCACCCCGCGCACACCCATCCGTCAGACGGCAGGGCCCCGGAGCCGTATCCGGGGCCCTGCCCGCGTGATAACGCTGGCTCGACCCGAACGCCCCGCGAGGCCGTGATGTCCGGCCCGACCTTTGCTCCCCCAAGGCATCCGATGCCCGGCCCCCCGGCGCTGCCCGCTGCGGTGAGGCGGGGCGCGCCGCGCTCGACTGAGCCGGCGGCCGGTCGCACACCGACGCATTCCCTTCATGCGACTCCGGCACATGCAACCGGACGACGCGCGAGCGAAAACCCCATTCCCCGATGACCCAGCCTGCCAGCCCGAGCCTGTCGGCCGATCCCAAAGCCTCCCCGGCCCTCGGCGGGCCCGCGCCCGGCGAGGGCGGCCCCGTCGCGACCGCCGCCGGGGCCGTGGACGCCTCCGCGGAATCGGCCCACGGCCACGCCCGCACCGGCTTCTGGGCGCTCACCGTCGGCTCGGTCGGCGTCGTCTACGGCGATATCGGCACGAGCCCGCTCTACGCCTTCCGCGAGGCGCTCGCCCCCTCCCGCGTCGACGGCATCCTGCTGCCCGAGGAGGTGATCGGCACCACCTCGCTCATCATCTGGGCGCTGCTCCTGATCGTCACGATCAAGTACGTCGCGATCCTGCTGCGCATGGACAACAACGGCGAGGGCGGCATCCTCTCTCTGATGGCCAAGGCCCGTCAGGCGCTCGGCGGCTCCAAGATCGTGTTCATGCTGGGCCTGCTCGGGGCCTCTCTGTTCTACGGCGATTCCGTCATCACTCCGGCGATCTCGGTGCTCTCGGCCGTCGAGGGCCTGAAGCTCGTCACGCCCGCCTTCGATGATTACGTGCTGCCGATCACGGTGGCGATCATCGTCGGCCTGTTCGCGGTCCAGAGCCACGGCACCGCCCGGGTCGCGACCTTTTTCGGGCCGATCATGGTGGTGTGGTTCCTGGCGCTGGGGGCGGCGGCGCTGCCCTACATCGTCGGCAATCCCGGGGTGCTGGCCGCCTTCAATCCCTGGTACGCGGTGCATTACCTCCTCGGCCACGGCACGGGGGCGCTGGTGGCGCTCGGCGCGGTGTTCCTGGCGGTGACGGGCGCGGAGGCCCTGTTCGCCGATCTCGGACATTTCGGGCGCCGGCCGATCCAGGTGGCGTGGCTGTTCCTCGTCGCGCCCTGCCTCGTCCTCAACTATCTCGGTCAGACCGCGCTGGTGCTGGCCAAGCCCGAGACCACCGATCCGTTCTACCAGCTCGTGCCCGAATGGGGCCTGATCCCCATGGTGCTGCTCGCCACCATCGCCACGGTGACGGCGAGCCAGGCGGTGATCACCGGCGCGTTCTCGCTGTCGCGGCAGGCGATCCAGCTCGGCATGCTGCCGCGCATGGAGATTCGCCACACCTCGGAGGCGCATTCGGGCCAGATCTACCTGCCACGGATCAACATGCTGCTGGCGCTCGGCGTCGTGATCCTGGCCATCACCTTCCGCTCGTCCTCGGCGCTGGCCTCGGCCTACGGCATCGCGGTCACCGGCACGATGCTGCTCACCGCCTGCATGGCCTACGTGGTGCTGTGGAAGGTGGTGCGCCTGACGCCCGTCGTCGCCGGCCTCGCGATCGCGCCCTTCATCGTCATCGAGTTCCTGTTCATGCTCTCGAACCTGCTCAAGGTGCATGAGGGCGGCTACGTCCCGCTGATGCTCGCGGGTGGGCTGATGCTGATGATGTGGACCTGGGTGCGCGGCGTGGCGATCCTCGTCAACAAGACCCGCAAGACCGACGTGCCGCTGATCGAACTCGTCGGCATGCTGGAGAAGAGCACCTCGTATCACCGGGTGAAGGGCACGGCGGTGTTCCTGACGAGCGATCCCGACATCGCTCCGGCCGCACTCCTGCACAACATGAAGCACAACAAGGTGATCCACGAGAAGAACGTGGTGCTCACGGTCGAGACCATGGACCGCCCCCGCGCCCCGGAATCCGAGCGCGTGCGGATCGATCCGGTCGGGCCGGGCTTCTACCGGGTGGTGATGCGCTTCGGCTTCATGGAGACGCCCAACATCCCCCGGACCCTGGCGCTGTTGAAGCGCGAGGGCTTCAAGTTCGACATCATGTCGACCTCGTTCTTCCTCTCGCGCCGCTCGATCCGCCCGGCGGCCCATTCGGGCATGCCGCTGTGGCAGGACCGGATCTTCATCACGCTGGCCAAGAACGCCAACGACGCCACGGACTTCTTCCAGATCCCGACGGGCCGCGTCGTCGAAGTCGGCACCCAAGTCACCGTGTAACGGGTTCCCAAGGCCAAGCCCTCTGGCGGTGCGCCGGGGCGGAGCCCTGGCCACAACCTGACGCCCCGTGCCGCACACCGCGACACGGGGCGCGCGCATTTCTGTGACCCCCCCGCTACAGGCCCCCGGCTTTCTCTGAGGTTGGCCCGCGCGCGCCTTGCCCCGCAGACCTGGGCTGTTACGGCTGTGCTTACGAAAAGCCTGTAATAACAGCAGTTTAGCATAATTCCAAACTGTCGATCCGGTGGCGCGAGAGGCTCGCGGCCGCCCGGAACGGCCGTTCGGGGTGGATAGGGTTCACGGTGATGCGGTCGGTTCACACACGCGTCGGCAGACACGGATTGCGGCGTGCGGCCCTGGCGGGCGCCTCGCTGCTGGCCCTCACGGCCGGCGCGCTCGCCCAGCAGAGCACGCGCCTCGACGAGATCGCCGTCGAGGGCTCGGGCGGCAACGCCACGGCCGGTCGTGCTCTGCCGGGCCCGCGCGGACCCGCGGCGGCTCCGCTGCGCGAGAACCCGCTTGGACCGGTCGATGGTTACGTCGCGACCCGCTCGGTCTCTGCGACTAAGACCAACACCCCGCTGCTCGAGACTCCGCAATCGGTCACCGTGATCGGACGCAAGCAGATCGAGGCGCAGGGCGCGCAGACGCTGACCCAGGCGACGCAGTACACCGCCGGCATCTACTCCGGCACCTTCGGCCCCGATCAACGCCAGGATTACTTCACTCTGCGCGGGTTCGTCGCCAGCGACTACGGCATCTACAAAGACGGCCTGCAGATGCTGAACTACGGCTTCGGCACGATGAAGATCGAGACCTACGGTCTCGAGCGCATCGAAGTCATCCGTGGGCCGGCCGCGACCCTGTTCGGTGCCGGCAATCCCGGCGGCATGGTCAACCAGATCACCAAGCGCCCGACTACGACGGCGTTCGGCGAGGTCGAAGTCGGTGGCGGCTCGTTCGGGCAGGTCTACGGGGCGTTCGATGTCGGCGGCCCGGCCGACGAGTCCGGGCACTTGTTCTATCGCCTCACCGGCATCGGCCGGATGGGCGGCACGCAGGTCGATGGCGCGGATGCGGATCGGGCCTATATCGCGCCGGCCTTCACGTGGCGCCCGGATGCCGGCACCTCGCTGACCGTGCTGACGAGCTACCAGCGCGATTCGAGCGCGGTGACGGCGAACTTCCTGCCTTATCTCGGAACCGTTCGTCCCAACGTGAGCGGCTTGCGCATCGATCGCTCCCTCAACGTCGGCGACCCGCGCATCAACACGTTCCAGCGCGAGCAGGCCTATGCCGGCTACGAGTTCGAGCACGCCATCGACGCGACGTGGACCGTCCGTCAGAACCTTCGCTACTCGTTCAGCGACGCCATCCAGAACTCGTATATCGGCCAGATCGGTTATACCGATGCCGATCAGAGGCCCCTGCTCGGGACACAGACCCAGCTCGGCCGCTATCAGTTCAACTTCAGCGACAAGGTCAACCTGTTCCAAGTCGACAACCAAGCGGAGGCGCGCTTCTCCGACGGCCTGTTCCTGCACGACGTGCTGTTCGGAGTCGATTACAAGAACTATACGCTGCACGACAACCAGGGCTCGATCTTCCCCGGACCGAGCCTCAACCTGCTGAACCCGGTCTACGGCATCGTCACCGGGCGTCCCCTGCCGTATCAGGTCAACGTCAACCGCTTCGATCAGCTCGGCCTCTACGTTCAGGACCAGATCAAGCTGACCGATCGCCTGACCCTGGTCGGCGGCCTGCGGCAGGACTTCGCCCAGAGCGACGTGGATACGAAGCTCAATCCCCTGGGAAGCACCTCGCGCAAGGATCAGGCGCTCACGGGCCGGATCGCGCTGCTCTACAATTTCGATCCCGGCATCGCGCCTTACGTGTCCTACTCCACCTCGTTCCAGCCTCAGATCGGGCTTGACGCCCTAACGCTTCAGTCGCTCAAGCCCGACCGGGGCGAGCAAGTCGAGGTCGGCGTGAAGGTGGAGCCGCTTGGGGAGAACTACTCGTTCACCTTCGCCGCGTTCGACCTCGTGCGCGACAACGCGCCGTTCCCAGTCGTGGCGGACATACCGCCCTTCTTCGGCTCGACTCAGCTCGGGACGGTCCGCTCGCGCGGCGTGGAGGCTCAGTTCGCCGCCAACCTCTTCGACGGCCTCAACGTCGTCGCGGCCTTCACGCACTACGATCTCGAATACATCAAGGTGAACGATCCGCGCCTCATCCAGCTGTTGGGCAAGACACCGACCAACGTGCCCGAGACGCTCGCATCGATCTTCGCCGACTACACCATTCCGACCGGGGATCTGCGCGGCTTCGGCTTCGGCGGCGGCGTGCGCTACGTCGGACGCTCGTTCGCCAATCAGCTCAATTCCCTGCAGGTGCCGGAATACGTCCTGTTCGACGCGACGGTGCATTACAACTGGGGCAACAACTGGCGGGCTGCCATCACGGCCGCCAATATCGGCGACCGGCGCTTCGTCAGCTCGTGCCAGTCGGCCAACTCGTGCTTCTACGGTGAGGCCCGCCGCGTCATCGCGAGCGTGAACTACCGGTGGTGAACCGCCGCAGGGCCCGTCCGTGGGCCCTGGCCGAGCTTTGACGCGGTCGTCGGCCGGACTATTTCGGGGCTCTCCGACTTTAAGCGGATCGTGAGAATCCGTGTCCCTGAGGAACGTCCGATGTCTGCCCGTCTCCTGATCGCCGCCGCCCTCGTCGGCAGCTCTCTCGCTCCTGCCCTGGCGCAGGAGCCTGCCACGCCGCCCGCCGCCACCCCGCCGGTGCAAGAGAACAAGGCACAAGAGAACAAGGACGCCGCGGGCCCGCGGCCGATCCGCAACGCGCCGAGCCCGCGGGCGCTGGAATTCGCCGCCTACATCTTCTCCGCCGTCAACGTCTGCGGCTACGTGCTGGGCACGAGCGAGTTCGAGGCGCTGCTCGCCAAGCAGAACACCCGTCCCGAGGATGTCAGCCCGCGCGGGCCGTTCGGCAACCGGGTGATGGGCATCTTCACGCTGATGTCGAACCAGATGAACCTCAACCGCGAGCAGGCCTGCATCGCGGTGGCCGGCGAGTACGGCCCCGAGGGCACGGTCGCCAAGAACGTCCTGCTGCCGCCGGGCACGACGCCGCCCGAGGCGAAGCCGAAGTAAACGGAAACCCAGCCCCGCGGGAGCCGGTTCGCGGATCGGCTCTCGCGTGAGCGCGAAATGCTGTAGAGGGACGGCTCTTCCGTATCGCCGCCCCGTGCTGCCATGTCCGCTTCCCCGTCTGCTCTTCGCCCCCTCCCCCGTCCGGGCGTGCTCGCCATCGAGGCCTATGTGCCCGGCAAGAGCGCCGCGCCGGGTGTCGCCAAGATCCATAAGCTGTCCTCGAACGAGACGCCGCTCGGCCCGAGCGCCCTCGCCGTCGAGGCCCTTCAGGCGGAGGCCGGCACGCTGGCGCTCTATCCCGATGGCACCTCTGCGCGCCTGCGCGAGGCCATCGGCGCGCGCTACGGGCTCGATCCGGCCCGGATCGTCTGCGGCGCGGGCTCGGACGAACTGCTGACCCTGCTGGCGCTCGCCTTCGTCGGCCCCGGCGACGAGGGCATCTTCAGCGAGCACGGCTTCCTCGTCTACCGCATCGCCATCCTGACGGCGGGGGGCACCCCGGTCGTGGCGCCGGAGACCGACCTGACCGCCGATGTCGATGCGATCCTGGCCGCGGTCACGCCGCGCACCCGCATCGTCTATCTCGCCAACCCCAACAACCCGACCGGCACCTACCTGCCCTTCGACGAGGTGCGCCGCCTGCACGCCGGCCTGCCGGGCAACGTGCTGCTCGTGCTCGACGGGGCCTATGCCGAATACGTGCGCGCCAACGACTACTCGGCGGGCCTGGAGCTGGCGCTGGAGGCCGGCAACGTCGTGATGACCCGCACCTTCTCGAAGATCCACGGGCTGGCGGCGCAACGCATCGGCTGGATGGTCGGCCCCGAGCCCGTGGTCGATGCCCTCAACCGCATCCGGGGGCCCTTCAACCTCTCGGCCGGCGCCATCGCGGCGGGTGCGGCGGCCATCGCCGACGACGCCCATGTCGCGGCGGCGGTCGCCCACAACGACGAATGGCTCGCCTGGCTCACCCGCGAGGTCGAGGCTTTGGGGCTGACCGTCACGCCGAGCGTCGGCAACTTCCTCCTCGTCCACTTTTCGGACACGCCCGGCCGCACGGCGGCGGAGGCCGACGCCCACCTGACCAGGGCCGGCGTGATCGTGCGCCGCGTCACCGCCTACGGCTTGCCCGATGCGCTCCGCGTGACGGTCGGCAGCGCCGAATCCAACCGCGCGTTCGTGGCCGCGCTGACCGACTTCCTGCGCGGAGCGGGCGCGTGAGCGTCGAACGGCTCGCCATCGTCGGCCTGGGGCTGATCGGCTCCTCCATCGCCCGCGGCGCGCGCACCTACGGGCTCGCGAACACCATCGTCGCCATCGACCGCGATCCCGGGGTGATCGAGCGGGTGCGGGCGCTCGGGCTCGCGAATCTCGCCACGACCGACGCGGCGGAGGGCGTGCGGGGGGCCGACCTCGTGATCCTGTGCGTGCCGGTCGGCGCCATCGGCACCGTGGCCGAAGCCATTGCGCCGCATCTGAAGCCCGGCGCGGTCGTCTCCGATGTCGGCTCGGTCAAGGCCGCGGTGGTCGCCGCCGTGAGCCCGCATCTCGCAGAGACGAACGTGTTCGTCCCGGCCCACCCGGTGGCCGGCACCGAGTATTCCGGGCCGGATTCGGGGTTCAGTACCCTGTTCTCGAACCGCTGGTGCATCCTCACCCCGCCGGAGGCCGCCGACGAGGCGGCGGTCGAGCGGGTGCGGGCGCTGTGGCAGGGCCTGGGCGCCATCGTCGAGACGATGAGCCCGGAGCACCACGACCTCGTGCTCGCCATCACCAGCCACGTGCCGCACCTGATCGCCTACAACATCGTCGGCACGGCGGCCGACTTGGAGGAGGTCACGCAGTCCGAGGTCATCAAATTCTCGGCCGGCGGATTCCGTGACTTCACCCGGATCGCGGCCTCCGACCCGACCATGTGGCGCGACATCTTCCTCACCAACCGCGAGGCGGTGCTGGAGATGCTCGGGCGCTTCAACGAGGATCTCTCGGCCCTGTCGCGGGCGATCCGCTGGGGGGACGGCGAGGCCCTGCACGAGCTGTTCACCCGCACCCGCGCGATCCGCCGCGGCATCGTCGCCATGGGCCAGGAGACGGCGGAAGCCGATTTCGGCCGCGCCCGCAACGCGGCCCCCTCCGCTCCGGTCCAAGGCTGAGGAGCCCGATGCGCCGTCTCACCCTCGTCACCGTCGTCCGCGACCAGGGCCCTCGCCTCGTCGAGTGGCTCGCCTTCCACCGCGCGGCGGGGGTGCGCGACGTCGTGGTCTATGACGACGAGAGCCGCGACGACACCGCCGCGATCCTGGCGGCGCACGCCCCCCTGGGCGTCGTCCGCGTGCCCTGGCCCGAGGCCCGCGGCGCGGCCCACCTGCTGACGCCGCAGGACCATTTCCTGGCCTCCCGCGCCCGGCTATTTCCCTTCGCGGTCTTCCTCGACCCCGACGAGTTCCTGATGCCGCTGCCGGGCGACGACATCGAGCGGTGGCTGCGCGAGGTGCCGCCCCATGCCGGGGTGGTGCAGTTCGCGCCCCGCGCCTTCGCCCCCGTGGCCGGGGCGGCGGCGACCGACCTCGTGCTGCGCCGCTTCGCCCCCGCCCTCGACGGGGCCGGGGCGGAGCGCCGCCCGGCCCGCGGCCTCTACCGGCACGGCGCCGTCACGCTGATCCGGGACGCGCTGTTGCCGGAGGTGATCCAGGGCGAGCGCCTCGCCGCGGACTTTTCGGCGTTCGAGGACGCGATCCCGGCCCCGTCGCGGGGCGGCAAGATCCGTCTCGCCCGTTGCGACGAAGCGGTCGCGCCCGCCGCCGGCCGCCCCGACCCGACGGCGCAGGACTGGATCGGCCCGACGCTCGCCGAGATGCGTCTGTTCCTTGCCGACCTGCGCGAGCGCGCGCCCCGGGAGGCCGCGCGCTTCCGGGCGCTGTCCGTGGACGTACCGGAACTCGACGCGCCGGTCGAGACCGGGGAACTGGCGCGGTGGCGCCGGCGCCATCTCCATCGCCGTCGCCTGGAAGCGGCGGGGCGCAGCTTACGCCGGATGGTGATCCGCCGCGGCCCCGCGCCCTGGTGAGGCGGCGTCGCCTCAATAGAGCGGCGGCAGGGCCACGTTCGGCACGGCGAACGGCCCGAGCATCAGCCGGCCGTCGCCGAGCTTGAGCGTCGGCAAGGGCTTGAGCGCATCGGCGCCGTTGTCCGCATCGGCGGCGGCGCCCTCCTCCTTGCGGCGCAGGCCGCCGAGGAACTGCCCGACGAGGTTGCCGATCATCGCCCCCTTGTCGGCGCCGTAGCGCTGGCCCATCACCTGCCCGACCAGCGCCTCGAGGCCGACCGCGCGCAGGTCGAACCGCCCCTCGGGGCGATGCGCGGCGTCGATCCCCACGGCCCCCTTGGCCTGGAGCCGGCGCTCGCCCTTGGCGATCGACAGCCGCGTCACGTCGAGCCGCCCGCCGGCTTGGCGCCACGTCTCCAATTCGCGGGCGACGGTGCCGGTGCGCAGCACGGCGGCCTGCTCGATGGTGGTGTCGAGGTCGATATCAGCCGGGTCCGGGCTGCCGGCCAGCGCGTCGAGGCGCGGCACCGCCGCCTGAGCGAGGCGCAGGCTCACATCGATGGCACCGTCGGAGGCGAAACGCCCCGGCGTCGGCCGGGCGTGCAGTTCGAGATGGCGCGCCGCGAAATCGATCGGGCCGGGATCGGGCGTGTTCACCACGCCCTTGGGCCCATCGACCACGAGGGAGGCCCGGCTGAAGCCGTCGGAGGCGGCGTGGAAGCTCGCCTCCAGCGAACTCCAGGTCACGTCGGCGTTCAGGTCGCCTTGCTCAACCCGGAACGGGCCGGCGGCCTCCAGCAGGACGAGGCGCGGATCGTAGATCTGGACGACTGCGGTGATCGGCCCGAGGGAGAAGTTGCCGTCCGAGCGGGCGAAGCGCAGCGAGGCGCAGCGCAGTTCGAGCCGGAACGGGTAGCCGGTGATCGAGCGGTCGGCGCAGGTCCATTGCCGCCCGGCCTGCGCCTCCTGGGCGAGCCAGCCGTCCATCTCGCTCTCGGCCCGCGCCCGGATCAGGAACCAGCCGACCGTCCAGGCCAGCACCAGGGCGCCGAGGAGGATATAGGGGAGGAACAGGCCGATCCGCCTGCGGGGCCGATGCGCCGGTCCGCCGGAAATCGAAGTGTCAGTCTGCGCCATCAAGGTCGTCCTGCGCGGCCCGGCGAAGCGGCCGGGCGGCCCGTGTTTGAAGACGGGCCGCGCGCAAGGCAAGTGCGCGGTGTGCCGCCGCCGTTCGATCCGCGGCGGCAGGAGAGGGCGTTACGCGGAGGCTGCTTCGTCCAGCACGAGATCGGCGACGATGGCGCGACGCGCGTCGTCCCCTTCAGCGAGGCGATGCACGTGCATCTCGGTCGCGCCCTTTTGACGGACGCGGGCGAGCCAGCCGCGGGTCAGCCGCTCGCGCGGGCTCTCGCCGGTCGCCGTCACGGAGACCGGCTGGGCGATGCCGGCGCCGTCGCGGCGCACCGCGATCAGCACCGCCGGGCCGACCTCCGCGAGATCGGAGGCGGCAATCTCGTGGACGCCGACGACGTAGCGTCGACCCGAGCGCCCACGCCACGCGCTCAAGGACAGGGCCGGGGTGCCACGCAGACCCGCCATCGTTCGCAGACGCTCCTCACGCACATCCGCTCTCCGGGTTCGATCGTCCCTCAGGTCGCGCAGCGCGACCGACCAGGACAGGGCTCGTTTGTTCGCCATTTGTTCTAATTTACCCCGCGCGTTCGCTCAGCGTCAAGGCGTCGTCGAAGGCGTGAATGCGATAGAGGGGAAATGGGAATCCGCCGCCTCCCGTGCAAGCACGACACGCCATCACGGTCTCGCCGCAGAGGGTTCGTAAAGCATGGGTCGCGTAGGATGACCGGGCGTGAGGCTTGTCGTACAAGCGGAACTGTTACGCGTCGGGTCGGGGAGCAGCCGTGAGGCATCGGATGGGTGTGGCGTCGAACAGGCCGGTTGCCCGGATCGCGCGGGTTACGCTCGTCCTCGGGCTCGCACTCAATCTCGGCGCCTGCTTCCGCCCGCTCTATGGGCCGACCGCCTCGGGCGAATCGATGCAGACCGCCCTGGCCGCGATCCAGGTCGACGACGTGGCGATGGCGCAGGATCAGGAGCGCCTCGGGCACTACCTGCGCAGCGAGCTGATCTTCGCCCTCGACGGCTCGGGCCAGGCCGGCCCGCCGAAGCGCTACCGGCTGAAGATGCAGGGCAGCGAGCAGGTGCAGACGCCGATCGTCTCCTCCACCACCGCCCGCGCCGAGGCCGGCACCATCGTCGGCACCGTGCGATACTCGCTGGAGAGCACCGACGGGCAGCGGGTCATCACCGAGGGGGTCGCCACCTCGACCGCGACCTACGACCGCTCGATCCAGCGCTTCGCCTCCCTGCGCGCGGCGCGCGATGCCGAGATCCGGCTCGCCAAGGTGCTGGCCGAGCAGATCAAGACACGCATCGCCTCCGTCCTCGCCGTGAAGCCGAACAGCTGAGACCATGACGGCGGTCAAGGCCGGGGATGTCGAGGGCCTGATCCGGCGCGGGCCCGATCCGCGCGTGCCGGTGATCCTGATCTACGGCCCCGATACCGGCCTCGTCGCCGACCGGGCGGCGCGGCTGATCGCCAAAATCGTCTCCGATCCCGACGATCCCTTCGCCCTGATCCGCCTCGACGGCGACGTGCTGGCCGGCGATCCCGGCCGCCTCGTGGACGAGGCCGGCACCCTCGGGATGTTCGGCGGATCGCGCACGATCTGGGTGCGCTCGGGCAGCCGCAACTACGCGCCCGCGGTCGATGCCGCGTTGAAGGCGCCGATCGAGGGCGCCCGCATCGTCGTGGAAGCCGGCGACCTCGCCAAGTCGGCCCCGCTGCGCACGCTCTGCGAGGGCTCCCCCAAGGCGCTCGCCCTGCCCTGCTACCCCGACGACGAGCGCACGCTGGCCGACCTCATCGACCGGACGCTTCAAGAGGACGGCCTGCGCATCGACCGGGATGCCCGCGACCTTCTGGCCGGCAGCCTCGGCAGCGACCGCCGCGCCAGCCTCTCGGAGATCGGCAAGCTCGCCCTCTATGCCCGCGACCAAGGCACGGTGTCGGTGGAGGATGTGGAGGCGATCGTCAGCGATGTCGGCGCCAGCATCCTCAACGAGCTGATCGACGCCGCCTTTGCCGGGCGCGCCGCTGAGGCCGAGCGCACCTATCGCCGCTTTCGGCACGAGGGCATGGATCCCTCCGCGATGCTCGGCGCGGGGCTTCGGCACGCCCTGCAATTGCTGTCGCTGCGGCTCGACAATCCCCGCGGCAGCGCGAGCCAGATCGTCGCCAACTGGCGCGGTCTGCATTTCCGCCGCAAGGCCACCGCCGAGACGCAGCTCGCCCGTTGGTCGGCGGAGGGCCTACGCCCGGCGGTGGCGTGGCTGCAGGACGCCGTGCTGGCCTGCCGCCGCGCCGAGCCGGACCTCGCCCACGCCCAGGCGCAGGCGATCTTCTTGAGGATCGCCGTCGAGGCTTCGCGGCGGCGCTGACGCGATTTATCGGTCGAGAACCGCCCGGTCGTTCTTGGCGACCAGGGTGCGGAAATGCGGGGTCAGGTCGGCCTCGCTCAAGCCGAAGCTTTGCGAGAATTCCATGATGAGACGCTGCTCGCCGGGCTCGGCCTCGCCATCGGCCATGGCGCTGTCGATCATGTTGAGGACGATGCAGAGCCGCTGGTCCGGCCGCAGCCGTGGCGTCGCCTCGGTCAGGAATTGTTGCGGCGCAGTGGAGCGGGCGTAGCGCAGGAGCGCGTCGAGCTGCTGCCGAGTGGTGTTGCGGCCGAGCACCGACATGAGGTGGCCCAGCTCCTCCGGATCGAGCTCGCCATCGGAGCCCATGCAGTAGAGCAGCGAGACGACGAGGCAGTTGCGCGGCGTCAGGTCGAGCGGCGATTGCGACTTGAACATGTTGAACATCGTCGTGCCTCCGGCTTCGATCCGCTTCGAAGCGAATGAACCCGAGGCTGATAGACGTGTTGCTCGGTTCTGTCGATCGTTCTAGCTAGTACGATCTCTAGGGTATTGTAATCCTGATTTGCCGGCGTGCTTAACCGGCAAATCTATTCTTCGCGTGATCAATAAGGCGCGAGCGCCTCACGTCTCCGAAGCCGAGCCCCCCAGCTTGCGGCACAGCGCGTCGCGCTCCTCGGCGCTGGCGTAACGGATGCGGATTTCCCCCTCCCCGCTCGCCTTGTCCTTCACGGCCACCGAATGGCCGAGCGCCCGGGCCAGCACGTCCTCCAGGGAGCGCAGGGTCGCGTCGCTGCCCGAAGCCCGGCGAGGCCGGCCGGGACGCGGGGCTTCGGATTCGGTGGCGTTGTCGGCCGCAGCCAGCGCCTCGACTTCGCGCACCGACAAGCCCTCGGCGACGATCCGGCGGGCGATTGTCTCGGGGTCGCGCACCGAGAGCAGCGCGCGGGCGTGGCCGGCGGTGATTTCGCCCGCGGTCACCCGGTCCTGGATCGCGGGGGGGAGCTGTAGCAGCCGCAGCGTGTTGGCGAGGTGGCTGCGGCTCTTACCGAGCAGCTCGGCGAGTTCGGCCTGGGTATATTGGAACTCCCCCATCAGCCGCTCGTAGCCCGCCGCCTCTTCGATGGCATTGAGATCGGTGCGCTGGACGTTCTCGAGGATCGCGTATTCGAGCGAGGTGCGGTCATCGATCTCGACGACGACCACCGGCACTTCGGTGATGCCGGCGCGCTGTGCCGCACGCCAGCGGCGCTCGCCGGCCACGATCTCGAACGTGCCGGGCACGGCCGGCAACGGGCGCACGACGATGGGCTGGATCACGCCGCGCTGGCGGATCGAGGCCGCCAGCTCATCGAGTTCCGGCTCGGAAAAGCGGCGGCGGGGGTTGCGCGGGTTCGGCCGCAGGAACTCGACCACCACCTTCCGCTGCGACTGGGGCGGCCGGGCATCCTCCCGCGGTGCGTCGTCGGAGAAGTCGCCGATCAGGGCCGCGAGCCCGCGCCCGAGCCGCGGCCGCGCCGCATCATCCGCCATCGCCACTGGGAAACTCCGTTACTGAAGAGATTTTTAACCGTGCGACGGCGTCCGTCGGCCGGACGCGGCGCACCGAGGATCACGCGGCGGCGGCGGGCGGCGGAGCCCGGCCCTCGCGCTGGATGACTTCGGAGGCGAGCCGCAGATAGGCCTGGGAGCCCGCGCATTTCAGGTCGTAGAGCAGCACCGGCTTGCCGTGCGACGGCGCCTCGGAGACGCGCACGTTGCGCGGGATCATGGTCTCGTAGACCTTGTCGCCGAGGAAGCCGCGCACGTCGGCCACCACCTGGGCCGAGAGGTTGTTGCGCGGATCGTACATGGTCAGCACCACGCCCTGGATCTGCAGCTTCGGGTTCAGGGCGCCGCGCACCTGCTCGACCGTCCGCAGGAGCTGGCTCAGACCCTCCAGCGCGAAGAACTCGCATTGCAGCGGCACCAGAACGGCGTCGGAGGCGGCCAGGGCGTTGACCGTCAGCAGGTTGAGCGAGGGCGGGCAGTCGATCAGCACGTAGGTGATCGGCTCGGCGCCCGGTGCCTCGGTGAGGTCGCGTAGGACGTTGCGCAGGCGGTGGGCCCGGTCCGGGGCACTGGCCAATTCCAATTCCAGACCGAGCAGGTCCATGGTCGAGGGCGCCACCGAGAGGCGCGGCACGGCGGTCGGCGTCACCGCCTCGGCGAGCGGCGCCTCGCCGGCCATGACGTGATAGGTCGAGACCTGACGGCGGCGACGGTCGATGCCGAGCCCGGTCGAGGCATTGCCCTGGGGATCGAGGTCGATCACCAGCACCTGCTCGCCGATGGCGGCCAAAGCCGTGCCGAGGTTGATCGCCGTGGTGGTCTTGCCCACGCCGCCCTTCTGATTGGCGAGCGCCAGCACCCGGAGCGGCTTGATCTGAGGAGAATCGGTCATGGGTCCACGCGGGAAAGCGACGTGACGCGCACAATCCGTGCCTGCGAGTCGGTGCGGCTCGGAATCAGGTCGCGGGCGAATGTCCACTCTCTGTCCGCCTCGGTCAATTCCGCGGCTGCATCACGGCCCTTCGGAAACAGCCCGGTGGTGCCGGTTTTCAACAGTGGCTCGGTCCAGGCGAGGAGTTGGCTGAGGGGGGCGAGGGCGCGGGCGCAGACGATGTCGGCGCCGGTAAGGCTACTGACCACGGATTCGATGCGGGCGTTGTGGACGGTCACCGGCGCGCCGGTGAGGCGTGCGGTCTCGGTGAGGAAGGCGCATTTGCGCGCATTGCTCTCGATAAGATGGATTTTCAGCCCCGATCGTACTCGACCGGATATCGCGAGAATCAGCCCCGGAATGCCCGCGCCGGAGCCGAGATCGACCCAAGTCTTGGCCTCGGGGGCGAGGGCCAGAAGCTGGAGTGCATCGGCGACGTGGCGGTGCCAGACCTCGGTGAGGGTGGCCGGGCCGACGAGATTTTTCACGTTCTGCCAACGCGCCAGCTGCTCGACATAGATGTCGAGCGCGGCGGCTGTTTCACGTGAAACATCATGCTCGGCGAGCACGCGGGCACGCTGATCGCTACTCATCGCTTTCGTCCCTGCGCGGCGTCAGGCGCGCGCCGATTCGCGCCCACGCCGGGCGTGGGCGGCCAGCAGCGTCAGCGCCGCGGGCGTCACGCCCTCGATGCGAGCCGCCTGCCCCAGCGTGGTCGGGCGCACGCCGTCGAGCTTGATCCGCATCTCGTTCGAGAGGCCGGCGATGGCAGCGTAGTCGAGGGAGGCCGGCAGGCGCACGGCCTCGTCGCGGCGGAACGCGGCGATGTCGGCCTGCTGGCGGTCGAGATAGACCGCGTAGGTGGCATCCGTCCGCAGCCGCTCGGCGATCCGCGGCGGCACCTCGGCGAGGTCCGGCCAGATTGCGGCGAGCCGATCCCAGCCGATTTCGGGATAGGACAGAAGCTGAAAGGCCGAGCGGCGCAGGCCGTCGCGGTTGAGCGCGAGGCCGTGGAGAGCGGCCTCGTTGGGAGTGAGGCTCAGCGCGTCGAGCCGGGCGCGGGCGCGGGCCAGCACCTCCTGACCGGCGGCGAAGTGGGCGGCGCGGGCCGAGCCGACGCAGCCCAGAGCCGCGCCGCGGGGCGTCAGCCGCTCGTCGGCGTTGTCGACGCGCAGGCTCAGGCGATATTCTGAGCGCGAAGTGAACATGCGGTACGGCTCGCTCACCCCGTGGGTGACGAGGTCGTCGATCATCACACCGAGATAGGATTCGGCCCGGTCGAACACCGCGAGGTCCGATCCACCGGCCAGCCGTGCGGCGTTGAGGCCCGCGACCAGCCCCTGCCCCGCCGCCTCCTCGTAGCCGGTGGTGCCGTTGATCTGGCCGGCCAGGAATAGGCCGGGCAGGCGCCGGGTCTGGAGCGTCGCATCGAGTTCGCGCGGATCGACGTAATCGTACTCGATGGCGTAGCCCGGCCGGACGATGCGGGTATGTGCCAGGCCGGGAATGGCCGCGATGATCGCGGCCTGCACGTCCTCGGGGAGCGCGGTCGAGATGCCGTTCGGGTAGACCGTCGGATCGTCCAGCCCCTCGGGCTCGAGAAAGATCTGGTGGCCCTCGCGGTCGCCGAAGCGCACCACCTTGTCCTCGATCGACGGGCAATAGCGCGGCCCCCGGCTGCTGATGCCGCCGGAATACATCGGCGAGCGATGCAGGTTCGCCCGGATCAGGTCGTGCACGTCCTGCGTCGTGCGGGTGATGCCGCAGGCGATCTGGGGCGTGGTGATGCGCTCGGTCAGCGTCGAGAACGGGACGGGATCCGCGTCGGCCTGCTGCATCTCCAGGGCCGCCCAATCGATGGTGCGCCCGTCGAGGCGGGGCGGCGTGCCGGTCTTGAGGCGCCCGAGGCGAAAGCCGTGGCGGTCGAGGGTCTGGGCCAGACCGATGGCCGGTCCCTCCCCCACGCGGCCCGCCGGCACCTGCCGCTCGCCGATATGGATCAGCCCGCGCAGGAAGGTGCCGGTGGTGATGACGACGGCCCCGGCCGACAGGCGGCGTCCGTCGCCCAGCACCGCGCCCGCGACACGCCCATCCGCCACGATCAGGTCATCGACTTCGCCTTCCACCACCGACAGCCCGGCGGTCTCGGCGATGGCGGCCTGCATGGCGCGGGCATAGAGCGCCCGGTCCGCCTGGGTGCGGGGGCCGCGCACCGCCGGGCCCTTGCGGCGGTTGAGCAGGCGGAACTGGATGCCTGACGCGTCGGCGACGCGGCCCATCAGCCCGTCCAGCGCATCGACCTCGCGCACCAGATGGCCCTTGCCGAGCCCGCCGATGGCCGGATTGCACGACATCGCCCCGATGGTCGCCGCGCGATGCGTGACCAGGGCCGTGCGTGCGCCGACCCGCGCGGCGGCGGCCGCCGCCTCGACGCCGGCATGGCCACCGCCGACGACGATGACGTCGTAGCTCGTCTCTGAAGGGTGCATGGAGGTTGCTTACGCGCGGGCGCGCGGAGCGGTCAACGCGATTCGGCTTTTTGGGTTTCCTCGGCCGTGCGATCGCGCGATCCGGCCGGGGGGGCGTCTGCTCTCGTCGGTGGCCTGGGAAGAGCCGGAAGCGTACGCCCGCCTTTGACAGGCGACGCCAGCTCCATCCCCGGGTCGTGACCGCGCGGGGAGGCCGTGGTGATCCGGGGTCCTATGGTCGCCCGGATCGGGCGACGTGACGAGGCTGATTTGACAGTCCGGTCACACTTAATAAGCCGGCAAAACAAAGGCGACAGAGTTCATTTGCCGATACAAAAGCCGGCAAACAGCCGGTCCAGCATCTCCTCGACGCCGACATGGCCGCCGACTTCGCCGAGCGACCGAACGGCGAGCCGGAGATCCTCGGCGGTCAGTTCCGGGGGATAGTCCGGGGACGCGGCCACCACGCGGTCGAGATGGATGACGGTGCGGGTGAGGGCGTCGCGGTGGCGCTCGCGGGTGACCAGGGCATCGCCGCCGAGGGATGCCTCCGCGACGCGCTGGATCGCCGCGAGCAGGGTATCCAGACCGGCGCCGGTCCGGGCGGAGATCAGCAGGGTTTCGGCTGTGGCATCATGAGGCAGGACACAGCGCTCTTCTCCCCCTTGCGGGGAGGAGGGAGGAGATGGAGGTGGCTCGGCGGTGCCTTCCGCACCACCCCCACCCCTGCCCGCAAGCGGGAGCGGATTGCGCGGCTCACGCGGACGGAATTGCCCCGCGGAAGCCGTCGCCAAATCCGCCTTGGTGCGAACCCATAGTGTCGCCGGCCCACCCTCCCGGTCCGGCTCGGGCGCGTCGATGGGAATGAGCCGCAACACGAGGTCGGCGGTTTCGATGCGGCGGCGGGTGCGGGCGACGCCCTCGGCTTCGACCGGGTCGGCGGTCTCGCGCAGGCCGGCGGTATCGACCAGCATGACGGGAAGACCGCCGAGGTCACAGCGCACCTCGATGGCGTCGCGGGTGGTGCCGGGGATGTCGGAGACGATGGCGGCGTCGCGGCCCGCGAGGGCGTTGAGCAGGGTCGATTTGCCGGCATTCGGCGGCCCGGCCAGCACCACGCAGAAACCCTCGCGCAGGCGCTCGCCGCGCCGCCCGTCGGCGAGGGTTTTCCGGATGTCCTGCGCGAGATCGGCGGCGCGGCCAGTCAGCGCCGCGTCGAGGCCGCTGTCATCCACATCGCCCTCGTCGGCGAAATCGAGGGCGGCTTCCGTCGAGGCCAGGAGGTCGATGGCCGTGTCGCGCCACGCCGCGACCTGGCGGCCCAGCGCCCCTTCGAGTTGGCGCAAGGCCTGAACCCGCTGCGCCTCGGTTTCGGCGTCGATCAGGTCGGCGATGCCCTCGGCCTCGGTGAGGTCGAGGCGGCCGTTGAGGAAGGCGCGGCGGGTGAATGCGCCGGCCTCCGCCGGGCGGCAACCGGGCTGAGCCCCCAGCGCCCGTAGCACCGCGGCCCGCACCGCCGTGCCGCCATGCAGGTGGAGTTCGGCCATGTCCTCGCCGGTGGCGGTGGCGGGGCCGGGCAGCCACGCCACCAGTGCCTGATCGAGCAGGGTGCCGGTGGCGGCATCGGTCAAGCGCCGCAGAGACAGCCGACGCGGTGCCGGGCGTGGGCCCGCCAAGGCGTCGAGGGCCGGGCCGGCGGCCGGGCCGCTGATCCGCACCACGCTCACCGCCGCGCGGCCGAAGCCGGTGGCGGGGGCGAAGATCGTGTCGGCGGGCTCCGGGGCAGGGGGCATGAGCTAGACCACGAGGTTCACGATCCGCCCCGGCACCACGATCACCTTTTTCGGGGCGCGGCCTTCCAGCGCCTTCTGCACGGCGTCCAGCGCCAGGGTCGCGGCCTCGACCGTGCCCTTGTCGGCGTCCCGCGGCACCGTCACGTCGGCGCGCTTCTTGCCGTTGATCTGGACCGGCAGGGTGATCTCGTCCTCGACGAGAAGCGCCTGATCGGCCTCGGGCCAGGGGGCCTCGGCGACGAGGCCCTCGCCGCCCAGCACCCGCCAGGATTCCTCGGCGAGGTGGGGCATCATCGGAGCGATGAGCTGGACAAGGATGCGCGCGGCCTCTCCCGTCGCGGCGGACGAGGCGCCGGCGCGCAGCGCCTCATCGAGGGTATTGGCGAGCGTGTAGATGTGGGCGACGCAGCGGTTGAAGCGCAGGCGCTCGACATCCTCGCCCACCGCGGCCAGCGCCTTGTGGGCGGCCTTGCGCACAGCAGCGTCCGACGCTCCGCCCTGCCCGCTCGCGGCCGCCGCGCCGTGGACGAGGCGCCAGACGCGCTGGACGAAACGGGCGGCGCCCTGCACGCCCTCTTCCGTCCAGATCACGTCGCGCTCAGGCGGCGAGTCGGAGAGCATGAACCAGCGGGCGGTGTCGGCGCCGTAGCTGGCGATGATGTCGTCGGGATCGACGACGTTCTTCTTCGACTTCGACATCTTCTCCGTCGGGCCGACCTCGATCGGCGCGCCGGTTTTCACGTGAAACGCTTTGCGCTGTCCGCCCTCGGTCTCGAACCGGATGTCGGAGGGCGGCACCCAGGCGCCGGCCGGGTCCTTGTAGGTCTCGTGGACCACCATGCCCTGCGTGAACAGGCCGGCGAACGGCTCCGAGATTCCGGCCCAGCCGGTCGCCTGCATCGCCCGCATGAAGAAGCGCGAGTAGAGCAGGTGCAGGATCGCGTGCTCGACGCCGCCGATATACTGATCGACCGCGAGCCAGTGATCGACGATCTTGCGGTCGGTCGGGGCGTCCGCGAGCCAGGGGGCGGTGAAGCGGGCGTAGTACCACGACGAGTCGACGAAGGTGTCCATCGTGTCGGTCTCGCGCCGGGCCGCCGCGCCGCAGCGGGGGCAGGGCACGTTGCGCCAGGCGTGGTCGCGCTCCAGCGGATTGCCCGGCTGGTCGAACGACACCTCGTCGGGCAGCTTCACCGGCAGGTCGGCCACCGGCACCGCGACGGGGCCGCAGGACTCGCAGTGGATGATCGGGATCGGGCAGCCCCAGTAGCGCTGGCGCGAAACGCCCCAGTCGCGCAGGCGGAACTGCACCTTGCGGCGGGCGACGGGTGCGCCGGCCAGCGTCTCGGCCTCCAGCCGGTCGGCCACCGTGCGGAAGGCGTCGTCGGTGCTCATCCCGTCGAGGAAGCCAGAATGGATCATCCGCCCGTCGCCGTCATAGGCGGTGTCGGTGATGACGAATTCGTCCGGATTCTGTCCCTCGGGACAGACGACGGGGGTGTTGCCGAGACCGTACTTGTTGGAAAAGTCCAGGTCGCGCTGGTCGTGGGCCGGGCAGCCGAACACGGCGCCGGTGCCGTATTCCATCAGCACGAAGTTCGCGACGAAGACCGGCAGTTCCCAGGACGGGTCGAGGGGGTGGCGCACCGTCAAGCCGGTGTCGAACCCGAGTTTTTCCGCGGTGTCGATCGCCTCCTGCGCGGTGCCGATGCGGCGGCAGGCTTCCGCAAATTCTTGCAGGCCGGCGGAGTCGGGGCCGCTCTCGGCCAGCGCCTTGGCGAGCGGGTGATCGACCGAGATCGCCAGGAACTTGGCACCGAACAGGGTGTCGGGCCGGGTGGTGTAGACCGTCAGTTCCTCAGTGCCGGCAAACGGCGAGGCCAGCGCGAAGCGCACCTCCAGCCCCTCGGAGCGGCCGATCCAGTTCTTCTGCATCAGCCGGACCTTTTCCGGCCAGCGCTCCAGCCCGTCGAGGGCGTCGCTGAGGTCCTGAGCGAAGTCGGTGATCTTGAAGAACCACTGGGTCAGCTCGCGCTGCTCGACCAGCGCGCCCGAGCGCCAGCCGCGCCCGTCGATCACCTGCTCGTTGGCGAGCACCGTGTGATCGACCGGATCCCAGTTCACCTTCGCGGTGCGGCGCGTGACCAGCCCCTTGTCGAGGAAGTCGAGGAACATGCGCTGCTGGTGCTTGTAGTAGTCCGGATCGCAGGTCGCGATCTCGCGGCTCCAGTCGAGCGACAGGCCCATGCTCTGGAGCTGGCCGCGCATCGTCGCGATGTTGGCGTAGGTCCAGTCGCGCGGGTTGACCTTCCGCTCCATGGCGGCGTTCTCGGCCGGCAAGCCGAAGGCGTCCCAACCCATCGGGTGGAGCACGTTATGGCCCTTGGCGCGCTTGTAGCGGGCCACCACGTCGCCCATGGCGTAGTTGCGCACATGGCCGATATGGATGCGCCCCGACGGGTAGGGGAACATCTCCAGCACGTAGTATTTGGGGCGGCCGTCGTCGTTCTTCGTCTCGAACAGCTTCGCCTCGTCCCACGCCCGCTGCCAACGCGGCTCGGCATCCTTGGCGTTGTAACGCTCGAGGTTCGGGGCGGGGTGTGCGGTGTCGGTCATGCGGAGCGCCAGGATCAGCGGGGGAGGGCGGGGCCGTGAGGCCGCCGCCACGAGCCCGGCACGTAGCATATCCGGAGAGGCGCGGGTCAATGAAAGGGTGGGGGCGCCTTGAACTCCGGCGGCCTCCGCCCCAGGACAGGCGCATGAGCGAACACTCGACATCCCTCGACACCCTCCCTCCCGTCGGCGAGGCCGACGTCGCCGCCGGATTGGCCGAAGTGCGGGCCGGCATCCGTCGCGCCGCGGAGGACAGCGAGCGCGATCCGGAGAGCGTCCACCTCATCGCGATCTCGAAGACCGTGTCGGCGGACGGCATCCTGCCGGCCCTGGAGGCCGGGCAACGGCTGTTCGGCGAGAACTACGTGCAGGAATCGGTCGCCAAGTGGCCGGCGCTGAAGGAGCGGTTCCCCGACACGGAACTGCACTTCGTCGGCCCGCTGCAATCGAACAAGGCCCGCGACGCGGTAGCCCTGTTCGACGTGATCCACTCGCTGGACCGACTCTCGCTCGCTGCGGCGCTGGCCAAGGAGATCGATCGGGTCGGGCGGGCACCGAAGCTCCTGATCCAGGTCAATACCGGCGACGAGGCGCAGAAGGCCGGCGTCGCGCCCGATCAGGTCGAGACGCTGCTCTTAGAGTGCCGCGACACCCACGGGCTCGCGATCCACGGGCTGATGTGCATCCCGCCCGCCGAGGATCCGCCCTCGCCGCATTTCGCCCTGCTGGCCCGGATCGCGCGGGAGCACGGGCTGCCGATCCTGTCGATGGGGATGAGCGCGGATTACCCGGCGGCGATCCAGATGGGGGCGACGCATGTGCGCGTCGGGACGGCGATCTTCGGGCGGCGGTTGAAGCGGGACTGAGGGGGCTTAACCCCGCAGCTCGTCCTCCAGGAACGCCCGCACCTCGCCCCCATCGATATCCGGCGCGATAAAGCTCTGGCCGATGCCGCGGGCGAGGATGAAGGTGAGGCGCCCGTCGCGGACCTTCTTGTCCTGGGCCATGGCGTCGAGGAGCGCGTCGGGATCGCCCGCGCCGCCCGGCACCTGTTGCAGCCGGGTCGGCAGGCCGGCGAGCGCCAGGTGGTTGGCGACGCGGCCGGCATCCTGGCCGGGGCAAAGGCCGAGCCGGGCCGAGAAGCGGAAGGCCAGCGCCAGCCCGATGGCGACGCCCTCGCCATGGACGAGGCGGGCGGAATCGTAGGCCGTCAGCCGCTCCAGGGCGTGGCCGAAGGTGTGGCCGAGATTGAGCAGGGCGCGCTCGCCGTCCTCGCGCTCGTCGCGCACCACCACCCCGGCCTTGGCGCGGCAGCAGGCGGCGACCGCCTCGTCGCGCTCCGGGCCGCCGGCGAAGATGCCGGACCAGTTGGCCTCGCACCATTCGAAGAAGTCGGGATCGCCGATCAGGCCGTACTTCGCCACCTCGGCATAGCCCGCCCGCATCTCGCGCTCGGACAGGGTGTCGAGAGTCGCGGTGTCGGCCAGAACGAGGCGCGGCTGGTGAAAGGCGCCGATCAGGTTCTTGCCCAGCGGCGAATTGATGCCGGTCTTGCCGCCGACGGAGGAATCAACCTGTGCGAGCAGCGTCGTCGGCGCCTGGAGGAAGCGCACGCCCCGCCGCAGGCTCGCCGCCGCGAAGCCCGCGAGGTCGCCGACCACGCCGCCGCCCAGCGCCACCACGAGGTCGCCGCGCTCGATTTTTTGGGACAGCAACCCGTCGCAGACGCGGGCAAACTCCGAGTAACTCTTGGACGCCTCGCCCGGCGGCACCGCGATGATCCCGCAGCGCAGACCGGCCGCCTCCAGGCTCGCCTTCACCCGCTCGCCGTAGAGACCGGCCACGGTCTCGTCGGTGACGATGCCGGCCGCCCGCGCGCCGAGGTCGCGGGCTTCGAGACCGATCTCGTCGAGCAGGCCGCGGCCGATGCGGATGTCGTAGTCGCGGCCCTGGTTGAGCGGAACGTTGACACGCAAGGGTTGTGACATGGCGGGGCTCGAGCGGGGGGCGGACGGGTTCATGTGGAGGTCGAGGGCCTCCATCACGTCCTGCACCACCCGGTCGTGCGACACGTCGCGGGAGAGCACCGTGAGGTCGGCCCCGGCATAGATCGGATGGCGCAGTTCCATCAGGGCGCGCATCGTCGCCTCGGGGTCCTCGGTCTGGAGGAGGGGGCGCGTGGTGCGCTTGCGCACGCGGCGCATCAGCACGTCGAGGTCGGCCTTGAGCCAGACCGAGATGCCGCCTTCCGCGATTCGGGCGCGGGTCGCCTCGCGCATGAAGGCGCCGCCGCCGGTGGCCAGAACCATCGGCCCCTCGCGCAGGAGGCGGGCGATGACGCGCTCCTCCCCCTCGCGGAAGCTCGCCTCGCCGTAGATAGCGAAGATGTCCGCGATGGTGAGCTTGGCCGCGGCTTCGATTTCGTGATCGGCGTCCTTGAACATCAGCCCGAGCCGGGAGGCGAGGCGGCGCCCGACCGTGCTCTTGCCCGCCCCCATCAGGCCGACGAGCACGATCGACCGGGCCCCGAGGCCACGGCGCAGGCGCGCTTCGATCGGTTCGCCGGGCGGGAAGGCCGACGTCTCGGGGACGGTCATCGGGCGGTCATAGACGGTTTTGCCGAGGCGGCGAAGCCGTCCCGGTACAGTGCCGGCCGCGCTCCCGGAAGCCCTGCGCGGGGGCTCGCCGCAGCTTTTGAGCGAAAAGGGCGCAGTCTTCGCACCGATTCGTGCGCCGAACGGGCTTGCCAAGCGCGGCGCGGGGGGGAAGGGTCGTACGTGCGTGGGACGGCACCGCTCTCGACCGGGTCCGGTCGAGTGCCCCCACGCTTGTCGCTCCGTGCCCGGGACACCATGCTGCCGTTCGGAAACGTTTCCCTCCCCTTCTCCCTGAACGACAGCGACCGCGAGGCGGTCCCTTCCGGAAACGATCCACGGGGGAGTCATCCGCGACCTCCCCGTCTCAGCGGTCCCGCCGCCCGGGCCCGCCCAACGCCGATCTCCACCGATGCGCGGCTCCTGGCCATCGCCAGCGAGCACCTCGCCCGGCTCGGCCCCAAGCGGGTCACCGTGGTGGCGGTGGCGGCGGAAGCCGGCATGACCCACGCCAACGTGTACCGCTACTTCCCCTCGAAGGACGCGCTGCTCGATGCGGTCGCCGGGCGCTGGCTGCGCGAGCTGGAGACAGAGCTGGCCGACATCGCCGACGCGCCGGATCCCGCCGACGACAAGATCGAGCGCTTCCTCGGCGCCCTCGCCACGGCCCAGAGCGAGATGCTGGTGCGCGAGCCGCATCTCTTCGCCGTCCATCTCGACGCCGCGGTCGCGGCCCGTCCCATCGCCCGGCGCCACCGGGTGCGGCTGCGGGCCCTGGTGGAGCGCATCGTCGAGGAGGGGATCGGCACCGGCGTGTTCGCCGCCCGCGACCGCGAGCGGGCCATCGCGGTGATCTTCGACGCGAGCTACCGCTTCACCCATCCGGTGGCGATCCAGCACGATTCGGACGTGCCGCGCGACCTGCTCGACGCCCGCCTCGGCGCGGTGATCCAGTCGATCCAGCGGGCCCTGCGCACCGGCACTTTTTGAGGCAGGACGCTGCGCCGCGAAGCAGGCCGCCCGTCGGGAATGACAGAAACGGTTTTGTGTCACCGACGCCTTGCCGGCTGCGCTTCGGCCGGAGGCTTTCCGGCAAGCGGTTGATTTATCTCGGTTTTGCCGTTTGGCAGGATCGCCCTCGGCATTTTTCAGGCTGGCCCGGCCCCCGCCGACCTGCCCGTTGGTCGGGTTGAAGGCCTGTGGCTTTTCGGCCAAACACCGGCCGCATCAGCGTTGATCGGCAAAGGTTCGGCTGCACCGCGGCACAGCGAGAGACCGGCAACGGGCCGGGCAGGACCGAACCGTCACGAATTTCGACCGGAGGCGAACCCACCATGGCACGCAGCAAGATCGCCCTCATCGGCGCCGGACAGATCGGCGGCACGCTCGCCCACCTCGCGGGCCTGAAGGAACTGGGCGATGTCGTGCTGTTCGACATCGTCGACGGCGTGCCCCAGGGCAAGGCGCTCGACATCGCCGAATCCGCCCCCGTCGACGGCTTCGACGCCAAGTATTCCGGTGCCAGCGACTATGCGGCGATTGCCGGCGCCGACGTGGTGATCGTGACGGCGGGCGTGCCGCGCAAGCCCGGCATGAGCCGCGACGACCTCATCGGCATCAACCTCAAGGTCATGGAATCGGTCGGCGCGGGCATCAAGGAGCACGCCCCGAACGCCTTCGTCATCTGCATCACCAACCCGCTCGACGCGATGGTGTGGGCGCTGCAGAAGTTCTCGGGCCTGCCCACCAACAAGGTCGTCGGCATGGCCGGCGTGCTCGATTCCGCCCGCTTCCGCCACTTCCTGGCCGAGGAGTTCGGGGTCTCGGTCGAGGACGTGACCGCCTTCGTGCTCGGCGGCCACGGCGACGACATGGTGCCGCTCACCCGCTACTCGACGGTGGCCGGCGTGCCGCTGACCGATCTGGTCAAGCTCGGCTGGACCACGCAAGAGAAGCTCGACGCCATGGTCGAGCGCACCCGCAAGGGCGGCGGCGAGATCGTCAACCTGCTCAAGACCGGCTCGGCCTTCTACGCCCCGGCGGCGTCCGCCATCGCCATGGCCGAGAGCTACCTCAAGGACAAGAAGCGCGTCCTGCCCTGCGCCGCCTATCTCGAAGGCCAGTACGGCGTGGACGGCCTCTATGTCGGCGTGCCGGTGGTGATCGGCGAGAACGGCGTCGAGCGCGTCCTCGAAGTGACCTTCAACGACGACGAGAAGGCGATGTTCGAGAAGTCGGTGGGCGCCGTGAAGGGCCTGATCGCGGCCTGCCAGGGCATCAACGAAAAGCTGGCCTGACACCGAAGTGAATAGTGAATTATGAGTAGCGCGAAGCTTTCAGCAAAGAGCTTTGCGCACTCGAACTCCGTTCGCTATGGGCAGCGCACCGTTCGCTTCGAGGGGTCCCGATGAATATCCACGAATACCAGGCCAAGGCCGTTCTGAAGGAGTTCGGCCTGCCCGTCTCCCGGGGCGTGGCGATCTTCAAGCCGGAGGAGGCGGAAGCCGCCGCCAACGAACTCGGCGGCCCGGTCTGGGTGGTGAAGAGCCAGATCCATGCGGGTGGACGCGGCAAGGGGACCTTCAAGGGCGCGCCCGAGGGCGCCAAGGGCGGCGTGCGCGTCACCAAGTCCAAGGACGAGGTGGTCCAGTTCGCCCGCGAGATGCTGGGCGAGACCCTGGTGACGATCCAGACCGGCCCCGCCGGCAAGCAGGTCAACCGCCTCTATATCGAGGAAGGCGCGGCCATCGCCGCCGAGTTCTACCTGTCGATGCTGGTGGACCGCGAGACCGGACAGGTCGCCTTCGTGGTCTCGACCGAGGGCGGCATGGATATCGAGCAGGTCGCCCACGACACCCCTGAGAAGATCGTGACCTTCTCGGTCGATCCGGCCACCGGGATCATGCCCCATCACGGCCGCGCGGTGGCCAAGGCGCTCGGCCTCTCCGGCCCTCAGGCCAAGGAAGCCGGCGCGCTGACCGAGAAGCTCTACGCGGCCTTCACGGCCAAGGACATGAGCATGCTCGAGATCAACCCGCTGGTGCTCACCGGCGACGGCCATCTCAAGTGCCTCGACGCCAAGATCTCCTTCGATTCGAACGCCCTCTACCGGCACCCGGACATCGTGGCCCTGCGCGACGAGACCGAGGAGGACGCCAAGGAGATCGAGGCCTCCAAGTACGACCTCGCCTACATCGCGCTCGACGGCACCATCGGCTGCATGGTCAACGGCGCGGGGCTGGCCATGGCCACCCTCGACATCATCAAGCTCTACGGCGAGGAGCCGGCGAACTTCTTGGATGTCGGTGGCGGTGCGTCCGAGGAAAAGGTCACGGCGGCGTTCAAGATCATCACCGCCGACCCGCAGGTGAAGGGCATCCTCGTCAACATCTTCGGCGGGATCATGAAGTGCGACGTCATCGCCCGCGGCGTGATCGCGGCGGTGAAGGCGGTCGGCCTCGAAGTCCCGCTCGTCGTGCGCCTGGAAGGCACCAACGTCGAGGAAGGCAAGGCGATCATCCGGGGCTCGGGCCTCAACGTGATCCCCGCGGACGATCTCGACGACGCCGCACAGAAGATCGTCGCCGCGGTGAAGAAGGGCTGAGCTGACCGATGTCCATCCTGATCGACAAGAACACGAAGGTCATCTGCCAGGGCTTCACCGGCAAGAACGGCACCTTCCACTCCGAGCAGGCCATCGCCTACGGCACCAAGATGGTCGGCGGCACCTCGCCGGGTAAGGGCGGCTCGACCCATCTCGGCCTGCCGGTGTTCGACACCGTCGCCGAGGCCCGCGAGGCCACCGGCGCCGACGCTTCCGTGGTCTACGTGCCGCCGCCGGGCGCCGCGGACGCGATCTGCGAGGCGATCGCGGCGGAAATCCCGCTGATCGTCTGCATCACGGAGGGCATTCCGGTGCTCGACATGGTGCGGGTGAAGCGGGCGCTCGAAGGCTCGAAGTCGCGGCTGATCGGCCCGAACTGCCCCGGCGTCGTCACCGCGGGCGAGTCGAAGATCGGCATCATGCCGGCCAACATCTTCAAGCCGGGCAATGTCGGCATCGTCTCGCGCTCCGGCACGCTGACCTACGAGGCGGTGTTCCAGACCACGATGGAAGGCCTCGGCCAGACCACCGCGGTCGGCATCGGCGGCGACCCGGTGAAGGGCACCGAGTTCATCGACATGCTCGAACTGTTCCTCGCCGACGAGAAGACCCAGTCGATCGTGATGATCGGCGAGATCGGCGGCTCGGCCGAGGAAGAGGCGGCGCAGTTCCTGGCGGACGAGGCCAAGCGCGGGCGCAAGAAGCCGATGGTCGGCTTCATCGCCGGCCGCACGGCGCCTCCGGGCCGCCGCATGGGTCACGCGGGCGCGATCATCTCCGGCGGCAAGGGCGGCGCCGAGGACAAGATCGCGGCGATGGAGGCCGCGGGCATCCGCGTCTCGCCCTCGCCGGCCCGTCTCGGCCGCACCCTGGTCGAGGTGCTGAAGGGTTGAGGCGGTCTGTAACGGGGTTCCGCGCGGCTGTGTTGCGCCGCACGCAAAGTCGGGCGACCCATATGAGAGACATCGTCGGGGCGCATCCGTGCCCCGACCCCATCCGGAGGCGCGACGCGGAGCTCTAGGCTTCCGCGAACCTTGAGGCGCGCCGGATCGGATTTGCACCGTGGCCGCCCGCATCCGAGCGCGGGTCGCCCGAGCGGACAGGACAGGCAGCCATGGCACGCCAGGACGCGAACGAAGCGCTTCTCGAAACCTCCTTCCTCTACGGCGCCAACGCCGCGTGGATCGAGGAGCTTCAGGCGGCCTATGCCCGCGATCCGAACTCGGTCGATCCGCAGTGGCAGAAGTTCTTCGCCGAACTCGGCGAGGACGACGCCCTGGTGAAGAAGAACGCCGAGGGCGCCTCCTGGGAGAAGCCCCACTGGCCGGTGCCGCTCAACGGCGAGATCGTCTCCGCGCTCGACGGCAATTGGGGCGCGCTCGAGAAGGCGCTCGGCGAGAAGATCCAGGCCAAGGCCCAGCCGGGCAAGCCCGGCGATTCCGCCAAGGGCGCCGCGATCGTGGCTGCCACCGGGGTCTCGGTCGAGCAGGCGACCAAGGATTCCGTGCGCGCGATCATGCTGATCCGCGCCTACCGCATGCGCGGCCATCTCCACGCCAAGCTCGACCCGCTGGGGCTGGCGCCCCGCGGCGACCACGAGGAGCTGCATCCGCAGCATTACGGCTTCCAGGAGAGCGACTGGGACCGCAAGATCTTCCTCGACAACGTGCTCGGCATGGAATTCTCGACGATCCGCGAGATCGTCGCGATCCTGGAGCGCACCTACTGCCAGACGCTCGGCGTCGAGTTCATGCACATCTCCGATCCCGAGGAGAAGGCGTGGATCCAGGAGCGCATCGAGGGCAAGGACAAGGAGATCTCGTTCACGCCGGAAGGGCGCCGGGCGATCCTGAACAAGCTGATCGAGGCGGAAGGCTTCGAGAAGTTCCTCGACCTCAAATACACCGGCACCAAGCGCTTCGGCCTCGACGGCGGCGAGTCGATGGTCCCGGCCATGGAACAGATCATCAAGCGCGGCGGCGCGCTCGGCGTCGAGGAGATCGTGCTCGGCATGGCCCATCGCGGCCGGCTGAACGTGCTCACCAACGTGATGGCCAAGCCCTTCCGGGCGGTGTTCCACGAGTTCAAGGGCGGCTCGTCCTCGCCGGCCGAGGTCGAGGGCTCGGGCGACGTGAAGTACCATCTCGGCGCCTCGTCCGACCGCACCTTCGACGACAACAACGTCCACCTCTCGCTCACCGCCAACCCGTCCCACCTCGAGATCGTCGATCCGGTGGTGCTGGGGAAGGTGCGGGCTAAGCAGGATCAGAAGGCCAAGCCCAACGTCGAGCGCCGCCGGGTGCTGCCGCTGCTGATCCACGGCGACGCAGCTTTCGCGGGCCAGGGCGTGGTGGCCGAGTGTTTTGGGCTGTCCGGCCTGAAGGGCCACCGCACCGGCGGCTCGATCCATTTCATCATCAACAACCAGATCGGCTTCACCACCGATCCGCGCTTCTCGCGGTCCTCGCCCTACCCCTCGGACGTCGCCAAGATGGTCGAGGCGCCGATCTTCCACTGCAACGGCGACGACCCGGAAGCGGTGACGTTCGCCGCGAAGGTCGCGACCGAGTACCGCCAGAAATTCGGCAAGCCGGTCGTGATCGACATGCTGTGCTACCGCCGCTTCGGCCACAACGAGGGCGACGAGCCGGCCTTCACCCAGCCGAAGATGTACCAGTACATCCGCAAGCACCCGACCGCGCTGGAGACCTACGGCAAGAAGCTCGTCGCCCAGGGCGACCTGACCCAGGAGCAGCTCGACGCCCGCAAGGCCGAGTTCCGGTCCATGCTGGAGAGCGAGCTCGATGTCGCCGGCGGCTACAAGGCCAACAAGGCCGACTGGCTCGACGGGCGCTGGTCCGGCTTCCAGGCGGTGCGCGAGGACGTGGACGATCCCCGCCGCGGCCGCACCGGCGTGCCCGCCGACACGCTGCGCGACATCGCCAAGCGGATCACCACGCCGCCGCCCGGCTTCCACCTGCACCGCACGATCCAGCGCTTCTTCGACAACCGCGCCAAGGCGGTCGAGACCGGTATCGGCATCGATTGGGCGACCGCCGAAGCGCTCGCCTTCGGCACGCTGCTGACCGAGGGCCATCGCGTCCGCCTGTCCGGCCAGGACGTCGAGCGCGGCACCTTCTCCCAGCGCCACGCGGTGGTGATCGATCAGGAGAACGAGCAGCGCTACACGCCGCTGAACTCCGTCAAGGAAGGCCAGGCGATCCTGGAGGTCATCAACTCGATGCTCTCCGAGGAGGCGGTGCTCGGCTTCGAGTACGGCTACTCGCTGGCCGAACCCAACGCGCTGGTGCTGTGGGAGGCGCAGTTCGGCGACTTCGCCAACGGCGCGCAGGTCGTGATCGACCAGTTCATCAGCAGCGGCGAGCGTAAGTGGCTGCGCATGTCCGGCCTCGTGCTGCTCTTGCCGCACGGCTACGAGGGCCAGGGGCCGGAGCACTCGTCGGCCCGTCTGGAGCGCTATCTGCAGATGTGCGCCGAGGACAACATGCAGGTCGCCAACTGCTCGACGCCCTCGAACTACTTCCACATCCTGCGCCGCCAGCTGAAGCGCGACTTCCGCAAGCCGCTCGTGCTGATGACCCCGAAATCGCTGCTGCGCCACAAGCGGGCGGTGTCGAAGATCGAGGACATCGCCGAGGGCTCAACCTTCCACCGCATCCTGTGGGACGACGCCGAGCAGGACGAGTCGGGCGTGAAGCTGGTGCGCGACGACAAGATCCGCCGCGTCGTGCTGTGCTCGGGCAAGGTCTATTACGACCTCTACGACGAGCGCGAGAAGCGCGGCGTCAACGACGTCTACCTGATGCGCGTCGAGCAGCTCTATCCGTTCCCGCTCAAGGCGCTCGCCAACGAGATGACCCGGTTCCGCAACGCCGAGGTGGTGTGGTGCCAGGAGGAGCCCAAGAACATGGGCGCCTGGACCTTCGTCGATCCCTATCTTGATTGGGTGCTGGGGCAGGCGGGCTCGGCCTCGAAGCGGGCCCGCTACGTGGGCCGCCCGGCCTCGGCCTCGACGGCGGTCGGCCTGATGTCGAAGCACGTCGCCCAGCTCCAGGCCTTCCTCAACGAGGCGCTCGCGACCTGAGTCTTCCGGCGATGCCCACCTTCCTCCTGCGCCTGACCCCGCCGCATCCGAGCTTCCCGTTCGACGCGACGGAGGCCGAGAAGGCGTTCTTTTCCGAGCATGCGGCCTCCTGGATCGCGCGCGCGGGGGAGGGGAGGGCGATCACCGTGGGCCCGGTGTTCGAGCCCGGCGACGGTTCGACGCCTGGAAAGACTTGGGGGCTGGCTCTCGGCGAGGCCGAGGCCGAGGACGAGGCGTCCGCGGTTGCCCTCGGCGAGGCCGACCCCGTCATCGCCGCGCCGGCCGGCTTCGCCTGCGCGAGCGCACCCGTTTCATCCTTGATCCTGCGGCAGCCGTGAGGCCCGCCGCCGTCACCCGGTCCTGAACAGGAGGCCCCCCGCAAGGGGGCGGAAGACACCATGGCAACCGACATCCTCGTCCCGACGCTCGGCGAATCCGTGAGCGAGGCCACGATCGGCCGCTGGTTCAAGAAGCCCGGCGACACGGTGGCCGCCGACGAGCCCCTGGTGGAACTGGAGACCGACAAGGTCACGCTGGAGGTCAACGCCCCGGCCGCCGGCCAGCTCGGCGAGATCCTGGTGAAGGACGGCGAGACGGTGGAGCCCGGCGCGGTGCTCGGTTCGATCGTCGAGGGCGGCCAGGGTGCCGCCAAGTCGGAGGCCAAGTCGGAGACGAAGTCCGAGGCGAAGGCCGAGAAGGCGGCTCCGAAGAGCGCCGAACCCGCCGAGACCAAGGCCGAGAAGCCGGCCCAGGAATCGTCGGCCTCCTACGGCAGCCACGGTGACGCCCCGCCCGCCGCCGCCGGCCGCGGCGCCGACGAGAGCGGCCCAGCGGTGGCCAAGCTCGCCCGCGAATCCGGCGTCGATCCGGCCTCGCTCAACGGCAGCGGCAAGGACGGCCGCGCCACCAAGGGCGACATGCTGGCCGCCATCGCCAAGGGCGGACAGACCGGTGGCGACAAGGCCCCGGCTCAGGAGACGAAGGCCCCGCCGCCGCCGCGCGCCCCGTCCGCCCCGGACGACGCCGCCCGCGAGGAGCGGGTGCGGATGACCAAGCTCCGCCAGACCATCGCCAAGCGCCTCAAGTCCGCCCAGGACAATGCCGCGATGCTGACCACGTTCAACGACGTGGACATGGGCGCGGTGATGGCGCTCCGCTCGCAGTACAAGGACGTGTTCGAGAAGAAGCACGGGACGAAGCTCGGCTTCATGGGCTTCTTCACCAAGGCGGTGATCGGCGCGCTCAAGGACGTGCCGGCGGTCAACGCCGAGATCGACGGGCAGGACCTCGTCTACAAGAACTACTACCACATCGGCATCGCCGTCGGCACCGATAAGGGCCTCGTCGTGCCGGTGGTGCGCGACGCCGACGACCTGTCCATCGCCGGCATCGAGAAGAAGATCAGCGGTTTCGGCAAGAAGGCGCGCGAGGGCAAGCTCTCCATTGAGGAGATGCAGGGCGGCACCTTCACGATCACCAACGGCGGCATCTACGGCTCGCTGATGTCGACCCCGATCCTCAACGCCCCCCAATCGGGCATTCTGGGCATGCACCGCATCGAGGAGCGGCCGGTCGTGCGCAACGGCAAGATCGAGGCGCGGCCGATGATGTATCTGGCGCTGTCCTACGATCACCGCATCGTCGACGGGAAGGAGGCCGTGACCTTCCTCGTGCGGGTCAAGGAGGCGCTGGAGGATCCGGCACGGCTCGTGCTCGACCTCTGAGGCTCATCGACCTGCCGTGCTGGCGCCTGCCTTCGCCGCGGGAGGAGCTGATCCGTCGGATCAGCTCCCGATGCTGGCATGGTCCGCCTTGAGTTTTGCGATTCCGGGTTTCGTCCTCGCGGTGGCTTACTTTGCATCGCGCGGACTGATCCGCTTCTTCCGTCGCCGTATTAGGTAGTCGCCCGCATGTCCTACGATCTCGTCGTCATCGGCACCGGCCCCGGGGGCTATGTCTGCGCCATCCGGGCGGCCCAGCTCGGGCTGAAGACCGCCGTGGTGGAGAAGCGGGCGACGCACGGGGGCACCTGCCTCAATGTCGGCTGCATCCCCTCAAAAGCGTTGCTGCACGCCTCGGAAGCGTTCGAGGAGGCCAACAAGCACTTTTCGGAATTGGGCATCGACGTCGGGACGCCCAAGCTCGACCTCAAGAAGATGCAGGCGTTCAAGCAGGGCGGGGTCGACGGCAACACCAAGGGCGTCGAGTTCCTGCTCAAGAAGAACAAGGTCGATGCCTATCACGGCCGCGGGCGCATCGCCGGGGCGGGCCGCGTCGAGGTGATCGCCGAGGACGGCGGCAACCACCTGCTGGAAACGAAAAACATCGTCATTGCCACCGGCTCCGACGTAACCCGGCTGCCCGGCGTCGCCATCGACGAGAAGGTCGTGGTCTCCTCCACCGGCGCCCTGGAACTCGCCCAGGTGCCGAAAAAACTCGTGGTGATCGGCGCGGGCGTGATCGGCCTCGAACTCGGTTCGGTCTGGCGCCGGCTCGGCGCCGAGGTGACGGTGATCGAGTATCTCGACCGCGTCCTGCCCGGCATGGACGGCGAGGTCGGGAAGCAGTTCCAGCGCATCCTCGCCAAGCAGGGCATGGTGTTCAAGCTCTCGACCAAGGTGACCGGTGTCGAGGTGGCGAAGAAGGGCGCGACCGTCACGGTCGAGCCGGCACAGGGCGGTGATTCTGAGAAGATCGAGGCCGACGTGGTGCTCGTCGCCATCGGCCGCGTGCCCTACACCGAGGGGCTCGGGCTGGAGACGGTCGGGATCGCCACCGACGAGAAGGGCCGCATCCAGACCGACAGCCACTACGCCACCAACGTGACCGGCATCTACGCCATCGGCGACGTGATCGCCGGGCCGATGCTCGCCCACAAGGCCGAGGACGAGGGCGTGGCGGTCGCCGAGATCCTCGCCGGCCAAGCGGGCCACGTGAATTACGGCGTGATCCCGAACGTCGTCTACACCTTCCCCGAGGTCGCCTCCGTCGGCAAATCCGAGGAAGAGCTGAAGAAGGACGGCATCGCTTACAAAGCCGGCAAATTTCCCTTCACGGCCAATGGCCGCGCCAAGGCCAACGGCACCACCGACGGCTTCGTGAAGATCCTGGCCGACGCGACGACCGACCGGGTGCTCGGCGTCCACATCGTCGGGGCGGATGCCGGCAACCTCATCGCCGAGGTCGCCGTGGCGATGGAGTTCGCGGCCTCCGCCGAGGACATCGCCCGCACCTGCCACGCCCACCCGACCCTGACCGAGGCGGTTAAGGAGGCGGCGCTGGCCGTGGACAAGCGCGCGATCCACGTCTGATACGGGTCATCCGTTCGACGGCTTCGCCGCGCAGAGCGGGCGAAGCCGAAGCGGTATGAAGCGGTATAGAGACCGAACCGATCGCTCACCCGGCCATGGCGCCTTCTGACGGGGCGCACCCTGGATCGCCTCGGGTCCACCTCGCGACGACGGCGGGGAGCGGAGGGCCGGGTGGATCGGCCGCAAACGGTATGCGCCACCGACACGACGGATGTGCCGGTCGCATCCCCGTGCCCTGACGGTCCCGCTCGCGCCTCACGCCCCGTTCGCGTCGAGCCAGCGCAGCGCACCCGACAGATCGAAGCCGTGGCGGGTGCCCACTTCCAGAACCTCGTCGCGGCGCAGGCGCCCGGCCAGCACCTCGCCCAGGGCCCAGAGCGTGAGCGAGCGGGTGCCGCTGCGGCAATGGGCGACCACGGGACCCGGCGCCGCCGCCACGGCCGCGCGAAACTCCTCGACCGCCGCGCGGGAGATCGTCGGCCCGGTCACCGGCAGATCGAGATAACCGATCCCCGCTGCCTCCGCCGCCCTGCGCTCGGTGCCTGAACCGGGCTGGCCCGGCTCCTCGCCGTCCGGCCGGTTGTTGACGAGGAGCGCGACGCCCTCCCGGCCCCAAGCCGCGATGTCGTCCGGCGAGGGCTGGCCGGCCACGGAGAATTTCGGGTCGATGATCGTGCGCTTCATGGCGTCCGTTTCCGCGCTCGCGAGGGGCCGTCACGCGCGGGGTAACCCGCAGAATCTTTCGGGGCAAGGCTTGCCAAGCGGCGGTCTATCGATAATTATCAAGATATAACAATGACTTAGCGAATAATTTGCTAAGGCGAGGAGACCGCGCGATGGAAGTCTTCCCTCACGACGGACGGACTTGGAAGAGATTTTCCGACGGCGCTTCGGCGGGGCGCCGGGGGGCCGAACGCGACGGGCCGACCGACGGCATGAGCCCCGGCGACGCGGTGCGTTTCGCCCGGCTCGACCTCGCCGAGACGCTCGGCATCTGGCGCAACGCCACCGGCCGGGTCGTTGGCATCCATCCCGCCGACGGCGCGGCGGACACGGTTGACGTGGAGTTCGAAGGACACGAGATCCTTCAGGCCTACCTGCCGGCGATGTTCCGGCGGGTGAACTAGGACGTTCCCCCCACATGACGATCGGCACCATCGAGGCCCGCGCGGCGCTCGGTCAGCTTCCCTTGCGCGCGACCCACAGGGCGACGGCGGAGGCGGAGGTCTGGCAGGAACTGAGGGCCGAGGCCGAGGCGGCGCTGATCGAGGAGCCGCTCTATGCGGGCCTGATCCAGGCGACCGTGCTCGACCAGCGGGGCTTGGCCGGAGCCCTGGCCTACCGCCTCGCCCACCGCCTCGGCGACGGCGACCTGTCCCGGCTCACCGTGCGCGACCTCTGCCTCTCGGCCTTCGAGGCCGACCCGCATCTCTCGGAACAGGCGGTGCGCGACCTCGTCGCGATCCGCGAGCGCGACCCGACCTGCCGGCGCTATCTCGACCCGTTCCTGTTCTACAAGGGCTTCGCCGCCCTCGAAGCCTACCGGGTGGCCCATTGGCTGTGGGAGCAGGGCCGGGCGACGCTGGCGCTCCACGTCCAGAGCCGCATCTCGGAAGTGTTCGGCTGCGACATCCACCCGGCGGCGCGGATCGGCTCGGGGGTGTTCATTGACCACGCCACCGGCGTCGTCATCGGCGAGACCACGGTGGTGGCCGACGACGTATCGATCCTCCAGTCCGTGACGCTGGGCGGCAACGGCAAGGAGAGCGGCGACCGCCATCCGAAGATCGCCCGCGGCGTGCTGCTCAGCGTCGGCGCCAAGGTGCTCGGCAACATCCGGGTCGGCGAGGGGGCCAAGGTCGCCGCCGCGGCGGTCGTCCTGCACGAGGTGCCGGCCCATACCACGGTGGCGGGCGTGCCGGCCCGCGTCGTCTCGCGCCTGCCCGCGGACGAGAACCCGGCCCAGAGCATGGATCAGTCCTTCGTCGGGTACGGGGACGGGATCTGACGGGTTCGTCCGACGCGGGCGAGCCTCGGGCGGCACGGCGTCCCCATCCGGCCTAGGCCTGCGAAGATCCTTGCCCAGATCATTTGGCATTCTGAATTTTGTAGAAAATATCTCTACTTTAGGCCCGATATTTAGAACGCACTGTTATCAATGTCACAAATTCTAGAAGGCCTGTTTCAAATCTCTGGAAAATTGAGAATAACTTTCTATTGACCCCGATTGCCGTCAAGCCATAGCTTCCCGACATTCCGCCGGCCTAGACAAGCACAGGTCGCGGAACAACCGACATTCCCAATCCAGGCCGGACGTGCTCCAGACGAGCGCCGCTCCGACGCGGACCTTTGTCCGCATCGGAGGCTTTGTGCGGCCTTCGGCAACCTGAACGACGACGGAGACGACGACCCATGAGTGGACCGGGCCTGAGCGTGAGCGCCTCTGCTGCGCGCAATCTAGCGACCGCGACCGTCACCTCGGTCCAGAACGTCGCCAACACCCCCCGCTTCCTGCTGCGGCTCCTGCCCTTCGTCGATGTCGCGGGCGGCGTCTACCGCGTCAACCGCCGCGCCGTGGTGCTGGCCAAGTCCGGCCGCATCGACCTCGCCAACGAGGACGGCGCCCGCTCGGTCCGCGCCGCCTCGCTGCGCTCGGTGCCGCTGTTCAGCCGCCTGGGCGATGCCGAGCTCGCCGCGCTCGCCGGCAAGTTCAAGGAGACCAAGCACAAGGCCGGCGAGACCATCGCCGAAGAGGGCTCGAACGGCCGTAGCCTCGTCGTGGTCGCCGACGGCACCGTCGAGCTGACCCTGTCCGGCCCCTACAAGGGCCGCCTGCGCCAGGGTCTCGCCACCCGCGGCGACTATTTCGGTGAGGGCGCGCTCGTCGGCGAGGCCGGTCCGGCCCCGGCCGTGAAGGCGCTCTCGGCGGTGACGCTGCTGACGCTCGACCCGGCCGCCGTCAAGGACGAGGGCATCCGCGCCCGCATCGACCAGTACCAGGAAGAGCGCGACCGCCTGAAGGGCCACACCAACTCCTACGGCGAGCAGGGCATAGAGCTCCTGGCGGTCCATACCGGCGAGCCGCGCCTGCCCACCACCTTCGTCGATTACGAGATCGATCCGCGCGAGTATCACCTCTCGACGATCCAGACGATCCTCAACACCCATACCCGCGTCACCGATCTCTACTCCAACGAGATCGACCAGCTGCGCGAGCAGATCCGCCTCACGGTCGATGCCGTGAAGGAGCGGGAGGAGTGGGAACTGCTGAACAATTCGCAGTTCGGCCTGCTCAACGAGGTCGCCGGCCGCCAGCGCATCCCGACCCGCTCGGGCCCGCCGACCCCGGACGATCTCGACGAGCTGCTGACGCTGGTGTGGAAGAAGCCCGCCTTCTTCGTCGCGCATCCGCGCGCCATCGCGGCCTTCGGCCGTGAGGCCACCCGCCGCGGCGTGCCGCCGGTCGTCGTCCACCTGTTCGGCGCCCCCTTCATCACCTGGCGCGGCGTGCCGCTGGTGCCCAGCGACAAGCTGCCGATCGACATCGATCCGGTGACGGGCGCCCAGACCACCTCGATCCTGCTCCTGCGCGTCGGCGAAGGCGAGCAGGGCGTGGTCGGCCTGCAGAAGTCGGGCGTGACCGGCGAGATCGAGCCCGGCCTGTCGGTGCGCTACATGGGCACCAACGACCACTCCATCGCCTCGCACCTCGTGACCCGCTACTTCTCGGCCGCCGTGCTGGTCGAGGATGCCATCGCCCGTCTCGATAACGTGCTGCTGGGCAACTACCATGACTACGCCTAATTCGCCGGCGCTCGGTCTTCCGACCGGCAGCGCGGGCGATCTGGCGCACGCCGATCTCGTCGGGCGTCTCGCCCGCGAGATCTACGGCCAGGGACAGGCGTCGAGCGCGCCGTTCCAGCCCCACCTGCCGCAGACGCTCCAGGCCCCCCAGGGCCTGGAGACCCTTCCCTCCGGTTCCGGGCAGCCTGCGCTGCCCGGCGCCACCCTCGGAACGCCGTCCGCGCCGTCGGGGGCGCTGCCGTCGGGCGTTCAGCCCGATGGGGCGGCGCTCGCCGCCCGCTCCTTCGGCGCGCCGCCGGTCGGTCTGCCGGGCCTGACCGGGCCGTCGCACGCCAACCCCGTCGGCGCGACGCCGGCTCCGGCGAGCGCGAACGTCTTCGACGTCGCGGCGATTCCCTCGGTGCATCCGTTCCCCAACCAGAACCGGCTGCCCGAGTTCTTCGTGCCGAGCGTGCCGGATGTGGCCGCCGCGATCCCCGGCGGCCACGACCTGCACCGTCAGGTCGCTGCCGACCATCCCCGCGCCAACGGCTTCGCCCACGCGCTGGCGCCGCATCTCGTGCCCGCCGCTCCGGGCCGGGGCGGCCAAGCGGGGGGCAAGGACGAGGCGCAGGAGCATCTTTCGCGCACCGGCGTGCCGGACAACGCGGGCGACTACTACTTCCTCAGCCCGGCCCCGCCGCCGGCTCGGAAGGCGAAGGGCCACGCCCAGCCGCGGGTCGAGCCCTCCCGCCACGAGGGGCCCGCCCCGCGGGTGACCTCGCACGGTTCGGTCCCGGCCGGCGCGCCGTTCGATGTCGAGCACGTGCGAAAAGACTTCCCGGCGCTGCACCAGAGCGTGAACGGGCACCGCCTCGTGTGGCTCGACAACGCGGCCACCACCCACAAGCCGCAGAGCGTGATCGACGCGACCAGCGAATTCTACGGCCGCCACAACTCGAACATTCACCGGGCCGCCCACACGCTGGCGGCACGCTCGACGGATCTGTTCGAGGGCGGGCGCGAGAAGACCCGGCGCTTCCTCAACGCGCCCTCCAAGGACGACATCGTCTTCCTGCGCGGGACGACCGAGGCGATCAACCTCGTGGCCAATTCCTACGGCCGCGCCAATGTCGGGCCGGGCGACGAGATCATCGTCTCGACGATCGAGCACCACGCCAACATCGTGCCCTGGCAATTGCTGGCGCAGCAGACCGGCGCGACCATCCGGGTGATCCCGGTGGACGACCGCGGCGACATCATCTTCGAGCAATACGCCGCGCTTCTCTCGGGCCGCACCAAGCTCGTATCGGTGACGCATGTCGCCAACGCCCTCGGCACGGTGAACCCGATCCAGGAGATCATCGCCCTGGCCCACGCCTACGGCGTGCCGGTGCTGGTGGATGCCGCGCAATCGACCCCGCACATTCCGATCGACGTGCAGGCGCTCGACGCCGACTTCCTCGTGTTCTCCGGCCACAAGGTGTTCGGGCCGACGGGCATCGGCGCGCTCTACGGCAAGAAGCACCTGCTCGAGGCGATGCCCCCGTGGCAGGGCGGCGGCCACATGATCGAGGACGTCACCTTCGCGAAGACCGTCTACAAGGGCGCGCCGGAAAAGTTCGAGGCGGGCACGCCCGACATCGCCGGTGCGGTCGGTCTCGGGGCGGCGCTCGACTACCTCGAGAGCGTCGGCCTGCCGGCGATCTCGGCCTACGAGCACGACCTGCTGGAATACGCACAGGAAGGTTTGGCCGATATCAAGGGCCTGCGCTTGATCGGCACCGCCCGCCACAAGGCGAGCGTGATGTCCTTCACGGTCGATGGCCTCACGAACCAGGCGGTGGCCCACCACCTCGACGCCCACGGCGTCGCGGTGCGCTCCGGCCATCACTGCGCCCAGCCGGCGCTTCGCCGCTTCGGCGTCGATCAGTCGGTGCGTGCCTCGCTCGCCTTCTACAACACCCGCGAGGACGTGGACGTGTTCCTGAAGGGCCTGCGGACCCTGCCGCGGCACTGAGCCGGCCACGGTGCGGCATGGAAAGGGCGACCGTCTCGCGGCGGTCGCCTTTTCGTTTTGTGGAACACCCTGACGGCACTCGTTTTTTCGCCGAATCCGATTTAATCCTGATTTGCAAAAATATTGATAAAACCGCGTATGCTTCACGTTGATATTGAGTAACGTAACAGTTCCGCAAATTCATCAATCGATCATTCGCTCCTGTTCTTCCGCCTCGCGGTCGCTTCTTCCATGCTGATCCTGCGTCCCTCGCGGACGCATCGGATCGACGGAAGACGGCGCCGCGGATCGGGGGCCGGGGAGAGCGGGATTTGACGTTGCGACTTGAGGCGCGTGCCTGCGCCTGGACCCTCGGTATCGCCTGCCTTACCGCCGCGCCGACACCCGTTCTCGCCCGCTCCGCCGCTTTGCCCGGCATCACCATCGGCCTGCCGACGGGCTGGCAGGTGCCGACCGGCCTCCAGATGACCCTCACGTCGAGCTTCGCCGAACGCGGGACGCTGCCGCGGGACAATCAAGCCAACAACAACCTCGGCGTCCTGCTCTGGGCCACGCCCTGGACGGTCGTCGGCGGCCAGCTGCGCTTCATCCAGACGCTGCCGTTCAACGGCACGAGCCCGCAGGCCGGTCCCTGGCAATGGGGCGTCGCCCAGCCGCTCACGGCGGCCCAGATCGCCTGGAAGATCGGCGACGGCCTCGGCGTCAGCTACTTCCTCGGCGGCTACTGGCCGAGCGACACGCGCTTTGCCCTGCAATCGGCCTCGATCGCCCAGCGCTTCGCGATCAGCTACGTCCGCGACGGCTGGAACCTGACGGCCAACCTCCATTACGGCACGATGCTGGACGACACCTCGCCGAGCGGGGTGTTCTATTCCGACTACATGAACCTCGACCTCACGGCGACCAAGCGGTTCGGCAAATGGCAGCTCGGCGCCGTCGCCTTCGGCTCGACCGATCTGCCGACCCGCCGGCCCGGCGACCGCCCCCTCGGACAGGTCGCGGCCGGCGCCCTCGTCGGCTACGCGTTCGAGAAATTCACCGTCCAGACGATTCTCACCCGCGACATCGCCCAGCGCCATTACGGCGGCGAGGAGACCCGCGCGTGGCTGCGCCTGATCGTGCCGCTCTGGCGGCCGGAGCCCGATCAGGTGCCCCATCGGGTCACGGTCCGGAGCAACGCCGCCGCCCGCTGACGCCGCTCGATCGCGCCACGGGCGCCGCCGCGTGGCGCGCGGCGAGCCCTTGGCCTATCAGTCGGGGCGCAGCGGAGCCGGACCCAGCATGAACGCGCCGACGAAGGTGGCCCCCGACTCCACGCCGTTCTGGTCGGCCCTGTTCACCGACCGGCGGATCGCCCCCGCTTTGGGGCTCGGCTTCACCTCCGGCATCCCGTTCCTGCTCGTCTACGGGACACAATCGGCGTGGCTGTCGGACATCGGCATCTCGATCGCCACCATCGGCCTGCTGAGCGAGATGACGCTCGCCTACAAGTTCAAGTTCCTCTGGGCGCCATTCCTCGACCGCTACGACCCGCCGCTACTGGGGCGCCTGCTCGGGAGGCGCCGCGGCTGGATCGTCGTGGCGCAACTCGGCGTGATGGCGATGCTGGCCGGCATCGCCTTCGGCGACCCTGCCCACTGGCTCGGCTGGACCATCGCCTTCTCGGTGGCGCTGGGATTTGCCGGGGCCACGCTCGACCTCGTCATCGACGGCTGGCGCATCACCAGCGTGCGCCCGCCGGAGAAGCAGGCGGTGCTGTCCTCGTGGACCGAGATCGGCTGGCGCATCGGCAACCTCGCGGCGGGCGCGGGCGCCCTGGTCCTGGCCGACCGGATCGGCTGGCGCGGCGCCTATCTCGGCATGGGCGCCCTGATGCTGGTCGGCATGGTCGCCGCCGTGTTCGCGCCCGAGCCGGATTCGGACCGCGCGCCCCATGCGCCGCGGGCCGGCTTCCTCGACACGGTCTGGAGCCCGATCCGCGACCTGTGGCGGCGGCTCGGGCCGATGGCGCCCGCGATCCTGCTCCTGGTCGCGGGCTTCCGCATGCCGGGCTACGTCGCCAACGCCATGGCGGTGCCGCTGTTCAAGCACCAGGGTTTCTCCAACACCGACATCGCCACGGTCACCAAGCTGTTCGGCTTCTGGATCGGGCTCGGCGGGACCTTTCTAGCCGGGGCGCTCATCCCGCGCATCGGCATGCTGACGAGCCTGCTCGTCGGCACGGTCGCGGCCTCGGCCTCGCATCTCAGCCTCGCCTATCTGGCGGCCCATGGCGGCGACGGCGGCACCGCGTTCTGGACCTTCGCGATCACGGTGGGCATCGACGGGTTCGCCTACGCCTTCGCCTCGGTGGTGCTGATCACCTACATGTCGACGCTCGCCTCCACCGAGCACGCCGCGAGCCAGTTCGGACTGCTCACCTCGCTCTGCGCCTTCCCCGGCAGCATCCTGGCGGGATTTTCGGGCTTCATCGTCGAGCGGACGGGGTTTTCCTGGTTCTTCGTCCTGACCTCGCTGATCGGCGTGCCGGTGGCGCTGCTCGCGCTCTACGTCTGGGCCAGGGTTGGCATCTCCGACGAGACGCCGCCCACCGCGGGGCATTGAGGCGGCCCCTCCGCATCGTCAACCGAGGGTTAAGCCCGTTTTAGGGCCGCCTTCCGTAAACTGCGTCGGCAACCATGGGGGTGGGGCATGACGACGACAGGTGCGGGTGGGACGGGGGCCGCCTCCGCGCGGGCGGCCAGCCAGAGGACGACGAACCCGGCGGCTGTCGGAGCGAAGACGGTCACTGGCCTGTCCTCCTCCGCATCCTCGCCCGCGCGCCCCGGAGCCGCAGCCGTGGTCGATCTGAGCGCCGCCGCGCGGCAGCAACTCGCCGGTCTCGTCGGCGGCGCCAAGGGGGGCACCAAGACCGAGCAGACGGCGGCCAGCGCCGGCATCCGCTCGTTCGACGAGATGGTGCAGGACCGCTCGCAGGCGCTCGCCGACCGGCTGAAGTCCGCCTTCACGAAGCTGGGCATTCCGCTCGACGAGCCGACCAAGCTGCAGCTCGACGAACTCGGCCAGGTGAAGACCGACAGCCCCTACAAGAAGAAGATCGAGAAGCTCTTCGCCGACGATCCCGAACTCGCCAAGGAGTTCAAGGACGTGGCCGGGCTCAACGCCATGAAGGCGGCGCAGAAGGCCCTGGAGGCGTTCGAGGCGGAGAAGCGGGCGGCCAAGGACGACGACGCGCGCGACGCCGCCTATGGTCGCTACACGGCGCGGATAATGACCTCGCAGGACTTGTCGGGAACGATGACCCTCGACGACGGCAAGCTCCGCTCGGCGAGCCGGGAATTCATGGACCGGTCGCTGGGCGAGGCTCCGGCGGCCCAAGCGAGCACGAAGGCGGAGCAGGTCACCGGTCAGCGCGTCTCCCGCACGGTCTGACCGTCCGGCATTTGGCCGCGGGCGGAAAGTTCTTGCGCCCGCGCCGTTCTCTCACGGCACGAGGAGAGACAGGCTTGGTAGGGCGGCGAATCCGGCGCTGGCGCGACGACGATCCCGAGACGCAGGGGCCTCGGCCCGAGGCCCTGCCGGTCTGCCCCCTCTGCGAGCGGCCGATCCCGCGCCACGCCCGCCAGAGCCTCCACCATCTCACGCCGAAGCTGAAGGGCGGCGCCCGCGGGGCGACGGTCCGGCTGCACCAGATCTGCCATTCGGCGATCCATGCCCGTTACAGCGAGGCCGAGATCGCCCGGCGGCTCGCCGAGGTCGAGGCATTGCGGGCCGATCCCGAGATCGCCCGCTTCCTCGAATGGGTCGCGACCAAGCCCGACGATTTTCACGCGCCGACGCGCCGGACCCGGGAACGGCGCGGCGAGGGCCGGGCGCGGCGGTAGCACCCGTTAACCGGTCCAAAAGCTTCTCCTGGGCCGTCGAGGCCGGGTTAACCGCCCGGTCCCAAGGTCGGGCTTCATCGCCCGGCTCAGGAGGCCCGGATTCCCATGGCTGGCGCCACGCAACCCCTTCGCCCGCATCCCGAGGAGGCGGCCCGCCTCGCCTGGGTCGATGTCGCCAAGGGCCTGTGCATCCTGCTCGTCGTGATGATGCACTCCACCCTCGGCACCGGCGAGGCGCTCGGCGGCGAGGGGGCCCTGCACACGGTCGTGGCCTTCGCCAAGCCGTTCCGCATCCCCGACTTCTTCCTGCTCTCCGGGCTTTTTCTCGGCCGCGTCATCGACCGCGACTGGCGCCTCTTCGCCGACCGGCGCGTGGTCCACTTCGCCTATTTCTACGTCCTGTGGGTGCTGATCCAATCGGTGTTCAAGGCCGGGCTCATCACCGCCGACGCGGTCGGCACGGGGGGCAAGCTCGTGGCCTTCGGCTGGCATCTCGCCGAAGCCGTGGTGGTGCCGTACTCGACGCTCTGGTTCGTCTACCTGCTCGCCGTGTTCTCGGTGGTGACCAAGCTCTTGCACCGCCGGGTGCCGCCGCTCGTCACCCTCGCGGTCGCCGCCCTGTTGCAGATGCTGCCGACCGCCGGCCTGCCGCTCCTCGTCGAGGAATTCTGCGGCCGCTACGTCTACTTCTTCGGTGGCTACCTCTTCGCCGAGTGGATCTTTCGGTTCGCCGACCGGGTGCGGGCGCGGGCCGGCCTCGCCCTCGTCGGCCTCGCTCTCTGGGCCGTGGTCGAGGCCGTGCTGGTCTTCACGCCGACGGGATGGCCCGCGCATCCCTCGATCGCCGGCCTTCCGGGGGTGAGCCTCGTCCTCGGCGCCGTCGGGGCGCTCGCCATCGTGGCGTTCGCCAACCTGATGACGCGGGCGGGTGGGCCGGTCACGGCGGCGCTTCGCGCCTGCGGCCAGCGCTCCATCGTGATCTATCTCGGCTTCTTCCTGCCGATGGCGCTGACCCGCACGCTGATCGCCAAATCCGGAATCGCCATCGATGTCGGGCTCGCCAGCCTGATCGTGACGGTCGTCGCCGTCACCGTGCCGCTGGCCTTCGAGCGGCTGGTGCGCGGCACGCGGCTGGAGGTCCTGTTCCGGCGCCCGACCGCCTTCCACCTCGTGCCGGAGCCGGCTCAGGCCCGGCGCGCCGCGCCCGCCGGCCTTCATCCGGAACCCGCGCCCGCCCCCTGACGGTTTCCTGAGCGAAGCCCGGATCGGCCGGGCGGCCAGGAAACGGTGGGACGCATGGCGGACGAGCGGAGCGGCGTGGACGGCGACCCGGGCGGGGACCCGACCGCGGTGGTCATGAGGGAGCCGCGCGACCGCGCCTATTGGGCGCGACGCTTCGAGGTGCCGGTGGAGCAGGTCCAGGCGGCGGTCGAGGCGGTCGGCCCCGATCCGGCGCAGGTGGCCGCCCATCTCGGCAAGCCCTGGCCCTACGAGGCCAGCGGCATCGTCTGAGGAGCGGCTTCGCCTCGTGCAAGACTGCGGAAAGCTCCAATTTATGTTAAAATTCGCTTGGCAGAGCACCGGCGCGGACCCATGCAGCGACGGTAAAGGCTCTCCGGGCGTCGAGCATGATCAGCGGCTTCGTTATCTCCTACAACCGCGCACGGCTGATCGAGACCTGCCTGCGGTCGGTTCGCTTCGTCGACGAACTGATCGTCCTCGACATGTCCTCGACCGACGGAACGACCGAGATCGCCCGCCGCTTCGCCGACCGGGTCATCACGGTGCCGCTCGCGACCCATCCGGAAGGGGTCCGCGCCTTGGCTGCAGCCGAGTGCCGGGGTGACTTCGTCGTTTTCCTCGACGACGATGAGTGCCTGAGCCCGGAGGCGATCACCTTCCTGGCGCGGGAGGGGCGCGACCCGAGCGCGGATGTCTACCGCCTGCCCTGCCGCCACCACATCCTCGGGCGCCACGACGAGCGGGCATATTACTGGCCACAGCGGCACGTCCGCGCCTTCCGCCGCGGCGGCCTCGAATTCGTCCCCACGGTCCATGCCGGCCTGCGCATCTTGAGCGACCGTGTGTGCGATCCATCCTTCGATGCGCGCATCTGCTTCCACAACATCTCCCACGCCGATACCGGCCAGTGGGTGGAGAAGATGAACCGCTACACCAGCGTCCCTGATCGCAACAGTTCGCGCCACGCGGTGGCGATGAGCAGCCCCCTGCACTTCGCCAAGTCCCACATCGCCGCCTACGCAGGCCGGGTGCCGGAAGGGGGCGATCCCTATCTCGAAGCCGTCGCGGTGCTGCGGGCAGTCTACGATATCGTCGATGCTATCAAGCTCTGGGAGGAACGTCAGGCGGAGACCGGCATGGAGCGTTTCGCTGGGTTCTGCCGCGACATGGGCGCGCGCTACGATGCCCTTGAGAGCGCCTCCGGGCTCGTGACCGGATCCGAGGCCGGGTGCGGCAGTCGCCTGCAGTTGCTGCCGGGCGAGGTGATCGCACTGAACGCGCCGCATGCCGCTCTCGCGTTGATCGAGGGCTGGGGGCGGCGGGAGGGCTGGGGGCGCTGGACGCTTGGGCCGCGGGCCGATCTCGACCTGTGCCTTGCGGCCCGTGACGACGGCGGCGATGTCGATCTCGTCGTGGCAGCTCGCCCCTACTTCGCCTTGGATCAGGCGGAGGCGACCGTGACGGCACGGCTCGGCGACGGCACGCAGGCCGAATGGCGCTACCGCGCCGACGAGACCGGCCCCGTCTCGAGGCGCATACGGGTGAGGGCGGCGTATCTGGCGGCCGAGCCGGTGATCAGGCTCGTTCTAGAGGTTCCCGGCTACCGCCGCCCCGTGCCCGCCGAAACGGGGGATCCGCGCCGATTCGGCCTTGGTGTCAGCTGGATCGGCGCCGAGTCAGCCTAGTATTCTGTCACGCCTCCATTGTCGGGTAGGTTTGCGGAGCTTGATGCGGGCGTCCTCCGTGGTGAAGCGCCAGTCGGCGTCGACACCCCGGGCGTTGCGGCGCTGCTGCCAGGCGGCGGCGACCACGCGCTGCCCGGAGAGCGGCGCGAAGGCGAGGAGCAGGTTGGCGGTGCCGTGGCGGACATATTCGCTGTCGTAGCGCGCCGATCGTCCGCGCCGGACGGGCCGGGGCGGACGCACCTCACCGATCAACTGCAGGCTGGTCTCGTCCAGGCAGACCAGCGGACGGCACGGGTCGGCGGGTCGCTGGTAGACGTCCAGCCCATCCTCCATGTGGCTCACGAACGCCGCCGATTGCTCGGGCGGGATGCACCACATCTTGCGAAGGTGCGGCTTGAGCCGGTTTTTTTCCGACGTCCGCCGGATGGTCTCCGGACTCAGGCGAGGCGGTCCTTCCAGCGCGACGCGTTCGTCGGCCAGCAATCGCAGGCTCCAGCGTCCGCGGCCCTGCGGCGGGGTCGAGCAGGCCAGTGCGACCAGCCGCGCCTCGCCTGCCTCGTCCGCTTGCGTGGACAGATGCGGCCCGACGTCTTGCGGTGCAGCGCCGCTTCAAGGCCCTCCTCGACGAAGCGGCGGCGCACGCGCACATGCACCGGCACGGCGTGCGCCGCCTGCGCGTCGGTCCAGCCAAAGCCGCCCTCAGTGGCATCACTCAGGAGCAGCATCCACGCATAGCCCAGCGCGCGGCGCGCCGCGGCCCTGCCTCAAGAGATCAGACGATCCAGATCGGCCCGCTCCTCAGCCATGAATGTCACACGGTCGCGCTTGCGCACAACGGCCTCGTGATCCCGAGAGATAGGAGGCTTGCGCCAACAAGCCCATACTGCAAGCGGGACAGTGCCCTGAAGCGCATTGCAGCGAAGTGGATGCCGGTTCGTAGGAATGCACGGTAAAACAGAGAGATAGAGCTGCCGGCCGGCGGCAATCAGGTTGGATAGGGTTCTAGCTTCGTGCGCTGCAACGGCATGGTCCGAACTCCGGTTCTCACCGCTCGGACCGATGACGGACGCTCAATTCCCGTCTGCGGCCGAGGCCGAGCGGCGGGTGCCGCGGCGGCTGGCGAAGATGCCCGGTGCGGTGCCCGGCACGACGACGATGCGCCGGACCTCGCCGCGCAGATAGGCCCGCAGGAAGCGGTCGTACTGCTTGAACACGACGCAGCCGTTCGAGGCGCCGCTCGGGCCCAGCATGTAGGTGTGGGCCAGGATGCCGTCGCGGCCGTGGATCGCCGCCGAGCCGCCAACCGGGCTGAGGCGGATCGCCCGCACGCCGTGGAACAGCGCCTCGCGCTCGCGCAGGTCGTAGACGCCGGGCGGCGTCGCGCCGCGCATGCGCAGGTGGACGTAGTCGGGATTGTCCTGCGCGACGCCCAGGCCCGAATGGGCCTCCAGCACCTCGCCGCCCGGCAGGGTCACGGTCGCCGCGCTGATGTCGTAGACCGCGACGCCGGGCTCGGCCACCGGTCCCGGGACGAGGCGGCGGCGGGCGGCCGATTCCGCCGCTCCGCTCTCCAGCCCGGCATAGGCCATCGCGGTGCCCGACGGGGATGAGGACGGCGCGGAATCGCCGCCGAACAGCTTCTCGAAGAACGAGCGATTGTCGGTGACGGCGGCGCTGAACACCTGCCGGGTCGATTCCCGCGCCTGCCGGCTCGTGCCGCGCGGGATCGGCGTGGCGAGGCGGGCGATCTGCTCCCGCGGCTCGTAGCGGAACTCGGCCGGGCGGCGCACCGGCAGCGGCACGGTGAGCGCGAGGCGGGCCGGGCGCGCCGCCGGCGCGGGCGCCGCGGCCTCGGCAGGGGGGGCGATCTCGGGCGCGATCTCGGCGACGGTCGCGGGCGCGAGCGCGGCGGTCTGCTGCGCGGGCTCTGCCGATGCCGGCCGCCGGAAGGCGGTGTCGAGGGAGGCGGACAAAGTGGCCATGCGCGGCGCGAAGCCGGGCGCCTCGAAGGTGGGGTTGGGATCGAGCATCCAGGCGAGGTCGGCGGCAGGCGGCGCCCCGCTCGCCTCGGGGATCTCGGCGGCGGCCAGGACCGGCGCGGCGGCCTCGACCGGAGCGGGCGCCTCGCCCTGCCGCAGAAGGCCGGCCAGAGCGAGACCGCTCAGCGCGGTGACGGCGAGGACCGCGACGCCGGGCCGGCGCCGGGGGCGGCGGACGGGCCGGGCGGACTGGCCCTGGACGAGCGCGGCGATGTCCATGCGGGGTACTCGGCAACGCGGGGGTCCCACACGGCCGCCCGCCCTCTCCCGCGGTCGAGCGGGGGAGGCCCGGGAGGGCTTCGCCGTTAGGAAAGGATCAACCTTAAGCCTTCGTCATTGAACGGGATTTTGGTTAATGGCCCCTAAAAGCCCGGCGGTTTTCGCCCGACCCGCGGCGCGGCGCGCCGCCTCCCGTCGAGGGCCGTCATGCGGGCCGATGCGCCAGCGCGTTGGCCCGCCTCGGCTTTTCTTCAAAGACCGTCGGTCCCGTTCTGCAGCCGCGGCCCTCGCCGAATGTTGCAAGGTGGCCTTCAGAGTTTCATCCGCTTCATCATGTGCGGCCAGACACGTCACGCCGGTCAAGCCATCCCCATATTGGATTCACGCAAGACGATGAGGTGCCGGATCGGCCGGCGCCACTGCGTAAGGAGTTTGAGGATCATCATGAAGACCCGTGTTGCCGCCGTCGCCGCCGCGATTGTTCTCGGCGTTGCTGCTCCGGCCTCGTCCGCTCTGGCGTTCGACTACGGTGTCCCGGCGGGACGCTACGCGTCGACCCTGCCGCATGACGTGACGACGACGGGCTCGATCACCGCCTCCGACGGTCGCCTCTACGACCGCTGCCCGATGAGCTCGGCGGCCGAGGGCAACGCCAACCAGCAGCACTTCCCGACCAAGCAGTACGGTCAGGTCTCGGGCGGCTACCGCTGCTAACCGACGCTCGGACCGTGGCGCGAACAGTGGACAGTCACATGTTGAAGGCGTTTTCCTACGCCATGATCGGCGTCTTCGCCTGCGGCGTGGCGATGACCGTGGTGGGCTCGGCCAACGTGCTGCTCGGCTCGTAACGGCCGGGCGCACCCTGAAGCATCGGCGCGCAAGCCGGTGCGACGGGATGATCGACGTTTCGAACGGCGGGGCGCGAGTCCCGCCGTTTTCGTGCGTGACGTCTTATCACCAAGCTGCACGGACGCCCGCCGCCCCGCCGTCGCGGGGGCAATCGGCGATGTGTCAGGATCGTCGCCGATTGGGATCACGCCCCTCGGTCGCGCTCGGCGGGTGCCGCCTCGTCCCATTCGCGATCCCGCTCCCGCAGCAAAGCGGCGCGGTCGCGCTCGGCCCTGTCCGCCGGGACGGTCTCGTCCGCCGCTGCCGGGACGGCGCGCGGTGGGCCGTCCGGCCGCAGCGCCAGGGTCAGTGCCGCGACGATCCGGTCGAGATCGGCTCCGGTGAGCCCGAGATCCGGCCCGCATTCGATACGCCGCCATGCGGCGAGGTCGGCGGCTGTCGCGCCGGCGCGGCCGAGGCTTTCGCGCAAGGCGGCGTCGAGGGGAAGGTCGGCGACCGGCACGGCCCGGAGGCGGTCGCGGCGGCGGCGGTCGGTCGCGTCCCCGTCGTGGAACGCCCGCGCCCCCGGAAGCAGACGGCCGAGTTCGCCGAGCAGATGCGCCCGGATCGCCTCGACCCGTAGCGGGCCGATCTTGCGCACCGCCGTGAGGTCGGCGGGCGAGGCGAGCGCCAGCATCGCCATGTCGGCAAAGCCGGCCTTGCGCAGACGCGCCCGGAGCGAGGCCGTCAGCAGCCCACGACCGAAGCCGCCGGCCGCGAGGCGCTCGACCGCCCCGTCGGGCAGGTCGTCGAACAGCGGCAGGCCCGCGCCGGCCTCGTCGAACAAGGTGCGTCGAGGGTTCGGCAGAGGTTTGGACGGGGGCTTCGGCATGCGTGTCGGGACCGGCGAGCCGGGCCAATCGGACGCCGTGCCGTTCGACCATATCAGGAATGTGATCCCGAAGAACCAAGACTTCTGCGGAACCGGTTTGCGCACAACCCGTTTGTGCCCCGCTGCCGAAAGGGCGGCGGGCGACACGAAAGGGCTCGAACCGTGACCGCGCGCATCGGGTCGGGCCCAATGTCCGAAGCGTTTCGCTCCCTGCGAGATCGATTTCCCGTCGCGTTGAGCAGGGTGATCCGATCGATATACTAGTGCATTTCGATCATTGAACTCCGAGTCCGGCCCCTCATCTCACCGGTGCTCCAGGATCTTCTCGAACGAAACGGAGTGCTCATGGCCGAAGACAGGAGTGCGGCATCCGCCGAACAGCTCAAGGGCTCGATCAAGGAAGCCCTCGGCAAGCTCACCGGCGACGCCGCGATCGAAGCCGAGGGACGGCGGCAGAAGCGCGAGGCCCGCAACGCCGAGGCCGAAGGGGACGGCGACCCCGAGCCGGGCGGTCCCGAGGGCGGCGGCCCGACGCGCGACTGACGCGACGTCGAGGGACGCGAAGCTCCACCCCAACCCATCATCCGCGACACGAGGAGAACGACATGGTCGATACGAACCGGATCACCGGCGCCGCCAGGGAACTGGGCGGCAAGCTTCAGGGCGCGGTGGGCGACCTCACCGGATCGAAGCGGGATTCGGTCGAGGGCCGCGCCCGCGAAGTCGGCGGCAGGGCCGAGAGCCTCTACGGCCAAGCCAAGGACGATGTCCGGGACACGGTTCGTGACGCGGCCGGGCAGGTGGCCGACACCGCCCGCGACATCGGCGGCCGGATTCGCGACGCCGTGGACGGGATCGCCGATTCCGACGACGTCGAGGCCCGCGTCCGCCGCGCCCAGGGTGCCACCGAGGAGCCGTTCGACCGCGCCCGCCGCTCCGTACGGCGTACGGCCGACGACGCCTCCGCCCTCGCCGAGGACGCCTACGGGCGCGGGGCCCGTGCCCTGCGCCGGAGCGAGGGCGGGTTGAGCGGCCGCGTCGCCACCTATCCCCTCGCGTCCCTTCTGGTCGCCGGCGCCGTCGGCCTCTGCATCGGCCTGCTCGTCAGCGCCGAGCGGGACTGAGCGTTCCTTGATCGCCCCCAAAATCGGAGATTCTCGATGATCCGCAAGCTTCTCACCGTGTTCGTGCTGCCGAAGGTGATCGCCCTCGTCACCCGCCGCCTCACCGGGCGGACCACCACGCCCCCGCGCCGGGGCTACTGACCCGAACCCGGCGCGCGGCCTGTTGTCGTGCCGCGCGCCGTCCCCATCACGGCGTTGCGCCGATCCACCGAGGAAGGGACGAGACATGAGCAAGGGATATCCCTCAATGACGGCCCTGCTGGGCCTGCTCGCGGTGGCGGGCTACCAGAACCGGGACAAGATCGCCGAGTGGCTCGGCACGCCCGCGCGCGACACCCGGGGCACGAGCCTGCCGCCGACGGCGCACACCGCCGCTCCGGTGACCGGGTCGTCGATACCGTCCAACCTGGAGCGGGTGCTCGGCGGCGTCGGCACGGCCGGGGTCGGCGGCCTGATCGCCAGCGGGCTGTCCGAACTCGTCGAGCATTTCACCAAGGGCGGCCACGGCGAGACGGCCAATTCCTGGGTGAACCAGGGCGCCAACCGGACCATCGCCGAGGGGGACCTCGAGCGCGCCATCGGGCCGCAGACGCTCGACCACCTCGCGCAGCAGACCGGCCTCAGCCGCTCCGAGATCGTCGCGCGGCTGTCGCGCGAGCTGCCCTCGGCCATCGACCGCTACGCGACCGACGGTCGCCGCTTCGCCTGACATCGCGCCATCCCGGGGCCGCCGCACCGAGGCGGCGGCCCCGCCCCCTTCCACGACAGCGAGGGACCGACACGGCATGAGGACCGGTCTGCGTCGCATCCGCGTCACGGCTTTGCGCGGTGCGCTCGTCGGCCTCGGGGTCGTCGCGGTCCTGTTCGGCCGGCGCCCGGAGGCGCGCGCGGCAACGGGGGCGGTCGCGGATGCCGAGGTGCCGAGCCCGCTGCCGTCCCCGTTGCCATCGACCGCGGTCGCGCCCGCCCTCCCATCGACCCCGCCGCCCGCCTCCCGGATGGCGTATCCGGGACGGGGCGCGATCGCGGCCGGGCTGGTCGGCCTGTTGCTTCTTGCAGGCATGGCCGCCGGCATCTTGCTCGGTGACCCCGGCCTCCCGGCGAGCCGCGGCCCGCTCCTCGGGCCGGAATCCCCCGCAACCGGCGGCACGCCGCTGGCCGCGCTCTCGTCCCCCGATCCGTCCCCCGATCCGTCCCCCGATCCGGTGCCGTCGCCGCGCGCCGACGCGACGACCGCGGTCCCGTCGCCGCCGGATCGCCCGCCCCAGGAACGTCCGCCCGAGGATCGTCCGCCCCAGGAGGCCCCCGCCAAGGCCGGAGCCGCGCTTTCCGACCCGCCGGAGCGCCGGGCGCCATCCGGCGCGGAGGACGCGGACAGGGCGGCGGATCGGCCGACGCCGCCCGGCACCTCCGAGACGGGAGCGGCGGCAGGGAGCCGAGCCGGCGGCGAAATGCCGAGCGAGGCCCCCGCGGAATCGTCGAACCCGCCCGGTGGACAGCGCTTGGCGGACGGGTCCGGCCCCGAGGCCGGGCGCCCGTCCGTGCCGGCGGAAGGCCGCGACGACGCAGCCGACCGCACGGCGCCGCGCGAACCGCCGGACGATCCGCGGCAACCCGCCAGCACCGGAAGCCTGGCCGCCCGGGCTCCGGCCCGGATCCCGGCCGACTCCGGGAGCGCGGTCTCCGGAGCCGCGTCGGTCTTCATTGTGCGGGGCGATAGCCTCTGGTCGATCAGCCGGCGCCGCTACGGCCGGGGCGGGCGCTACACTCTGATCCACGACGCCAACCGGGATCGGGTCCGCGACCCGGATCTCATCTATCCCGGACAGATCCTCGTGCTGCCGCCGCGCGACCGGAGGGGCGACGGACGGAGGACGGTGTCCTTGGTCTCGGGCCGAAGCCCTATCCGTTCAGGCTTTTCCACAGCAGGACGATGATGGCGAAGCCGAGGACGTTGTAGGCGAGCGCCCAGGCCAGGAAGATCCGCAGGGCGCGGTTGGGCCGTAAGGGCCCGGCCTCGCTGCTCCGGGGCCGGGACGCCGCGCGCGCCGGCAGCGCCCGAGGCGCCGGATCGGACAGGAACCGGGTCAGAGATTCCGGCAGCGGACGCGGGGGGACACCGTCATCGGGCATCGCGACAGCCTGAGTGCCCTCCGCCGACGATGCAATGCCCAGGCGACGACCCGGCCCGTCTTTTGCAACGCCTTGCTTCCGTGTCGCAGGTCTCTGCTGGCGCCCGCTGCAGAAACGGCCTATCCTCGCCGTCCGTCGCATCGGGGGCCACGCGATCGAGGAGCCTCTCCATGCGTGCTCTCAACGTCTTCCTGGCAGCCTTCGCCCTCGCCACGGGCGCGTTCTGGTTCACGATGCTGTCGAGCCCGCCCCGGACGGTGGCGGCGCCCCGGGCGATCGCCGACAGCTGGCAGCCGAAGCCGAAAGCGCCGCCGATCGCCGACGATTACGACGCGGACTTCTGAGCGGAGAACTACCGCCGCGCCCTCGCCGCGCCTGCCGTCGAGGAGGCCGGCATCGGCGGTCTCGTGCCGGACGGCGTCGCTCCGCTGAGTAAGCGGCCCGGCGACCTCAGGCCGGCTCGGTGTGGAGCCGCCTCCGCAGCTCCGTGCGGATCTCGGCCGCGAGGTGCCGGACACGCTCGAGCGCCGTCTCGAAGGCGGCCATCCCCTCCGTGGCGAGGCGCACCTCCTCGAACTCCTCGAGGATCCGGCAGGCGGCCGTCATCGCCGAGAAGCCCATGACGCCCGCCGCCGAGCCGACGGCGTGGGCGTCGAACCGGATCTGCCGCCGCCCCTCGGGCGTCCCCGCCGCCGCCGTGAAGGCGCGCTCAAGATCATCGTCGAGGACGCGCAGCACGCGGTCGAGCCGCTCGGGCCCGAGGCGACGGGCCATGTCGTCGTATCGCGCGGCGTCGAAGCCGGGTCCGGGCGCGTCCGTCGGCGCGTCCCCCGACTCGTCCCCGGGCAGCCATCGGCCGACGAGCGCGACCAGCGCCTCCGGATCGAACGGCTTGCCGACATGCTCGTCCATGCCGGCCTCGCGGCAGCGGCGGACCTGTTCCGGCAACACGCCCGCCGACATGCCGATGACAGGAATCTCGCCGGCTTCCCCCGGCAGCGCCCGGATCGCCCGGGTGGCCGAGAGACCGTCCATGCCCGGCATCTGGACGTCCATCAGCACGAGATCGACATCGCCGTCGGCGACCGCCCGGACGGCGGTCTCGCCGTCGCCCGCCACCGTCACGGCATGGCCCGCGCGTTCGAGGACCGTCCGGGCGAGTTCCCGGTTCACGAAGTTGTCGTCGACCACGAGAAGCCGCCCGGCCCGATCGTTCGCCCGGCCTGCGGGCGGCGGCGCCGCGACCGGCGCGGCGCGCGGCAGCCGCAGGGTGAACCAGAAGGTCGAGCCGACCCCTGGCGTGCTCTCGACCCCGATCTCGCCGCCCATCATTTCGACGAGCGCCTTGCTGATCGCGAGCCCGAGGCCGGTGCCGCCGTACTCGCGCTCCACCGAGCCGTCGACCTGGCTGAAGCGCTTGAACAGCCGGTCGCGCTTGTCCCGGGGGATGCCGATGCCGGTATCCCGTACGCCGAAAGACAGGCCCTCGCCGCCCTCGATCGGGTCGTCGTCGCGCCGGATCGACAGCGTCACCGCGCCGGCCTGGGTGAACTTCACCGCGTTGTTGAGCAGGTTGAGCAGCACCTGCCGCAGCCGGGCCTCGTCGCCGAGCAGGGGCTCGGGCAGGTCGGGGGCGGTCTCCAGGCGCAGGGCCAGGCCCTTGGGCTCGGCCAAGACCGCGACGAGGGCGAGGCATTGGGCGGCGAGCGCCGCGGGCGAGAACGGGTGCGGGCTCAGGGTGACCGCGCCGGCCTCGATCCGGGAGATGTCGAGGATGTCGTTGACGACCGTCAGCAGCGCCGCGCCGGCCGAGCGGACCAGCTCGGCCTGGCGCCGCTCCGCCGGCCCCAGCCGCCCCCCGTCGAGCATGAGGCCGGTATAGCCCAGGATCGCGTTGAGGGGCGTGCGGATCTCGTGGCTCATCGCGGCGAGGAACTCGCCCTTGGCCCGGTTGGCGCGCTCCGCCTCCCGGCGCGCCTCCACGAGGGCGTGTTCGGCTTCCTTGCGGGCGGTCACGTCGAGCGTCAGGCCGATCACGCGCCCGGTCCCGGCGGCGTGCCCCGGCTCGACGCGGCCGATGGCGGTCAGCCAGCGGGTCCGCCCGTCGGCCAGGGGGACGCGGAACTCGGTGGTGTAGCTCCCGCCCGTCTCGATCGCCGCGTTCAGGTCGGCGAGCACCTGCGCGGCGTCGTCGGGATGCGCCAGCGGGCGCCATCCCGCCGCGACATCGAGGTCGGTCTCGGCATCGGGCAGGCCGTGCTGGCGGGCGCATTCCGCCGACAGCCGCACGCGGCCGGTGGCGATGTCGTAGCTCCACGTGCCGGCATTGGCCGCCCGCATCTCGGCGGCGTGGCGGTCGCGCTCGCTCAGGTCCAGGGCGATGCCGAGATAGCCGAGCCGGCCGCCGACTTCGGAGCGCATCTCGCTCACGCTCAGCAGCACCGGCAGGCGCCGTCCGTCCTTGGTCCGGTAGATCCACTCGTCGACGGTGGGCCGGCCCTGGCGGGCGGGCGCCAGGAAGGTGTCGGGCCCCGGCTCGATCCGCTCGCCGAGTTCGGCCGAGAGGCGGCGCGCCCGCTCGCCGATCTGGGCCTCGTCGTGGAACAGCATCGGCGTCGCCCGCCCGACCACCTCGGAGGCGGCGTAGCCCAGCATGCGCTCGGCGGCCGGGTTGAACACGGTGATGCGCCCGTCGGGATCGGTCGCGATGATGGCGTAGCCCGCGTGCTCGAGGATGGCCGACCGGATGGCGGACGCCGCCCGCAGGGCCTGGGTTCGCTCGGCCACCTGCCGCTCCAGGCTGGCGTTGAGGGCCTGGATGCGCGCCTCGTGGGCGATGCGCTCGCCGACATCGCGCATCACCGTGGCGGCCCCGACGATGACGCCCCCCGGCCCACGGATCGGCGAGACGCCGAGGAGGACGTGGACCGTCGTGCCGTCCCGCCGCCGCCGCAGCGTCGCGCGCGAGGGCACCGGCTCGCCGCGGGCGACGGCGGCGAGCATCTGCTCCTCCTCCGCCCGCAGATGCGGCGGGACGATCAGGTCGACGACCTTGCGCCCCACCGCCTCGGCGGCGGGATAGCCGAACAGGCGCTCGGCGGCCGGGTTCCAGTCGGTGATCGTCCCGTCCTGCGCCTTGCCGAGGATGGCGTCCTCGGCGTTCTCGACGATGGCCGCGAGGCGGGCGCTCTGCACCGCCGCCAGGATGTCGCGGCGGCGTCCCCTCAGATGGAGATGGGTGAGCCCGGCCCCGAGCAGACCCAGCAGCAGCACGACCCCGCCCGCCACCAGCGGCGCCGGACGCGAGAAATCCCGCACGAAGGCCGGCCGGGCGCGCAGGGCGATCGCCCAATCCCGGTCGAAGACCGCGAGACGGCGCGAGGTGGCCGGGAGGGCGTCCGCCGGCCGGCTCATCCCCGGGGTCGCGTAGAAGCGCTGGGTCTGGCCGGGCGAACGGTCCTCGATGGCGAAGTCGAGGTCGTTCGCGTCGAGATCGAGACCGGCCAGCACCTCGTCGATCACGAGCGGCGCGTAGGACCAGCCGACGGTCGCCGCCCGGCGCTCGTCCGGGGTCGCATGCGGCCGATCCGGGGCGAAGACCGGCAGGAAGGCCAGGAAGCCGCGCTCGACCTCGCCGGGAGCCTGCACCAGGGTGACCGGGCCGGTCATCGCCGCCGCCCCCGTCTCCATCGCCCGGAGCGCCGCGTCGCGCCGCGCCGGCTCCGAGGCCACGTCGAGGCCGATCGCCTCCCGGTTTCGTGCGAGCGGCTCGACGTAGCGGATCACGAAGCGTTCGCCGTCATGGGCGGCGAGCTGGCGGATGGCGAAGCCGCGGGTTTCCGCGCGTGCCGCCTGCAGGAAGGCGTCCTCGGCCCGCACGGGGACGCGGCGGATGAAGCCGAAGCCGCGGGCGCCGGGAAACTCCCGATCGAAGTCGCGGCTGCGGGCGTAGCGCTCGAACGCCGCACCGGTGAGCCCGGCCTCGCCGATGGCGGCGACCACGCCGCGCGCACCGCGCAGGCCGTATTCGTAGAGGGCGAACCGGTCCTGCACCCGCGTGGCCAGGCGGCTCGCCGCGGTCTCGAACCGCTCGGCGGCGACGCCCTCGTTGCGTTGACGCACCCAGCCGGCGGCGGCCAGGGCGAGGACCAGGCCGAGCAGGGCGAGCGCGGCGACCGTCGGCCCCGGCCTTGCAAGCCTCCCCCTCGAGCCGACCGCGATGCGCTCCCGAGGCTCCGACATCGCAACTCGCACTCATCCACTCGGAGCCGGTCGCGCGGCCCGCATCGTCACGAACTTAAGGGCAATCACGGTTCCTTTGGAATCGGCCCAAGGTCGACCGCCCCGGGTTCCGGCGCCCCGGCCGGTCAGGCCGGAAACCTCACCCGGAGGATCGTCCGGCCGTCCTGCGCGTCCAGCGTGAGGCTTCCGTCCAGCTGGGAGACCAGGGCGCGGAGCAAGCGCGTTCCCATCCCGGTGCCGCGGGGCGATGCCTGACCGGCCAGCCCGATGCCGTCGTCGGCGATGGACAGGACCAGGGTGGCCGGATCGTCCGCGTCCCGGGCGAACCGGATCTCGATGTGCCCTCCGCGCCCGCCCGGGAAGGCGTGCTTGAGGGCGTTGGTCACCCCCTCGTTGAGGATGAGGCCGACGAGGACGGCCCGTCCGCGCGGCAGGCCGGCCTCCTCCGCCCGAAGGTCGAGGGCGATGCGGCGCAGGCCGAGATGCGCCTCGCACAGTTCCCGGTGGAACTCTTCGAGGAACGGCGCCATCGCCACCGGCGCGTCGTTCGCGGGCTCGGCGCCCAGCCGCCGGTAGATGCAGCCGAACAGGCGAAGCCGGCCCGACATGTCGGAGAGGACCGTCCGCGCCTCGGGCTCCCGGACCGAGGCGGCCAGGAGCGTGGCCGTGGCCTGCAACGCCGCCAAGTCGTTGCGGATGCGATGCTCGAGTTCCACCAGCAGGGTGGTGCGGTCGTCGCAGGCCCGCGCCAGGGCGTCGGCGCTTTCGCCCGAAAGCAGCCGGCCCGTGCGGTGGTGACCGACGAGGCCGACGACGACGGACGCCGCCAGGGCGGTCGCGGCGAAGACGAGCAGATCCATCTCCCGCTCCGCGTCCGGCTGGTTCAAGGCGGATGCGGCGAGCGCCATCGCGCTCAAGGCGCCCGTGAGCCCGCAGATTCCGGCGGCCGTCCCGTAGCGCGAGGCGACGGCGGCGGCGAAGGCCGGCAGGAGCGCGAGGATCACCGGCAGCGGGTCGGCGACGAGGATGCCGGCACCGACGACAAGGAGAGCGGCCGACCCCAGCGCCGTCGGCGGGCCGCCGCGCGAGGGGCCGGGCCACCGGGGCAGCCAGCGGCCGCGTCCCGGCCGTCCCGGGCCGGCCGCCTCCATGGTCATCGGCTCGGCCTCCCAAGACGGCGGAATCGCTCGCGTGTCGTCCCGGCGCGGGATGGGGCGCGTCCGCCGACGCTGTCGCGGCGCCCGGGTGGCTTTCATCGCCGCATCGGCCCAGGACGGGCCCCCGGTCCTCGCCGACGCACCGGATGTCGGGCGAAGACGCTTCAGGTCAAAATCGAAGCACGGCCCCAGGCTCCATCGACTCAGGACTCTCGTCCCCTGCGCTGATGTCATGCGCTCGAACCATGGCTCCGGCCTGCCGCTTCGGCGAGCATGAACCCTCCGACGTCCCGGCGCCATAAGGGGTTGCCCGTACGCGGTTTCCGGCCACGGGCCGGCGGCCTCGCTCGGTCCCCCCGCCCGGCCGCGCGGATCGACGCCCCCCGGCGGCCGACATCGGATATCGGCCGTAAGGTGGATACCGGGCGTCGGAGCGATGCGGCACAAGAAGCCGGAGCATCGGCCCGAAAGGTGGGAACCGGCTTTCGGAAGCAGCCGATGCGGTACAGGAGGCCGGAACATCGGCCCGGAAGGCGGGAACCGGCTTTCGGAAGAAGCCGATGCGGCACGGAGAGCCGGGCGTCGATGGGGGAGGGCAATGTGGATCCCAGGTGGATCGTACACCTTGTCGATGACAGCGCGGCCATGCGGGCGACCGCCGCCGCCGTCCTGGAAGCGGCCGGCTTCGTGGTTCGTGAGCACGCCACCGCGGCGGGGCTCCTGGCCGAGCCCGCCCTTCCGCAGGCGGACTGCATCCTGACCGATCTGCGCATGCCCCGCATCGACGGCCTCGAATTGCTGGTCCGCCTCCGATCCGCCGGATCGACCGTGCCGGTGGTGGTGATGACCGGCCACGGCGAGGTCTCGATGGCCGTGCGGGCGATGAAGCTCGGCGCCTGCGACTTCATCGAGAAGCCGTTTCCCCCCGAAACCCTGATTCAGGCGATGCGCTCGGCCGTGCGCGAGGCCGGGACCCCGTCGAACGCCTCGCGGCGGGCGCTGGCAGCGGAACGGCTGGCGCGCCTGACGGATCGGGAGCGACAGGTGCTCGAACGCATCCTGGCGGGTCGGACCCATCGCGAGACCGGAGAGGCGCTCGGCATCAGCCCCCGCACGGTCGAGGTGTTCCGCGCGCGGATCATGGCGAAGACCCAATGCGAGACCCTGCAGGATCTGGTCCGGACCGGCCTCGAAGCGGGACTGGGCTGAAACGCCCGCCTCGCCGCCCGTCCGGCTCCGGCGACGTACGGGCCGGCCCGTACGGGCGCATCCGAATTACGGCCGAGGTGCCGCCCTGCGATAACGGCGCTCCGGCGCGTGCGCGCCGGCCACGCCGCCGCACCGTCATGCAGGCCCGGAGAGGCGGAATCCGCCCGCTCCGCCGCCCTCATCATCCGCCGCCGATCGAGCCTCGGGGCCCGCTCCGCCCCGACGCTCCCACCTCGAGAGGAGGGAGAGACGCGTCATGACGATGTCCGGCCCCGCTCCGGCCGCCGCTCCGCGCGCTCATCCCCCGTCGAACCTGACCGTCCTGACCGCGCGCCGTACGCGCTTGCCGACGTTTCCGTTCGGACGGGAGCGGGACGCCGTGGGCCGGGAGGGACTGGCCCGCCACCTCTCGCCCGCCCTCCACCTCAAGGCGAATGCCGAGCTGCCGCCGACAGCGGGCGCCGGCCTCCTGACCGTGCTGCACGGCTTGATCGCGCGCTACGCCCTGTCGCGCAACGGCAAGCGGCGCATCGTCGGCCTGCTGGCGGCCGGGGACGTTTGCTGCGACCGGGCGTTCTGCGAGCCGGAGGCGGACGGCTTCGTGGCGTTGACGGATTGCGTCGTCGCCGGCCTGCCCGTCGCGGACGCCTACCGGCTCGTGCAGGAATGTCCGACCGTCGGGTGGGCGATCTGGCGGGTCGGGGCGCGCTCGTCCGGCATCTACACGGAATGGCTCCGCACCCAGTCGCTGCCGGGGGAGAACCGCTTGGCCCATCGCCTCTGCGAGGTGATGAGCCGGACCGCCTGCGCCCAAAGCCTGACGGGCGTCCTCGTTCCCCGATTCCGTCTGGAGAGCTGGGCCGACATGACGGCCTTGACCGCCGTCCATGTCAGCCGCTGCCTCACGGCGATGGCGGGGACCGGACTCATCGCCCTGGAGACCCGTTCGATCCGCATCCCCGAGCCTGCGGCGCTCGCGGCCTATGCCGAATTCGACCTCACCTATCTGTGGCCGAACGCCCCCCTTCCGGCGGACGAATTGGGACGGGCGATCGCCCAGGGACATCCGGAACTCGGCACGCCGTTCGATTGACGAATGCCGGGCGTGGCCGCCATCGCTCCGAGGCAGGCTCATGAGCTCGGCTTCGTCCTATGTCGGTCGCCTCGTCCGCCCATTCCCGCCAGGTCTCGACGCCGACATGGACACGCTTCCCGGGCAACGGCTTCGAATGGCCGGCTCGGCACGAACCGTCGCTCTCCTGATGCCTTGAGCGCTGCCGCTCTGAGTGGATCGGATGAGAGAATCGCGGCGAACCGCGCATCACGGCGAGCGGTGGCGCACAGCGGCGCGAACGCCGAGACGATCCCAGCAGCAGGGGGCCGCCAAGAGCGGCTCGGAATGGCTCTCGGGGTACGGCTCAAGGCTACCTGTCGAACCTCCTTCGCTCTCCGATCGGACCACCCTCGAAGCGGCAAAGTCGAGGGTTGGGGCTGGCCCTGTGACGCCCGCAATGTTTTCGCTTCCGTTCGGCGTGTGCGGTCTGGCGTATGAGGTGCTGATGTCGAGGAGGCATTCCCATGACTCGCAGCAGCCCTCATCGTGCCGCATCAGATGGGCATCCCAAGGGTCATCTTCGACATCGGTCAGTCATCATCGAATGTCTATGTAATTGCGGGCCTGCAGATCGTGAAGCAACCCGAATTCAAACTCCATCGGACAGTGTGACTGCCAGTTATCGACGACTTTCTGGAAAACTCTGCCATCGTTGTAATAGTGCTCCAGTCCGGTGACGCGTAGGTCGGTTTCAAAGCCAAACAAAGTAATTTTACTTTTCCCAAACAGCGGGGCAAGCAGGGAGGTAATCACAATCCCTGTTCTTGGGGGCTTGGCTGGGATCTCGGCAATCGAAACGAATTTTGAAAGTGTCGGTAATGCTGAATTGATAATTTTAGAATAGTCGTCGATATAGACAGAATCTCCATCATGCCCAAGTTCGTCGAGTACGATCTTGTTGGCGCGGCGCGTCACCAGTAGGGAGGGTTCGCGGAGGTCTGTGAAAAATTTTCTATACCGCTCTTTGATGGGGATGCCGACAAAACGGATATCCGTCTTTGCGCCGCAATGCTTCTCAAAGCCAACGCTGCGCCCATCGTTGATCCGAATGACCGTGCTGTGCGCATCGATCAAGGCTCCGTCTTCCCGCTCCAGAATCTTCGGAGCGTTGCCAACGATCGCTATCGAATCCGAGCTTCCCTTCTCGATGATCCAGTCGCTCAGTACGCTCATATCGTCCTAACACCTATGCTGGCGTGCCCAGGGATCGATCGCCGGTGATTGGGCCTCGAAGCTTCCGGAGTGGCAAGCTTCGAATTCGGTCTGGCCGAGATATCGCCTGACGCAGTGTAATCCGATCAAATGGAGATTCGATCGGCGATGGCTCTGCGGACGAAAGTGCCAGAAAGGGCGTTCACGCCGCTTCGAGATCACGGATCAGACCCTTGTACAAGGTGCCACGACCGGCCAGAACGGCTCCGAGCGCCTTTGCATCCGCGCTCTGATAGTCGGTCGGCCGCCCGTGCATGGGAGCCATGAGCAGCATCGGCGGTGCGTTCGCGTCACTCTCGACGTGACCGAGATAGCGCTCGACGTTCTCTGACACAATATAGTCTGGCTGCGCGCCTAGGACGATCTCGCGGTGATAGTACGGCGTTCTACAGAACAGTACGTCCTTGAAAAACACCGTCAGCAGAGGCAGCGTTTGGGCAAGAAACGAGTCGCCAAAAATCACCAGCCGGCCTTCCGCAAGCGGATGGCCGCTGACGCAAAGAATGACTTGGCCCTGAGTGCCCTTCGAGACGCGGTTGCTGAACCGATGAATTTTCCAGTTCGGCTTGAACAGATCGGTCGGTTCGGTGCGAGGGGGCGTGAAACGCCCACCCAGGTCCCCGACGATCTCGGCTTCGGCCGGACGGATGCGAGAGCGCAGCAACCCGCAGCGCTTCTCGATGCGGCCCTCCGGTAGGCCGAGCGCCTGCATCAACTCCTCGACGATGGCGATCCGTCCGTGAAGTGTCCAGTGCGTGTCGGTACGACCGTAAGCGGGAATGGGAGCCAGCGCCTGCAAGCGCTCGACCGGGAACAGGAACGGCGTCTCGGTTCGTTGGCGGTAGAGGTCGCCGATGATGCGAATGTCTGCGAGCGGGAACTTGTTCCGATAGACACTGTGCTTGTCAGGAGCAACAAGATGGGCGTAGCACGCGCCTGATTCGGTCGCGAGCTGTTTACGGGTTCGCAAATTACTGTCGAAGGCCTCAAAGGACGCTTCTGAGACGGAGCGTTTGCCGGTGATATATTCGAGCACGTGATGGCCGTCGGCCAGGAAGAGCTCGCCGTCCGCACCGAGGACGACGCCATGCTGTACTTCTATGGCCATGCTTTCCGACACCCGCTTCGAACGAACGTTCCCGCTCAAGGAGCGCGATTGGGCTTCTAAGCGATTTGATCTCGAAAATCTTTAGGAATTTAGGCTTATAAGCCGGCGGTATGCCGAAGTCGTTCCCCGTCGAGAGTCGCCTCCCTGGACGGCACGGATGCCGATGGTGCGCGCGTCGTTTCGGGGTGCCGACGCGATCTCGGGAGAAATGTCTTTGCGCTAGAGGGCCGATCATGGGCCGAGTGGGCATAAAATAGCCGGATTTCGATGGCCTCGGTGAACGGAAGTTCATGCAGTTGTAAAGGCACAGGAACCGCCATGGCTTTCGAGATTCTAGACTGCACGCTGCGCGACGGTGGCTACTACACCAGCTGGGATTTCGACGACGCTTTGGTGCAGACCTATCTCTACGAAGTCGCAAAGCTTCCGATCAACACGCTCGAAGTCGGCTATTGCAACCATCCTGCCGCCGGCTACCGTGGCGAGTGGTGCTACTTGGGCAAGGAGCGCCTGGCCTGGGCGCGCGAAATCCTGCGGCCCGATCAAGAACTTGGCATCATGCTCGATGCTAAAGACTGCACGCCGGAGCGGCTGCCCGAGTTGCTCGGCCATCTCGTGGGCACTGTCGATATCGTTCGCATGGCGGTCGCGCCCAAAGAATTCGCCCACGGCGTCTCGCTCGCGCGTGCCTTGAAGCAACTCGGTTTCAAGGTCGGCTTCAACACGATGTACCTCTCTACCTATTCCGAGGATCTGCGCGAGTTCCGCCCACTCCTCGAGGGCTACGATGTCATCGACGTGCTTGCCGTGGTCGATAGCTACGGCGGCTGCGTGCCAACGCAAGTGGCACGTCAGATCACCGCCGTCCGAGAAATGTTCCCCGGTAAGCCGATCGGCTTCCATGGCCACGACAACACCTGCCTTGCGTTCGCCAACTCCCTCGCGGCGCTCGAAGCCGGAGCCTTCGGCCTTGATGCGACCTTCGTCGGCATGGGCCGCGGCGCAGGCAACACGCGCACCGAAATGCTCCTCGTCGAGAAGGCGCGTTCAGGCGTAGAGGTCGACTTCGACGCGGTCGCGAGCATCGTCCAACAGTTTGAAACCCTGCGAGACACTTTCAAGTGGGGCTCGAACCTCGCCTATATGCTTTCGGGTGCAGCCAATCTTCCGCAGAAGGACGTGATGGACTGGCTCGGCAAGAGCCGATACTCGCCGGTCTCGGTCGTGCGGGCTCTGAAAAACCAGAGCAACGCTCTCCTCGACGATCAGGCGTTTCCTGCCTTGAGCACCGGCGGCCTGCCCGGCGAGGGGGGCGACACGGTCCTCATCATCGGTGGTGGCGGCAGCGTCACGCGCCACATCGACGCCATCCGCCGTTTCGCCCGGGCCGGCGGCGTCTGCGTCGTGCACGCCAACACGCAGCATCTCGACCTCGTCGGCACCTTCGGGGGCCGCGAACTCGTCTGCCTTCCGGGCCACGCCGCCGTGCACCTGCCGGACAGCGCCGATGGCGGTGCGGTCGCAGGTTTCGTCGTGCCGAAGCCGCCGCGTTTCCATGGCACCGTGCCGACTTCCCTGAAGAGCCCCGTATTCCAGGCCGCACCTTATCCCCCGAGTGAGGGGGGTGGTCTCGGGCCTGTCTCCGATATCGGTCCCCTCGCCCTGGCCTTCGGAGCGGCGCGGGCTGTCTCCGCTCGAAAAATCTTCCTGGTTGGGTTCGACGGGTATGCCCATGCGAGCGTCGCCCAGCAGGAACTCGCCACTGAAATTCAGGCGACCATCAACCGCATGCGCGCGGAGCCTGATGTGAGCGTGGCGAGTCTGACCCCGACGCTTTACGATGTCGCGACGCGCTCGATCTACGCGGAAGCTCAAGCGCTCGAAGTTTGATCGAGCATGTCGCGCCTGGATTGCTACGCCGTCGTGGTCTTCGATTGTGACGGCGTGCTTCTCGACTCGAATGACCTGAAGACGGCCTTGTTCCGGGAGGTGCTGGCGAGCCACGGCTTTCCGCCTGCGGAAATTGAGGCCTTCTCGGCATTCCAGAGCACGAATTTCGGCCTGTCGCGCTATCGCCTGTTCCAGGCTGCGCTCGACGGCCGCTTCGGGGCAATCCGGCCGGTCCCGATCGAGACGCTGCTCGCGGATTTCGGCCGACGCTGCAAGAATGGGTATCTCACGCAACCTGAGACCCCTGGACTGGAGGCGGCGCTCGTCCGCGCTCGGCAGGGCGGGCGTACCCTCTATGTCGTCTCGGGAAGCGACGAGGCCGAGTTGTGTGACGTCTTGGGTGCGCGCGGCCTTGCCGGCCACTTCTCGGCGATCTACGGCTCACCCGCCACCAAGGCCGACAACCTGGCACGCATCCGGGCGCATCGCCGCGCATCGGGTGGTTCCGACGGCGAAAGAATCCTCTTTGTCGGTGACGCATTTGCCGATCTTCAGGCGGCGCGCGAGTCCGAAGCCGACTTCCTGTTCATGGCTCGTTTCTCGACGGTCCGCCCTGCACTCGAGGCTGAGGCGCGCGCCGCCGGTTGCGGCGTGATCGAGGATTTGCGCGAACTCGCCTGAGCGGCGCCGTCACCTGCAGGAAGATTCGAGATCGAGGCGGACTCAGACTCCGACGTCAACGACTGCACCGACGGAATGTCTCCGTTCCCCGGCGCCGCCCGGAGGCGTGCGATACGGGTCGAAGGGGCGGAGATCGATCTGCGTTGCGGTATCGACCAGAGCGCCGACCTGATCGAGAATTGCCGCAGCCCGCCGCTTCAGCAGTTCGCCTAGTCAATAGTAGCTTTCAGAACGCCATGTCACGCCGAGGCGCCATGGATCGGGTTCCGCGCTCGGCGACGAGGGCCTGCAGCCGTGCGCGAGATTTGGCTCGACGAGGGCATAGCCCTGTTCTTCGTCGAGATCCGCTGGCAGGCCGATGCCGAAGGACCGCGAGGTCGCCGTCCGCTCGATGAGTCGATGCGTGGAGCAGCAACCCGCCCCGCTTCGTGTTCGAGCGGGTCGAGCGTCACGTGCGGCGGCTTGCCCGCCGCGCTACAGGCGTTCCCCATGGCCGGGGGCCTATGGCTGCTACGTTGACGGCCCCCCGAATCTATCGGCTCCGTTCCCCGCCCGCACGGGAGCCGTCGTCAGGCGAGCCGCTGAAGCAGGCCCGCCGTCATCGCCAGACCGAAGGCGGCGGCGGCGGCCCAGCCGATGGAGCGGGGGCGGTAGGAGACGAGCAGGACGAGGGCGAGGCCGGCGCCGGTCAGGGTGCCGATCCATTGAACCGGTCCGAAGTCCCACCCCTCCGCCTCGCCGGCGATCAGCAGGCACAGGCCGAGGCCGGTCCAGCCGAGGGCCCGCAGCAGGACGATCCGCGACCGGCCCGGCTTCGATCGGAGGATGTCCTTGTGATGCCGGTCCAGGCTGAGGCAGAGCGCCGAGAGCGCGGCGAAGCTCAAGCCCAGATTGAGCAGGAGGATGGACAGCGTCATGCCCGCTCCCCCGGCAGCCGGGAGCGGTCCTCGGGCCCGACGGTGCGGCTCTGCCGCGGCGCTGCGGGCGCGTGAGCCGAGACCTTGCGGGCCGCGACCGCGAACAGCGCGGCGAGCGCCAGCATCGCCCCGTCGAACCAGAGGAACACGGCCGCGCCCGAGCCCCACCGACGCAGGGGATGCCCCCCGATCGTCGCCACGTCCGCGGCGGCGACGGCGAGGCAGAGCACGGCGACGAGGGCCAGCCCCTCGCTCCAGGCCTGGCGGTGCGGCCGGGCGAGCGGGAGTAGCTCGCCGTGCCGGTGACGAAGATCGAGAACAGCACCCAGCCGACCACGAGGCCGGACCACGTGTGCAGCCACGCCATCGACTGGCGGAAGCTGTTCTTCATGGCGCACCTCGCATCGCCAGCCAGAGCAGGGCGCCGAGCACCAGGGCCGCGCCCGCGACCGTCGCGCTCGCCCGCCGGAGCGAGCGCATCGCGAACACGAGGATGGCGACCGCGGGCATCAGGAGGAAGCTGACGAGCGTCGCGGCAGCCACCGCCTCGGACCGCGCCAACGGCAGCGTGAGCGACAGGAGCGCGGCGGCGAGTGCCGCGAGCCCGTAGCCGCCGCCCGCCGTCAGCACGACGCGGCCGGCGACGGAGAGCCGCCCGCGCAGAGTGATCGATCCGCCTCGCGCCGCCATCGGGCTAGCGGTCCGTCTCGCCCGCCCGCGCGAACCGCCCGTGTTCGGGCCGGTGGCGGTTGCGGGGGCGCGAAGCGGCGGTGTGGGCATCCCGGAACGGGAGCGCCGTGGGATGGTCGCCGTGCCGGCGCGATGGGCCCGCGAGCCGACGCCGATCATTCGGCCGGCCCGCATCGACGGCCCCGGTCCGGTCGCCGAGCCGGCCCAGGCGGACGTGTCGTGACGTCGCCCCCTCGCGCAGGTTCATACCAAGCCGCACGGAGCCGGATCGATGGTCCTGTTGCGTGCGTCCGGCGGGCGCCCGCCGCCCCGCCGTCGCGGGGGCAATCGACGATGCGTCAGGATCATCGCCGATTGGTCTCGGTCCCTCGGCCTGCACTCCGGCCCTTCCGCACGTCCTGTCGTCCAAGTGCCGCCGCCCGCATCCCGATCGCCGACGGCCCCTCGCGTCGTGACCGTTCTCCTGCAGGTGCACCGGTGAAGTTGCAAGACTGGTGCAGTTGTTCGGATCGTTTGAAAAAGACCCAATCCGGATCGCCCGGAAAGACAAGTAACTGTCGGATCGAGTGAAAACGGAGAGGGCCGACAGTCGAAATCTGGAATAATTTAAGAAATGAGCACAATGTGCGCGGTTGTTGCCTCCGCGCGACAGGAGGACTTGGCCCGCCACGCGGTGCGATCCCGATCGGCGATGATCCTGACGCATCGTCGATTGCCCCCGCGACGGCGGGGCGGCGGGCGTCCGCCGAACGCATAGAGCAGGACCATCAGTCCGGTTCCGTGCCACTTGGTATACCGCGACTTCGGAAGGAATCCGTTTTTAGGTTTTCGCGCGCGGGTTTTGCGTGATCCCTTCAGGAATGGCAGGGCTGATTCTGTCTCCTGACGATCGCGGGCATTTCCTGGCGCTGATGCGGCGCCAGCTCAACAGTGCCGTGCATCGGCGCCTGAACGTGCTTCTGCTCCTCGACGACGGCTGGACGCCGGCCCGGATCGCCGCGGCGCTGTATCTCGACGAGAGCTCGGTGGCGGAACACCGCACCCTCTACTCTGAGCGCGGCCGGGCCGGCGTCGAGAGCTTGGCCTACCCGGGACGGGTGTCGCGCCTGTCGGCCGCTCAGC
>NZ_FOSV01000015.1 GCF_900114375.1 Methylorubrum salsuginis | reverse complement strand
TCTGACGGCGGCGATCACGAAGGTGCTGGCGGAGTCGGGTGGGGCGACCTTCACGGCCTACGACCAGATCGACAAGGCCCCCGAGGAGAAGGCGCGCGGCATCACGATCTCGACCGCCCACGTCGAGTACGAGACCAACAACCGCCACTACGCCCACGTCGACTGCCCCGGCCACGCCGACTACGTGAAGAACATGATCACGGGCGCGGCGCAGATGGACGGCGCGATCCTGGTGGTGTCGGCGGCCGACGGCCCGATGCCGCAGACCCGCGAGCACATCCTGCTGGCCCGTCAGGTCGGCGTGCCGGCGCTGGTCGTGTTCCTCAACAAGGTCGACATGGTCGATGACGAGGAGCTCCTGGAGCTCGTCGAGCTGGAGGTGCGCGAGCTCCTCTCGAAGTACGACTTCCCCGGCGACGACATCCCGATCACCAAGGGCTCGGCCCTGATGGCGCTCGAGGACAAGGAGCCGAAGATCGGCCGCGACGCCGTGCTGAAGCTGATGGAGACGGTGGACGCCTACATCCCGCAGCCGGAGCGTCCGATCGACATGCCGTTCCTGATGCCGATCGAGGACGTGTTCTCGATCTCGGGCCGCGGCACGGTGGTGACGGGTCGCGTCGAGCGCGGCATCGTCAAGGTCGGCGAGTCGGTGGAGATCGTCGGCATCCGCGCCACGACCACGACGACGGTGACGGGCGTCGAGATGTTCCGCAAGCTGCTCGACCAGGGCCAGGCGGGCGACAACGTCGGCGTGCTGCTGCGCGGCACCAAGCGCGAGGACGTGGAGCGCGGCCAGGTCGTGTGCAAGCCGGGTTCGGTGAAGCCGCACTCGAAGTTCAAGGCCGAGGCCTACATCCTGACGAAGGAGGAGGGCGGTCGCCACACGCCGTTCTTCACCAACTACCGCCCGCAATTCTACTTCCGCACCACGGACGTGACCGGCATCTGCACGCTGCCGGAGGGCACCGAGATGGTGATGCCGGGCGACAACGTGACGATGGACGTGGCGCTGATCGTGCCGGTGGCCATGGAAGAGAAGCTGCGCTTCGCCATCCGCGAGGGCGGCCGCACCGTCGGCGCCGGCGTCGTCGCCGCCATCAACGAATAATTTCCTCGGATTGGGCGCACGGCTTCGCGCGTGCGCCTTTCCGTCGAGACTTGGGGAGGGCCGGCGAAAGCCGGCCCTTTTCTTTTGGCGGCCACCGCGCTTTCTCGATCGCGTGAGCCCGCCCTCCCCACGGGCTTCTCAGGATCGTGCAGCGTGATCGACAAGCTGGAATTCCTGCTGGCGCTCGCCCGCGAGCAGCATTTCGGGCGGGCGGCGGAGGCCTGCGGCGTCACCCAGCAGACGCTCTCGGCCGGCGTGAAGAGCCTGGAGGACCGCTTCGGCGTGCGCCTCGTCCAGCGCGGCTCGCGCTTCCAGGGCTTTACCCCCGAGGGCGACCGGGTGCTGGCCTGGGGTCGGCGCATCGTCGGCGACGCCCGCGCCATGCAGGACGACGTGGCCGCGCTCCGCCGCGGTCTGTCGGGCCATCTGCGCATCGCCGCGGTGCCGACCGCGCTCCCGATGGTGGCCGCGCTCACCACCCCCTACCGGGTGCGCTACCCCAACGTCCGCTTCAGCGTGCTCTCCACCACCTCGGAGGATATCTTCTCGCTGATCGACAACTTGGAAGCCGATGCCGGGCTCACCTACATCGACAACGAGCCGCTCGGGCGCGTCACCACGGTCCCGCTCTACACTGAGCATTATCAGCTGCTCACCGCGGCGGGCGGCCCCTATGCCGAGCGCGCCAGCGTCACCTGGGCGGAACTCTCGAAGATTCCGCTCTGCCTGCTGACCCCCAACATGCAGAATCGCCGGATCATCGACGAGCAACTGCGCAAGGCCGGCGGCGAGCCCGCGCCGACGCTGGAATCCAACTCGATGGTGGTGCTGATGACCCATGTGCGCACGCTGCAATGGGCGAGCGTGATGCCGGCGATCCTCGCCGACGCGCTGGGGCCGACCGAGGGGCTGCGGGCGATCCCGATCGTCGAGCCCGACCTGCGCCACGCCATCGGCCTCGTCGCCCCCCGCCGCGACCCGGCCACCCCGATGGTGACGGCGCTGCTCACCGTCGCCCGCACGGTGGCGCGCACGCTGGACGGGGGCGATCCGGCGCCGGCGGTGCTGCAGGGGGGCGGGTGAACTCTCGTCTCCCCGCGGCTGGTCCCGGCGATGTCTTCTACGCCACCTGTGCGGCGCGCGGGCCCCCCAAGGCCTCCACCACCTCGACGATGGTGCGGGCGCGGTGGGCGAAAGTGTGGGCGGAGAGCACGATGTCGCGGGCGCGACGCGCGCGGGCGCGGGCGCTTTCCGAGTCGGCGAGGATCGCCTTCGCCTCGGCGGCCAGTTCCTCGGCGCTGTCGACCGCCGGGATCGTGTCGCCGAACACTTCGGCGAGCCCCGCCACTGGGTCGGTGAGGATGGGCGCGCCCGCCGCGCTCCCGTCGAACAGGCGGTTCGACAGGAAGCCGTTCTCGCGCATCGCGTCCCAGTGGTCGTTCAGCAGCACGCCCGCACCCGCATAGGCCGCGGCGAGGCGGTCGTTGGGGATGTGGGTGCCGTGGACGAGCTCGGGCGGCACGATGCCCTCCCACATCGCCCCCCAAATCGCCAGCGGCAGCCGCTGCTCGATGCACCACCGCACCATGGTGCGGTACTCGCGCCGGGAATTACCGACGAACAGCAGCGGCGTCTCGACGGTCGGCGAAGGCGAGGGCATGAACACCGCCGGATCGGTCGCCTGATGCAGGGCCGAGCAAGGGGTGCCGGTGCGGCGGAAGGTCGGCAGGTAGACGTCGGAGGCGACGAAGACGTGGTCGAAATCCGCCGGCTCGTCCGCCTCGACCCGGTTCGGATGGCTGATCAGCCACATCAGGTTGAGCCGCTCGGGATCGACCTTGTAGCGCCCCAGGCCGCGCAGCACGAGATCGACATCCACGGCTTCGCCGCCGTACCACGCGTCGCGCGTGTCGATCCGCACGATCCAGCCAAGGGGCTCCAGGGCCGCCTTGAGGCCCTTGGCGAAGTGGGTGTCGCCCCATTGCGGCGCCATCCGCAGGTTGGGCGCGGCGATCTTGATCGCCATCCGCAGGGCGCGGGCGGCGCGGCGGCGGCGCGGCGCGGCCGGTGCCGCCTGCGTGCCGACGCGGACCGGACCGCCCTCGAACCGTTCGGAGCCGCCGGCCAGCGCCAGATGCACGAAGGCGGGCCGGCCCTCGGCGACGGCGATCGGCAGCAGCAGCACGAAGGACAATGAGCCCGCCGGGCCGGCGGCCCCGGCTTGCGCCGGGCGGGCGACGGCATGGGCCACGACCTCACCGTCGATGAAGGCCAGGACCGTCGCCTCGCCGTCCGGCCCCTCCGCCGACGCCTCGACCGTACCGAACACGAAGCGTCCGGCGACCCGGTCGATGCGCCCGATCCGGCCCGGCGGCTGCAGGGTGACGGGGCTGCCGTCGAGATCGGTCCCGGTGCTCGGATCGACGGCCCGCAGCACGGCGCCGGGGGTGAAGTCCGGCATCGGCACGAAATGGTTTCGCTGGCGGATCGAGTCCGTGGGCTCGATGCGGGCGAAGACGGTGCCGTCGAGCAGGAACTCGGCGGCCTGCTCACCCGGCAGCCGGACGGTCAGCAGACCGCCCAGCAGCACCGGCAGCAGAGTGCCGCGCGGCGCGGTGCCCGTCGGCTCCGCTTCGACGGGCGGGGAGGCCTCGTTCCACCCGGGCGTCCACGCCTCTCCCCCGGCCTCGGCCAAGGGGGCCTCGTCCTGCTCGCCGTCCAGCGGGTGCGACGCGTCGCCCAGGTCGCCGCCCATGTCGCCGCCCATCTCCTCGCCCATGCGCTGAACCATCAGCGATTCCCCTCGAAGCAGCGCCGATACAGGTAGAAGCGCAGCCGCTCCGCGGTCAGCTCGGCATGGAAGGCGAGACCGTGGGCGCGGGCGCGGCCCGTCGCGCGGGCGAGGCGACCGGCCTCCCCCGCGTTCCCGCGGAGATCGGCGACGGCGCGCGCCGCGATCAGCGGGTCGGCGAAGGTGGAGGGCGGCAGGGTCACGGCGATGCCGCGCTGAATCGCCTCGACGACGAGGGACAGACCCAGCGGGCCGAGCGCCTCGGCCGGGACGATGCTGGTGAGCGCGCCCGCAGCCGCCAGGGCCCGGGCGATCGCCGCATGGCCCTGCTCGGACCAGGGTTCGACCTCCCCGCCCCGCCGGGTCCGCTGCCAGGAGCCCGAGGCGAGATCGGCGGGGGCGACGATGACGCCGCCCAGGGGGCTCGGCACGGCGTTCGGATGGCCCGCCCCGCCGAGCAGGAGCAGGGGCCGGCGGCCCTCCGGCGGCGCAGCCTCCGCAGGGCTCGGGAGCGGCAAGGCGCCGAGGTGGAACGGCCGGGCCAGGTCGGCGGCGACAATCCCCACGCCGTCCGCATCGACCGCGAGGGTATCGACCGGCCGCCCGAGGCGCCCGGACAGGTCCGCGATCTCGGCTGAGGACAGCCCGAGGGCGAGCACGGCGCTCTCGCGTGACAGGAACGGTTCGAGGGCGGCGGCCAGCGTCTCGGTCGAGGCGAACGCCTCCGGCCCGAGGGGCAGGTCGGCGACCGGGTCGGCCGGATGGAGCGTGCGCGGGGCGGGCGTACGGCCGCCATGGGCCAGGGTGACTTCCGCCCCGTCCACGACCAGATGGATCAGCAGCTCGGCCAGGAGCGCCGCCTCGGCGCCGGAACCGAGGATCACCGTCAGGCGCGGATCGGCAGGCCAGTCGATGTCGAGCCGCAGATGGCCGTCGCTGAGCCGCGCGGTGGTCTTGCGGGCGACGATGGCGTTGACGTCATGCGCCAGCGAGATCGCCGTCACCTGACCCCAGGCGACGTTGCGCCGGTAGAAGGCCAGCACCTCCGGCACGTGGATCGGGCGGAAGATCGAGAAGTAGCGCAGCGCCAGATCCCAATCCTGCACCCGCGGCAGCGTCTCGTCGAAGCCGCCGAGCCAATCGTAGAGGTGGCGGTGATGGCAGATGGTGTTGAGGTCGATGAAGTTGGCCCGGGACAGCTTCACCGGATCGAACGGCTCGACGGCGAGCGCCCGGAACTCGACCCGCGTGCCGACGATCTCGGTGTCGAGATAGGCGGCGTAGGCGCAGGGGCGGCTCGGCGAGGCGAGGAGGGCCCGCAGGATCACGTCGAGATAGGACGGATGCCAGATGTTGTCGGAATCGAGATAGGCGATGTACTCGCCGCGGGCGAGCGCGAGGCCCCGGTTGCGGGCGATGGCGCCGTTCGCCTTCTCGAAGGCGAAGTAACGGATGCGCGGATCGGCCATCTGGGCCACGACCTGCGCGGTCCGGTCGATGCTGCCGTCGTCGCAGACCAGCAGCTCCCAGTTCTGGTAGCTCTGCTCCACCAGGCTGCCGATCGCCTCGGCGATGGTGTGAGCCCGGTTGAAGGTCGGCATGATCACCGAGACCAGGGGCGTGGCCGGCAGCGGCGCGTCGAGGCGGGCGCGGATCGCGCGGTCGCCGGCTGCCAGCGCCGCGGCGGTTCCCTCCGGGGCCTCCCTCAGCAGCCGGTCGACCCAGTCGTCGTACAGGCTGCGCGACGGAGCCGGCAGCGCCCCGCCGCTCCGGGCCTGGCGCAGGAAGGCGTCGAGCGGGGCGGCGTCCGCCCCGGACCGTGCCGCAGCCGCCGGCACCGCGACGGCCGTGCCCGCCTCGAAGCCCGGCACCGGCGCGAAGCCGGCCTGCGCCCCGAAGGCGAGGTAATGGGCGAAGCCGCAGGGGATGAGTCCGGCCGCGACCGCCCGGCCCACGCTCGGCCAGCGGTGCCGGTACCACGCCTCGTCGAACAGGGGCGAGGGCGCGTGGCCCGCGGCATGGCCGTGGTCGCGGTAATGGGCGAACGCCGCCGCGTCCGGGTCGTTGCCCGGCGCCATGGCCTCGAGCGCCGTGGGATAGGTCAGGCGGTACCACGGGGCGTCGAAGCGCGTGCCGGGGTCATCGAGGAACGCCGCGAAGGCGGCGCGGACCGACGCGACGAAGGCGGGATCGGCAAAGCGCGCCTCGTCCTGCAGCGTCGTCTGGTCGGCCGCCACCGGCTGGGCCTCGCCGCCGCCGATCGTGAAGCTGGCAAACGGCGCATGCGGCGTGTCCGCGAGGGCGAAATCGAGCCGGTGCGCGCCGCGCGGCAGGGTGAAGGCGAAGTTCCGGGCCGGGCGGCCGGGGATGTCGGCCCGCACGCCGTCGGCCTTGACCGTGCCGAGAGGAGCGCCGTCGGCGAAGACGGCGAGCCGCACCGGGTGGTCGGGCGCGAGCGCGTCGAAGGCCCAACCCTCGACCAGCCGGCCGGACGAGCGGGTGAGCCCGAGCTGCACCGACGGCGTGCGCAGGCGGAATTCGAACGGGCTTCCCGACAGATCGTCGTCGCTGCCGGCGAACCGCACGGAGACCGCGTGCCAGCCGCCGTCGAGGCATTCGGGCGGGATCGGGCTGGAAAAGCCGCAATTGGCCGTCGGCATCTTCTCGTCGCCGAAGCCGGACACGAGCCGGCGGCCCCTCACCCGGATCGGGGGATGGTCGTCGTAGCGGATCTCCACGTCCGTCCCCTGCGTCGCCCATCCGGAGATGCAGGCCGCGGGGCGGTCGAGATAGGCCATGCCGGCGCGGGATTGCTGCAGGGTATGCGGACCGCCCTCCAGGCGGATGTCGGTACCGGCGAGGGCGACCTCGATCGCGTGCGGGCGGCCGTCGTAGAACTCGCCGGGAATCCGGCCGACGAAGCCGTGGAAGCCGTCGCCGTGGCCCGCATCGGCCACGTCGGCGCGCGAGGCGTCGGCGACGAAGCGGCCCGCCGGCGTGCCGTCCACGATGAGCTGGAGTTCGAGCCGCGCCTGCGGGACGTTCGGATCGTAGGCCCAGCCGATGGCCGCGCCCTTGGCCACGGCCTCGAAATAGCCCCGGATCGGCTGGGGCTCCGCCGGCACGGGCTCGGGCGCCGGAGCGGTGGCGCGGTAGGGGATCGGTCCGCCCGGCAGCGGCGGCTCGCCCGAGCCGGCGACGACGCTGACCTGATGCTCGGCCCCGTCGGCGAAGGCGTCGGGGATGCGCAGGCCGAAGCCGCCATGCCCCCGCCCGAAGCCCGCCGCCTGCACGTCCGGCCGCGGCTGGTCGGCCGGAGCCTCCGCCACGATCTGTCCGTCGATCTGCAGGGAGACGGTGACGAGGCGCCCCGGCTCCTGCCGATCGGTCGCCCAACCGTACACGATGCCGCCGCGGATTTCGTCGAGGCGCCCTGGAAACCGGTTCGATTCGGCGTTCGACCGCCGATGGGAGCCGAGGAGGCGCCGGAGGAGAGCCATGGAGCGGGGGGCTCCGTCTTCAGAGCGGGAGAGAAACGAGGCGCGAGCTTCTCCCCTGCCCCCTGGCCGGAGTCAAGATCGCCCCGCAGTCTCGCACGGCACGCGAGCCGTCGTGATCAAGCTTCTGAAGACGATGGGCAAATTATGATCGGTCGGCGCGCTCGATCACGGCGCAGAGCGTCAGCGGACCTTTGTCGTTCTTCATGGTCGAGCAGGTGACGAGCGCGCCCCCCGCCTCGATATGGCTGTGGCGCATCCGCCCGGCGGCCTCGCGGGCGCGTTGGGCGGCGTCGGTCAGGATGTCGGTGGCGATGCCGGTGACGGCGTGCCCCGCCCTCGCGAACAGGGCGTAATAGGCCTCCGGCGGGGTCTCGCCCTTGTGCTGGGCGCCGACCGAGGACGGATGGACGCCGCCGCAGGACAGCGTCAGCGAGGTGTCAGGCCCGGCGTCGAACCGGGCGAAGTCGGCGCTGCGCTCGGCCATCGTCGCCCCGGTCGCCGCCGTCACCTTGTCGATCAGGTCGGTGCAGGACGGCTCGGCGCGGGCGGTGCCGGCGCAGAGCAGGAGGGCGGTGAGAAGAAGGGGAAGGCGCATGGCGTCCAAGGTAGCGCCTGCCCGAAGCCTTGGGGCGGGGCGGCGCTGAGACCTAACGCCGCGATGCCGCCCGTGGCGCCGCGCCGGCTCCCCGGCCGTCGAACCCAGGCGCTACGGCTGCCAGGGCGCGGCGGGCTCCGCCTCTTCCGCCTCCGCTGCGGCGCCCGCGTCGAGCTGGGCCTGGATCGCGCGGAGCGCCTCCTGCACCCCCTCCCCCGAGGCCGCCGAGAGCACCAGCACCTTGCTCCCCGCCGCCCGCTTCAGCCGGGCGAGCTGCTGCTTGCGGGTCTCGGGATCGAGGGCGTCGGCCTTGGAGAGCGCGACGATCTCGGGCTTGTCCGTGAGGCCGCCGCCATAGGCCTCGAGTTCCCGCCGGACCAGCTTGTAGGCCTTGCCGGCATGCTCGCTGGTGCCCTCGACGAGGTGGAGCAGCACCCGGCAGCGCTCGACATGGGCGAGGAACCGGTCGCCGAGGCCGATGCCCTCGTGCGCGCCCTCGATCAGGCCGGGAATGTCGGCGAGCACGAATTCGCGCTCGTCCGAGCGCACCACGCCCAAGCCCGGATGCAGGGTCGTGAAGGGGTAGTCGGCGATCTTGGGCTTGGCCGCCGTGACGGTGGCGAGAAACGTCGACTTGCCGGCATTCGGCAGGCCGACGAGGCCGGCATCCGCAATCAGCTTGAGGCGCAGGATCACCCACATCTCCTGGCCTTCGAGGCCCGGATTGGCGTGGCGCGGGGCGCGATTGGTCGAGGTCGTGAAATAGGCGTTGCCGAAGCCGCCGTTGCCGCCCTTGGCGAGCCGGACCCTTTGCCCGACTTCCGTCATGTCGGCGATCAGCGTCTCGCCGTCCTCGGACAGCACTTGCGTGCCCGCGGGCACCTGCAGCACCACGTCCTCGCCCTTGGCGCCGTGGCAGTTCGAGCCCATGCCGTGCTCGCCCTTGCGGGCCTTGAAGTGCTGGCGGTAGCGGTAGTCGATCAGGGTGTTGAGACCCTGCACGCACTCGATCCAGACATCGCCGCCGCGTCCGCCGTCACCGCCGTTCGGCCCGCCGAACTCGATGAATTTCTCACGGCGGAAGGACACGCAGCCGGGACCGCCGTCGCCGGAGCGCACGTAGACCTTGGCTTCGTCCAGGAACTTCACGGGTCGACTCTCTGCGGTTGGGTCAGGTCGCCGTGCGGCGGCACTGGCCTTCGAGGTTGAGGTACCGGACGCTGCGCAGGCCCGCCTCGAACCAGCCGCCGGAGGCAGCCGTTGCGGGGCGGGTCGCGTTCCTGGCGTCTCCGTACAGGTTGATCGTGATCGCCCCGTCGGGCGAGGTCAGGGTCGGCTGTTCGCCGTCCCGGACATAGGCCCAGGCCGGCCGCGGATCGAAGATGGTCTGCTCCCCGTCCGCATCCTTCTGGAAGATCTGGGCGTAGTCGCCACCGCCGGCCGGGGCCGTGAAGTAGAACCCGACCTTCGGGGTGCGGCTGGCGAAGTTGTAGAACTCGCAGTAGAGCCGCGGGTCCGCGGACGCGGCCGGCCGCGATGCCTCCGGGGCGGGCCGCGGCGGCGGCACCGGATTGCGGTCGATCGAGGCGAGGAAGCCGATGAGCCCCGCCGCCGTGAGCCCGGCACTGAGCCCAGCGACGATGCGCGTCCTCATGACACCCTCCCCCGCCGGTCGAGCCAGCCCGCCCGGTCGAGCCGGAACGAATCGGCCGCCACCGTCTCTCCGCGGGCCACCGAGAAGATTTCTCCGCAGCTATCGGCGACGAAGCCGCTTTTCTCCAGAACGCGCCGCGAGGCTGGATTGTCCACCATGGCCGAGGAGACGAGTTCCCGCCCGCCCGCATAGGCGAAATAGGCCTCGACGATCGCCGCCGCGGCCTCGCTCATCAACCCCTCGCCCCAGTATGGCCGCCCAAGCCAGTAGCCGAGATGCGGCGCTGGCGCCTCCGGCCGCGGTCCGATTCCGATGATGCCGACCGGCTGCCCTGGGCTCGCCCGGCGGCAGACGACCATGATCAGGCCCTTTCCCTCGGTGTTTCCGGCACGGACCCGCAGAACGAAGCCTTCAGCCTCATGAAGAGGCATCGGCGAAGGGAGCTGAGCGGTCATCCGGGCCACTGCCGGATCGCCGGCGAGGCGGGCCACGGCCTCGGCGTCGCGGGCGGTGGGCCAGCGCAGCCACAGCCGCCGGGTCTCGATGCGGAAGACGTCGTCTCGGGTCAGGTCGGGGAACATCCGCGTCCGCTTCTCATGCCGATGCCGAGCATCGTTGCGGGACGACGAAGGGGGAGGATGGCGGCCCATCCTCCCCCGTGTTCCGATCCGAAAGCTTCCGACGAAGCTCGCAAGACCGTCCGCCGGTTCGGTGTGGGACACCGGCGGGACGCTCGCTTCGTCGCGGGAAAGCGTCCGCCGTTACTCTGCGGCCTGGGCCACCGGTACGACCGTCACGAAGGCGCGGCCGCGACGGGTCTCGAACTGCACCTTGCCCTCGACGAGCGCGAACAGGGTGTGATCCTTGCCCATTCCGACGTTGACGCCGGGATGCCACTTCGTGCCGCGCTGGCGCACGATGATGTTGCCCGGGATGACGGCCTCCGAGCCGAACTTCTTCACGCCGAGGCGCTGGCCGGCGGAGTCGCGGCCGTTGCGGGACGAGCCACCTGCTTTTTTATGTGCCATGGGATTGCTCCGGAATTCTTTTGGGAATCAGCGTTCGGGCTTACTCGGCGGCGGCGGGCGCCGGCTCGGCCGAGGCGGCCTTCTTGGCCTTGCGCGGCTCGGCCTTCGAGGACTTGCCGCCGGCGCTGATCTCGGTGATGCGCACGACCGTGAAGTCCTGGCGGTGACCGCGGCGGCGGCGCGAGTTCTGGCGGCGGCGCTTCTTGAAGGCGATGACCTTGCGGGTGCGGCCGTGCTGGACGATCTCGCCGGTCACGCCGATGCCCGACAGCAGCGGGGTGCCGACCTGCGTGGCCTCGCCGTCGCCGAACAGGAGCACGTCGCCGAAGGTGACGGAGGCGCCGGCCTCGCCCTCGAGGGTCGCGATGGTGATGACGTCGTTGGCGGCAACGCGATACTGCTTGCCGCCGGTCTTGATGACTGCGAACATCGTTGGTCTTTCGTGTTCTCTGCCGACCTCCGGCACCGCGAAGCGCCTGGGTCGTCTTTTTGTTCAGGTCATCCGCGCATCATCAGCTGGGCCGTGCGCGCGAACGCGAAACGCGCGGACTTCGTCGAGGAAGCCGCGCGGTACGGGGCGGATAGTCGAGAACGTGCGCCGCTGTCAATGGAGACCCGTCAGGCGGGTGTCCGTTCATGCGTGCCGGTGTCGATCATCACCGCTTCCACGAGCGCCGGATCGCGGTCGATGATCGCCAGCAGCACCCGCGTCGCCGGGTCCGGGGCGTGGCGGCCCTGATCCCAGTTCTGAACCGTGTCGAGCTCGAAGCCGAAGCGTACGGCGAAATCGGCCTGCGACAGGCCGAGCCGCGCGCGGATCGCCCGCGTGTCCACCTCGGGGATCGTCAAGGGCGACGCCTCGACGCCGAGCGCGCCGAATTGGCCGGGTAACTCATCCGGCGCCTCGCTCCAGAGTCGGACCACCACGGCTTCGTCTGCGGCGATGCGGTTGAGCGTGGCATGGGCGCGCTTCAGCGACAAGCCGTGGCGGGTGAGCAGGCGAGCCAGATCGATCGGCCGGGCGATCTCACCCGTCCGCTTCAGGCGCAGGCGGATGGGGGAACCGGAACGGGCGCTGTCGGCGGCCGGGATTGCGTCCCGTCGTGCGAGTGCTTCCTTCAACGACAAGGCCTCGGACATCGGCTTCCCGGTACCGCCTACTTCTTCGTCAGCCCCCCGAGCACATTCCGCAGGATTGCGTTGCCCACCTCGGTCCCCACCTTCCGCGCCATCGAGCGCGCGGCGTTCCCCAAAACCTGCTCGACGAGGCTCGGCGGCGGGCGGCGCCCCCTGCCCTTGCCCTTCGGCGCCTCTTCGCCGCTCCCCAGCACGGAGCCGAGCCAGCCGCCCAGCATGCCCCCAAGACCCCCTTCCGTCTGCGCGGCGGCTTCCGCCGGGGCGCTGTCGAGGTCCTTGCGCTTGGCCAGCATCTCGTAGGCGCTCTCGTTGTCGACCGCCTCGTCGTACTTTCCGCGATACGGGCTCGCCTGGATGAGGGCCGCGCGCTCCTGCGGCGTCAGCGGGCCCACCCGCCCCTGCGGCGGGGCGATCAGCGCCCGCTCGACCACCGAGGGCGTGCCCTTGGCCTCCAGAAAACTCACCAGCGCCTCGCCGACGGCGAGTTCGGTGATGGCTTTGCCCACGTCGAAGCCGGGGTTCTGGCGAAATGTCTCGGCGGCGGCGCGCACGGCGCGCTGGTCGCGGGGGGTGAAGGCGCGCAGCGCGTGCTGCACCCGGTTGCCGAGCTGGCCCAGCACCGTTTCGGGCACGTCGAGGGGATTTTGCGTCACGAAGTAGACGCCGACGCCTTTGGAGCGGATCAGGCGCACCACCTGCTCGACGGCGTCGAGGAGGGCTTTGGGCGCGTCGTTGAACAGCAGGTGCGCCTCGTCGAAGAAGAACACCAGCTTGGGCTTGTCGAGATCGCCGACCTCGGGGAGCTGCTCGAACAGCTCCGAGAGCATCCACAGCAGGAACGAGGCGTAGAGACGCGGCCGCTGCATCAGCTTGTCGGCGGCCAGGATGTTGACGAAGCCCCTTCCCTCCCGGTCGGTGCGCATGAAGTCGGACAAGTTCAGCGCCGGCTCGCCCAGGAATTGGGCGGCGCCCTGGTTCTCCAGCACCAGCAGCGCCCGCTGGATCGCGCCGATCGAGGAACTCGCGACGTTGCCGTAGGTCGCCGACAGGTCCTTGGCGTTCTCCGACAGGAAGGTGAGGAGCGCACGCAGGTCCTTCAGGTCGATCAGCGGCCACTGGTTCTCGTCGGCGACCCGGAAGGCGATGTTGAGCACGCCTTCCTGGGTGTCGTTGAGTTCGAGGAGCCGCGCCAGCAGCAGCGGGCCCATCTCGGTGACGGTGCAGCGGATCGGGTGGCCCTGCTCGCCGAACAGATCCCAGAACACGGTCGGGAAGCGGTCGGGCTCGTAAGAAATGCCCAGTTCCTCGGCCCGCTTGACGAAGTGCGGTTTGGCCTCGCCCGCCGCCGCGAGGCCGGACAGGTCGCCCTTGATGTCGGCGGCGAAGACCGGGACGCCCGCGTTGGAAAAACCCTCGGCCAGCACCTGCAGCGTCACGGTCTTGCCGGTGCCGGTGGCGCCCGCCACGAGGCCGTGGCGGTTGGCGAGCTTGAGCGTCAGCACCTCGGGCTTCGGGTTCGGGCCCGTGCTCCGGCCGACCAGGATGGTGCCCGTATCGCTCATCGTGTCCCCCCGCCCGAACCGTGATGGCCTTGCCGCGGCGAAGGTTATGGCGGCGCGCCGTCATGATCCAGGGGCGGGAGCCCCGGCAACCCTTGATTTCGCGGCCGCCGCGTCGGACAGACGAAACACGTCGAGAAGGAAGGGATTCATGGAAGAGCTGATTGCCCGCGTCACCAACCGCACCGGACTGGACGCGGCGACCGCCAGCACCGCGATCGGCCACATCCTGGCCTTCCTGCAGAAGGAGGGGCCGGCGACCGAGGTGAGCAAGATGCTCGCCGCACTCCCCGGCTCCGAGGCCGCCATCGCCCAGGCGAACGCCCAGGAGGGCGGCGGCGGTGGGCTGATGGGCATGCTCGGCGGCATGATGGGCGGCGGCGGCGTGATGGCGCTCGGCCAGAAGCTGATCTCGGCCGGCGTGCCGATGAACCAGATGCAGCCGCTCGGCCAGGAGCTGTTCGCCTATGGCCGCGAGACGGTGGGCGAGGACACGATGGGCCCGATCGTCGCCTCGATCCCGGGCCTGAACCAGTTCGTGTAAGGGGCTCGCCAACCCCCTGATATCGTTAGCCGGTTTCGTTCGCCGGCTATCGCGCCGGAGCTTGCGCGGGATCGCCCTTGGCGCCGCGCAAGCCTCTGTCGATCCAAAAGATTTTCCGTCATAAAAGCGTGCGGCCCCTGTGGTGTTGTCGCCCCGCGTCGACAAGGGCCGCGCAGGGGCGCGCCTCGACGCGACGGATCGGACAACGATGCTGCCGAATTTTTCCCCGCGCGAGGCCGGTGCGGCGTGGAAGGCCGGCTGGGAGTCGAAGGTGCAGGCCCCCTTCGCCCGCTTCCGCCAGACCTTCGAGGGCGGCGACATCGCGCTGCCCGGCGGCGCCCCGATCCTGCTGAAGCCCCGACGCAAGGCGATGCTGTCCGCACCGGGGCTCGATCCCTGCCTCGGCCGGATCGGCCAGCTCGAAGTGCGGCTCGCCACCACCAAGGCCGAGATACGCCGGGCGCAGCGCCTGCGCTTCCGCGTGTTCTACGAGGAGATGTCGGCGGTGCCGACGGGGTTTTCCGCCCTCAAGCGCCGCGACGTCGACGCCTACGATGCGGTCTGCGACCACCTCCTCGTCATCGATCACGCCGCGACCGAGGCGAAGCCCTTCCGCAAGGCGCGGCCCAAGGTGGTCGGCACCTACCGCCTGCTGCGCCAGGACCGGGCGGAGGCGCATATCGGCTTCTACTCGGCGGGCGAGTACGACCTCGCGCCGCTGATCGAGCGCCACCCCGAAAAGCGCTTCCTCGAACTCGGCCGCTCCTGCGTGCTCAAGCCCTATCGCACCAAGCGGACGGTGGAGCTGCTGTGGCACGGCATCTGGGCCTACGTGCTGCACCACCGCATCGACGCGATGCTCGGCTGCGCCAGCCTGGAAGGCACCGACCCGGACCGGCTCGCGCTTCCCTTGAGCTTCCTCCACCATCACGCCCGCGCCCCCGAGGCGTGGCGCGCGCGCGCCCTGTCCGAGCGCTACGTGGCCATGGACCGGTTGTCCCGCGAGGCGGTCGATCCCAAGGCGGCGCTGGCGAGCCTGCCGCCGCTGATGAAGGGGTATCTGCGGGTCGGCGCCACCTTCGGCGACGGCGCGGTGATCGACCGCCAGTTCGGCACCACCGACGTGTTCGTGGTGCTTCCGGTCGCGGCCATCGCGGCGCGCTACATCGGCCATTTCGGCGCGGGTGCGGATCGGCACGCGGCTTGAGCCGCGCGGGGTTGCCCGCGGCGGCGTAGGCTGCTGAGGCAGGCGCCTCCCCCGCGCCCTGAGTTGTCATGTTCGCCTCCGCTGCTCCTTCCGACCGCGACCGCCTCGGTGCGATGGCCGCGGCCATCGCCTGCGTGGCGGTGGTCGGCATCGGGCTCGGGCTGTCGATCCCGCTTCTGTCGCTGGAGATGGAGCGGATGGGGGCCTCCAGCGTCGTCATCGGCCTCAACACCGCGGTGGCGGGGCTCGCCGCGATCCTGACCGTGCCGTTCGTGCCGCGGCTCGCCGCGATGCTCGGCGTGGTGCGGCTGCTGGCCTCGGCGATCGCGCTCGGCGGCCTGTGCCTCGTCGCCTTCAAGCTCGTGCCGAACCTCGCCCTGTGGTTTCCCCTGCGCTTCGTCTTCTCGACGACGCTCGGCGTCCTGTTCGTGCTCTCGGAATTCTGGATTAACGACGCGGCGCCCCCGGAGCGGCGCGGCCTCGTCATGGGCGTCTACGCCACGATCCTGGCGCTCGGCTTCGCCATCGGCCCGGCCCTGTTGACGGGGCTCGGCACGGACGGCTTCGCCCCCTACCTCGCGGGCGCCGGGCTGTTCTTCCTCGGCCTGCTGCCCCTTGGGCTCGCCCGCAACCTCTCGCCCGCGCTCGGCCACGGCGAGGGCGGCGGGCTCGTGCGCTACCTGCGGCTCGCTCCCGTGGCGGTGCTCGCCGCCGCGCTCTACGGCGCCGTCGAGGCCGGGGCCTTCGCGATCCTGCCGCTCTACGGCCTGCGCATCGGCTACGATGCCGCCAGCGCCGCCGCCCTCGTGAGCGCGGCGGCGCTCGGCAACGTGCTGTTCCAGATCCCCGTGGGGCTCCTGGCCGACCGGATCGACCGCCGCGCGGTGATGCTCGGCGCCAGCCTGCTGGGGGCGCTCGGCGCCGCCGCGATCCCGGCCGCCTCCGGCTCGTGGGCGGGGCTCGCGGCGCTGATCTTCGCCTGGGGCGGCATCGCCGGCACGCTCTACACCGTCGGCCTCGCCCATCTCGGCGCCACCTTGCGGGGGGCGGATCTGGCGGGCGCCAACGCCGCCTTCGTGATGCTCTACAATGTCGGGCTGATGCTCGGGCCGCCCCTCGTCGGCGGCGGCATGGACCTGTCGCCGCCGCATGGCTGCGCCTGGGCGCTCGGGCTCCTGTTCCTGGCCTTCGCGGTGCCGGTGGCGGCGAGCCTATGGCGCCGCCCCGCCTGACGGAACGCCGCCGCGGGCCGAGCCGTTAACGGGCATAAGCTGCACCGTTCCCTCGAGCCTCGCGGAGCCCGCCATGAGCCTGATCGGCCGCCTCGTCACCAAGATCCTCGGCAACGAGGACCGCCCCGTCATCCGCGACGACCGCAACGCCGGATCGAGCTCGCCGATCGGCCGGCTGGTGACCAAGATCCTTCGGAAGTAGGTTTTCGCGGTTTCGCGACGGGCGGGGCAATCTGCCCCGCCCTCAGGCCCGCCCATAGGCCCGCCCATAGGCCTGCCCATAGGCCTGCCCATGGGCCCGCCGCCTTTCGGGGAGCCTCCGGCTTCGGTCGGCCGACCTGGGGCACGGGAGGGCGGCCGCCTCGAAGCGTGCCTTCCGTCCTGATGACTTCCTCACGCTGCGGGCCGTTTTCCCGCTCGAATCCTCACGCCCCGGCGCTCAGTTTCCCGTCGCGGTCCGCTTCCCCGACCGCGTCACCCCCTGCCCGATCATGTCCGCTTCGCTTGTTTCCGCCGAGCCGCCCCCGGCCCGCGTCGCCCTGAGCTACGTCGTCGGCCAGGATTGCCGCGGCCGCTGGGTCGCCCTCGAGAGCCACGGCCTCGGCGGCGGCTATTTTCGGGATCGCGAGGCCGCGATCCGCTACGCCGCCGCGGAGAGCGGATGCCCGGCCGGCGCCGTGCGGCTCAGCCTGGAGCCGCTGGCGATCACGCTCTGACGCGAAAGCCTGGGCGTTCGCCTCGTCCCGTTCCGAAAGCCGGCGGCCCCGTTCGGGATGAGGCGTCAGCGCCCGGCCACCGCCTCCTGCACCACGTCCTTCACGAGCGGCGCGGCCGGCACGTTGCGGTGCCAGAACCGGCCGGTGCGGCCGGTCTCGTAGCCGAACTGGTAGAGGTTGCGCATGTAGCCGGTGTCGAAGCCGCGCGCCGTGGTGGTCTGCGGCGCGCGCTCGTCGATATAGGTGAGGTTGAAGCCGATGCCGTTGCGGCTGGCGAAGGCGTCGGTGGCCACCAGCGTCGCCCGCGAGCGCGCCCGGCTCGCCGTGGTGAAGGACTTCTCGACGATCGAGAGGGTGTTGTTCTTGGTGACGTCGAATTCGGGCTCCAGCCGCCCGTTGATGACGACGAAGATGTCGGCCTTGCCGGCGCTCTTGATGCGCCCGTCGCGCACGAGGAACGACTGCGGCAGGGTGAAGACCGGCGTCACCACCGAGCCGTCGACATGCATCTCCTGGAAGGCGCGGCCCTCCGCCTGCACGTCGAGGAGCTGGGGCGGGAACACCGCCGGGATGCTGGCCGAGGCGGTCAGCACGTCGGTGAACAGCGCCACCGCATTGGGCGCTCCGCTCGCCGCGATGGCCCCCATGTTCCAGATCACGGCGCGCTGGCTGTCGAGGTTCGTCGTCACCACGAGCAGGCGCCGGCCCTTGGCGTGCTCCTCGGCCACCGCCCGCAGCAGGTCGGGCGTGACGTAGCGGGCGATCAGGTCGCGCAGGCGCCCGTCGCCGAACAGGCCGGAGCCGAACAGCACGTTGGCGAGGCTCGGCCCCTGCACCAGCGAGCCGGCGATGCCGCTGGTGTAGATCTCGGTGAGGTAGGAATCGTACCCGGAGCCCAGGAAGGCGAAGGGCGCGATCAGCGCGCCGGTCGAGACGCCGGACACGATGGTGAATTCGGGCCGCGCGCCCGAGGCCGTCCAGCCGTTGAGCACGCCCGCGCCGTAGGCGCCGTCGCCGCCGCCGCCCGAGAGGGCGAGGTAGCTGAAGGCTTGCCGCTTGCGCTGGGGGCCCGCCGTCATGGTGACGAATTCCGCCGCGGTGGCATCGGCATAGGCCCGCACGCCCACCATCCCCGGCACGGTGGCGGCCTCGGCCTCGGCCTTGGTGTAGGCGGTGCGCGGCAACGAGGAGCACGACGCGGCCTGACCCGCGACGAGGACGGCCGCGATCAGGCGAGACCAGCGGGAGCGAGGAGGCATCGGTCGGATCCCAAGAACCGTTCGAACGGCTCGGCTCATGTCAGCCGGAGCCCGTGCGCATGGCCCAGCTTATACCAGAACGAGCTTGACCGTATCGCGTTCCGCCGGCCGCGCGCGCGACGGAGGCGGCCTGGTGCCGTGCCGCCACAGCGGAGCGGGCCGCGCGTTTCGGCAAATCTCTCCGGATTGTGCGCAAGCGGCCTGTGCACAGAGCGCTTTTCTCAAATCCGCTCATATGTTCGCCGGATCGAAGGGCCCTAAGATCCTCAGCGAAGCGTGACGCGGCGGGTCGCGCCGGTTCCGCGCCGAGTCTCCGAGCGTCCGGAGCCGTCTGGGGGGAGGGCTCGCATGCTCAGCGGTTCGGCGATCCTGCGCGTCCTGCTCGTTCTGGTCGCGGCCGCGGGCATCGCCGGTCTCGTCCAGTTCGTCTGGATGCGCGGCGCTCCCCCGGCCCCCAAGCCCGAGGCCGCGATGCAGCCGGCCCCCCGGTCGGAGCCGAGCCGCCCCGTCCCGCCGCCGGAACCCGTGCCGCCCGAGCCCGCCCCGACGGCCGAGGCGCCGCCCACGCCGCAACCGTCCCTGCCCCGCCGCGAGCCGAGCCCGCCGCCCGCGTCCGTCACCGCGCCCGCCCCTTCCCCCGCTCCCGTCCCCGCCACGGCTGCGCCCGATCCGACCGAGGCGGCGGCGGAGAGCGCCCCCCCGGCCGCGGTCGCCCTGGTCGATCTCAACACCGCCTCGCTCGCCGAGCTGAACGCCCTCAAGGGCGGCGGCGCCATCGGCCGGACGATCATCGGGCACCGCCCCTACGCCTCCGTCGATCAACTCCTGTCGAAGCGCGTGCTCAACCGCGCCACCTACCAGCGCATCAAGGATCAGGTGACGGTCAGGTAGTCGTCGTCTCCGGCCTCGACGCGGGCGGCTGGGGCGCCGGCCTTGGGCCGTCGCGATGATCGAGGGTCGTCCTGCATATCGGATCGAGGACGATCCTCGATCCTTGTGCCGCATCGTCTCTTTGCCGAAGGTCGGAAACCATCTTTCGGGACGAGGCCCGCTGCGCCGGGCGCGTCCTGTCACGTCAATGGGCGTGCCCGTCTGGTGCCCCGCCGCCGCAGGCCTTAAGACGGTGCGGGCGAGACACCCGACGCGAGGCGATCCATGCACACGACATCCGGCGCACCGATCCTCCGCCAGGATCTGGGCGTCGAGGAGACGACCGAATCCGACAACATCGTGCGCTGGGACGGCGAGCGCCTCTACGTCGAACAGGACATTTACCACAACGGCCAGTTGGTCCACCGCAAGTACCGGCGCACCATCACCGAGCCGGTGGCCCGAGCCCTGCAGGCGATCATCAACCGCTCGCACCAATGAGGCGGGCGCTCGGGGCGGCCGCGCTGCTGGCGGCGCTGGCCGCGCCGCTCCCGGCCTGCGCGCAGGTCACGGTCCGCTTCGTCGCGCCCGAGCGCTACACCGATGCCGAGAACCGCTTCGGGTCGGGGCCTCCCTTGCGGGTGACGCTCGCCGAGATGCGCCGCCTGTTCGAGAGCCTGGGCGGCCGCGTGCTGGCGCCGGGCCAGAGCCTCGACATCGACGTGCTCGACATCGACCTCGCCGGCTTCGACCAGCCGGGGGCCAACGCGCCGTTCGGCCTGCGCGTCGTCAACGACGTCACCCCGCCGCGCTTCCGCATCCGCTACGCCCTGCGCGAGGGCCGCCGCACCGTGCTGGCGGGGGAGGAGGCGGTCTCCGACCTCAACTTCCTGACGCGCTACGCCCGCTCCTCGTCCGGGCAGGCATTCTTCTACGAGCGGGAATTGCTGCGGGACTGGTTCCAGGCGCGCATTGCCGAACGGCGCCCGCCGCGCACCTGATCGAGAGCCGGTTCGGGACGGCGGGCCCGGCCCCCTCCCTCTGCCCCCTCCTCCGGCCTCGCTCGCCGACCCCGCGTAGGTGCACGGCCTGCGCCTCGGCATCATCCCGGGAACGGCCGCGCGGTGCCGGAGAAAGCCCGGCGCCGGCAAAAAAGTCACAGCTCGCCCCCGGCGCCTGTGGAGCGCGCGATCGAGCTTGTCATGGCCAGTCCAGCCCGCCACGCTCCGCTTACTGGACAGTCTTCACGTTCTGCATCCGCATCGAACACCTTGCCCGATCGGTGGGCAGGGCGAGCCGCGAACGCGCCGCGCGAGACGGCGGACGGGGCCATGATGCGGCGCGGGCGTGCGCGGGGCGGCGATGAGCCGGGCCCGGCTGGGGGCAGGCATGGGGCACATCGCGAAAAAGCTTCTCTCGGGGGCGGCGCTCCTCGTGGTCGTGGCCCCGGCCGCTCGGGCGGCCGACCTGCCGGTGCGGAAGGCGGTGCCGATCGAGTATGTCCGGGTCTGCTCCGCCTCCGGGGCGGGTTTCTTCTACATCCCCGGCACCGACACCTGCCTGCGGGTCTCGGGCCGCGCCCGCTTCGAGGCCGGCACCATTCCGGTCCAGAACCGCAACAACTCGTCCGGCGACCTGTCGCAGTATCGCGGGTTGATGCGGATGAACTTCGATGCGCGCACCCAGACCGGCTACGGCACCCTGCGTGCCTTCCTGCGGGTGGAGGCGGCGAGCCGCACCGGCGTGTTCATGACCTCGGGCACGCAGCAGCGCATCGCCAACGCCTTCCCGGCGGTCGGCCAGGATCAGCTCGGGCGGGTGCAGAACTTCATCATCGCCGAGAAGGCCTTCGTGCAGTTCGCCGGGCTGACGGCGGGCCGCGCCTCCTCGTTCTTCGACTTCTACGCCCACGATTACGAGCTGATCGCCTCGACGGCGGGCTCCGACCTCGCCTCCACCAACCTGCTCGCCTACACCCACAAATTCGGTGAGGGCTGGTCCGCGACCCTGTCGATGGAGGATCCGAACTTCCGCAAGAACCCGTTCTACGCCTCCTCCTTCGGCGCCCCCGCCACGGGGCCGGGCCAGAGCGGCGTCAACAACGTCTTCAACACCGCGCCCAGTCCGGTCATCCTCGGCACCAACGCCGACGGCACCGCCAACACCGTCGTCTTCCTCGACACGGTCCAGCGCTCGCGCATGCCCGATTTCGTCGGGTCGCTGCGCTACGACGCGCCCTGGGGCGCGATGCAGCTCTCGGCGGCGGTCAAGGACGTGAACATCGGCGGCTTCATCGCCAACTCGGCCGTCTCCACCCTGACGCCGGTGCCGGGCGCCGCCGCCGGGCCGGTGACGCCCGGCACCGCCGCGGCGCTGCTTGCCGCCCGCGGCCTCGGTTCCGGGGCGCAGACCGAATATGGCTGGGCGGTGCAGGGCGGCCTCAAGCTCAACATGCCCTGGATCGCCCCCGGCGACGGCCTCTACCTGCAAGGCGCCTACGGCGAGGGCGCGCTCCTCTATACCGGCTTCTCGATCTTCACCGGGAGCTATGCCAGCCAACTCGGGCCGGTGCAGGGCGCGCCCTTCGTCCACGCCCTGGCCGACGCCGTGGTGAACCCGCTGACCGGCCGCATCGCCCTGTCGCAGAGCTTCACGGCGACCGCCTCCTACCTGCATTACTGGTCGCCCGAATGGCGCTCGGCCTTCTTCGGCAGCTACGGCGAGGTCAGCTTTCCGCGCGGGACGCGGGACGCCTTCAGCCTCGTGAACGGCATCGTCGGCGCCTCCGCGCCTCCGCCCGGCGCCGCCTTCGCGGTCAGCCCGATCCTGCGCGACAACTACCAGATCATCGCCGGCACCAGCCTGATCTGGTCGCCGGTCAAGGATCTCGATATCGGCATCGAGGGCACCTACATCGGCACCGGCCCCTTGAGCGGCCGCATCGCCGATCAGACGCGCCCCGTCACCGTGGGCGGCCTGCCGGCCTATACCGAGAAGCGCTACGACACGACCCAGATCCGCATGCGGGTCCAGCGCGACTTCTGATTTTCTTCTCGGAGGATCGCCTCGATCGAGCGGATGTGTGCGATCGGGCTGACACGGCACGGGCCTTGCCCCGACAAGGAAGCCGGTCGGCGGATGACAAGTGTCTCGCCCGGCTTCACTATGGCCCGATCCGGCCCTCATCGGCCGCCCGCGAAGAAAGTAAGGTCCGCCGCATGCGCCTGAGAGACGCGTTCCTCCTCGCCGCCGTCACCGCCCTGACCGCGGGCGCGCCTGCGCGGGGCCAGGAGCTGACCGGGACCCTCAAGAAGGTGAAGGAGTCCGGGGCCATCACCATCGGCACCCGCGATTCCTCGGTGCCGTTCTCCTATCTCGACGGCGACCAGAAGCCGGTGGGCTACGCCCTCGACATCTGCCTCAAGGTCGCCGACGCGGTGAAGACGCATCTCAAGCTCGACAAGCTCGATGTGAAGTTCAACCCCGTGACCTCGGCCACCCGCATCCCGCTGATCGCCAACGGCACGATCGACCTCGAATGCGGCTCGACCACCAACAACGCCGACCGGCAGAAGCAGGCGGCCTTCACCAACACCCACTTCCTCACCGCGACGCGGTTCGTGGCCAAGAAGGACAAGGGGCTGACCAAGACCGACGACCTCAAGGGCCGCACCGTGGTCTCCACCTCGGGCACCACCAACATCCGCCAGATCAACGAGATCAACACCGCCCGCTCCCTCGGCATGAAGATCCTGCCGGCCAAGGACCACGCGGAGGCGTTCCTGATGGTCGAGACGGGGCGGGCCGACGCCTTCGTGATGGACGACGTGCTGCTCGCCTCGCTGGTGGCCGGCTCCAAGACGCCCGACGCCTACGCGATCTCGTCGGAGGCGCAGTCGAAGCCGGAGCCCTACGGCATCATGCTGCGCAAGGACGACGCCCCGTTCAAGGCCGTGGTCGATGAGGCCACCGCCGCGCTCTACAAGAGCCCGGAGGGCAAGGCGCTCTACGAGAAGTGGTTCACGCAGGCCATCCCGCCGCGGGGCATCAACCTGAAGCTTCCGATGAGCGAGGCGATGCAGAAGGCCTTCGCCAACCCCAGCGACAGCGCCGACCCGGCCGCCTACTGACTGAGGCGCCGGGCGGGGGCTTGAGGCGATGAACTACACCTGGAACTGGGGCATCTTCCTCGAGCCCTCGCCGGAGGGCGTCGGCACCTACGCCGACATGCTGCTCTCCGGCCTGTCGTGGACGATCGCGACCGCGCTCTGCTCCTGGGTGATCGCCTTCGGCCTCGGCTCGGTGATCGGGGTCTTGCGCACGCTGCCGTCCAAGACCGCCAACGCCGTCGGCACGGCCTATGTCGAGCTGTTCCGCAACGTGCCGCTGCTCGTGCAGATGTTCCTGTGGTACTTCGTGCTGCCGGAAGTGCTGCCGACCGAGATCGGCACGGCGGTCAAGCAGCTGCCCGACGCGCCGTTCTACACGGCGGTGCTGTGCTTAGGTTTCTTCACCGCCTCGCGGGTGGCCGAGCAGGTGCGGGCGGGCATCCAGTCGCTGCCCCGCGGCCAGCGCCTGGCCGGCACGGCCTTGGGCTTCACGGTCGCGCAGACCTACCGTTACGTGCTCCTGCCCAACGCCTACCGGATCATCCTGCCGCCGCTGACCTCCGAGTTCCTGAACAACCTCAAGAACACCTCGGTCGCGCTCACCATCGGCCTGCTGGAGCTGACGGCGCGGGCCCGCTCGATGCAGGAATTCTCGTTCCAGGTGTTCGAGGCCTTCACCGCGGCCACGATCCTCTACGTCCTGATCAACCTCGTGGTGATCGCGGGCGCCACCCTGTTGGAGCGCGCCGTCGCCGTGCCGGGGGGGCGCTAGATGTTCTCGAACTTCGATTTCTCGGTCATCGCCGCGTCCCTGCCCTACCTGTTCGGGCAGGGCATGGTGTTCACGCTGACGCTCACCGCGCTGGCGGCAACCGGCGGCATCGTGTTCGGCACGGGGCTCGCGATGATGCGGCTCTCGGGCATCCCCGGCGTGACGCAGGCCGCCAAGCTCTATGTCGAGCTGATGCGGTCCCTGCCGCTGGTGCTCGTCATCTTCTGGTTCTACTTCCTCGTCCCCTATATCGGCGCCTGGGTGACCGGCTCGGCGACCCCGATCCAGGTCGGCGCCTTCGCCTCGGCGCTCGTCACCTTCACCCTGTTCGAGGCGGCCTATTTCGCCGAGATCATGCGGGCGGGCATCCAGTCGATCGCCAAGGGCCAGAGTGCGGCGGCCTCGGCGCTGGGCATGAGCTACTGGCAGACGATGCGGCTGGTGGTGCTGCCGCAGGCCCTGCGCAACATGCTGCCCCTGCTCCTGACCCAGACCATCGTGCTGTTCCAGGACACCTCCCTCGTCTACGTCCTGTCGCTGACGGACTTCATGGGCGCGGCCTCGAAAGTGGCACAGCGCGACGGGCGCCTGGTCGAGATGTACCTGTTCGCCGCGCTGGTCTACTTCGCGGTCTGCTTCACCGCCTCGTGGCTGGTGCGCCGGCTGCAGACCCGCGTCGCCATCATCCGCTGAGGTTTTTATCGCGATGACCTCGACCCCGATGCCGGCCCCCGCCGCCGGAACCCCCACGGCGAACGCGAGCGAAGCTCCGGCGGACGAAGGCCTGCGCGCCGGCCCGCTCGTCACGCCCGCGCCTGCCCCCGCGACGGCCGGGTCGATGATCGCCATCGAGGGGGTCTCGAAGTGGTACGGCGACTTCAAGGTGCTGACCGGCTGCTCGACCCGCGTGGCCCGCGGCGAGGTGGTGGTCGTGTGCGGGCCCTCGGGCTCGGGCAAGTCCACGCTGATCAAGTGCGTCAACGCCCTGGAGCCGTTCCAGGAGGGGCAGATCACGGTCGACGGCACGCGGGTGAAGGACAGGGGCACGAACCTGCCCAAGCTTCGCGCCCGGGTCGGCATGGTGTTCCAGCATTTCGAGCTGTTTCCGCACCTGTCGATCACCGACAACCTCACCATCGCGCAACGCAAGGTGCTCGGGCGCTCCGGGGAGGACGCGAGGAAGCGCGGTCTCGACCTCCTCGACCGTGTCGGGCTCTCCGCGCACGCGAAAAAATTTCCGGGCCAGCTCTCGGGCGGGCAGCAGCAGCGGGTGGCCATCGCCCGGGCGCTCGCCATGAACCCGGTGGTGATGCTGTTCGACGAGCCGACCTCGGCGCTCGATCCCGAGATGGTCGGCGAGGTGCTCGACGTGATGGTCGAGTTGGCCCGCGACGGCATGACCATGATGGTCGTGACCCACGAGATGGGCTTCGCCCGCAAGGTCGCCGACCGGGTGATCTTCATGGATCGCGGCGAGATCGTCGAGGACGCCACCAAGGACGCCTTCTTCGGCCAGCCCCGCAGCGAGCGGGCTCAGCAGTTTTTGTCGAAGATCCTGGCTCACTAGCGCGTGTTATCCCCGCGCGGCCCTCGCCATAGTGGGGTGATCTGTATACGTCATTCATGACGCATGGTTCGAAACCGTACAAATCGACACGCGTTGTTTTTGCGTTGCATCACTCACGGCGGTCGTCGGCGCGCGGCCGGAGACCGGTTTTTGTCAAGAAGTCATTCCTGCCGATGGCCCGCTACTTCTTCGACATCCACGACGGGGCCGACCTGCGTGACGAAGTCGGCCGCGAGATCGGTGATCCGCTTGCCCTGCGGCGCGAGGCCCTGCGGGTGATGACCGCCCTGATGGCCGCCGAAGCCGAGGACAGCCAGGATTCCACCCTCGTGCTCACCGTGCGCAACGAAACCGGCGACGGCGTCATGACGATCCGCCTCGTCTGCCAGATCGACGATCGCTGAAGCCGCGGCCCTCTTGAACGCGTCGGCGGTCGTCGTTCGGGGCGGGCCGGGGCCGAATCCGGCTTCGTTCAAGGCGATGTCCGCGACAGGTCCGGCTCCGTTTCGCCGCCGCTCTGCCCCTGCGCCCCGCCCTCCGCGCAAAACCCCTCGCGTGCGAGATCGACGAGGAGCATGTCGAGCAGGACCCGCAGGCGATGATGAGCCGAGCCGGGAAGTCGGGCGCGGACCTCGCCGCAGAGCCGGGCCAAGGCGGCCAGGGCTTCGGCATCCTGTGAAGGCATCGTCATGGCTCGCGCGGTCGACGGCCCGCACTCGGATGACTCCGCGGCGCGACGACCGTTCCGTCCCGTCTCTCCTTGAAACCCGTGCCCGCGCCGGTGCTGCGACGACCGCCTACCGCCCGTTCGCTGGTTCACTACGTCCGAAACCCGAGGCGGTTCCCAATCCTCCCGGCTCGGCGCGGGCCGTTTCGCTCACCGCGCCGGAGCCGGTCCGAGGGCGCGCGCCGCCCGCTCCAGCGCGCCGAACAGCGCCTCGGCCTGGGCGCCGCCGATGTCGTGGAAGCCGAGCGTCCGGCCCATGACCAGGCCGAGGATGGCGAAGAACAGCATCGGCCCGGCGCCCGGCGGGTCGGCGCTTTCCAGGCGCTCCAGCCGCTCGGCCACGAAGGCGCGGTAGCCGGCCAAAGCCTCCGGGTTCTCTGCCGCCGCGATCAGGAGCGCGCGCGAAAAATCGTCGTCCTCGCAATAGGCCTCGCGCAGATGCGCCACCATGGCGAGCGCCAGACCGTCGGGCCCCGGCCGGGATTGCGCCTCGCAGGCGGCGATGCCCTCGCGCAACTCCGCGAGCTTGCGGGCGACGAGGGCCAGGATCAGCGCGTCCTTCGAGCCGTAGTGGTGCAGCACGCCGCCCTTGCTGAGGCCCGCCTGCGCCGCCACCGCGTCGATGGTCAGCGCCCGGCCGCCGCCCCGGCGCAGGACCGCGCCGGCCGCGTCGAGGATCGTCTGCGCCCGGTCGTCGCGCCGGCTGCGCGTCCTCTCCGTCATCGTCCCCTCGTTCGGATCCGCAAAAACCGTCTGGACGGTCGGTAAGATAGACGATAAGTCTGCGCGGCGATAGCGCCCCCTCGACGCGTCGCCGTCCGATCGGCGGCGCGCCCTGCGGGGTCTGCGCCTGGAAAGCTCGGCCGATGTTCCCAAAGGCTTCCCCTCTGGTCTGCGCCCTCGGCGCCCTCTCCCTGCTGGCGCTCGCGCCTCTGCCGGCCCGCGCGGCGGACGATGCGGCGAAGGCGGCGCCGCGGGAGGTAGACCCCTTCGACGATCCCTCCGTGGTGCTGGTGCGCGTCGTCGAGGCGCGCAAGAACCCGGTGGCCGCGGAGGTGGTGCTGACCGGCGACATCCAGGCCCAGGCCCAGACCAACGTCGCCTTCCGCACCAACGGCAAGGTATCCGAGCGCCGGGTCGAGGTCGGCGACCATGTCGCCGCCGATCAGGTGCTCGCCGTGCTGGAGCCCCTGGTGCAGCGGGCCAACCTCGACAACGCGAAGGCCGCCCTCGTCTCGGCGGAGGCACAGCTCACCCAGGCCAAGGTCACCTTCGAGCGCCAGAAGCAGTTGCTCGCCGGCGGCTACACCACGCGCCCGAGCTACGACAACGCCGAGCAGCAACTGCGCACGAGCCAGGCCGCGGTCGATTCGGCGAAGGCGGCTCTGGGCACGTCGGAGGAGCAGCTCTCCTACACCGAGCTGCGGGCCGGCGTGTCCGGCATCGTCCTGAGCCGCACCTTCGAGGTCGGGCAGGTGGTGCAGGCGGGCCAGTCCGTGATGGTGCTGGCCCAGGACGGCCCGCGCGACGCGGTGTTCAACGTCTACGAGGCGCTCACCGCCAACCCGCCCGAGGACAAGGCGATCCAGGTCGTGCTCCAGTCCGACCCGTCGGTGACGGCGGTGGGCCGCGTGCGGGAAATCTCGCCGACCGTCGATCCGCAGAGCGGCACGGTGCGGGTCAAGATGGGCCTCGAAGCGACGCCGCCCGCGATGACGCTCGGCGCCGTGGTGATCGGGCGCGGGCGCTTCGGCGGGCGCGAGGCCGTGGTCCTGCCCTGGTCCGCCCTCTACCGCTTCGAGAACCGGCCCGCCGTCTGGATCCACGATCCGGCGACCGGCACGGTCTCGGTCCGCCGGATTGAGATCGACCGCTACGGCGGGGCCGACATCGTGCTGAAGGGCGGCGTCGCGCCGGGCGAGTCCGTGGTGGTCGCCGGCATCCAGTTCCTGCGTCCGGGCCAGCGTGTGGCGGTGGCGCCGAGCGTGGCGGAGGGCGGCAAGTGATCTTTTTAAGGCGCAACGCCTCCGCCGCGTCCCTCCCCCCTCTGCGGGGGAGGGTGGCCCCCGAAGGGGGCCGGGAGAGGGGAACCACGGTGCCGCTTGGCCGCGATTGTCCAGTTATCTCCGGAAGCGTGGTTCCCCTCTCCCGCCCCGCATCCGCGGGGCACCCTCCCCCGCAGAGGGGGGAGGGTTGGGCGTTGCGCGCCGTCGTATCCCTGGCGACTCTCACCCTCGCGGCCTGCCAGCCCTCCCAGGAGGAGCCCGGCCCGCCCCCCGTGCGCCCGGTCCTGACCACGCTGGCCGAGCCCACCGAGAGCGTGATCTTCGGCCCCTTCGCCGGCACGGTGGAGCCGCGCTACCAGTCGCAGCTCGGCTTCCAGATCGGCGGCCGGGTGGTGGCGCGCGACGTCACCGTCGGCGACGTGGTGAAGAAGGGCCAGCGGCTCGCGGCCCTCGACCCCATCGTCTCGCGCTTCGACTTGACCCGCGCCGAGGCCGAACTCGCCGACGCCCGGGCGCAATCCGAGAACGCCGCCGCCACCGAGGCCCGCACGCGGCGCCTGATGGAGGGCGGCAACGTCACCCAGGCCCAGCTCGACGCGGCGGTGGCCCGGCGCGACACCGCCCAGGCGCGCCTGGCGCAGGCCGGCGCCAGCCTGCAGAAGGCGCGCGACCAGATCGGCTATACCGAGCTGCACGCCGATTTCGACGGCGTCGTCACCCAGCGCCTCGCCGAGGTGGGCCAAGTGGTGAGCCCCGGCCAGGGCATCGTCACGCTCGCCCGGCCCGAGACCCGCGAGGCGGTGGTCGACATCCCCGAGACGCTGGTCGGGGCGATGCCGCAGGACGGCGTGTTCACCGTCTCGCTCCAGAGCGCGCCGGAGATCACGGCGCGGGGCCGGGTGCGCGAGATCGCGCCCTTCGCCGATTCCGGCACCCGCACGCGCCGCATCCGCATGACCCTGGAAAATCCGGGTCCGGCCTTCCGGTTGGGCGCCACCATCACGGTCTCGCTGGTGCGCCCGACCCCGCGCCGCTTCCTGCTGCCGGCCACCGCGCTCCTGAGCACGGACGGGCGGCGCTCGGTCTGGATCGTGTCGGAGGCGGGCGAGGGCAAGCAGCAGGTGACGCGCCGCGACGTGACCCTCACCGCCGAGCCCGATGACGGGCCGCGGGTCAGCGTCGGCGGCGGCCTGCAGCCGGGCGACCGCGTGGTCGTGGCCGGCGTCCATTCCTTGAGCGACGGGCAGCCGGTTCGCCTGCCCGACGAACCGCGCTGAAGCGGAAGAAGGCTTTTCCCGTGAAGGACTTCAACCTCTCCGACTGGGCGCTCGCGCACCGCTCGCTGGTCTGGTTCCTGATGCTGGTCTGCTTGGCGGCCGGCGCGATGGCCTATTCGCGGCTCGGCCGCGAGGAGGACCCGCCGTTTGCCATCAAGACCATGGTGGTGCAGGCGACCTGGCCCGGCGCCACCATCAAGGACACGCTGGATCAGGTCACCGACCGGATCGAGAAGGAATTGCAGCAGATCAACGCGCTCGACTACGTCCGCAGCTACACCACGCCGGGGCAATCGACCGTCTTCGTGCAGTTCCGCGACACCACGAAGAAGGAAGAGATCCAGCCGGCCTTCTATCAGGTCCGGAAGCGCCTCGGCGACATCCAGCACACCTTCCCGCAAGGGGTGCAGGGCCCGGCCTTCAACGACGAGTTCGGCGACGTCTACGGCAACGTCTACGCCTTCACCGCCGACGGCCTGACCCATCGGCAGCTGCGCGACTACGTCGAGGGCGTGCGCACCGAGATCCTCAAGGTGCCCAATATCGGCAAGACCCTGCTGATGGGCGTGCAGGGCGAGACGATCGACCTCGATTTCTCCACCCGCAAGCTCGCGGGCTACGGCATCGACATCCAGGCGCTGATCAAGGCGCTGCAATCGCAGAACGCGGTGGCGGCCTCCGGCGTCGTCCAGGCGGGCCCCGAGCGCGTGAGCTTGCGCGTCAGCGGCCAGTTCACCTCGGAAGAGTCGCTGCGCGACGTGAACCTGCGCTTCAACGACCGCTTCTTTCGCCTCGCCGACGTCGCCGAGATCTCCCGCGGCTACGAGGACCCGCCCGCGGCCATGTTCCGGGTCGACGGCAAGCCGGCCATCGGGCTCGCCATCGCCATGCGGCCCAACGCCAACCTCCTGAAGTTCGGCGAGGACCTGAAGGCGCGCATGCATGTGGTCGAGGGCAAGCTGCCGATCGGGGTGGGCATCCACCTCGTCTCGGACCAGCCCAAGATCGTCGAGGAGGCGGTGGGCGGCTTCACCAAGGCGCTGGTCGAGGCCGTCGTCATCGTGCTCCTCGTCAGCTTCGTCAGCCTCGGGCTGCGCGCCGGGCTCGTGGTGGCGATCTCGATCCCGCTCGTGCTCGCCATCGTGTTCGTGGTGATGCAGGTGATGGGCGTCACGCTCCAGCGCATCTCGCTGGGCGCCCTCATCATCGCGCTCGGTCTGCTCGTGGACGACGCGATGATCACCGTCGAGATGATGGTGGCGCGTCTCGAACTCGGCGACAACCTGAAGAAGGCCGCGACCTTCGCCTACACCTCCACCGCCTTCCCGATGCTGACCGGCACGCTGGTGACGGTGGCGGGCTTCCTGCCCATCGGCTTCAACGGCTCGTCGGCAGGCGAATACACCTACTCGCTCTTCGTCGTGATCGCGGCCTCGCTCCTCGTCTCCTGGGTGGTGGCGGTGCTGTTCGCGCCGCTCCTCGGCGTGACGATCCTGCCCAAGACCATGAAGCACCATGCCGAGAAGCAGGGCCTGTTCACCCGCGCCTTCATGGCGGTGCTGCGCCTGGCCATGCGGCTGCGCTGGATCACCGTGGCGCTCTGCGTCGGGCTGATGGCGCTGGCGATCGTCGGCATGGGCCACGTGCAGCAGCAGTTCTTCCCGTCCTCCGACCGGGCCGAACTTCTCGTCGACCTGACGCTGCCGCAGAACGCCACCATCCGCGAGACCCAGGCGCAGCTCGACCGGTTCGAGGCCCATCTCAAGGGCGATCCCGACATCGAGCGCTGGTCTTCCTATGTCGGCCAGGGCGCGGTGCGCTTCTACCTGCCGCTGGACCAGCAGCTCGCCAACGCCTTCTACGGCCAGATCGTGATCGTGACGAAGTCGCTCGAGGTGCGCGATCACGTGCTGGCGCGCTTGCAGACGATCGGGCGGCGGGACTTCGTCGGCACCGACGTGCTGGTCCAGCCCCTGAACCTCGGGCCCCCCGTGGGGCGGCCGATCCAGTATCGCCTGTCCGGCCCGGACATCCAGGAGGTGCGCCGCCTCTCGCTCAAGCTTGCCGACGTGGTCGCCACCGACAAGCGCGTGGCCGTGCCGACCTTCGACTGGAACGAGCCCGGCAAGGTGCTGCGGGTCGAGATCCTCCAGGACAAGGCACGTCAGCTCGGCGTCACCAGCCAGGACATCGCCGGCATCCTTAACGGCGTCGTCGGCGGTCAGGCGATCACGCAGGTGCGCGATTCGATCTACCTCGTGAACGTGGTCGGCCGGGCCCGCGCCATCGAGCGCTCCTCCCTCGACACGCTGCAAAGCCTTCAGGTCACGCTCTCGAACGGCTCGGTCGTCCCGATCCTGGCGTTTGCCAAGATCGATTACGACCTCGAGCAACCCATCGTCTGGCGCCGCGACCGGGTGCCGACGGTGACGGTGCGGGCCACCATCACCGACGCGACCCAGCCGCCGACCATCGTGGCCGCGCTCCAGCCCGCCATCGACGCCTACGTGAAGGCACTGCCCGAGGGCTACACGCTGGCCACCGGCGGCGCGGTCGAGGAGGCCGGCAAGGGCCAGGGTCCGATCGCCGCCGTGGTGCCGGTGATGCTGCTCGCCATGGCTTTGTTCCTGATGATCCAGCTCCAGAGCTTCCAGAAACTGTTTCTGGTGTTCTCGGTGGCACCCCTCGGCCTCATCGGCGTGGTGCCGGCGCTGCTGCTCTTCGACAAGCCGATGGGCTTCGTGGCGATCCTCGGCATCCTGGCGCTCATCGGCATCATCGTGCGCAACGCCGTGATCCTGGTGAGCCAGATCGAGGAATGCGAGGCGGAAGGCATGGCCCCCTGGGACGCCGTGGTCGAGGCCACGCGCCACCGCATGCGCCCGATCCTGCTGACGGCGGCGGCTGCCAGCCTCGGCCTGATCCCGATCGCCCGCGAGGTCTTCTGGGGGCCGATGGCCTACGCGATGATCGGCGGCATCCTGGCCGCGACCTTCCTGACGCTGCTGTTCCTGCCCGCCCTCTATGTCGGCTGGTACCGCATCAAGGCGCCGCCGCGGGGAACGGCGCGGGGATAGCCGGTGAGAGCCCCTCGCCCCGTCTGCGGGGCGAGGGGATGGGCGGCCATCGCAGGAACCTGCCTGTCACCGAAGCGCCACAGCCCCATCGTCACCGCCCCGTCACGCCGCAAAACGCTGGACCCCGCCCCCGCCAGGCCCGACATCTGAGCCCGTGCCGCAGACGGGTTGCGGGTCAACGCCGCCAGAGGTCCCCCTCGTGCCCAGCCGGACGCGCTCCCTCCTGACGGCCCTGGCCCTCGTCACGGCGAGCCCCGCCGCGGCGCAGGACACCCAGTTCTGGCTCAACACCACCCTGTTCGGCACCTACGGCGATGTCACCTACTTCGCCGAGGTCCAGCCGCGCTTCGGCGGCGACATCTCCCGGCTCGATCAGCTCATCCTGCGCCCGGCCGTCGGCTGGAAGCTCGACGACAAGCTCACGATCTACCAGGGCTACGCCCGCGTCGAGAACACGCCCGCGGGGCTGCCGGGCTTTGCCGAGGACCGCAGCTTCCAGCAGCTCAGCTGGGAGATCGGCGAATTCGAACGCTTCAAGCTGTCCTCGCGCACCCGGTTCGAGCAGCGCTGGCAATCCGACGGGCGCGATGTCGGCTTCCGGTTCCGGGAGATGCTGCGCGCCTCCCATCCGATCTTCGGTGACACGAGCGGCCTCAAGGCCCTGGTGTCGAGCGAGGTGTTCGTGGCGTTGAACGACACCGATTGGGGGGCGCGGGCCGGCTTCGACCAGATCCGCACCTTCGTCGGGCTCGAAATCCCGCTCCAGGGCAAATCCACGGTCGAACTCGGCTATCTCAACCAGACGGTGAACGCGCCGGCCGCGCGCGTCGAGGTCAACCACGTCCTCTCGCTCAATCTCTTCCTGCGCTACTGAGCGCGCGCCGAATCGGGACGCATCGGCGCGGTGCGGCTCATGCATTATTCCGCCGCGTCGCGCGCCAGAATGCATGAGCCGCGCTTGCGCTGCATGGCCGAACTGCCGGACCGGCCGCGACGCCGAATCCACTTTGCGGATGGTATCCCATCCGCTAGGCACAAGCCGAACGCCGCGTGAACACCGAAGACGGGCGCGGCCATAGTGCTAGAGGCGAGCCGGCTGCCCGCGATGACCACCAACCCCGCATCGGCCAATTCGAGTTCCCTCGAGCGCGACGCGCAGGTGGCGATGAGCCACGGCCACGTCAGCCCCAACGACATCGCGCTCGGCGTGGTGATCGGGCGCGCATCGGAATATTTCGACTTCTTCGTCTTCGGCATCGCCTCGGTGCTGGTGTTCCCGAAGGTCTTCTTCCCCTTCGCCGAGCCGCTCGCCGCGACGCTCTATTCCTTCGCGATCTTCGCGCTGGCCTTCGTCGCGCGGCCGATCGGCTCGATCCTGTTCATGAAGGTCCACGAGCGCTACGGCCGCGGCGTGAAGCTCACGATCGCGCTGTTCCTGCTCGGCGGCTCCACCGCGGCGATCAGCTTCCTGCCGAGCTACAACGCGATCGGTCAGGTGGCGATCGAGCTGCTCGCGGTCCTGCGCATCCTCCAGGGCCTCGCGCTGGGCGGCGCCTGGGACGGGCTCGCCTCGCTGCTCGCCCTCAACGCCCCGCGCGAGCGCCGCGGCTGGTACGCCATGATCCCGCAGCTCGGCGCGCCGATCGGCTTCATGGTGGCCAGCGCCCTGTTCTCGTTCTTCGTCGTCAACCTGACGCCGGACGACTTCCTCGACTGGGGCTGGCGCTTCCCGTTCTTCTGCGCCTTCACGATCAACGTCGTCGCCCTGTTCGCGCGGCTGCGCCTGATCGCGACGCCGGAATTCACCCGCCTCCTCGACAAGGGCCATCTCCAGCCCGTCGGCATCGTCGACCTCACCCGTCACCATGCCCTCGACGTGTGGATCGGCGCCTTCGTGCCGCTGGCGAGCTTCGCCCTGTTCCACCTCGTCACGATCTTCCCGATCGCGTGGAACACCCTCAACAGCGATCGTTCGGCGGGCGACTTCCTGATGGTGCAGTTCTCCGGCGCCATCATCTGCGCCGGCGCGGTCGCGGCCTCGGGGCTGATCGCCGACCAGATCGGGCGGCGCAACATCCTCATCATCAGCGCCGGCCTGATCACCGTCTTCGCCTGCGGCTCGATCCTGGCGCCGCTGATCTTCGGCGAGAACGCCATCGGCCAGACCATCTACGTCAATGTCGGCTTCATGCTGCTCGGCCTGTCCTACGGCCAGACCGCGGGCGCCGTGACCTCGCGGCTCGGCCAGCGCTACCGCTACTCCGGCGCCGCGTTGACCTCCGACCTGGCTTGGCTGTTCGGCGCGGGCTTCGCCCCCCTGGTGGTGCTGTACCTTTCCACCGAGTACGGGCTCGCCCTCGTCGGCGTGTACCTGCTGTCGGGCGCGCTCGCGACGCTGCTGGCGCTCTCCCTCGACCGCTCCGAACTGCGGCAGATGTGATTTCGCTTGAGCGTCCCGGCCGCCGGTGCGGCGCCGGGACGAACCGAACGCGGTCGCCGCGGCGCGACCCATGAGATGGAACGAAGACCCGTGGCAGGACCATCGGTGACACCCTCGGCCATGCAAGTTTCCCGCGCGCCCGGAAGCGCCGCACGCCGCCTGCTGCGCGGCGTCCTGCTGCTGCCGCTGCTGCCCCTGCTCGCGGGCTGCAACCTGCAGGTCATGTTCCCCTCGGGCGACGTGGCGCTGCAGCAGCGCAACCTCGTCGTCGCCTCCACCGGCCTGATGCTGCTGATCATCGTCCCGGTGATCGCGCTGACCCTGCTGTTCGCGTGGCGCTACCGCGCCTCGAACACGCAGGCCCGCCACGATCCCGACTGGGATCACTCGACCGCGCTGGAGGTCGTGATCTGGACCGCGCCGCTGATGATCATCATCGCGCTCGGCGCGCTGACCTGGATCAGCACCCACACCCTCGACCCGTTCCGGCCGCTCTCGCGCATCGAGCCGGGCAAGCCGGTGCCGGCCGACACCAAGCCGCTCGAGGTGCAGGTCGTCGCCCTCGATTGGAAATGGCTGTTCTTCTACCCGGAATACGGGGTGGCGGTGGTCAACGAGGCGGCCGCGCCGGTCGATCGTCCGATCACCTTCAGGATCACGGCCTCCTCGGTGATGAACGCCTTCTACATCCCCGCCCTCGCCGGGATGATCTACGCCATGCCCGGCATGGAGACCAAGCTGCACGCGGTGATCAACAAGGAAGGCGCGTATAACGGCCTGTCGTCGCACTACAGCGGCACCGGCTTCTCGCACATGACCTTCAAGTTCCACGGCCTCGACAAGGACGGCTTCGACAAGTGGATCGCCAAGGCGAAGGCCGAGGGCAAGGACCTGTCGCGCGACGCCTATCTCGAACTGGAGCGCCCGAGCGAGCAGGTGCCGGTCACCTACTATTCGTCGGTCGCCGACGGCCTGTTCGGCTCGATCCTCGGCATGTGCGCCATCCCCGGCAAGATGTGCATGCACGAGATGATGGCCATCGACGCCAAGGGCGGCGCCGGCAAGGACAGCCGCGAGAATGCCGAGCGGCTGCAATACGACAACCGCCACGCCGAGCGCGGCGACGAGGCTCCGGGCGCCAACGGCCCAGCCTCGCACCACGCGCCGCGCAGCGACAAGCCGTCCGACTCGAAGGACCACGGTCCGCACGGCAAGGGCGAGAATTCGCCCGCGCCCAACCAGCTCAACAACTGATCCGTCGGCCAAGCGAATCCACGACGAGAATTTACGGTACGAGACACCCCATGTTCTCTGACACGGACCTCCAGCGGCTCCTGTTCGGGCGTCTGACGCTCGCGGACATCCCCTACCACGAGCCGATCCTGCAAGTGACCTTCGCGGGCGTCGCCGTGGGCGGCCTCGCGGTGCTGGCCGCCATCACCTATTTCCGGTTCTGGGGTCCGCTCTGGCGGGACTGGGTGACCTCGGTCGATCACAAGAAGATCGGCATCATGTACGTGGTGCTGGCCCTCGTGATGCTGCTGCGGGGCTTCGCCGACGCGCTGCTGATGCGCTCGCAGCAGGCGATCTCGTTCGGCGCGAACGAAGGCTACCTGCCGCCGCACCACTACGACCAGATCTTCACGGCGCACGGCGTGATCATGATCTTCTTCGTGGCGATGCCGTTCGTCACGGGGCTGATGAACTACGTCGTGCCGCTGCAGATCGGCGCCCGCGACGTCGCCTTCCCGTTCCTCAACAACTTCTCCTTCTGGATGACGGTCTCGGGTGCCGTCACCACGATGATCTCGCTGTTCGTCGGCGAGTTCGCCCGCACCGGCTGGCTCGCCTACCCGCCGCTCTCGGGGGCCGACATGAGCCCGGGGGTGGGTGTCGACTACTATATCTGGGGCCTGCAGATCGCGGGCATCGGGACGACGCTGTCCGGCATCAACCTGGTGGCGACCATCGTGAAGATGCGCGCGCCCGGCATGTCGATGATGAAGATGCCGATCTTCACCTGGACCTCGCTCTGCACCAACGTGCTGATCGTCGCCGCCTTCCCGATCCTCGCCGCCGTTCTCGCGCTGCTGACCCTCGACCGTTACGTCGGCACGCACTTCTTCACGAACGACCTCGGCGGCAACCCGATGATGTACTTCAACCTCATCTGGATCTGGGGTCACCCGGAGGTCTACATCCTCATCCTGCCGGCCTTCGGCGTGTTCTCGGAGATCACCTCGACCTTCTCCGGCAAGCGCCTGTTCGGCTACACCTCGATGGTCTACGCGACAGTCGTGATCACGATCCTGTCCTACCTTGTGTGGCTGCACCACTTCTTCACGATGGGCTCGGGCGCGAACGTGAACTCGTTCTTCGGCATCACGACGATGATCATCTCGATCCCGACGGGCGCCAAGATCTTCAACTGGCTGTTCACGATGTATCGCGGCCGGATCCGGTTCGACGTGCCGATGCTGTGGACCGTGAGCTTCATGGTCACCTTCGTCATCGGCGGCATGACCGGCGTGCTGCTCGCCGTGCCCCCGGCCGACTTCGTGCTCCACAACTCGCTGTTCCTGATCGCCCACTTCCACAACGTGATCATCGGCGGCGTGCTGTTCGGCATGTTCGCCGGCGTGAACTACTGGTGGCCCAAGGCCTTCGGGTTCAAGCTCGACCAGTTCTGGGGCAAGGTCAGCTTCTGGTTCTGGACCATCGGCTTCTACGTCGCCTTCATGCCGCTCTACGTGCTCGGCCTGATGGGCGTCACCCGCCGCGCCCAGCACTTCGACGATCCCTCGCTCCAGCCCTGGTTCGTCGTGGCCGCCATCGGCGCGGGCCTGATCGCCATCGGCATCGGCGCCATGATCGTGCAGTTCGCGGTCTCGATCAAAAACCGCGAGGCGCTACGCGACGTGACCGGCGATCCCTGGGGTGGCCGGACGCTCGAATGGTCCACCTCCTCGCCGCCGCCGGACTACAATTTCGCCTTCACGCCGGTCGTGCATCAGCTCGACGCGTGGTGGCAGATGAAGGCCCGCAACTTCCAGCGGCCGGTGACCGGCTTCCACTCGATCCACATGCCGAAGAACACCGCCACCGGCGTCATCCTCGGCGTGATCAGCATCGCCTTCTCGTTCGCGATGATCTGGTACATCTGGTGGCTGGCCGCGCTCACCGCGGTGGCGACCCTGGTCGTCGCGATCGCCCACACCTTCAACTACAACCGTGACTTCTACATCCCGGCCGAGACGGTCGTCCGCACCGAAGCCCAGCGGACGGACGCCCTCGCCGTGGCGGGACGGGCCTGATCGAGATGGCGAGCTACGCAACCGACGCGCTGCACCGGGACGGTGTGGCGCAGGCCGACGAGCCGTCCTTCCAGGATCTCGCGGGCGAGCATCACCCGGAAGGGAGCACGATGCTCGGCTTCTGGATCTACCTGATGAGCGACTGCCTCATCTTCACGGTCCTGTTCGCCACCTACGCCGTGCTCGGCCGCAACTACGCGGCCGGGCCCTCGCCGAAGGACCTGTTCGACCTGAGCCTCGTCGCGGTGAACACCGCGATGCTGCTGTTCTCCTCCATCACCTACGGCTTCGCCATGCTGGCGATGGAGCGTGAGGACGTCCAGAAGACCCAACTCTGGCTGGCCGTCACCGGCCTGTTCGGCGCGGCCTTCATCGGCATCGAGCTCTATGAGTTCGCGCACCTGATCCATGAGGGCGCCACGCCCCAGCGCAGCGCCTTCCTGTCCTCGTTCTTCACGCTGGTCGGCACCCACGGCCTGCACGTCACCTTCGGCCTGATCTGGCTCTCCGTGCTGATGCTGCAGGTGCGCCAGCGCGGCCTGATTGTCGAGAACAAGCGCCGGCTGATGTGCCTGTCGATGTTCTGGCACTTCCTCGACGTGATCTGGATCGGCGTCTTCACCTTCGTCTACCTGATGGGAGTGCTGCAATGAGCGGCGCGAGCGGACACGCCGCAAATCACGGCCACGGTCACGACGATCACGGACACGGTGCGGTCCACGGCCACGGCTCGTTCAAGGATTACGTGACCGGCTTCGTCCTGTCGGTGATCCTGACCGCGATCCCGTTCTGGCTGGTGATGGGCGACGTGATCGGCGACAAGCTGATCACCGGCGTGGTCATCCTCGGCTTCGCCGTGGTGCAGATCGTGGTCCACATGGTCTACTTCCTGCACATGAACACGAAGTCGGAGGGCGGCTGGACCTTCCTGGCGCTGATCTTCACCGTCACCATCGTCGTGATCACCCTGTGCGGCTCGATCTGGGTGATGCACCACCTCAACACCAACATGATGCCGATCACCGCCGACGACGCGCGCCACGCGCCGTAGGCCGGATCCGGTGTCGCGGGGGTTCGATGTCCGGCGGGCCGTCCTGGCGCTCGCCGGGCTCGGCCTCGTCGGCGTGTTCCTCGCCCTCGGCACCTGGCAGGTCCAGCGCCGCGCCTGGAAGCTCGACCTGATCGCCCGCGTCGAGGCGCGCCTGCGCGCCGAACCCGTCGCGCCGCCCCCGAGCACCGAATGGGGGCATTTGGACGGACAAGCGATCGAGTATCGTCGGGTCCGCGTCACCGGCCGCTTCGAGCACGATCGGGCGGCCCTGGTGCAGGCCCTCACCGAGCGCGGCGCCGGTTTCTGGGTCCTGACACCCCTGGTGCAGGCCGACGGCACCACGGTCCTGATCAACCGCGGCTTCGTCCCCGGCGACCGCAAGGACCGCTCCGAGCGCGCCGAACCGGCCGGCGAATCCACCGTCACCGGCCTGCTACGCCTCTCGGAACCCGGCGGCGGCTTCCTGCGTCACAACGATCCGGCCGCCGACCGCTGGTATTCCCGCGACGTGTCGGCCCTCGCCGCCGCCCGGACCCTGCGTGACGTCGCGCCCTATTTCATCGACGCCGACGCGACGCCCAATCCCGGCGGCCTCCCGGTCGGCGGCCTCACTGTCGTCGCGTTCCGCAACGACCACCTCGTCTACGCCCTGACGTGGTACGCCCTCGCCCTGATGAGTGGCGGTGCCCTGGTCTACGCTCTGCGCCGGCCGCGCTCCGAGCGCTGACCACGACCTTCTTTGCCGAATTGCGTCTCGATCGTCCCGGCGGTCGAAAACGATCTTTTCCACCAGCGCGCGGAACGGAACGGGTTTCGGGATCGCGCCGGGTTGTTATTCCTAAGGTTGCGTTTACCATGTCGGGGCGCGAAGCGGACACAAGGGGGCGCTCCGCCCGGCCACGAAGAAATCCCCGGGAAATCCCGCAAATCGTTCGCCGGTGGGCGTCGGGGTGGGAAACCGTCGAGGGATCGGGAGTTTAGAACGAAATCCTCATCGAGCGGAGCCGACATGCACGTGCCGCCTGCCCGAGACCTCCTGGCCCCGCAGATGGCGGAGGTTCCCGCGCGGCCGAAGGGGCGCTCCGTCCCGGAGCCGCTGGCGGGGTTGATCGCCGGCATGGACCGGAGCTTGGCGCATCTCGCCGGTGAGAACGGGGGGCGCGACGAGTTGCACGCTTTGCGCAACCACCTCTCCGATCTCTGCGTGCTGACCGAGGAATCGCCGCGCATCCTGCGGGCGGTGGACCGGCTCGTCGCCGCGGGCGACCGTCTCGGCGAGGCCGTCCTCGCCACACGGGGACGCGATTGGCGCGCGCCCCGGCTGGTGAAGGCCAGGGCGGCGCTGTCCGCCCTCGAGCGCAGCCTGGCCGGCGCCCGCCCGAGCCGGATCGCCGTCCGGCTCCAGCGCGACTGGTAAGACCGATCGGCGATGATCCCGACGCATCGCCGATTGCCCCGGCGACTGCGGAGCGTCCGTCGGATGCACGGAACAGGACCATCGGTCCTGTTCCGTGCCGCTTGGTATGAGAGGGCCGGTCGCAAGGCGGCGCGAACGCTGCTAGAGCCGGAAGCGTCCGAACTTTCGCGCCCCGAGCTATCCCCCCGATGGACAATGCCCGAAGCTGGGTCCGCACCAGCGGGGCCCGCACCTGGCTCCTGACCGGCGCCGCCGCGGCCCTGTGCGTCGGCGCCTGGATGCTCCTGCCGGTCGAGGATTGGTTGCGGGGTTTCTCCGCCTGGGCCAACGGCTTCGGCCGCTACGGCCTCCTCGTCTTCGGCCTGCTGTTCTTCCTGGCGACGCTTCTCGTCGTGCCGGGCACGCCGCTGACCATCGCGGGCGCCGTGGCCTATGGCTGGGCGGTGATGCCGGTGGTGCTGGTCTCCGCCACTGTGGGCTCCTGGCTCGCCTTCTTCGCCGCCCGCCACCTGTTCCGCGAGCGGGTGCGGCGGCTCATCGCCCGCAAGCCGAAATGGCGCGCCACCATGGAGGCGGTCGGCGACGGCGGCTGGCGCCTGCTCACCCTGATGCGGTTGAGCCCCTTCGTGCCGTTCAACGCGCAGAACTACGTCCTCGGGGTGACGGATGTCCGCACCGGCGCCTATCTGGTGTCGACGGTGATCGGCATGCTGCCCGGCACGGTGGTCTGCGTCTATCTCGGCGCCATCGGCCGCCGGGCGGGCAGCGACGAGCCGACCCATTGGATCACCCTGGGCCTCGGGCTCGTCGCCACCGTCGTGGCGGTCGAGATCACGCGGCGGCGGGTCAAGGCCAAGCTGGAACAGGCGGAAGGCCGGATGGGCAAGGCGGAGAGGGCCGGCGCGGGCGCATGAGACGCGAGATCGAAGCGGGCGAAGGCGCCCCCGTCCCCGAGGGCTGGCTGCGGCCGGGGCTCACCTGCTGGCGGCGCGAGCGGGCGCATCGCGCCGCCGTGCTCCATGACGGGGCGGCCTATTTCGCCGCCGCCCGCGCCGCTTTGGTCAAGGCGCAGGAGAGCATCACCCTGATCGGCTGGAGCTTCGATCCGCGGGTGCGCCTGTTGCCGTCGGCGGGCGATCCCGACGCCGATCAGACGCTGGCCGATCTGCTGCGCGCCCTCAAGGCGGCGCGCCCCGGCCTGACGATCCGCATCCTGATCTGGGACATGCCCTGGCCGATCTCGGCGGGCAACGACCACACCCCGGAGACCGTGCGCGAGAGCCTCGGCTCCGGCATCGACTTCCGCATCGACGGCACGCTGCCCTACGGCGCCTGCCAGCACCAGAAGATCCTGGTGATCGATGATCGGATCGCCTTCTGCGGCGGAAGCGACTTCGAGGTGAACCGCTGGGACACGCCGGCCCACCGCGACCGCGACCCGCGCCGACGCCTGCCGTCGGGCGAGGACTACCCGCCGCGCCACGACGTGATGATGCTGGTCGACGGCCCCGCGGCCGGCGCGCTCGCCGACCTCGCCCGCGAGCGCTGGCGCCGTGCCACCGGCGAAGTCTTTTCGCCTACCCGCGATACGCCGGTCGACCCCTGGCCCGAGACGGTGACGCCGCTCCTCACCGAGGTCGAGGTCGGGCTCTCGCGTACCGAGCCGGCGGTGTCGGGCCGCGAGGCGGTGTCGGAGAACGCCGCGCTCTACCTCGCGACGATCCGGGCCGCGAAAGAGGTCGTCTATCTGGAGAACCAGTACCTCGCCTCACCCCTGGTGGCCGACGCCCTGCGGGCGCGCTTGGCCCAGCCGGACGGGCCAGAGATCGTGATCGTGCTGTCCGAGCGCAGCCCCAACGGCTTCGACCAGCTGACCATGGACAGCGCCCGCCGTGGCCTGATCAAGGGCCTGCGCCGGGCCGACCGGCACGGGCGCCTGCGGATCGTGGCCCCGCACACGCCCAAGGGCCAGCCGATCCTGATCCATTCCAAGGTCGCGATCATCGATCATCGCTTCCTGCGGATCGGCTCGACCAACCTCAACAACCGCTCCTTCGGCTACGACACCGAATGCGACCTCTCGATCGAGCTTCGCCCGGATGACGCGACCGGCCGCGCCGCGCTCGACCGGGTGCTGCACGCTCTCCTCGGCCACCATGGCGGCTGCCCCTCCGACGCCTTCGCGCAGGCCTATGCCGAGCGCGGCACGCTCCGGGCCGTTCTCGATGATCCCGCGCTGATGCCCTCCCCGCGGCTCTGCCCCCTCGTCCCCTCCCATCGCGGCCCGATCGCCCGTCTGGTCGAGGCCTTCCATCTCGGTGACCCGGCCGGCTCCGACGACGCATGGCGTCCCTGGCGGCGGCGCGGGGTGCTGCGCCGGGCGCGCGCGGCGATCCCCCCGGAAGCGCTGCCAGCGGGAGAGGCGGTCGAGGCGTAGGGGCGGGCCGACCGGCCCCCTCCCCCGTCGGCTCCGAAGGGAGCTTTTTTCGCGGCATCGGAGCGTTCGCGCGGCGATCCGAAAAATCATCTCCACGCCCCTTTATGCGGAGATGATCCGTCTCCTTATCCCGAAATCATTGGGACACCGCTCCCTTGTTCGGGCGTTGGCGACCTATAGCTTCCCGGTTCCTCTGGAACGGGCAGTGTTTTCGATGGCAGGATCGTCCCCGGTCGTGACCGCACGGCTGACGAAATGGGCCGACCCGCGGGTCGTGGCCGCGGTGGCGCTGGCGGTGCTCGCCGTGCTGTCGCTCGCCCTCGTCCTGGTTCGGCTCGTGCCGGCGGAGGACGGACGAGCGGCGCTGCAGGCGCTGGCCCAGGGCCTTTCGAGCCACGGCTTCTGGAGTGCCGCCGCCGTCGGGCTGGCGGCCCAGACCGTCGATGGCGCGCTCGGCATGGCCTACGGCATCACCTCGACCACCTTCCTGCTCTCGACCGGCGTGCCGCCCGCCGCCGCCTCGGCCTCGGTCCACGTCGCCGAAATCTTCACCACGGCCTTCTCCGGCGCCTCGCACTGGCGGCTCGGCAACGTCAACGGCGCGCTGTTCCGCCGCCTGCTGATTCCCGGCGTGATCGGCGCGGTGGCGGGCGCCACGCTGCTCACCTCCATCGACGGCGACACGATCAAGCCGTTCGTCTCGGTCTACCTGCTCGGCATGGGCCTCTACGTTCTGGCCAAGGCCTTCCGAAAGATCCACCCGCGCCGGGAGCCGCCGAGGGCGGTGGTGCCGCTGGCGCTGACCGGCGGCTTCGTCGATGCCGTCGGCGGGGGCGGCTGGGGCCCGGTGGTGACGACCTCGCTGGTCGGCAGCGGGCAGGAGCCGCGCACCGCCATCGGCTCGGTCAACGCCGCGGAGTTCTTCGTGGCGCTGGCCGGCGGCCTGTCGCTGACGCTGCTCGGCGGGCTCACCCACTGGACCACCATCGCCGGCCTCGTCGTCGGCGGCCTGTTCGCCGCCCCCATCGCCGCTGGGCTGGTGCGCGTGCTGCCGGCCCGCGTGCTGATGGCGGTGGTGGGCGTGCTGATTGCCTCGCTCAGCGGCTACAGCCTCGCGAAGCTGCTGATGTGAGACGAGCGGGCTAACCGGCCCGCGTCGTCTCCGCCAGCCAGTCCACCACCGCGTCGAGCGCCTGACGGTTGCTGGTGTCGCCGCCCCGCGCCGCCTCGAAGGCGGCGATCTGGCGCTCGGCGCTGGTGCCTTCCCGGACGATCCGCCGGGCGTCGGCGATTTCCGCCTCGCAGCCGAGCGCGGCGGCATCCTCGGCGATCAGTGAGAGCAGCGTGTCGAGGGATTGATCGAAGGAAAAAGCCTCCTCCGAGGCCTCGTCTATCAGTTCGGCCTCGGTGCCGCTGCGCTGCGCCCGCCACAGGTTTTCCGCCGCGATCGCCCGCGAAACGCCGGTGAGGCCCGCGTTGATGTCCGGGCGCCGCTCGACCAGCCGCACGAGGCAGCGGAACAGGGCGGCGATGACGAGGGCGTCGGACAGCCGCGTGCAGGAATCGGCGATGCGCAGTTCCAGCGTCGGGAACTTGATCGACGGGCGCAGGGACCACCACAGGAAGCTCGCATCCTGGATCGAGCCGGCCTTGGTCATGATGCGGACGTAGCGCTCGTAAGATCCGGCATCGCCCATCAGCTCCGGCAGGCCGGTGCGGGGGAGTTCGCCGAAGGCGCTCAGGCGATAGGCCGAGAGCCCCGTCGGCTTGCCCTGCCAGAACGGCGAGGAGGCCGAGAGCGCGAACAGGAGCGGCTGGAACGGCAGCAGCCGGTCCATCAGCCCGACGCGGGCGTCCGGGTCCTTCACCTCGACATGGACATGCATGCCGCAGATCAGGCTGCGCCGCCCGGCCAAGCCGACGTCGCGCAGGATGCCGCGGTAGCGGTCGCCCTTGGTCGGCAGCTGGCGCGCCCAGTCGGCGATCGGATGGGTGCCGGCGGCGAAGACCAGAAGCCCGTGCTCGGCCCCGATCTCGGCGAGTTGCCGACGCTGCTTCGAGAGCGCCGCGTGGGCCTCGGGAAACTCGGTCGAAGGTGGGGTACAGACCTCCACCTGGCATTGCAGCAACTCGCGCCCGATCTCCGGCAGCCGCTCGCCCGCCTCGACATGGAACGGCTTGACCGAGCGCCGCGGCGTGCCCCGCGTCTCCGCATCGGCGAGGAAATACTCCTCCTCGATCCCGAACCGGTACGCGTGAGCGCTCATCCTGGGTTTCCTCGCAACGGCTCGGCTTTAGCGCATCGTCTTGGATGTCGGATCCAGGATGATGCCCTAGGTTCTTGTGCGGCATCGTTTTTTTTCGAAAGCCGGAAACCACCTTTCGGGACGATGCTCTAGGCAAGCCGTTTTCCGTCCGCGGGTTCCCCGTTCAAGGTGTGCGCAGCGCCCCGCCCACCAGCCACGCCGGATCGAACCAGCGATCCGCCTCGCCGTCATAGGGCAGCCGCGTCACGTCCCAGTGCTGGATGTACTTGGCATAGACGTTCCACACCGCGATCCCGCCGCCGACGAAGATGCGCCGGCCCGGATAGCGCTTCAGGACCTCTTCCGGATCCTCGTGCGAGCGGATCACGTCGATGGTGCGGTCCTTGAAGGCGAACTCGGGCACCGACGCCACGGTCTTCGGGCCGGCGATCAGCACGTGGCCCATGGTCAGCGCGAAGAACCGCGTCACGTCCTCCACGAACAGCGGATCGGTGTTGCCCTCCCAGGGCAATTGCCCGTTGAGGCCGAGCTGGCCCCGCTGGCCGATGGCGCAGATGCAGCGGACGTCGATCATGGAAGAACCCTAAAAGAAACAGAACGGGCTCTGCCCGAATCCCGCCGGGGCCTGAGGCCCCGGACCCCCGTTATTCGGGGGCGCGGAAGCTGAGAACCCGGTCGCTTGGGAAATCGTAGAGGCGGCCGGTCTCGTTCCATGAGGGTGCGGCGAGGCGCACGAAATGCGGCGCCAGCTCCTCCGGCGTGCGCAGGGTCTCCGGATCCTCGCCCGGCATGGCCGAGCGGCGCATCGCCGTGCGAAGGGGGCCCGGATTGAGCAGCATCGCGCGGATCGGGCTCGTCTCGGTTTCGGAGGCGTAGGTGCGCACCATCGCCTCCAGCGCCGCCTTGGTCACCGCGTAGGGTCCCCAATAGGCCCGCGCCTTGTGTGCCGCGCCCGACGAAACGAAGATGGCGCGGCCGGCATCGGAGCGGCGCAGCAGCGGATCGAGCGAGCGCAAGAGCCGCCAGTTGGCCGTCACGTTCACGTCGAGGGTCTGTTGCCACACCTTGGGGGTGATGTGGGCGAGCGGCATCAGCGCGCCGAGCACGCCCGCATTGCCGATGAGGATGTCGAGCCGACCGAAGCGCTCGTTGAGCGCCGCGCCGAGCCGGTCGATCGCGTCGAAATCCGTGAGGTTCAACGGCACCAGCGTCGCGGAGGAGCCCGCGGCCTGGATCGCGTCGTCGAGTTCCTCCAACGCGCCCTGCGTGCGGGCGACCGCTACGACATGCGCCCCGGCCTCGGCGAGCGCCAGGGCCGCCGCCCGGCCGATGCCGCGCGAGGCGCCGGTGACGACCGCGATGCGGTCGGCGAGAACCTTCTCGGCCATCTCGCTCAATCCGCCTCGGCCAGCATCGCCAGCCGCTTCGGCCCGGCGATGGCGAGGTCGGTCAGTTCGGTCGGGTACTGCCCGGTGAAGCAATGGTCGGTGTATTGCGGGCAGGCCTCGTCGCGGGCCTCCTCGCCCATCGCCCGGTACAGGCCGGGGATCGACAGGAAGGCGAGCGAATCCGCGCCGATGTATTGCCGCATGCCTTCGAGATCGTGCGTGGCGGCGAGCAGCTTCTCCCGCTCCGGCGTGTCGATCCCGTAGAAGTCCGGATAGGTGATCGGCGGTGAGGCGATGCGGAAATGCACCTCGCGGGCGCCGGCATCGCGCATCATCTTGACGATCTTCACCGAGGTGGTGCCGCGCACGAGGCTGTCGTCGACGAGGACGATGCGCTTGCCCTCGATCGCCGCGCGGTTGGCCGAGTGCTTCATCCGCACGCCGAGCTCGCGCACGGTCTGGGTCGGCTGGATGAAGGTGCGCCCGACATAGTGGTTGCGGATGATGCCCATCTCGAAGGGCAGGCCCGCCTCCTGCGCGAAGCCCAGCGCCGCGGGCACGCCGGAATCCGGCACCGGCACGACGATGTCGGCCTCAGGCGCCGCCTCGCGGGCGAGTTCCCGGCCGATGCTCTTGCGCACCCCGTAGACGCTCTTGCCGTTCACCACCGAGTCGGGGCGGGCGAAATAGATGTACTCGAAGATGCACGGGCGCATCGGCCGCTTCTCGGCGAAGCGGATCGACTCGATGCCCTCCTCCGAGATCACGATGAGCTCGCCGTTCTCCACGTCGCGGATGAAGCGGGCGCCGATGATGTCGAGCGCGCAGGTCTCGGAGGTGAGGATGTAGCGTCCGTCGAGTTCGCCGAGCACGAGGGGGCGGATGCCCATCGGGTCGCGAGCGCCGATCAGCTTCTTGTTGGTCAGCGCGACGATGGCGTAGGCGCCCTCGATCCGCTGGAGCGCGTCGATGAAGCGCTCGACGATGCGGGGCTTTCGCGAGCGCGCGGCGAGATGCAGGATCACCTCGGTGTCGGAGGTCGACTGCGTGATGGCGCCGTCCTGCACCAGCTCCCGGCGGATCGACAGCGCGTTGGTCAGGTTGCCGTTATGCGCGACCGCCAGCCCGCCGCCGGCGAGTTCGGCGAAGAGCGGCTGGACGTTGCGCAGGATGGTGCCGCCGGTGGTCGAGTAGCGCACGTGGCCGATGGCCGAGCGGCCGGCGAGGCGCTCGATCGTGCCGCGGTCGGAGAAGTTGTCGCCGACGAGGCCCTGGCGGCGCTCGGAATGGAACACGCCGTCGTCGTAGGAGACGATGCCGGCGGCTTCCTGGCCGCGGTGCTGAAGCGCGTGCAGCCCCAGAGCCACGATGGCGGAGGCGTCGTCGTATCCGTAGATGCCGAAGACGCCGCATTCCTCGCGAAGCGTATCGCCGTCGATGTCCCAATCGTGGGAATCGGCGCTCGCGCTGGCAGCTGACATGTCGCTCTCGAATCCTGGCGGCGCGGGCGGCTGGCGCGGCCCCGCATCCGGCACGGCGGGAACGGTCGGGACCGAGCCCTCAAGGCCCGGGACCGTCGTGAAACCGTTACCTATGCGGGGATCGCACCGCAACCAAGAGCAATTCCAGCATATCAGCGTTTCGGCGCGGGCGCCGCATCGCTGCGACGCTGGGCGGGCAGGTCGGTCTCGGGCGGGGGCTCCTCGGCCGGCGCGTCCTTGGGCTTGCGCAGCTGCTTCAGGAAGCCTTCCGGATTGTCGGGCAACTGCGCCACCAGCGCCTCGCCGGAGCTCTCCAGCAGCGGCTTGCTCTTCGCCTGGGCGGCCCAGTCCGGCACCTTGCCCTGCACGAGCCAGGCCAGGAACACCCAGCCGATCACGCAGATCAGGAAGCCGCGGCCGGCGCCGAACACGAAGCCCAGCGAGCGGTCGACCGCGCCGATGCGCGAATCGAGCACGAGGTCGGACAGCTTCACGGTGATCAGCGAGACGACGATCAGGGTGGCGAGGAAGATCGCGCCGATGGAGGCGACCAGGGCCACGGTGTCGCTGGAGACATGCTGCTTGACGGTGGGCAGCAGCATCGGATGCAATGACCACGCGAGGGCGGCCGCCGCCACCCAAGCGATGATGGCAAGCACCTCGCGGGTCACGCCGCGCACGGCGGCCAGCAATGCGGACACCAGCACGATACCGAGCACCACGAGGTCGAGGACGGAGAACGGCATCGCTGGTTACGCTGGTCCGGGGCGGGAGACGGTTGACGGGCCGCGGCGGTTCACCCGGACCGCGCGCCCTCAGTCGTTTGGACCGATATACCCCGGCCGAACTCGGCCGTCACCTTCGCGCCGCGCCCCGCGCGGCGGGAGCCTCTGAGGCGTGGTCGCTCCGGTGCCCGCTCCCCGCTACCTCGTGCCGATCGCCGGCTTGTTCAGCGGCGTGTTGATCGTCTCGCTGATCCTGTCGGGCAAGATCGCGGAGGTCGGCGGCGTCACCTTCACGGCCGCCGTGATCGTGTTTCCGCTCTCCTATCTGTTCGGCGACGTGCTGACCGAGGTCTACGGCTATGCGAGCGCCCGCAAGGTGGTCTGGGCGGGCTTTGCCGTGCAGCTCGTCTGGATCGTCAGCTACTGGATCGCCGCGGCCCTGCCGCCGGCCCCGTTCTGGACGCACCAGCAGGCCTTCGAGACCGTGCTCGGCGCGACCCCGCGCATCGCGGTGGCCGGCATGGGCGCCTACCTCGTCGGCGAGTTCCTGAACGCCTACGTGCTGGCCCGCCTCAAGCTGGCGCTGGGCGGGCGCTTCGTTGGGTTCCGCCTCATCGCCTCGACGGTGGTGGGGCAGGCGGTCGATTCCGCCCTGTTCCTGACTCTGGCCTTCGCCGGCACGCTGCCGGCCTCCGAGCTGGTGCGGCTCGGCGTCTCGGTCTGGTTGCTGAAGGTCGGATGGGAGGTGCTGGCCCTGCCGCTCAGCCTGCCGCTGATCGCGTGGCTCAAGCGGGCGGAGGGCGTGGACGCCTACGACCGGGGGACGGACTTCAACCCGTTCAGCTTGAGGGGTTGAGGGCGCCTCATACCCAGCGGCACGGAACCGGACCGATGGTCCCGTTCCGTGCGTCCGGCGGACGCCCGCCGCCCCGCCGTCGCGGGGGCAATCGGCGATGCGTCAGGATCATCGCGGGTTGGGATCACATCTCTTCTTCGTAGCGCACGGCCTTCGGGCGCCCGCCGCCGCGGCGCGGCGCCCCCGAGGCGATGCCGGCGACGAGGTCGGCGATGTGGCGAAGCGCATCCGTCGGCAGCGCCCGGTCGCCCGCCTCGCCGCGCCCCTGCGGCGTCACCGCCTTGCCGAAGCCGAGCTTCAGCGCCTCCTTCAGCCGGGCCGGCGCCTGGGAGACCGGTCGCACCGCCCCCGACAGGCCGAGTTCGCCGAAGAAAACCGAGTCGGACGGCAACGCCGCCCCCGACAGCGACGAGACGAGGGCGGCGGCCACCGCGAGGTCGGCCGCGGGCTCGGAGATGCGCAGGCCGCCCGCGACGTTGAGATAGACGTCGTGCCCGCCGAGGCGGATGCCGCCATGGGCTTCCAGCACGGCGAGCACCATCGACAGGCGGTTGGGGTCCCACCCCACCACCGCGCGGCGCGGCATGCCGAGCGAGGAGGGGGCGACCAGCGCCTGGATTTCGACGAGCAGCGGCCGCGTGCCCTCCATCCCGGCGAAGACCGCGGTGCCCGGCGCGGCGTGGTCGCGGCCCGCCAGGAACAGGGCGGAGGGGTTGGGGACCTCGGCGAGCCCCGCATCGGTCATTTCGAACACGCCGATCTCGTCGGTCGGCCCGAAGCGGTTCTTCACCGCGCGCAAAATCCGGAAGTGGTGGCCCTGGTCGCCCTCGAACGAGGCGACCGCATCGACCATGTGCTCGACCACGCGGGGGCCGGCGATCTGTCCGTCCTTGGTGACGTGGCCGACGAGGATCACCGCCGTGCCCGTCGTCTTGGCGAAGCGGATCAGGGCCTGGGCCGAGCTTCGCACCTGCGTGACCGTGCCGGGGGCCGATTCCACCGTCTCGGTCCACATGGTCTGGATCGAGTCGATGATGGTGAGCGCGGGCGGGTGCCCCTGCGACAGCGTCTCGACGATGTCCTCGACATTGGTCTGCGCCGCGAGCTCCACCGGGTACTTCGCGAGCCCCAGCCGCTCGGCCCGCAGGCGCACCTGCCCCACCGCCTCCTCGCCGGAAATGTAGGCGACGCGCTCCCCGCTTTTCGCCATCGCGGCGGAGGCCTGCATCAGCAGGGTCGACTTGCCGATGCCGGGATCGCCGCCGAGCAGGATCACCGAACCGCGCACGAAGCCGCCGCCGGTGACGCGATCCAGCTCGTTGATGCCGGAGGCCGTGCGCGGCGCCTCCTTGGCCTCGCCGGTCAGCCCTTCGAGGGGAAACACCCGGCCGCGCGCCCGCGACGGACGGGTCGCGGCGGGCCCGGATTGCGGGCCGGCGGAGGCGACCTCCTCCTGGATCGTGTTCCAGCCGTTGCAGGCCTCGCAGCGCCCGCGCCAGCGATTGTAGACCGCCCCGCAGGACTGGCAGACGAAGGTCTGTTGGATCTTGGCCATGGAGAAGGGCACCGAAGCCGCTTCGCGGCGCCTCAGGACGAGGATGGGAGGGGCGTCACTCTACATGGTGTCGAACATAACGAGAACCCAGCCCGGTCAGGATCTCGTAGCCGATCGTGCCCGCGGCCTGCCCCACGGTGTCGATGTCGAGGCCGTCGCCGATCAGCGTCGCGGTGCCGCCGCGGCGGGCGGCGGGCGCATCGGTGACGTCGAGGATGATGAGATCCATCGAGATCAATCCGAGGATCGGGCAGGACACGCCGCCGACCAGCGCGTGGCCCCGCCCGCTCGCCGCGCGGGGATAGCCGTCGGCATAGCCCAGCGACAGGGTGGCGAGGCGGCGGGGGCCGGGGGCGGTCCAGCGGGCGTTGTAGCCGCAGGTGGCGCCGGCCTCGACGGTGCGGATCTGGAGTATCGTCGCCTCCAGCCGCACCACCGGCCGCATCGGGTTGGGTTTTCCAGGCTCAGGATTGCCGCCGAACAGGGAATAGCCCGGCCGCAGCAGGTCGTGGCGCGTGGCGTCGGCCAGCCAAGTGCCCGACGAATTGGCGAGGGAGGCGCGCGCGTTCGGGAACGCCGCGCGAACGCGCGAAAAATCGGCGGCCTGCCGGGCGTTGAGCGGGTCGGCGGGGAGTTCGGCGCTGACCAGATGGCTCATCACGAGGTCGATGCCGGCCTTTTCGACCACCGGATCGCCCGCGAGCCCCAGCGCCGCGGGCACCGACAGCCCGAGCCGGTTCATGCCGGTATCGACATGGAGCGCCGCCGGACGGCGCCCATCCGAGAGGGCGGCCCATTCGGCGAGTTCGTCCCGATCCCCCAGGACGGGGCGCAGCCCATGCGCGGCGAAGACCGCGCCCGCGCCGGGCGGCAGCCCGTTGAGCACGTAGATCGCCGCCTCCGGCAGCAGCCTTCGCGCCGCGATCCCTTCGGACAGATGCGCGACGAAGAAGCTGCGGCAGCCGGCCCGCGCCAGCGCCGGCGCCACCCTTGAGAGGCCGCAGCCATAGGCGTCGGCCTTCACCACGGCGCCGCACTCGGCCTGGGGGGCTTGAGCGCCGAGGGCACGCCAGTTCGCCACGAGCGCCGCGAGATCGACCGTCAGGCGGGCGCCGTGGCCGGCTCGGATCGCGTCGTGGGCGCTGTCTTGAGGCGCGGTATCCTGAGGCGCGATGTCGGGCTCCTTCGATATCCTCGGCGTCGGCGGGGCCGGGTCGTTCATCCGGATACCGATATCACATCTGCTCGGGCATCCGGTCGCTCTGCGCGAGGTTCGAGAACCGGGTGATGTTGGCGTCGAACTGAAGCTCCACCGTGCCGGTCGGGCCGTGGCGCTGCTTGCCGAGGATCACCTCGGCCTTGCCGTGGACGCGCTGCATCTCCTGTTCCCAGGCGAAGAACTCTTCCGTGCCCTCGCGCGGCTTCTTGTTCCCGACGTAGTATTCCTCGCGGTAGACGAACATCACCACGTCGGCGTCCTGCTCGATCGAGCCGGATTCGCGCAGGTCCGACAATTGCGGGCGCTTGTCGTCGCGGTTCTCCACCTGACGCGAGAGCTGGGACAGGCCGATGATCGGCACCGCCAGCTCCTTGGCCAGCGCCTTCATGCCGGTGGTGATCTCGGTCATCTCCTGCACGCGGTTGTCGCTCTTCTTGCCGGAGCCCGACAGGAGCTGGAGATAATCGATGATGAGGAGGTCGAGGCCCTTCTGGCGCTTGAGGCGGCGGGCGCGGGCGGCCAGCTGGGCAATGGAGATGCCGCCGGTCTGGTCGATGTAGAACGGGATCGTCTGCATGTCCCGCGCGGCGTCGGTGATCTTGTAAAAATCCTCCGGGCGGATGTCGCCGCGACGGATCTTGTAGGAGGGCACGCCGGATTGCTCGGCGATGATGCGGGTGGCCAATTGCTCGGCCGACATTTCGAGCGAGAAGAAGCCGACGATGCCGCCGTTGACGGTCTGCATCGTCCCGTCCGCCTGCTTCTCGCCGCGATAGGCTTTTGCGATGTTGAAGGCGATGTTGGTCACGAGCGAGGTCTTGCCCATGGCCGGGCGCCCCGCGAGGATGATCAGGTCGGAGGGCTGCAGGCCGCCCATCTTGGCGTCGAGATCGGTCAGGCCCGTGGAGATGCCCGAGAGCTTGCCGTCGCGCTGGTAGGCCTTGGCCGCCATGTCGATGGCCGCCGTCAGCGCGTCGGAGAATTTCTGGAAGCCGCCGTCGTACTTGCCGGATTCGGCGAGTTCGTAGAGCCGGCGCTCGGTCGCCTCGATCTGGTCGCGGGGCCGCGACTCGACCGGCGCCTCGTAGGCGCCGTTGACCATGTCCTCGCCGATGGTGATGAGGCGGCGGCGGATGGCGAGATCGTAGATGGTGCGGCCGTACTCGCCCGCGTTAATGACGGTGGTGGCCTCGGCCGCCAGCCGCGCGAGATACTGCATCGGCGTGACGCCGCCGAGGTCGGCATCGCCCAGATAGGTCTTGAGCGTGATCGGCGTAGCGAGCTTGCCGGCCTTGATCAGCGAGACCGCGACCTCGAAGATCTGGCGGTGGACCGCCTCCATGAAATGCTCGGGGAGCAGGAAGTCCGAGACGCGGTAATAGGCGTCGTTGTTGACCATGATCGCGCCGAGGAGCGCCTGCTCCGCGTCGATGTTGTGCGGCGGCACCCGGTACTCGGCCTGAACCGCTTCGAGCTTGGCCGCGACGGCGTTGGGCAGGGCCATGGCGTCTCACGCTCCGTTGCCGGCGGCCCTCATCGGCCGCCCGTTTCCATGCCCGCCGGACCTTGCGCCGGGATGGTGAATTTTCCTTAAGCCACCGCCCGCGAGACGGCTGCGGCACACGCGCCACGGTCCCTCGAACGCACGACGCCCGCGGCTCCCGTTGCCGGGAATCGCAGGCGCCATGCTGGAACGAATTGAGAACAAGTCAACGTCCGGGAACCGTCTCTCCCGATTGTCCACCGCTTGAGACGATGCGCTAGCCTCCCTGCGGCGGCCGCACCGCCGCGGCGTCGAGCTGTGACAGCTTAATCCGCTCGCCGTTCTCGACGGCATAGGGTAGTCCCTTGCGCGCCCAGGAGTCGAAGACCGAGCCAATATCCAGTGCGACGCCGCCCTGTTGTTTGATCAATGCGCAGTAATACTTTCCGATTAGGCCGGCGCCAACCAGGAACAACTGCCCTCGCAGGTCGCCCCGCGCGAGGATGGCGGCGCGGATCTGCTTATACAACACCGGAAACTGTCCCAGCCCCTTGTCCAGCCCCCAGGTATAATGGCTGGGTACGGTGATATGCGACACCCGCGCGACGCCGAGTGCGGCCTGCAACTCGTTCGATAGATCCCACGGCCCGATGGTCGTGACCGATTTCGCGGCCTTGGCGATCCGGGGAAAGAACCAGGGCACTTCCGCCAGTTGCTGGAACACATTGGTGCCGATGGCCTCCGATGGCTCCATCCGCGGGAGGCGCCCGAATGCGTATTGCGTCGCATAGGCGTAGGCCGTCATCCCGAGCGTCACGCCATGCTCGTGGCCCTCGAAGAACTCTGCGACCGGCAGGCCGACTCGGTCGGCTGTCTCGATGCCGAGCCGGACAAGGCTGCGCAATTCACCGATCAGGCCGTCGAGCCACCGCCCGCTGCCGTCGATCTCGTTCTGGATCGAGTTCGGACCGAACTGGTAATAGAGCACCTCGATCAGGATGCGGTTCTGATCGAAATACATCGGATAGCCCAACACGCGCCCCTCGCCGTCGCCGAGGCGGACGACACTGTAGGGAATGCCCCGATTCAAGCAGTCGAAGAGGCAGGCATCGAAGCGCGCCAGCCTGTCTCCTTCCATGTAGACCTCGGACAGGCCGAGCGCCTTGGCCGAGGAGACGGCGTATTTGACCAGCTCCGCGTAGCCGATCCCCCAGGCCGGCTGGATCCGGGCCGAGGCGAGCGTCAGCCGCCCGACGGGCAGACCCCGTTCGAGCCCGCGGACCGCTACAGCCGCGGCCAATTCCTCGACGTGCAGGAGAAGTTTGAAGTCGTAACGCGGTTCCGGCTCGCGCACGTCGAACGAGAAGAACGTCGGCCCGAAGCTGTTAAGGTGGTACGCAGCCATGTGCTGCGTTTTGTAGATCAGCTCGATCCACGCTCTGGTGCCGGCGAGCGTCTCGGACCAATCGAACTGAAACCGAACCGAGAGGTTGTCCGACCCAGCTGCCCAGTCCGTGCGTGTCACCGCCAGCACGATAGGGTTCAGGCCAGCCACGATCTCCGCGGCGTGCAAGGTTTCGGCATTGGAGCGGTCGATCAGCCGCGCAACGGGGTCGCCATCAGCAACGGCTCTCATTCTATACTGCGCCCATTCCAGGTCATATCTAATGGCCTGGATTTTCTATCAGGCACGTGCCGCCAAGATATGCAGCCTGAGCGATCGCAGTTGCATTAACTTATGATGAAGTGCGCTGAGGTAACGCTTCAAAGAGCGGAAACATCGCATTCATCGGAGCGGTGCTCGGATGATCGGCGCGAACCAAGATGCCCCGTTGATCACGTGGGGCGGGAAATTTAGCGGGAAATTCGTCTCGACGACGATGGGGCCGGTTCGGCGACGCTGTGCCGCCCGGCCGATCAGGGTCTCGAGGCCCTGGATCGTATCGGCTCTTCGCGGCAGCCGGTCGCCCACTCTCGGAGGCTCGTCCGGCATGTGCCGGTCCCGGTACGGCGCCAGGCTCAACAAGAACTTCCGGCAGGTCTCGAAGGTTCGGGCCGCCCCGCCGCGAAGGGGGGCGGCCCGATGGCGGATCAGCCGCGGTCGTCGGCGCCTTCGCCGGCATCGGCGAGGGCCTGGCCGACTTCGAGGCCGAGGTCGTCGAGGTTGAACTGCTCGCGCTCGGTGACCGACTCGCCGCGGGCCTGACGCTCGGCCTCTTCGGGCGAGCGGGCGATGTTGACGGTGACGTTCACCTCGACCTCGGGGTGGAGGGTGACCGGCACGGTGTGCAGGCCCAGCGTCTTGATCGGCTGGTTGAGCACGAACTGGCCGCGCTCGACCGAGAAGCCCTCCTTGGAGACGACTTCGGCGAGGTCGCGGGTCGAGACCGAGCCGTAGAGCACGCCGGTCTCGCCGGACTGGCGGATCAGCACGAAGCTCTGGCCGTCGAGCTTCTCGGCGACCGTCTGGGCTTCGTTGCGGCGCTCGAGGTTGCGGGCCTCGAGCTGGGCGCGCTGGGTCTCGAAGTGCTTCTTGTTGTTCTCGGTCGCGCGAAGGGCCTTGCCGCGGGCGAGCAGGAAGTTGCGGGCGTAGCCGGGACGCACGTTCACGGTCTCGCCCATCTGGCCGAGCTTGGCGACGCGTTCGAGCAGGATGACTTCCATCTGACTTCTCCTTGAGTGGGTTGGAAGGGGGGTCTCAGGCGCTGCCACGCGGTTGCGGGCGGCGCCGGTCGAGGGCGGTGTCGGCGATGCCGAACAGGACGAGCGCCATCATGGCGATGCCCTGGGTGAGGAACAGCACGACGTAGAGACCGATCAGCAGGCCGAGGCGGCCGGGACGGCCGCGGCTGCGGTCGTGGAAGGCCGCGAGCCCCTGGAGGGCGAAGGCGGCCGAGAGCGCACCGATCAGCGCGACGCCGAGCACGCCGACGAAGCCCGGCGCCAGCGACAACGCGACGGCGCCGACGAGGACGAGAAGCACGGCCCGCGGCATCGCGGTGGCGGGCAGGTCCGGCCAGGGTCGGAGCAGGCGCCCGGAGATCTGGACGATGCGGGCGGCGGCCCAGAGGTAGAAGGTGAAGAGTACCGCGAAGCCCTGCGCGGCGAGTGCCGGGGCGAACGTCGCCAGGGCATCGGCGACCTCACCCGCCAAGTCGTCGGATTTCGGTGCGTCGGTCTTCGCGGCATCCGCATCGGCGGCCTTGTCCGGCGCGGGCGCCGGGATGCGGCCGCGCTGGACCTGCATCTGCACGACCCGGCGGCTCATCTCCGAGATCTGGGTGCGGAAGGTGTCGTAATCGGGCGAGGCGATGACCGCGATGGCGACGAAGGCCAGCGCCGCGGTGCCGGCGACCCAGGCCAGCAGGCGGCCGGTCGGATACCATTCGAGGGTGCCGTCCGGCCCCGGCCGGCCGAGCATCGCCAGATAGGCGAGCCACCACGCCGGCAGCGCGAGATAGGCGGCGAACGCCAAGCCGAGATAGGGCGAGACGAGGAGCGCCAGCGCGAACGCACCGCTCGCGACTGCGGCGAGCGCGGCCCTGTGGCTCCAGCCCAGGCCGACGATGAGGATCGGCAGGGGGGCGAGCAGGTAGAGCAGGATCGCGAGCGCGCTGGCCTTGATCAGCACGCCGAACAGCAGCGCGGCCACGAGGCCGGCGCCGACGCCTATACCGATGTCCTTGCCCATTCTCACGAAAATCCGCTGTCCCGCTGCGTCCGCAGGGTTAGAGGCGTCCCATGACGCCCCAACGATCGGGCGGCCCGCCAGTCGGGTCGCCCTCCTTTTGCTGAGTTGCCTCGATGCCGACCTTCGGTCGGATCGAGGCGCCCGGCGGACGACCGCCGCCCCGCCGTCGCGGGGGCGAGCGGCGACGCGAGGAACGCGTCGCCGCTCGGGCCTTACTTGATGACGTAGGGCAGCAGGCCGAGGAAGCGCGAGCGCTTGATCGCCTGGGCGAGCTCACGCTGCTTCTTGGCCGAGACCGCGGTGATGCGGGACGGGACGATCTTGCCGCGCTCCGACACGTAGCGGGAGAGCAGCTTCACGTCCTTGTAGTCGATCTTCGGAGCGTTCGCGCCCGAGAAGGGGCAGGTCTTGCGCCGACGGAAGAACGGACGACGGCCACCACCGCCGCCACCAGCACCGAAAGCCATGATCAGTTCTCCCCGCCGAAGTTGCGCTCGGGCCGGTCGCCGCCGCGATCACCGCGGTCGCCACGGTCACCGCCGAAGCCGCCGCCGAAATCGTCATCGCGACGACGCGGACGGTCGCCGCGGTCGCGATCCTTGCGGTCGTCGCGGTCGCGCTTCTGCATCATCGCGGAAGGCTCGGCCTCCAGCTGCTCGACGCGGACGGTCATGAAGCGCAGCACGTCCTCGGAGATCTGCATCTGGCGCTCCATCTCGGCGAGAGCCGCCGGGGGAGCCGAGATGTTGAGGAGCGTGAAATGCGCCTTGCGGTTCTTCTTGATGCGGTAGGCAAGGGACTTGACGCCCCAGGACTCGATCTTCTCGATCGTGCCGCCACCCGCCTCGATGACACCCTTGTAGGTCTCGACCATGGTCTCGACCTGCTGGGACGTCACGTCCTGGCGCGCCAGGAAGACGTGCTCGTAGAGAGGCATTTTCGGGCCTTATCCAACGACAAAGGAGGCCCGGACCGCGGATTCAAGCGGAGTCGGGCCGGCTCAACTCGCATCCTCTCGGCGCCAAGCCCTTCGAGCCGTTTGATGGCCCGAGCGGTTGATCGAAGGCGGAGACACCGGACGACGGGTTTTTTCTGCAAGAACCCTATGCCGCAAGCGGCACCGTCCGTTCAGCCCCCGGCCGGAGCGGATACGAAGGCCGGGCCTGTAGGAGGTTTTGGGCGGGAAGGCAAGAGCGGGCGCCGGATCGACATACGGGAGGACGACACGCGCCCGGCAACCGACAATAACAACCGCTTCATCGATTCTCGTTAGACTCGAGGTGCCCAACGAGACGGACGGATTCGATGGCAGTACCCGACCTCAAGTCGTTGGCGAAACAGATTGCTATGGACGTTCTGTCCGCCGCATCTATCGGTTTAACCGCGCCCATTACCATGATGATCCGCCACGATCCCGGATCGAACGTTTACTGCCTTGTCTGGGAGCCGAGCAAGATCTACGCATCGATTATCGGCGTATCAATATTTCTCGCCATCCTCATTATCGGGCGCTTGCAGAAATGGAGAGATTTACAGAAATCTTGAGAATGATCTGGAGGGTCGTCCTGAATATGAAAACCGAGATGAGACTCTATGTTCTTGCGCCGCATCGGTGTTTTCTGAAAGCTGGCACTCACCTTTCGGATCTGTACTCAAGCTCATAGGGGCAACGCATTCGATCAATCGCGAATCTGATTCGCACCGCACGAAGCCGGCCTGCCACCATTTCAAAACATCGGGTCCGGCTTCAGGCAATTCCTGGACCGGCCCTCAACCCGCTCCGCCTTTGAGACATTGATACAGGAGTTCGTGCTTTGCCACGGCGGGGTGGCGTGGGACTGATCTCCCCCTGTCGAAGCTCCCGCCGGGCAAGCGGCGGGGCAAAGCGCCCGAAAACTCAGATCGCCGGGCCCGGCTCTCGGAGCAGCCTATTTCAGCGAGCCGGCGATGGCCTGCTGGATTCCCAAAATGTCGGCGCCGCGCTTGAGCGTGCGCTGGATCGGATCGGGTCGGCCCGAGACCCAGATCTTCAGCTCGGAATCCATGTCGAAGCTGCCCGCGGTCTCGACCGAGAACGCGGTGATCGCGCGGTAGGGGACGGTGAGATACTCGACCTTGCGGCCGGTCATGCCCTGGCGATCGACGAGGATTAGGCGGCGGTCAGTGAAGACCATCAGGTCGCGGATCACCTTGAAGGCGACGCGCACGCTCTCGCCGGGCGCGAGGACGCCCGCGAGCTGCTGATCGACCTCGCCGGCGGCGAGGTCGCTGCCATGTCCGAGAAGTCCGTCGAGTAGTCCCATCGTCCCCTCCCCTCCGCGCCCGACGGAGCATCGGCGGGCGGTCGGCTGTGCATGTGGGAACGGCTCCGCTCGCCTGCGAGAGGGTTACGGTGCGATGTCCACCGTCTCGAAGCTCGCCGCGAGGGCGTAGGCCTCGCCCGGGGTGAACGGGTCGAGCCACAGCTGCGTGCCGCGGGCGCGCAGGAAGGTGCCGGGCTCGGCCTTCAGCGTGTAGGAGGTGCCGCGGCCGGACAGGCCCGGCTGCGGGCAGAAGGTGGCGTTGTCGCGATAGCCGGCGCTGCGGTCGAACGGGCTCAGCCGCAGCTGCCGGCTCCACTGGCGCAGGAAGCGCCCGCCGTAGCGGCGGGCCTCGAACGAGACGCAGGCCGGGTCGGCGAGGCCCGCCCGCATCACGAAGGCGCCGTCGAGCCGGTCGGCCGCGGCGTCGGCGGGGCTCAACGCCACGCGCGAGCCGGCGAGCCGCATCCGGTGATCGGGCCTCGCGACCGGGCGCAGGCTGGAATAGCGCGCGACCCCGCGGGGCTGGGGCGGGGCCGCCGCCATGGCGAGGATGACGCCGCGCGACGGCACGCCGGCCCGGTCGAGCACGACGAGCTGGTAATAGCCCGGCGGGGCGAGGGCGGCATGGGCCGGCATCGCGATGCGCAGGGTGCGGCCGTCCTGCGTGAAGCTCAGGCGCTGGGAGCGCTGGCCGGAATCGAAGCTGTGCGTCACCGAGGCGAGGCCGATCAGCGCCACGCGGGCGATCGCGCCGTCGGTGGCGAGTTCGACCGTGGCGGAGCTGCCGTAGCCGAACTGGCTGGCGCTGATTGTGGCGAGCTTCGGCCGCGACGCCAGCACCGCCCGGCCGTTCACGCGGGTGAACAGGTAAGGCGGATAGTAGAGTTCGGCGTTGAGGTTGGCGACCGGCCCCTTCACGCCGCCGCCCGCCGACAGCACCGTACCGTTGGGCAGGAGCATCGCGGTGGAGTGGTAGCCGCGGTAGGTGCCGGCGCGTGCCCCGAGCGTCCAGGCGCGGGTGGCGGGGTTCCAGAGTTCGGCCTCGGTGACCGCGTCGGTGCCGTTGTTGTCGGCGTAGCGCGAGCCGCCGGTGACGACGACGCGCCCGTCCGGCAGCACCGTCGCGTTGGCCCATTGGCGCGGATGGGTCATCGGCGCGACGTCGGTGGTGGTCAGCCGCGCGCCGTTGAGGTCGAACACCGTCGCCCGGTTGCTCGACGGCATCGGATAGCCGTTGCTGTAGCCGTTGCCGCCAACCTGCAGGATGCGGCCGGTGTCGTACATCACCGCCGTCGAGGTCGGGCCGATATTGGGCCGCGTGTTCGCATCGGCCGCGGTCTTGAACGGAAAGGTGACGATCGCCCCTGCCCCGGTCGGATCGAGCAGCCAGGTCCGGTCCGAGGAGATGCCGAACACCGCCCCGCGGGGGGCCACCCACATCCGCGGGTACCACCAGCGATTGAGATCGGGGCCGAACGCGTCGCGGCTCCCCGCACGGCTCAGAAGCCGCCAGCCCGAACCCGGCGCGTAGGTTTCGGGGGTCATCGACACCTCGCCGCGCTTCAGGCTGCCGGCGACGTCGTAGACGCCCGGCGCGTAGGGCTTGCCACCGCCCGCCATCAGGGCGCGCCCGTCGGTCAGCGTGATGAGGGTGCCGTACCAGCGCGGGAAGAGGAGCTGCGAGACCATCGCGCTCGCCGTGCGCCGGGCCGGATCGAAGGCGGCGCTCTCCTTGGAGGTCAGGCCGGAATCGTAGCCGGCCCCGCCCGAGATCAGCATGGCCCCGCTCGGCAGCGTGGTGGCGCTGGCGCAGAAGCTGTCCACGGCCTCGGCGTTCGGCAGGAGGGTGTGGGCGGCGCTGCCGAGGCCCCGGTCCGGATCCCAGATGTCGAACACGCGCCCGTCCTGGCGCTGTTCGCCAGGCGGGGCGCCGAACGTGAGCACCGAGCCCGATGGCGTCAGCGCCGCATGCATGGCGATGAGCGGCCAGGCATGGACCCCCGACCACATCCCCCGCTCCGGGGCCGAGGCCGGGATCGCGATCCCCGCCATCAGCGGGTCGGGCGCGTCGGGGATGCGGATCTGCGCCCATGCCGGCCCCGCCGCCAGCAGCAGGGCGAACGCGCAGGCGAGGCCGAGACCGGCAGAACGCGCGCTCCTCCGCTTCGGCATCGTCACTGCCCCGGTTTTCGGAATTATTGTGCCCTATATCCGTCGGTTATCGTAACCGGACCGTCAATCTTCACGCCCTGTCAAACGTCATTGATCGCGTGCGAATGCACCGTGCGGACTACCGAGCCGGCGCTTTCGCGAACGGAATGGTTGGCGGCGCGGGGCGCGAAACTCGCTCAAGTCGATCCTGCAACATGCTGTCGTGGGGCGGATGGGGGGCTTGGCCGCCGCATCTCAGGCGGAAGCCCCGCTCGTGCCACGCCGTGATCATTCCTTCGCTGGATCGCATTTTTCGATCCAATCATGTCCAGGATGCAGCGCCTTCAACCAGGCCGATAATTGATATCTCTCTTGAGTTGAAAGTCTCTTGCGGCAAAAATCGAAATCGTTCCGATCCTTTTCCCTGCAATGCTTGGCTTTGAACAGCAGAACGATGATCGGTGCGAGGTATGGAATACCTGCCTGACTCACACGAACGGCGTCGGAACGCGCCATCCGTACTGTATGATCGCGCTTATAAATCCATAGGTCCGGCGTCCCTGGCTCCATCATCAGGTCCACACGCCAGCAACCTTGTCGCCGATCCGCGCCCCAAAGCTGCCAGACATCGCTTGGCAGGTCGGCCGACGGGGGCAGATATTCAATCGCTCCGTCTTTTACAGTGAAAAAATCCACATCATGCAAAATGGCGCGGACATGATTGGCGTCCTTGCGAAGAACGACGAACTCCAAGTCTTCGTGCGGGCGCGTTTGCGTGCCATGCCAGACATCCAGTGCCCATCCGCCTGCGACGTACCACGGGAAAGTTGCTCCGCGGAGGCGCTGGCCGAGTTCGCAGGGAGACCACGCATCCCACGCCTCGTCGTCGAGAGGGCTCATCACACGGCAGCCGGTTGCTCGATCCGGCCGGCCCGCAGCGCCACGGTGCGATCACACAGCCGGGCGAGGCCCGGATCGTGGGTGACGAGGACGAGCGTCGCGCCGCGGTCGCGCTTGAGCCCGAACAGCAGGTCCACGATCTGGCGGCCGGTGGCCTCGTCGAGGTTGCCGGTGGGCTCGTCGGCCACGAGAATCGCCGGATCGGGCGCGAGCGCCCGGGCGATGGCGACGCGCTGCTGCTCGCCGCCGGAGAGCTGCGCCGGATAGTGCTTGAGGCGATGGCCGAGACCCACCGCCTCCAGCTCCGCCGCCGCCCGCCCGTGCGGGTCGGGGGCGTTGGCGAGTTCGAGCGGGAGCGCCACGTTCTCAAGGGCCGTCAGGGTCGGCACGAGGTGGAAGGCCTGGAACACGATGCCGATGTTGCGGCCGCGAAAACGCGCCAGGCTGTCCTCGTCGAGGCCGGACAGGTCGGTGCCCGCGATGGTGACGCGCCCGGTATCCGGCCGCTCCAGCCCGGCCATGACGGTGAGCAGCGTCGACTTGCCCGAGCCCGAGGGGCCGACGAGGCCCACCGCCTCGCCCCGCTCGACATCGAGCGAGATGCCGCGCAACACATGGACCCGCGCGGGGCCGCGCCCGAGGCTCAGCTCGATCTGCGACAGGGAGACGGCCTTGTTCGACATCGCGGAGGGACCGATCTTGGAGCCGGGATGGACGGGACCGAACGGAGGACGGCGGCCTTGCGCAGCGCGAACGACATCGCGGACGACATCCGGAACGCGGCGGGCAGAGGCTCTCCGTCCCGGCCCGGCCGGGACTGTTTCTGGACGCGGCTTGTCTCACGGCGGCGTCTGCCGCGCGAGACGCCGTCCGGGCTCGATATGGGGGGCCGCCCGCGCCTGCGAAGGGTCTTGCTGCAAAGGGTCTTGCTAATGGTCGCGCTCACGGCCGCCACGCTCGGGGGCGCCGCCCAGGCCGCCGAGGGGCCGATCAAGCTCGTCGCCCTCGGCGACAGCCTCACCGCGGGGTACCGCCTGCCCTCGGACGCGGCCTTTCCGGCGGTGCTGGAGCGGGCGCTGAAGGCCAAGGGCCGCAGCGTCGAGATCGCCAATGCGGGCGTGTCCGGCGACACCACCACGGGCGGGCTCGACCGGCTCGACTGGTCGGTGCCGGACGGGACCGACGGCGTCATCCTCGAACTCGGCGCCAACGACATGCTGCGCGGCACCGACCCCGCCGTCGCCCGCAAGGCGCTGGAGACCATCGTGGTGCGGCTGAAGGAGCGCGGCATCCCGGTGCTGCTCGCCGGGATGCTGGCCGCGCCGAATCTCGGCGCCGCGTACCGCGCCCGGTTCGACGCGATCTATCCCGACCTGGCCAAGGCGCACGGCCTCGTCCTCTACCCGTTCTTCCTCGAAGGCGTGACGGGCAACCGCGCCCACACCCTGGAGGACGGGCTGCACCCGAACGCCAAGGGCGTCGAGACGGTGGTGGCCGGCATCCTGCCCACCGTCGAGACCTTTTTGGACAAGCTGAAGCCAAGCGGGAACGGAGGGCGCTGAGGCGATGCCGCGGCTGTTCACCGGCCTGGAAATCCCACCCGAGATCGCCCAGCGCCTGACGCTGTTCCGCGGCGGCCTGCGGGGCGCGCGCTGGATCGAGCCGTCCGACTACCACGTGACGCTCCGCTTCCTCGGGGAGGTCGATGGCGGTCTCGCGGCCGACCTCGACGCGGGTTTGGCCGAGGCCCGCGCCCGCGCGCCCTTCACGGTGACCCTTGACGGGCTTGCGAGCTTCGGCGGCGACCGGCCGCGGGCGGTCTACGCCTCGGTGGTCCTGACGCCGGACCTCGCCGACATCCAAGAGGAGCACGAGCGCATCGCCCGCCGGGCCGGCGCCGAGCCGGAGTGCCGCCGCTTCACCCCGCACGTGACGCTGGCCCGCCTCAACCGCGAGGCGGATGCGGGGGCGGTGGCGCGCTACCTCGGCGAAGCGGGCGTCTTTCCGCCCCTGACCTTCACGGCGACCCGCGTGGCGCTGTACTCGGCCCGCACCTCCCGCGGCGGCGGGCCGTATCGGGTCGAGGCGGCCTATCCCCTCTGGCTCGACGATGCGAGCGGGCTCGACGACGAACCGGACGAAGACTGAGGCGCCTCGTCCGCGTCCACCCACCCGCTCCCGGTCCAGAGCCGCACCGTCACGCTCGCCCGGCCGTTCTCGATGCGGATGCGGTTGTAGGCGTTGGGCTCGTTGCCGCGCAGGCGCGTCGAGGTGGCCGAGCCCGCCTGGACCGCGAGCAGGCGCGTCCCCGGCGCCTCGGCGCGGCCGCGATCGACCGATTCCGCATCGGGCTCGGCCCCGGTCTCGGGCGCCGCGACGAAGCGGGCATAGTGGCGGTGGAGATGGCCCGCCAGCGTCAGGCCGACGCCGTGACGGCGAAAGGCGTCGAGCGCCTCGTCGGCCCGGCCCACGAGGCGCGCCTCCTCGTCCCAGGGCGGCGGCATGAACGGGTGGTGGCCGACCACGATGCGGAAGACGCCTCCGGGCAGGGCGGCGAGCCGCCCCTCGGTGCGGGCGATCTGCGACCGGGTGATCTTGCCCTGCGACCAATCGGTCTCCGGCGCCCAGGTCCGCACGGTGTTGAGGCAGATCACCGCGATCTCGTCGTCGAGGAAAGTCGGCTCGGTCTCGGGGTGGATGTAGTTCCGGTAGCGCCGGAACGGATGGAAGAAGCGCGAGAACAGCTTGAAATGGGCGATGTCGTGGTTGCCCGGCACCGCCACCCAGGGGGCGGCCAGCCGGGACAGGAAGGCGCGCGCCTCGGCATATTCGCGACGGCGCGCCCGCATGGTGAAGTCGCCGGACGCGATGACGAGGTGGGGCGGATCGCCGTTGATCTCGTCCACCAGCCCCTCGACCACGGCCGGGTCGGTCCGGCCGAAATGCAGGTCGGAGATATGTGCGATCCGCCTCACGGTTGCTCCTTCGACGATACGATCACGGTCATCTCCCGTACGCCCACCCGGTCACGCGCGGCGGCGCGCCGGGATCGCGCCGTCTGGCGCCAGGTTCGGACCGCCGCGGCGGCCGGTGGGCGATGTAGAGCGTGAGGCGCCCACCATCGACCCGCCCCGGCTCCGGGATCGTCTCCGGTTCGCGGTTACTCGCCCGTCGTCCCTTGCCTGTCCCCTTGCCTGTCCCCTTGCCTGTCCCCTTGCCCGGCGACGTAGCGCCCCAGCGCGCTCGAGGCGTTGAGCATGTGCGCCCGCATCCGCCGCGCGGCGGCCTCGCCGTCGCCTTCCGCCATGGCGGCGAGGATCGCGCCGTGCTCGGCCCGCGAGGCGTCGATGCGGTGGGGCTGGCGCAGCTGCGTGCGGCGGAAGGCGGCGAGCCGCGCCCGGATCGCCAGCGCCTGCTCGGCCAGGAACCCGTTATGGGTGGCGGCGTAGAGCGTCTCGTGGAAGGCGCGGTTGAAGCCGTCATAAGCGTCCACGTCGCCCGCCGCGACCATCGCGGCGGAATCCTCGTGCAGGTCGATCAGGCGGCTGCGCTCCAGCGGCGTGATCCGGTAGGTGGCCAGCCGCGCGCACATCGCCTCGATCTCGGCGGTGGTCTCGAACATCTCGGCGATGCGCTCCGGCGTGGTGCGGGCCACGACGCCGCCGCGGCGCGGGCGCAGCTCCACCAAGCCGGCGAAGGCGAGTTGGCGCAGGGCCTCCCGCACGGGGGTGCGCGAGGCGCCGAACCGGTCGGCGAGCTCCTGCTCGTCGAGCGCCGTGCCGGCCGTGAGGCTGCCGCCGGCGATGGCGTCGGCGAGCGCGGTGCGGATCCGGTCCGAAATCAGTCCACGCGCCTCGGCGCCCTCCCCCGCCTCCATGCCGTCCTCCTTGCGTAATGGCCTGCCGATTTTCGCATTCAGTATGCGAGATCGTTGACAGGCGGCCATATGAGATACAATTTTAACGAAGACGGTGGCTTGTAAATCCGGAGATCCGGATTTTTCGCTGCCTTCGTATACCTCGGGGATGCGGATGCCGGATTGGCGGAGCGAGCGGGCGGCGCGGGATGCGCGCCTCGAAGCGGGCCGAGCCTTCGCCGAGGGCAAGGTCGTGGTGGCGGAGAGCGTGACCGACCTGCTGGAAGCGGTGTTGCGCCCCGGCGACCGGGTCTGCCTGGAGGGCGACAACCAGAAGCAGGCCGATTGCCTCGCCCGGGGCTTGGCGGCCTGCGATCCCGAAAGAATCCACGATCTGCACATGGTCCAGTCGGGCATCGTGCTGCCCGAGCATCTCGACGTGTTCGAGACCGGCGTGGCCAGGCGCCTCGACTATTCGTATTCGGGCCCGCAGGGGGCCCGCATCGCAAAGATGCTCTACGGCGGGAAAATCGCGCTCGGCGCGGTGCACACCTATCTCGAATTGTTCGCCCGCTACTTCGTCGATCTGACGCCCCAGGTCGCGCTGATCGCGGGCGTCTCGGCCGACCGCGACGGTAACCTGTATACGGGGCCCAACACCGAGGACACGCCGACCGTCGTCGAGGCGACCCATTTCAAGAACGGGCTCGTCATCGCCCAGGTCAACGAGATCGTCGAGCGCGTGCCCCGCGTCGACATCCCCGGCGACCGCATCGACTTCGTGGTGGAAGCCGACACACCGTTCTACGTCGAGCCGCTCTTCACCCGCGATCCGGCGGCGATGACCGAGACGCAGATCCTGATCGCCATGATGGCCATCAAGGGGATCTATGCCGAATACGGCGTAAAGCGCCTCAACCACGGCATCGGCTTCGGCACGGCGGCGATCGAACTCCTGCTGCCGACCTACGGCGAGCGGCTGGGCCTGAAGGGCACGATCGCCACCCACTGGGCGCTCAACCCGCACCCGACCCTGATCCCGGCGATCGAATCCGGCTGGGTGAAGCAGGTCCATTGCTTCGGCTCGGAAGTCGGCATGGACCGCTATATCCGCGAGCGGCCGGACGTCTTCTTCACGGGCTCGGACGGGTCGCTCCGCTCGAACCGCGCCTTCTGCCAGACGGCCGGGCTCTATGCCTGCGACATGTTCATCGGCGCGACGCTCCAGATCGACCTGATGGGGCACTCGTCCACCGTCACCCAGTCGCGGGTCGCGGGGTTCGGCGGCGCGCCGAACATGGGCTCGGACCCGCACGGGCGGCGCCACCCCTCGGACACGTGGATGAAGGCGGGGCGCGAGGCGCAAATGTCGGGCGATCCGGCGCTGATGCGCGGGCGCAAGCTCGTGGTGCAGCTGGTCGAGACCTTCGGTGACGGGCTGGTGCCGACCTTCGTCGAGCGTCTCGACGCGATGGAACTCGCGACGAAGACCGGGCTCGAACTGGCCCCCGTCATGATCTACGCCGACGACGTGACCCACATCGTCACGGAAGAGGGCATCGCCAACCTGCTGCTGTGCCGCGATGCCGACGAGCGCGAGCAGGCGATCCGCGGCGTGGCCGGCTACACGCCGGTCGGCCGGGGCCGCGACCGGGTCAAGGTCGAAGCCTTGCGCGCCCGCGGCGTCATCCGCCGGCCGGAAGACCTCGGCATTTCGCCGCTGGATGCCGACCGCTCGCTGCTGGCCGCGCGCTCGATCAAGGACCTCGTGCACTGGTCGGGCGGCCTCTACGAGCCGCCCGCGAAGTTCCGGAACTGGTGAGCGCCCTCCTCTCGGAGACTCCGATGGAATCCCTGACCTTCCGCCACACAATCCAAAAGCCCCTGCCCGGCACCAAGCGGGCGGCGATCACCGGGGTCGTGGCCTCGGGCAACCTCGAAGTGCTGCTGGAGCGGGTGCTTCCGCCCGATGCCTGTGAGGTCGCGGTCGAGACCGCGATCAACGGCTACGGCGATGTCTGGGAGGCGGTGGTGGCCGATTTCGTCGCCCGCGCCCAGCCGGGGGGCCTGCGCATCAGCATCAACGACGGCGGCGCCCGCCCCGACACCGTGTCCTTGCGCCTGCTCCAGGGCGTGCGCCTGATGGAGGCCTGACATGGCAGCCGCCGATGCCGTGAGCTGGTACGAGGCCTCCGCCCGCCAGCGCGTGGCCGCCTTCCTCGATGCGGACAGCTTCGAGGAATTCGTCGACCCGACCGAGCGCGCGATGAGCCCGCACCTGCCGCTGTTCGAACTGCCCCGCGCCTTCGACGACGGCATCGTCGTCGGACGCGGGCGCCTCGACGGGCGGCCGGTGCTGGTGGCCGCGCAAGAGGGCCGCTTCATGGGCGGGGCCTTCGGCGAGGTGCACGGCGCCAAGCTGGTCGGATTGTTGCGCGCGGCTTTGGATGGGAAGCCGTCCGCCGTGCTGATCCTGTTCGACACCGGCGGCGTGCGGTTGCAGGAGGCCAATGCCGGCGAGACCGCCATCGCCGAGGCGATGCGGGCGATCGCGGAGGTCCGTGCCGCCGGCATCCCGGTGATCGGCCTGATCGGCGGCCGGGCCGGGGCCTATGGCGGCGGCGGCCTCATCGCCGGAACCTGCGCCCGGCTCGCGGTGTCTGAGGGCGGGCGCATCTCGGTCTCGGGCCCGGAGGTGATCGAGACCAACCGGGGCGCGGAAGAATTCGATTCCCGCGACCGGGCGCTGGTCTGGCGCACCATGGGCGGCAAGCACCGCCGCCTCACCGGTGGGGCCGACGCCTACGTGGCCGACACCGTCGCGGCCTTCCGCGAGGCCGCCCTCGACCTGATCGGCCGTGCCCCGGCCTTCGATCGCGCCACGCTGGAGGCCGAGCAGGCCCGGCTGGAGGCACGGATCGCCCGCTTCGGCGATTGCCGCGACGGCGCCGAGATCTGGGCGCGGCTGGGCATCAACGACCCGGACGCGGTGCCGGCCATGACCGACGCCGCTTTTCTCGAGACCGCGGCCGGCGTGCCGGAGGCTTCGCACGATGCCCGGTAAGATGACGCTCGATCAGATCCTCGCCTCACTCTTCCCCGCGGGCCATTCCGTCGGCGTGACGGACGGCCTGATCACCGGCGAGGGCCCGTTCGGCGGCGGCCGCCTCGTCGTCGTCGGCCTCGACGGCGACACGCCGCTCGGCGTCGAGGGCGCGCTGGTCCTCTCCCGCGCCGTCCTCGACGCGATCAAGGCCGGCGAAAGCGCGGGCTCTCGGGCGCCGATCCTCGTGGCAGTCGATTCCGACAGCCAGCGCATGAGTCGCCGCGACGAGCTTCTGGGCCTCTACGAGTGCCTCGCGCATCTGGCCAAGACGCTGCTGCTCGCCGACCGCCTCGGCCATCCGACGGTGGGGCTGATCTACGGCCACTCGGCCGCCGGCGCCTTCATCGCCACCGCCCTCGCGACCCGCGTGCTCGCCGCCCTTCCCGGCGCCCATCCGAGCGTCATGGACCTGCCCTCCGTCGCCCGCGTCACCAAGCTGCCGCTCGACAGGTTGGAGGCCATGGCGACCTCGACCCCGGTCTTCGCGCCGGGCCTCGACAACATGGTGGCGACCGGTGCCGTCCACGCGGTGCTCGACCCCGCGCAGCCGCTCGACGGGCAACTTTCCGCCCTGATCGCCGATCTGCCCGCGGGCGACATCCGCGACCGCCTCGGCCGCGCGCGCGGCGGGCGCCCGGTGGCGCAGGCGATCGCCGAGCGGGTGGTGCGGCAGGCCCGCGGTGGCTGAGTGTTTCGCCCACGCGCCACCCGAGCCCGAGGGCCCGCTGCCCTCGGCAGTTCAGGATGAGGGACAGGGTGGGATCGATGCCGCGCGTCTCCGACGCCACGACCTCGTCCGGGTCGATCCCACCGCCTGGACCGCGATCCTCGCCGCCCGGCCGGACCTCGCGGGGCTCGCGCCGCTGCCCGGCTGGGCCGCTTCCGGGTGGCCGCTGATCCTGCGCCGCCGCGCGCCCGGCGAGGATCGCGCCCGGGTCCCGCTCGGCCTGCCGCTGCCGCCGACGCTGGGCAAGCGGCGCATCGGCTTCGCCCTGCCCCCAGGAATCCTCACACCCTGCCCGGCGCCGACGCTGGCCGAGACGCGTGCCGCCGCGCCGCCCGCGTGGCACTCGACGCTGGACGCGCTCCTCGCCCTCGGGGCCCGGCACGGCCTCGTCCCGTGCCCCTTCGGCGGCCTGTTGTGGCAGGCACTCACCGGCCTGCCCTACCTCACGGCGACCTCCGACCTCGACCTGCTCTGGCGGGTTGCCGGACCCTTGCCGAACACCTTCCTCGGCGAGCTCGCGGCCCTCGCCGCGACGGCGCCGATGCGCCTCGACGGCGAGATCCTCCTGCCCGACGGCGGCGGGGTGCAGTGGCGCGAGTGGCAGAAGGCCGGAACCGAGGCCGGGAATGGGGACGTGCTGGTGAAGCATCGCGACCGGCTGGAAATGAGGGCCGTGGCCGGTCTCTCGCTCGCGAGCGGAGCCGCATGAGCGCCCGCCCGGTCCGTCTCGCCCCCGCCGTCGGCGATCCGGCCGCCCTCGCTCGCCTTGCGGTCGAGGTCCTGCGGCTCGAACTCGACACCTATCCCAAGCCCGGCCTCGTCAGCCGGATCGACAGCGGCAGCCACGACGACATGGAGGCCGCGACGTTCGAGGCCAGCGCGGCGGCGCTCGAACCCTATTTCGCCGACCTCGCCGAGGCGGGAGCCCAGGGGCTTCCCATGGCGCAGCTTCGCCGTATCGGCCTCGCTGCGGAGGCCGCGATGCGCGCGGCGACGGGCGGCGTGAACACCCATCGCGGCGCCATCTTCGGTCTCGGCCTGCTGGTTTCGGCCGCCGGGGCGCTGGCGGCGCCGGGGCACAGGCCCGCCCCCTTTGCGCTCGGCGCCCATGTGCGGGCGCGCCATGCCGGCGCCATCCTCGACGGGCCTGTTCTGCTGCACGCCCCCGGCGCGCGGGCCCGGCGGCGCTTCCGCGTCGGCGGGGCACCGGCGGAAGCCGCGGCCGGCTTCCCGACGCTCTACCGGGTCGGCCTGCCGGCGCTCCATCGCGGGCGTCGCGCGCGGGCCGGTGAGGAGGCCGCGCGAGTCGAGGCCTGCCTCGCCCTGATCGCGGCGCTGGACGACACCAACCTGCTCCATCGCGGCGGCGAGGCCGGCGCCCGCTTCGCCCGCGAGGCGTCCGCCGCCTTCCTCGCCGCCGGCGGGGTCGGGCAAGACGGCTGGCGCGACCGGGCGGAAGCCCTGCACCGCGCCTTCGTCGCCCGCCGCCTCAGCCCCGGCGGCGCCGCCGACCTGCTCGCCATGACGCTGTTCGTGGATCAGCTCGAGCGGGCGCCGTGACCCTCGCCCTCCTCCTCTCCGGCCAGGGCGGCCAGCATCCGGAGATGTTCGCCCTCACGGCCGAGCGGGCGGAAGCCGAGAGCGTGTTCGCGGCGGCCCGGCCGCTGCTCGGCGAAGACCCGCGCGCTCTCGCCGCCGCGGGCGGCCCACGCCTGCACGAGAACCGCATCGGGCAGATCCTGTGCTGCACCGCTGCCCTCGCCGCCTGGGCCGTGATCGCGGCGGCCCAACCCGGCCGCGCGGCGGTGGCCGGCTACAGCATCGGCGACCTCGCCGCCTGGGGCGTGGCCGGGCGGCTGGCTCCCGAGGCGGTTTTGCGCCTCGCCGCCCATCGCGCCGAGGCGATGGATGCGGCCTCCGGCGAGGGCTTCGGGCTGGCCGGCATCCGCGGCCTGCCCCTCGACGCCATCCGGGCCATGGCGGAGCGCCGGTCCTGCGACCTCGCCATCCGCAACGCCCCCGACAGCGGCGTCGTCGGCGGCCCCCGCGCGGCCCTCGACGCGCTCTGCACCGAGGTGCTCGCCGCGGGCGCCCGGCGGGCCGTGGTGCTCCCGGTCCACACGCCCTCGCACACCCCGCGCCTCGCCGCCGCCGCCGAGAGCTTCGCCGAGGCGCTCGCCCGCGAGAGCCTGCACCGCCCGCCCCCCGGAAGTCCGCGCCTGCTGAGCGGCCTCGACGGCGCGCCGGTCTTCGATGCCGCCAAGGGCCTGGACAAGCTCGCCGGCCAAATCGCGCAGACCATCGACTGGGCCGCCTGCCTCGACGCGGCCCGCGAGTTCGGCGCGACCCGCGTCCTCGAACTCGGCCCCGGCCACGCGCTGGCCACCATGGGGCGCGCGGCGATGCCGGACGCGCGCGTCCATGCGCTGGAGGATTTTCGCTCGGTGGAGGGGTTGCTGGCCTGGATCGGCGGAAGCTGACGGCCCGCTCGGCCAGCCGAATCCCCGTCCCGGAGCATCGTCCCGAAAGGTGGATGCCGGCTTTCGGCGGAAGACGATCCTCTCGCTATGCGGTTCCGGGATCGGCGGCGACCGACTTTCGTCCGGTTGCGCCCGCGTGCCGTCTCGGCTCACATCCCGGCCGGAAACGCCCATCGCGAAAGGCCACGCCGTGACCGATCTCAAGACCGATCTGACGACGCTTCGCAGCCTCTCCGGCCTGCCGCCGGAGCCCGCTGCGCTCAAAGGCTCGGCCCTGCTGCTGATCGATCTGCAGAACACCTACCGCGAGGGAGTGATGCGGCTGGAAGGCGTCGAGCCGGCAATCCGCGAGGCGGCTTCGTTGCTGGAGCGGGCGCGCGCCGCCGGCATCCCGGTGATCCACGTCCGCCACGATGCCGGACCCGGCTCGCCCTACGACGTCACCGCGCCGATCGGCCAGATCAGCGACGAGGTCGCCCCGAAGGACGGCGAGGCCGTCGTCACCAAGGCCTATCCGAGCGCCTTCGTCGGCACCGATCTCGAGGCGCGGTTGAAGGCGGCGGGCGTCGCGGACGTGATCGTGGCCGGTTTCATGACCCATATGTGCGTGAATTCGACGGCGCGCAGCGCCTTCAGCCTCGGCTTCCGCCCGACCGTCGTCGCCGCGGCCACCGCCACCCGCGCCCTGCCGGGCCCGGACGGCGGCACCGTCCCGGCCGCAGCGCTCCAGGCGGCGAGCCTCGCGGCGCTCGCCGATCTGTTTGCCGTCGTGGCGCCGGATGCGGGGGCGATCCGGTAAGCCTTCCAGGGCACTGCCCTGGACCCGCGAAAGGACGCGTCCTTTCGAAACCCCGATCAGGTGCGCCGTTGGGCTCGGCCCTCCCAGCCGTCGAGGACCTTGTCGAGGGTCAGCGGGTAGTCGCGGATGCGCACGCCGGTGGCGTTGTAGACCGCGTTCGCGAGCGCCGCGCCCGCGCCGCAGATGCTGACCTCGCCGAGCCCCTTGCTCTTCAAGGGGTTCGCCTTGTCGTCGAGCTCGGGCAGGAACACGGCGTCGATGGCCGGCACGTCGGCATGGGCCGGCACGTGGTACTCGGCGAGATCGTGGTTCACGAAATGACCGCTGCGGGTGTCGATCTCGGCCGCCTCCATCAGGGCCGCGCCGATGCCGAAGATCATGCCGCCGAGAGCCTGCGAGCGGGCGGTCTTCTGGTTGAGGATGCGCCCGCCGGTGAACACTCCGAGCATCCGCCGCAGCCGGATCTCGCCGGTATCGGCATCGACCCCGACTTCGGCGAAATGGGCGCCGAAGGAATGCTGCGAGAACTTCTCCTTCATCGCGCCGGGCTTGATCTCGCCCTTGGCCTCGACCCCCTGCGCGCCGGCCAAGTCGGCCAAAGCCTCGGAGCGGTTGCCGGACGTGACGCGCCCTTCGGCAAACGTCGCACCCTCCGGGTTCAGGCCGCTTTGCGTCAGCAGCGCCTGACGGAGGTTGTCGCAGGCGACGTAGAGCGCCGAGCCCGCCGAGCCGGCGCCGAACGAGCCGCCGGATCCGGCGGCCTTCGGATAGGCGGTGTCGCCGATCTCGACGTGGATACGCTCCACCGGCAGGCCCATCATCTCGCCCGCGATCTGGGCCAGGATGGTGTAGGTGCCGGTGCCGATGTCGGTCATCGCCATCCGCACCGTCAGCGTGCCGTCTGGGTTGAGCCGCACGGAGGCCTGCGAGGGCATCAGCGGGTTGAGGCGTGCCGCCGCCGCCATGCCCATGCCGACGAGCCACCGGCCGTCCCGGCTCGCGCCGACCGCGCCGCGCTTGTCCCAGCCGAAGCGTTGGGCGCCCTCGCGCATGCAGGCCACCAACTGGCGGGTCGAGAACGGAACCTTCTTCTCCGGATCCTGCTCCGGCTCGTTGCGGATGCGCAGCTCGATGGGGTCGAGCTTCAGCTGCTCGGCCAGCTCGTCCATGGCGCATTCGAAGGCGAGCTGGCCGACCGCCTCGCCGGGCGCCCGCATCGCCGAGGCGAAGGGGACGTTGAGGTTGGCCAGCCGATGCCGCGTCACGCGGTTCTCGGCGGCGTAGAGCGCGCGGGTCACGTTGGCCGAGGTCTCGTAGAAGCCGTCGCCGGGTGTGGCCGCCGACCACGATTCGTGGGCGATGGCCGTCAGCCGCCCGTTCGGGTCGGCGCCCAGGCGAATGCGCTGGATCGTGTCCGAGCGATGCGTCGCGACGTGGAATTCCTGCTGGCGGGTCAGCGCCACCTTCACCGGCCGTTTCAGGCTCTTGGAAGCCAGAGCCGCGAGCGTCGCCTCCGGCTGCGGCTGCAGTTTCGAGCCGAAGCCGCCGCCGATGTAATGCGAGATCAGCCGCACGTTCTCAGGCTTGAGCTTCAGCACCTGGGCCAGGGAGGCCTGGCCCCGGTTGAGCATCTGGTTGGCGGTGTAGAGCGTCACCCGCTCACCGTCCGGCCCCGTCTCCCACGAGGCGAGGGTGGCGTGCGGCTCCATCTGGGCGTGGATCTGCACGGGGGTCGTGTATTCCACGTCGAGCTTCACCGGTGCGGCGGCAAACGCCCCGTCGAAATCGCCCAGCGTCGAATCCGGCGGCGTCTGCATCGCCTTCGGCTCGACCGCATGGGGCTTGGCCTCCCGCAGCGAGGCCTGGGGTTTCTCGCTGGCATAATCCGCCTTCACCAGGGCGGCCGCCGCGCGGGCCTGCTCGAAGGTCTCGGCCACCACGAAGGCGATGGGCTGGCCGCGGAAGCGGATCTCGGTGCCCTGCAATTGCGGCCAGACCTGCTCCTTCTTCTCGCCCTGCTCCGGCACGTTCTCGTGGGTCATCACGAGGAGCACGCCCGGCGCCCGCTTGGCCGCGTCGATGTCGAGCCGTCGGATCGTGCCCTTGGCGATGGCGGATTCCACGACGAAGCCGTAGGCCGGGCTCTTCAGGTCGCGGATTTCGTAGGCGTAGGGCGCGCGGCCGGTCACCTTGAGGCGGCCGTCGATGCGGTCGATCGGTCGCCCGACGAGACCGCCCTCCCGGTCCAACGGCGTGATGCCGATCGGCTGGTTCATATCCATGATCGGGGCCTCAGGCGCGAAGGGCTTCGGCGACGGTCGCGCGCAGCGTCCGGCGGGTGAGCGGGATCTTGAAGTCGTTGGAGCCGTGGCCGCGGGCGCCTTCCAGCACACGCTCCGACGCGGCCTCCACCGAGCCGGTCTCGACCAAAGCCGCCTCCGCCGCCTCGACCCGCCAGGGCTTGTGGGCGAGGCCGCCGAAGGCGAGCTTGGCCAGTCGCGGCTTGTCGCCTTCCCCCTTGGCGATGATCGCCGCGACCGAGATCGTCGCGAAGGCGTAGGAGGCGCGGTCCCGGACCTTGCGGTAGAGGTGGACGCCCTCCACGGGCTTGGGCAGCGTCACCGCGGTGATGAGTTCGCCGGGCTTGAGCGTCGTCTCGATCTGCGGCGTGTCGCCGGGCAGGCGGTGGAACGCGGCCATCGGGATGGTCCGCGAAGCGCCCTGCGCGTCGGTCGTCTCGACGGTCGCGTCGAGCGCCCGCATCGCCACGTTCATGTCGGAGGGGTTGGTGGCGATGCAGGCCTCGCTCGTCCCGAGCACCGCCATGATGCGGTTGAACCCGCCGATGGCCGCGCAGCCCGAGCCCGGCTCGCGTTTGTTGCAGGGTTGGGTCGTATCGTAGAAGTAGTAGCAGCGGGTGCGCTGCAACAGATTGCCGGCGGTGGTGGCCTTGTTGCGGAGCTGCCCCGAGGCGCCCGCGAGCAGGGCCTTGCCGAGCACCGCATAATCCTTGCGCACCCGCGGATGCGCCGCGAGGTCGGAATTGCGCACCAGCGCGCCGATCCGCAGGCCGCCGTCCGGCGTGTCGGCGACCTCGGCGAGCGGCAGGCGGTTCACGTCGATGAGGGTGGCGGGCGTCTCGATCTGCAGCTTCATCAGATCGAGCAGGTTGGTGCCCCCCGCGATGAAGCGGGCATTGGGGCGCTCGCTCGCGAGCCGGGCGGCGTCCTGGACCGTGGCGGGGCGCTCGTAGGCGAAGGCTTTCATGGGCGCCGCCCCTCAGATCTTGGTGGAGGCGTCGCGGATCGCCGCGACGATGTTGGGATAGGCCGAGCAGCGGCAGATGTTGCCGCTCATCCGCTCGCGGATCTCGTCGTCCGAGAGGGACGCCTTCCGCGTCAGGTCGTCGGTGACGTGGCTCGGCCATCCGGCCTCGATCTCCGACAGCATCCCGGCGGCGGAGCAGATCTGACCCGGCGTGCAGTAGCCGCACTGGAAGCCGTCATGGTGCAGGAAGGCGGCTTGCAGCGGGTGCAGGGTCTCGCCCTGGGCCAGCCCCTCGATGGTGGTGACGGCGTCGCCCTCGTGCATGGCGGCAAGCGAGAGGCAGGCATTGATCCGCCGCCCGTTCACCAGCACCGTGCAGGCACCGCATTGGCCGTGGTCGCAGCCCTTCTTCGAGCCGGTGAGGTCGAGATGCTCGCGCAGCGCGTCGAGGAGCGTCGTGCGGGTGTCGAGCGTCAGGTCGTGCCGCTGGCCGTTGACCGTGAGCGAGACCGGCATGGTCTGCGGCTGCGGATCGCCCGCCGCGGGCGCGGCGACCGCTTTTCCCCGCAACGTCGCGCCGAGGGTGGCGAGCGCGGCGCAGCCCTCCATGATGCCGCGCCGCGTCGGATCGAAGCGCGTGTCCCGCGTCGAGCGTGCTGTCATGCCTGCCGTCCCGCTCACCCGACGGGCCGCAAGCGCCCAGTCTGGAATGGATCGAAATCTGCAGGCGGAACGCCGCGAGCCGCCGGGTTGATCCGGCGGCTCGCCGCGCCCCTATGGCGCAGCCGTTCGGAGTTTCGAGAAGAACGGTCCGCTCGGGAGGGTCAGCTCCAGGCGTGGAACGGCGGGTTCACGCCGTTGAGCGCGTGGTTGCCGACGATGGCGACCTTCCAGCGCACGGGATCGTGCAGCGTGTGGGTGCGGGCGTTGCGCCAATGGCGGTCGAGATTGTGCTCGGCGAGCGTCGAGCGGGTGCCGGAGAGTTCGAACAGGGTGTTCGCGGCGACGAGCGCCACCTCGGTGGTGAGCACCTTGGCCTCGGCGGTGGCGATCTGCGCCGCCGCGACGCTCTCGGTCGTGGGGTTGGCCACCGCCGCGTCGATGGCGAGGCCGGCGCGGTCGAGGAGCGCTTCGGCCGCGTGCTGCCGGATCGTCAGGTCGCCGATGGCGCGGATGGTGTAGGGATCGTCGGAGGCGCGCTCCTGGCCGCTGTCGATCCAGGGGCGGGCCTTCTCGCGCACGAAGGCGATCGTGTCGTCCAGCGCCTCGCGGCCGATCCCGGCATCGACCGCTGCCTGGATGATCTGGAAGATGGCGCCGTCGGCGCTCGGATGCGCGTAGCCGCGCCAGGCCGGCACGAGGCGATGCTTCTCGACGCGCACGTCGTCGATGATGACGGTGCCGCTCGCGGTGCCGCGCTGGCCGAAGCTCGACCAGTCGTCGATCACGGTCAGCCCCGGCGCGTCGCGATCCGCGATGGCGTACCATGCGCGGCCCTCCTCATCGAGGGCGACGATCGGCACGAGATGCGCGAGCAGCGCACCGGACGAATAGAACTTCCTGCCCCGCACGATCACGTGGTCGCCGTGATCGGTGAAGCGGGTCTCGAACTCGGCGGCGCGCTTGGTGCCCTTCTCGGAGAAGGCGTTGCCGAAGCGGGTGCCGGCCAGAATCTCGGCGAACAGCTCGGCCTGCTGCGCCTCATCGGACACCGTGCGGATCGCCGCGACGATGCCGAGATGGTTCTGGGCGATCTGGGCGATGGACGGATCGGCCGCGGCGAGGATCGCGATCACCTGCGCCAGCGTCCGGTAGGACACCTCCGGCCCGCCATGGGCCCTGGGCACGTTGATCGACCACAGGCCGCTCTGCGAGAACGCGTCGAGTTCGGCGAGCGGGCGCGCGTTGCTGCGGTCGCGCTCGGAGGCGCCTTCACGAAATCGCTTGGCGAGATCGTGGGCGACGCGGATCGCCTCGGCATCGTCGCGGATGATGTGGGCCGGCGTGCTCGGCCGCGCGGGACCGGGCACGCCCTGCGGCCGGCTGCCGGCTTCGGCGGTGGTGGGGCTGACGGCGATGGTCATCAAAGTCTCCGCAGGTGAGAGAAGAATGCGCGCGACTCGACCCTCCCCCGCAGAGGGGGAGGGTTTTGGCGTCAGGCCGCCTCGGCGCGCTTTTCCCGCGCCGCCTCCAGGGCCCGCACCCGCGGGATCACCTCCTCGCCGAAATACTTCACCTCCTCCTGGAAGTGCAGGAAGGCGAGCAGCGCGAGATCGACGCCGGCCTCCTTGAGCACGACGATGCGCTCGGCGATCTGGTCCGGCGTGCCGATCAGGTTGGTCTTGAAGCCGTCATTGTACTGGACGAGGTCCTCGAAGGTGGATTTGGCCCAGTTGCCCTCACCCTCGGGGGAGGCCTTGCCGGCGTTCTTCACCTCGTGGCCGAAGGCCTTCACGGCGTCCGGGTCGGCATGGTCGATGATCTCCTGCAGGACGGCGCGGGCCTCCTCCTCCGTCTCGCGGGCGATGACGAAGGCGTTGACGCCGACCTTGACCGAATGGCCGTTCGCGCGGGCCTTGGCCTGCAGATCCTCGACCTGGGCGCGGATGCCCTCGGGCGTGTTGCCGTTCGTGAAGTACCAGTCGGAGACGCGGGCCGCCATGTCGCGCGCCGCCCGCGACGAGCCGCCCTGAAAGATCTCCGGCAGCTTCCCCGGCTTCGGCTTCAGGGTGTAGTCGCTGTAGCGGTAGAAGTCGCCGCGGAAGGTGAAGTTGTCCTGGGTCCAGATCCCGCGCAAGGAGCGCAGGAACTCTTCCGAGCGGCGGTAGCGCTCGTCGTGGTCGAGCCAGGGCTCGCCGATGGCGCGGAACTCGCCGGAGAACCAGCCGGAGACGAGGTTGATGGCGATGCGTCCCTCGGTCAGCTCGGAGATCGTGGCGATCTGCTTGGCCGCGAGCGTCGGGTTCCAGGGGCCGGGCAGGATCGCGGCGATGACGGTGAGCCGGGTGGTGGCGGCGGCCAGCGCGTGGCTGAAGGCCACCGATTCGTGCTGGTACTCGGCGCCGTAGCCGGCGGTGAAGCGGATCTGCGTCAGCGCGTAGTCGAAGCCGGCGTCCTCCGCGATCTGGGCGAGCTTGCGATTGTAGGCGGCGTCCCAGCTGGTGCGCTGGGGAATCTTGCTGATGACGAGGCCGCCCGAGACGTTCGGCACCCAGTAGGCGAAGCGGATCGGCTCGGAAGAGGCACGGATGGACATGGGCGTCGTCGCTCGGGTTCGATGATGGTGTGAAGTCGCGGGAGGCGGGATCGGGGTGTTTCGTCCAGTCTCGCCGCGCGTTGTGAAATCATCGCCGTGCGCTTGCGCTTCGTCAAAGGAATGATCGGGCGTTTTTCGGCGTCGATGGGAAAGTCCGTTCTTCGAAAAACGACGATGAGACGACGATCCTTTCTCTGAATACGATATGCCGCCGCGCCGGCGGTAAAGGATGTGGCGCCTCTCCTCCCCGCAAGGGGGGAGGAGAAACCCGCGCTTGTCCCCGAAACGAAAAGAGCCGCCCGGATGGGGCGGCTCTTTCCTGTCGTCAAAGCGTCTCGGTTCAGTACACCCCACCGGCCTGGGCGGCGGCGCCGGCGTCCGGCGGGACCGTGGCGGGCGGGCCGGACGAGGGCGGCGCGACGTAGGCGTCGGGCGGGGCGGTCCCGGGCTTGAAGGCCTCCAGGATCGTGCCGCCGCCCTCGCCCGAGCCGGCGCGGGTGCCGGAGGACGCGTTGACGCGGATCAGCTTGATGCCCGGCGGCACGCGGAACGGCGTCGGCGGCTTGTCCTTCAGCGCGACCTTCAGGAAGTCGAGCACGATCGGGGCGGCGAGCCCGCCGCCGGTCGCCCGGTCGCCCAGCGACTTCGGCTTGTCGAAGCCGAGATAGACGCCGACCGCCAGATCCGGGGAGAAGCCGACGAACCACGCGTCCTTGGCGTCGTTGGTCGTGCCGGTCTTGCCGGCCAGCGGCTTGCCGATCTGCTTGAGCAGGGTGGCGGTGCCGCGCTGGACCACGCCCTCCATGATCGAGACCATCTGGTAGGCGGTCAGCGGGTCGAGCACCTGCTCGGACTCGTCCACGAGCTTGGGCTCGTCCTGGCCCGACCACTTCTCCGCCTCGCAGCCGATGCACTTGCGGTTGTCGTGGCGGTAGATCGTCTCGCCGGTGCGGTCCTGGATGCGGTCGATCAGCGTCGGGCGGATGCGCCGCCCGCCGTTGGCCAGCATCGAGTAGGCGGTGACCATGCGCATCACCGTGGTCTCGCCCGCGCCCAGCGACATCGGCAGCACGGGGAGCAGGTCGTCGTAGACGCCGAAGCGGCGGGCATATTCGGCGATCAGCGGCATGCCGATATCCTTGGCCAGCCGCACCGTCATCAGGTTCTTCGAATGCTCGATGCCGTAGCGGAGCGTATGCGGGCCGCCGGACTTGCCGTCGTAGTTCGAGGGGGTCCAGGCCTCCTGGCCGGGACCGGCCTCGATGGTGATCGGCGAATCCTGCACCACCGACGAGGGCGTGTAGCCGTTGTCGAGCGCCGCCGAGTAGACGATCGGCTTGAACGAGGAGCCGGGCTGGCGCATCGCCTGGGTCGCGCGGTTGAATTCGGATTCGTCGTAGGAGAAGCCGCCGACCATGGCGTGGACGCGCCCCGTATAGGGGTCCATCGCCACGATGGCGCCGGACACCTCGGGCTTCTGCCGCAGGCGGTAGAGGGCGCGGCCCGTATCCATCGGCTCGACATAGACCACGTCGCCGGGCTTCAGCGCCGAGGCGACCGGGCGCCCCGTCCACTTCACGCCTTCCGCCGTGATCGATCCGGTCTCGCGATCCTTGGAGACGGCACCGGAGGCCTCGCGCCGGGGCTGGAGGCCGATCTGCGCCACGCCGCCCGACGTGCTCAGCACCACGGCGAGCCGCCAGGGGGCGATGTCGCCGAGCGCGGGCATCTCGGAGACGGCCAGACCCCAGTCGCGGCCGACGAGATCGACCTGACGCTCGGCGCCGCGCCAGCCGCGACCCTGGTCGTAGCGCACAAGGCCGTCCACCAGCGCCTTGCGGGCCCAGGACTGCATCTTCGGGTCCAAGGTGGCGCGCACCGACAGGCCGCCCTCGTAGAGCTTGGTCTCGCCGTAGCGCTCGGAGATCTCGCGGCGCACCTCCTCGGTGAAGTAGTTGGCGTTGGCGGCGTTCGGGAAGGCGACGCGCGGGTTGACACCGAGCGACTGCTTCTTGGCCTCCACCGCCTCCTCTTGGGTGATGTAGCCGTTCTGGGCCATCAGGCCGATGATCTCGTTGCGGCGCGACAAAGCCGCCTGCGTCTTGCGGTAGGGGTGGTAGTTGTTCGGGCCCTTCGGGAGGGCAGCGAGATAGGCCGCCTCGTTGATGGTCAGCTCGTGGACCGACTTGCCGAAGTAATCCAGGGCCGCGGCGGCGACGCCGTGCAGATTGCGCCCCGGGACGATAGTCCCGAGGAAGATCTCGTTCAGGTACAGCTCGAGGATCTTGTCCTTCGAGTAGGTGGATTCGATCCGCAGCGCGATCAGGGCTTCCTTGATCTTGCGGTCGTAGGTCTGCTCGCTGGAGAGCAGGAAGTTCTTGGCGACCTGCTGGGTGATGGTCGAGGCGCCCTGCTTCTTGCCCGACTGGGCGTTGGTCAGGATCGCGCGGACGATACCCTCGGGATCGATGCCGCCGTGCTTGTAGAAGTTCTTGTCCTCCGCCGAGAGGAAGGCGGCGACGATGATCTTCGGCATCGCCTGGATCGGCAGATAGAGCCGGCGCTCGTGGGCGTATTCGGCGAGCAGCGAGCCGTCCGCAGCGTGGACGCGGGTCATCACCGGCGGCTCGTAATTGGCGAGCGCGGCGTGGTCCGGCAGGTCCTGGCTGTACTTCCAGTAGAAGAACGCGCCCGCGGCGGCGGCGATGCAGAACATCACCGCGCCCGCCGAGAACAGGAAAGCGAAGAATCGCAGGATGAAACGCATCCGGTGTCCGTCCGTCGCTCGTCCGCTGCGCGCTTGAGGCTCGGGCTCGGCACGTGAGGGCCGGCCGGCTCAGGGCTCGTGTCGAGGCCGAGCCCGAGCCGCGCGGCGTGAAGCGGACGGGGGCCTCTCGTGAAGGCCCCGTATCGACACCGGTTCTATGGTGAAACTGGGGCGATGGAGGCCGCCTTGCGCGGGCTGGCGGCCGTGGGGCGGGACAGCGTCGCCCGGCCGGCGAAGAACAGGTCGATGGCTTTCGCCATCGCGCCCGTCACCTTGGTGCGCCACTCCTCCGAGAGCAGCTTCTCGAGGTCGCTCTTGCTCGACAGGTAGCCGAGTTCGACCAGCACGGACGGAACGTCGGGCGAGCGCAGCACCCGGAAGCCCGCCTCCCGGTGGGGCTTCGTGCTCATCTCCATGACGGGCGAGAGCTGGCCCATGAGCTTGCCGGCGAAGCCCGCCGAGAAGCCGCGGGTCTCGCGCAGCGTCAGTTCCTGCAGGATGTCGGCGACGTCGCTGGCCCCCTCCCCTGCGTCGGACCCGCCCGCGGCGTCGGCCTTGTTCTCGCGCTCGGCCAGCCGCGCCGATTCGCCGTCGGTCGCCTTCTCGGAGCCGGTATAGATCGTAGCGCCCTTCACCTGCGGGGCCGAGGAGATCGAATCGGCGTGGATCGACACGAACAGGTCCGCCTTGGCCTCGCGGGCGATGCGGACCCGTTCGGACAGGGCCACGAACACGTCGCGGTCGCGGGTCATGGCGATGCGGTAGCGGCCGGTCGCCTCCAGGCGCTGGACGAGCGCCTGGGCGAAGCCGAACACGATGTCCTTCTCGTAGACGCCGGTCGCCGCGATGGCGCCGGGATCGATGCCGCCGTGGCCCGCATCGACCACGATCAGGGGCCGGGTGTCGGCGGCCTCCCCCGGGGCCGGGGCCTTGGCCGCCGACGGGTTCGGATCGCCCGCGACCGACGCCTTGCGGAAGGCGTCGCGCTCGACCCGGCGGAAGGGAATGGTGACGAGGGTCGCCCCGGCGCGGGTCGTCGCGGTCTCGATCCCCTCGACCACCGCCGGGCCGGCGAGATCGACGACGATGCGCGAGCGGCCCGGGGCGAACAGCCCGTAGCGGAAGGAGGCGACGACGCCGTCCCGCTTGCGCCCGGCTTCCGGGCCGAGCTGGAAGTTCACCTCGGGCAGGTCGATCACGGCGCGGTCGGGCCGCTCCATCACGAAGGCGCGGGCCTCGACCGGTTTCGAGAGGGTGAGGACGAGCTTGGTCGTCCCGCCCTGGCTCGCGAGATCGGCCGCGATGGCGACCGCCGCGTTGCGGGCAGGGCCATCCTGCGCCGGCGCCGGGCCGGACAGGAGCGGGCTCGCGACAAGCGCGAGCAGGCTCCCCGTCAGGGCCAGGGAGCGGAGAAGTCCAAGACGAAAGGTGCGGGCGCGGGGCTGCATCGGTCGGCCAAGGTTCCGGGAGCCTCCGATACGAGATACGGCCGGGATGGTTAACCGTTCCTCACCGCGTGCGCGTCGGTTGCCCGGATGCTGTTGTGCCGGCGCGACACTGCCCTCAGGCGCAGCTGTCGGGCGCCTGCGCCTCTGTGGCCTCGCCGTCGGGGCACTCCCAGGCCCGCTTCCAGGCGGCGTGGTCGTCCGAGCCCTCCGGGTAGGGATTGGCCTCGGACGGGTCGCCCCGGTAGCGGGCCTGACGCCCTTCCCTGGCGATAGATGCGAGCGACTTTTCCGGGAACGACACCGCGACCCTCCCCACAGGTAGCTATCCATCGTGAAATCCCGCTTGAGGCCAACGGGTTCGCGGGCGATCGGGCCTTCTCCGAGCCGGGCGACAAGGGCTGCGTCAACGCATGAGCCCCTTGCATTCATCCCGCGACACTCTGTAATGGTATCGACCCCATTCCCGAGCCGGCGCTTCGGCGGCCCTCGGGGACGCCTGGGTCCCGTGACGGTGCCCGCCTCGCTCGAATTGCTTCAGCGTCGCTTCCGCGCCTCCCGGCATCCGGGCGGGAGTCACGGCATTCGCGGCCTCTTCGGGCGTTTCCGGGGAGCGTCGCGCCCATGAAATCCCATAGGGCCGCTCGCCGGTCCGCTGTTTTCGCGAGGCCGGTTCAAGGATGGGAGGACGCACAGCATCGGTTGCCGTTGCTCGTGCTCGTGGCGCGCGGTTCCCGCGTCGCTCCGCGTCTCCCCTCGTGCCGGCCCTGTTCAACCCCCAGCGCGCCGATGCCCGGCGCCTTACGGCGGTTGACGGCAATCCCCTCCCCGCAGCTTCCGCGACCTCGGCGACGAGGCCGGCATGCGCCACTCCCCTTTCGGCCCTGAGGCCGGGGGCGGCGCCGCCGGGACCACGCGGCGCGCGCTCGAGGGAAACGACGTCGGCCGCCATGTCGAAAGCACGTCATGGCCAACAACAAGATGCTCATCGATGCGACGCATCCGGAGGAGACCCGGGTCGTCACGGTCCACGGCTCTAGGGTCGAGGAATTCGACTTCGAGGCCGCCAATCGCCGGCCTCTGCGGGGCAACATCTACCTCGCCAAGGTGACCCGGGTGGAGCCCTCGCTCCAGGCGGCCTTCGTCGAGTACGGCGGCAACCGCCACGGCTTCCTCGCCTTCAACGAGATCCATCCGGACTATTACCAGATTCCGATGGCCGACCGCCTCGCCCTGCTGGAGGCCGAGGCGCGCGAGGAGGAGGAGCACCGCGAGCGCGAGGAGCGCCGCACGCGGGGTCGCCGCTCGCGCGGGCGCCGGGCCGAGGCCCGCGGCGCGCGCGGCGACGAGACCGTCTCCGCCGAGGATTCTTCGGAGTCGGCCGTGAGCCCCGACACCGCCGTGCCCGGCGAGGGCCCGGCCGCCGATTCCGAGTCGCCGGAGGCGATCGAGGCCGTGCGTGCGGCGATCGTCGCGGAGGGCGGCGAGGCTGGTGCCTCCGAGACTGCCCCGGACGCGACCCCCGTGCCGGGCGGCGACGCCTCCGCGGCGCTCCCCGAATCGGCGCTTGAGCCCGGCGCCGAGGCGGCGCCGTCCGAGCCCGCCGAGCCGAAGGTCGAGCCCTCCGACATCGCCGCGATCTCCGAGGCGCCGAACCCGCCGGTCGAGTCTGCCGAGCCTGCCGCCGTCGAGCCCACCTCCGAGGCTGCGCCCGCCGAGGCCGCGCCGGAGCCGGTCGCGGCTTCCGCCCCCGTCACCGAGGAGGCTCGCGAGGTCTCCCCCGACGCGGACGAGGATTCGGAAGAATCCGACGAGGACGAGGACGACGAGGATTCGGACGAGGACGACGATTCTGAGGAGGACGACGAGTCCGACGAGGATGACGAGGATGGCGACGAGGAGCACGACGAGGACGGCGAGCCGAAGGTCGCCCAGGTCGGCGGCGCGGGCGACGCGCTGGCCGAGCTCCCCGAGCGCCCCCGCGCCTATCGCCGCCAGTACAAGATCCAGGAGGTGATCAAGCGCCGCCAGATCATCCTGGTGCAGGTCGTCAAGGAGGAGCGCGGCACCAAGGGCGCGGCGCTCACGACCTACCTGTCGCTCGCCGGCCGCTACTCGGTGCTGATGCCCAACACCGGCCGCGGCGGCGGCATCTCCCGGAAGATCACCTCAGCCGCCGACCGCAAGCGCCTGAAGGAGGTCGTGTCCGACCTCGACGTGCCGGAGGGGATGGGGATCATCCTGCGCACCGCCGGCGCCTCGCGCACCAAGCCCGAGATCAAGCGCGACTTCGAGTACCTGATGCGCCTGTGGGAGAGCGTGCGCGAGCTGACTTTGTCCTCGACCGCCCCGGCGCTCGTCTACGAGGAGGGCTCGCTGATCAAGCGGGCGATCCGCGACCTCTACAACAAGGACCTCGACGAGGTTCTGGTCTCGGGCGAAGACGCCTACCGCGAGGCCAAGGACTTCATGCGGATGCTGATGCCCGGCCAGTCCAAGGTCGTGAAGCCCTACCGCGAGGTCGCGCCGCTGTTCGCCCGCTACGGCGTCGAGCAGCAGCTCGACGCGATGTTCTCGACCCACGTGGCCCTGCGCTCGGGCGGCTACCTCGTGATCAACCCGACCGAGGCGCTGGTCTCGATCGACGTGAACTCGGGCCGCGCCACGCGCGAGCACGACATCGAGGACACGGCGCTCAAGACCAACCTCGAGGCGGCCGAAGAGGTCGCCCGCCAGGTGCGCCTGCGCGATCTCGCCGGCCTCGTCGTGATCGACTTCATCGACATGGAGGAGAAGCGCAACAACCGCGCGGTCGAGAAGCGGCTCAACGAGGCGCTCAAGAACGACCGCGCCCGCATCCAGGTCGGACGCATCTCGCCCTTCGGCCTCCTGGAGATGAGCCGCCAGCGCATCCGCACCGGCGTGCTCGAATCCTCCTCGATCCCCTGCGCCCATTGCGGCGGTTCGGGCTTCGTGCGGGCTACCTCGTCGGTGGCGCTCCACATCCTGCGCTCGCTGGAGGAGGCGCTGATCAAGTCCGCCTCGCACAACCTGATCCTGCGCACCCACACCGAGGTGGCGCTCTACATCCTCAACCAGAAGCGGGCGCACCTCTACGACTTGGAGCAGCGCTTCTCGGTGACGATCACGGTCTCGGCCGACGAGCGGCTCGCCGCGACCTCGCCGTTCGCGCTCGACCGCGGCGACCTCGCGGTGAAGACCGCCGCCCCGGTGACGGGCGTGCGGGCGGTGGCGATCTCGCCGGCCTACGAGGCCGACGATGACGAGGACGACGTCGTCGAGGACGAGGTGATCGAGGCCGAGGCCGAGGAGGCGCCCGCCGAGAGCCGTCCGGCACCCGAAGCGAACGAGGAGGGCGGCGGGCGCCGCCGCCGTCGTCGCCGCCGTCGCGGCGGACGGGGCGGCGAAGGCGAGTCCCGCGCCGACGGCGAGGAGAACGGCCAAGACGGTCAAGACGGCGACGAGGGCCAGGACGGCTCCGACGAGTCCGAGGAGGGCGAAGGCACCGAGGAGGCCGGCGAGGCCGTGACCGGTGAGGCCGTACAGGCCGCCGAGCCGACCGAGACGGCTGCCGACGAGGACGGCGAGGGCAACGGCCGCCGCCGCCGCCGCGGTCGCCGGGGCGGTCGCGGCCGCGCCCGCAGCCGCGACGAGGCGCAGGAGGGCGTTCAGGACGAGGCCTCCGGCGAGGCCGAGGCGCAGGCCGATGATCGGGATGCGGTCCGGGCGGACGCGCCCGCGGAAGAAACCGCCGCCGACACCCTGCCGGTCGGCCCCGAGGAGCCCGTGCCTGCCGCCGACGTGACCACCGTCTCGGTCGATGCCCGCGACGGTGCCGCCGCTGCGCCGCCGCCGGTCGTCCCGGCCCCCGAGGCCGAGCCGGTCGCCGCGGAAGCGCTGCCGCAATCCGCCCCGGCGCCCGAGCCCGCCCCCGAGCCGGTGGCCGTGGTCCTCACCCCCGCCGACCCGAACCGCCCGAAGCGGGCCGGCTGGTGGTCGCGCACGAAGGCCGCCCTCGGCGGGGAGTGATACCCGGCCCCATTGCTCGCGCATTCCCTCTCCCCGCACGCGGGGGGAGGGCCGCACCGACCCTTTCGTCGATGCGGCGAGGCGGCTGCCGAAGGTGAGGGGGAGGTTTGGGACGAGCCTCTTCCGTCGAAGCCCCTTCACCCCGCGGCGGCTTCGCCGCCGTGTCATGCGTGGGCGACGAGGTCCATGCAGGCCTCTTCCCGTGTGCCGGGAGAGGGGGGATGCAGTTGCATCCGACCCGTTGAATGTGATCGGTCTGCGCCTTTCGGCGCCCTCCCCCGTTCAGGGTGGAGCGATGGCCCGTCTACCGCCCCAACCACCCCCTGATCCGCACCACCGCCTCGCGGCACGCCTCTTCCGAGCCCGCGAAGGAGAAGCGGACGTGGTGCCCGCCCTCCCCCGGATCGAAATCGAGGCCCGGGGTCGCCGCCACGCCGGTCTCGGCGAGCATGCGGCGGCAGAAGTCGGTGGCGTCGCCCGAGAGTTTCGCGATGTCGGCGTAGAGGTAGAAGGCGCCGTCCACCGGGTGGATGCCGGAAAAGCCCAGGCCCGGCAGCGCGTCGAGGAGCAGGGCGCGGTTGCGGGCGTAGCCGTCGCGCACGGCGCCGATCTCGTCGAGCGCGTCGAAGGCCGCCAGCGCCGCCACCTGCGACAGGTAGGGCGCCGAGATGTAGAGGTTCTGGGCCAGCCGCTCGATCGGTCGCACCAACGCCTCCGGCACCACCATCCAGCCGATGCGCCAGCCGGTCATGCAGTAGAACTTCGAGAACGAGTTGATCACGACCGCCTCCGGGTCGAACGCCAGCGCGGTCGCGGTCGGCACGCCGTAGCTGAGGCCGTGATAGATCTCGTCGGAGATGAACGGCAGGCGTAAGTCCCGCGCGGTGGCGCAGAGCTCGGCGAGGCGGGCCGGCTCGATCACCGTGCCCGACGGGTTGGCCGGGCTCATCACCAGAACCCCCGAGAGGTTTTTCGCCGCGTGGACCTCCCGCAGCAAGGCGCTGGTGGGGGCGAAGCGATCCTCCGCCCGCAGGATCATCGGCTGCGGGATCAGGTCGAGGGCGTTCAGGATGCCGTGATAGGCCGGATAGCCGGGGCACGGCACGCCGACCCGCGCGCCCGCGTCGAACAGGGCGAGGAAGGCGAGCACGAAGCCCGCCGACGATCCCGTCGTCACCACGACCCGCTCCGGCGCGATCCGAACGCCGTAGGTCTCGGCGTAGTGGCGCACGATGCGCTCGCGCAAGACCGGCATCCCGAGCGCCTCGGTGTACGGGATGCGCCCGTCGGCGAGTGCGGCTTGCGCCGCCGCAATCACCGCCCGCGGGGCCGGGGCCGAGGGCTGGCCGACCTCCATGTGGATCACCCCCTCCCCGCGCCGCGCGCGCGCGCCGGCCTCGGCCATCACGTCCATGGCGAGGAAGGGCGCGACGGCTTCGGCCCGGCGCGAGAGCGAGAGGCTGGACTCGGTCGGCATCGGCGGGCTCCGGGTTCGCGGGGAGCGCCGCCCATAGCAGATCGCGTCGTCGGTGTGAGGCTTGGACCCGCGAGCGAAGCCGGCCGGATCGGCGCGCGCCTTGATCGATGATGGGTGTTCAACTGTGGCCTGAGCCGGTGCTATCTTCCGTTGAGTTCGACAGTTGCGCCTCGTCACCCTCACGGTCGCCTTCATGAGCCAAGCCGAGAAGCGCCTTGAGGCGATGCGGAACAACCCGTTGGGGGATTGGACCATTGCCGACGTGGAGGCCGTCTGTCGTGCCTTCGGCATTGCTTGCCACCCGCCGGCACGGGGCTCACATTACGACCTGTCGCATCCGAGCCTGCCCGAAATTCTGACCGTGCCGTTCAAGCGGCCGATCCGGCCGGTCTACATCAGGAAGCTCGTCGCCTTCGTGGATCGTGTCAGGGACTCGTCCGATGTTCGTTCGTGACTACTACGTCAGGCTGGACTGGCTGCCCGCCTCGGAGGGCGGGGGATGGCACGCGACCGTGCCCGACCTTCCCGGCTGCATGTCGGACGGGGACACGGTCGAGCAGGCCATGGCGAATGTCGAGGATGCCATCGAATGTTGGATCGCGGCGGCGCGGCGTCTCGGGCGCGCGGTGCCGGCGCCCGCCGAAGTCACCGCGCGGCGGGCCTAAACGATGCACCTCGACCAATACGGTGTTCTTCTCGCCGCCGCTCTGACGCTTACCACCGCCGGAGGCGTCAGAGCAGCCTCAATCTTGGCACGATGCGGTCCTTCGACTGGGCAAAGCTACTACTTCGAGACTGGGATCGTTGGTCCAGGCCAGGGCGGATGGAAGAAAGATGGATTTGATAATGGTCGCATAACTGCTTATATCAATGATGAAAATAAGATTGATATTATCATGAGGGATGGCAATGGGGTGCGCAGTTACCTCAGGGAGGGGTACAATGCATCTCTGAATAATTTTAGCAAGCAGGATATGGCGTTTTTGATATCAGCTCGTGGGTCGAATTTTTCTGAAACTTATCTTTTCAAAATAAATGATTTGGGCGTAGGTACCCTCTCTTGGACGGCAAGTAAGGTGACACCGCTCGTCATTCGTACCACAGTCATGACCGCTGAGTGGGGTCCGAATTTCGCGATCGAGCCCTGACGCCTCATCTCGCGACTGACGCATTTCAAGGCGCGCTCTCGACCGCCCGGCCGAAGGCCTGGACGAGGCCGCCTTCCAGCTTGCCGTCCATGGCCGCGAGGATCGACAGGGCGTCGCGGGTCGGCATCGGCTTCTTGTAGGGGCGGCGCTCGATCAGGGCGGCGTAGATGTCGCAGATCGTCAGCAGACGCACGGGGTCGGCGATGGCGGCGGCGCTGAGGCCGTCGGGATAGCCGGAGCCGTCGATCATCTCGTGATGGTGACGCGTGACGGCGAGCGTGATCGGATCGCAGCCGCCCGAGGCGCTGAGGATCTCGTGGCCGATCGGCGCGTGGGTCTGCATCACCGCCCGCTCGTCGTCGTCGAGGCGGCCCGGCTTGTTCAGGATGGCGTGGGGGATGCGCGACTTGCCGACATCGTGGACGAGGGCGGCGCGGGTGAGGAGCTGGCGGTCGGCCTGCGACAGTCCCAGGCTGAGGGCGAAGGCCGCCACCGTGCCGGAGACCAGGAGGCAGTGCTGGAAGGTGACGTCGTCGTAGGCCCAGACCTCGTCGAGCCAGCGCGACAGGCCGCCGTCGTGGATGGCGTCGAGCACCGGATCGATGCCGCCGTCGACCGCCTTCATGTCGACCGGCCCGGTCTCGGCGCTCTTGAGCAGGTTCGTCATCGTCGCGCCCGCGCGCTTGATCTCGCGGGTGACCACGAGGTCGGCCACCGATTTCTCGGGCCAGACCTCGCGCACGAGCGAGCCCACCACCATCCGCGGCTCGACATGGGCCGACAGGCAGATCGTGGCGCCGAGGTTGCGCGCCTCGGTGAAGGCCGCGTGGCTCTCGCTGCGGGTCAGGTAGATCAGCGGCGCGCGCTGGCGGCCGGGCCGGCTCGCCAGCCGGCGCAGGCAGCTCTTCGCCTCCGGGCGGCTCAGGGTGATGTCGGCGACGACGCCGCCGAACGGGCCGATCCGGTCCCAGGTCTCGTCGGTGCCGACGACCCGGCACTCGGCCACCGCATTGATCGCATCGACCAGCGGCTTGCTCCGGTCGGGCCGGTCGCTGAGGACGACGATCACACCGCGATTCATGCCATGCGTCCTCCGATCGATTCCGTACCGAACTTGTGATGGGACGAACTTATCAATCCGCTAACCCGACCTCGCAATCGAACCAAAAATCCGCTCGCCCCCGAGCGGCGACCGTCGTCCGAGAGGGCGCCGCGAAAACGCCGCACCGCGGCGGCAGGACTCAGGTCCCCGCTCGCGCCGGCCCGGCCCGAAAAGAGTCGCATCGGCGAAGGCGGCCGCCCGTGCCATAACCCCGCGTGCCGTTTCCCGCGGCCGCCTCCCTCGCCGGAGACCGGCCCCCAATCAATCGAGGTATCGATGCAGCCCTTCCGCTCCGTTCCGGCCCTCGCGCTCGCCGGCACTCTTCTGCTCGGCGCAGGTTCGGCGGCCTTCGCGGAAGAGCCTGCGCCCTTCACCGAGGCCCAGCGCAAGGCGATCGAGGGCATCGTCAAGGACTACCTCGTCAAGAATCCGGACGTGCTGCAGGAGGCCATCGCCGAGGGCGAGCGCCGGGCCCAGGAGACGCAGAAGCTCGCCCAGGCCGCCGCGCTGAAGGAATCGCGCGAGGCGCTGGTCAACTCGCCCCACGGCATCGTGGCCGGCAACCCGCAGGGCGACATCACCGTGGTCGAGTTCTTCGACTACAATTGCGGCTATTGCCGCAAGGCGTTCGGCGACGTGCAGGCGCTGATCAAGGCCGATCCGAAGCTGCGGGTGGTGCTCAAGGACTTCCCCGTGCTCGGCGCCGAATCGCTCGAGGCCAGCAAGGTGGCGCTCGCCGCCAAGATGCAGCTGAAGCCCGAGAAGATGTTCGACTTCCACGCCAAGCTCTTGGAGAGCAAGGGCCGCATCAACGCCGAGAAGGCGCTGGCGGTGGGCAAGGAACTCGGCGCCGACGTCGAGCGGCTGAAGAAGGATGCGCAGGGTCCCGAGGTGAAGGCGGCGCTCGCCGAGAACGTGGGCCTGGGCGACAAGCTCAGCCTGTCGGGCACGCCGGCCTTCGTCATCGGCGACGAGATCCTGCCCGGCGCCGTCGGCGTGGACGCCATGCGCAAGACCATCCAGGACGTGCGCCAGTGCGGCCACGCCAGCTGCTGACATGAAAAGGGCACCGCCTTCCAGCGGTGCCCTCTCTCGGAAGCCGATCCGCGCCGTCAGGCGGCCCCGTCCCGCAGCGCCCGGCGCAGGACCTTGCCGACATTGGTCTTGGGCAGCGCGTCGTGGACAACAACCTTGCGTGGCACCTTGTAGCCGGTGAGGCTCGCGCGGGCATGCGTCCGCAGGACATCCGCCGTGCAGGCGGGGTCGCGCAGGACCACGTGGGCCACCACCATCTCGCCGCTCTCGGGGCACGGCGCGCCGACGACGGCGCATTCAACCACCGCCGGATGGGTGGCGAGCACGTCCTCGACCTCGTTGGGATAGACGTTGAAGCCGGAGACGAGGATCATGTCCTTCATCCGGTCGACGATGCGGATCTGCCCGTCCGGGGTCATCACCGCCACGTCGCCGGTGCGGAAGAAGCCGTCCTCGGTCGTGGCGCCACGGGTTTCCTCCGGCCGGTTCCAGTAGCCGGCCATCACCTGGGGGCCGCGCACGCAGAGCTCGCCCGGCACGCCGAAAGGCAGAACCGTGCCGTCAGCCCCGCGGATCGACACCTCGGTCGAGGGGAGCGGATAGCCGATCGTCCCGGTCCAGTCCTTCAATCCGCGCGGGTTGACGCTCACCACCGGCGAGGTCTCGGACAGGCCGTAGCCTTCGAGGATGGTCTGCCCGGTGATCGCCTTCCAGCGGGCGGCCACCGCCGACTGCACCGCCATGCCGCCGCCGACGACGTAGTGGAGGTGGGACCAATCCACGTTGCCGATCTTCGGGTGATTGTTCAGCGCGTTGAACAGCGTGTTGACGCCGGCGAAGTTGGTGAAGCGCGTCTTGCTCAGCGTCTTCACGAAGCCGTCGATGTCGCGGGGGTTCGGGATCAGCAGGCAGCAGCCGCCGAGCCGGAAGAAGAACAGGAAGCAGGCGGTGAGCGCGAAGATGTGGTAGAGCGGCAGCGCGGTCACCGCCACGCTCAGGTCGGCATCCTCCTCCGAGGCGCGGAACCAGATCCGACTCTGCTCGACATTGGCGACGATGTTGGCATGCGTGAGCATCGCGGCCTTGGCCACGCCCGTCGTGCCGCCGGTATATTGCAGGAAGGCGAGATCGCCGGGGGCCACCGTCACCGTCGGCGGTTTCATCCCGCGCCCGGCCTTCACCACCGCCTCGAAGCGCCCGGTCTTCTCCGGCGGCAGCCGGAACGGCGGCACCGCCCGCTTCACCCGCCGCGACACGGCGTTGACGACGTGACCTTTCAGGCCGAGCAGATCGCCCGGCGCCGCCACCACGATCCGCTCCAGGGCGGGCACATGCGGCAGCGCCTTCTCGACGGTGTGGCCGAAATTCTCCAGCACGAAGAGGGCGCGGGCACCGGAATCGGTGAGCTGGGCCGCCAGTTCCCGCGGGGTGTAGAGCGGGTTGACGTTGACCACGGTGCAGCCCGCGGCCAGCACGCCGAGCAGGGTCACCGGGCAGGCCGGGACGTTGGGCATCATCACCGCGACGCGGTCGCCCTTGCCGAGCCCTTCGGCCGCGAGCCACGCCGCCACGGCATGGGCCGCCGCGCCGACCTCGCGGAAGCGTAAGGTGGCGCCGAAGCAGGTGAGCGCCGGGCGCTCGGCGAAGCGCGCCACGCTCCGCTCGAACAGATCGACCACCGTGCCGAGCGCCTGCGCCTCGATCTCGTGGGGGATGCCCGGCGGGTAGGCGGACAGCCAGGGCCGCTCCGCGCTCCGGTTCTCGGCCATCCTCGTCCTCCCGGCCCACCACAAGGGGCGCCTTCCCCGGCTGCCGGACTCGTGCCGGCTCCGCCTGTTCGGCAAAAGGCTTAAGCGTTTCCGACGGGTCCGATCAACCCGCCCCTCCAGGCCGGACGGGGCCGGGATGCCGCGCCGGCCATGGGGCGATCTCCCATCGGAACCAGTTGAGCTTAGATGAAGGCAGTTCGATCACCCGATGTCGTCCGCGGCATCGGCGGAGGGAGCCCCGAAAGACATCGCTCCCATGCAGCCAAATCGGGTGCGAGTCCGACAATGCGTTTTAACATTTTTCACTTTTGAATCTTAGCGCTTTGATAGGGAATAAATTTCCGGAGTCGTGGCTTGGCCCAGAAAGATTCGGGCACGTACTCGGTCGAGCAGGAGCGCTACAAAGCCCTGATCAAGGCCTGTGCGGCCCTGTTCGTGGCCCTCACCGCCGATCTCCTGGCGGTGGCGTTCGTCCATGCCTTTCATGCGCCCTGGTGGGCCTGGGCGCCCTTCCCGCTCTTCGTCCTCGTCGCCAAGGCGGTGTTCTGGAACCACTTCCTGTTCCGTCACCGCGCCGACATCCCTCCGCCGGCCGAATGTTCGCGACGGATGCGGATCGTCGGCAACGAAGTGATCCTCGGCATCTGCGTGATCGTCGCTTGGCAGGTCTGGCTGATCCAATGGTCGACGCCGGAGACCCTGCTCCTGCTGTCGCTCTGTTTGGCCGGACAGGTGGTGTTCCTGCTGTTCGGCCTGTTGCATCTGCGTGCCGCGTCGGTGATCGCCGCGGGCGTCTGCGTCGTCGGGACGCTCATCGTCGCGGCGAATGCCGGCTCGAATGTCGGCGGCGTGGCGTTGCTGCTCGGCGGCGGCCTCGCCGGTCTCGCCTACGTCGCCTACGACCACCACAGGGACTTCATCCACCTGTTCTCCTCGCGGCTCTCGCTGCAGCGGAAGGCGGAGGAGATCATGGCGCTCAGCGAGGAGAATTTCCGCATCGCCAACACCGACATGCTGACCGAGATCGGCAATCGCCGCCGCTGCTTCCGCGATCTCGACCGCGCGCTGGACGAGGCCGGGCAGGCCGGCCGACCGGTCGCCTTCGGCATCATCGATCTCGACGGATTCAAGACCGTCAACGACTGCAACGGCCATCTCGTCGGCGACCGGCTGCTGCGCGCCATGGCCGAGCGCCTCCAGGCCGAATTGTCGGGCCATGGCGAGGTCTACCGCCTCGGCGGCGACGAGTTCGCCCTGATCCTCGGCGAGGACGACGAGGCGCGGCTGCTGGCGATCGGCCAGACGATCATCGAGACCGTCCACACCCCGATCCAGGTCGGCGAATTGCGGCTGATGCTCGGCTGCTCGGTGGGCTTTGCCGCCTTCCCCAAGGCCGCGCAGACCGCCACCGAACTTTACGACCGGGCCGACTACGCCCTGTTCCACGCCAAGCGCACCGGCCGGATGAGACCGGTGGTGTTCAGCGCGGAGCACGAGCGCAGCGTGCGCGAGAACGCGCTGGTCGAGCGCACCCTGCGCGCGGCGAACCTCGACGAGGAACTCTACCTCACCTTCCAGCCGATCGTGGATTCGAGCCGCAACAGGACGCTGCTGCTCGAATGCCTCGCCCGCTGGCAGAGCCCGGTGCTGGGTTTGGTCTCGCCGGGCAAGTTCATCGTCGTGGCCGAGAATTCCGGCTTCATCTCGACGATCACGCCGATCCTGCTCCGCAAGGCGCTGGAGGCGGTCAAGCAATGGCCGGAGGATGTCGGCATCTCCTTCAACCTGTCGGGGCACGACCTCGTCTCCTCGGACAAGGTGATGAACCTCATCGGCATCCTCGCCCGGAGCGGGGTCTCGCCCCGCCGCGTCGAGTTCGAGGTGACCGAGACGGCGCTGATGATGAATCTCGACGAGGCGCTGGCCAACATCCACCACCTCAAGGCCGCGGGCGTGCGCATCTCCCTCGACGATTTCGGCACGGGCTATTCGAGCTTGAGCCAGATCCAGAAGCTGCCCCTCGACAAGATCAAGGTCGATGGAAGCTTCGTGCGCGACCTCGCGAGCAGCGAAGCGAGCCGGAAGATCGTCAGCTCGGTCAGCGCGCTGTCGCGCGACCTGTCCCTGAGCTGCGTCGTGGAGGGCGTCGAGACCCAGGAGCAGCTCGACATCCTGCAGGGGATCGGCTGCAGCCTGATCCAGGGCTACTTCTTCTCCAAGCCGATGCGCGAGGAGCAGGTCCAGGACTTCCTGGATCGGCAGCTCGGGCTGGTGCCGGAGGCCGAGCCGGCGTCGGTGGCCTGAGCCGTCTCCTCACCCGGCCTTGCGCAGGCCGGGAAAGCGCGTCGCGACGAGCAGCATGTGCGGCAGCGCGGCGAGGGTGAGCAGCAGGGCCGCGACCGCGAGGTCGCCCGCCCGGAGGGGCCCGCGCGGCCAGGGGCCGAAGCCGGCGTCGCGGGCGAAGCCGATGACCGCGGCGCCGAACCACAGGGCGAGGAAACCGGCGAGCCCGCGCAGCGCCCCCCGCCCCGCCCGGCGCAGCCAGCCGCCGACCGGCGCGTGGCCCCGGTGGCCGGTGAGGACGACGCCGAGGCCCACGGGCAGGCCGAACGCCAGGGCGGCGCCCGCCGTGCCGAGGGCGTAGGCCAGCGGCATCGGCGTGGCGTTCATGAAGGCGATGGCGCCGACATCGAACCCCGTCCGCAGCACCATCCCGCCGAAGGTCGGATGCAGGCTCGCGGCGAGCAGGAGGGCGAGGCCGACGAGGCCGCCGACGAGCCGCCGCGGCACCCCCGAGGGGCCGGGTGCCAGCATCGCGGTGAGGAGGCGGGCGAGCCCGTAGACCAGCGCGAAGGCGTAGAGCGGATAGCGGTCGAGGAAGAAGCCGTAGAAGCGGGCGGCCACGTCCGGCGGCATCGTCGTCCGCTGGTCGAAGCCCGTCAGGTAGGTCGCGACGAGCGCCAGAAGCGCCGCCGCGAGGGGGGCGGCGGCGGCGATCCGGGCGGCGGGCGCGGACATGGGTCTCGCGGGCTCAGCGCTCGTAGTTGTCGCGCACCAGCCGGTCGAGCAGGCGCACGCCCCAGCCCGCGCCCCAGCTGCGGTTGATCTCGGACGGCGACGAGGACATGGCCACGCCCGCGATGTCGAGATGGGCCCACGGCACGTCGTTGACGTAGCGCTTGAGGAAGGCGGCCGCCGTGGCCGCGCCGCCGTGGCGCCCGCCGGTGTTCTTCATGTCGGCGAACTTCGAGTCGATCGCCTTGTCGAAGGCCGGGATCAGCGGCATCCGCCACACCTTCTCGTTCGCCGCCTCGCCGGCGGCGGTGATCTTGGCCGAGAGGTCGTCGTCGTTGGAGAACAGGCCGGCGATGTCCTGGCCGAGCGCGACGATGATCGCGCCGGTGAGGGTCGCCAGATCGATCATGGCCTTGGGCTTGTAGGTCGCCTGGATGTGCCAGAGCACGTCGGCGAGCACGAGGCGGCCTTCCGCGTCGGTGTTGATGACCTCGATGGTCTGGCCCGAGAGCGAGGTGACGATGTCGGACGGACGGTAGGCATTGCCGTCGGGCATGTTCTCGACGATGCCGATGGCGCCGATCACGTTGGCCTTGGCCTTGCGCGAGGCCAGCGCGTGCAGGGTGCCGACTACGGCGGCCGAGCCGCCCATGTCGCCCTTCATGTCCTCCATGCCGCCGGCCGACTTGATCGAGATGCCGCCGGAATCGAACACCACGCCCTTGCCGATCAGCGCCAGCGGCGGATCAGTGGGTTCGCCGCCGTTCCAGCGCATGATGACGAGGCGCGGCTCGCGGGCCGAGCCCTGCGCCACCGCGATCAGCGCGCCCATGCCGAGCTGCTTCATCTGCGCGAGATCGAGGATCTCGACCTCGACGCCGAGCTTGGTCAGCTCGGAGACGCGCCGGGCATACTCCTCCGGGTAGAGCACGTTCGGCGGCTCGTTGACGAGGTTGCGCGCCAGCACCACGCCCTCGGCGACCCCGGCGGCGTCCTTCGCGGCGGTCTCGGCAGCCGTCGGGTCGGCGGTCAGCAGGGTGAGCGCGGCATTGGCCTCGTCCTCGTCCTTCTTCTTGGTCTTGTAGCGGTCGAAGCTGTAGCTGCGCAGGCGCGCGCCCAGGCTGAAGTCGGCCACATCCCGGGCGGTGCCGGCAAACCCCTGCCAGTCGAGCACGACGCGGGCCTTGCGCAGCCCGATCTTGCCGGCGGTGAAGCCGCCCAGCGTCGTCCAGTCGAGCTTGGCCCGGTCCTTCTCGGAGCCGAGTCCGATCACCACGAGCCGGTCGGCCTCGACGTTGGCGGGCGCCGGGATCGACAGGGCCGACTGCGCCTTACCCTTGAAGCGCTCGCTCGACGCGGCGCGGGCGACCAGCTCGGCGCCCTGGCGCCCCAGAACCTCGCTCGCGGCCCCCGACAGGGCGAGGTCGTCGCCCACGAACACGACGATGTCGCCTCCGGATCCGCGTGACGACAGCGGCTCAAAGGCGATTTCGATCCCACCGGCCATGATGCTCTTCGCTTTCCACCCGTCGTTCCGGCGGCTTTTCGCGCGCCGCGCGTGAAGCCGGCGACCTGTGTAGCCGCTGAGGCGGAGAACGCAACGCGGCGCGGGGTGCGGCGATGAGGCTGCTCAGTCGGCCGGAAACAGGATCGCCTCGTAATCCTGTGCCCCGTTCAGCACTCGCAGCACTTCGATCGTCTCGGGGCCGAGGCGGTAGAAAATCAGGTAGTCGCCATAGACCCTTCGGCGGATGCCCGAAGCCTCGCGGCCCGGCAGCAGCGGGTAGGCGCGCGGCATCGCGGCAAGTCCGAGGCAGCGCTGTTCGAGTTCGGACACGAAGCTGGCTGCCCGCGTCCGGTTGTCGAGACCGATGAAGCGGCCGATGCGCACGAGGTCGCCGACCGCCGCTTCGGTGAGGATGACGATCACGGTTTCCCAGCGTCGTCGTCGAGGCCGAGTTCAGCCCGGATTCGAGCGAAGGCCTCGCCGACCGGCATGACGCGGCCTGCCTCGGCGTCGGCGATCCCTTCTGCGAGCGCGGCGTCGAGGGTGCGCAGGCGCGCCTCACGCTCCTTCTCGGCGAGATAGCGGGTGCGAACGAGGTCGCGGATGTACTCGCTGGTCGTCGCGAAGGCGCCCTCGCGCACCTTGTCGCGCACGAACTGCTCCAACTCGCGCGTCAGCGTGACGGTCATCTGACCGGTCGGCGTCGGCATTCCGATCTCCTGGCTTCCTATGACGGAGATTACAGTGAAAATCACTGGCGCATAGTCCGGCAGACGCGGCGCACCTCCAGCCCCCCGCCCCGAAACAGCCGCATTCCGGGCGCCCCGAACCGTCCGGGCGACACGGCTTGGCTTGGCCGCGCCGAGGGGCGAGAATACAGGGCGGGGACGGCGCGAGGGCGCGGGATGAGCCAGATCGAGCGCTACATATTCAGGATCGCGCTCGGGGCCTTCCTCGCCTGCCTGATCGGGCTCACCGGCACGATCTGGGTGACGCAGGCGCTGCGCGAGCTCGACCTCGTGACCGCCAAGGGCCAGACGCTCCTCGTCTTCCTGTTCATCACCGGGCTGTCGCTGCCGACGCTGATCACCGTGATCGCCCCGGTCGCGCTGTTCATCGCCTGCGTTTACGCGCTCAACAAGCTCAACGGCGATTCCGAGCTGATCGTGATGTCGGCGGCCGGCATGGCGCCGCGCCGCATCCTGAGGCCGTTCCTCACCCTCGCGCTCACCGTCAGCATCGTCACCGCCTTCCTGACGATCCAGGTGATGCCCTCTTCCTTCCAGGAATTGCGCGACGTGCTGACCCGCGTGCGCGGGGATTTCGTCGCCAACGTCGTCAAGGAGGGCCAGTTCACGCAGCTCGACAGCGGCATCACCTTCCATTTCCGCGAGCGCGGACCCGACGGCTCGCTCCAGGGGCTGTTCATCCAGGACAAGCGCGATCCCGGCAAGGCGGTGGTCTATCTGGCCGAGCGCGGGCGCGTCGCGGAAGCCGACGGGCAGACCTATCTCGTCTTGGAGAAGGGCAGCATCCACCGCCAGCAGAAGGACAGCCGCGACTCCTCGATCGTGAGCTACGAGCGCTACGCCGTCGATCTGGCCGCCTTCACGCCGCCGGACGCGGAGGTGGTCTACAAGCCGCGCGAGCGCTCGACCACGGCCCTGCTCTTCCCCGACCATTCGGAGGCCTATTACCAGTCGCAGAAGGGCCGCTTCCGCGCCGAGCTGCACGACCGGCTGTCCGCGTGGCTCTATCCGCTGGCCCTCACCTTCATCGCGTTCGCCGCGCTCGGCGATCCGCGCACCACGCGCCAGGGGCGCGGGCTCGCGGTGGCGGGGGCGGTGATCGGGGTCGTGGTCCTGCGCATCGCGGGCTTTGCCGCCAGCAGCGCCGCCGTGCGCAGCCCCGGCGCCGTGGCGGCGATCTACGCCGCGCCGCTCGGCGCCATCGCGGTGTCCGCCCTGCTGATCTTCGGCGGGGCGCAGGTCCGGGCCTTCAGCGAGCGCCTCGCCAGGGGGCGGCGGGCCCTCGTCGCCTCCCTGCGGCGGCGCCCGCAGGCGGGCTCCGCCTGAGGGGGCCTGGGCGATGCTGATCGGGCCGACGCTCGGGCGCTACTTCGCGTGGCGCTTCGTGCGCACCATCCTCGGCGTGTTCGTCACGGTGTTCGCGCTCGTCTACACCCTCGACTTCGTCGAGCTCTTGCGCCGCGCGGGCGACGCGCAGGGGGCCTCGCCCGGGTTGATGGCCCAGCTCGCCCTCTACCGCACCCCCGCGGTCGCCGAGAGCGTGCTGCCCTTCGCGATCCTGTTCGGCTCCATGGCCGCCCTGCTCCAGCTCTCGCGCAAGCTCGAACTGGTGGTGGCCCGCGCCGCCGGCATCTCGGCCTGGCAGTTCCTCCAGCCCGGTGCCTTCGTGGCGCTCGCCATCGGTGTCGTCGCCATCGGCGCCTACAATCCCCTCTCGGCGGCGCTCAAGCAGCGCTCCAGCGAGATCGAGGCCAAGATCTTCGCCAAATCCCCCCGGGCCGGCACCGGCAAGGATCTCTGGATCCGCCAGCGCAGCATCGACGGGCAGGCGATCCTGCGGGCCGAAACCGCCATCGAGGGCACCACCACGCTCGCCGGCGTCACCGCCTTCCTGTTCGACGAGGCGGGCGTCTTCACCGCCCAGGTCGAGGCGGCGCGTGCGATTCTGCACGACGGATGGTGGGAGCTGCAGGACGTGCGCGTCCTCACCAAGGATTCGCCGCCCGAGAGCCACGACAGCTACCTGATCGCCTCGACCCTCGATCTCAGCCAGATCCGGCAGCGCTTCACCCCCCCGGAATCTGTGCCCTTCTGGCAACTCCCCGAGACCATCGCACGCCACGAGCGGGCGGGGCTGGATGCCACGCGTTACCGCCTCCAGTACGATGTCTTGCTGGCGACCCCCCTGCTCTACCTCGCGATGGTTCTCGTGGCGGCAACGGTTTCCTTAAGGTTCTTCAGGTTTGGTGGGGTCGGCAAGCTGGTGCTCGGTGGAGTGGCGGCGGGCTTCGTTCTGTACGTCGCGCGGCAGGTCATGGAGGGCCTGGGCGCATCGGGGATGGTCGCGCCGACGGTGGCGGCGTGGTTCCCCGCCGTGGTAGGGAGTCTCCTCGGTACGCTCACGCTTCTTTATCAGGAGGACGGCTGATGCGCGGTTGTCCGGTGAGGGAAGCGTCGGGTGGACGGGGGCGTCGTGCAGGGGGCTGCACAGGGGACGGGTGGCGCGTTGCGTAAGGTCGCCGACATCGCCGTGACGGTCTCGATGGCTGCGCTCATGACGGCGGGCCTCGGGCTCGCCGCGTCGCGCGCGCAGGCCCAGGCCGGGCTGGAGCGGCTCGCCGGATCAACGCAGGACCCGAAGGGCCAGCGGCTGCTCGTCGAGGCCGACGAGCTGATCTACGACAACGACCGCAACACGGTCACCGCCCGCGGCAACGCGCAGCTGAGCTACGGCACCCGCACCCTCCAGGCCGACCGGGTCCGCTACGACCGGGGCACGTCGCGGGTCTTCGCCGAGGGCAACGTGCGCCTGACCGACGAGACCGGGGCCCTGGTCACCGGCGACCGGATGGAGCTGACCGACGACTTCAAGAACGGCTTCGTCGATGCCCTGCGCATCCAGCAGACCGTCGAGCTGAAGGGCGAGGTGGTGCGCACCCGCATCTCCGCGCCCCGCGCCGAGCGGATCGCGGGCGAGCAATCGAGCTTCGATTACGCCACCTACACCGCCTGCGAGCCCTGCAAGGACAATCCGGCCAAGCCGCCGCTGTGGCAGATCAAGGCCGCCAAGATCATTCACAACAACGAGACCCACACGATCTCGTACGAGGACGCGGCGCTGGAGATCGGCGGCATCCCGGTCGCCTACATGCCGTATTTCGAGTCGGCCGACCCGACGGTGAAGCGCAAGACCGGCTTCCTGACGCCGCGGTTCATCACCACGACGGCCCTCGGCTCCGGCTTGTCCACACCCTTCTTCATCAACCTCGATCCGAGCTACGACCTGACGCTCTCGCCCGCCTTCCTGAGCCGCCAGGGCGTGCTTGGACAGGCCGAGTACCGCCAGCGGCTCGACAACGGCTCGTACAACGTGCGCCTGTCGGGCATCTTCCAGTCGACGCCCTCGGCCTTCCTGCCGGGGCCGCTGGGGGCGGCCGACCGCGACTTCCGCGGCTCCATCGAGTCGCGCGGGCGTTTCTACCTCAACGAGCGCTGGCGCACGGGGTGGGACCTCGTCGGCGTCACCGACAAGTGGTTCCTCGACAATTACCGCATCCGCAACCAGAACATCACCACCGAGTACTTCCGTGAGGCGGTCTCGACCGGCTACCTGATCGGCCAGGGCGACCGCTCGTGGTTCGAGGCGCGCGGCTATTACTTCAAGGCCCTGTCGAGCTTCGACTGGCAGAAGGAGCAGCCGATCGTCGCGCCGGTGATCGACTACGACAAGCGCATCGACGGGCCGGGCAAGATCGGCGGCGAGGTGCGGTTCGAGGCCAACGTCACCAGCCTGACCCGCGACGCGACCGACTATCAGGGCATCCCGCGCACCGGCAGCTACCTCTTCACCCCGACCGTGAACGGCGTGGCCTTCCCGCTCTACGAGACCTGCACGGAGTTCAATCGGGAGCGCTGCATCGTGCGGGGCTTGGGCGGCACCACCACCCGCCTCTCGGCCCAGGCCTCTTGGCGGCGCAGCTTCATCGACGATGCCGGCCAGGTCATCACGCCGTTCGCCTATCTTCGCACCGACCTGTTCTCGCTCAACCCGAGCCGCACCGGCTTCCAGAACCAGTTCGCCGGCAGCATCGCCAATATCGACGACGGCCTGACCGGCCGCGTCATGCCGGCGATCGGCCTCGACTACCGCTATCCGTTCGTCGCCGATTTCGGCGCGCTCGGCGTCCACACGATCGAGCCGATCGCCCAGGTGATCGCCCGGCCCTCCGAGAGCCGGATCGGCCGCCTGCCCAACGAGGATGCGCAGAGCCTCGTCTTCGACGACACCTCCCTGTTCGCCTGGGACAAGTTCTCCGGATACGATCGGGTCGAGGGCGGCGTGCGGGCCAATCTCGGCGGCCAGTATTCCGTCGTCACCTCGTCCGGCTGGTACGCGAACGTGATGTTCGGCGAGTCGATCCAGATCGCGGGCGTCAACTCGTTCCGCCGCGGGGATCTGGCCAATGTCGGGCTCGATTCCGGCCTGGAGGACCGCCGCTCCGACTTCGTCGGCCGCGCGCAGCTCTCGCCCAACCAGAACATCAGCTTCATCAGCCGTTTCCGGCTCGGCCAGGGCGACCTCGGCGTGAACCGCTTCGAGACCGGCGTGACCGCGCGCTTCGCGCCGTTCCTGCCGCTCGAGACCTCGCTGTTCTACTCCTACTACCAAGCCCAGCCGGCTCTCGGCTTCGCCCATCGCCGCGAAGGCGTGACCGCCACGGCGACCTATCGGATCACCCCGAACTGGTTCCTCACCGGCTCGGCCCTGGTGGACCTGACCCACTATCTCGATGCCCGCGACACCTACACCGACCTCTACAACACCTACCTCGCCAATCCGGTCGGCGCCCCCCCGGTCTATCGCAGCGGCAATCCGTTCTACCTCTCCGGCATGAGCCTGGGCGGCGGCTATCAGGACGAGTGCACGACGATCTCGCTCAACTACATCGTCTCGCCCATCGCCACCGCGATCGGCGTGCGCGAGCGCAACCAGACCTTCCTGCTGCGCCTCGAACTGAAGACGCTCGGCGAGGCGGATCTCCGCCAGAACGTCGGCACCGTGACGACCGCGGACGGCATCGCCGCGGTGCGCTGAGAGCCGTATCCGACCGGACTGCATCCGGCCGGCGGCTCGCGAGCATCGCCCCGAAAGATGGGAGCCGGCTTTGGGACAAAGCCGATGCGGCACGACAACCGAGCGCATCGTGATGGGGGATCGCCGGCACGATGCTCTCACGCGTCGGCAAGCGGGCGGGATCGCTGTATAGCTCCCGTCCATGTCCGCCCCGATGCCCCCCGCCGAACGCCCGCTTGCCCTCACCCTCGGCGACCCTTCAGGGATCGGACCGGAACTCGCGCTCGCCGCGTGGCGGCTGCGGGCGGAGCGGGACGTGCCGCCGTTCCAGCTGATCGGCGATCCCGACTTCCTGGAGCGCACCGCCCACCGGCTCGGCCTGTCGGTGCCGGTGGCGGAGGTCGAGCCGGACGATGCCGTCGAGGTGTTTCCCCGCGCCCTCCCCGTGCTGCCGCTGCCGAGCGGCGCGACGGTCGAGGCCGTGCCCGGCGCGCCGGATTCGGCCCATGCCGGGGCGATCGTCGAATCGATCACGGCGGCCGTGGATCTGGTGCGGACGGGCCGTGCGTCGGCTGTGGTGACGAACCCCATCGCCAAGTTCGTGCTGACCAAGGTCGGCTTCGCCCATCCGGGCCATACCGAGTTCCTGGCCGCGCTCTCGGCCGGCCCCGGCCGCGAGCCGCCGCTGCCGGTGATGCTCCTGTGGAGCGAGACCTTGAGCGTCGTCCCCGTGACGATCCACGTGGCCCTGCGCCGGGTTCCGGAACTACTGACGCAAGCCCTCGTCGAGCGTACGGCCCGCATCGTCGAGGCGGATCTGCGCGCCCGCTTCGGCTACGAAAAGCCGCGCCTCGTCCTGTCGGGCCTCAACCCGCATGCCGGCGAGTCCGGCACCATGGGCACCGAGGACCGCGACGTGCTGGCGCCCGCCGTCGCCGCGCTCCGCGCCGAGGGCATCGACATCCGCGGTCCGCTGCCGGCCGACACCCTGTTCCACGAGCGCGCCCGGGCGACCTACGACGTGGCGCTGTGCCCGACCCACGATCAGGCGCTGATCCCGATCAAGACGCTCGCCTTCGACGAGGGCGTGAACGTCACGCTGGGGCTGCCCTTCGTCCGGACCTCGCCCGACCACGGCACCGCCTTCGACATCGCCGGCAAGGGCGTCGCCCGGCCCGACAGCCTGATCGCGGCGCTCAAGCTGGCGCGGCGGCTGGCGTCGAGCAACGTCACCCCCTTCCCCGTCCGCTCGTAGAAAAACCCGCCCATGACGACCGAACCCGTCAGTTCCGACGGCCTGCCGCCGCTGCGCGAGGTCGTGCGCCGCCACGGCCTGGAGCCGAAGAAGGCGCTCGGCCAGAACTTCCTGTTCGATCTCAACCTCACGGGGCGCATCGCCCGCGGCGCGGGCTCGCTCGACGGCGTCACCGTGGTCGAGGTCGGCCCCGGCCCCGGCGGCCTGACCCGCGCCCTGCTGGCGGCGGGCGCCCAACGCGTCATCGCCATCGAGCGCGACCCACGGGCGCTGCCGGCTCTGGCCGAGATCGCCTCGCATTATCCCGGCCGCCTCGACGTGGTCGATGCCGACGCCCTCGCGTTCGATCCGCGCCCGATGATCGGCGCGGGGCCGGCGCGCATCGTCGCCAACCTCCCCTACAACGTCGCCACGCCGCTCCTCACCGGCTGGCTCGGCGCCGACGACCACGACGCGGCGTGGCCGCCCTGGTGGGACGCGGCGGTGCTGATGTTCCAGCGCGAGGTGGCCGAGCGCATCGTCGCTGACGAATCGGACCGCGCCAATTACGGGCGCCTCGGCGTGCTGTGCGGCTGGCGCACGCAGGCCACCATCCTGTTCGACGTGGCGCCGAGCGCCTTCGTGCCGCCGCCCAAAGTGACCTCCAGCGTGGTCCACCTGCGCCCGCGACAAGATCCCCTGCCCTGCCGCATCGCCGATCTGGAGCGGGTGACCCGCGCGGCCTTCGGCCAGCGCCGCAAGATGCTGCGCCAGAGCCTCAAGGCGGCGAGCCCCGATCCGGCCGGGCTGCTGGCCGCCGCGGGGCTGCCCGAGACGGCGCGGGCGGAGGAAATCCCGGTCGAAGGTTTCGTGGCCCTCGCCCGCGCTCTGGCGGACAGCCGATAGGTTCGGCCCGATTTCTGCAATGGAGGTCGCGCGGCGGCGGCGCCGTCACCAGACTCCGAGACCGGCGGCGCGTTTTCGCTTGAACGCCCCTGCGGTTTCGGACGATGGTCGGGTGAGGATGCGACAGACATCCAACGATTCTGAGGGCCGGCATCATGATCGTCGAAGGTTTCGCGTCCGATTTTATTGCGAGCAACGTGGTTGCCGGATCGTCCATGTCTTGAGCGCCCCGTGTTCGCCCGGTGACCGGGCGCACCCCCGCGCAGACGCTTTCGCTCTAGCACCTCAGGTGTGCTGACGAGGGACGCGCCTGTCCCAACGGGACGTGATCGGCCGTGAGAATTTTCGAAGACATTCCGGCGCCGGCGCCCGGCCCGTCCTATGGCGGGCTGTTCTCCACTCGCGTCTACGAAGCCGCATCGGGCGGCACGATTCGGCTCGACGATGCCGCCCTGCTGTTCCGCGGCGAGTTCGCCCGCGTCGGCGCCGACCTCGTCATCGGCGACGCGTTCCACCGCGTCGTCGTCCACGACTATTTCCGGGTCGAGGTGCGCCCGCGGCTGGAGGCGCCGAACGGCGCCGCGCTGAGCGGGAGCGCCATCGAGGCCTTGAGCCTGCATCCGCATGGCGAGCAGGTGGCCCAGGCCGGTGCGCCGGAGGGCAACGGGCCGATCGGCCGGGTCCAGACGCTGACCGGCACCGCCACCGTCATCCGCAACGGCACCAGCGTCACGCTGCAGGTGGGCGACCTCGTCTACAAGAACGACGCGCTCCAGACCGGCCGCGACTCCTCGCTGGCCGTCTCCTTCCTCGACGGCACCCTGTTCAGCCTCGCCTCCGACGCCCGGATGGTGCTGAACGGCATGGTCTACGCCGAGGGCGGGTCCGGCAATTCGGCGCTGTTCGACCTCGTCCAGGGCACGATCTCGTTCGTGGCCGGCAAGGTCGCCAAGTCCGGCGACATGAAGGTCGGCACGCCGGTCGCCACCATGGGCATCCGCGGCACCGCGGTCCACATCCAGATCGAGGCGGACGGCGGCAACACCCGCTTCTCGGTGATGACCGAACCGGACGGCACGGTGGGCCGTTTCGAGGTCTACGACCGCAGCGATCCGTCGAAGCTCCTGTTCACGGTCTCGGACCCGAACGTCGCCACCGTCGTCATCCCGGAGGACGGGCGCGCGCCGCGGATCGAGACGGCGCAGAAGACGCCCGCCGAGATCGCCGAGGAGAACGGCCTCGTCCAGTCGCTGTTCAAGACCCTCGCCGAATCGCCGCGCCTGCCGGTGGTGCCGGGGCCGGGGGGCGGGCCGGGCTCGGGCGTGCCGCCGAACGCTTTTCCCGACGGGCCCGGCGGCGGCGGTCCGGACTCGACCGGGCCGCGCACGCCCCCCGATACGCTCCAGCCCCCGGGCCCGGTGACGCCGGTCCCCGGCGGCAACGAGCCCCCCCGCGAGGGCGGCTCCGGCGTGCCGCCGACCGAGCCGGACCCCGATGCGCCGCCGCTCGCGGTCGCGCCCCAGACCGTGCCGGTGGTGCAGGACGCCGCCCTCGTCACCACCGATCCGGCCCGAGGCCTGCTCGGCTCCGGCGCCGTGACCGGTTCGGCGACGCTCAGCGTGCTCGCCGCCCGCGCCGGCACGGTGCTCGGCGGGGCCGACACGACGCTCTCCGACGGCAGCGTGACCCTGCGGGGCACCTATGGCGAGCTCGTCCTGCACGCCGACGGCACCTATGCCTATACGGCCGACCGCGCCGCCTTTCTGTCCGAGGGCCGGGTCGGCACCGACGCGTTCAGCGTCACCGTCGGCGGGCCGAACGGCGCGATCCTGCACACGATCTTCTCGATCGACGTGACCGGCCTCAACGACGCCCCGACGGTCGCGAGGCCCGTGACGCTCGCCGAGAGCCGGGCCGGCGAGGCCCGCACCCTGACCGTCGCCGACCTCTGCGCGGGCGCCTCCGACATCGACGGCGACAGCCTCTCCGTCACCGACCTCACGGTGGTGAGCGGCGGCGGGACCATCGTCGATCTCGGCGAGGGCCGCTTCCGCTACGAGCCCGGTGCCCAGTCGCACGGCACGGTGACGCTCGGCTACCGCGTCGGCGACGGCCATGGCGGCGCCTGCCTCCAGACCGCGACCTTCGCGCTGATCGACGCGGAGGCTGCCCCGGTCCTGACCCTGCCGGGCGAGGGCGCGCGTTTTCACGAGGACGGCGCGCCGATCCGGCTCGCCGAGGGGCTGATCATCCGCGACGCCGACAGCGCGGCCCTGAGCCGCGCCACCGTGCGGATCGCCGAGCATTTCCAGAAGGGTGCGGACACGCTCGGCGTCGATCTGCCCGAGGGGAGCCCGATCCGCGCCCATTACGACGCCCGCACCGGCGTGCTGACGCTCGACGGGGCGGCCAGCCTGTCCGAGTACCGGACGGTTCTGGCCTCGCTGACCTACGCCAACGGCAGCGATGCGCCCTCGGAAGCGCCGCGCACGGTCTCGATCGTGGTGGTCGACAGCGACGGGGTGGCGAGCGCGCCGGTCCTGCGCGACGTCGCGGTGATCGCCACGCCCGACGCGCCGGAGGCCCGCGACGACAACGCCTTCGTCGAGGCCGGCAGCGCGGTCACGGTCGCGGTGCTGGTCAACGACGCGGACCCCGACGGCCGCGCGGTGCGGATCGATGCGCTTGGCGAGCCCGGCCACGGCACGGTCGTGCTCAACCGCGACGGCACGGTCACCTACACGCCGAAGCCCGGCTTCACCGGCCCCGACAGCTTCACCTACACGATCCGCGACGCCGACGGCATGACGGCCGAGGCCACCGTCGACGTGATCGTGGGGCGGGCCGGCCACCAGACGGTCGGCGGCGACGTGTTTCTCCAAGGCGCCTACATGGAGATCGGCATCGCCAAGCACGGCTCGCTCGGCACGGAATCGGAGGCGCCCGACGGCTTCCACCCGCAGGCGGGCGGCTCCAGGCAATTGTCCTTCGTGATCGACGACGACGGCTGGGACACCGGCAAGGAGACCACCTCCAACGACGTCACCATCCCGGGCACGCCGGAGGACGCCATCGTCATCGCCCATGACGGGAAGAGCTTCGCCAATTCCGAGCGCACCGGCACGATTCAGTTCGAGGCGACCACCACCGACACGTCGAGCGGCGGACGGCTCCAGGCGACGACGACCGGAGCGACGACCGATGGCCTCAAAGTAACACAGGTGATCGACCTCGATCCCAACGCCACCTACTTCCGCACCACGGTCACGCTGACGAACACCACCGACGCGACGATGACGGACGCCCGCTTCCTGCGCAGCTTCGATCCCGATCAGGACGCGATCCGCTACGGCGACTACGCCACCGACAACGACGTGCTGGCCAACCCGACGGGCAAGGGCGGCGTCGCAGTGGTGCAGGCCTACGGCACGAAGTCCGGCGTGTCGGTCAATCTCATCGCCTTCGATGGGGCGGCGCGGGCCTCCAGCGACGGCTTCTACAACCACGACGCCTATCTGCCGAACGTCTACGATACGCCGAAAGACCCCGACGGCGCCCATATCGACACCGGCATCTCGCTCAACATCAAGTTCGGTGACCTGCGCCCGGGCGAAACCAAGACCCACACCTTCTACACCTCGCTCAACGGCAGCCAGGGCGCCAACGACCTCGTGGTCGGGTCGTCGCGGCCCGAGACGCTCGACGGGCGCGGCGGCGACGACATCATCCTCGGGCTCGGCGGCGGCGACACGCTGACCGGCGGTACCGGCCGCGACACCTTCGTGTTCGACACGGCGGCCTTCGGGAAGACCACGATCACGGACTTCACCGCGGGCGCCGACAGCCTCGAATTCGACCGCTCGGTGTTTTCCAGCGCCGAGGCGGTGCTGGCCCGCGCGACGCAATCGGGCGACGACGTCACCATCGCCTACGACCGCACGCAGGTGCTGACGCTCAAGAACGTGCTGCTGGACAACCTCCATGCCAGCGACATCCATATCCTGTGAGGGGTCGGCGAACGTGACGACGAGCCGCCCGCGCATTCCCTCTCCCCGCACGCGGGGAGAGGGGGGAGCCCGACCTTGCGCGCGTGCGGTCTGAGCGCCGCTCTTGCCCCTCCCCCGCCCCTTCCGCCGCTCCGCTGCCCCGGCTTCGCGCGCCCTATCATCCAACAGAATCGGCCTCGACCGGGCGCTCGCGCTTCTCGTCCTCCTCGCCCTGATGGCGGTGCGGATCTGGGATCCGGCGCCGGTCGAGACCCTGCGGCTGCGCACCTTCGACGCGCTGCAGGCGCTGCATCCCCGGCCGGTGACGCTGCGCCCGGTCACCATCGTGGACATCGACGAGGACAGCATCCGCGCCTACGGCCAATGGCCCTGGGCCCGCACCCGGGTCGCCGAGATGGTGCGGCGGCTGAGTCAGGCCGGGGCGGCGGTGATCGCCTTCGACATGGTGTTCCCCGAGCCCGACCGACTCTCCCCCGCACGGGTTGCTGACGGCCTCGACGGGCTCGAGGCGAGCGCCCGCGAGGCGCTCGCCCGCCTGCCCGACAACGATGCGGTGCTGGCCGATGCGATCCGGGCCGGGCGGGTGATCCTGGGCCAGTCGGCCCTGGAGCAGGCTTCGCACGAGGCCCCCGACCTGCCGCGCACCGGCTTCGCCACGCTCGGACCGGACCCCTCCCCCCATCTCGCCCGCTTTCCGGGCCTGCTGCACAACATTCCCGAACTGGAGCGCGCCGCCGCCGGGCGGGGCCTGTTCACCATCGTGCCGGAGCGCGACGGCATCGTCCGGCGGGTTCCGCTCGCGGTGCAGGCCGGCGGGCGGCTGGTGCCGGGGCTCGGGCTCGAGATCCTGCGGGTGCTCACCGGGTCGGGGGCGGTGCTGCTGCGGGCCGACGCCGCGGGGGCGCAGGCGCTGGCGCTGCCGGGCTTCGAGATTCCCACCGACGCCACGGCCTCGGTCTGGCTCCACTTCTCGGGCCGCGACCCCGCCCGCTACGTCCCGGCGCGGACCGTCCTCGACGGCAGCCTCGACCCGGACAAGGTGGCGCAGAAGATCGTGCTGGTCGGCACCTCGGCGCTGGGGCTCCTCGACAACAAGACCACGCCGGTCGAGCGGGTGATGCCCGGCGTCGAGGTGCAGGCGCAGCTCCTCGAGAGCGTGCTGTCCCGCGCCACCCTTTCCTATCCCAACGACGCCATCGTCGTGGAGATCGCGCTCGCGCTCGGCGTTGGCCTGATCGTTGTCGTGTTCGCGCCGCTCCTGGGCGCCGCGCGGCTGCTGCTGCTCGGGACCGTCATCGCCGTGTTCCTGGCCGCGACGGCGTGGTTCCGTTTCAAGGAACTCGGCATCCTGCTCGACGCCACCTTCCCGTTGGGAGCCAGCCTCACCGTCTACGCCGTGCTGGTCTTCACCAACTACACCCGCGAGCAGACCGGGCGGCAGCGCATCCGCGCGGCCTTCGGCCAATACCTCTCGCCCGCCTTGGTCGACGAACTCGCCGCTTCCCCCGACAAGCTGCGGCTCGGCGGCGAGGAGCGCACGCTCACCATCATGTTCTCGGACGTGCGCGGCTTCACCGGCATCGCCGAGTTCTACCGCCACGATCCGGCGGGCCTGACCGCGCTGATGAACCGGTTCCTGTCGCCGCTCACCGACGCGATCATCGAGAGCCGCGGCACCATCGACAAGTATATGGGCGACGCCATCATGGCGTTCTGGAATGCCCCCCTCGACGACCCCGATCAGGAGGCCAACGCCTGCGCGGCGGCGCTCGCCATGATCGCCCGGATGGAGGCGCTCAACGCCCGGCGCAGGGCGGAGGCCGAAACCGGCGGGCATCCGGTCCTGCCGATCGACATCGGCATCGGCCTCAACACCGGCCTCTGCGTCGTCGGCAACATGGGCTCGTCCCTGCGCTTCGACTACTCGGTGCTGGGCGACCCCGTGAACGTCGCCTCGCGGCTGGAGGGGCAGTCCAAGGCCTACCGGGTCAAGGTCGTGCTGGGGGCCGCCACCGCCGCGGCCGTGGCCGACCGCTTCGCCGTGCTGGAGATCGACCTCATCCGGGTGAAGGGGAAGACGGAAGCCGAAGCGATCTCGACCCTCGTGGGCGATGCGGACGTGCGGGATTCCGCGGCCTTCCGGCGGCTCGCGGCGCGGCACGCCGAGATGCTCGTCGCCTATCGCCGCCGCGACTGGGCGAGCGCCCGCGCCCGCATCGGCGCCTGCCGCGCGGAGGGCGCGGCCTTCGGCTTGAGCGGCCTCTACGACCTCTATCTGGAGCGCGTCGCCGCTTTCGAGTGCGTGCCGCCCCCGGCCGACTGGTCGGGGGTGCATGTGGCGCTGACGAAGTAGCCGCTTTCCGTTCAGTGTGCCGGCAATTCGGCACCCGGCTTGTCGTGCTGCCCGAAGCGTTCGACCAGGGTCGCGCTCGCCGCGTTGAGGCCGATCACCTCGACGCTCCGGCCCTGGCGGCGCGCCTTCATCACGACGCGGTCGAGGGCGGCCACCGCCGAGATGTCCCAGAAATGCGCCGCGTGCAGGTCGATCACGAGGCGGTCCACCGGCTCGCGGGCGTCGAGCGCCTCGGCGAAGGTGCCGGCCGAGGCGAAGAACACCTGTCCGCTCACCCGGTAGAGGCGGGTGCGCCCGTCCGGCGACAGCTCGGAGGTGGTGCGGACCATCCGGGAGACCTTGCCGGCGAAGAACACCCCCGACAGCAGCACGCCGACCAGAACGCCGATGGCCAGATCCTTCGTGGCGACGACGACCGCGACGGTGGCCAGCATCACCACCGAGGAGGAGAGCGGGTTGGTGCGCAGCGCGATGAGCGAGCGCCACGAGAAGGTGTTGAGCGAGACCATGATCATCACCGCCGTCAGCGCCGCGACCGGCACCACGGCGAGCAGGTCCTGCAACGCCACCAACAGCACCAGCAGCACGACGCCCGCCACCAGCGTCGAGAGCCGGCCGCGGGCCCCCGACGAGACGTTGATGACCGATTGCCCGATCATGGCGCAGCCGCCCATGCCGCCGAACACCGCCGAGCCCATGTTGGCGAGCCCCTGGCCGACGCATTCGCGGTTCTTGGAACTGCCCGTGTCGGTCATGTCGTCGACGATCTGGGCGGTGAGCAGGCTCTCCAGCAGCCCCACCGCGGCGAGCGTGGCCGCATAGGGCAGGATGATCCGCAGCGTCTCGAAGGTCAGCGGCACGTCGGGCAGCGCGAAGGACGGGAGCGTCGTCGGCAGCGCGCCGAGATGGGCCACCGTGCGCACGTCGAGCCCGAGCCAGGCGGTCAGCGCGGTCAGCACCGCGATGGCGACGAGCGGCGAGGGCACTGCGCGGGTGATCCGGGGAAAGCCGTAGATGATGGCGAGCCCCAACGCGATCAGCCCGTAGGTGGCGGGCGTGACGCCGGTCAGTTCGGGCAACTGTGCCAAAAAAATCAGGATCGCCAGCGCGTTGACGAAGCCGGTCATCACCGAGCGGGAGACGAAGCGCATGAGGCGCCCGAGCCGCATCAGCCCGGCGGCGATCTGGATCACGCCCATCAGGATGGTGGCGGCGAACAGGTACTGCACCCCGTGATCGCGCACGAGATCGACCATCACCACGGCGGTGGCGGCGGTGGCCGCCGAGATCATGGCGGGCCGCCCGCCCGCGAACGCGATGATGATCGCGATGACGACGGAGGCGTAGAGCCCGACCTTGGGATCGACCCCGGCGATGACCGAGAAGCCGATGGCCTCCGGGATCAGCGCCAGCGCCACGACGAGGCCCGACAGCGTGTCGGCCCAGGGCGAGCCGAGCCACGCACGGGCGGCGTTCTTGACACGAGACATCTTTGAAAATTTCCGCAAGGACGCAGGCCCGCGCCGAAGGCGGGCGATGGTCGCGTCTCGAATGCGTGATCCGGCGGATCGGCGGCCGGAAGAGCCACCCGGGCTTGCACCGGGTCCAGGCGAATGCCGCCGCTCCTACAATGTGTGCTGTTGCGGCGCAACACGGGCCGCCACGGCAAACGGCCCCGCCATGGGCGGGGCCGCTGCTTCACCGCAAGGGGAAGGCGCCGGCGGTTGCTGCGGCGCGGGGCTCAGGCGTGGTGCCGAAGCGCGGCCGGCACGATCCGCTCGGACGGGCCGACCCAGCGCGGCAGGGCGGGGCCGGAGAGGTGGACCTCCAGCGTGACCGGGCCGGGGCACCCGGCCCAGAGCGAGGCCGGCAGCACCGCCGACCCGTCGGTCCAGCGCCAGGACCTCCCTTGGCCGTCGCGGCCCACCGGATGGAAGCCAGCCTCCAGACGCGGATCCGCGATGGCGATCGTGCGCGTGCCGTCGATCGTGAGACCGGCCAGCGGCACGCCGAGCCGCCGGACGTCGCGCGTGCCCGGCCGGACATGGGCCGGCACGGAGGCCGCCGAGACGAGGCGGACCTCACGGGCCCAGGCAGGCAGGACGAAGCGGGCGGTGAGGCCCGCCGTTTCGGGGCGGATCGTGCGGCCGTCGGCGACGAGGTGCAGCCCGGCGAAGGTCTCCTCGACCACCTGCCAGCCGAGCGCCCGCGCCCGCGCGTCGAGGCGCTCCCGGACGGTCTCGACCACCGGCCCGCTCTCGTGGAACGGACGGCAGAACGGCAATGCCCCCATCGGCCTTGCATCCGGCGGGAGGGTGATGTCGGTGACGTCGGCGTTGGCGAAGAAGCGGCGGTTGCCACAATCGAGGTAGCTCTCGGTCGGAAGCCCATCGGCGATGAGGATGTCGTGGCTGTCGAGTTCGACGTGCCAGTAGCTCACCGTCTCGGCCTCGACCTGCGTGATCGTGGAGCCGTTGAGGAGGCGGATCGCCGGGATCAGCACCTCGCCCGAGCGGTCGCCCATCGGATCGACGCAGATCGCGTGCGCCGGCGACACGAGGAGGTCGCGGAACGGCCGCCTCTCGCCGAAGGCTCCCGCGGCGATGCGCACGGGCATCACGTCGCTGCGGCCGCGGCAGGGCATGGTGCGATGGCCGATCCAGCGGATCGGGCGGGCCTCGCCGGAGGCCGTGACGGCGCGCTCGCCGACCGCCAGGGTCTCGACCGGCACGTCGCCGCGCGTGGTGCGGATGCGCGTGCCGGCGGCGAAGCAGACCACGACCACGGTCCCGCCGTTGCCGTCGTCCCGCGCCTCGTAGGCCGTCGAGGTCGGGTTTTCGAGGGTGAAGCTCTGGCTGAAGCTGCCGCCGCCGCGGGTGCCCGTGACGGTCAGGAGGCTGTTGCTGCTGTTGAAGCTGACGCTGGCATTGGTCAGCCCCTTCAGGTCGAGCTCGCTGCTGCCGTTGAAGTTGGCGATCGTGTTGCCGAAGGTGACGCCGTTGGCCTGGGCCGCCGTGTCCAGCGTGAGGCGGGCGGTGGCGTTGCCCGACAGCGTCGAGAACGTGATGTCGCCGGTGCCGGCGGCGTTCGCGTTGCCGAGGACGAGGTTGCCGCCCGAGAGCGTGGTGCCGCCGGCATAGGTGTTGGCGCCGGTGAGCGTCCAGGTGCCGCTGCCGGTCTTGATCAGGGCACCGCTGTTCGTGGCCGTGTTCTGGTCGACGATGGTGCCGCTGACGACGCCGTTGCCGGCGCCGCCGAGGGTGAGTTCGAAGGAATCCGCCGCGCCGGTGTTCTGGCTGGCGCGGATCGCGGTGCCGCCCGGATTGCCCGAGCCGCCGGTGAGCGTGACGGTCGTGCCTGCGACGCTGTTGATGATCGCGTTGCCCTCGTCCTCGACGCTGACCGTGCCGGTATAGGTGGTGTCGACCGAGCGGTTGAACTCGAGGACGCCGCCGTCGTCGACGCGGATGTTGCCCGCGATCCCGCCGGCCGTGGTGCCGTTGCCGATCTGCAGCGTCAGCGGTCCGATGGTGAAGCTCGGCTGGGCGGTCGAGGGCGACGTGTCGCTGATATTGAGCGAGTCGACGACGGTCAGCCGGTAGTTGATCGGGTTGGCCGCATCTCCCGTCGCCGGGTAGTTGGCCGGCGTGCCGCCGCGGAAACGAAGGGTTCCGGCCGTCGACGGCGAATTTAGATTGGGAACTTGGCCGCTCGTCAGCGTAATGTCGTTTTGCAGGTAGATGCTGTCGTTGGCGCTCGTGCCGTTGGCGGTATTGGTCCCTGAGACGATATCGTCGCCCGTCGTCGCGAAGTAGTTGGCCATTTTCGACTCGCTTTTTGTCGTTGATCTCCCGCTCGGTCTGTCTTCGGCGTTCGGGCCGGTGCGTTCGGGCGCCTGTTTTCAGGATAGCTCGCCGTGTGCAGGGAGACTGACTTCGCTCTCGATGTCTGGGGCCGGCCACCTTCGCGAGTCGAGGGAGGTGGGACGATGTCGCGGTTCACGACATCGTCTTTTCGCCGATTTGCACATGATTAACCAATATAAGTGCTTTCTATGCAACGCGGCTTTGCCGGTTTGTCGAAGATATATCTGGTAAAAAGGAAATCTAAGCGGGATCATTAGGCAATGATCTTCGGGACTCTCTCCCGGTCTCGGAAGGCGATGTCCCACACGCGAATCAGCGGCCCGAGCACGGCTCCGGCCCTGTGATCGACATCCGGCTGCTGGCGATTCGCGGCGGTGTCAGCGCAGGAAGCTCACCGCCACCGGCACCAGCACGGCGGTCAGGAACGCGTTCAGCCCCATGGCGATGCCGGCGAAGGTGCCGGCGACCTCGCTCACCTGAAAGGCGCGGGCGGTGCCGAGCCCATGGGCGGCCAGCCCCGCCGCGAAGCCGCGGGCGCGCATGTCCTCGATGCGAAGGAGCCGCATCAGCGGCGTGACGATGAGGGCGCCGGCCATGCCGGTCATCATCACCAGCACCGCGGCGAGCGTCGGGTCGCCGCCGAGCGCCTCGACGATGCCCATGGCCACGCCCGTGGTCACGGATTTCGGGGCCATGGCCAGCATCACGTCGTAGGGGATGCCGGCGAGCCGGGCGAAGACCAGCGCCGAGCCCATCGCGGTGACGCAGCCGACGACGAGGGCGGCCCCCATCGGCAGGAGCGCGCGCATCACCGTCTCGCGGCGCTCGTAGAGCGGCACGGCGAGCGCCACGGTGGCGGGGCCGAGCAGGAAGTGGACGAACTGCGCGCCCTGGAAATAGGTCGGGTAGGGCGTGCCGGTGACGAGCAGCACCAGCCCGATCATCCAGACCGAATGGATCACCGGGTTGGCGGCCGGATGGCGCCCGGCGGCCTGGAAGAACCGGTCGGCGACGGCGTAGGCCAGCAGCGTCACGGTCAGCCACAGCAGCGGCGTGCGGCTGAGATAGACCCAGAGGGCGAAGTCGCCGCTCATGTCCGCGACGCATCCCGCCGGGCGATCAGGCGCGAGACCGCGACGAAGGTCAGCACGGTGGCGGCCAGCGTCAGCGTCACCGAGAGGCACAGCACGATGGCGAGCGCCACCCCGTGGCTCGCCAGCACGTCGAGCTTGCCGACGATGCCGACCGCGGCCGGCACGAACATGATCGAGAGATGGGCGAGCAGCCCCTTGGCGGCGTTCTCCACCCCGCCATCGACCAGCGGCGGCGGCAGGAGGCGGGCCGAGGCCTGCCGCCACCGGTCGCGCAAGGTCAGGAAGGCCAGGAACAGCGCCATGCCGATCACCGGCCCCGGCACCGGCATCCCGACGGCGCGGGCCAGGGCCTCGCCGAGGAGCTGCGCCAGCAGGATCGCGGTGAAGCTGACGATCATCGGGGCGGTCGCTCAGGAGAGGACGGCGGCGCCGCCCTGAGCTCGGCTGCGGGCGGCCTGGATGCCGACTTCGTCGAAGCCCAGCAGCTTGCCGAGCCGCCAGACCAGCGCCTCCTCGAACTCATGGACGGTCCCGTCGGCGCCCGCGACCGACCACGCCATGGCGAGCAGCCGTTCGCGCTGTTCCGGCGCGCCGTCCTCACCGATCAGCTCGACGAGGCTCGCGAGGTCGCGGGTCTGGGTGTCGAAGGCGGCGGCGCGTTCGATCAGGGCGGCGGCCTCCGCGTCGGTCTCGGCGTAGCGGCCGCGCACGAGCCGGACCAGCCGCTCGGATTCGGCTGCGTCGAGCACCCCGTCGGCGCGGGCGACGTGGACGAGGAGCGCGGTCGCGGCGAGATGCTCCTCGCTGCCGTCGGGCAACGGCTCGGCCTCCGGCGGCAGGCCGAAGGCGGCGGAGGCGTAGGCGAAGAGGCGAGACAGCATGGCCATGGCGGGAACGCTCGTAGCCCATCCGGGCGTGGGGTGGGAGAGCCGCAGCGCACGCGACGGACCGGGATGCGCCCGTCCGAGGCGATCCGGATCAGATCTCGAGGCGTCCGCCTCCGGGCCCGAGGCCGGCATCGAGCGCGACGCTCTTGACGATGGCGTGGACGGGGCTGCCTTCCGTGAGCCCGAGGTCGCGGGCCGAGGCGCGGGTGAGGCGGGCGAGCAGGATCGCCGCGCCGCAGGCGACCTCGACGAGGCAGGCGGCCCCCTCCTCCCGCAGGCCCACGACGCGGCCGGGCAGCACGTTGCGGGCGGACAGACCCTGCGGCGCCTCGGTCGCCAGCAGCACGTCGCGGGCCGGCAGGCGCAGGTTCAGCCGCCGTCCCACCGGCAGCGCCAGCAGCGGTACGGAGAGCGGGCCGGCGGGGCCGGTCAGCCGGGTCAGGCCGGCGGTGTCGTCGTGGCCCGCGACCGTCATGGCGAGCACGCTGCCGGCCTCCGCCGCGTCGGGGATCAGGTCGGCCCGGCGCATCACCGCATCGACCGGGCCCTGGCCCGCGACGCGGCCGCCGTCCAGCACCACCACCGTCGAGGCGAGGCGGGCGACCTCCGCCACCGAATGGCTGACATAGACGATCGGCAGCCCGGCCTCGTCGCGCAGCCGCTCGATATAGGGCAGGATCTCGCGCTTGCGGGCCTCGTCCAGCGCCGAGAGCGGCTCGTCCATCAGGAGCAGCCGCGGGCGGGCGAGCAGTGCCCGACCGATGGCGACGCGCTGGCGCTCGCCCCCCGACAGCCCCGCCGGGCGCCGCTCCAGCAGCGGGGCGATGCCGAGGAGGTCGGCCACGGCATCGAGGCTGGGGCCGCCGCTCCCGCGGGCGAACAGCCGGCCGAAGCGCAGGTTCTGCCGCACCGAGAGATGCGGCAGGAGCCGCGCCTCCTGGAACACGCAGCCGATCCGGCGCCGGTGCACCGGCATCCGCACGCCTTGGGCCGTATCGAGCAGCACGGTGCCGTCGATCACGATGCGCCCGCGCTGCGGGTGGCTCAGCCCGGCGATCAGGTCGATCACCGTGGTCTTGCCCGAGCCGGAGCGCCCGAACAGCGCGGTGAGTCCGGCGCCCGCGGTGAAGGCGACCTCCAGCGCGAAGGTCCTGCGATGAAGCGCGACGTCGATCTCGATCGTCACGGGTTCGGGCTCCGGAACGGGATCCCCGCGTTGTCCGCGGGACACGAGGAGACCCGATGATCACCGTCCACCATCTGGAGAACAGCCGCTCGCAGCGGGTGCTGTGGCTGCTCGAGGAACTCGGGCTCGCCTACACGGTGAAGCGCTACGCGCGCGACCCCGCCACGATGCTGGCGCCGAAGGAGCTGCGGGCCGTGCATCCGCTCGGCAAGTCGCCGGTGATCGAGGCGGACGGCCGGGTGGTGGCCGAGACCGGAGCCATCGTCGAATTCCTGACGGCGCGCGCGGACGGCGCCCTGGTGCCGCCGCCGGGCAGCGAGGCGCGCGACCGCTACACCTACTTCCTGCACTACGCGGAGGGCTCGGCGATGCCGCCGCTGCTCCTGAAGCTCGTCTTCTCCCGCCTCGCGCCGGGCAGCCCGGCCCTGCTGCGGCCGCTGGTGCGGGCGATCGCGAAAAACGTCACCGGCCGCTTCGTCGATCCGGAATTGCGCCGCCACGCCGCCTACTGGGAGGCGGAGCTGGCCGGGCGCCCGTTCTTCTGCGGGCCGGACTTTTCGGCTGCCGACATCATGATGAGCTTTCCCCTCGAAGCCTTCGCCGCCCGCGGGACCGGTGCGGGCCCGCTCGTGACGGATTGGCTCGCCCGCATCCACGCCCGGCCCGCTTACCGGCGCGCGCTGGAGCGGGGCGGCGCCTACGCCTATGCCTGAGGCGGCCAGCATCACCCCGCCCCCAGCCGACGGCTCATGCGCCGGGCCAGCATCTCGGAGGCGACGAGCGCCAGCATCGAGACCGCCACCGAGACGAGCGTGAGCCGGAGCGCCGCCCCCTCCCCGCCCGGCACCTGGGTGAGCGTGTAGATCGCCGACGGCAGGGTCTGGGTCTCGCCCGGGATGTTCGAGACGAAGGTGATCGTCGCGCCGAACTCGCCCATCGCCTTGGCAAAGGCCAGCACGGCGCCCGCGAGGCAACCGGGCAGGCTCAGCGGCAGGGTGACGAGCAGGAACACCAGCGGCGGGGCGGCGCCCAGCGTGCCTGCGGCCTGTTCGAGCCTGCGGTCGACCGCCTCGATCGACAGGCGCATCGCCCGCACCATCAGGGGAAAGCCCATCACCGCGCAGGCGAGCGCCGCCCCGGTCCAGCGGAACGAGAACACGATCCCGAACTCGGCAAGCCACGCGCCGAACACGCCGCGACGGCCGAAACCGAGCAGCAGCAGGTAGCCCGTCACCACCGGCGGCAGGATGAGCGGCAGATGCACCAGCCCGTCGAGCAGGGCGTGGCCGGGAAAGCGCTTGCGCGCCAGGAGCCACGCCACGGCGAGGCCGGGGGCCAAGCTGCACAGGGTGGCGACGCTCGCGACCTTCACCGACAGGAGGAGCGCCGTCACCTCGTCCGGGCTGAGGCCGAGCCCGCTCAGCATGGAAGCGGGCTCAGGTGCGCTTCTCCGTGCCGATCACCACGAAGCCCTGGCGCTCGAAGAACGGCCGGGCGGCGGGGCTGCGCAGATAGCTCAGGAAGGCGGCGCCGTCGGCGTTCTTGGATTCCGATGTGAGCGCCGCCGGGTAGACGATCGGCGGATGGCTGCCCTCGGGAAAGGTCGCCACCACCTCGACGCCCGGTTCGCTCGCCGCGTCCGTGGCGTAGACGATGCCGAGCGGCGCCTCGCCGCGGGCGACGAGGAGGAGCGCCGCCCGCACGTTCTCGGCCTGGGCGACCTGGGCCTTCACGCCGTCCCAGGCACCGAGCTTTTCGAGCGCCGCCTTGCCGTACTTGCCCGCCGGCACCGCATCGACATGGCCCATGGCGAGCCGCCCGCCGGCGAGCGCCTTGGTGAGGTCGAGGCCCGGCTCCAGCGCGATCTTCCGGCCCGAGCCCTTCGGCGCCACCAGCACGATGGCGTTGCGCAGGAGGTTGACGCGGCTGTCGGGGCGGATCGTGCCGTTCTTCTCGGCGTAGTCCATCCAGGCGAGGTCGGCGGAGACGAACAGGTCGGCGGGCGCGCCCGCCTCGATCTGCTTGGCCAGCGCGTTCGAGCCCGCATAGGAGATGCGGGTCGTCTTGGCCGTCGCCTGGGTCCAGGCGGCGCTCGCCTCGTCCAGCGCGGTCTTCAGGCTCGCGGCGGCGAAGACCGTCACCGGCTCGTCGGCCGATGCCGGAAGGCTGCCCGCCGTCAGCGCCAGGAGCAGGCCGGCCATCCAGGCGCGGCGGGTGCGGGATGCGGTCATGGCCAGAGCCTCCGGCGCCGCCGTCGCGGCGGCCCGGAAGCGCTATAGCCGAACGGGAACGACGCTGCCAGGGCGGCGTGGTCCCCTATCCCGGCCTCAGCTGTTGTCCGGCCCCGTCGCGGACGGCTCCGGCTCGCCCGCGGTGAAGCCTTCGAGCCAGTCGAGGCTCTCCTGCGAGCCGGCCTCGTAGGGGTTGGCGGAATCCGGCTGGCCCTGCGCCTTGGCGGCCCGGCCCTCGTCGTAGATCGCACGCGACACAACTGCCATCAGATCAATCCTCTCGAAGCATCGACGGGCCGACAAGACGCTCGCGGCCGCCGGGTTCCCGGAGCGGCCGGGGGGCGCGCCTCAGCCCTGCGGATTCGGCTCGTCGCCCGGCCGCGTCTCGGCGCGGTGGAGGCGGCTGAGCAGCACGAGCAGCGGGCCCGGCAGGGGCGCTTCGAGGGCGCCCGCGTCGAGGAGCGCCGGGCGGCCGGGGCGGCGGCGGTCGGGCCGCGGCTCCTGCTTCACGACGACGGGCGCGCGGCGGCGGACGGATCTGGGTGTCATGACGACCGGAACTCGAGGACGCCTGTGTGGGAACGAAGTGCGGGTGTGAACGCTCGCTTTTCGCGGCGGTTCCGCGATTTTCGACTACAAATTAAACACCTTGCCTGCGGATTAGGCGGCTTTCGGCTTGCGTGTGGCGTGGCGGCGACATCGGGCCCTGCGACGGGCCTGCTTGCAAAACCCGTGGCCGGACGGGGCGGCGGATGGTAGAGGGCGCTCCATGCTCGAAGGCCTGCCGCCGCACCGACCCACGCACGTCCTGCGCCTGATCACGGACGAACCGTCCGCGCGCGCCATGACGGAACTGTTGGGCGAGATGTTCGATCCCATGGAGACGGCGGTGGCCGCCTTCGAGGTCGAGGAGACCGGGGCGTGGCGTCTCGAAGCCTATTTCTCGGAAGAGCCCGACGCGGAGATGATCCGCGACCTGATCCGCCCGCTCGTGGGCGACCAGGCGGACGCGGTCTCGTTCGACACCATCGACCAGCAGGACTGGGTGCGGGCCTCCCTCGAAGGACTCAAACCCGTGCGAGCCGGGCGCTTTCTCGTCCACGGCTCGCACGACCGCGCGCATGTGCGCCCCAACGACCTCGCCATCGAGATCGAGGCGGCGCTGGCCTTCGGCACGGGGCATCACGGCACCACGCTCGGCTGCCTGCGGGCGCTGGTGGCCGAATTGAAGCGCCGCCGCCCGGCCCGCGTGCTCGATGTCGGCACCGGCACCGGCATTCTGGGTTTTGCCGCCGCCCGCGCGCTGCATACCCCCGTGGTGGCCGGCGACCTCGACCCGGAAGCCGTCCTGACCGCCCGCGAGAACGCCCGCCTCAACGGGCTGGGCCCCCTGATGCGGCTCTACCAGGGGCCGGGCGTGCGCCACGCGCTCGCGAACCGCCCCCGTGGCTTCGACGTGGTGTTCGCCAACATCCTGGCCCGCCCGCTCAAGCGCCTCGCCCCCACGCTCACCGCGGTGGTGGCCGATGACGGCGTGCTGATCCTGTCGGGCCTGATCGAGCGCGACGTGCCCGGCGTCCTCTCGACCTACCGCCACCGCGGCTTCCACCTCGCCCGCTCCGGCCTGATCGAGGGCTGGGCCACGCTGGTGCTGCGCCGGGGCGGGGCGGCGGCCAGACCCCGCTGAGGACGTCTTTGCGGACGCCGCGCCCGCCGAAAGAGCCCCCGCAGCCCTGTCGATGCCTTCGATTAGAGATGTCCGTGTCAGTGGAAGGGGCGGGCATTCGTGCGAAGGCCGAGATATCGGCACATCTCGATCGCCGGTCGATCCTGTCGTCGTCTGCCCGCCCCCGAACGACCAGGGGCGGGTGGGGGATATCGGTCCGAAAGGTGGCTGCCGGCTTTCGGGAAAAAGCCGATGCGGCACGAGAACCGAGCGCGGCCCTTATCCCTGCCTAGGCAAGCCTGATCTTGCGAGCGTCCGCCTGCTCGGCGATTTCAGCCTCGGCCGCGAGGTAGCGGCGGCGCATCGGCTTCAGTACGAAGACGGCCAGGGCTGCGGCCAGGATGTTGAGGCCGATGATCAGCCCGAACACCGCCGACCAGCCATAGGCCGTCGACAACACGCTGGCCAACGGCACGAGGAAGGCCGCCGTTCCCTTGGCCGTGTAGAGGAGCCCGGCATTGCTCGCCGCATATTTCGAGCCGAACGTGTCGCCGCAGGTGGCCGGGAACAGCGAGTAGATTTCGCCGAAGACGGCAAAGTACATCGCCGTGCAGAGCACGAACATCACCGGATTCCGGCCGTAGCCGAGCAGCAGGATGCAGGCCGCCGCCGCGATGGTGAAGGCGATGAACATCGTGTTCTCGCGGCCGATATTGTCTGACACCCAGCCGAAGAACGGCCGGCCGAAGCCGTCGAAAATGCGGTCGAGGGAGATCGCGAGCGTCAGTGCAGCCATCTGCAGTCCGAACAGGTTCATCGTCACGCCGGCCACTTCGAAGTCGTGGGCGATCGGGGCGATCTGGGCTGCCGCCATCAGGCCGCCGGAGGCCACCATCACGAACAGGGCGTACATCGTCCAGAACACGGGCGTCCGCACCGCCTCGCGCGGGCTGCGGTCGACCTTGGTCTGGGGTAGGAGCAGGTTCTTGCGGCGGATCGGGACGGCGACGGACGGCTTGCGCAGCAGTAGCGAGAGCAGCACGACCACGAGCCCCTGGCCGAGGCCGAAGACGAGGAAGGCTTTAGCGTAGCCGCTCGTGGCGATCATGTTGGCGATCGGGATCACGGTGATCGCCGCGCCCGCGCCGAAGCCTGCCGCGGTCGCACCCGCGGCCAGTCCCCGGCGGTCCGGGAACCACTTCAGCGCGTTGCCAACGCAGGTGCCGTAGACGGAGCCCGCGCCGATGCCGCCGATGACGGCCGCCGTGTAGAGCACGAAGAGCGAGTCTGCGTAGGCATTGAGCACCCAGGACAGGGCGATCATCACGCCGCCAAAGAAGACCACGACCTTCGGGCCGTAGCGGTCCACGAACCATGTCTCGATCGGCACCAGCCACGTCTCGGTGGCGACAAAAATCGTGAAGGCGAACTGGATCGCGGTGCGACCCCAATGGTGCTGCTGGTCGATCGGATCGACGAACAGCGTCCAGCCGTATTGCAGGTTGGCGATCATCGCCATGCAGAGCACGCCGAAGGCGAGCTGCCACCACTTGG
>NZ_FOSV01000041.1 GCF_900114375.1 Methylorubrum salsuginis | reverse complement strand
TGCAGAACCTGCCGGTGCGCTTCGCCCTCGACCGGGCCGGTCTGGTCGGTGCCGACGGCGCGACCCATGCGGGCGCGTTCGATCTGGCCTATCTCTGCTGCCTGCCGAACATGACGGTGATGGCGGCCGCCGACGAGGCCGAGCTGGTCCACATGGTGGCGACCGCGCATGCCCACGACAGCGGCCCGATCGCGCTGCGCTATCCCCGCGGCGAGGGCGTCGGCGTCGAGCTTCCCGAGAAGGGCGAGGTTCTGGCCATCGGCCGCGGCCGGGTGGTGCGGCGTCCCGAGGGGGCGCGGGTGGCGCTGCTGTCGCTCGGCACGCGGCTGTCGGAGGCGCTGAAGGCGGCGGACGCCCTGGAGGCCGAGGGCGTGGCGGTGACGGTGGCGGATGCCCGCTTCGCCAAGCCGCTCGACGCGGAGCTGGTGGTGGATCTCGCGAACCACCACGAGGTTCTGGTGACGGTCGAGGAGGGCTCGGTCGGCGGCTTCGGAGCGATGGTGCTGCATCTGCTGGCCGAGCGCGGCGTGCTGGATGCCGGCCAGGTCCGGGTGCGGACCCTGACGCTGCCGGACGTCTACCAGGACCACGACAAGCCGGAGAAGATGTACGCCGAGGCCGGCCTCGACGCCGAGGGCATCCTCAAGGCGGTCCGCGCCGCCCTGCCCGAGCAGAAGAAGGGCAGCCGCACGGGCCGCCTTCGACTGGCTTAAGTGTCTCTCACAAAACGCCCGCTGCGCCGGCGCGCCCGGAGAGGACACCGGCTGTGAACGGGAGGTGTGTGAGGCACTCTAGAGCATCGTCCCGAAAGGTGGTTTCCGGCTTTCGGAAAAAGACGATGCGATTCAAGGATCTAGAGCATCGTCCTGGATCCGATATCCAGGACGATGCTCTAAGTCCGGCCGAGCCATTGCTTGCAGGAGGCACGGCCGTATGGCCCGGCGCGACGAGCGCCGCGCGGAGCGGCCTTGGCCGAGGCGTCTAGCGGAGCGATAGTCAGAGGCCGCGGACGCGGCCGCCGGCGCCTGAGGCCAACAACGAAATGGGCGCGGTGCTTGCCGCACTGCGCCATGAATGAGAGAAGCGCCGCACCGCCTTGGGCCTCCGAATCGGAGACTTGAGCGGCAGCGGCGTTTCCGTTTGCCCAAATCTCCGCCGGTCGGCGGGCGAGGGCGCCCCGGTCGATCACGCGAGCATCATGACAGAGCCGACAAGAAGCGGCCCATTCGAGGCAGGCGCGGTGCTCATCACCGGCGCCAGCGGCTTCCTCGGGGCCGCCCTGGTGGACGTGTTTCGCGCCGCCGGCTTCCGCGTGCGCATCTCCGTGCGCGCCTCCTCGCCGCGCACGAACCTGACCTGGCCCGATGTCGAGATCGTCGAGGCCGACATGCGCGACCGGGCGGCGGTGGCCGCCGCCATGCGGGGCCAGCGCTACCTCGTCCACGCCGCGGCGGATTACCGCCTGTGGGCGCCGGACATGGAAGAGATCGTCCGCACCAACCGCGACGGCACCCGCATCCTCATGGAGGAAGCGCTCAAGGCGGGAATCGAGCGGATCGTCTACACGTCGAGCGTCGCCACCATCAAACCGCACGACGACGGCACCCCCGCCGACGAGACCCGGCCGCTGACGCCCGAGACCGCCATCGGCGCCTACAAGCGCAGCAAGGTCGTGGCCGAACGCGTGGTCGAGGAAATGGTGGCCCGCGACGGGCTGCCCGCCGTCATCGTGAACCCCTCGACGCCGATCGGCCCCCGCGACGTGAAGCCGACGCCGACCGGCCGCATCATCCTCGACGCGGCGCAGGGAAAGATTCCGGCCTTCGTCGATACCGGCCTCAACCTCGCCCACGTGGACGACGTGGCCGCCGGCCATCTGCTGGCCCTCCGAAAAGGCCGGATCGGCGAGCGCTACATCCTCGGCGGCGAGGACGTGATGCTGGCGACCATGCTCGCCGACATCGCGGGCATCGTCGGCCGCAAGGCGCCGACGACGCGGCTGCCCTACGCGGTGATCTACCCGATCGCCTTCCTCTCCGAGCAGATCGCCCGCGTCACCGGCAAGGCGCCGCTCGCCACCATCGACGGCGTGCGCATGTCGAAATACCGGATGTTCTTCTCCGACGCGAAGGCGCGCGCCGAACTCGGCTACACCGCGCGGCCTTACCGCGAGGGGCTGTCGGACGCGATTTCCTGGTTCCGGCAGGCGGGGTACATGAAATGAGCGCCGGCCTTCAGACCGCCACCGACGCCCGCACCGGCAAGGGTCAGCACGACGAGAACTTCCCCGTCGCCTCGCACCTGATCCATCCGAAGAACCGCGGCGCGATCCTGGCCTTCTACAACTATGTCCGCGCCGGCGACGATGTCGCCGACCACACCGGGCTGTCGCCGGAGCGCAAGATCGCGCTTCTCGACGCGCTCGCCGACGCGCTGACCGGCCGGGGCGGCTCCGACCCCTCGGTCGAGCCGTTGAAGCGCGAGCTGGCCGCGCACGGCCTACCGCCGACCCACGCGCTCGAACTCCTCGACGCCTTCCGCATGGATGCGCGCAAGGACCGCTATGCCGACTGGGACGAGCTGATCCATTATTGTCGCTACTCGGCGATGCCGGTGGGCCGCTTCGTCCTCGACGTGCATGGCGAGGACCCGGCCGGCGTGTGGCCGACCTCCGACGCGATCTGCGCCGCGTTGCAGGTGCTCAACCACCTCCAGGATTGCGGCAAGGACTTTCGCAATCTGAACCGCGTCTACATCCCCCTCGACGTCATGGCGAAGCACGGCGCCGACGTGTCGATGCTCGGGCGCGACAAGGCGAGCCCCGAGCTGCTCGCCGTGATCCGCGAACTGGCGCAGCGCACGCTGGACCTGTTGGAGCAGGGCAAGCCGCTGCCCGGTCTCATTGACGATCTGCGCCTGAGCCTGGAGATCGCCGCGATCCATCGCCTCGCCGTCGTGCTGACCAAGGGCCTGCTGATCCGTGATCCGCTCTCCGAAAAGGTCCATCACGGCAAGGCCGGCTTCGCGCTGACCGCCCTCGGCGGCATCGCGGCGACGCTGGTGCGCCGTCCCTTCCGGCCCCGCGCCGCCACAACGAGAGCCGGACGATGAGTGCCGCCGCGACCACGATGCAGGCCGAGACCGGCCCCGCCCTGCCGGCGGCGGGCTCGTCGTTCTACACCGCTATGCGCCTGCTCCCGAAGGAGCGGCGCGAGGCGATGTACGCCGTCTACGCCTTCTGCCGCTCGGTCGACGACGTTGCCGACGACGGCGGTCCCCGCGACCTGCGGGCGGCCGAACTCGACAGCTGGCGCGCCGACATCGACGCGCTCTATGCCGGCCATCCGACCCCGCGGGTGCGCCCGCTGGTCGAGCCGGTGCGCCGCTTCGGCCTCAAGCGCGACGACTTCATCGCCGTCATCGACGGCATGGCGATGGACGCGGCCGAGGACATCGTGGCACCAACCGAGGCGACCCTCGATCTCTATTGCGACCGGGTCGCGAGCGCGGTCGGGCGGCTGTCGGTGCGCATCTTCGGCATGCCGGAGGAGGCGGGCATCCGGCTCGCGTGGCACCAGGGGCGGGCGCTCCAGCTCACCAACATCCTGCGCGACATCGACGAGGACGCCGAGCGCGGGCGCCTCTACCTGCCGATGGAGAAATTCCACAAGATCGGCCTGATGAACCCGACGCCGGAGACGGCTTTGGCCCATCCGCGCCTCGGCGAGGTCTGCGAAGCCGTCGCGGCCGAAGCGCAGGAGCATTACCGCCAGACCTGGGCGATCATCGACAGGAGCCCGCGTCGGGCCACGAAGGCGGCTCGCCTGATGGCTGCGGCCTACAAGCTCTATCTCGATGCCGTGGTCCGCCGCGGCTGGACCGCCCCGCGCGCGCGGGTGAAACCGGGCAAACTCTCGCTCCTCCTCGTCGCCCTGCGCCACGGGATCGTGTGATGACGGAAACCGTTCACGTCGTCGGGGCCGGGCTCGCCGGCCTGTCCGCCGCCGTCTCGCTCGCCGAGATGGGCGTCCATGTCGTGCTGCACGAGGCCGCCAAGCAGGCGGGCGGGCGCTGCCGCTCGTACTACGACCCGTCGCTCGGGCTCGCCATCGACAACGGCAACCACCTGCTGCTCTCGGGCAACCGCTCGACCCTCGACTTCATGGCGAGGATCGGCGCGCCCGAGGACGCGCTGACCGGCCCGGACGAGGCCGCCTTCCCCTTCGCCGACCTGCGCACCGGCGAGCGCTGGACCCTGCGCCCAAATCCCGGCCGCCTGCCGTGGTGGGTGCTGCGCGCCGGGCGCCGCGTCCCGGGCACCCGTGCCCGCGACTATCTCGCGCCGCTCTCACTGATGATGGCGGCTTCCGGCAGCGCGCCGGGCAAGAGCGGCACCATCGGCGAGAAGATGGCCTGCGAGGGCCCGCTCTACGACCGGCTGTGGCACCCGGTGCTGCTCGCCGCCCTCAACACCGATCCGCGCGAGAGCGACGTGGGATTGGCCGCCACGATCCTGCGCGAGACGCTCGGCGCGGGCGGGCGCGCCTGCCGGCCGCTCGTCGCGGTCGAGGGCCTGTCCACCGCCTTCGTCGATCCGGCGCTCCGATATCTCACCGAGCGCGGCGCCGAGATCCGCTACGGCCGCCGCCTGCGCGCGGTGCAGGTCGGCGCGAATCGCGTCGAGCGCCTCGACTTCACCGACGAGCCGACCGAGATCGGCCCGAGCGATTCGGTGGTGCTGGCCCTGCCGCCATGGGTCGTCGAAGATCTGTTGCCCGGCACGCCGACCCCGAAGGCGTTCCGCTCCATCGTCAACGCGCATTTCGCGATGCGCCCGCCCGAGGGCGCGCCGCTGCTGCTGGGCGTCGTCGGCGGGCTCACCGAGTGGCTGTTCGCCTATCCGGACCGGTTCTCGGTCACCATAAGCGGCGCCGACCGGCTGCTCGATGCACCGCGCGAGGAACTGGCCCGCCAGATCTGGCTTGAGATCGCGGAACTCAATGGGGTAGCACGCGAATTGCCTAGCTGGCAGATCGTCAAGGAGAAGCGGGCGACCTTCGCGGCCACGCCCGCGGAAGCCGCGCGGCGCGCAAGTGCCGCGACGCGCACGCCGAATCTCGTTCTGGCGGGTGATTGGACGGAGACGGGCCTGCCCTCGACCATCGAGGGCGCGATCCGCTCCGGGACGAACGCCGCGAACGCACTGTCCCGTCACGGGATGTGCGGGCGGGCACAGGCACAGGGAGTCGCTTGAAGCATGACCACGGCGTCACGACAGTCCGGAGAGGCGACGGCGATGCGCGAGGCGGCAGGCAAGGTCGAGCAGTTGCACCGTCCGAAGACGCGCGACGTGTCCCTCGTCGATGTGGAGCGCGGCGTTCAGGACGCCACCCGCGCCCTTACCGCGATGACGCAGGCCGACGGCCACATCTGCTTCGAACTCGAGGCGGATGCCACCATCCCCTCCGAATACATCCTGTTCCACCAGTTCCGCGGGACCGTGCCGCGCGACGGGCTGGAAGCCAAGATCGGCAATTACCTGCGCCGCACGCAGTCGAAGGCGCATGGCGGCTGGGCGCTCGTCCATGACGGCCCGTTCGACATCAGCGCGACGGTGAAGGCCTATTTCGCCCTCAAGATGATCGGCGACGACATCGAGGCCGCCCATATGCGCGCGGCCCGCAAGGCGATCCTCCAGCGCGGCGGCGCGGCCAATTCCAACGTCTTCACCCGCATCCTGCTGGCGCTCTACGGCGAGGTGCCGTGGCGCGCCGTGCCGGTGATGCCGGTGGAAGTCATGCACCTGCCGAAGTGGTTCCCGTTCCACCTCGACAAGGTGTCGTACTGGGCCCGCTGCACCATGGTGCCGCTCTTCGTCATCCAGGCGAAGAAGCCGCGGGCCAAGAATCCGCGCGGCATCGGCGTGTCCGAACTCTTCGTCACCCCGCCCGAATCGGTGCGCACCTGGCCGGGCTCGCCGCACGCCACTTGGCCGTGGACGCCGATCTTCGGCGCGATCGACCGCGTGCTGCAGCAGACCCAGGACAAGTTCCCCAAGGGCATCCGCCAGCGCGCCATCGACAAGGCCGTGGCCTGGACCAGCGAGCGCCTGAACGGCGAGGACGGCCTGGGCGCCATCTTCCCGGCCATGGTCAACTCGGTGCTGATGTACGAGGTGCTGGGCTATCCGCCGGATCACCCGCAGGTGAAGATCGCCCTGGAAGCGATCGAGAAGCTCGTCGCCGAGAAGGACGACGAGGCCTACGTCCAGCCCTGCCTGTCGCCGGTCTGGGACACGGCGCTCAACAGCCACGCCATGCTGGAAGCCGGCGGCGCCGAGGCCGAAGGGATGGCGCGCGCGGGCCTCGACTGGCTCAAGCCCCTGCAGGTCCTCGACATCAAGGGCGATTGGGCCGAGACCAAGCCGAACGTCCGCCCCGGCGGCTGGGCGTTCCAGTACGCCAACCCGCACTATCCCGATCTCGACGACACCGCCGTCGTCGTGATGGCGATGGACCGCGCCATGCGTCAGCACGGGCTGGTGAGCGGCATGCCGGACTACTCGCAGGCCATCGCCCGCGCTCGCGAATGGGTCGAGGGTCTGCAGAGCGCCGACGGCGGCTGGGCGGCGTTCGACGCCGACAACAACCACCACTACCTCAACCACATCCCGTTCTCGGATCACGGCGCCCTGCTCGACCCGCCGACCGCGGACGTGACCGCCCGCGTCGTCTCGATGCTGTCGCAGCTCGGCGAGACCCGCGCGACGAGCCGCGCGCTCGACCGCGGTGTCACCTACCTGCTCAACGATCAGGAGAAGGACGGGAGCTGGTACGGCCGCTGGGGTATGAACTTCATCTACGGCACGTGGTCGGTGCTCTGCGCGCTCAACGCCGCGGGCGTCGATCCGCAATCGCCGGAGATCCGCAAGGCCGTGGCGTGGTTGATCCGCATCCAGAACCCGGATGGCGGCTGGGGCGAGGACGCCTCGTCCTACAAGCTCAACCCCGAATTCGAGCCGGGCTACTCCACCGCCTCGCAGACGGCCTGGGCGCTGCTGGCCCTCATGGCGGCGGGCGAGGTGGACGATCCGGCGGTGGCCCGCGGGGTCAACTACCTGCTGCGCACGCAAGGCGGGGACGGCCTGTGGAAGGAAGAGCGCTACACCGCGACCGGCTTCCCGCGGGTGTTCTACCTCCGCTACCACGGCTACCCGAAGTTCTTCCCGCTCTGGGCGATGGCGCGCTTCCGCAACCTGAAGCGGGGCAACAGCCGCGAAGTGCAGTTCGGGATGTAGCTCCAAAACCCTCCCCCCTCTGCGGGGGAGGGTTTTGGTGGTGGGTTTCATGATCCCCTGGGAACACCTCGACACCGCCCCGATCCCCGGCGAGGCCGGCAGCTTGCGGCTGATGCGGCGGGGCAGCGAGTTCTCGATCCAGCTCGACCGCAACGAACTCATGAACAGCCGCCTCTTCGGCTCGGAGGAGGCGCTGGCCCGGCTCGCCGCCGAGCGAGTCGCGAAGGTGGCCACGCCGCGGGTGCTGATCGGCGGCTACGGCATGGGCTTTACGCTGCGCGCGGCGCTCGACCATCTCCCGCCCAAAGCTGCGATCACCGTCGCCGAGATCGTACCGGCGGTGTTGGCCTGGGCCCGCGGGCCGATGGCGGAGCTGACCGGCCCGAGCCTGGACGATCCCCGCGTGGCGATCCGCGAGGCCGACGTGGCGGCGGTGATCCGGGAGAAGGGCAACGCCTTCGATGCCATCCTCCTCGATGTCGATAACGGCCCCGACGGCCTCACCCGCGCGGCCAACGACCGCCTTTACGATGCCGCCGGCCTTGCCGCCGCGCGCGCGGCCCTGCGTCCGCACGGCGTGCTCGCGGTGTGGTCGGCCCATCCCGACGCGGCCTTCACGCGGCGTCTCGGGCAGGCGGGCTTTGCCGTTGAGGAGGTGGCCAGCCGGGCGCGGGGCAAGCGCGGGGCGCGGCACGTGATCTGGCTCGCCGGGCGCCGCTGATCGCCCACGCCCCACCCGCATGAGAGGCGCGCAGGTGAGAGCGGCGACGCCCTCATGGTGAATGACGAATATTGATCGGCACTGCGGCGTATCAGCGGATCGAGAGCATGTTGTTCTCTCTCAAGCATCCCCCGGAGATCTTGCTTCTCATCAAATTTCAGTGACGATCCACTTGCGGCCGCCGTCATAAAACTGTGCCTCGCTCTTTCTCACCGCAGACGCCATCTCTGCGGGGCCGCTGAGCGAGGGTCGTATGAGGGAGCGGGACCACGTCGGCAGGCGGTGTATCGAGAAGCGAGGATGTCCATGCAGGTGGACGTTGCGGTGTCGAGCGTGCCCGATATCGGGAGCGCAGTTGCCAACTTAAGATGGATTGGGATTCTCCGCGTCGTCGGCGCGGCCTTGGTCGCGCTGGGCGTGGGGCTGGAACTGGTCGGTGAAGTGCTCGGCCACCCCTCGGAGCAAACCTTGCGCTCCGCGCGCGAGGCGGAGATCGCCAGCCTGACGATGCAGGTGGAGGAGTTGCGGCGCGTGGCCGGAGACGGCCTGAGCGCTCAGAGGAACTATGCGGGTGCCGATCGGCCGACGGTCTCGGCACCCGCGCAGGAGCCCGGCCGGTCGGATCGACGACCCGTCGCACTCGCGCTGGAGCCTGAAGGTTCCGGTGATCGAGCGGGGGCGCTGTCCGACGACGTCGAATCCGGTTCGGTGAACGACAGCACGCCATAACGACGATCCGGCGCCGTATCCGATATGGCGCCGGGAGAGGGGCGGCTCAGCCGCGCCAAGCGATCGGTTCTGGTCGATGGCGGCGGCGGGAGCTTCGAACGACCCTGCAAACCGACTTCGGCCGGTCGAAGTCACGGTGTCGGACTTTGATCATCGGCCCACGGCCGAGAAATCCAGAGCCGCCCCGAAAGGTGGCTTCCGGCTTTCGCGCAGAATTCTCAGGGAAGCCTCAAGCCCCCCGGCGCGCCATCAGCTGCTCGATCAGCGTCGCGCCGGTCTCCAGCGCGGCTAGTTCCTCGGCCACCGCCGCCACCGTCTCGGCGATCTGCTCGGGCGTGTGCTCGGAGGTCATGAAGAAGCGCAGGCGCGAGGAGCGCTCCGGCACCGCCGGGTGGATGATCGGCTGCACGTTGATGCCGCGCTTGAACAGGCGGTCGGACAGGGTCACGGCTTTCAGCGAATCACCGACGATCACCGGGATCACCGCGAGGCCGAGGCTCGAGCCCGTGTTGAGGCCGCGCTTCTTGGCCGCCGCGAGGAACAGCCCGCCGTTGCGGCGCAGGCGCTCCACGCGCTCGGGCTCGGCCTGCATCACCGAGAGGGCGGCGTCGGCGGCGGCGGCGAGCGGCGGGGACATGCCGACGCTGTAGAGGAAGCCGCCCGCGGTGCATTTCAGGTACTCGATCAGCACCGCCGGGCCACAGACATAGCCGCCGCAGGACGAGAGCGTCTTCGACAGCGTGCCCATCCAGATGTCGACGTCGGCGGCGTCTACCCCGCAATGCTCGTGCAGGCCGGCACCGGTGCGGCCGAGCACGCCGAGGCCGTGGGCGTCGTCCACCATCAGCCAGCAATCGAAGCGGCGCTTCAGCTCGACGAAGGCGGCCAGGTCCGGCGCGTCGCCGTCCATGCTGTAGAGGCCCTCGATCACGATCAGCGCCCGGCGATGCTCGTGGCGCGTCGCCTCGAGCAGCTTCTCCAGGGAAGCCGGATCGTTATGGGCGAAGGAGCGGCGCTGCGCGCCGGAGAGCTGGGCGCCGGTCACGACGCTGTTGTGGATCAGCGCATCGTGGAAGATCACGTCCGCCGGCTCCAGCATGGCGCCGATGGCGGTAACGTTGGTGGCGTGGCCGCTCACCATGATCACGCAGGCTTCCGTGCCGTAATGCGAGGCCAGCGCCTTTTCGAGCTTGAGGTGGACCGGCCGCTCGCCCGCCACCAATCGGCTCGCCGAGGCCGAGGTGCCGAACGTCTCGATCGCCTTGCGCGCGGCCCCGCTCACCGCCGGGTGCCCGTTGAGGCCGAGATAATCGTAGGACGAGTAGTTGGCGAAGACCTTGCCGTCGATCCGCGTGGTCGCCGCCGCGCGGGTGTCGTGGACGCGGAAGAACGGGTTGTTCAGGCCGATCAGATCGGCGGCCGAGCGCTGGAGCTTCAGTTCGCGGTAGCCCGTCAGCTTCTCGAAGCTCTGGTGCTCGGAGCGCGTCGGCGCCTTGGCTTCAGCAGTAGCCTCGGGCCGGGCCGCGTTGGCGCGGCCGAGCCGGTTGGTGACGAAGCCGGCGAGCGCGGCGCGGCCATCCTGCGGACGTGACGACTGGGTCATGGCAGGATCTCTTTGATGTCCGCGACGTTCCGTTCGACCAGCTCGTTGAACGGCACCAGCGTCGCCGCGTCGAGATTGCTGACGTGCTTCGAGGAGAGGCTGAGCGTCACACCCGCCGCCTCGTCGACCGGGGCGGCGACCGCCTGAATCAGCGTCTCGGTCAGCTCGTTGACGGTCAGGCCGGACGAGATGCCCGCGGGCGGGGCGTCGAGGGCGAAGCGCTCCTGCAGGCTGGCGCCGAGTTCGACCCCCATCAGCGAATCGAGGCCGATCTCGGAGAGCTGGCGGACGCGGCTGATGTCGTCCTTGGGCAGGCGCAGGATGCGGGCGATGTCCTCGACGATGGCGTCGGCCACCACTTTCCGAACGGCGTCGATGTCCGTGCCCCGCAGGAGGGCTGCGATGTTGATCGTGGTGACCGCGCCGGATTCCGCCTGCTGGTCGGTGCCGAGGCTGCCGTAGCTCGGCGAGCGGAGCGTCGCCAGGCGCTCGCGCGCCTTGCCCCAATGCATGGCGGCGATCGCGATCACGCCCTCGTCGGCGGCCGGACCCTGGCCTTCCAGCGCCTCGGCCATCAGGTCGAGGCAGCGGCGCGCCTCCATCGGCGTGACGCCGACGCGGGAGGCCAGCGTGTCCATCACGCCCTTGTTGCGGGCGAGCACGCCGACATCGCCGATGGCGCCCCAGGCGACCGCGAGCGCGGGCAGACCGAGCTTGCGCCGCTGGCGGGCCAGCCCCTCCATGAAGCCGTTGGCGGCGACGTAACTGCCCTGGCCCGGATTGCCGATGAAGGTCGTGGCGGAGGAGAACAGCACGAAGTAGTCGAGCGCCCGGTCGCGGGTGGCAGCGTCGAGATGGGTCGCGCCGATCACCTTCGGGGCGATCACCGCGTCCAGCGTCTCGGGCTCGATCGCCGCGATCAGGCCGTCCTGCAGCACCATCGCGCCGTGGATCACGCCCGCGAGTGTGTCACCGCCCTTCTCGATGCCGGCGATCAGCGCATCGACCGCCTTGCGGCTGGCGATGTCGCAAGCCTTGGCCTCGACACGGACGCCGCGGGCCGTCAGCTCGGCGATGACCTCGCGACCCTCGTCGCTCGGCTTGCCGGAGCGGCCGACGAGCAGGATGCGCTTGGCCCCGCGGTCGGCGAGCCAGCGGGCCGCCTCGATGCCGAAGCCGCCGAGGCCCCCGGTGATCAGATGAACACCCTCGGCGCTCACCGTGAAGGCGTTGCGCTGGATGCGGGCGACGCTGCCGGGCGCCGGCGGCGTCACGACGATCTTACCCACATGCCCGGATTGCTGCATCAGCCGGAAGGCGTCCGAGGTCTCCTCGGCGGCAAACGGCTGGTAGGGCAACGGGCGTAAGCCCCCGTCGGCGAAGAGCGCCATCACCTCGCGGAACATCCGCGCGCCGTCCTCGCCCTGGTGCTGGAGCACCTGATCGAGATCGACGCCGAAATACGAGAGGTTCCGGCGGAACGGGCGCAGGCCGATATGGGTGTTGGCGACGTAGTCGCGCTTGCCCAGCTCCACGAAGCGGCCAAACGGGCGCAGGCAGTTCAGCGAGCGCTCCATCATCTCGCCGAACAGCGAGTTGAGCACGACGTCGACGCCGTCGCCGGTGATGCGGCGGACATCGTCGACGAAGGCGAGCGAACGGGAATCGAGCACGTGCTCGGCGCCGAGCGCCTCGACGAGCGCCCGCTTCTCGCGCGAGCCCGCGGTGGCGATGACGCGGGCGCCCTTCCATTGGGCGATCTGAAGCGCGGCCAGTCCCACGCCGCCCGCGCCGCCATGGACCAGCAGCCACTCGCCCTTGCGCAGGCGAGCGCAGGTCACGAGCGCGTAATAGGCGGTGAGGAAGGCGACCGGCACGGTGGCGGCGGCGGACGGGTCGAGCCCCTCCGGCATCGGCGCCACGACCATCTCGGGCACGACCACGTGGGTGGCGAAGCCCGACTGGGCGAAGGCGACGACGGGATCGCCGACCTTGAAATCGACCACGCCGGGACCGACCGCGACGATGCGGCCCGAGACTTCGAGGCCGAGCCGGGGCCCGGCGAAGCCATCCTCCAGGATCTCTTCCGGGAGCATGGAGAGCGCCCAGAGCACGTCGCGGAAGTTGAGGCCGGTGGCGGCCACCGCGATCTCGACCTCGCCCGCGCCGGGGGCGGCGCGCTCGGCCGGGCCCCAGACCATCTCGTTGAGGCCGCCGGTGTTGGAGCGCTCCAGCCGCGCCGCCGGGGCGGCGTCCCCGCCCGTGCCCGCGGCACGGCCGGGATGGAAGCGCACGACGCGGGTGGCGTCGGCGTCGAGCACGATCTCGGTCTCCGGCGTGCCGGACAGGATCAGGGCCCGCAGGCGCTCGGCGGCGAGCTTCGAGGACAGGGACGGGGCGAGATCGACCCGGCGGATGTCGAGGTTGGCCGTCTCGTTGGCGAGCGTCCGGCTGAAGGCCCAGACGCCGGCCTCGACGGCCGCGGTCGCCCCGCCCGCATCGCGGGTCGCGCCCGGCGCGATCACCCAGAGGCGGGTCTGGCGGTTGCCGAGATGCTCGGCGCAGCGCTTGAGGCTGAGGCAGCGGTCGCGCAGGCGGGCGGACGCTTCTCCGTCCTGGGCGAAGGCGCCGGCGAGGAACACGACGGTGTCGGGGGTCTCGCGCTCCAGTTCCAGCAGCGACTGCGCGGAATCGAGGATGATCGAGACGTGGACGCCGCTCGCGATCAGGAGCGTGGCCAGCGACGAGGCGGTCTCGGCACCGAAGGCGTCGTCCGAGCCGACGACGAAGGCGAAGCTCTGGCCGTGGCCGGAGACCGGCCGGGCCGGGGCCTCGGCGACGAGGAGCAGGTCGCCGCCATTGGGCGAGACCGCCCGGTCGGCGGACACACGCACGAGGCCCGTGGCGCTAAGCGTCCGCTGCCAGCCGGTGACGTCGGGCAGGCGCGAGAGCGGCTGGTCGGGCACGATCTCAGAGAACCAGTCGGGCGTGAGACCGAAGACGAGGTCGCGGAACAGCGAGGCGCCGGGCTCGACGGCGATCAGCAGGCCGCCGGTGGCGAGCGCGGCGCCGATCCGGCCCGGCAGGCTGGCTTCCGCCCGGTGCAGCACGTCGCTGGCGAGCACGAGGTCGAAGGAATCGGCCGGCAAGTCCTCGGCGGATTCGATGACGGCGACGCGGGTATCGAGGGCGAGGCGCGCGCGCTCGGCCAGACGGCGATCGGTCTCCAGCACGGTGAGGACGGCGCCGGTCTGCCGGGCGAAGGTAGCGGCGAGCGCCGAGAGCGGGCCGAAGCCGACCTGCAGGATGCGCAGGGCCCGGTCGCGGGGCAGGCGCTCGCGGCTGCGCTCGACGATGTCGGCCACCGTCGCGGCCGAGGCGCGGGCGGTGGCGCTGCGCAGGTGGAACGCGTCCAAAGCCGCGGGCGGCAAGCTCGCGGAGGCGACGGGCTCGCCGGCGAGCAGGCGGGCGACCAGCGCCGTGGTGTCGGCGAGGAGCACCAGCTCGGCGGACAGCTCGGGCTGGTCCGCCGCGATCCAGCGCATGGTCTCTTCGGGGGAGGGCAGGGTCACGTCCTGCCGGATGCGCCAGCGGCCGCCGTCGCGCCCGCGGGTGTCGTGGCTGGCGAGCCCGCTGCTCTCCAGGGCGTAGAGGGCGTTGACCGCCCAGGGGCGCAGCGAGGCGGGCAGGCGCGGGTCGGCGAGATCGACGGCACCGTTGCGGGTCAGGCCCTCGGCGAGGCGGTAGGCAAGGGCCGTCGCCCAGCCTTCGAGCAAGAGGTGGCCCGGCCCGAGTTCGGCATCGCTCGGAGCGGTGGCGCCGGCCAGCGACGGGCGCAGGCGCTCGGCCAGAGCCGGACGGCGCTCCAGCGGCAGGGCGGTCGGTTCGGTGGCGAGTTCCCGGACCTGCGCGATGGCGTAGGCATCGAGGTCGCTGCCGGACTTGGCGCGCAGGGCCTGGAACCGGCCCTCGCGGATGGTGGCGATCACCTCGCCCTCGGCATCGAGGAGGGTGAAGTCGGCCAGGATCGAGCGCTCGTTGCAGCGACGGGTGCGGATCTCGGCCCGCGCGATCACGGCGCCGGGACGCAGCAGGCGGATCTCGCCGAACCGCACCGGGACGTAGGCCTTGGTGGCCCCCTCGCCCATCAGCTCGGCGAAGAGCAGGATCAGGCCGTGGAAGCAGGAATCGAGGCGCGAGGGCACGAGGCCGTAGCGGGAATCGGCCTCACCGGGCTTCAGTTCGGAGACGATGGTGGTCTCGTCGATGCGCGCGGAGGCGGCGACCTGCCGGAAGCTCTCGCCGAATCCGAGGCCGGAGGCGAGCGCGCGGCGATAGAGATCCTCGCCCGCGACCGCATGGTCCGCCGGGAGGCTCACCTCGCGACGCGCAGGCGCCGGGAAGTCGCCCTCGATGATCTTGGCCGAGGCGTGGAGCTGCCATGCGGCCTGGGTCAGGCGGGGCCGGCTGAGGATCTGGATCTGATGGCCGGACAGGCGCACCAGCACTTCGCGCAAGGATTCCTCGGCAAAGACCATGGGGGCCACGATCTCGACATCGGCCAGCGTCGCCACGTCCGAGCGAAGCGACTCGCGGGCCACATGCAGCGCCATCTCGACGAAGGCGGCGCCGGGCAGGATCACCTGACCGTCGATGCGGTGGTCTTCGAGGTCGGGCACGAGGGCCGGATCGAGATGGCCGTGCCATTCGAGGGCGTCGTGGCCGGCGCGGGCGCCGACCAGCGGATGGTAGGGCCGCGGCACGGCCGCACCCACGACCTCTGCGGTCTCGCCGAGGCGGAAGGAACGGCGCTGCCAGGGATAGAGCGGCAGGCTGACGGAGCCGGCCGGATCGTCGCCGAACAGCAGCGTCTCGTCGACGCGGGCGCCCGCCACCAGGGCGGCGGCGACGGCCTTGGCGATCGGGTCGGCGCCCGCCGGCTTGCGGTGGAGCACGCCGACCGAGGCGACCTCGATGCCGAGCGGTTCGACGGCGTCGCCGATATGCGGCAGCAGCGTCGCGCGCGGGCCGACCTCGACGAAGACGCGGGCGCCCTGGCGGGTCGCCTCCTGCAGCGCCTCGCAGAAGCGCACCGGCTCGCGGATGTTGCGCCACCAGTAGCCCGCGCCGAAGCGGGCGCCGGGCAGCACCGTACCGGTCACGGTGGAGACCATGGCGGTGTGGCCGGCCGACGCCTTGAGGCCGTCGAGGTCGCGCAGCAGCGGACGCTCGGTCGGGTCCATCAGGCGGCCGTGGAAGGGATATTCGAGGTCGAGCTTGCGCCCGCGGCGGCGCTTGCGCGTGAGCGCCTTCATGGCGGCTTCGATCGCGGCCTCGGGGCCGGCGACCGTGATCGCCTTCGGGCTGTTGTAGGCGGCGATGTCGAGGGTCGGATAGTCGGCGAGGAACGCCTCCATCTCCTCGACCGGCCCGAGCAGCACCGCCATGGTGCCGAAGCCCCGCGTCGTCTCCTGATGCTTGCTGCGGTGGAAGATGACCCGGACGGCCTGCTCCAGGCTGAGGATGCCGGCGGCTTCCGCCGCGGCGATCTCGCCGACGCTGTGGCCGAGCACGAAATTCGGCGCGAGGCCCTTGGCGCGGAGCGCCGCGGTCGAGGCGGTCTGGATTGCGAAGATGAGCGGCTGCGACACCCGCGTCAGCGACAGGCGCTGGTCGAGATCGTCGGCGAACATCGCTTCCTTGAGCGACCAGCCGGACAGCGGGGCGAAGAGCGCGTCGGCACGGTCGAAGCGCTCGCGGAAGACGGCGTTGCCGTCATAGGCCTCGCGGCCCATGCCGACCCACTGGCTGCCGTTGCCCGAATAGACGAAGGCGATATCGGCGCTGCGCTCGACCGCCTGACCGACGACCGCCGCGTCGTCGTCCTCGCCCTCGGCCAGCGTACGGAGGGCGGCGGCGAGGTCGATGCCGGCATTCAGCGGCGCGGCCAGCCGCACGGGCAGACGCTCGCGGCGATGGGCGGCGGCGGCGGCGACGCGGGTGGTCTCTTCCGGCGAGGCCGCATCCAGACGGGCGGCGTAATCGAGGGCGAGATCGTTGAGCGCCGCGCGGCTCTGGGCCGAGAGCAGAAGCAGCTCCGGGGCACGGCCCGCCTCGGCCTCGGCCGCGGTGGCGACGGGGCCCGCATCAGTCAGGACGACGTGCGCGTTGGTGCCGCCGAAGCCGAAGGAATTGACGCCGGCGAAGCGCTCCGGCCCGCGGGTCAGCGCCAGCGGGGCGCGGTTGACCGCAAGGTTGAGAGCCTCGAACGGGATGTCGGGGTTCAGCTCGGCTGCGTGCAGCGAGGCCGGGAACAGGTCGTGTTCCAGGGCAAGGCTCGCCTTGAGCAGGCCGGCGAGGCCCGAGACCGGCTCGGTATGGCCGATATTGGTCTTGATCGAGCCGATCGGCAGCGGGGCTTGGCGCGTCTTGCCGAGCTTGCTTCCGATGGCGCCGGCCTCGATCGGATCGCCGACCGGCGTGCCGGTGCCGTGGGCCTCGACGAAGGCAATGGTGTTCGGATCGATGCCGGCCTGGCGGTAGACCTGTTCGAGCAGCGCGGCCTGGGCGTTGCCGGAGGGCAGGGTGATGCCGGTGGTGCGTCCGTCCGAGTTGACGCCGCTCGCCGCGATCCGGCCCCGCACGGTGCGCCCGGAGCGGGCGGCGGCTTCGGCCGATTGCAGGATCAGGACGACGCCGCCCTCGGCGCGCACGTAGCCGTCGGCATTCGCCGAGAAGGCCTGGCACAGGCCGGTGCGCGACAGCATCTGCGCGTTGGAGAAGGAGATGAAGTTGAACGGGCTCACGAGCAGGCTCGCGCCCGCCACCACGGCGGTGTCGACCTGACCGGCCTCGATCGCCGTGATCGCGGCGTTGAGCGCGACCAGCGAGGACGAGCAGGCGGTGTCGAGGGTGAAGCTCGGCCCCTTCAGGTCGAAGATGTAGGAGATGCGGTTCGAGATGATCGAGAGCGTGTTGCCGGTCGCGGCGTAGGCGTCGCTGGAGGCCGGATCGAGGACGCGCAGGTTGCCGTAATCGAGCGAGGAGGCGCCGACGAACACGCCGATATCCGAGCCCGCGACCGCGGACGGACGCAGGCCCGCGTCTTCCAGGGCTTCCCAGGTGAGTTCGAGCAGCAACCGCTGCTGCGGGTCCATCTGCTCGGCCTCGCGGGGCGAGATTCCGAACACGCCAGGATCGAACGACCAGATGTCGTCGAGGATGCCCGCGGCCCAGGTGTAGCTCTTGCCGCGCTCCTGCGCCCGCGGATGGGCATAGGCCGGCAGCGACCAACGGTCGTCGGGGATGCGCGAGACGGCGCAGCGGCCCTCGGTGAGAAGCTGCCACAACCCCTCGACGCTGGAGGCGCCGGGCAGGCGGCACGCGCGGCCGACGATCGCGATGTCTTTGCGGTTTGTCACGTCGATCCGTTACGCTCGTGATTCCGATGCGGGCACCGGCGCCGGGAGCAACCGCAGAGTCGAAGCTCTAATACGGTCCCCCGGCCGCTCCAACCCGCGCGGTCGCCTCATCCCCCTTAATCCATAAGATGGGGAGATTGTGTGGCGCGTATTCATCAGTCGATGCGCGGGGGTATGCCGAAACGGCCCAGACCTGGACTGCCGAACGTTAGTCTCGGCAGCCCACCTCGCGGGCGAGTTCGGCCACATTTTCGCCGCGAGTCTGCCGAGGGCCCGCTGAAGACTTCGAAAGATCTAGTCTCGCGGCCTGCAAGCAGTGCGCGAGCGGGTGACGGATCGAGCCTGATCCGACGGCGCTCGCCGAAGATGTCACCGGACGGCCGAGAGAACAACCGCACTGCAACATCGCCGATCATGCGTCCGCGTTCGGAGACCGGGCGAGCCGGCCCGGCCCCAAACGCGGCCTGCACTAGACGACGCCGATGCCGGAGTACTGGAATCCGTGTTTGTCGGCTTCGGCGGGGGAGTAGACGTTGCGCAGATCGACCATGACGGGGGCGTTCATCAGCCCCTTCAGGCGCGGCA
>NZ_FOSV01000051.1 GCF_900114375.1 Methylorubrum salsuginis | reverse complement strand
ACGGCTGTTCTCCGTGCGCCGGGCGTCAGAAGTTTTTTCCCAGCGCCTCACGCAGCGTCGCCACGTCGAGCATTGCCTCGGCCAGGAGCTTCTTGAGCTTGCGGTTCTCCTCGTCGAGCGCCTTGAGGCGGCGCGCGTCCGAGACCTCCATGCCGCCGTAGCGCGAACGCCACGTGTAGAACGTCGCATCGCTGATGCCGTGGCGGCGGCAGATCTCAGTGACCGGAAGCCCGGCCTGCTGCTCCTTCAGGATGCCGAGGATCTGCTCTTCGCTGAACCGGCTCTTCTTCATCGTCCGTCTCCTGCTCGACGGACCCTAGCTTCAGAATAAGGGCAGACCAGGGGGCAAGGTCAACCAGCCATCCTCCGTTCGTGAAGGCGCTCAATCTGTCTCAAGAGCGCTGACGCCGGACAGGGTTCGAGGATTACGATGAGCTGTTCGCAGAAAAGCTCGATCTGCTCCTGACGCTGCGGGCAGAGACCCACGTTACGTGGAAGGATCGTTTCTGATCCGCCCCATGGAATGCGTTTTGTTAAATTGCGCATTCAATTTTTACCTGATCGCAGCCATAGCCGAGGCGGCTGGATAATCTAGCGTATGTATTGTCACAGAATCGAAGCCTGCCTTGATAACGTGTGTCCACATGTCGGAACCATATTCCGTGAAAACCCTATAATCCGGCGCGGTTGTGTCCGCACGACCATGGTACGAGGGGGGCAGGCCATCTCGACCGCGTGTGAGGCGCTCGACGATAACCGGTACTGTAAACGCAAGAACGCCGCCTGCCCCCAGAATGCGTCGACATTCGGCGAGGGCGTGCACTGGATTGCTGACATGCTCGAGCGTGTCCGAATGAACGACGAGATCGAAGGAGGCGTCGACATAAGGTAAGTTGTGCATGTCCACGTCCGGGTAATGCCGAACGATATGCCCAGGCAGTTGCGATAAAACTGGCGTCAGTCTCCCCGCACCATTCAATTCAAGAATTCGCATGCCCTGAGGCTCTGAGGTTTTTACCCAATCGTTCAGGCAGCCTGCGTACCCAAATGACTTGATGATTGCCTGTGCAAGAATGATTGACCTAAGGTTCGACCCGCACGACGTGCATCGGGTTCCCTGCTGGCGATCAATGTAAGAACGTTCGTGAGGCGCAATTTGCCACTCCCTGCAAAGTCCGTCCCATAAAATAAATTTTTCCTCAAATTCGGCCGCATTGCAGACACTGCAAATCATTTTGATGCTCCGGATAGTGGCAATGGCCGTTTTGCAGCAGCGGTGACGGCGCCATGTCCGAGTTGACGGTATCGAGACGGCAACCCCGCGTTACCGTTGTGTGGCGCTTCCCTCTGCTTACGGTATCATGATCCCAAACGAATTCTGCCTTGCGTCTGAGAGCGCAGCACGGTTTGAGGCGCCGCGTGAATGGCAAATGCGATATCTTGTTCCGGGATCGGCGTGGCTTGCGCCTCTGCAGCTTGGGCTCGACCGTGCCGTACGGTGATAGCCGAATCGAGGCATCGGCCCGGTGGAGGCTTCCCGCATTGAGAACCGTGGAGGGCCAATGCGTAGAGTACCTTCGAAGCCGCTCCTTTCCGGGCGGCCGAGCCCCCTGGGCCGGACGTCAGCATGTCGGACGAAAATCGGCTCGTCCTACGCATTGTCTACCAGGGTGCAGTTCTCACTGCCGACTTGAAACGCCCCGGCGAGCCGGTAGCCGATCCCTCTCGGGCTGCCTCCGGTCGAAGCTGCGGAGATAATATCTATCCTGCCCGCGGCGGTTCCGACGCATCGCTCAATGACGCAGGCTTCTCAGCGGCTCTGCCGCAGGCCGTCCAGCGGAACAGAAGCTTGGAGTGACGCACCGATCCAGCTGGGTTAGGCGAAGCCAGAGCGGAAAGCGGGTCGTTTGCCGGCCGAACGGGGGGCGACAACGAACCATGAATGTGCGGCAAGGCGGAACGGACGACGTCGCTATGAATTCAGCGCCATCGGAAGCGCAGCCGGTGCGGGCGACCATCGCCATTCCCCTTCACAACCATGCCCCCTGGATCGGCAAGCAGCTGGACAGCCTGTTCGCCCAATGGCGCCCGGATTTCGAGCTGCTCGTTGTGGATGACGGATCCGAGGATGGCGGCATCGACGTGGTGATGGATCGTCTCGCTGCCCGTCCGGACATCGCCGCAACGGTGCTGCGGCATGGCCGCTCGCGCAGTTCGGCCCTGGTGGATGCATTCGCTCGCTATGCGTCGGCCCCGGTCATTATCCAGGCCGACAGTGACGACATCTCCTTGCCGGGGCGGCTGGACGCCATCCTCGCCTGTTTCGACCGTGATCCACTCTGCCGCCTGGTGAGCAGCAATGCCCTGCGGATCTCGGAAAGCGGAATACCCATGGGCATCGTCGATGCCGTTCACGGCGACCGGGTGGTGGGATGGGACGATCCCATACCGGTCTATTGGGGCGCCCTTTGGTACGGAGCGACCCTGGCCTATCATCGTTCGGTGTTCGAAGCGTTCCCGCCGATGAGCGCCGAGCTGTGCCCCTACGGCTTCGACCTGATCGCGCCGGCGCGGGCGGGCCTCCTCGGCACGCATCACCTCCTGGCTCAGCCGCTTGTCGGCTGGCGACAGCACGCGAACAACACGCATCGACGCGTGGGGGCGTTGAGCACCGGGGCTTCGGCGCGCGAGCATTACGCGGCGCTCGACGTAATGATCAAGGCACAGGTGGTGCGGGATGCGATCTGGCTGCGGGACCGGAGCTCGATGGAGGACGGTCCGCGGATCGGCGCCGTGATCGAACGCTGCGAGCGTCAGTTCATGGCCCATTTCGAGACCTGGGCGCGCCTGCGCAACCAGCGTGATCAGGCTGATCGCGACGGCACCCTTGCGAACCGTCCGATGAACGATGCTCCCTTGCCGGACATGCCTCCGGTCGTGACACTTCCGGCGGCCCGGTCATGGCCGGTCGAGCGTCGGACGCCGCTGGCGCAGGCCTTGAGCCGCTGGCCGGGCTTTCACGAAGCGGAAGACATCCACATCTGGACATCCCGCCAAGTGGCGGCGCTGCTACGCATCACCGTGCCGGACGCAGTAGCCCTGGCGCTCACGCTCGGCGGCAGCCCGTTTCTGCCTCAGACCCGCGCGCTCGTCTCCATCAACGCGGGACCGGAGATCGAAGTCGTCCTTCCCCAATCCGCGCACTGCGTCGTAGAAGTGCCGTTGCGCCACGGAAACGACCCTCTCCTGCCCTGGACCGGATTGAACCTTCTGTCCATTCGGGTGCCCTGCGCCGACGCGCCCATCAACCGGGTCCCGGATTGTCCGGACGTGCGCGTCCTGGGCGCGGCGATCTACGCCCTCGAACCGGTCGTCGCCCGGGAGGCGGGAGTGCCGCATCTCGGGTCGCTGATGGCCCGTATCTGGGAGGAGCAGGCGAGCTGGTCTTTGGAGCCGGGCCCGTTGACGTCCATTCCTGGCTGGCTCTCGGAGCGCGAGATGCGCCTGCTCTACGGTTGCGCGCGCGTTCTCGAAGGTCCGTTTCTCGAAATGGGCGCTTGGGTGGGCCGATCGACCTCGGTTCTCGCCCGTGGTATCCGCGATGCGGGCGATCGGAAGCAGTTCGTCAGCGCCGAAATCGGACCCGAGCTTCAGAATTACCGTCACCTTGGAGACGAGGTGCATTATTGCCCGCCCCAAGGTGACGGCCGGTCCATCGGACAGGTCGCAGCCGCAGTCTTCGAGTCAGAGATTGAACCGGTCCTCCGGAAGGAGGGGGGCGTGATCGGCGTCCTCACGCGCAATTTGGAAGCACTGGAGCTGCTGCCGTTCGTCACCCTTCATGTAGGAGATTTCGCGACCGCGCCGGATCTGGGCTACGGCTTCATTTTCAATGATTGCGCGCATACCGCAGGAGAGGTCGAGCAATCCGCGCCCGGATTGAAGGCGTTGATCGGGGATCGGGCGGTCATCATGGCCGCGCACGACCATTGCCCCGAGGCCGAGGCAGCCTTCCGGGCGCTGTTCGATGTCCGCGAGAGCTTCTGCGTGGACACGTTGTTCGTCTGCCGGATGCGGAACCGAACCGAAGCATCGCATTCATAACGATCGGACGATCGGCCAGCCTGGATGCCGGCCGAGCAAGGCCGCCTCACTCTCCCGATACAAGAACTGAAAGGCGACATGGAATGGCGACCCAGGATCAGGCCCGCGAAGACGAGAACCTCCTTGGGTTCCAGCGCGCCTTCAATGCTGCGGAACAGGCCGCACGACAGGATCTGGAAGACAGCCTGCGGACCTCGCCGATACCGCGCAACGAGCGCATGGACAATCTGGCGTTGTTCGCCGATCATCTGTTGCTCGGCCGGATCCTGTTCATGGATCACATCTATCGTCTGATCTTGAATACGCCGGGCGTGGTGATGGAATTCGGCACAAGGTGGGGGCAGAATCTGTCGATATTCTCCAATCTCCGCACCCTGTACGAGCCGACGCATTATCACCGCAAGATCATCGGCTTCGACACTTTCTCCGGCTTCGTCGACATTGCGCCGCAGGACGGCGACTCGATTTATGCCCAGCCGGGCAACGTGCGGACGACGCAGGGCTACGAGACCTTCCTCGACCGCGTGCTGTCGGCGCAGGAAGCGTTCAAGCCGCTGCCACACAAAAAGAAGTACGAGATCGTGAAGGGCGACGCGCGCCAGACGCTGCCGCTCTATCTCGAACGCCACCCGCAGACGATCATCGCGCTCGCCTATCTGGACATGGACCTCTACGCCCCGACCCGGGACGTGCTGACTCAAATTCGCCCGTACCTCACCCGCGGCAGCGTGGTGGTGCTGGACGAGATCAACGACCCGGGATTTCCTGGGGAGACCGTCGCGTTGCGTGAGGTGTTCGGCCTGACCGGCCTGCGCCTGCAGCGCGTGCCGTACCTGAGTTTCCCCTGCTACTTCGTGCACGACATCGCATAAGGGCATCTCGGCGTGTCGCGCGTACACATCGTGGTTTTCGATCGCACGCCCGCGTGGACGGTCATGAAGGAGGACATCTATGTCAGCCTCCTTCATTGGATTTCCGCGCTCGGGCATGAGGTGACGATGGATTGCGGACGGTTCGAGCCGCACGCGCTGAACATTCTGGTTGGCCTGCAGTATCTTTCGCGCACCGAGGTGGCTGAGTTGGCGGCCTCCGACTACGACTATGCCGTCTTCGACGTCGAGTTCATCGATCGGGGCATGGTCAACTACAAACCTGAGACGGCGTGGCTTTTCGATGCCGAGAGCCGGCGGTTCTTCGACCGCTGCCACTTTTTCCTCTCGTATTTTACCGAAAGCGTGCGGATGATGTCCGATCTCGGGGTGTTCTCACGCCAGATCGTTCCCGGCTACACGCCCATCCTTGAGACAGCCGGCCGACTGAGCGATCGGGACAAGGATATCGACGTCTACTTCTTCGGCAACGTGGACGCGCATCGCCGCCCGCTCCTGACGCAAATCGGCAAGGCCTGCCGTCTCGTCGTGAACACGCCCGCGGACGCGACGCCCCTGAAGCTTCGCAATGTCAGAGCAGATCGCTCTCGCATCGTTCTCAGCCTCGGCAGGGCCAGGCCGTTCCACCATATCGGGCCCATGCGGCTTGTCGCGATGGCGCATCTGCGGGCGTTCGTACTGTCCGAACCGCCGACGCTCGATCAACCGGAGCTCGCCGATCTGTGCACCTATTGGGCGCGTGATCAGGATCCCACCGAGGCGATCCGGTTCTGGCTCGAGGCTTCGGACTTGCGCGAAAAGCGGGCCGAGGCAGCCTATGAGCGAATGCGAGGCATCGACCCTTTAGCGCCCCTCGCGGCAGTGCTCGACCACGCAACGGAACAGACCCGTCTCCCGGCAAATTCGAAACCTAGAGCGTCGTGTCTGAAATTGGAATCGCGGGTTGCAGAGGCGGGCATGGCCTGATTCCCTCCAGCTTGGAGGTGGATCATGGGCGAATGCTACTCGCTGGACCTTCGTGAGCGGATCACCCGATTTGTTGAGGAAGGCCACTCACGGCGCGAGGCAGGGCGCCGGTTTGCCGTCAGCGCCAGTTGCGCGGTCAAGCTGGCGCAGCGCCAAGCGCGAACCGGGTCGGTGGCGCCCGCCCGTCAGGGGCGACCCAAGGGCGGCGGCAAATTAGCTCCGGTGGCCGATTTCCTGATCGCAGCGGTCGAGGCCACGCCCGACATCACCCTGCCGGAACTGGCCGAGACCCTGCGGAGCGAGCGCGGCGTAACGGTCACGCCGGGCGCGCTGTCGCGCTTCCTCTGCCAGCGCGGCTTCACGTATAAAAAAAGCCCTGATGGCCGCCGAGCGCGGACGCGCACCGATCCCTGAGGATCGCCACGAGTGGCGCATCAAGCGCCAGCCGCTGATGCGGGCGGCCTGTCATCGCCTCGTCTTCCTCGACGAGACCGCCGTCACCACCAAGATGACCCGCCTGCGCGGGCGCAGCCGCAAAGGCACCCGGCTGCACGCCAAGGCGCCGTTCGGCCATTGGGGCACGCAGACCTTCATCGCCGGTCTACGCTGCGACCGGCTGAGTGCGCCTTGGGTGATCGACAAGGCGATGAACCGAGCGGCCTTCGAGACCTACGTCGAGACCCAGCTCGCCCCGACCCTGAACAAGGGCGACGTCGTCATCCTTGACAATCTCTCCGTCCACAAGAGCTCCAAGGCTGCCGCCTGTCTGAAGCAGCGCGGCGCCTGGTTCCTGTTCCTGCCGCCCTACTCGCCCGACCTCAATCCGATCGAAGAGGCCTTCGCCAAGCTCAAGGCCCACCTGCGCAAGGCCAAGGCACGCACCTTCGATGCACTCTGGCGTGCCATCGGCGACATCTGCGGCTTGTTCGAGCCCCAGGAGTGCCGCAACTTCCTCAAGGCCAAGGGATATGCGTCCGATTAAAGGTTCGATGCTCTAG
>NZ_FOSV01000039.1 GCF_900114375.1 Methylorubrum salsuginis | reverse complement strand
ATGCCATCCCGCCGCTGAGCACGGGCCGGCGCGGTCGACCGCGCCGACGCCCCGACAAGCTGCACGCCGACAAGGCCTACGAGGCCAAGGCGCGCCGCCAGGAGTGTCGGGCGCGTGGGATCGTCCCACGCATCGCCCGCAAAGGCATCGAGAGCAGCCAAAAGCTCGGCCGCCACCGCTGGGTCGTGGAGCGCACTCACGCTTGGTTCAACCGCTTCCGCCGCCTGCCCGTCCGCTACGAGCGCCGCGCCGACATCTACGACGCCTTCACCACCCTCGCAGCCAGCCTCATCACCCTCAAACAGATCAGACGGTTCTGTTAGGCGCTCTAAGCCCGCTCTCCCCGCCGCCTACGCCTGGCTGGCCGCCGAGGCTGGTCCTCGCGTCCTCGTCGAGGCCCTATCTCTATATGGTACGCGCGAGACCGCGGGCGCCGCCAACAACCCGGCGATCCTCGCATGGGCTCGCGAGGTCGGCCTTCAGGCCTCCTACACGGCCGACAGCGTGCCGTGGTGCGGCCTGTTCGTCGCCCTGGTCGTGAAGCGGGCCGGGTTCGAGCCGGTCGCCGCGCCCTTGTGGGCCCGCAACTGGGCGACGTTCGGTACCGCTGCCCCGAAAGCCAGCCTCGGCGACGTCCTCGTCTTCGTGCGCGACGGCGGCGGCCATGTCGGCCTCTACGTCGGCGAGGACGCCTCCTCCTTCTTCGTGCTCGGCGGAAACCAGGGCGACCAGGTCTCGATCGTCCGCATCGCCAAGAGCCGCTGCATCGCGGTCCGCCGCTGCCCCTGGAAGCTCGCCCAGCCCGCCAACGTCCGCCCCGTCCGGCTCGCCGCCGGGGGCGCCCTCTCCCAGAACGAGGCCTAAGCCGTGGACGCCATCCTCACCGAGCTGATGGGCGACGCGAAGCCGATCGCAATCGTCGGCGGCATCTTGGGCGCCCTGGCCCTCTGCTACCCCTGGATCCGCCGTCAGCTGCGGGAAATCTCCGACAGCGACGCGATCCGGACCGCCGCCGACGCCCTGCGCAAGGAACTAGGCGAGCTGCTGGATAAGGAGCAGGCCAGGGTCGCGACGCTGACGACCGCCCTCGAAGAGGCCTCGACCCAGGTCCGCGGCCTCCGTGCCGAGAACGGGACGCTGACGGCCGACATCGCCAGCCTCAGGCGCGAGGTCCGCACGATGCTGCGGCTCGCCATGTCTATGAGGGCGGCAATGGAGAGGGCGGTCGCTACCGGCGACTGCGGCCCCCTCCGGCTTTGGCTCGACCTCAATCCCGTCGAAGCCGACGACACCGTGAGGCCGGCCGCGTGATCGCCCGGATCGCCGCCGCGCTCGGCCTGCCGGTGTTGCCCCTCGCCGCCGCGGCCGCCCTGTCGGCGGGCCTGAGCGGGTGGCTCTCGTACCGTGTGGGGAGCGTGCTCGGCGACCGGGCCGGCTACGCCCGCGGCGCGAACGACGCCGGGCGGCAGGCCGAGATCGCAGGCCTGCGACAGGCCCTGACGACCGCCCGCGCCGATCGGGACGCCGCCGACGCCGCGGCCTCCCGCGCCTCAGAGACAGCCGCGGCCGCCGAGGCCGCCCGACAGACAGCCGAGGAGGGCCTCGATGTTTACCGCCAGGATTTGGCGCGGCGTCCTCGCGGCGCTTGCGCTCTCGACGACGCTGACATCGACCGGCTGCGCCCCGACCATTACCGGCGCCCGTCCGGACGTGACGGCGCGGGCGCTGCCCCGGGTCGATGACGTGATCCGGGCCCCGGCCAAGCGACCCGCTCCGTCCCGAAATGAGGACGCGCGTCTGTTCGCCCGCCGGGCTCTCGATTACGGCGACGCCAACTCGGCCGCCCTGACGGATGGCAGGGAGGCCTACGAGGGCCTGCGACGGGGCCTCGCCGGAGGCCAGCCATGACGCCCGAGATGTTGGCCCTACTCGCCGTCGCCTGCCTCGTGCCCCCGGCCGAGACGCCTCTGCCCGACCCGGCGCTCACTGCCGCCCTCGCCGCGCTCCGGCCGAGCCATGTCGCGAGCCCTCCGGCACCGGCCGAGGTGACAGCCGCCTTCGCTGCAGCGGCCCAAGTCCGGAGACGCCGTCATGCCCGCTGAGGTCCAGTCTGCAACCGCCGCCGTCATCGACGCAGCGAACCGCTTGGTCGCATGGCGCCGGTGGTATCTCGACCTGCCGCCTGACCGCCCACTGCCCGACGACCTCGCGGCTGCACTCGAACGGGCCCTGGCCGCCCTCGATGCCGTCGAAGGGGTCCGCACATAATGCGGACCCCCCACCAGAGTTGGGAAACGCGCCTCCGCTTCAGGCCGTCCCAACGGGACGTGAGGGCGCTCGTCGCATGGTGCGCCCTCGTTGGTGAGGACGCCGACCACGCCTGCCTCGAAAGGTGGGGAATGCCTGCGAGCCAGCTGATTAGGGGCGCGCCTCGCAGGCCCAAGGGTACTCACGCAGCGAGTACCCCTGCCGGCGTGGGGCAGGCCTAAGGACTTCTCAGGCCTCGGGGATCTGCGGATACGGCGGAGCGAATTCCAGCTCCAGCATGACGACCTGCTTCCGATAGTCCGGTGAACCGTCGAAGCGGATGCCGGCACCCATGTAGCCGCCCATTAGCTTGTGCAAGATCGCTCGGCTCGCCTCTCCCTTCTCGGCCGCGACCAGGCTCTTGAGCGAGGTGTGACAAAGACGCGCAGCCTCGTCCTGCTTAAGGTCGAGGAGGGTGCGCGCCGCGCGGAGCATCGAAGGGGTCGGGTACATGCAAACAGGTATAACCGGGTCGTCACCCATCTGCTAGGCGACAGGTATAATTTTTTGGGTGCTATTTACAAATTTCGGATAGTAGGCTTTCCTTGGTGCGTCGCCACCGGCAGTCGCCGGCAGGGCGGCCCGGGGAAGCGGAGGGAAGCCGCCGCCCCGGACCTGGTCAGCCAAGAGGTGCATCTCATGACCGAGCCGAACCGAGACATTAGCATAGAGGCGCTCATCGCGAGCCCCCCCGAGGCAGTTACGGCCAGGGATATCCCGGCCCTGCAGGAGGGCCTCATCGCGAGCGCGAAGTTTCTGGAAGAGGCGGCGTTCTACGAGCAGGCCATGTTGTGGGGCCGCACGGACGCCCGGGCCGCGCACGCCGCGATCCTCGCTCGGGACGTCCCCGACGTCGAGCCCACGTTCCCCGAACTGCGGCTCGCGACGCTCGCGTGGCTCACCCAAATCATCCGGCGCGAGGAAGGGGCGCCGCCGGACGTGCGCGACCTCATGCGCGAAGTGGAGGCCGAGCAAGCCGCGAGCAGGGTCGCCGACAAGGCCCGCGAAGCCGCGTTCCGCCGGGATCCGGGCCGCTGGCTGAAGGACGCCACGCCCCTCGCCGTACCGATGCTGCGGGCGGAGGGGTGCTGGATCGCCGACCGCGACGGGGAGGTCGTCCTGTGCACGCACGCGAGCTCCGTGTGCAATCGGGAGGCCCAGCGCAGTGTCGAGGCGGCCTACACCAGGGCGCTCCGGGACGAGTATCGGACCGTAATCGTCGTCGGCGCGCCCGGCCTCGGGGATCGCGTCAAGATCCCGGACGCCATGGAGCGGGATCTCATGGAGGTCGAATTCGAGGTCGTCGAGATCCCCGCGGCCGACCTGACCGGCCCGGCCGCCCCGACCGGCGGGAGGGCCGCCTGATGAACGCCCTCGTCCCCATCCGCGAACACTCGCCGGTCCCGGTCGTCGCCATCGTCGACGGCCGGCCCATGGCCGACAGCCGCAACGTCGCGGCCATGTTCAGCAAACGCCACGACAACGTCGTGCGGGACATCCGGGGTCTCCTCAAATCTGAGGAGACCCCGGCGATCCAGGGCTACTTCGTGGAGAGCTCGTACGTCGATCCCCAGAATGGCCGGACGTACACCTGCTATCTCATGGATCGGTCCGGCTTCAGCATCCTGGCCATGGGCTTTACCGGGGCCCGAGCGCTGCGGTGGAAGGTCGACTACAACGGCGCGTTCGAGGCGATGGAACGGCAGCTTCGGTCCCGTGCGGCAGGCGGCGCCGAGATCAACGTGCGCGACCAGGGACAGCTCGCCGTCATCGCCACCCAGCTCCTTCAGCTGACGCAGGAGATGCGTGAGCGCGCCGAGAGCGCCGAGGCCACGGTCGAGGCGCAGTCGAAGGAACTGGCGATCGCCGCCCCCAAGGTGGAGGCGTTCGAGGCGTTCATGGCGACCGGCAAGTGGGAGAACCTGAGAACCGTCTGCCGCCTCCTCAACGCCCGGCAGGGCGAATTCTTCGACTGGATGAAGCGCCGGGGCTTCATTTTCATGGAGAGCGGTTGGCTCCAGCCGCGAGCCGATCTGCGCGAGGCCAAGTACCTGATCCCGCGCAAGTTCGAATGCGAGGACGGGAAGGTTCGCGAGCAGACGCTCGTGACGCCCGCCGGGCAGACGTGGCTGGCGCACCGGTGGCAGGCCTACAAGCGCAGCGAGGCTCGCAAGGCCATCGAGGAGGCCGCCAAGGCTGCGGGGACCCTCTTCGACTAAGGTCTCGCCTCAACCGATACCCTTCACACCAAGGGGGCCCGGCACCGCCGCGGCCCCCTTCTTCATGCCCCGAAGGAAGCCAAACCCCGTTCGCTTCCGTTTTACTGCACGACCTCCGGGCAGGGCATCGGACCCCCGTACCGCCTGTAGGTCGTCCCGTCGTGGGCGAGGCTGCCGTCCGCCCGGACGTGGAGGTCCGTCTCGTACGGGCTGCCCGCGTCGGCGCTGTGGTTGCCGAAGCAGCGGGCCCCCCTGAGCTTCCCGTGGCGGTAGCTGACCGCGTGGCACTCCATCCCGTCGATGCCAGCCGATCCGCGGCGGGGGACGTCGATGCCGATCGGGTGGCCGGCACCGCCGACGGGACAGTACCAGCCGGGGGCGGGGCGGACCTGCGCCGGGGCCGGCCCGGCGGCGGCGAGGATGGCGGCGAGGGCGAGGGCGGGGCGCACGTCAGATCTCCAGGGTCAGCAGGGGGTCGAAGGATGGGTTCTCGCGTTCGTCGATCCAGTCTCCGTTGCGGCGCCGGTGCGAGGTATCGTGGCCCCGTGGGTTGGCCAGGACGCGCGTTCGGCCGACGCGGTAGTCGACCGACCGGTGGACGTGCCCGTGGATCCAAAGGTCCGGGGCTTGCTCGCCATCCAGGATCGCCGAAAGATCGGATGCGTACGCGGCGTCGCCGGGCCCGGTCGCCTCGCCAGCCGGGAGCGAGCGCGGGTGCGGCGCGTGGTGCGTGACGACGACTGTCTGGCCCTGGTGCGGCTCCGCGAGGACGCGCTCGATGCGTTCGCGCTGTTCGCCGTGCAGCGCGAGCGCGGCCGGCGGGCGGAACGGCGCGGGGCTACCCATCCGGTCCCTCTTCTGGATCCGGCGGTGATCCCTCATCCCCCGCTCGCGATCGCCGGCCTCCCTCATTCCCCACGCCTGAGACCAGCGCGGCTGCCCGACGGCGTAGTTCGTCCATAGCGTTGCCCCCACGATCCGCAGGCCATCGACGACGCGGGACTGCCCGCCGTCCAACAGTGTCATGTCCGCTGCGATCGCGGCGTCCCGCCCCCGAGCGATCTCGTCCGGGAGCCGGCAGCCGTAGAAGTCGTGATTGCCCGGCACGTAGACGACGTGCCTCGCGCGAGGCCGGACGTGCGCGGCGAGCCACGGGATCGCCCGCCGCGTCAGGCCGTCCGCGACGTCGCCGGCCACGATTGCCAGGTCGACCCGCGGCCCCGGGGGCGGCTCCCAGGGGCAGGCGTCGACGTGCAGATCGGAGAGGATCCACGCACGCATTCAGGCCTCCCCCTCGCGAAAAGGCTTCCTTCCCTGTGCGTGGGCGTCGCACATGCACTTGACCCATGACCCCCTGCGCAGAAGTCCGGGCGCCCCACAGTATTCGCAGACAAAGTTTGAGATGTGGTCAATGCAACTGATCACGTTGTCCGCATGGCGATCGTCGCCCTTTGCTTCCGTATACCATCGGAGCGATCCAAACTTCTCCTTCGTGTCTACGGTCTTGAACCCACGCGGGATGCCGTGCTCTGTGATGAGCTCGGCGCCGGCTTCCCACAGCCACGACCAGCCAGCGTGGGATGCGGGCGGGAACGGGAAGATCTTCGGGTGCGCGCGGGCGAGGTCCTCCGCCCACGTCGAGGGGGCGTGAGGCGGGCCGTGCCGCCAACGGCAGGCCTGGTAGCGGACGAGCACGGCCAGCAGGTCGGGCCCCGCCGGCGCGCCGAGGACGTGACCACCGCCGGGGAGAGGACGCCGTTGCCTGTCGGGCGACAGGAGGGGGGCCTTCCAATCGACGATGGGGCCGACGGGGGACGGGCGGACGCCCCGTACCTCCAGGCTTTCGGCGCCCTGGTGGAGCCGGAGGGCGCGCCCGGCGATGACGGTGAATTCGTCGCGGATCATCAGAGATCTCCAGGCGGCAGGGGGGCGAAATGGTAGGCGATGCCCTCCGCCTCCCGGGCGAGCCGCAGGCCTTCCTCGGGCGTCAGCTTCCCCTCATCGACGAGGCGGGCGATCCGTATGACGCGGGCTCGGGCCCCGCGGCCGATCAGGGAGCAGATCCGGCCGCTTTCCCAGGAACGCTGGAGCTGGGCGGCGATTGAAGAGAGGTCGTCGAACTGTGTCACGGACCCCTCCCTCAGTGGCGCGGCGCGAGCCGGTCGCGCCCGGCAAGGACGGTCTCGACGAGGCGGCGCAGGGGACGGAGCGAGCCGCCGCGCCAGTGCTTGCCCACCAGGTCGAGCTCCTCGCCGTCGAGGTCGGGCAGCCAGGCGGCATCGAGCCCGCGTTCCGCCCGGATCTCGGAGACGAGATTGGCTGCGACGACGGGCAGGTGCTCGATGCCTGGAGACGGGACTTCCAGGATCCGGAGGCGATCCCGAAGGGCTTCGGGGATCCCGGAGATGCTGTTGGCCGTGGCGAGGTACGTGACCGCGCTCAGGTTGACGCCCGTCTCGATGTAGAGGTCAAAGATGCTCTTGGCGTTCTCCCGCTCAAGGAAGGGCAGCAGGACGTCGCCGAGCGAGCCATTGCGGCGGTCAGCCGAGGACTTCTCGATCTCGTCTATGCCGACCGCGACGGTGGCCGTCTCTTCCTGAAGGATCGCCTGAAGGGGGATTGAGGCGCGCCCAGTGCCCCATTGCCGGCTCGTACCGCCGAAGGAGCCGTCCGACGCGCCGGCCGCAGAATAAAGGCGCAGCGGCAGCCCCAGCAGGCGGGCGACCGCGCGGACCGTGGCGGTCTTGCCGGTGCCCGGCGAGCTGACGAGTACGGTCGGCCGGAGCCACGCGTACGGCGCCCCAACGAGGTCTTGAGCGAGCGTCTCGAATACGGGCCGCAGCCAGGGCGCGGCGGCCGACCCTCCCTCCACGAATGCCTGCGGGTCCGGCGCCCCCAGCAGTGGAAGGGCCTTGCCGGCGATCCGGTCGAATTCGGCGCGCGGCGAGTCCCTCCGTTCCTGGGCGTAGGTCGTGGGCTTCGCGAGATGCCCGAGCGACGGGACGACGACGAGCGTCCGGACGGCCGTCGGCTCGGGTCTCTCCGGCGCCGCAGCGCTCTCACGGGCACGCGTTTCAGCGACCTCCTCGGGGGTTGGATACGCCACGCCGTCGCCAAGGAAATCGAGCGCCAGGTCGCCGTCCTGAGGCGCGGTCATCCCGGCGCCGCCGCGCAGGACGTCGTCGGCGGCCTGAAGCTGCGCCTCGGCGTCCCGAAGCGCGTAGCCGAAGGCGTGCCAGCGCTCGGCGTTGAGCTCGCACTTGCTCAGGCGAGCGTAGTTCGGCTCCGGGTTGTACGGCTCGTGCGTGAGGTCTTGGCAGGCGTCGCTCGCCCACACGATTGCCGCGCGCAGGCACAGGTACGCCTCTCCGTAGTATTCCTGAGAGAGAAGGAAGCTAACGTGCTGAGCGGCAGCCGCCGAGATCTCGGCCGACGCCTGTGGGCACCCTAGCGCGGCGAGGTTAAAGGCCAGCGCTTCGTGGCAGCGTGCCGCTGCTTGCGAGACGTCGATCCTGGCGACAACGGACGTGCTGAGCTCGAACAGGACCGCCCGGCACCGGCGGAGCGTGCGGGCGGTGGTGTCGTCGATCGCGATCTGAACTGCACGCCGGCACTTCGAGGGTAGCTGCGCGACGGGCAGATAGCTCAGGCGGATCTTCGCATCGACGCACGCATCCCAGCCGACGAATTCACCGCCCGCGAGCATTTCGAGGCGCGGCAGGGGAGCGCTCGGAGCCCGGGGACCGGTGACTGATGTGCTGTCGCGGCGGACGCGCGCGATCGCATTCGCCGCCCTTTGGCGGTCGGACTTCGACTTGGACATGTGGGGTAGCTCGCAGAACGGAGGACGCGCGGGCGGGCGCCGAGCAGGGCTCAGGCGGCGGTCGGCGGTTTCCGTTTCGATGTGCGAGCGCGGGTCACAGGGGGGCTCCCGATGAGGAGTCCCGACTAAAGCCTGGGCGGGCCTCGGGGGCAACCCGCCCCCTGTGGACATCCTCACCAAGCAGCTAACCGGACCGCTCGAATCCCGACATCCCGCCCCGCGACAATTTGGCGCACATGCTGGGTCGGGAGGCCCTCCCTCCTAGGGGAGCCCCTCTGACGAATCAGTCGTCCTGCATTTTTGGTTGTCAGCGTCCAGTGCGAATCGGACGGCCGTGGCAGGCTGACGTCCTGTGATCCAAGGACGCCAGGACATGCGGCAGGCCACACACTCTACGGCGATCCCCGAAGGCCTCCGGGCCCGCCTCCACGCCAGGTTCCCCAAGTCGCCGATGTGGGCCCCGCCCGCGCCTGCGGGCCCGAGCCCGTGGGAGCTCATCCGCGCGGTCCTCGCGAAGGGGCGCGCCGACGGCCTCAATGACGTCCAGCTCGCCGGGGGTGTCTACGCGATGCTGGTCAGCCACGGGCTGATCGACGGGGGGCGCGCATGACCCGGGCCTTCTACGCCATGCCGCGCCTCCAGCAGACGGCCTTCCGCCGGGCAGTGGCGGCCGTCCGCGACAGCCACCCGGGGACCACCTCGGCCGAAAGGGCCTTCCTCGCCCTCGATGTCGACCGCCGAACGATCGAGCGCACGCACACGCTGGAGCTCCACGCCCGCATCGCGGAGAGGCTCGCCCTCACGCCGGAGGCCGACCGCGCCGGCATCGAGGCCGCCCTCTTTGGGAAGGCCGCCCACACGGCGGAGGCGACCCCGGCGGGCACGGGCCTGCCGGTTGTGGCGAGCTTCTGGTGAAGGAGAGAGCGATGCAAATCCGAGAACTGGGCGACGAGGCGATCCGCGAGATCCTCGCGGAGGCAGTCGATGGCATGAAGCGGAGGACCGGGAAGGCGTGGGGGCTGGACCTCGACGGCGAGCAGGACCGGCTTCGCGTCGTGCTCGATGGCCGGACGTTCCTGCGGACGTACGTTACGGTCTACCTGCCTGACCAGGTTGAGGGCGACGTGCCAGTCCCGGAGGCGATCCGCTTCCGCTCCGCCCTACGCCGAAACATCCTCGACGCCACTCAAGCCCTCACGCCCGTGCCGGACGCCGCCGACATCCCGGCCGCGTTGGTGCAGGTATTCGGCGCGATCCAGACGCTCGACGCCATCGACCGGCAGCCTGGCATGATCGTGAGCCTGCCGAGCGTCCGCCATGGCCTCTACCGGATCCTCGACCACCTCACGGGCAACGACCACTCGGGCTGCTCGGGCAAGCCGAGCGTGGCGGATTTCGGCCGGGCCGAGGAGGCCGCCTGACATGCAGGATAGCCACCGAACCGAGCTGTCCGGCGAGATCCGGCTGACCATGAGGCACATGACGCCCCACGTTCGTCGGCTCTTCAATCTTGTGGAGGAGCCCCTGAGGGAGGTGAGGCATCCCTTCATCGGGGCCAACCGAGCAACTCGCCGGGCGGCCGAGGCCAGGGCGAGGAGGCGGGCGTGAGGCTGATCGAGCGATCCCCCGAGTGGTGGGCTGACCGCATCGCCGGGGAGCCCGACGTCCCGATAACGGCCGGCCGGCCCGTCATCGAGACCGAGCCCACGGCCGGCCCGTCCCCGGCCTACGTCGAGATCCTGAGGCAGTACCTGCAGGCGGCGATCGACGCCGGCCTCTGCACCCTGCCGAAGGGCATGACCGTCGATGAAGTGGTCGCCAGCTTCGAGTGGGCGCCGATCGGCACGGTCAGCCTGTTCGGCGAGGGCAACGAGCGGGCCGAGATCTCCGAGCGCGGCTGGATCCAGGATCTCCGCGGATGACCCGGCACTGGACCGACACGATGGTGGCCGTCGCCACGCACGCGGCCGTCACCGCCGCGCAGGCCCGCGTCGCCGCCGGGGAGACCACCGCCGTGGAGGAGTGCACGGGCGTCGGGCGGACCTGCGCCGAGGTGCGGGCCCATGCCGAGAGCGAGCTCCGCGCGTGGCAGGCCGACGGCGAGGATGGGAAGGCCTGACATGCAGGGGCCAGCCGAGCTCTACGACGACCGCCTGCCGCCGGAGCTGCGCGGCCGCCTCACTGCCGAGGAGGCCTTCTCGTGGCTGAAGCGGAACCAGGCGCCTCTCTACGAGCAGCATGAGACGGCACGGTTGGAGCGCCTCCGGATCGAGGGCAACCGGAAGATCCGCAAGGCCGCCGAGGCCGAGCTCCGGGCGAGAAGGCGCGTGACGGCCTAGGCTTCCCCGTCCCCGTCCTGGGACATCGCCCTGTCCAGCGCGGCGGCCCGCTCCTCCGGCGGGAGGGCGAGCCATTCCGGGCCGGGGCGGTCTTCGACATGGCCTGCCGGCCGCCGCGGCGGGGCCATCCCTTCGAGGACGCGGAGAGCCTCGGGCGGGTAGTCGTCGTCAGGCATGCTACAACCCTTTGAGGTCCTCCGGCGACGGATCGGGGCCCCAGTCCGCCCGGATTAGGTCGGCTCTCCGCTCCATGTCGCCGGCGAGCCTCATCGCGATGCGTTGCAGCGGCTCGATCATGGCCTCGGGCACGGGGCGCCGGCCGGAGATCCAGTGCCCGATCTGGGGCTGCCCCACCGTGCGGCCGATCTCGCTCGACAGGATCTCCGCCAAATAGCTCTGCCAGCGCGGCCCGAAGGCCATCTCGCCGAGGCGAATGACGTGCATGCGGACGATCGCCTGGCGTTCCGAAAGGCCGCTGAGGTCGACCTTCACTTCTTGGCGAGCCCTCGGGGGCTTTGAGGCGGTCACGGGTCGGGGCTCCTGAATGGGGTGGCAGGTAGGGTAGCATGGTGCCGGTGCGAGGGAGCCGAAACCCGCGATGCGCGGCGGCTCCCCCGAGGCGGGCATCAGGCGGGCTCGATTTCGAGGAGGGCCTTCATCCCCTTCCGGATGCGCTCGGCGCCCTCGCGGAGGCCGCGCTCGTGCCCGGCCTTCCACGCATCGATAGAGAGCTCGACCTCGCGGCGCGTCGTTTCTGCATATCTGTCTGGATTGATGGCGATGATAGGAAGATCTGTGTCGATGGATGCTTCTGGTTCATATACTTCGACGCGCATACCGAAGGGCATCCAGTCGTGGACTTGGATCTTGTACCCCGGGAAATCTCCCAATCGATCGCGGACAATGATTTCGCGATGGGCCTTCTGCATCCAGCGGAGGTTGCGGAGGCGAGCGACCTGGTTCTGGTTAAGCCGCCAGGTTTCGTCCTCGTCCTCGGTCGTGTTCGCAGCGCCTTCGACGAAGAGGCGGGCCGCGGAGACGGCGTTTTCGGCGGCTGTCCACTCGTCGTCCTCGGACCACTCGCGGATGGCCGGGGCCGCGGCGACGTGGGGCGCCAGGGCGGCGGCGATCGTGTCGTGCCCGGAGTGGGCGTCGAGGTCGAACGCGAGGATCGCGGCGACCGCGGGGTGGGTCGGGTCGACGTGGGGGACGTCGGTGGAGGTCTTGAGCATGTTAGGGTTCCCGGTGGGGTGGAAGGGTCGCTCGGCATGAGGCCCGTGCGGGGCCGGCGGGATCCGCGGTGCGCGGCGCCGGCCCCGAGGCGGGCATCACGCGGGCACGGTCTCGGAGGCGCCGCCGGCGTGCCCAGCTTCCTCCAGCTCGTCGGAGAGCGTGCGCTGCAGGCTGTCCGTCGTCGCGTCGGAGATCAGGCCGTTGGCGTGCAGGTCGCAGACGTGCGCCCAGGCGCGGTCGTAGCGCATCCCGGCGTCGTCATAGGGGAGGAACCACATCGCTTGGCAGCGCCTGCAGCTGGCGAGGGCCTCTTCGAAGGTCATGGGGACGGCTCCAGTTCGGGAGGGATGAGGCGCTCGGCTGAGGCCCGTGTGAGGCTCCCTGGATCCCGTCGACGCGGGAGGGAGCCTCAAGGCGGGCGTCAGTCGGCGTAAACTCCCGTCCGGCTCAGCAGGAATATCTCGACCGTCACGTCGTCATCGATCACCACGCCTCCGCAGCCCAGCCAAAACGGATGCCCGAAGGAGTCCTCCCGGTACACGAAGTATTCGTAGTTGTGCGGCTGCATGAACTGGTAGCGGTATAGGCTCCCGTCGTTCCTGAAATAGAAGCAGCTCGGCAGCACGTCGTCGCCGTCGACAGGGATAGTGCAGTCCTCGTCCTCGAAGACGCCGTCCTCGTCCTCGTCGTCATCCTCCTCGTCCTCGTCATCCTCCTCGGTGGCCTCGGTGGCCGGCAGCGGACCGGCCTCGGCCCTGAGCCGGGCGAGGAGCTCCTCCGTGGCAGCCTTGTAGTCTCCGCCCTCGGGCGTCTCGGCGGCGACGTGCTGCTCGATCGCCTCCTCGGCGAGCTCGCGGTCGGCGGCGGTCGTGGCGGACTTCCAGGCGGCGATGGCGGTGTCGATCGTGGGGCTCGTCGTGCTCATGGGGTTCTCCTTGCTGGGGAATTCTACGGTGGGCTCGCTCGCTCGCGTGTGTCCGGTTACCGGACACAGCTGAGGCCCGTGCGAGGCCGGCGGGATCGCGGCGTCGGCCCCGAGGCGGGGCTCAGGCGGCGGTCCGGAGCATCTCCCACATCGTCATCTCGGCGTTACGCAGCGCGTCGAAAAGCGGATGCCGCTGAGGCAGATGCTGTTCGGCGAGCGCCTCGACGCGCCCAAGCGCCATGGCGGCATCTGTGAGCGTGCCAGGGTCGCGGTGGCCCTGCTCCATGTCGGAGACGCTCTTCTTGACTAGCGCATCGGCGGCCATCGAGGCGTCGCTGGTCGGAACGTGCAGGATAAGCAGACGCTGGACCTGCGAGAGGGTCGACAACATTGCGGAGGTGGGTGTCAGCGCGTCGATCATGGCGGGGATCTTTCGGATTGAGGGAGGATCGAGGCGGGGCTCAGGCTCTCGACACGGCCTTGTGCTCGAACAGCCACTCCTCGGCTCGCCCCTCAAGGAGCTCCAGCGTCTCGAACAGCTGCCGGCGCGCGGCCTTGAAACCCTCGGGGTAGGCCTCGGCGAAGTTGGCCAGCGCCTGTTCCCTGTAGGCCTCGCGCCCCGCCGTCTTCTCGTGCGGATCGAGGTCGTAGCAGCGCTCCATCGCCGCCCGCTCCACGTCGAGCGAGTAGAGCAGGAAGCGGACGTCGCTGAGCGCCAGCGCGGACGCCACCGGCATCAGCGTCAGCAGCGTCAGCGGCAGCGCGGGCCGGGCGTCGATCGTCAGGCCCTGCACGCCAGCTTCGACGATCCGGACGGCCTCGGCCTCCGTGACCCCGTTCCGAGGCATGCAGCCGCTCACCGAGAACACGCCCGTCATCAGGCGCCGGCACGCCCGCGACTGGATCGCGAGAAGGGAGGAGAGAACCGGCTCGGGGGCGCGCCCGCCGGGGATCAGGCCGTCGTGGTCCCCTTCGCGGTTGGAGAGCTCGGCGTCCGTCGCGGCGGAGACGGCGTCGACCGTCGACTGGATCAGGGAGCGGTCCCCCAGCGTGAACGCGGCGCCGACGTAGCCGCGCGCCTCGCAGGCGTCGACGAAGGCCTTGCCGAGGGCCTCGTCGAGCGTCTCGCGCGTCGCGGCGGGGGAGAGCAGGCAGGGGGCGGGGCGGATGAACATCGATCGGTCTCCGGTGCAGAGGAGGTGCCCGAGGGAGGCGGGCGGGAATGCGTCTCCCTGACGAGCCGCCCGACGCCGGGCGGCTGGCGAGGGAGACCGGGGGTGGGCCCCGGTCCCTGAAGTGGTCAGTGGATCCCGAGGATCTCGCCGGCGTCGTTGACGACCAGGCTGTCGTAGGTCGGGGTGTCGTCACCGTAGGCCCGGTCGTGGTCGCGGGCGGCGGCGAGGCCGTCGAGCTCGCCCTCGTGCGCCTCGTCGAGCGCCTCGTTGAGGGTCTCGCGGGCGGCCTCCAGCGCCTCGTAAACCTCGCCCTCGCCGTCGAGATCGCCGTTCTCCCAGTCGCTGTCAGCGAGGCCGACGAGATGCAGGACGGCGTCGATCTCAGCGCAGTCGAGCCGGTACTCGACGAGGCTGCCGTCGTCGGAGGCGTCGATGCCGGTGCCGAGGGCCTTGACGGCGACCTCGGCTTTGCCCCCGATACGGGTGCCGGGCTGGACGCTGCGGAGGATGGTGACGGTGGCGGTGCGGAGGATGAAGGCGGGCATAGGAGGCTCCGTGTGATCCGGGAGAGGTCTCTCGCCCCAGTGAACATAGAAATATGTCCGATCCGTTAATCTGTCAACGGGACATGTGTCTATTACCGTAGCGATCCCATGCGACATGTTGTCCACTCCACAGGCGGGCTTGCCGCCGGGGTAGCGAGGGAGGCCGACATGGGCTGGCGGGCGCAGGACGCGCGGGACCGCGAGGAGCGGGCGCGGAGCCGGGCGGTCCCGGTCGTGGAACGGTGGGCGTGGGGAAGGCTGGCCGCGATCGGCGCCGGCGTCGCGGCGGTGGCAACCGCGCTCTGGTGGACGGCCTGAGGCTCGCCCGGGTCAGCCAATGCTTGGAGATGTCAACGGCGGGTGAGAGCGTCTGACGGTGACCGTCACGGACGGGGCTGCGAGCCCCGGATCCCGCGTCGCCGACCACCCCGCCGGGACCAGCTCCGGACGGGGTCTTTCCGCATTCTGGTCCCGTTTCTGGTCCCAGGCCTTGCCGGAAACGAGAAAGGGCCCCCGCAAGGGAGCCCCTTTTTCTCAATCATTCCCGCGACATAGAGGCCGGCTGGGAATGGTGGGCGCGACAGGGATCGAACCTGTGACCCCTACCATGTCAAGGTAGTGCTCTCCCGCTGAGCTACGCGCCCCGGCAGAAGCGCTTGGCTCCTGCGACGCCGGGGCTATAGCCTGGACCCCGCGGCTCCGCAAGCGTCCTGTCGCGCTTTCTTGAGGCAATCGTGCGGGACGCCCCGGCCGGGCGTCGGCGCTGCGCGGCGTGGGAAAATCAGCTAAGCCGACGCGCGGCGCGTTGCGCCGGCCTGATCCGAAGGGACGACGATCGAGGATGCGGTTTCTGCTCGAGGCCGACGAAGGAAAGATGATCCGCGGCTGGGTCGTCCCGGACGATCCCACGGCGATCAGCCGGGTCTACGTCACCGTCGAGGGACGGCGCGTGGCCGAGGTCTCCGCGATCCACAAGGATCCGACCTTCATCGAGTACGGCTGGCACTCCACGGGCCAGTGCCATTTCGAGGTGCGCGAGGACCATATCCCCGGCCTCGCCAAGATCGAGCGGCTCGAGATCTACGACGTCGACACCAACGTGCTGATCCATCGGCGCCTGCCCAAGAAAGGGCTCGCCAAGCCGAAGGCCGTGCTGATCAACGCGCATATCCGTCCGGAGACGGTGATCCAGACCGCGCTCTTCCCCCATTTCAAGCAGAGCTATTTCGGGATCGGCCGGTTCCCCGAGGAAATCCTGCTGGCGATGTTCGACACCGACATCCTGCTGTCGTGCTTCATGGCCGGTTCGATCATCCTCCCGCGCTACGAGGGCCATTTCGTCCAGGGCAACGCCCTGACGATGATGCTCCTGCACGATCCCTACGTGGAGATGGCGAGCCGTCTTGCGTGGCTGCGCGAGCGCGCCGACATCGCCATCGACCCGAACCAGAGCTGGCGGCTCGGCCACCTCGCCGAAGCGGCGGCCTTCACGGTCGATTACGACTACACCGACGTGAAGAGCCTCAAGCGGCTGTTCCGGATGCTGCCGGAGCCGGCCTATCATCTGCTCTTCAACCCCTATACCCGCCAGCTCAGCACGACTCAGCCCGACGACCGGATCATCCCGGCCAACTCGATCATCGCCGTCGAGGTGCTGTCGCGGGTCGGCATCGTCGGCCACCGCGATTACTTCGAGGCGTTCATGGCGACCGTGTTCGACCGCCTCAAGATCAAGGCGCCGGTGCCGCTGCCGCTGCCGATCCCCAACGCGACCCTCGAACTCGCCGAGCGGCTGCGCGGTCTGCGCTTCCTGCGCGACTGGGTCGAGTTCGACATGGTGCTGAGCGACGCGGTCAACGCCTCCGTCTCGCAGAACTGGCGGGATTGACGCGATGGCGGGGCGCGCCCGTGGGGCGCTGGCGGTGGCGGAATCGGAGGGGCAGGAGGTCCGCGTCGAACTCGAAAGCCGGCTCGGCGGCGCCTGGGTCACGCTGGCATGGCGCGATGTCGGCAGCGGCGGACGCCCGCGTGCCCTCCTCAGCGTCCTGACGGCGGACGGCGCGTCGACGGCGCTCACCGAGGAGCCGACGACCGGCGACGGGTTCGCCTGGACCGGTCGCCTGCCCGAGGGGGCCGCGACCCTCCGCTTCACCGCCCTGTCGCGCAGCGCGCCCTTCGCCCTCGACGGCCTGACCCTGCGCCGCCGCTCCCGCGTCGCGCTCGCGCTCGGCGCGGCCCGGCGCCGGCCGGATCTGGCGGCACGGGCGGTCTATTGGCGCCTGCTCGGCCTCAAGCTGCGCGGCCGCGGCCTGCTCGCCCAGGCCCTCGCCCACCGTGCGGAGACCGGCTACGCGGCCTGGATCGCCCGCTTCGATCGCCTCGGGCCGGAGGAGCGTGCGCGCATCCGCGCCGAGATCGCGGGCTGGGAGGCGCCCCCCCTCGTCTCGGTGCTGATGCCGGTCCACGATCCCGATCCGCGTGTCCTCGACGCGGCGATCCGCTCGGTCCGCGGCCAGTTCTACGCCTGCTGGGAATTGTGCATCGCCGACGACGCCTCGACCGATCCGGCGATTCCCCGTCTGATCGCCCGCCACGCCGCCGAGGAGCCGCGCATTCGCACGCTGCGGCGGGGCGAGAACGGCCATATCGCGCGGGCCACCAACGATGCCCTGGCGCTGGCCTCGGGCGTCTTTTGCGCCTTCCTCGACCATGACGACCTGCTCGCCGAGACGGCGCTCTACGAGGTCGCCAAGGTCGTGCGAGACGATTCCAGCCTCGTGCTGGTCTACAGCGACGAGGACAAGGTCGATGCCTGCGGCCACCGCTTCGAGCCGCATTTCAAGTCGGATTTCGACCGCGAACTGCTGAACGGCCAGAACTACGTGAACCATCTCTGCGCGGTCCGCACCGACGCCCTGCGGGCGCTCGGCGGCTTGCGGCCGGGTTTCGAGGGCAGCCAGGACCACGATCTGCTCCTGCGGCTCGCCGAGACGCTGGATCGCGACGCCGTCCGCCACATCCCGAAGGTGCTCTACCATTGGCGCGCGGCCGCGGGCTCCGGCACCTTCTCGGACCGGGCCCTGGCGCGGGCGGAGGACGCGCGGCTGCGGGCGCTGGCCGAGGTGGCGGGCCGGCGCGGCGCGCGGGCCGAGCGCGGGCCGCAGGGATTCAACCGGCTGGTGAGGCCCTTGCCCGAGCCCCCTCCCTTGGTCTCCGTGGTGATCCCGACCCGCGACCGGGCCGAATTGCTGGCGCTCGCCCTCGACGGCGTGTTGTCGCACACCGCTTATCCGAACATCGAGGTGATCGTCGTCGACAACGACAGCCACGAGGAGGCGACGCGGGCCCTGTTCGCGCGCCATGCCGCCGAACTTCGCCTGCGGGTGTTGCCGGTGCCGGGCCCGTTCAACTTCTCGGATTTGTCGAACCGCGGCGCGGCGGCGGCGCGGGGCGGCGTGCTCCTTTTCCTCAACAACGACATCGAGGTGCTGGAGCCGGGCTGGCTCGCCGAACTCGTCTCGATCGCCGTCGAGCCCGAGATCGGCGCGGTGGGGGCCAAACTGCTCTATCCCGACGGGACGCTCCAGCACGGCGGCATCGTGCTCGGCGTCGGCGGCATCGCCGGACACAGCCATCTCGGGATCGCGGGCGACGCCCCCGGTTACTTCGCCCGGATGCACCTGACGCAGGAGGTGTCCGCCGTGACCGGAGCCTGCCTCGCGGTCCGGGCCGAAGTGTTCAGGCAGGTCGGCGGCTTCGACGCCAACGCGCTGGCGGTCGCCTTCAACGACGTGGACCTGTGCCTGCGCCTGCGCCGGGCCGGATACCGCAACGTCTGGACGCCCTACGCCCGGTTGATTCACCACGAGTCGAAGAGCCGGGGCCCCGAGGATACGCCCGAGAAGCGGGCTCGGTTCGAGGCGGAATCACGGGTGATGCGCGAGCGGTGGGGGCCGGAACTGCGGTCCGATCCCTACTACAATCCCAACCTCTCCCGCGCCTCGGGACATTTTCGGCTTTAGAGTGCCTCACAAAACGCCCGTTCACGGCCGGTGTCCTCTCCGGACGCGACGGCGCAGCGGGAGTTTTGTGAGAGACACTTGGGTGCCGTCCGGGGGCAAGGAGTACCGGTCCGTCGGACGAAGGCACGGCCAGAGAGGGAGATGGAGCCGCCGGACTTATGCCGTTAGGTTGCACACAGCTCTGGCGCGTCGGCATAACCGATTCACGACGGCTTTCGGAAAAACCGATGCGGTACGCCGTCTCGAGGCGGATAGACCCTGTGAGGCATGCGTCCGAAGCATCTGCACGGCGGCGAAAGGTGCCCCGGCGATTGCGTCGCGGGGCGCAACGGCACTAGGACGACGCGGCGCAGCATCTGGCCTGCGGCGAGGATACCGGCGGAGGCTTCGATGCGGATAGCGATGATTGGTTCGGGCTATGTCGGTCTCGTGTCGGGGGCGTGCTTTGCGGATTTCGGTCACGAGGTGATCTGCGTCGACAAGGACCCGCAGAAGATCGCGGCGCTGGAGGCGGGCCGCATGCCGATCTACGAGCCGGGTCTCGAGACGCTGGTGGCCGACAACGTCCGGGCCAAGCGCCTGTCCTTCACCACGGACCTGAAGCCGGCGGTGGCCGGCGCCGATGCGGTGTTCATCGCGGTGGGCACGCCCTCGCGGCGCGGCGACGGCTTTGCCGACCTGTCCTACGTCTACGCGGCGGCGCGTGAGATCGCGCAGGCGGTGACCGGGTACACGGTGGTGGTGACCAAATCGACCGTGCCGGTCGGCACCGGCGACGAGGTCGAGCGGATCATCCGCGAGGCCAACCCGCACGCCGAGGTCGGGGTGGCCTCCAACCCCGAGTTCCTGCGCGAGGGCGCGGCGATCGGCGACTTCAAGGTGCCCGACCGCATCGTCATCGGCGCCGAGGACGAGCGGGCGGCGGAGGTGATGCGCGAGGTCTACCGGCCGCTCTACCTCAACGCGGCGCCGATCCTCGTGACGGGCCGTCGCACGGCGGAGCTGACCAAGTACGCCGCCAACGCGTTCCTGGCGACCAAGATCACCTTCATCAACGAGATCGCGGA
>NZ_FOSV01000016.1 GCF_900114375.1 Methylorubrum salsuginis | reverse complement strand
GCCGGCACCAAGCTCGGCGCCAACAAGACCCAGATCGACGGCCAGAAGACCTTCGTCGACACGCTGATGAAGGCCAACGACCGCACCATCGGCATCCTGGTCGATGCCGACATCGAGGAAGAGTCGACTAAGCTGAAGGCGCTCCAGACGCAGCAGCAGCTCGCCGTCCAAGCCCTGTCGATCGCCAACTCGTCGAGCCAGAACGTCCTGTCGCTGTTCCGCTAAGACGCCGCGCCCCGGCCGCCCCGTCGGCCGGGATCGTCCTGAACGAAAGAAGGGCCGCACCCGGCACGGGCGCGGCCCTTCTCGCGTTGGCGCGAAGTCGTTCGATTCAGCCGACGAAGGTGTAGCCGGCCATGCGCTTGGCCTCGATCGGATCGTAGCCGAGCCGCATGCGCAGCTTCTTGCGCAGCTTGCTGATATGGCCCTCGACCACGCTCTCCTCGCAATCGGTGTCGAGGTCCCCGTAGACGGCCGTGAAGATCTGCCCCTTGGTGACCTGACGGCCGCGGTTCTTGGCGAGATATTCGAGGATGTGGCGCTCGCGCCGGGGCAGGATCAGGCTCTGGCCGTCGATCTCGGGATCGCGCCCGTCGGCGTAGACGGCGAGCCGGCCCTCGCGGTCGGGGGAGGGGGCCTTCTCGACGCCGCGGTTCATCCGGCGGCGGATCGCGCTCGCCCGGGCGATGATCTCGCGCACATGGACGGGCTTGCGCACCACGTCGTCGATGCCGGCGGTGAACAGGGCCAGCGTCTGATCGAGCGAGCGGGTCTCGTTGAGCGCGATGATCGGCGCCTGGGTCTGGGCCCGGATCGCGACGGTGCAGGAGGCACGGTCCTGGCAATCGCCGATCAGGAAGCCCTCGATCGCCTCGACGTCCTGGCGCGGGGCCGAACCGAGCCAGATCTGCATCGACTCGGCGGTGACGAAGCGTGCGGAGGCGCCCTCCGCACCGAAGCCCGCGACATACTGGTCGGCTACCGACTGACGCTCATCGACGACGATGTACACCTTACGATCTCCGGAAGATGGCGCGATCCGGCGATCGGCGCGAAGCAATATCGCGCCGGGTCGGTTCGTTACTGTGGTTATCGGGTGGTTCTATGCCGGTGGACTGAGCGAGGATGAGGTCCCGTTACTTGAAGCAGGCCGTTCCGCGCTTCGTCTCGTGCATCATTTGTGTGGGCTTAGCTTTTTGGCCAGAATGGTTAATGACCGGTTAAGCTCACCGTTAAGCGTTAGGGGATCGGTATCATCACGGGAACGTGAGTGGTTTTCAGGCCACAGTGTTGCGCGCAACCGAATCTGCTGCGCCGCACCATTCCGCTTGACCGAAACGGCGCGAAGGGGTGGAAGAGGGGCGATTTTATCGAGCGGGAAGAAGCCGATGCCGTCCCTGTCCACCCTGTCGCCCGAGCAGCGGGCGGATCTGCGCACCACCCTGCGCGAGGAGTACGAAGCCCTGAAGGCGCAGGGGCTGAAGCTCGACATGACCCGCGGCAAGCCGGCCTCGGAGCAGCTCGACCTCGCCGCCGAGATGCTGGCCCTGCCGGGCAATCGCGACACCACCGCCGAGGACGGCACCGACGCGCGCAATTACGGCAACCTCCAGGGACTGCCCGAGACCCGCGCCCTGTTCGCCCCGGTGCTCGGCGCGCCGGCCGACCAGATCGTGGTCGCCAACAATTCCAGCCTCGCGCTGATGCACGACGTGCTGGTCTACGCTCTGCTCAAGGGCGTGCCCGGCGGCGAGAAGCCCTGGAGCAAGCAGGAGCCGATCACGATCCTCTGCCCGGTGCCGGGCTACGACCGCCATTTCGCCCTGTGCGAGGGTTTTGGGATTCGCATGATCCCGATCCCCATGACCGGCGAGGGTCCGGATATGGACGCGGTGGAGAAGGCGGTCGCGGACCCCGCCGTGAAGGGCATCTGGTGCGTGCCGCAATACTCGAACCCGAGCGGCGAGACCTATTCGGCCGAGACCGTCCGGCGCTTGGCCTCGATGAACCCCGCTGCGCCCGACTTCCGCATCCTGTGGGACAACGCCTACACGGTGCATCACCTCGCGGATGAGCGGCCCGCGCTCGCCAACATCCTCGAGGCCTGCGCCGAGGCCGGGAATGCCGACCGGCCGATCATCTTCGCCTCGACCTCGAAGGTGACGCTGGCCGGCGCCGGCCTCGCGCTGCTCGCCGCCTCGCCGACGAATGTGAAATGGTACCTCGCCCAGGCCGGGCGCCGCAGCATCGGACCGGATAAGCTCAACCAGCTGCGCCACGTCCGCTTCCTGCGCGACGCGGCCGGAATCGCCGCCCATATGGAGCGCCACCGCGCCCTGATCGGCCCCAAATTCAATGCTGTGGAGGAGGCCTTCGCCGCCCGCCTCGACGGCTGGGAGGTGGCAAGCTGGAGCCGGCCGCTCGGAGGCTACTTCATCACCCTCGACGTCACCGACGGCACGGCGGGCGAGGTGGTGCGCCTTGCCGGCGAGGCCGGCATCGCGCTCACGCCGGCCGGCGCGACCCATCCCTACGGCAAGGATCCGCACGACCGGACGCTGCGCATCGCTCCGACCTTCCCGAGCCTCGGCGCCGTCCGCAAGGCGGCCGAGGCGGTGGCGCTCTGCACGCTGCTGGCGGCGGTGGAGAAGACTGCCGGGTGAGGCTTACTCAACCCTCCCCCTCCGCGGGGGAGGGAAACGGCGGCGCGTTACACCACCACCGTGATCGCCTGCGCCGCCCGCGTCAGCCCGGTATAGAGCCACCGCGCCCGGTGCTCGCGGAAGGCGTAGGATTCATCGAACAGCACCACCTTGTCCCATTGCGACCCCTGCGCCTTGTGGACGGTGAGCGCGTAGCCGTAGGTGAACTCGTCGGTCTCGCGCTTGAGGTAGAGCGGGATCTCCTCCTCCGAGCCCTCGATCACCTGCCGCAGCACCTTGATGTCCACCGCGCGGCGACGCACCGCCGGGTCGTCCTCCGGCACCACGTCGAGGCGGATCGTGTCGGGGCGCGGCGCCGCGCGCAAAGCCTGCACCGTCCAGGTCGAGCCGTTGAGCAGGCCCTTGGTGCGGTCGTTCCTGAGGCAGACCAGCTTCTCGCCGACCGACGGCATCGGGTCGGTGTGGCCGGCGAGTTCCCGCAGGCGGTTGTTGTAGAGCCGCCGCGTCTTGTTGAGGCCGACCAGGACCTGATCGCAATCGAGCACCTGGGTGGGGTCGATGTCGCGACGGCGGATCACCCGGCTCTCGCCGTACTCGCCGACCTCCAGCCGCCCGCCCTCGCGGATCGTCATCGCCATGCGGACGATCGGGTCGTCGGCGGCCTGGCGGTGGACTTCCGTGAGCATCACGTCGGGCTCGGCTTCGGTGAAGAAGCCGCCGCCGCGCACCGGGGGCAACTGCGCCGGATCGCCCAGCACCAGCACCGGCTTGTCGAAGGACAGAAGATCGTTACCCAAGTCCGAATCGACCATCGAGCACTCGTCGATGACGATGAGGTCCGCCTTGGCTGCGGGGCCGGAGCGGTTGAGGGTGAAGGTCGGCCCGCCCTCGTCGCCGTCCTTGGTGCGGTAGATCATCGAGTGGATCGTCGCGGCGTCGTGGCAGCCCTTCTGGCGCATGACGGAGGCCGCCTTGCCGGTGAAGGCGCCGAAGGCGACCGAGCCGTCCACGTCGTCGGCGATGCGGCGCGCCAGCGTGGTCTTGCCGGTGCCGGCATAGCCGAACAGGCGAAACACCTGGGAGCCGCCGTCGCGGCGCCATTCGGCGATGGCCTTGAGCGCGGCGTCCTGCTGGGGGGCAAAGCGCGTGGGAAGCGAGGTCTCGGCCATCAGGGACTGAATGCTACGGCCAGCGCACAGTCGGGGGCAGCGAGGACAGGATCGAGGCGACGTTGCCACCGGTCTTGAGGCCGAAGATGGTGCCGCGGTCGTAGAGCAGGTTGAACTCGACGTAGCGGCCCCGCCGCACCTGCTGCTCCAGCCGGTCCTCCTCGGTCCAGGCCGTGGCGAGGTTGCGCCAGACGATCTCGGGGTAGGCCTTCAGGAACGCCTCGCCCACGTCGCGGGTGAAGGCGAGGTCGGCCTTCGGGTCGCCGGTCCAGTGATAGTCGTAAAAGATGCCGCCGATGCCGCGGGGCTCGTTGCGGTGCTTGAGGTGGAAGTATTCGTCGCACCACGCCTTGTACTTTTCGTAATTTGCGGCCGGCGCGTGCGCGTCGCAGGCCTCTTGAAGACATGCGTGGAAGTGCTGCGTGTCCGGGTCTTCCTGGGTGCGGCGGCGGTCGAGCACGGGGGTGAGGTCGGCCCCGCCGCCGAACCACGCCTTCGTCGTCACGACGAAGCGGGTGTTCATGTGCACCGTCGGCACGTTCGGGTTCCAGGGGTGGACGATCAGCGAGATGCCGGTGGCGAAGAAGCGCGGGTCCTCGGCCGCGCCCGGCATCTGCGCCCGGAACTCCGGGGCGAACTCGCCGTGCACGGTGGAGATGTGGACGCCGGCCTTCTCGAACACCCGGCCCTTCAGCATCGCCATCACGCCGCCGCCACCCGGCGCGCCGCTATGGTCGGTGCGCTGCCACGGCGTCTTCTCGAACTTTCCGGCCTCCGTCGGCGCGTCCGGGTGGAACGGGCCGGCGGCCTGATCCTCCAGGGTCTCGAGGGCGGTGACGATCTTGTCGCGCAACGTCGCGAACCAGCTCTGCGCCTCGGCCTTCAAGGCGGCGAGGTCGTCCGGGGCGGGCAGGGTCGAGGAAGGCGCGTCGCTCATGGCCTATGGCTTTCCCACCGGTGCGCCGATCCGTCAATTCGGCGAGGCCGGCTGAGCGGTCGCAGCCGTGGTGGGCGGAGCCGCGCCGTCCTTCAGGCCGCCGACCAGGGCGTCGAGAGGGCCGCGCCCCTCGCCGAAGCCCGCCTCCGCCAGGAGCGCGCCGAGGATCGGGCTGTTGTACTGATAGCGCAGGAGATGACCCGACAGGTTGTCGCCGAGGCTCGCTGAGACGGCGCCGGTCCCGGTCCCGCCCATCATGCCGCCCGCGTCGAAAATCTTGATCGAATCGATCTTTTCCACCGCCTTCATACTCTCGCGTAGCGCATCCGGAATGATCGCGAGGCGGCGCAGGCCGGTCTCGTAGGCGCGCGCCTCCGCGGACAGGGCGTTGCGGGCTTGGTTGAGCGCGGTCTCGCGCTCGGCCTCGGCCCGGCCGAGCTTCGCGATGGCCTCGGCCTTCGAGGCGGCGGCGACCGCCTCGGCCTCGGCCAAAGTCGTGATGGCGTTGGCCCGGTCCTCGGCCGCGCGCCGCTCGGCCTCCGCCGTGACGGTGATGCCGGTCGCCTCCCGCTCGGCCTCGCGCTTGGCCGCGATGACGGTGACCTCGCGATCGCGCTCGGCGATTTCCTTGGCCTTGGCGGTCGCGACCCGCTCTTCGGCGGCGACCGCCAGCGCCTCGGCGGCCTTGGCGGCGGCGCGGGCCTCCGATTCCCGCTGCGAACGCTCGGCGATCTTGATCGCGTTGTCCTGCATCAGGAGCTGGCGCTCGCGCTCGGATTCGGCGTTGCGCTGGGCGATGGCGAGATCGGCCTCGATGCGGGCGCTCTCGGAATTCTTGCGCGCCTCCGCCTCGCGCTGCTTCACCGCCTGCTCGCGCTCGATCCGGGCGGTCTCCTCGCTCTGCTGGGCGCGCTGTTCGGCCAGGGCCGTCTCGGCGCGGGTCTCGGCGGTCTTGTTGGCGATGTCGCGCTCCTGGGCCAACTCGGCCTCACGGGTGGCGCGGCGGATCTCCAGCTGCTTGAGCGCGGTCTCGCGGTCCTTCTCGGCGACCGCGACCTCGGCGTCGCGCACGGTGGCGTTGCGCTCCTTGCGGCGCTGCTCGGTGATCTCCTTCAGCCGGGCGAGGCCCTCCGCATCGAACGAGTTGTCCGGGTTGAAATGCTCGATCGAGGTCTGGTCGAGCCGCGTCAGAGAGGCGGATTCAAGTTCGAGGCCGTTGTGGCGCAGATCGCCCGAGACCGCCTCCTGCACGCCCTTCACGAAGGCGGCGCGCTGCTCCTGAAGGTCGGGCAGGGTCATGCCGGCGGCGACGGCGCGCAGGGCATCGACGAACTTCGCCTCGATCAGCTCGCGCAGCGACATGGCGTCGTTGGTGCGGTCACCCAGCGTCTGGGCGGCGAGCGCGATCGAATCCTCCTTCGGCTCGACGCGGACGTAGAATTCCACGGTGATGTCGGCCCGCAGCCGGTCCTTGGTGATGAGCGACTCGTTGCCGGAGCGCTTCACTTCGAGGCGCAGGGTGTTGAGGTTCACCATGGCAATGGAGTGGAACACCGGCAGCAGCACCGCGCCGCCATCGACCACGACCTTGCGGCCGCCGAGGCCGGTGCGGACGAAGGCGGTGTCGCGGGTGGTGCGCCGGTAGAGCCGGCTGAACACGAAGCCGATGCCGAGCAGCGCGACGACGATGATGCCGGCGATGACGAGCAGGTTGATGAGACCGGGGCTGATGGCGTCCATCGGTACGGGCGGTCCTTCGACGGGAGGAAGTTACAGGTCGGCGGGGGCCGGGACGGCGACGAAGACCGCCTCCACCCGATCCACGAGCAGCACCCGCGTGCCGGTCGCCATGGGGCTGGCGTCGGCGGCGGCCCGCGCGCGTAAAAAATGGACGTTGCCGTGGCGGTCGCGCGCCCGGACCTGACCGGGCAGGCCCTGGTCGAGGGGCCCGAGCGTCACCTCAGCGGTCGTGCCGACGAGGTCGTCGGCGGTGACGGCGTAGCTCTCGTCCCGCGGGATGAACCGGGCGACGGCCCGCGTCGTGACGCGCAGGGCCGGCAGCGTCGCGCCCGCCGCGAGCGGGACCGCGACGAGGGCGGGCAGCGGCGCGAGAAGCGCGGCCGCGAGCCCCTGGAGGATCAGGCCGGCGAGCGCGAAGGCGGCGAGCCCGAGGATCACCAGGATCAGGAACGGCACCCGGCCCAGGTTGATCCAGGACAGGAGCGCGGCCGGCGACAGGCCCTCGGCATTCGCCGAATCGAGACCGTCATGCCCGATCGCACCGTCGAGCAGGCCCGAGGCGGATTGCCCAATCAGCACAGACAAGGCCTCGACCAGCACGAGGCCGGTCATCACCAGGGCGGCCAGGGTGAAGGGGAACAGGGCGGGGCCGACCAGCGCGCTCAAGAGGGCCTGCCTTGCTTCAGCGCGGCGAGCCGCTGTTCGATGGCGTGGTCGCGGTGCAGCCGGTCGAGATCCTCGATCGACGGATCGGCCGCCGCCGAGGCCGTGCCGGTGAGCCGATCGACCGCCCGCAGCGAGCGGTCGAGCCGGCCGGCGCGGGCCGCATCCTCGTCGCCGTAACCGGCCAGCGGGTCGGCGGTTTTGGGACTCGGGCGGCGTAGGAGCGTGATCCGGTGCTCGGCGTCGCGGCGCGCGGCGCTCGCCGCCTGCAACGCCTTGGCGGTCGCGGCATGGCGCTCGGCCACCTCACCGAGGCTCGAATCGATCGCCTCGATCTGGCTTTCCAGATCGAGCTGCCGGGCGATGCCGGAGCGGGCCAGATCCTCGCGCCCGCTCTCCAGCGCGACCGAGAGCTTTTCGGGAAGGGCCGTCAGCTCGCCCTGAAGCTGGCCGCGGCGGGCGGTGAGGCGATGCTCCTCGGCCTTGATCCGGCCGAGATCGAGCCGGACATCGTCGATCACGGTGTCGATCTCGCGCAGGGCCTGCTCGGCGACCGCGAGAGGGTTGCGATCCTCCACGGCATCCAGCGCGGCGTTGGAGAGCCCGCCGATGATCCGGCCGACACGGGTGAGGATGGTCTCGGGCATGGGTCGGGCGTCCTCCTTCGGTACGGTCACGGCGACGCCCACCTGGATGGTGAGCGCATCGCCTGCGAGGGTGAGGCGGGCGGGCGAAGCCTCGCGCCAGGGGCCGTCGTATCCCTCGACGCGGTAGGCCATGGTGCGTCGGCCGCTCAGCGTCGTCAGCGCGATCTCGGCAGCGCCTTTCACGGCAAACAGCTTGTCGTCGAGGGGCAGCGAGATGACACTTGCGGGATCGATCCCGGAGGAGAGCTGCGCGAAGTCGCGGATGCCGAGCGTCACGAGGCGGGCCGGCAGCCCGGTCTCGTCGCGCACGCGCTGGTAGCCGCGCTCGATCAGGGCGACGACGTTGGCCCGCAGGCCATGCTCCCGGCGAATCTCGGCCAGCATCGCCAGCATGTGCCTGTAGGCGTCGAGCAAAGCCAGAACTGCGGCGAAATCCTCCGCGCCGGGCAGGAGCCGGTAGGTCAATCGCGACGGGAGCGGTTCGGATCGAGTCACCGCTAGAGTGTAAGATACCGATCCGGTGTTTTCAAGAACGATGCACGCTCCGGCTGTGATCTAGCCCGACTGCCGCAAGGCCTCGCCGACGATCATCGCCGCCGACACCGCCACGTTGAGCGAGCGCATCCCCGGCCGCATCGGCACGAAGACGCGGGCATCGGCCGCGGCGTGCACGCTCTCCGGCACGCCGGCCGATTCGCGGCCCATCAGCACGCAGTCGCCGTCGCGGAAGCCGAACTGCGTGTAGGGCAGGGCGCCCGCGGTGGTGGCGAGGACGAGGCGGATGTTTTCGGAGTGCCGCCACGCCTCGAACGCGTCCCAGGAGCGGTGCCGGGTGATCGGCACGTGGTCGAGGTAATCGAGGCCGGAGCGGCGCAGGTGCCGGTCGGACACGTCGAAGCCCGCGGGCTCGATGATCTCGACGGTGAGCCCCAGGCAGGCGGCCATGCGGAGCATCGTGCCGGTGTTCTGCGGGATGTCGGGTTGGTAGAGGGCGAGGCGCAGCATCGGGTCCGAAGCGCAGGGCAGGGCAGGCCCCGCGGCATGGCGGCAGGGTTGGCCTTCGGTCAAGGAGGCTTACCTCAGCCCCTCATCCCTGGCTCGGTAACAAGAACATGCTCCTCGATTGGCTCGAGCGCCGCATCGATCCGTTCGCGCCCTTCGACGAAGGCCGCATGCCGCCGAAAACCGTGCTGGGCTTCGCCGCCTTCTACCTGCGGCCGATCCGCGGGGCGCTGTTCTTCCTGTTCGTCGTCGCGGTGATCGCGGGCTCGATCGAGGCCTCGCTCTACCTGCTGATGCGCTGGTTCATCGACCTGATGAACACCGCCGACCGGGCGAGCGTCGTCTCCGACCACGCCGTGCCGCTGATCCTCGCGACGCTGCTGCTCGTCGTGGTGCGCCCGTTCACGATCTGGCTGCACGAGATCGCCTCGAACCAGCTCGTGGTGCCGCAATCGACCAACCAGATCCGCTGGCGCACCCATCTCTACACGCTCGGCCACTCGCTCTCGTACTTCCAGGCCGACTTCGCGGGCCGGCTCGCCAACCGCGTCGTGCAGGTCGGGCCGGCGGTGCGCGAACTCGCGGTCGTGTTCATCGACACGCTGCTCTACGTCGCGATCTACGCGGTGACCGCCATCGGCCTGTTCTCCTCGATCTCGCCGTGGCTCGCGCTCCCGGTGGTCGCCTGGGTCGCGGCCTATGCGGTGCTCACCGCGTGGTTCGTGCCGCGCGCACGGACCCGCTCGCACAGGACCGCCGAGACCCGCTCGGCCCTGATCGGCCGGGTGGTGGACAGCTACACCAACATCCAGACCGTCAAGCTCTTCGCCCGCGACCGCGAGGAGCGGGCGGCGGTGCGCGATTCGGTCGATGTCCACACCAAGGCCTACCTGCACCAGTTCCGGCTCACCACGCTGACGACGAGCCTGCTCGGCGGCCTCAACAGTGCCCTGATCCTCTCCACGGCCGGCGTCTGCCTGATGCTGTGGCAGCGCGGCGCGATGACGACCGGCGAGGCCTCCGCCGGCCTTGCGCTGATCCTGCGGCTGATGGCGATGTCGGGCTGGGTGATGCAGACCGTGCGCGGCGTGTTCGAGAATGTCGGCGTGATCCAGGAGAGCATGCAGACCATCGCCCGGCCCCACGGGCTGGTCGATGCGCCGAAGGCCGGCACGCTCACCGTCACCGGCGGCGAGGTACGCTTCGAGGAGGTCGATTTCCACTACGGGCGGGGCGACGCCAGCATCATCGAGGGCCTGAGCTTCCGCCTCCGGCCCGGCGAGAAGGTCGGCCTCGTCGGCGTCAGCGGCGCGGGCAAGAGCACCATCGTCTCGCTGCTCTTACGCCTGCACGACGTCGAAGGCGGGCGTATCCTCGTCGATGGGCAGGACATCGCCACCGTCACGCAGGATTCGCTCCGGCAGAACATCGCCATGGTGAGCCAGGACACCTCGCTCCTGCACCGCTCCATCCGCGACAACATCGCCTATGGCCGCCCCGACGCGACCGAGGCCGAGATCGAGGCGGCGGCGCGTCAAGCGCATGCCCACGACTTCATCCTCGACCTCGTCGATCACAAGGGGCGACGCGGCTACGACGCCCATGTCGGCGAGCGCGGCGTGAAGCTCTCGGGCGGCCAGCGCCAGCGCATCGCCATCGCCCGCGTCATCCTCAAGGACGCGCCGATCCTGATCCTCGACGAGGCCACGAGCGCGCTCGACAGCCAGGTGGAGGCGGCGATCCAGGAGGCGCTCGACACCCTGATGGGCGACAAGACCGTGCTGGCCATCGCCCACCGCCTCTCGACCATCGCGGCCCTCGACCGCCTGATCGTGATCGACCGCGGCCGCATCGTCGAGGAGGGCACCCATGCCGAGCTGATCCGCTTCGGCGGCCTCTATGCCGACCTGTGGCGGCGGCAATCCGGCGGGTTCCTGGGGGATCGGGCCGAGGCGCCGGCCCGCTGACGCCACGCAAGGGACCGAGACCGTGACCCGCTCCACCGGCTTCGCCGAGACGGCCCTGCCTCCGCGCCCGGCCTCGCCCTGGCGCGACGAGATGCGGGCGACGCTGCGGCTCTCCGCGCCGCTCGTCCTCATCAACCTCGCCCAGCACGGGCTCGTCGCCTCGAACGCCATCCTGCTCGGGCGGCTCGGCGCGGAGCCGGTGGCGGCCGGGGCGCTCGCCACCAGCCTCTATCTGTTGCTGTTCATCGGCGGCATCGGGCTGACCTCCGCGGTCGCGCCGCTGGTGGCGGAAGCCGCCGGGCGCGGCCGGGCCGGGGACGAGGGCGCGGTGCGCCGCACGGTGCGGGCCGGGCTCTGGCTCGGCGGCCTGCTCGGCACCGTGCTGATGCCGCTCCTCTGGCACACCGAGGCGCTGCTGGCGCCGCTCGGGCAGGATCCGGCGGTTCTGCGCGAGGCGGGCGCCTACATACGGGTGCTGCAATGGTGGATGCTGCCCGCGCTCGCCTTCATGGTGCTCAAAGGGGCGCTCGCCGCGCTTCAGCGGCCGGGCCCGCCGCTGGCCGTGAGCCTGGCGGCGCTGCCGCTCAATATCGGGCTCGGCGCCTTCTTCGCCTTCGGGCCGCCGGATCTCGGCATCGTCGGCGTGGCGCTCGGCACCGTCATCACCGAATTATTGGCATTGGCGGCCCTGATCCTCGTGATCGGGCGCGATCCCGTCCTGCAAAGCCACCGCATGTTCGGCCGCCTCTGGCGGTTCGATTCCGAAAAACTCGGGCGGATCGTGCGGGTCGGCGCGCCGATGGGCGTGGCGAGCGTGGCCGAGGCCGGTCTGTTCGAGGCGGCGACCATCGCCATGGGCACCTTCGGTACCGTGCCGCTCGCCGCCCACGCGGTGACGCTGCAGATCGCGGCCACCTGCTTCATGGTCCCCAACGGCATCGGCCAAGCCGCCACCGTGCGGGTCGGGCGGGCGCTCGGCGCGGGCGACGATGCCGGTCTGCGCCGGGCCGGCGCGGTGGCGATCGGGCTCGGCCTCGCCTTCATGCTGGCCTGCGCGGTGCTGCAACTGGCCGCGCCGCGCATGCTCATCGGCCTGTTCCTCGATGCCGAGGCGCCGGGTGCCGCCGCGGTGATGCCGGTCGCCGTCGGCTTCCTCGCCTTCTCGGCCCTGTTCGCGGTGTCGGACGGGGTGCAGTCGGTGGCGCTCGGCGCGCTGCGCGGCCTGCAGGACACGACGGTACCGATGGTGATCGCGCTCACCGGCTACTGGGGCATCGGCGTGCCGCTCGGGGCGACGCTCGCCTGGGGCGCGGGCTGGGGCGGACAGGGCATCTGGGCCGGCTTCTGCGCCGGGCTGCTTGCCGTCTCGATCCTGCTCGTGACCCGCTGGGTGCGGCTCAGCGCCCGCGTCTGAACCGCGCAGCCCCGAACCGACCCCGCGCAGGCCGGTTCAGCCCCAGCATCACGGAGACGGCAGGGCGCAATGGCGGCGAACGACGACCACGCGGAAATCTACAAGAACTTCAAGGAGGCCGTGAACATGACGGCCTCGGCGCTGGAAAAATTCCTCGAGACCGACGAGAGCCGATCCGTCGGTCAGAAGACGAACGGCGGCGAGGCCACCGGCCATAAGGAAGGCCGCCGCATCGTCGAGATGCTGCACAAGAAGAAGGCCGACCTGACCGACGACGACTACGCCCACATAAAAAAGGTCGTCGGCTACGTGAACCGCCACCTCAAGCAGGGCGGTCCGGACGACAAGGACAAGGTGAAGGATTCACCCTGGCGCCTGTCGCTGATGAACTGGGGCCACGACCCGCTGAAGGACTGATTCTTTTTTGGGTTTTGTCGGTGCGCGTATCACGCCGCCCGCCGACGCTCCGGATAAAGCTCCGCCAGCCCCTCGTGGCTCGCCGCGCACACCCCGCGCTCAGTGATGATCCCGGTGACGAGGCGCGCGGGCGTCACGTCGAAGGCGGGGTTCGCCACCGGGCTTCCGGGCGAGACCACCTGCACGGTGGCGAAGCCCCCGTCCTCGGTGCGCCCGGTCAGATGCGTGACCTCGCGGGCGTCGCGCTCCTCGATCGGGATGTCGCGCACGCCGTCGTCCAGCGTCCAGTCGATGGTCGAGAACGGCAGGGCCGCGTAGAACGGCACGCGGTTGTCGCTCGCGGCCAGCGCCTTCAGATAGGTGCCGATCTTGTTGCAGACGTCGCCCGACGCCGTGGTGCGGTCCGAGCCGACGATGCAGACATCGACCGCGCCGTGCTGCATCAGGTGCCCGCCCGCATTGTCGGCGATGACGGTGTGGGGCACGCCGTGGGCGTTCAGCTCGAACGCGGTGAGCGCCGCGCCCTGGTTGCGCGGCCGCGTCTCGTCCACGAAGACGTGGACCGGCACGCCGGCATCGTGCGCGACGTAGATCGGCGCGAGCGCGGTGCCCCAATCGACGGTGGCGAGCCAGCCCGCGTTGCAATGGGTCAGCACGTTGACCGGGCCGCCCTTCTTCGCGGCGATCTCGGCCAGAATCCTGGCGCCGTGCTCGCCGATGGAGCGGCAGCTCGCCACGTCCTCGTCGGCGATCCGGGCGGCTTCCGCAAAGGCGACGGCTTCACGCTCGGATTCCGGCGCGCGGCGCAGCACGGAAGCGGCGCGGTCCAGCGCCCAGCGCAGGTTGATCGCGGTGGGGCGCGTGGCCGCGAGCGTCGCGCAGGCGCGCTCGATCCCGGCCTCGCTCGCATCCGCCCGCATCGCCAGCGCCAGCCCATAGGCGGCGGTGACGCCGATCAGCGGCGCGCCGCGCACCACCATGGTACGGATCGCCACCGCCGCGTCGTCGAGGCTCGCCAGCCGCTTCAGTTCGAACGCGAAGGGCAGCCGCGTCTGGTCGATGACCATGACGCCGTGGCCGTCGGCCTCGGGGAAGATGGTGCGGTAGGGCTGTCCGTCGATCTTCATGGCCTGCCTCTCGCATGAAGCCGCCCGCGAGGCCAGCCCCATGCCATCGCGAAGCGTCACGCCACCGTCATAGACTGTCTTCGCCGCAACCCCGCACCGGCCGAAACAGCATTCGTGTGGGGAACGCACGCTCTCTTGATCTGTAGGCACATGACAGCGACGCGAAAATCAGGACTTTTGCGAAGGCCGCCGCCCGAGACTGGCTCGCGCCCGCGGCCCTGAGACGGAGGCCCTGCGATGTCCACGCATCTCGACGACGTAAAAAAATACGCCAAGAACCCGGTCAACGAGGCCGCCGTCGCCAGCCTGGAAAAGACTTACCGGCTGGTCCTGTCGAAGCCCGACACCCGCTATGTCGCCTGCTCCGACAAGGCCGAGCTGGAGACCGTGCGCAAGAATTTCCTGGAGAAAAAGCTGGGTCTCAGCGGCGAGGATCTCGACGCCTCGATCAAGAGCGTCTGCGAGACCATGAAGGCGACCCGCTCGAAGTCGCGGCTGACGTTCTACTATCTGTTGGCCGAGCATCACGGGAAGCTCGATACGTTTGCGTAGGGCCTGGTTTCGAGCGGCGCGACCTCTTCGGGGAGTGCGGAGCACCGGAACGCTTCGGCTTCGCCTCGCGATGACGGACACGACCGCGGCCGCGCAATTCCTCCCATCGTCACTCCGGAGCCGCGGAGCGGAACCCGGAATCCACCCGTGATGCGACGCTGCACGGACCGTCGCGACCAGTCGTGGATTCCGGGTTCGCCTGCGGCGCCCCGGAACGACGTCAGAGCATTCCCCGAACCCTCAGCGCGCGACCCGCTCGATGAACACGTCGATGGCAGCGTCCGGCGCGAGGCCGAGGCGGTCGCGGATCAGGCCCGGCAGCCGGCACATCAGATCCTGCATCGTCGGAGCCTCGCCGACGAGTCCGGGCACCTCCGAGTCGCGCACGACGTAAAGGCCGGCGGCCTGGTCCCAGCCGCAGCGGACGGTGATCGGGTGGCTCATGGTCGGCTCCTCTTGCGTCCGGGGGAGGGGGGACGACGCGGAATCCTCCGCGTCGTGGGGGGGCGGCTCAGAAGCGGACGGGGCGGACACGCTTCACCTGCGGGATCGCGGCGATGGCCTCCAGGACCTGCGCGGAGACGGGAGCGTCCACCGCCACGAAGGCGATGGCGTTGCCGCCTTCCGCCTCGCGGCCGAGGTTGAATGTGCCGATGTTCACGCCCGCCTCGCCCAGAACCGTGCCGAGCCGGCCGATGAAGCCCGGCTTGTCGTGATTGCGCACGTAGAGCATGTGCGGACTGAACGCCGCGTCGATGTCGATGCCGCGGATCTCGATGACGCGCGGCTTGCCGTCGTGGAAGACGGTGCCGGCGGCATCCCGCGGCATGTCCTCGGCATCGACGGTGATGCGGACCACCGATTCGTAGTCGCTGGCCCCGCCCTCGCGCTTGACCTCGTCCACCACGATCCCGCGCTCCCTCGCGATCACGGGGGCCGAGACCATGTTGACGTCCTGCAGGATCGGCCGGAGCACGCCGGTCACCGCAGCGGAAGTCAGCGCACGGGTGTTCATGCCGGCCACCGCCCCCTCGTAGGTGATGCGGATGCCCTTGATCGGCGCCTCGGTGAGCTGGCCGAGGAACGAGCCGAGCTTTTCGCACAGAGCCACGAACGGCTTCAGCCGGGGCGCCTCTTCGGCCGAGATCGAGGGGAAGTTGATGGCGTTGGTGATGGCGCCGCTGACGAGGTAGTCGGCCATCTGCTCGGCCACCTGCAACGCGACGTTCTCCTGCGCCTCCGAGGTCGAGGCGCCGAGATGGGGCGTGCAGACCACGTTGGGGTGGCCGAACAGCGGGTTTTCGGTGGCCGGCTCGGTGACGAACACGTCGAAGGCCGCGCCCGCGACATGGCCGGAATCGAGCAGCGCGCGCAGGGCCACCTCATCGACGAGGCCGCCGCGGGCGCAGTTGACGATGCGCACGCCGGGCTTGGTCTTGGCGAGATTCTCGGCCGAGAGGATGTTGCGGGTGCGCTCCGTCATCGGCACGTGCAGCGTGATGACGTCGGCGCGGGCGAGGAGTGCCTCGAGTTCCACCTTCTCGACGCCGAGTTCGAGCGCGCGCTCCGGCGACAGGAACGGATCGTAGGCCACGACCTTCAGCTTCAGGCCGATGGCCCGCTCGGCGACGATGGCGCCGATATTGCCGCAGCCGATCACGCCCAGCGTCTTGCCCGTCAGCTCGACGCCCATGAAGCGGTTCTTCTCCCACTTGCCGGCTTGCGTCGAGGCGTCGGCCTGCGGGATCTGGCGGGCGAGGGCGAACATCATCGCGATGGCGTGCTCGGCGGTGGTGATCGAATTGCCGAACGGCGTGTTCATCACGATCACGCCCTTGGCGGTAGCCGCCGGCACGTCGACGTTGTCGACGCCGATGCCGGCGCGGCCGATCACCTTGAGGTTGGGGGCTTCCGCCAGGAGCTTGCCCGTCACCTTGGTGGCGGAGCGGATGGCGAGGCCGTCATACTGGCCGATGATGCGGGCCAGCGCCTCCTTGTCCTTGCCGAGATCGGGCCGGAAATCGACCGCGATGCCGCGATCCTTGAAGATCTGTACGGCGGCGTCGGAGAGGGCGTCGGAAATCAGAACCTTGGGCTGAGGCATGGGAGCACCTGGGAGGCAGGCGCGCAGGATCACGGGCCACGCCGCGGCGTGACCGGTCCCTTGCAGGCGGGACGGCCTTCGGATCGCTGAACGCGCAGGCTGATAAGGAAACGGCCGATCGCAGGGGACCGGCCGTGGATCACGGAACGATCAGGCCGCCGCGGCGGCGAGCGCCGCCTTCTCCTGGGCGTAGGCCCAGTCGATCCAAGGCGTCAGCGCTTCGAGGTCGGACGCCTCCACGGTCGCCCCGCACCAGATCCGCAGGCCCGCGGGCGCATCGCGATAGGCTCCGAAATCGTACCCGACGCCTTCCTTCTCCAGACGCGCGACGATGCCGGCGGCGACCTTCTTGACCACCGCGTCGCCCTTGGCGAGCACGTCCGGGTCGGTGAGCACGAGGCAGACGCCCGTGTTCGAGTAGGTCGCCGGATCGACGGCGAGGTGACCGATCCAGGGGGTCTTCGCCACCCAGTCGTGGATCACCTTGGCGTTGGCGTCGGCGCGGGCATGCAGCGCCGGGAGGCCGCCGATCGATTCGGCCCATTTCAGCGTGTCGATGTAGTCCTCGACCGCGAGCATGGAGGGCGTGTTGATGGTGTCGCCCTTGAAGATGCCCTCGATCAGCTTGCCGTCCTTGGTGAGGCGGAACACCTTGGGGATCGGCCAGGCCGGAACGTGGCTCTCCAGGCGCGCGACGGCGCGCGGCGAGAGGATCAGCATGCCGTGCGCGGCCTCGCCGCCCATCACCTTCTGCCAGGAATAGGTGACGACATCGAGCTTGTCCCACGGCAGCGGCATCGCGAAGGCGGCCGAGGTCGCGTCGCAGATGGTGAGACCGTCGCGGTCGTCGGCGATCCAGTCGCTGTGCGGGATCTTCACGCCGGCGGTGGTGCCGTTCCAGGTGAAGACGACATCGTTGTTCTTGGTGTCGATCGCGTCGAGCGCGGGCAGGATGCCGTGCTCGGTGGTGCGCACGATCGGATCGATCCGGAGTTCCTTCAGGGCATCGGTGACCCACTCGGCGCCGAAGGAATCCCAGGCCATGACCTCGACGGGTTTCGGGCCGAGCATCGACCACATCGCCATCTCGACGGCACCGGTATCGGAGCCGGGGACGATGCCGATGCGGTAATCGGCCGGGACCTGCAGGACCGTGCGGGTGAGTTCGATCGCCTGCGCGAGCTTCGCCTTGCCGGCGGCCGAGCGGTGCGAGCGGCCGAGGGCCGCGCCGGAGAGGGCGTCGAGTGTCCAGCCGGGACGCTTGGTCGTGGGGCCGGACGAGAAGTAAGGCACGCGCGGACGCGCGGCGGGCATTTGAACCGTCATGTCATCCATCCTTCCAGATGGGCGCCTCCCGTTGGGGGGAGGTGTCCCGCCGACGGGGATGACGGATTGCGGCCGGCAAAGCAAGCGGTCTTTTGCAGGTTTCTCCGGTGCGTGTCCCGCCGGCGACAGATGGTCTGACAGTTTCCGCAAGATGTTCTTAAGAGATTATTCTTCTATCGCTCGTCGTCACCGAGAAGGTCGGGCCGGCGTGTTCGAGTGAGCGCACGGCTGCGCTCGGCCCGCCAGCGGGCGATAGCCGCGTGGTTACCGCCCATCAGCACGTCGGGGATCGCGCGGCCCTCCCATTCGCGGGGCCGCGTGTAGTGCGGATATTCGAGGAGCCCCCCCTCGAAACTCTCCTCGACGCCGGATTCGTGCTTGCCCATCACGCCGGGCAGCAGGCGCACGCAGGCATCGATCAGGACAAGCGCGGCGATCTCGCCGCCGGACAGCACGTAATCGCCGATCGACACCTCCTCGAGGCCGCGGCCCTCGATCACCCGCTCGTCCACCCCCTCGAACCGGCCGCAGACGATGACGGCGCCGGGCCCCTCGCTGAGGGCTCGCACCCGCTCCTGCGTCAGAGGCTTGCCCCGCGGCGACATCAGCAGGCGGGGGCGGGGATCGCTCGCTGGCGCGGCAGCATCGATGGCGGCCCCGAGCACATCGCAGCGCAACACCATCCCGGCGCCGCCGCCCGCGGGCGTGTCGTCGACGTTGCGATGGCGGCCGAGCCCGTGCGCGCGGATGTTCCGCGTCTCGAGGCTCCAGGCGCCGCGTGCCAGCGCGTCGCCGGACAGCGACAGCCCGAGCGGGCCGGGGAACATCTCCGGGTAGAGGGTCAGCACGGTCGCCCGCCAGGGGGAGACCGCGACGGGGTCGGCATCGTCGCTCATGCGGCTTGATGGCGGCGGAGGGCCGGGCGGTCAATCGCCGGAGTGGCCCCCAAGGAGCGTCGGTCCGAAGGGGGGACCGACGCGTCAGAGACAGCCGACGCGGTGCGAGACTCTACTGCAAGGCCTCGCGGAACGCCCGGAGGTTGGCACGCATCATCTCCAGATAGGTGGATGCCGGGCCGTCCGGACCGGAGAGCGCGTCGGAGTACAGGCGGGCGCCGAGTTTGGCACCGCTCTCGCGGGCGATCTGCTGCATCAGGCGGGGATCGGCGATGCTTTCCACGAACACGGCCGGCACCTTGTCCCGCCGGATCTGGCGGATGATGCGAGCCACGTCCTTCGGGCCGGCCTCGCTGTTGGTCGAGATGCCCTGCGGCGCCAGGAAGCGCAGGCCGTAGGCCGCGGCGTAATAGCCGAAGGAATCGTGGGTGGTGATGATGCGCCGCTGCCCCTCGGGGATGGCCGCGAGCCCGGCCCGGATCTCGCCCTCCAGCGCGTCGAGCCTTTCGGTGTAGGAGGCCGCCCGCGTGGCGTAGTCGGCGGCGTGGTCCGGATCGATCTTGGTGAGCGCGTCGCGGATGTTGCCCACGTAGGTCTTCACGTTGGCCACGCTCTGCCACGCATGCGGATCGGGATGGTCGCCATCGCCATGCGCGTGGCCATGATCTTTACCATGATCGTGGTCGTGGTCCTCGCTCGCCGGGATCGTCGCGATGCCGTTCGAGGCCGTGACGACGGGCGCCTTGGTGCCCGAGGCGCGGATCAGCCGCTCGATCCATCCCTCGAAGCCGAGGCCGTTGACGACCACGAGGTCGGCCTCCGCCACCCGGCGGGCGTCGCCGGGCGCGGGGCTGTAACCGTGGGCGTCGGCATCCGGCCCCACGAGGCTCGTCACCGCCACCCGATCGCCCCCGACCTGCGCCACGAGATCGGCCAGGATCGAGAAGGTCGCGACCGCCTTCAGCTTCGCCTCACCCGCCGCCGCGGCAAGAGGCGCGAGCGCCGCCAGCACGACCAGAACTCTCAACACGCCCCGACGCATCCCTGCCCCACTCGCACCCGCTTCCGGCTTTCGATCGGCCCCGCATAATGTAACATTATCACATCGCCAAGGATCAGATCATCAAGGCTCGAACGAAGATGCCTGGGAAGGACCGGGCGAACGTCTCGGGCGTCCCATCGCTGCACCGGCGCCGCGGGCAGAAACTTTACGGATCATTAAGCATAATCGGGCCAAATGCCCCCACGCACCGCAAGGCGGAGCCCTGAGGACGAACCCGATGTCGGACCCCGCGCGACAGATTCCGACCCCCGACACCGGCCTCCGTGGCCCCGGCACCGCCGCGCCCCTGCGCGATTGGCTCGCGGCCATGCGTGCGGTCACCGAGACCCGTCCGTCCGAAGCGCGTGCCGAGCCCGTCGCCGAGCCGGCCCTGCGCCCGCGCATCGTCGAGGCCGCCCCCGTCGAGCCGGCGCCGGCCGCAACGGTAGAGGCCAAGGAGGCCGCCGCCGAGGACGCCCGCGGCGTGTGGGCGCCGCGGCTCGTCACCGCCGCCAAGGCCGGCGAGGACGCCGACGACGAACTCGCCGAGATCATGGCCGAGAACATGATGCTCAAGGCCAAGCTGCGGCTCGAGGCCGAGCGCCGCGACGAACTTCAGATTCTGCTCGCCGCCGAGCTGCGCGAGCTGCGCGCCCACATCACCGAGGAAGTCGGCAAGATGGAGGACCTCCGGGCCGAGCGCGACCTGTGGCGCGCCCGCTGCGAGGCGCTCGCCTCGCCGCTGTTCCAGACCGCGCAGCGCTGAACTGCTGCGCTGCCCCAGAAAAAGCGAAGGGCCGCTCCCTCACCGGGAGCGGCCCTTCCATTGTCGAACCGGTCGGCCCGACGAAACCTGTCGTGATCCCGCGAATGCGTCAGGCGCAGACGAGGGAGGTAACGGTCCAGGTCGTGGTCGTCGGCGACGGCTGATGACAATGAGACACTGGATCACCTCCTTTCGTTCGTTGCTGGGAGCCCCAAGGTAGGGACGTTTTTCGGGGTGCGATAGCCCCCGGGGGCTTTGTCCGCTGCGTTGTCTCGCCGCGGTGCGTCATGCGGCTTGAGGCGGCTGTTTCGTGCGTACGCCGCGGGTCTTATGCTCGGTTTTCGCGCCATTCTTCGTGTTGTATTACGATGTCTGCTCTCATGAAACGCGCGTTGAAGATATGCGCTAAATTCGCGTTCGCTTATATTGCGGCCGTTTATGTGGGGTTGGTCGTTGCAATGATGCCAATTTTGCATATCTTTTCACCGGCACTTGCATTGCTTTTCTTTATGTATGTTCCAATCATACCAACTGAGTTCCCTGGATTCTTATTCTGGTTGCCGATACCGACCTTCATATCGCTTATTGTAAGCGGAAAGATATTCTCGGATCGCTTCCAAAAGAAATGGGATAGGCGAAAGTTTTTTGTAAATGTAGGCGGAATTGCTGGTGGAATCACCACGAGCCCTATGCTTCCCTATCATATATACGCAAGCATACAAAACCAAAAAACTATAGAAATATTCTCATTTGGCACTGTTTGCTTCTTATGCATGGCTGGTTCCGGCATTCCTGCCGGAATGGTGCTCGGTCGGCTCATGGCGAGTTCCGTCGTCGAGCTTTTCCGACCATCGCCGCGCACCGCACCATGACCCTCGGCCAAGCCGATCGCCCGATGCGTGGCTGACACGGCCCGTCGCCACCGCCTAAAAACGGCCATCGCCACCACCGATGGCCCGACGATGCACACAGCCGCCGCCCCGCGCGCCTCCGACGACAGCCTCGATCCGAAGGCGATGCGCGAGCCGCTGTCCAACGCGTGGTACTGCGTCGGCCGAGCCGCCAGCATCGCGGGCGGCAAAATGCGGGCGGTGGCGCTCAACGGCGAGCAGGTGGTGCTCGGTCGGGGAAGTGACGGCGCGCTGTTCGCGCTGCGCGACCGCTGCCCCCATCGCGGCATGGCGCTCTCCAGGGGCAAGTTCGACGGCGACACGCTGATGTGCCCGTTCCACGGCTGGCGCTTCGGCACGGACGGGCGTTGCCGCGACGTGCCGACCTTATCTTCGCACGACGCCTCCGACTTCTCGCGCATCGCGGTCCAGCGCTTTCCGATCCGCGAGAGCGCGGGCTTCCTCTGGGTCAACCCGCATCTCGGCCCCTCCGACCCGGCCGCCGTGCCGGCTTTGCCCGAACTCGGCTTCACACCCGCGGGCAGCCTCGTGGTGGAATTGGAGGTCGAGGCCTCGTTCGACCTGACGACGCTGAGCCTCGTCGATCCCGGCCACGTCGCCTTCGTCCACGATTCGTGGTGGTTCCGCCCGTCGAAGGAGCTGCGGGAGAAGGTGAAGACCTTCCAGCCGGTGCCGCACGGCTTCGTCATGACGAGCCACGCGACCACGAAAAGTTCGCCGGTCTATCGGCTGCTCGGCGGCGTGCCCGAGGTCGAGATCGAGTTCCGCCTGCCGGGCGTGCGGCTGGAGCGGATCGCAGCCGGCGAGAAGCGGGTGGCGAACTACACCTTCGCGACGCCGCTTTCGGCCAACCGGACGATGCTGACCAACGCGCTCTACTGGAGCATGCCGGCCCTCAACCTGCTGAAGCCGCTCGCCCGCCCGCTGATGCGCCAGTTCCTGACCCAGGACCAGCAGGTGCTCCAACATGCGCAGGCCGGCCTCGACCGCAAGCCGACCATGGTCCTGCTCGGCCAGGGCGACCTGCCCTCGCAATGGTATTTTCGGCTGAAGCGCGAAGCGCTGGAAGCGGCGCGCGAGGGGAGGGCGTTCGACAACCCGCTGACCCGACAGGAACTGCGCTGGCGCTCGTAAGGCGCCGCGCCGAATTCCGCAGGCAGGCCGAAACTTCTCCGAGCCGCAGCCCGTATCGGGAACCGCGGCGCGATGGGCGCTGCGCTCTCCCCCGGAAGGGTCATCGCGCGTGTCGATTCCGCACTACGTCGTTCGCCGAAGCCGCTCCGGGCGATTCAACTTCACGCTCCTGTCCGAGCACGGCCGCATCAGCGGCGTCGTGGTGGTGCCGACCGAGAAGCTAAGCCGCGAGGAGATCGAACGCAGCGCACGCGCCAAGATTCAGGAAGTCGCCGCCGCGTTGGTCGCCGCGGTGGGTGGGCCCCCGGAGGTGTGAGCGACGCGCCGAGAACTTCGTGCGGGACATCGCATCCAGCACGAGGCGCTAAGCTCTAGTTTCAACGGCCTTCCTGAAGCCGCTCCCCTGCCGGCCCGATGCTCTCCGTTCTTGTGCCGCATCGGCTTTTTTCCGAAAGCCGGTTCCCACCTTTCGGGCCGATGCTCTAGCGCATCCCGGCGACGCGGCGGTCGCGCTTGCGCTCGGTGGCGGGCTGGTAGGCGATCTGGGCGTGCTGGGTGCAGTAGGGCAGACCGGTGATGGCGCGACCGCCGCAGAACCGGAAATCCGGCTTGGTGGGGTCGCCCATCGGCCAGCGGCACATCGATTCCCGCAGGTCCATGATGGTGACGCGCTCGGACACCGCGAGCGCCACCGGCTGGGATGCGGCCGGAGGCTGCGGCGCGGCCGCAACCGCCGGCTCCAGCGGAAAGTCCGGGGCGGGGCGATGCGTGACGATCGCGGGCGGCTCCGGCAGGGTCGGCTCCTCGACGATCACGGCCACCGCGACCTCGATGTCCTCCTGGCTGCGGCCGTTGACGGCGGGACCGATGGGCTTCACGCGTCCGGCCAGACCGAGGCGGTGCACCTTGCCGATCACGGCGTTGCGGGAGACGCCGCCGAGCTGAAGCGCGATCTGGCTGGCGCTGAGCCCGTCATCCCATAGACGGCGAAGCAGCTCCACGCGCTCGTCCGTCCAGCTCGGGACCGCTTCCGTCATTGCCCCCTCCACCGCGTTCCGGCCTGCCAAGACCGAGAAAATTCAACCGACCCGGACCGCAGCCCATGGCGCAAACCCGCCTCGTGAGGACCGCCGCGGCGGGCCTGCACAGATCGGTTAACAAAAAGCCGAAGCCCCCCTCGGCAACGATCGAAGACTACAGGACAGCTCGGCCGCGGAGCAAGGGTCGCGACGGGCCGAGCGGCGGTTTCCACCATCAATCGGCATGAGGGCGGCGCCGGGTCGCCCGGGATGGACACCGGACACCGTCGATTCCGCCAAACCCCTGTCAAACATCGACAATTTTACCGATCCGGATAACGCTGCAGTCACGCTCCTCCTCCCCGAATGGCCTGCGCCGCAGCGTCTCCCGGCCGCCCCGGGGGGCCCTACCGCCGCCGATCCGGAGGGCCGTGGGCGCAAGCCGGGATCGGGACGATTTTTGCGTGGCATGGCACGCCGGCCGCACTTTTCCGGTGCGGGCCATCCATTTGCCGGATCGGACGCTTCGACTATCTCTCGGGCATCCGGTCGCCGCGACCGGCCCGATGTCTTCGGAGTTCGCATGCGTCTGCGCCTCGCACCGGCCTTTCTCATCCTCGCCGCGCCGCTCCTGGCGACGGGTGCCGTGACGTCTGCGGTGACGGGCGCCGCGGCGGCCGGGCCCGCCGCCCCCGTTCCGGACGAGGCACCGATCCACCTCACCAATCACCGGGCGGTCTACGACCTGTCGCTCGCCAAATCCGAGGGCACGCGGGCGGTGGAAGGCGTGCGTGGGCGTATCGTCATCGATTTCTCGGGCGATGCCTGCCGCGGCTTCACCATGCAGACCCGGCAGGTCACGCTGCTCGACTCCTCGGAATCCGGAAACCGCACGTCCGACCTGCGCAACACCACCTTCGAGAGCGGGGACGGCGCCAACTTCCGATTCCGCACCGCGACGCTCATGAACAACGCGCCGTCGCCCCCAGTCGACGGCACCGCGGAGGCCACGGCCCAGGCTTTGACGGTGAAGCTGAAGGAGCCCAAGCGCGCCGAGTTCCAGTCCGCCGGCGAGGTGTTCTTTCCGGTCCGCCACATGATCCGCCTGCTCAAGGCGGCGAAGGCCGGGGAAACGACCGTTTCCGCCAAGGTGTTCGACGGCTCCGACGACGGCCGCAAGGTCTACGATACGCTAGCCGTCATCGGCCGGGCGAGCGCGGCCCCCGCCGCCGAGGCCGAGCGCGACAAGCCGCTGCGCGAGGGCGACTTCGCCTCCATGCGCCGCTGGCCGGTGACGCTAAGCTACTTCACGGCCGGGGAGGGCGAGCGTACCCCGATCTACACGCTGACCTTCGACCTCTACGAGAACGGGGTCAGCGGTCGCCTCAACCTCGATTACGGCGATTTCGCCATCTCGGGGAACCTGACCCAGCTCGACCTGCCCAAGGACAAAGAGAAGGACAAGGGCAAGGGCGAGGCGGAGTGTCGGCGCTGAATCCCACTCGTCACGTCAACCGGTAGCCCGCTCCGTCCCGCTCGATCCGGCCGGCGACGGCCATGTGCATGCCGGCCACCGGCCAACCTTCGCTCGCGGCGCGGTCGAGAAGCCGGCGGCGCGTCGCCATCGCCTGAGCCGGGTCGGCGTCCCAGATCACCGTCCAGTCGGGATGGGGCATCTGCAGTAGCCGCGAGTGGATCACGTCGCCCCAGATCAGTAGCCGCTCCGCGCCGTCGACGATCAGCACGCCCATATGCCCCGGCGTGTGACCGGGGAGCGGCACGGCCCGGATGCCGTCCGTGAGTTCCGCCTCGCCCGCGATGCGACGCACCCGCCCGGCATAGGCGGCGAGCACGGCCTGCGCCGTGTCGAACATCGGGGCGAGAGCCGTGGCGGCATTCGCCCGCGCGCCCGCATCCGACCAGAAGGCGGCCTCCCGCTCCTGGACCACGAGTTCGGCCTGGGCGAAGCGCGCCTGCCGCTGCGGCGTGAGCAGGCCGCCCGCATGATCGGCGTGGAGATGGCTCAACCAGACCGTCTCGACCTGATCCGGACGCACGCCCTGCGCCGCGAGCGCCGCGCTCACCCGGTCGAAATCCGGCCCGAACACCGTGCCGCAGCCGGCGTCCAACAGCCAATGCCGCTCGCCGCGGCGGATCAGGAACGCGTTGACCGGCTCGGGAGAAGGGCCGTCGGGGGAGAGCCCGGCACCGTCGAGCAAGGCCCGTCCGGCGGCGCTCTCGGCGCCGGGGATCATAGGGGGCTCGAGGGGAAACAGCCCGTCCTCCAGCCGGATCACCGTGAACCCTCCAACCCGCCAGGGACCGGGATCGGGGGCGGCGGCGAGGCGGGTCAGGCTCAGCGGCAGGAGCGCGGAGGCGGCAAGCAAGCTGCGGCGGGTGAACGGAACGGGCATCGGAGACCTCGTTGGAGGGACGGGCCATCCTGACGGGACGGCCCGGCCGGGCCAGGGCGCGGTTCCCGCCTGAGCCGGGCATTCTTCCCGATCCTCGCCGCATCGGCTTGCGTCGCGCGGTCGTCCGGGTGCCCAATCCGGGTCCGCCTCTCCACGGAAGTGCCCTTGCTCGCCATGACCCTCGCCGCGCATCTCGGCCTGCGTCTCGTCCTCGTCGCCGTCCTCTGCCTCGCGGGCGCCGTCGCCTGGACCGTCCGGGAGGCGCAGGGCGGATTGCGGAGCGAGGCCGCCATCTCGGCCGAGCGGATCGCCGCGCAGTTCGGGCGCCAGCCGGGACTCGGCAGCGCGGGCCCCCCTCAGAGGCTCGCGGGCGAACCGGCGTCCGCGGCGCCCGCGATCCTCACGCTGCTGCCCGGCATCTGCGCCGAGATCCGCCTCGGCGCCGAGACGCCCCGCCGCTTCTGCGGCGATTGGGACGGGCTCGGCGCGGCGCCCGGCTGGCTGCGCGTCCTGGTCGCTCCGGGCGCCGAATCCGCCATGGAGCGGACGATCCTCTATCGCGGCCGCACCATCGGCCAGGTCGCCGCCTGGCCCGACCGGGAAGCGGCCGCCGCGCGCCTGTGGCGGGAGGTCCGGCTCAGCGGATGCGTGGCCCTGGTTCTGACGGCCGCCGCCGCCGGGCTCGGCTGGATCGCCACGTTGCGCCTCGTCGCGCCGGCGGCCCGAATCGTGCGGGGGCTGGAGCGCCTCGACGCGGGCGCGCCGACTTCCCTGCCGCGCTTCGCCGTCGCCGAGTTCGACCGGATCGCCCAGGCCTGCAACCGCCTCGCGGATCGGCTCGGCGCGGCGGAAGCCGAGCGCGGCGACCTCCTCAGGCGCCTCGTCGCGGTGCAGGAGGAGGAGCGGCAGGGGCTGGCCCGCGACCTGCACGACGCCTTCGGCCAGTGCCTCGCAGCGGCCGGCGCCCGCGCGGCGGCCATCGAGGCGGCGGCGCCCGCGGATCGCGACGACCTGCGCGAGGATGCCCGCGGGATCGAGGCCGTGGTCGCGACCATGCGCGAGAGCCTGCGCGGCGCCCTGGCCCGCCTGGAATTGCCGGACCTCGCCGAGACCGGACTGTTCGCGGCGTTGCACGACCTCGTCGCGCAGTGGCAGGACCATGTCCGGGGCGGGCCCGTCCTCCATCTCGACGCGCCGGACGGTCGGTTCGAGGGGTCGCCGGAGGCGTCGGCGAGCCTCTACCGGATCGCGCAGGAATTGCTGACCAACGCGCTGCGCCACGGCCGCCCGAGCCGGGTCTTCGTGCGCCTCGAAACCGCGACCGGGGCGACGGTGCTGACCGTGGACGACGACGGCGGGGGCGATGCCGCCCGCGCGCTGACGGCGCCGGGGCGCGGGCTCACCGGCATCCGCGCCCGGCTCGCCGCGCTCGGCGGGAGCCTGTCGTTGACCGGCACGGGGAACGGCCTACGCGCCCGTGCCACCGTTCCGATGCCCGCGTGAGGCCGGACATGACGACCCTTCTCCTCGTCGACGACCATCCGGTGGTGCGCGAGGGCTATCGCCGCCTCTTGGAGCGGCAGCCGGGACTGAGCGTGGTGGCCGAGGCCGAGAGCGCGGCGGAGGCCTACCGCCTCTACAAGACGCATGCCCCGGACCTCGTCCTCCTCGATCTGTCCCTGCCGGGCCCGAGCGGTATCGAGGCGATCCGGCATATCCGCCAGTGGGATTCGGCCGCCCGCATCCTGGTTTTCAGCATGCGAACCGGCGCCGCAATCGCGCGACAAGCCTTTGCCGCGGGCGCCTGCGGCTATGTCGGAAAGGCGAGCCCGCCACGGGCGTTGCTCGACGCGGTCGCGGCGGTGCTGCGCGGCGAGCGGGCGATGTGCTCCGACGTGGCGCGGGCCATCGCACAGGACGAGGTGTCGTCGGGGCGCACCGCCCTGGACGATCTGACCGCGCGGGAGGTCGAGATCCTGGGGCTGACGGCCCGCGGGATGACGGCGGGCGCGGTGGCCGATGCCCTCTGCCTCAGTCCGAAGACGGTGCAGAACAACCTCTCCCTGATCCGCACCAAGCTCGGCGCCCGCACCGACGCGCATCTGGTGTGGATCGCCCTGGGCGCCGGACTCGTCGCGGCACCGGAGATCTGAGGCGGCCCGATCGCCCTCGGCCCGAACACGGCGCGGGGGCGGTGGCTCGCTCCCGCGCTCGAGCATCGTGCCGGATATCGGATCCGGCACGATGCTCTCGTTCGTTGTGCCGCATCGGCCCGAAAGCCGTTCCCCGGCTTTCGGGCCGATGCGCGCGCCTCAAGCCTGCTCGGCGTGCTCGCGGGTCACGAAGGCGATGCGGACCATGTTGGTGGCCCCCGGAATGCCGAAGGGCACGCCGGCCACGACGATGACCCGGTCGCCGAGTTCGGCGAAGCGCTCGCGCACGGCGAACTTCGCCGCCCGGAAGGCCATGTCGTCGATGTCGCTGGCGTCCTTCGTGACGATCGGGTGCGTGCCCCACACCATGGTGAGGCGGCGCGCGGTCTCGCGCTTCGGCGTCAGGGCGATCACGCTAGCGTTCGGCCGCGACCGGGCGAGGCGCTGCACCGTCGAGCCCGAATGGGTCCAGGCCATGATGGCGCGCAGATCCAGGGCTTCGACGATCTGGTGGGCGGCCGCCGCGATGGCGTCGGAGGCCGTCCGCTCCGGGCTGGTGCGCTGCGCGGTCAGGATCGACCAGTAGAGCGCGTCGCGCTCCACCTGCTCGGCGATGCGGCTCATCGTGGTGATCGCCTCCACCGGGAAGGCGCCCGCGGCGCTCTCGGCCGAGAGCATCACGGCGTCCGCGCCCTCGTAGACGGCGGTGGCCACGTCCGAGACCTCGGCGCGGGTCGGCACCGGCGCGGTGATCATCGATTCGAGCATCTGCGTCGCGACGACGACGGGCTTGCCGAGCCGGCGGGCGCCGCGGGTGATGCGCTTCTGCACGCCGGGCACCTGCTCCAGCGGCATCTCCACGCCGAGATCGCCGCGGGCCACCATGATGCCGTCGGAGATCTCGATGATCTCGTCGAGCCGGGTCAGCGCCTGCGGCTTCTCGATCTTGGCCATGACCAGGGCGCGGCCGGCGGCGACCTTCTTCACCTCGGCCACGTCCTCCGGGCGCTGCACGAAGGAGACGGCGATCCAGTCGGCACCCGCGGCGAGGCCGGCATCGAGATCCGCGCGGTCCTTCTCGGTCATCGCCGGCAGCGGCACCACGGTGTGGGGCAGCGACACGCCCTTGCGGTTCGAGATGCGCCCGCCGACCTCGACGCGGGTCACGGCGCGGCCCTCGCTCACCTCGGTCACGATCAGGCGCAGCTTGCCGTCGTCGATCAGGATGGCGTGCTGCGGCTCCAGCGCCGAGAGAATTTCGGGATGGGGCAGGTAGCAGCGGTTCACGTCGCCGGGCGTCGGATCCGAGTCGAGCACGAAGCTCTGGCCGTTCTCCAGTTCGGCGGCCGTATCGACGAAGGTGCCGAGCCGGAGCTTGGGCCCCTGGAGATCGACCAGGATGCCGATAGGGCGCTTGGCCTCGCGCTCGATGGTGCGGATCACCTCGATGCGCTCCGGGAGCTTGGTCCGGTCGAGATGGCTCATGTTGATGCGGAAGACATCCGCGCCGGCGTGGAACAGCTTGGCGATCATCTCCGGCGATTCGGACGCCGGGCCTAGGGTTGCGACGATCTTGGTGCGGCGCGAGCGCTTCAATCCAGCCTCCATGACCCGCTGGACCCGCCGGATCGCGGGAGCGCGAGGGCGGGAACGGCCCGGATGACGCACGACGTTTGGCAGGAGTCGGCGGCCGGACGGGGGCTTGCCGGGTCAGAAGCATCCCTGTGCCGCACAGGTCAAGCGCAGCGCTCCGGGCAGGGACGGGCGGATTTCCCGTCAGGGTTTCACGGAACGGTGATCGAAGGGCCCACAGCCGCAGGCGGCGGCCGCGTGTTGCTCCGCTGCCATAGGTACCTTGGCCGTTCCGCTGCTACGTTGCGTCACGAATTCAGCAATTTCGGGCGGTCCCTCGTGATCAGAACTCTTCTCCTCGGCGGCGTCGCGGCGCTGGCCTCCACTGCGGCCCTCGCCGCCGACTTGCCGCGCCGCGTTGCGCCGGCCCCGGTCTTCACGCCGGTCCCGGTCTTCACCTGGACGGGCTTCTACGCCGGCCTGCACACCGGCTACGCCTTCACCGACAACCCGAACATCCGCACCACCGGCCTCTCGGCGGTGACGCAGGCGAACGTCGACGCCAACTTCCGCCCCGCCTCGCTCAAGAGCGAAGTCGACGGCTTCTCGAAGATCGGCGGCGGCATGGGCTATAACCTGCAGTTCACGCCGGGCTCGGGCTTCGTCATCGGCGCGGCCTTCGACATCACCTGGACCGACCTGCACAAGAACACCGGCTTCGGCGGCGCCTTCAACCCCGCCCAGGGCGGTTCGAACGCCAGCATCTACACCCAGAACCTCGACTACCTCGGCACCGTCAACGGCAAGATCGGCTACGCCTTCGACCGGTTCCTCGTCTACGGGACCGGCGGTCTCGCCTTCGGTCAGGTCGCCTACGGCGCCCAGCTGTTCGGCACCCCGGCCAACGGCCTGCCGCTCCAGTTCCTCGGCGGCTACGACAAGCAGTTCGAGACCGGCTACAACTACGGCGGCGGCGTGGAGTACGCGATCCCGGCCGACTCGTTCCTCAACACCTTCGCCTTCGGCAAGCTGCTCGGCATCAAGTCCGACGTGACGATCAAGGCCGAGTACATCCGCTACGATCTCGGCGGCCGCACCATCGCCGTCCTCAACCCGGCGGGCACCAACGGCTATTCCGCTCGCTTCGGCACCGAGGGCAGCCTGGTCCGCGCCGGCTTCAACTACAAGTTCAGCGCTTACTGATCGCATTTCGCCTTCGGCGAGACGAAACGGGCGCCCCGCGGGGCGCCCGTTTTCGTTTGGGCCGCGTGTCTCGCGGTCCCGCAACCATCGGACCCAGCGGCGGCGACGGGCCTTCGGCAAAGGCCGATGCCCTCGGGGCAGCACTCGCCGTGACGGCCTGGGAGGATGCGGCGCTCCTCCGCCCGCTCAATCCTTCTTCTTCTTGCCCTTCTTCTCGAGGTCCTTGCGTTCCTTCTTGCCCGACGCCTTCTCCTTCTTGCCGGCTTTCGCGAGCGGCGCATCATGGTCCACGCCGTCCCAGACCGCCGCAAAGGGCCGGCTGCCGAGCGCCCGGGTCGGAGCGGGGGCGTCGGTCTCCGGCGGAGCGAGCTCGCCCCGCCGAAGCGGAGCCTCGCCCACGGCCAGCGCCGCGAGTCGGCGGCGCAGCCAGCCGGGAGTGGCCTGTTTCAGGGTCGGGTGATGCGGGTCGAGGCGGGCGACCACCGCCTTCACCTCCGCGTCGGTCATGCCGTCGGCGATCAGCGCAAAGGCCTCGGTGCCGATCACGTCACGGACCATCCGCAAGTGATGCGCCTTCAAACCGCGCGCCTTGAGCTGGCGCACCACGAGGGTGCGGGCGGCCTTCGGAATCTCGGCGCGGATGTCGGGGAAGGCTTCGGGCGCGGCGGCCATCGCCTGCAGCACCGCGTATCCGTCGACATCAAGCGCCATGGAGGATGTCCTTCACTTCCGCGACGAGCGGGATCAACACGTTCGGCACATGCGCGCCGTACTTGGCCGAGAAGGTCGGCGGGGCGCCGCCGACCGGGACGAGAGCGTCGGCGAGCGCCGCCGCCTGGGGAACGCGGGTGTCGAGCAGGCGAAACCCCGCATCGCCCGCCTCGGCCTCGGCGACCAGACGGGCCAGCGTCTGCTGATGCTGGCGCACCTGCGCCTGATAGCGGGTGACGAGCACGTAAGGGGCGCTGCGCGGCCGGATATGGCCGTCCTTGCGCCCGCTGTGCCGCCAGATCGTCTCGACGAAGGCGTTGAGGCCATAGGTCGAGAGGAAGTCGGGGATCGAGGTGACGAGGACGAGGTCGGCGGCGCGTACCGCGACCTCGGTCATCGGCGAGATGCCCGGCGCGCAATCGAAGAAGACGTAGTCGTAGTCCTGCGCCAGCGGTGCGAACTCGTCCTGGAACAGCGTCCACAGCCGGCCCTCGATGTCGCTCATCGAGAACTTCCGCTCGGTCAGCTCGTAGAGGATCTCGCGCTCCACCAGGCGCAGATGCGGGCCGGACGGCAGAAGCGAGAGTTCGAGCGGCCGGTTCTTGTGGGTCGTCAGGCTGACGCCCGGCTGGATGCGGGCGCGGAGATCCGGCTTGTGACGGGTGATGATCTTGAGGGCGAGATAAGCCTCGAGCGTCCGCCCGCGGGAGATCATCTGCGCGAGCAGGTCGTCGCCAGCGAGGCAGACCGAGACCGAGGCCTGCGGATCGAGATCGACCACGAGCACCCGCGCCCCGTCGGCGGCGAGCGCCTCGGCCAGCATGACGACCGTCGTCGTCTTGCCGACGCCGCCCTTCATGTTGGCGACCGCGATCAGCTTGCCGCTCAACCTGCGTCCTCCCCGATATCCCCGTCTTCGCCCGGTATGGCCGCGGCGCGCGATAGACATATGTCAGCTTTCGCGCGCCGGCGGCGATCCGGACGCGACCCACACCGCGACGATCCACAGGGCATGACATGCTTTCCCGGTCATGCGCACGGATCCATGCGCGCGGCAGCCGGAACAAGCCGGACCCGCGCCGATTGGTGCGTTGCCCGAACACGACGGAGACATGAGCCTGTGATCTTCCCGACCACCACCGCCTTCTATGCCGGCCTCCTCGGGCTGATCTATGCCGGCTTGTCCGCCTGGGTGATCGGCGGGCGGCTCACCGGCAACGTCCTCTTCGGAGACGGTGGGCAGGACGGATTGCAGCGGCGCATCCGCTCGCACGGCAATTTCGGCGAGTTCGTGCCGCTCACCCTCCTGCTGATCGCCCTCTACGAAGCCGGCGGCGGGTCGCATGGGTGGGTGCAGGGCCTGCTGATCGTGCTTCTCATCGCCCGCATCCTGCATCCGATCGGCATGCTCGCCGCCGCCAACACCCCGCGCCAGTTCGCCTGCCGCGGCGGCGGCATCATCGCGACGATCGCCGTAATGACGATCACCTCGATTCTCCTGTTGTTGCGCGCCGGCTGATGTTTTGGATGGTCTCGGCCCTGTCATCCGCTTCTGCTTGATGGATGAACCGACCGCCGGGCGACAGGTCTTGAGAGTGAAACGCGAGGCTTGGCACGGGAGCGCGGGGCGACGACGAGCGCGGCTCGCCGCGCTCGCGGCCTGTCTTGCCGCCGGCCCGGCCGCGTCCCAGGATTTCCTGCTGCCGCTGACCGGTGCCGGCGGCGACCCGCAGACCGCGGTGGCGCAGTCGCGCACCTCGGATCAGGTCTCGGTCACTAACAAGGGCTCTATCGAGTCCTCGCTCGGACCCGACGGTGATCCGTTAGGCCTGCGCGCCTATCTCGCGCAACGCGGCATCACCTACGTGCTCACCTATATCGGCGAAGGCCTCGCCGACGTGTCGGGCGGGCTCAAGCGCGGGGCGACCTATGGCGGGCGCCTGGATGCCGGCCTCGACATCGATCTCGACCGCTTCATGGGCTGGGAGGGGGCGCGGCTCCACACCGACTTCTTCCAGATCCACGGCCACGGGATGTCCCGGTCCTTCGTGAACAACCTCACGACGGTGAGCGGCATCGAGGCTTTGCCCTCCACGCGGCTGTTCGAGCTGTGGGTCGAACAGAATTTTTGGGACGGGAAAGTCTCGATCAAGATCGGGCAGGTCTCGGCCGACACCGAGTTCGCCATCGCCCAGTCGGGCGTCGTCTTCCTGAACGCCGGGTTCGGCTGGCCGAATGTTGGGGCGGTGGTGATGCCGAGCGGCGGGCCGATCTACCCGCTCGCGACGCCGGCCGTGCGGGTGAAATACGTGCCGACCGACGCCCTGTCGTTCCAAGCGGCGATCTTCAACGGCGACCCGGCCGGCACGCCGTACCCCGACGACGGCACCGATCCGCAGCGGCGCAACCGCCACGGCACGGATTTCCGCGTCAACGATCCGGCCCTGCTGATCGGCGAGGCGGCCTATGCCTATCCCTCGCTTCCCGGCATGACGGGCTTGCCCGGGACGGCGACGCTCGGGGCGTGGCATCATTTCGGCCGCTTCGACAGCCCGCGGCTCGACAGCGTTCAGGGACGGCTTCTGGCCGACCCCGAGGCCAGCGGCATCGCCCGGCGCTTCCGCGGCGACAGCGGCGTCTACGCCATCCTCGACCAGACGCTCTACAACGAGCCCGGCGCGCCGGGGGAGGGCGCCTCGGCCTTCGTCCGCCTTTCGGCGGTGCCGGGGGACCGCAACCTGATCGACCTCTACGTGGATGCCGGCATCGCCTACAAGGGACTGATCCCGGGCCGCCCCAACGACACCGCCGGCCTCGGCGTGATCCATTCGCGCATCGCGCCCGCCGCCCGCGCCTTCGACCGCGATGCCCTCGCCCTCGGCACCGGAACCGGGCCGATCCGGAGCAGCGAGACGGTGATCGAGGCGACCTATCAGGCCGAGATCGTGCCGGGCTTCACGCTCCAGCCGGACCTTCAATTCGTCATGCGCCCCGGCGGCGGCCTGCCCGACGCCGACGGCCGGCGCATCCGCAACGCGACCGTGGTGGGCCTGCGGGCAACGGTGAACTATTGAGGGGCGGTTGGAGCATCGTCCTGGATATCGGATCCGGGACGATGCTCTACTTCATTGCGCCGCATCGTCCTTTCACCGAAAGCCGGAAATCACCTTTCGGGATGACGCTCTATTCGGCCACCGCGAACATCTCGTCGAACGAATAGCCGGAGCCGCGCACGGTGCGGATCGGATCGCTCTGGCGCGGACGGTTGATCGCCTTGCGCAGGCGGCCGACATGGACGTCGACGGTGCGCTCGTCGATGTAGACGTCGTGTCCCCATACGCCGTCGAGGAGCTGCTCGCGGGAGAAGACGCGGCCGGGGCTCTGCATCAGGTATTCGAGCAGCTTGAACTCGGTCGGCCCGAGATGGATCTCGCGGCCCTGGCGGCGGATGCGGTGGCTCACCCGGTCGAGCTCGATGTCGCCCGCGGTCAGGGTGTCGGCGACATGGGCGGGCTTGGACCGGCGCAGCAGGGCGCGCACGCGGGCGAGGAGTTCGGGCACCGAGAACGGCTTGACCACGTAATCGTCGGCCCCGGTCGAGAGGCCGCGCACCCGGTCGGCCTCCTCGCCGCGGGCGGTCAGCATGATCACCGGCAGCCGTTCGGTCTCACGGCGGGCCCGGATGCGCCGGCACAGCTCGATCCCCGAGAGGCCCGGCACCATCCAGTCCAGCAGGACGAGGTCGGGAGTGGTCTCGTGCAGGCGAAGGTCGGCCTCGTCGCCACGGATCGCCACGTCCACCACGAAGCCCTCGGCTTCGAGGTTGTAGCGCAGCAGCGTGGTCAGCGATTCCTCGTCCTCGACGATCAGGATACGCGCGCTCGTCATCGAACGTCTTCCCATTCGCATGTTTTGCCAAGGGCCTCCTTCGTCACCGCAACGGTGACGGAGGCGAGCGCGGGAATCCAGTCCCGGCGCGTGCATGTACCCGGCAAAGAGCGTCTTATACCAAGCGGCCCGGAATAGGACCGAGGGTCCTGTTCCGTGCATCCGGCGGACGCCCGCCGCCCCGCCGTCGCGGGGGCAATCGGCGATGAATCGGGATCATCGCCGATTGGCATGACGTCGATCCTCGCGCACCGACACCCGGCCCGCGCGACGACCATGAAGGTCACGCCCCCCGCAATGCCTCAGGCGCCCGGCAGGACGGTCGCGTAGTTCGAGGCATCGTTTTTCGGCCGCTCCCCCGCAGGCGCCTCGCCGGTGGCGAGGTAGTGGATCGTCTCGGCGACGTTGGTGGTGTGGTCGCCGATGCGCTCGACGTTCTTGGCGCAGAACAGGAGATGCGTGCAGAACGAGATATTGCGCGGATCTTCCATCATGTAGGTCAGGAGTTCGCGGAACAGCGAGTTGTAGAGCGCGTCGATGGCCCCGTCCCGCTCCCACACGTCGTGGGCGGCGGCGGTGTCGCGGCTGGCATAGGCGTCGAGCACGTCCTTGAGCTGCTCCTGCACGAGGTCGCTCATGTGCTGCACGCCGAGCACGATCTTCTGCGGCTGGGCCTGATCGCTGATCGCGACGACCCGCTTGGCGATGTTCTTGGCCAGATCGCCGATCCGTTCGAGATCGCCCGCGACGCGGATGCCCGAGATGGTCTCGCGCAGGTCGATGGCCAGCGGCTGGCGGCGGGCGATGAGCAGCACGGAGCGCTCCTCGATCTCGCGCTGGAGCACGTCGAGGCGCTTGTCGGCGACGATCACGGCCTGGGCCAGGGTGGTGTCGCGCCGGACCAGGGCCTCGGTGGCCTCCGCGAGCATCTTCTCGGCGACGCCGCCCATCTCGGCGATGGAGCGGCGCAGGTTCTCGAGATCGTTGTCGTAGGACGAGACGATATGTTCGGACATCTTCGGACTCTCCGGTCGGGCGTCGCCACCCGTCGCCTGGTCGATCGGTTGAGCGGACGATCCGGTCAGCCGAAGCGGCCGGTGATGTAGTCTTGGGTCTGGCGCTTGGCCGGGTTCATGAAGATCTTCGAGGTCGCATCGAACTCGATCAACTCGCCGAGATACATGAACGCCGTGAATTGCGAGATGCGGGCGGCCTGCTGCATGTTGTGCGTCACGATGACGATCGTGAACTCCGAGCGGAGTTGCTCGATCAGCTCCTCGATGCGGCCCGTCGAGATCGGATCGAGCGCCGAGGTCGGCTCGTCGAACAGGATCACCTCCGGGCGCTGGGCCACGGTGCGGGCGATGCACAGGCGCTGCTGCTGACCGCCGGACAGGCCCATGCCGGACTGCTTGAGCTTGTCCTTCACCTCGTCCCACAGGGCTGCCTTGCGCAAGGATTCCTCGACGCGGACGTCGAGCTCGGCCTTGGGCAGCTTCTCGTAGAGGCGCAGGCCGAAGGCGACGTTGTCGTAGATCGACATCGGAAAGGGCGTCGGCTTCTGGAACACCATGCCGACCCGCGAGCGCAGCTCGTTGAGGTCGATCTTGGGGTCGAGCACGTTCTGCCCGTCGAGCAGGATCTGCCCTTCCGCGCGCTGCTCCGGATAGAGGCTGTAGATCCGGTTGAAGGTGCGCAGCAGGGTCGACTTTCCGCAACCCGAGGGGCCGATCAGCGCGGTCACCTGCCGGTCGCGGAAGTCGAGGTTGATGTTCTTCAGGCCGTGGAACTGACCGTAGTAGAAGTTCAGATCCTTGACGGCGATGCGCACGGGCGCGGCGTGGTCGGCCGGGTTGCGGCCGTCGAGCTGGCTGCGGATCGCGGGGGAGGCGCTCATCGGAGGTCTCTCGTCGGGTAGGAGGTCGGGACGCGGAGCGCGTGGATCAGCGCTGCCGCTGTTCCTTGATCACGAAGCGGGCCGTCACGGAGAGGGCCAGGATGGTGACGGTGATGAGGAGTGCGCCGGCCCAGGCGAGGCTCTGCCAGTTGGGGTAGGGCGAGAGCGCGAACTGGTAGATCATCACCGGCAGGTTCGGCACGCCCCCGAGCAGGTTGGCGTTGAACCACGAATTGTTGTTGAGCGCGGTGAACAGCAGCGGGGCGGTCTCGCCGGCGATGCGGGCCAGCGCCAGGATGATGCCGGTGACGATGCCGGCAGAAGCCGCCCGCCAGGTGATCGCGCGGATCACCAGGGAGCGGGGGGCGCCGAGCGCGGCGCCGGCCTCGCGCATCGGGCTCGGCACGAGGCGCAGCATGTCCTCGGTGGTGCGCACGATGACCGGCACGGCGATGATGGCGAGGGCCACGGCGCCGGCCCAGCCCGAATAGGTCCCCATCGGCCGCACCATCAGGGTGTAGACGAACAGACCGATCAGGATCGAGGGCGCCGAGAGCAGCACGTCGTTGAGGAAGCGGATGACGTCGGCGATCTTCGAGGTTTTGCCGTATTCGGCCAGGAAGGTGCCGGCCATCAGCCCGATCGGCGTGGCGATGACGATGCCGATGAAGGTCATCACGAGGCTGCCCAGGATGGCGTTGGCGATGCCGCCGCCTTCCGAGCCGGGGCCGGGGGTCGGCGCCGTGAGCAGCGTCGGCGTGATGCCCTTCAGGCCCTCGACGATCAGCATCAGCAGGATCGAGCCGAGGACGACGATGCCGATCAGGGTGGCGAGCGTGCTCGCCAGGATCAGGATGCGGTCTGCGACCCGGCGGCTGGAGCGGACGCGGCTGGCGCGGGGCGCGTGCCCGGCGGTCGCGATGGGGTTGGTGGCGTCCATGGTCGGCGCTCGTCCCGGTTGGCTCAGGCGACCTTGGCGCGCCGCACCAGCAGGCGCGCGATGATCAGCACGAAGAAGGTAATGATGAAGAGCAAGCAGCCGAGCGCCATCAGCGAGGAGAGCTGCAGGCCGTCGGCCTCGTTGAACTCGTTGGCGATGCGCGAGGCGATGGTCGAACCCGGGTCGAAGATCGAGGCGGAGAGCCGGTTGGCGTTGCCGATCACGAAGGTGACCGCCATGGTCTCGCCGAGCGCCCGGCCGAGGCCCAGCATGATCGCGCCGATGATCGAGACGGAGGCCTGCGGCACGAGGACATGGCGCACGACCTCCCAGGTGGTGCAGCCGATGCCGTAGGCGCTCTCGCGCAGCACGGTCGGGATCTGGTCGAGCATGTCGCGGGTGATCGAGGCCACGAAGGGCACGATCATGATGGCCAAGATGATGCCCGCGGTGAGCACGCCGACGCCCGAGGGGATGCGGGCATAGAGGATGGTGCCGAGGATCGGCATGCCCTCGACGACGTTGGAGACCGGCACCTGCACGAAGCGGGCGAAGAGGGGCGCGAACACGAACAGGCCCCACATGCCGTAGATGATGCTCGGCACCGAGGCGAGCAGCTCGATCGTCATGGCGACGGGCTTGCGGGCCCAGCCGGGACAGAGCTGCGTCAGGTAGATCGCGATGCCGAGAGAGATCGGCACGCCGATGACGAGGGCCAGCAGCGCCGCGGCCACCGTGCCGATGACGGCGGGCAGGGCGCCGTACTGCTCGGTGCCGATGTTCCAGGCCGAGGAGGTCAGGAAGCCGAAGCCGAATTCGGCGAAGGCCGGCCACGCCCCGTAGACGATGGAGCCGAGGATGCCCGCGAGCACGAGCAGCACGAGGAGCGCCGAGGCGTAGGACAGCCCCTGGAACAGGCGGTCTCCCGTCTTGCTCGGGGCGGTGCGGGTGGCCACGCCGCTCTCACGGGCCAGGGCGACGGATTGGGTCAAGGCGGTCATCCGCGAATGCTCATCGAGTGCGGGGCGTGTAGCGCGGTCGCGGGCGCGAGGCGAGCAGGCCGCAGGAAAAGGGCCCCTCCCGAGGGGGAGAGGCCCGTACGCCTTACTTGCCGGCGAAGACCGGCTTGCCGTCCTTCTTGATCGACTGCCACTCCTCGTGGATCAGACCGACCACGTTGTCGGGCAGCGGCACGTAGTCGAGCTCGGTCGCGAGCTTGTCGCCGTTCTTGTAGGCCCAGTCGAAGAACTTCAGCACGTCGGCCGTCTTGGCGGCGTCGGCGGGGTCCTTGTGGACGAGGATGAAGGTCGCGGCCGTGATCGGCCACGCATCAGCGCCGGCCTGGTTCGTCAGCGCGATGCCGAAGCCGGGGGTCGCCTTCCAGTCGGCGCTGGCGGCGGCGGCCTGGAACGCCTTGTCGTCGGGCTGCGGGAAGTTGCCGGCCTTGTTCTGAATCAGGGCGTAGGCGAGCTTGTTCTGCTTGGCATAGGCCGACTCGACGTAGCCGATGGCGTTCGGGACCTGCTTGACGGTGGCGGTCACGCCCTCGTTGCCCTTGCCGCCCTGGCCCACCGGCCAGCTGATCGTCGTGGCGGCGCCGAACTCCTTCTTCCAGCTCTCGGAAACGCCCGAGAGGTAGGTGGTGAAGATGTTGGTCGTGCCGGAGGCATCCGAGCGGTAGATCGGGGTGATGTTGGCCTCAGGCAGCTTGAGGCCCTCGTTCAGCTTGACGATCTTCGGGTCCGACCACTTCTGGATCTTGCCCGCGTAGATGTCGGCGACGATCTCACCGGTCAGCTTGAGCTTGCCCGGCTCGAGGCCCGCGATGTTCACCACCGTGACGACGCCGCCCATGACGGTCGGAAACTGGACGAGGCCGTCCTTTTCCAGCTGGGCGGGCTTCAGCGGGGCGTCGGTGGCGCCGAAATCGACGGTCTTGGCCTGGATCTGCTTGATGCCGCCGCCGGAACCGATCGACTGGTAGTTCAGGCCGTTGCCGCTCTCCTTGCGGTAGGCCTCGGCCCACTTCGAGTAGACCGGGAAGGGGAAGGTGGCGCCGGCGCCGGTGATGTCGGCGGCGAGCGCCGCGGTCGCGAGCTGGGCGGCCGCGAGGCCGACGGCCAGGGCGTAAGCGAAGGGTTTCACGAGCATCTCCGTAACGTGTCGGGCGCTGCCGCCGGTCGGGACCGTCTCGGCTCGGTCTCGGGTAGACCGGCCTCCCGCCGCGACGGGGCAGCCCTATCCGGCCGACGCGCCGCCTCTATGACGGCCACATGACGGGGACATGACAGCGGCGCGCGCGCGCCGTGTCAGGCCGATTTTCGCTGCGGATGGGACCGGTTGGCCGCTTTCGGACGTTGGGATCGGTCGGGGCGCTCCGGCCCGGTCGCGGGCGCCGCGCCCGAGGGCGGTCGAGACCGGAGGAGGAGACAGCGTGGCGGAGCCATCCCGCGGCAACGATCGGCGGAGCGATCCGACGCCGAACGATCCGCAAGGCGGAGAAACGGTCGAGGCGGTCGATCCGCAGGAGGCGGCTTACCGTGCGCTCCACGCCGAACGCGACGCGCTGGAGCGGGCGCTGACGCTGGCGCAGCAACAGCAGCAATTCGGCGGCGAGGCCGACGCGGAAGCGGCCCGTGACCGGGAGGGCCAGCTTCTCAAGGATCTCGACCGGGTTCTGACGCTGATCCGCGCGGCCGAGATTCGCCGCAACCAGCCGAAGGCTCGGCGCTGGCAGTAGGAACGGGTCCCGCGGGGGCCGCCGCAGGCTCGTCCGCTCGCTGTCGGAAATCCCGATCAGGCGCCGCGGCGCCGGTCCCGCTCCTTCTGCCGCAGGCGCAGCAGCAATTCGACCTGCGCGTCCGTGATCGGAAGCGTTTCGCAGGGCTCGACATAGGCTTCGCGCAGGGCGTGGCCGAGCCGGTTGCGCGTCTCGCCACTGAGGTTCGGCAGAGACGCCTGGGTCAGGGTGTCGGCGGCGTAGTCGGTCGCGAGCTGTGCCATGGTGGACCGAAGCGAGGATGAAGGTTTCGTCACCGCGGGGTGCGGATCTGCAACCGAGGATGCAGCTTGCACGGAGATGGTTAACGAAAGCCTACCACCGGTCCGACGATCGGAAGGCCGTCGCATCGCCGTCCGCCGCGCCGGTTCGGGCGCGGCGGGGCTCTCGCGGGCGCGTCAGCCGATCAGCAGAAGATCGAGCAGCACCGCGGCGATGCCGCCGGCGACCGCGAGCCCGAGCAGGACGACGCTGCTGACCTGATCGACGCTGTCTACGTCGTGGCCGACGCGGTGGGTGAAATCGTTGGCGGACAAGGATGCCTCCGTCGTTTGTCTTCGGCCGACAATCGCGCGAGGCCCGTTTCGGTTTCAGGAGAAACGCCGGAGCAGCCAGATCCCGCCGATCAATACGGTGTGCCGGTGGCACGCTTGGCCCGAAGAGCCTCGGCGTACCACGTCAGTTCGTCGAGGAACTTGCCGGCCGCCTTGCGCAGCCAGTCCTCGGCCGGCTCGCCCGCCTCGCTCAGGGCCTTCTGGATGCGCGGGATCGGCAACAGCGAGGGAATGCTCGGCGCGCCGAGTTCGGCCAGCATCGCCCGCAGCTGCATCGCGGCGCGCACCCCGCCGTATTGCCCGGCCGAGTAGCAGCAGATCGCGGACGGGCGCCAGAAATACTCTTCCAGAAAGTGGTCGAGGGTGTTGGACAGGGCCGGCGGGATCGAATGGTTGTACTCGGCCGAGACGACCACGAAGGCGTCGGCGCGGCGGTAGATCGCGGCCAGACACTCCAGCGGCTCGGGGGCCTCTCCGGACGGATATTCCTTGTACATCCGGTCGAGGAGGGGGAGCTTCAGCTCGGCCGGATCGACCAGCGGCGCCGCGTGGCCGCGCGCCTCCAGCTCGGCCACGAGGAAGCGGGCGGCGCGGATGCCTTGCCGGTCCGAGCGTACGGAGCCGAGGATCACCGGGACGGTCAGGGACATGGAAGCCTCGCTGGCTCGAAGGCGGGCCCGGAGCCTACCCCAATCCGCCGGCTCCGTCCCGGTCAGGCCGCGGCCGCGGCGCGAGACCCACGCGGCAGGGCCCAAAGGGGCGGCGCGGCCTCGAAGGCCGGAATCGCAGCGGCCGGCATCGGCTTGTGGAAGAGGTAGCCCTGCATCGCACGGCAGCCGACCGAGCGCAGAAGCAGCAACTGGTCGGCGGTCTCGACGCCTTCGACCACACAGTCGAGGGTGAGGTGGCGGCAGAGATCGAGGATCGAGCGGACGATGTTGAGCGAGGTCTCGTCCTCGGCGCAGCGGATGACGAAGCTGCGGTCGATCTTGAGCCGATCGACGGGCAGACGTTGCAGGTAGCTGAGGCTCGAGTAGCCGGTGCCGAAATCGTCCAGGGCGATGCCCACGCCCAGCGCCCTGAGCGAGGTCAGGGCGCGCGTGGCGTCGCCGAGATCGCGCATGAGACCGCTTTCGGTCACCTCGAAGACGATCCGGCGCGGATCGATTCCGCTCGCCACCACCATCGCGGCGAGATGATCGACGCTCTCGGGTGCGGCGATGTCGTGGGCCGACAGGTTGAAGGAGAGCCGGCGCTCCGCCGGCCAGTCCCGCATCGTGTCGAGCGCCTGACCCAGCAGGACGCGGCTGAGATCGCGGATCAGTCGGCTGCGCTCGGCCACGGGGATGAACTCGGCGGGCGACACGAATCCGAGCGTCGGGCTCTGCCAGCGCGCCAGTGCCTCGTAGGCCTCGACGCGCCCGCTCACCGCGTCCACGATCGGCTGGTAGAGCAGGCGGAACTCCACCGCGAGGTCCGCCCGCCGCAGCGCCTGCTCGATCGCGGCATCGCGGCGCAGCACCGCCTCGTGCTCGGGCGCGAAGCACACCGCCGCGCCGCGGCGGCAGGATTTGGCGTGGTAGAGGGCGAAGTCGGCCCGGTCGACCAGGGTCTCGGCGCTCGCCGCCGCCTCGGGGAAGCGGGCGAAGCCGACCGAGGCGCCGATCTGGGCCGGGCCCTCCCGCAGCAGGTAGGGCTGGCCCAGCAGGGCGCAGATGCGGCGGCCGACGGCGTCGAGATCCGTCTCCTCCGCAACGATGAGCCCGAACTCGTCGCCGCCGAGCCGGGCCGCCCAGCCCAGCCCGGCCCCCTCCAGGCGCCGGGCCACCTCTCGCAGAACGGCGTCGCCGGCCCCGTGCCCGAGACTGTCGTTGACGGGCTTGAAGCCGTCGAGATCGATCAGGCCGACACCGAAACGTCCGCCCGTGACGGTCGCGTGGGTGACGGCCTCCTCCAGCCGCGCCACGAAGGCGCGGCGGTTCGGCAGGCCGGTCAGCGCATCGGTCAGGGCGAGGCGGCTGTTCTCCTCGGTGAGGTCGACCAAGCGGCAGAAATCGCGGTAGGCGAAATTTTGCATCACCATCGAGCCGATCAACACGAGGAAGTAGTTGACGATCGACACCCGCACCAGCGGCTCACCGATCATGAAGAAGTAGATACAGAAGCACACGGCGATCGTCGCCAGAATATAGGCAGCACTGCGCAGCTGCGCGATACACTGCATGCAGAACATCACCGTGACGGTGAGAAAGAAGATGACGTGCATGTCGCTGGCGTCGTTACCGTACCCGTACAGCATGGCCGACCAGAACGAGGCGAAACCGCCAACGATCACGGTGAACAGGCTGACCGAGCGCAACTGAGCGAAGGCCTCCTTTTCCTGGGACGTGCGCCGGGCCAAGCGGATCCAGGCCAGCGAGCGTCCTCCGATGCCGAGAAGCAACAGAATCGGAGGGCCGAGGACGATCCAATCGGGCGCCAAGCCGTAATGTGCGTAGGCGAGCACGACCGCGTTGAGGCCGAGGACAACGTAGAGCATCAGGACTTGCCGGGCGAGCGCCTGGAACTGCGCCGCGGCCAGCACGGGATCGTTCTCCCGGACGGTATAGAGATCGAGGAGGCGGCGGAGCCTCGGAACAAGCATCACGGTCTCGCGGTCGTCACGTGCAACGCGACGACTTGACACTAACATTTCCTAATAAATTAAGCCCCGGCATGCCCGTCCTGCGTGAAATGCGGCGGATCGAGCGAGCGGTGCGGCAAACGCAAAACGCCGCAGCCCGGGGGCTGCGGCGTTCGCGAGACCGTATCGGGACGCCGGCCTACGCCGGCAGGTCGGTTACAGCGAGTAGTACTGCACGAACTCGATCGGGTGCGGGGTCATCTCGTAGCGCAGCACCTCGGTCATCTTCAGCTCGATGAACGAGTCGATCTGATCGTCCGAGAACACGCCGCCGGCCTTGAGGAAGGCGCGGTCCTTGTCGAGGTTCTGCAGCGCCTCACGGAGCGAGCCGCACACGGTCGGAATCTTCTTCAACTCGCGCGGCGGCAGGTCGTAAAGATCCTTGTCCATGGCCGGGCCCGGATCGATCTTGTTGAGGATGCCGTCGATGCCGGCCATCAGCAGCGCCGAGAAGGCGAGGTAGGGGTTGGCCATCGGATCGGGGAAGCGGACCTCGACGCGCTTGGCCTTCGGGTTCGTCGTCCACGGGATACGGCAGGAGGCCGAGCGGTTGCGGGCCGAGTAGGCCAGCAGCACGGGGGCCTCGTAGCCCGGCACCAGACGCTTGTAGGAGTTGGTGGACGGGTTGGTGAAGGCGTTGAGCGCCTTGGCGTGCTTGATGATGCCGCCGATGTACCACAGGCATTCCTGGGAGAGGTCGGCGTACTTGTCGCCGGCGAACAGCGGCTTGCCGTTCTTCCAGATCGACTGGTGGACGTGCATGCCGGAGCCGTTGTCGCCGTAGACGGGCTTGGGCATGAAGGTCGCGGACTTGCCGTAGCTCTGCGCCACGTTGTGGATGCAGTACTTGTAGATCTGCATGTGGTCGGCGAGCAGCGTCAGCGTGTCGAACTTCATGCCGAGCTCGTGCTGGGCGGAGGCCACCTCGTGGTGGTGCTTCTCGACCTTGACGCCCATCGACTGCATGGCGGCCAGCATCTCGCCGCGCATGTCCTGGGCCGAATCCTGCGGCGGCACGGGGAAGTAGCCGCCCTTGGTCTGGATGCGGTGGCCGAGGTTGCCGCCCTCGTAATCGGTGAAGCCGTTGGTGGGCAGCTCCGTGGAATCGAGCTGGAAGCCGGTGTGGTAGGGGTCGGCGCCGAACTTCACGTCGTCGAACACGAAGAACTCGGCCTCGGGGCCGACGAAGATGTCGTCGCCGATGCCGGTCGAGCGCAGATAGGCCTCGGCGAGCTTCGCCGTGCCGCGCGGATCGCGCGAATAGGGCTCGCCGGTCGAGGGCTCGAGCACGTCGCAGACGATCGACATGGTGGACGCCGAGAAGAACGGGTCCATGCAGGCGGTGACCGGGTCGGGCATCAGCAGCATGTCGGACTCGTTGATCGCCTTCCAGCCGGCGATCGAGGAGCCGTCGAACATTGTGCCCTCGGAGAAGATCTCCTCGTCGACGAGGGAGACGTCGAAGGTCACGTGCTGCCACTTCCCGCGCGGGTCGGTGAAGCGGAAGTCGACGTATTTCACGTCGTTGTCCTTGATGGCCTTCAGCACATCAGCGGCCGTTTTCATCGTGTGCGTCTCCTCGGGTCGTCTCGTCAGGCGGAAGCGGCCGGGAGGGCCGTCCGGGCCGGGGCTGATCCCGGCCGGTCGTCGGATCGTCGAAGGGGGGAGGGGGCTCGTCTCTCGAAGACCCAGACGGGTCCGCGCGCGATTGGCGCGGCACGGGTCCTGAAGCGGGCATCCCTCCTCGCGCCCCGGCCGGTCCGGCCGACGGGCGCGGACGATAAAGCCCGCGCTCGGCCGCCGCCACCCGTCCTGAGACAAAAATCTCCGCCCCGGCGGGCCTTTCATGGAAAAGGACGTGCCGATCCGTCCGATCAGGGCGACGCTTTTACGCAGGAACCTTCGACTCATTTGCCGACACATTGGCACGGTGCATGCTAGAGGCCGATCCGAAGCGAACGGGTTGAGCCGGACGCTTCGAGGGTCCGGCGAAAGCCCCGGCCCGCCGAGGGATCGGCGCCCGCGACGCGGCGACGAAGTCCAGGCGAGGCTCGGGCGAACAGGGCGCCGGACTCGGGGCTGTCAGACGGGTTTCGTCGATCAGGAACGAGAGACAGGCAATGACGAAGTACAAGCTCGAGTATATCTGGCTCGACGGCTACACCCCGGTTCCGAACCTGCGCGGCAAGACGCAGATCAAGGAGTTCGACAGCTTCCCGAGCCTGGAGCAGCTCCCGCTCTGGGGCTTCGACGGCAGCTCGACCCTGCAGGCCGAGGGCTCCTCGTCCGATTGCGTGCTCAAGCCGATCCGCCACTTCGTCGATCCGGCCCGCACCAACGGCGTGCTGGTGCTGTGCGAAGTGATGATGCCCGACGGCAAGACCCCGCACCCGTCGAACAAGCGCGCCACCGTGCTGGACGATGCCGGCGCGTGGTTCGGCTTCGAGCAGGAGTACTTCCTCTACAAGAACGGCCGCCCGCTCGGCTTCCCCGAGACCGGCTACCCCGCCCCGCAGGGCCCGTACTATTGCGGCGTCGGCGCCTCCAACGTCGGTCCGATCGCCCGCAAGATCGTCGAGGAGCATCTCGACCTCTGCCTCGCCGCCGGCATCAACCACGAGGGCATCAACGCCGAAGTGGCCAAGGGCCAGTGGGAATTCCAGATCTTCGGCAAGGGCTCCAAGAAGGCCGCCGACGAGATGTGGATGGCCCGCTACCTGCTCCAGCGCCTGTGCGAGAGCTACGACATCGACATCGAGTACCATTGCAAGCCGCTCGGCGACACCGACTGGAACGGCTCCGGTATGCATTGCAACTTCTCGACGACGTTCATGCGCGAGACCGGCGGCAAGGACTACTTCGAGGCCATGATGGCCCAGTTCGAGAAGAACCTCGACGACCACATCGCCGTCTACGGCCCGGACAACCACATGCGTCTGACCGGCAAGCACGAGACCGCCCCGTGGAACAAGTTCTCCTACGGCGTGGCCGACCGCGGCGCCTCGGTGCGCGTGCCCCACTCCTTCGTGAACAACAACTACAAGGGCTACCTTGAGGACCGCCGCCCGAACTCCATGGGCGACCCCTACCAGATCGCCTCGCAGGTGCTGAAGACGATCTCCGAGGTCCCGCTCCCGGGCGAGGCTGCCGAGAAGGCCGTCGCGTAAGCGCCTTCGAGGCCGAAGCTTTTCACGGCCGATGACAGCCGCTCCCGCCGCAAAGCGGGGGCGGTTTTTGTTTGTCTGCCATGCGCCATACGCTGCGAAGGCCCCCCTCGCCCCACGTGCGAGAAGAGGGGATGCACGTCACACCCCGAAAATCGACCAGCCGGTGCGCTTCACCAGCATCTCCAGGGCGATGCGCCCGAGATGCGAGTTGCCGGCCGCGTCCAGCCCCGGCGACCAGACGCAGATCGAGGCCTTTCCGGGCGCCACCGCCAGAATCCCCCCGCCGACGCCGCTCTTTCCGGGAAGGCCGACCCGGTAGGCGAAGTCGCCGGAGCCGTCGTAATGGCCGCAGGTCAGCATGATGGCGTTGATGCGCCGAGCCCGCTCGGCCGAGATCACCGTGTGGCCGGCCAGCGGATGAAGGCCGGAATAGGCGAGATACAGCCCGGCGGTGGCGAGCTGGCGGCAGCTCATGGCGATGGCGCAGTGGTGGAAGTAGACGCCGAGCGTGTAGTCGACGGGGTTCTCGATCACGCCGAACGAGCGCATGTAGTTGGCGAGCGCCGCGTTCCGGAAGCCCGTGCGCTTCTCCGAGGCCGCCACGGTCTCGTCGATGGCGATGCCGCTGTCCTGCGCCAGGAACTGCATGAAGCGCAGGATCTCGCCCAACGCCTCCCGCGGCTGATGGCCCGACAGGATCACGTCGGTGACCGCGATGGCGCCCGCATTGATGAAGGGATTGCGCGGGATGCCCTGCTCGCGCTCCAGCTGGACGATGGAGTTGAACGGGCTGCCCGAGGGCTCGCGCCCGACTTTGCGCCACAGCCGGTCGCCGACCATGCCGAGCGCCAGCGTGAGGGTGAAGACCTTGGAAATGCTCTGGATCGAGAAGGAGATGTCGGCCTCGCCCCCGGCGGCGACGCGCCCCTCGCGGTCGATCACCGCGAGGCCGAATTGCCCCGCATCGACGCGGGCAAGTTCGGGAATGTAGCTCGCCACCGCGCCGCGGTCGGGCCGCGCCCGCATCTCGTCGGCGATCTCTTTGACGATGGTATCGAGATCGGGCACGGGCACGCTCGCTGAGGCACGCGCCTCAGAGAGCGCGCGAACGCCCGTTCACGAAGCGCGCCAAGTCGTCAGAAGTGGGAAAAGCCGCCCGCTCAGATCGCGTCGGTTCCGGTCTCGCCGGTGCGGATGCGGATCGCTTCCTCAATGGTCGAGACGAAGATCTTGCCGTCGCCGATGCGGCCGGTCTGGGCCGACTTGCGGATCGCCTCGACAGCGCCCTCGACCAGAGCGTCGGACAGGACGATCTCCAGCTTCACCTTGGGCAGGAAGTCCACGACGTATTCCGCGCCGCGATACAGCTCGGTATGGCCCTTCTGCCGGCCGAAGCCCTTGGCCTCGATGACGGTGATGCCCTGGAGGCCGACCTCTTGGAGCGCCTCCTTCACCTCGTCGAGCTTGAACGGCTTGATGATCGCCTCGATCTTCTTCATCCCGGCTCGGTCCGATGCGCGCGTCGTCTGTGCTGACGACATGTCTATCATCGCGGCCGCGCGACCGCCACGGTGATTTGCAGGGCAGGCCGGCGAAGTTGCGCATCAAGCAGGCATTGCCTGCGGAATATGCGGGCAATCGCGTCGGTTTCGATGATTCTTTAGGCAGAGAGTGAGCGCCACGGATGCATCAGCCGGCCCATACCCCGAAGTTGGCCCTGCGGCTGCTCACCGTCGAGGCGATGCGGCGGGTCGATGCGGCGGCGATCGATGCGGGCACGCCCGGCTTCGCGCTGATGGGTCGAGCCGGCGCGGCGGTGGCCGAGCGGGTGCTCGCGCTCGGAGCGGAGAGGATTCTGATCCTATGCGGGCCGGGCAATAACGGTGGCGACGGATTTGTGGCCGCGCGCCTCCTTATGGAGGCGGGTCGCGCGGTCGAACTGCAGCTTTTGGGTGACCGATCCGCATTGACGGGCGACGCGGCGCTCGCCGCCGCCGAGTGGACCGCCCCGACCTCCCCAGCGAAGACGCCGCTGCCCGAATGCGACCTGATCGTCGACGCGCTCTTCGGCGCAGGCCTGTCGCGGGATCTGGACGGCGCGGCCCGCGCCCTGGTCGAGGCGGTGAACGCGTCCGGCCGCCCGGTCCTGGCGGTCGATGTCCCGAGCGGCCTCGACGGCGATACCGGCCAAGTCCGTGGCGCGGCGGTGAAGGCACATGAGACCGTGACCTTCGTGGCGCTCAAGCCCGGCCACCTGCTCCAGCCCGGCCGGTCGCTGTGCGGCGCGATCACGCTCGCCGATATCGGCACCGGTCCCGCGGCGCTCGCCGACGGGCTCGCGGGCGCGCCGAGCCTGTTTCGGAACGCGCCGGGGCTTTGGACGCTGCCCATCCTGTCGGCGGCAAGCCATAAATACACCCGCGGCCACGCCCTCGTCCTGTCGGGCCCGGCCTACAAGACCGGGGCGGCCCGGCTCGCCGCCCGCGGGGCGTTGCGGGTCGGTGCCGGCCTCGTCACCGTCGCTTCGCCGAACTCCGCATTGCCGGAGAACGCCGCGCAGCTCACCGCGATCATGCTGCGCCCCTGCGAGACCGCCGACGACCTCGACGACCTCCTCGTCGACGACCGCCTCAACGCCCTGCTGCTCGGTCCCGGCCTCGGCACCGGCCCGGCCACCTGCGAGTTCGTGGCCGTCGCGGCCGCCGCCGGCCGAGCCCTGGTGCTCGACGCCGACGCCCTGACGAGCTTTCGCAGCGAGGTGCGGACCCTCGCGCGTCACATCCGCGACGGCGAGGCGCAGGCCGTGCTGACCCCGCATGAGGGCGAGTTCGCCCGCCTGTTCTCCGGCACGGACGCCGTCGCCGAGGGCTTGGCCAAGCCCGAGCGCGCGGCGCGGGCGGCCCGGCTCGCCGGCTCGGTGGTGGTGCTGAAGGGCGCCGACACGGTCGTCGCCGCCCCCGACGGCCGGATCGCGATCAACGATCACGGCTCGCCCCATCTCGGCACGGCCGGCTCGGGCGACGTGCTCGGCGGGCTGATCTGCGGGCTGCTGGCGCAGGGCCTGGCACCGTTCGAGGCGGCTTGCGCCGCCGTCTGGCTCCACGGCGATGCCGGTTTGCGCCACGGGCCGGGCCTCATCGCCGAGGATATCCCGGACTTGATGCCGGCCGTGTTGCGCGATCTGTCTTGAGCGTCAGCTCACCTCGAAGCTCGTCCAGAGTCCCGTATCGAATCGCTCCAGCACCGTCGAGGACAGGAGCCAGCGGCCGGGATTGTCGGCCACGAACGCGATCTGGGCGTGGCGGCCTTCGGGGATCTGCACGGTGTCGAGCCAGTAGGGCTCCCAGCCGTCGTCGAGGAGGTGGAGCAGGCGGAAGACGTGGCCGTGAAGGTGCAGGATCTGCGGGAAGCCGGTGTCGTTGCGGATCGTCAGCACCACGACCTGCCCACGCTTGACCGTGAACAGCGGGCCCGCGCCCGCCGCGCCGCTCGCGCCGTTGATCTGCCAGACCTTCCTCGGGTCGCCCGTATAGGGCGTCTCGGCGCCGGGCTTGGTGCGGTCGGGCTTCACCCCGCCGGTGATCACGAGGTCGCGGCGAAATGCGCTCTGGAGCCTGATCTCGTCGGGCAGGCGCTTGTTCTCGGGGATCGAGGCGATCGGCCCGCGCCCGGCCTGCGCCGCCGCCTCGCCCGCGACGGTCAGCGTCGCAAGGGGCAGGCCCTGGCCGACGAGCGCCGTGATCGTGCCGGCCGGACCGGCCTCCTTCGGCAGATCGAGGAGCAGGTCGTAGCGGGTGCCCGGGGCGAAGGGGAGGGTGGCCTTCAGCGGCTCGAACGTGTCGGCGGGCTGGCCGTCGACCGCCGCGACGTAGACCTTCACCCCGTCGAAGCGGATGCGGATCGCCCGCGCGTTGCAGGCATTGGCGAGCCGCAACCGCACCCGGCTGCCGGGGCGGCCTTCGAGCGTCAGCGGGATTGGCTGTCCGTTGAGCGTCACCGCGTTGCCGAGCCGGCCCGCGGCCGCCGCGAATTCCACCTGCCCGAACGGGAGCAGGGCGCCGGCTTCGTCGAGGCGCCAGTCTTGCAGCAACAGGCTCACGTCCTGATCGACCGGCGGCGGGGCCGTCTCCTCGACGACGAGCAGACCCGCCAGCCCGCGGCCCGAGGGCTCGCTCGCTCCGCCGACGGTGAGCGGCCGGATCAGGAAGGTGCCGGCATCGGGCGGGGTGAAATCGTAGAGAAAGTCCTTGCCCGGCGCGATCGGCGCCTGCGTGACGCCACCGACGCCGTCCATGGCGTTGCGGTTGCGCACCCCGTGCCAGTGAAGGGAGAGCGGCTTGTCGGTGCCGTTCTCGACGCGAAGGCGCAAAGCCTCGCCGAGCTTGATCCGCAGGACCGGGGGGGCGGATTCCGAACCGAGGCGCCATACGGCGGTCTCGGGGGCGGGCTCGGGCTTGAGCCGGGTTTTGGCGGGAGCGGCCTTGAGCGGTTTCACCTCGGCCGGCTTGGCCTCGGCAGCGGGTGCCTCGGCGGGCTTGGCCGCGGGGGCCGGCTTGCGAGGCGCCTGCGCTGCGGCGGCGAAGGGCGCCAGCGTCAGGGCCGCGCTCCCGGCGATCAGCGCGCGCCGGGACAGGCCGTCCGCCTCCCGGGTCGGCTCGGGTCGGGCCTCGGGGGCGGGCATTCGCATGGGGGCTCGTTCGGCTGACGGGGCAGGGGCCCGCGTTGTAGCCGGGCCGTTCGGGATGCGCCAATCACGGCCGGAAGTGGTCGAGACGATCGACAACCGTCGCTCGCAGGAGGCACGGCCGTATGGCCCGGCGCGAAGAGCGCCGCGCGGAGCGGGCCTCGGCGTCAGCCGAGGCGTCTAGCGAAGCGATAGCCTAAGGCCGCGGACGCGGCCGCCGGCGCCTGAGGCCAACCAAGAACAAATTTTTGCTGCGGCCTCCGGTGCGCGTGCTATAGACGCGCGCTTCGAAGGCCCGGACAGGGCCATGTCGCTCAAGCGCTCGCGGGCGTGGCGGAACTGGTAGACGCGCTGGATTTAGGTTCCAGTGTCGCAAGACGTGGGGGTTCGAGCCCCTCCGCCCGCACCAAGTCCGCATCGGCCCGGCCTCGGGACCGGGCCGGTCCCCGCCGGGCGTTCGCGCCGTCGGAGCCCTCCAACGGGTCTCCAGCGGCGCCGCGGCATCGAGGACGAGATTGCGGTTTTTGAAAAAGCGGACGAACGACGATGCAGGTGACCGAGACGACCTCCGAGGGGCTGAAGCGCGAGTTTCAGGTACTCCTCCCCGCCACCGAGCTTGAGGATCGCCTCAACACCGAGCTCTCGAACATCAAGGGCAAGGTCCAGATCAAGGGCTTCCGCCCCGGCAAGGTGCCGGTGGCGCATCTGCGCAAGGTCTACGGCAAGTCGGTGATGGCCGACGTGCTGCAGAACGCCGTCAACGAGGCCAACCAGCAGATCGTGGCCGACAAGGGCCTCAAGCTGGCGCTGGAGCCGCAGATCGAGTTCCCGAAGGACGAGGAGCAGAACATCATCGAGCGCGCGCTCGATGCCAAGGGCGACCTCGCCTTCAAGGTGAAGCTCGAGGTGCTGCCGAGCTTCGAGCTGGCCGACCTCTCCGACGTCTCGATCAAGAAGCTCGTGGTGAAGCCCTCCGACGAGGAGATCACCGAGGCGCTGGAGCGCATGGCCAAGGACGGTCGCTCCTTCGAGGACCGCGAGGGGGGTGCGGAGGCGCAAGTTGGCGATCAGGTCGTGATCGACTTCGTCGGCCGCATCGACGGCGTCGAGTTCGAGGGCGGCAAGGGCGAGGACGTCCCGCTGGAACTCGGCTCCAACACCTTCATTCCCGGCTTCGAGGATCAGCTCGTCGGCGCCAAGGTCGGGGACAGCCGCGTCGTCAAGACCGCCTTCCCCGAGGGCTACCAGGCCGAGCAGCTCGCCGGCAAGGATGCCGAGTTCGACGTGACCGTGAAGGCCGTCAAGGCGGCGGGCGAGGCCAAGATCGACGACGAGCTGGCCAAGCGCTTCGGCATGGACGACCTGGAGAAGCTGAAGGAAGCCGTCTCCAAGGCGATCGGCTCCGACTACGAGGCCCAGTCGCGCCGCAAGCTCAAGAAGGAGCTGCTCGACGCGCTGGACGGCAAGTACGCCTTCGAGCTGCCGCCCTCCCTGGTGCACCAGGAGTTCGCCGCCGTGTGGGCCCAGGTCGAGCAGGACCTGAAGAACCGCGGCAAGACCTTCGAGGAAGAAGGCACCACCGAGGAGGCCTCGCAGGCCGAGTACCGCAAGATCGCCGAACGCCGCGTGCGCCTCGGGCTGGTGCTTGCGCAAGTCGGCGAGACCGCCGATATCAAGATCTCGGATGACGAGGTCAACCAGGCCCTCTTCGCCCGGATCCGGCAGTTCCCGGGTCAGGAAAAGCAGGTCTACGACTTCTACCGCAACAACCCCCAGGCGCTCGCCGAGCTTCGCGCGCCGCTGTTCGAGGAGAAGGTCGTCGACCACGTCCTCGGTCAGGTCCAAGTGGTCGAGGAGCCCGTCTCGAAGGAGGCGCTCTTCGCCGAGGACGACGAGGCCGACGCCTCCGCGTCGAAGGCCGACGAGCCCAAGGGTGACAAGAACGAGACGGCGTCCGAGCAGGCCGCCGGCTGATCGACGCCCAGCGGCTCCGCGGCGGGCGCGATCGGAACGTGGTCACGGGGCGCCCGCCGGTCGGGCGCCTCGCGGTTGACGAAGATCAGACGGCGTTAACGTGCGCCGTGTTCGCTGTAACCTCCGGCCCCGGGCGATTCGTCCGGGCCGGACCCGGAGCCGAGGGCTGACATGAGAGATCCGGTCGATTACTTCCACAACTCGCTCGTGCCGATGGTGGTCGAGCAGTCGAGCCGCGGCGAGCGGGCGTTCGACATCTACTCCCGGCTTCTGCGTGAGCGAATCATCTTCCTGACCGGTCCGGTGGAAGACCAGGGCGCTTCCCTGATCGTCGCCCAGCTCCTGTTCCTCGAGGCCGAGAACCCGAAGAAGGAAATCTCCTTCTACATCAACTCGCCCGGCGGCGTGGTGACCTCGGGCCTGTCGATCTACGATACGATGCAGTTCATCCGCTGCCCGGTCACGACCCTCTGCGTCGGCCAAGCCGCCTCGATGGGCTCGCTGCTGCTGACGGCCGGCGAAGCCGGCCACCGATTCGCCCTGCCGAACGCCCGGATCATGGTGCACCAGCCCTCCGGCGGCTTTCAGGGGCAAGCGACCGACATCCTGATCCATGCCCGCGAGATCGAGGCCCTGAAGAAGCGCCTCAACGAGATCTACGTGAAGCATACCGGCCGCGACTACGAGACGATCCATCAGGCGCTCGAGCGCGACAACTTCATGACCGCCGAGGCGGCCAAGGAGTTCGGCCTGATCGACGACATCCTGCACAAGCGCCCGGAACCCGCCGCTGCGTGAGGCGGATGACCCGGACGCGTCCGAGTGAGGCGTCCGGGGCACGCCGGCAAACCATGCGGCCATTCGGCGCTTGCCCGGCCCCCGGGGCCGGTTGATCCCGAGGCGGCAGCGTGGTTGCATCGGGATTCGAGCGCCTCACTCCCGACGCATCCGCGCGGTGTGACTGTTTCTTTAGGCGGATGCGCTTACATCCTATGACCGAAGCGCGCGCCCTGCTGGCTGGGGCCGCGCCCGCGAACCGGAGACCGACATGAGCAAGACCGGCGGCAACGACTCGAAGAGCACGCTGTACTGCTCGTTCTGCGGCAAGAGCCAGCACGAGGTCCGCAAGCTGATCGCGGGCCCGACGGTGTTCATCTGCGACGAGTGCGTCGAGCTGTGCATGGACATCATCCGCGAGGAATCGAAGTCCTCGCTGGTGAAGAGCCGCGACGGCGTCCCGACCCCGAAGGAAATCCGGCGCGTCCTCGACGATTACGTCATCGGTCAGGACTTCGCCAAGAAGGTCCTCTCGGTGGCGGTGCACAACCACTACAAGCGGCTCGCGCACGCGACGAAGCACAACGACGTCGAGCTGGCCAAGTCCAACATCATGCTGATCGGGCCGACCGGCTCGGGCAAGACGCTGCTGGCCCAGACGCTCGCCCGCATCCTCGACGTGCCGTTCACCATGGCGGACGCGACCACGCTGACCGAGGCGGGCTATGTCGGCGAGGACGTCGAGAACATCATCCTCAAGCTGCTCCAGGCCTCCGACTACAACGTCGAACGGGCGCAGCGCGGCATCGTCTACATCGACGAGATCGACAAGATCTCCCGCAAGTCCGACAACCCGTCGATCACCCGCGACGTGTCGGGCGAGGGCGTGCAGCAGGCACTCCTCAAGATCATGGAGGGCACCGTCGCCTCCGTGCCGCCCCAGGGCGGGCGCAAGCATCCGCAGCAGGAGTTCCTGCAGGTCGACACGACGAACATCCTGTTCATCTGCGGCGGCGCCTTCGCGGGGCTGGAGCGCATCATCTCCCAGCGCGGCAAGGGCACGTCGATTGGCTTCGGCGCCAGCGTCCAGGCGCCCGACGACCGCCGCACCGGCGAAGTGTTCCGCTCGGTGGAGCCGGAGGACCTGCTGAAGTTCGGCCTCATCCCCGAATTCGTCGGCCGTCTCCCCGTGCTCGCCACGCTGGAGGACCTCGACGAGGAGGCCCTCAAGAAGATCCTGCAGGAGCCGAAGAACGCGCTCGTCAAGCAGTACCAGCGCCTGTTCGAGATGGAGAACGTCGAGCTGACGTTCCAGGACGAGGCGCTCAGCCTCGTCGCCCGCAAGGCGATCGAGCGCAAGACCGGCGCCCGCGGCCTGCGGTCGATCCTAGAGACCATCCTGCTCGATACGATGTACGATCTGCCCGGGCTCGACTCGGTCGAGCAGGTGGTCATCGGGCCGGAGGTGGTGGACGGCAAGTCGAGGCCGCTCTTCATCCACGGCGACCGCAACAAGGACGCACCGGCCAGCGTCAGCGCCTGATCGGCAGTCAAAAGGGCCGCCCGGCACAAGCCGGCGGCCCTTTCTCGTTCGGGGGTGGCCGCTTGAAAGCGCGCCGGCGAAGGACCAATTCAGGTCCATCGCAGCCGGCACGCTTCTTCCTCTCCCCCGCTCTTCCCAAGGTGCGGGCTGCGCTACCAGCCGCAGACGTATCATTCGCCCCCGACCCTTCGCGGCCCGGTCGGCACCTGGCAGGATGCTTGCTCGATCCGAGGAGCGCATGCCCGGCGTCAACAGATAAGGGAAACCCCATGACCCAGTCGAAATCGCGCCAGCCGGTCGTCCCCGGTTCGACGGGCTCCTACGCCGTCCTGCCGCTGCGCGACATCGTCGTGTTCCCGCACATGATCGTGCCGCTCTTCGTCGGCCGCGAGAAGTCGATCCGTGCGCTGGAAGAAGCCGTGCGCTCGGACCGCCACATCCTGCTCGCGACCCAGATCAACGCCAGCGACGACGATCCGGCGACCGACGCGATCTACAAGATCGGCACGCTCGCTTCCGTCCTCCAGCTCCTGAAGCTGCCCGACGGCACCGTGAAGGTGCTGGTCGAGGGCGCGGGACGCGCCCAGATCGAGGAGTTCGTCCGCTCCGACGAGTTCTACGAGGCCCGCGCGCTCACCCTCGACGACGATCTCGGCGACCGCGTCGAAGCCGAGGCGCTCGCCCGCTCGGTGATCTCCGAGTTCGAGAACTACGTGAAGCTCAACAAGAAGATCTCGCCCGAGGTCGTCTCCGCCGTCACGCAGATCGACGAGCCCTCGAAGCTCGCCGACACGGTCGGCTCGCATCTCGCGGTCAAGATCGCCGACAAGCAGGCAATCCTGGAGATTCCCACGGTGGCCGCGCGCCTGGAGCGCGTGCTGTCGCTGATGGAGAGCGAGATCTCCGTGCTGCAGGTGGAGAAGCGCATCCGCACCCGCGTCAAGCGGCAGATGGAGAAGACCCAGCGCGAGTACTACCTCAACGAGCAAATGAAGGCGATCCAGAAGGAGCTGGGCGACGAGGACGGTCGCGACGAGCTGGCCGAGCTGGAAGAGAAGATCGAGAAGACCAAGCTGACGAAGGAGGCCCGCGAGAAGGCCACCGCCGAGCTGAAGAAGCTCCGCCAGATGTCGCCGATGTCGGCCGAGGCCACGGTCGTGCGCAACTACCTCGACTGGATGCTCGGCATCCCGTGGGGCAAGCGCTCGAAGATCAAGAAGGACCTGCTCGGGGCTCAGGCGCTCCTCGACTCGGATCACTTCGGTCTCGACAAAGTCAAGGACCGGATCGTCGAGTATCTGGCCGTGCAGCAGCGGACGAACAAGCTGACCGGTCCGATCCTCTGCCTCGTCGGCCCGCCCGGCGTCGGCAAGACCTCGCTCGGCAAGTCGATCGCCAAGGCCACGGGGCGTGAGTTCGTGCGGATGTCGCTCGGCGGCGTGCGCGACGAGGCCGAGATCCGGGGCCACCGCCGGACCTATATCGGCTCGATGCCCGGCAAGATCGTCCAGTCGATGCGCAAGGCCAAGACCTCGAACCCGCTCATCCTGCTCGACGAGATCGACAAGATGGGCATGGATTTCCGCGGCGATCCGTCCGCGGCGCTCCTCGAGGTGCTGGATCCGGAGCAGAACGCGACGTTCAACGACCATTACCTCGAGGTCGACTACGACCTGTCGAACGTGATGTTCGTGACGACCGCGAACACGCTCAACATCCCCGGCCCGCTCATGGACCGCATGGAGGTGATCCGCATCGCCGGCTACACCGAAGAGGAGAAGCTGGAGATCGCACGCCGCCACCTGATCCCCGAGGCGATGAAGAAGCATGGGCTCGGGACCGACGAGTGGTCGATCACCGACGACGGGTTGATGATGCTCATCCGCCGCTACACGCGAGAGGCGGGCGTCCGTAACCTGGAGCGCGAGATCTCCAACCTGATCCGCAAGGCGGTGAAGGAGATCCTGATCACCAAGGTCCGGCAAGTCGAGGGCAACCCCGACACGCTTCCGGTCTTCCTCGGCCCGCCGAAGTTCCGCTACGGCGAGATCGACGCGGACGATCAGGTCGGCGTGGTGACGGGTCTGGCCTGGACCGAGGTCGGTGGCGAGTTGCTGACGATCGAGGGCGTCATGATGCCCGGCAAGGGCAAGATGACGGTCACGGGCAACCTGCGCGACGTGATGAAGGAGTCGATCTCGGCCGCGGCCAGCTACGTCCGCTCGCGGGCGCTGGACTTCGGCATCGAGCCGCCGCTGTTCGAGCGCCGCGACATCCACGTCCACGTGCCGGAGGGGGCGACCCCCAAGGACGGGCCGTCGGCGGGCATCGCCATGGCGACCGCGATCATCTCGACGCTCACCGGCATCCCGGTGCGCCGCGAGGTGGCGATGACCGGCGAGGTGACCCTGCGGGGCCGCGTCCTGCCGATCGGCGGCCTCAAGGAGAAGCTGCTCGCCGCGCTCCGCGGCGGCATCAAGACGGTGCTGATCCCCGAGGAGAACGCCAAGGACATCGCCGAGGTGCCCGACAGCGTGAAGCAGGGGCTGGAGATCATCCCGGTCTCGCGGATGGATCAGGTGCTGACGCACGCCTTGGTGCGCCAGCCCGAGCCGATCGAGTGGGACGAGCCTCTGCCGGCCAAGGCCCCGGCCCGCGGCGACGACGACAGCGCCACGCTCGTCGCCCATTAGGGGCGAGCCGGACAAGTATGAGAAGGCCCCCGGAGCGCAGGCTCCGGGGGCCTTTTTCGTGCCGGAAGCGGATGGGACGACGGCCAGCGTCTTGCGCGCGCGCCCGCGCTTCCGTAACGCTTCGCGCGTCATGGCCGGGCGGTTAGCTCAGTTGGTAGAGCGTCTCCTTTACACGGAGAGGGTCGGGGGTTCGAGTCCCTCACCGCCCACCACGCCGTCGACACGGCGGTCAGTCCGCATAGGCCACGCCCCATTCGCGCCCGTCATGCCAGACGACGCGGCAGGCGGCGTCGATGGCGAGTTCCGGGCAGTTCAGGCGGAAGGCCGCGCCAGGACCGAACGTGTCGGGAAACTCGAGCAGTGCGCCTTGCTCGTTATGGTTCCAGATCAGGCATTCCGTCACAGTCGTTCCATCGAGTTGGCGACAGGTCCCGAACTTGAACCCGTTGAGACGTGTCAGGCGCCGTCGTTCGTCAGACAAGGCGTGCTCCCGGACTCGCGTGTGTGTCAGTGAGACATGAGCGCTCTCGGGAAGCAAACGAGAGCGAGGCGCAATCAAAAATTTTCATTGGCATCGACCTCACGCGCTCGGGAAGGGCTGCGCCATAAAAGAGCCAAGCTCCCGCCGCATGCGAAAGGCCGTCGCTGTGCGAGCCGGATGCGGGGGCAAGGGCCATGTTGGATCGTCGCATCGTTTGGACGGACGCCCATGCTCTCCAGCGGCGGGCTCGCCGGCTCGTTCGTCGGTTGGTCCTGCTGAGCGTTTCGCTGATCGGGATCGGCGTCGCTTATCCAACGGACAACACGGCGCTCGACGACGATGCGGATCGGGACGAGCGCGTCGCCTTCCGCCACTTCGTATGACGGCTGCATTCCCTCCCTGATTTCGGCGCGATTGCGGTCCATCAAGCCGCGATCGCCTTCTTGCGTGCGACGGATTCCATGAGCACAGCGACCACGGCCGTCTCGGTCAGTCGACATCAGGTACAACCGCCGACCCGATCCGCTTCGGAGCGTCCAACACAGGTCGACGGCTATCTTAGCGTCCTCAGCGCGCTCATCCTGCGCGATATGCGCAGTCGGTTCTTCGGCTCGTACTGGGGCTATTTGGTCCAAATGCTATGGCCGGCCGCGCACGTCTTTCTACTTGTTACGCTCATGCACATCCGCGGAATGGAATCTCCAATGGGAGATTCGCCGCTCCTTTTCATTGCCACGGGCGCTTTTCCCTTTCTATCCTTCAAATACATCTCTCGCGAGATGATGAAGGGATACGGCATTCATAAAGCCTTGACGTGGTTCCCCCAAGTCAAACGCGTCGATACAATGGTCGCGCGCGGCTTGGTTGAAATTTGCAGCAGCTTCATGGGCCTCGGTGTTGTCTTCGTATTCCTCATGTGTTGGGGCGTCGATCCACTTCCTGTCGATATGACCATGGCAATAACCGGATTTCTGGCTGCCATCGCAATGGGGCTTGGAGTTGGAGTTTTTAACGTCGCGATGGTTTCAATTTTTCCGTTCTGGATGCTGATGTATGTCGTGATCGCAATCCTTCTTTATATTTCGAGCGGAATTATGTTCATGGGCTGTTACATGCCGGAACAGATATACTCGATCATGAAGTGGAACCCGTTGGTTCAGATCGTCGAGTGGGTCCGACTCGGCTACGAACCCAATCTTCCGATCACGATTGATTATCTCTACGTCTTGGGCTGGATCTTCTCAGCCTTTACGGTCGGTTTCCTGATGGATCGATACGTGGTCGCCCGCTGACCGGAACGGCCATGTTGGGACCGTCGATGGGACGAGCCGCCCAAGCGGCAGATCAAGTCAGACGATGCGGTCGGCCCGGTTCGAGGCGGAGGATCGCGACGGCCTCCGGGGCCAGCACCTCGCTCGTAACTTCGGCGATGTCGCACTGGTCGAGCCCCGTGATGACAGCAGCCAGCGCCGTTCCCGGATCGGTTGTGAGGACCGCAAAACGTCCCGGGACTGCACCGGTGACATGGATGACATGTGCCCGCAAGGGTACGGCCGTCCGCCGGAACGGGTTGAAAGCCATGGCCTCGGCCCCTGTCGGCTACACCCCACGTCGACTGGATAGTCGTCGTGAGATCTCGATTGTGAAACTGTCAGCTTCGCATCGCCCCATGATCTCGCGGTGGAGCGCCGCTCGCGGTCGTATTTCCAGAACGACTTCGCATCGCTCGCCACTTTCAAAAAACAACAAACATTATGAAGTCTGCACCCGTGTCTGAGGCGCCATGGCTTAAACGCGACCGCCTTGCCCGAGACACACTCGATCCGGGGATCTGCGGCGCCAGAAACGATCAGACGATGAAGAAATCGTCCGCCGTCAGCGCCACCTTGTTGTCGAGCACGGCGATCTTCACGCTCGCCCCCTTGCCCGAACCGTCCGCATCGTAGAACAGCTCGCCGGTGGTCTGCCGGTAGAGGATACGATCGTCGAGATCGACCGCTGCCTTGCCGACATCCTTGAACGCTGTGGCGACGAGGTCGCCCGCGGTCAGCGCCGTGAACACGCTCTTGGACAGTCGGATCGTGTCCTCGGCAGCGAAGTCGACGATGTGATCGATGTTGGTGCTGCCGGGCTTCGTCGAGAACACGAAGAGGTCGGCGCCCTTGCCCCCGCGTAGCACGTCGTTGCCGAGGCCGCCGTCGAGCAGATTGGCCCCGTCGTTACCAACCAAAGCCTGGTTGAATTCGTTACCCAACAGCTTTCGAAGGCCCGCGCTGGAGGTCGGGGCGAGTTGGAGCACTTCGACCTCCTGACCGGCGGCGAGCGCGTAGGTGGCGTACGCCATGATGATATCGCGGCCCTCGCCCTTTGCCTCGATGACGACATCGCGAGCGGAGTTTACGCGATAAGTGTCGTCGCCCGCGCCGCCTGACATCCGATCGTTGCCGCCGCGCCCGTCGAGATCGTTGGCGTCGGCATTGCCCTCGATGATGTCGTTGTCTGCACCGCCTACGACGTTTTCGATGCTGCTGAAGCGGTCGTAGCCGATGTCCGCGCCCTTGGCGTTGTAGAAGACGTAAGTGTTGTTGACGATCTCGTAAGTGCCCTTCATCGAGACGACGATCGGCGCATTCGACGCGCTGTATACCGCCGTGTCGATATCCCCAGCAGCAGACGTCGCCTGATCGCCGCCGATGAGCCAGTCGTTGCCGAGGCCGCCGACGAGACGGTCGGCGCCGGCTTGGCCGAACAGTGTGTCGTCCCCCGCGCCGCCGACAAGGACGTCGTTGCCCTCCCAGCCCGCAAGCGTGTCCTTGCCGTCGCCGCCGTCGAGGCGGTCGCGGCCGATGGCGCCGTTGAGCGTGTCGTCGCCGAGGCCGCCGGCCAGGACATCGTCACCGTCGCCGCCGTCGAGGGTGTCGTTGCCCTTGCCGCCGTCGAGGGTATCGTTGCCGCTCCAGCCCCGCAGGGTGTCGGTGCCGTCGCCGCCGTCGAGCTGGTCGCGGCCGAGGCCGCCGTTGAGCGTGTCGTCGCCGAGACCGCCCGTGAGAACGTTGTCGCCATCGCCCCCTTCGAGCACGTCGTTGCCCGCGCCGCCATTCAGCCGGTCCGAGCCGGCATCCCCCCGCAGGGTGTCGTTGCCGTCGCCGCCGTCGAGGATGTCGTCGCCCGCATCGCCGAAGAGCTTGTCGTTGCCCGCGCCGCCGTCGAGCCGGTCCTTGCCGCGACCGCCGAACAGGAGGTCGTTGCCGCCCATCCCGTACATCACGTCGGCCGAGGCGACGCCGCGGATCGTATCGGCGGTCGCGAAGCCGGTTTGGGTCAGGGTGTCGGTCGCCGCGTTCCAGGACCACGAGGCGACCTGCTTCCCATCCCGATCCGGGCCGCCGTAGAGGTAGCGGATCGCGTCGAGGTCGAACGGTCCGAGCTTGGGTCCGTAGCCGTCGTAGCTCATCACCGTGTGGTCGGTGTCGTCCAGCTCTGGCTTGAGCACCGGATCGCCGTCGAACGGGTGCTTGAGCCCAAGCGCATGGCCGAGCTCGTGGGCGATGACATGGGTCATATCGTCGAGGGAATAGCCCGCGACAGCATCGTCGAGGTAGATGTCGCCACCGACCGCTTGGTCGTAGCCGTAGTCGCTGCCGAGGAAGACCGAGGGATAGTAGGCGTAGCCGGCCGCCTCCGATTTGTTCGGATCCTTGGCGAGGTCGTAGGTGGCGAAGCGGATGTCGCCCTGGCCGGCATCCGCTTCGAGGAAGACGAGACCGCTGGCATCGCCCCAGGCCTTCAGGGCGTCGCGGGCGACCGCCTTCTCGGCCTCGGTCAGGGGCTGGAACGAGGCGCGGAAATCGTTCGACCAGGGCGCGCCGGCGACCGTCTCGTAGGAGCGCACCTCGAACGAGTAGGTGACGAAGGCGGGCTTGCCGACCGTAGCGCCGCCCCACCATGACGAGCCCGAGAGCAGAGCCCGGTAATCGGACACGGTGGTCGCCATCATCATCCCCCAAACGCGTGTCTCAAGCGATAGGAGGGAGAGCCGCGGCGCGCAAGCATTCGCTCGCCGCGGCTTTCGCTTTCGGGCCACCCGTGTCTTACGGGAGACAAGCGGTTTTTATCGATTTTTGTGCCGCGACGGCTTTCGCAGAATCCGCCACAGTCATCTTTCGAGCCAATTCTCTATGGTTACCAAGCGACCGTATAGGCGACTTCGAAAGTTCGAGGCCGACCGAGATACCAATTGGTGTTCACGCCGCCAGCAGCGGTGCCGTCGAGGGCGTAGACCGTATCGAGCAGGTTGGAGACCCGGAACGACAGGCGCGAGGCCGGCGTGACCTGCCGGTCGAGGCCGAGCGTCACGAGGGCGTAGTCCGGGCGGCGGCCGGTATTGGCGAAATCGGAGAACATCGCGCCGACATATTGCACGCCGACCCGCGCCTCCCAGTCGCGGGCGAACGCCCAGTTGATCCAGAGATTGGCGACCTGCTCGGGCACGTCGATCGGCGTGTTGCCAGTGAAAGCGCCGAAATTGTCGTACCGGGCCTGCAGCAGGGCGAGGTTGGCGTCGATGCGCCAACCGGCCAGGGGCAGCCACGACAGGGCTGCCTCCGCCCCGTAGGAGGATTGCTGACCGACCTGAACCCCGACCTGTGTGCCCGGCACCGGGGAGACCAAATCCTTCTTGACGATGCGGTAGCCGGCCAGCGTCCACTCGACCGCGCCGCTGAAGGCGAGCCCCTTGGCGCCGACCTCGACCTGATCGCCGGTCGAGAGCCTAAAATTCGCCAGCGACTGCGACAGCGAGATCAGGCTGTTCACCGGATCGGTGGCGGTGGCGTATTGCGCGTAGAGCGTCGTGTCCGGCGACAGCGCGTAGACGAGGCCGAAGCGGTAGCCCAGCGCCTGGTACGAGCGTTCGAAGAAGCGGTTCGCGGGCTCAGTCGCCAGCAGGTTCGTGCGCTGGAGCGTCGGCGCGTCGAAGCGGACGCCCGCCAGCAGCGAGAGCCGGTCGGTCAGCTCCAACCGGTTCTCGGCGAAGACGGAAGCCTGATTCGTGTGAGTCACGTAGGCCGGCTTCGCCCGGCCGTCGGCGGGAAAGAGGCCCGGATCGTAGCCGACCAAGGCAACGCTCGACGGTGGATCCGAGAAAGAGTTGTCGGTGAAGTTGTTGTCGTGCCGGAATGTGATGCGGTTCACGTCGAAGCCGGCCGTGAACTGGTTCGGCAGGCCGAACAGCGAGCCGCGGAACGTCGCGTCGAAGCGATTGCCGATCTGCTCCTGGCGGTGGGTGATGTCGATGTAATCGGAGCGATCGACCAGTCGGGTCGTCGGGTTGTAGACGTATTGCTCGACATCGAGCCAATGGCGCCGGCTCTGCAGGCGGTAGGCGGTGTTGCGGATCGTGACGTCGGCGGACGGCGTCCACTCGGTGCGGAGCTGGGTCCAGTTGTCCGCCCAGTTGATCTTGGAATCGCGGACATTGTAGTTGTTGAAGCGCACGCTATCCAGCACGCGCCCGTTCACCAGCGGCGTGCCCCAGTAGCGCACCGGCTCCTGATAACCGAGGTCGTGGCTCAGGGTGACGGCGAGGTCGGGCGTCGCCTGCCACGTCAGCGCGCCGGAGACCGCGAGGTTGCGGAAGTCGCCGTTGGGCGAAATCCAGCCGTCGGCGCGGTTGCCGCTGACGTTGAGGCGATAGGCAAACGATTCGCCGATCGGCCCGGTCGAATCGATCGCCGCGCGCACCAGCCCGTCCGAACCGAGGCCGACGCGGGCGACGTTCAGCGGGGTGAATAGCGGCTTCTTCGAGACGACGTTGACGATGCCGCCGATGGCGCCCTCGCCGTAGAGCACGGAAGCGGGCCCGCGCAGCACCTCGATGCGCTCGACGTTCCACGTGTCGAACGGGAAGGTCAGGGTGTTGGCGCCGACATAGAGCCGGGTTCCGTCGAACAGCGTCTGGATCGAGCTCTGCCCGGCAAAGCCCCGCGCGCTGAAGGCGCCGAGACCGAAACCCGGCGTGCCGAAGATCGAGATGCCGGTGCCGTTCTGCGAGACCGCCTCCAGCACCGAGGATTGGCCGCGCAGGCGGATGGTCTCGCCGGAGACGATGTCGAGGCTCGCCGGCGTCTCCCGCGGCGTGAGACCGAGGCGACTCGCCCCACGGGACGGCGTGTTCAGGTTGAGGCCGACCGGCGAGGCCTGGGTCAGGCTCGGCTTGCGCAGGAGCGCGGCGGCTTCGGCACCGACGGCGTCGGCGGGCGCGTTCGCCGGAACGGCGGCCGCGCCCGAGACGGAAATCTCATCGAGCCGGGTCTCGGCGGGCGAAAGGACTTGCGCCGTGGCGGCGAAGGGGAGGGCGGCAGACAGAGCGGCGAGCATCGGCCGCGCGCGGCGGCAGCGAGGAGCGGACATGGCGTTTCAGGGCCTCGGACGGCGACAGTGGCACGTCACCGCGAACGAGGCCGTGGCACGGGACCGTCTCGGGCACCCGCGCTCCGACACCCGCCGGGGCACCCCGCCCAGCGTGTTTCGCGTGTGACCACGGCGGACGGCAGGTCTCCTGGCTCGCGGGTCGCCGTCCCTCATCGTCTTCCCAGGCGAGGCGCCCAGTGACGTCGTGATGGGGGACTCTCCGCTCACAGTTGCGGGGGCAGCCGCGGGTTCGGGCCGATAGCCCCTCACCGCGTTCCCTTTTGATCCCTTTCGGGAACCGTCTACGGTCTAGCTAGAAGGCCGGGACCATCACGGTCAACCGGATGTCGCGCCCCTCGCGCGGTTTCTTGTGTTCCGCCCACCGAACCGGAACAGGCAAGAAAAAAGGCCGCCCCGATGGAGGGCGGCCCGAAGTCTAGGGAGGAAACGCCCAAGAAGGGCAACGGGACCGCGACGCCATCGCGATCTCGCATGGCGTTTTAGTCTCACGGTGCGCTGCACAAAACAATCCCGATGGAAACGATCCCGGGCATGCGCAGGACGCATGGATTAGGGATTTCTCGGCGTCCGACCGGCGTCGGCAGGGGGCACGAAACGAAAACGGGCCCTGCACGGTTCATGATGAGCGGGCTGAATGACAGCCGCCGGAGACCCCGATGCCCCGCTGGATGCTCGTCTTCCCCGCCGCATTGCTGCTGGCCGCGGTCGTGATCGTGTTCGCCTTCGAGCGCACCGGCCCGACCCAGACGCAGGACACCCACGTCACCGATGGCGGCGGCAGAACGAAGACGCCGTAGGGTCGAGGGGGGAGACGCCGTTCCGGGCCATCGTCGCTCGCGAAGCCTGAGGGACATAGAGGCGAAGCGGCGGCCAGAACCGCCCGAATCACCTCCGAGCGACGGGATCCTTGTCCACGGTTTCGAGGCATGCTGCCCCATCTCGCACGCGCCTTGCTTAGCCTCGTGAACGAACTTCCCGAGGCGTCGACGACATGCGGATTCCGGCTCTCCTCCCCATCCTGCTCACGACCCTGCCAGCTTCCACCGCAGTCAGGGCGACGGAAGCCCATATCGCGGCGGTCGAATTCCCGGCCGCGGCCGATCCGCTGATCGGCCAGCGGGTGACGCTCGACGACTGCCACCTCGTCTTCGCCACGGAGAGCGAAGCGACCTGCCTCGGGCTCGGGCCGCAGGCGGCAGCCAACGCGGCGCCGACGCTGCGCAGGGTGCTGGTCCGGCTGGCGGAATCCGGCGCGATTCGGATGCGCCGGACGGACGGCCTCTGCGAGGGCGGCGCCCTGGACGATGCCTGCCATGTCAGCGTCTCGGGCGTGGTCGAGGATCAGTCCGACGCCTTCGGCCTCGCGGACCGGCCCATGCTCGGCCTACGCGAGGGCACCATCCACTGGCCGGACTGAGACGGGTGAAACTCAGGCTTCGCCCCGGCGTTGACCGGCCAGGGAGTTCGACCATGACCCACCGCATCCTGTTCGCGACCGTTTTCGGCGCCTTCTTCGCCACGGCAGCCGCAGCGCAAGGCCCTCAGACCGGGACCGGCGGCAGCCCGTCCTCGACGGTGACGGCGCCCAACACCTCCGCCGTCGGCCGCACCATGCCGCCCGCGGGCGGCGGCGGGCTCGACCGGATCGACCGGAGCGAGTCGCGCTCCATCGACCGCGAGACGCGGACGGAACGTAAGAACGACGCGATCGACACCGGCATCTGCATCGGCTGCAACAAGTAGCCCGGCCCTATTCCGACCAGCGGAGCGAGGCGGCGGCGGCGAGCGTCCCGATCACGCCGGCGATCAGGCTCAGGGCCGCGAGCACCGCGAGCGGCGTGGTGAACGGCACGGTGCCGCCGAGCGCGGCCTCCGTGGCCGAGACGCCGAAGATCAGGGTCGGGATCATCAACGGCAACACCACGATCGCCAGGATCAGGCCACCGCGTCGGATCGTGGCGGTGAGCGCGGCGCCGACCGCGCCGATGAAGGCGAGCGCGGGCGTGCCGACGAGAAGCGTCAGGGCAGTGGCCCCCATCGCGGTCGGCGAGAGCGCCACGAGCAGCCCGAACAGCGGCGCCGAGAGCGCCAGCGGCAGACCGGTGGTGAGCCAATAGGCGGCCACTTTCGCCAGAACCACGAGTTCGAGCGGCACCGCAGCCCCCGTCATCAGGTCGAGCGATCCGTCCTCCTCGTCGGACTGGAACAGGCGGTCGAGGCCGATCAGCGTCGCCAGCACCGCGGCAAGCCAGAGGATCGCCGGGCCGATCCGCGACAGGAGGTTGAGGTCGGGCCCGAGCGCGAACGGCACCATCACCACGATCATCAGGAAGAAGACCAGGGACAGCGCCCCGGAGCCGCCGACGCGGGCGGCGAGCTTCAGGTCGCGGGCGAGCAACGCCGTGAACGCCCGGATCATGCCCAGTTCTCCTCGATCCGATCGTCCAGGGCCTGCTCCGCCGAGGGCGGGCCGATGCGCAATTCGCGGGCATCCTCCAGCCCGAGCGCCTGATGGGTCGCGGCGACGACGAGCCCGCCCTCGGCCCGGTGCCGGGCCATCATCGCGGCGAGCACCTCCTGGGAGGCGAGGTCGAGGGCCGCGGTCGGCTCGTCGAGGAGCCAGAGCGGGCGGCGGCAGACGAGGAGGCGCGCCAGCGCCACCCGCCGCCGTTGCCCGGCCGAGAGGTAGCCCACCGGCAGCCGTGCCATGTGCGGCAGGCCGAGTTCGGCGAGCGCCTCGGGCGCGCTCAGCGCGGCGTCGCCCAGAAGGTCGCGGGCGAAATCGAGGTTCTCCTGCGCAGTCAGTGCGGATTTGAGGCCGTCGCGATGGCCGACGACGTGCAGGCGCTCCGGCAGCGAGGCCTCGCCGATGTCTTCCCCGCGGATCGTCCCGGCATCAGGCTTGAGCCGTCCGGCCAGCATGGCGAGCAGGCTCGACTTGCCCGCCCCGTTGCGCCCGGTGACCATCAGCGCCTCGCCCGGCGCGAGGGCGAAGGAGAGCCCGGAAAAGATCCGGCGCCCCGAGCGGCGGCAGGCGAGGTTTTCGACGATCAACCGCACGGGTTGTCCTGTGACGCCACGCGCCCGTTCTCCGGCCCCGCATTCGAATTACCCATCGCTGTCGGGCCGGCAGCGATGGGAAGGCGCGCGTTTCCCCTCCCCAAAAGGGGGGAGAGGCGCCCTATCCTGCGACCGCGTAGCCTAAACCGAGGTCGGAGGCGAACCACGCGTCGTGCGCCGCATTGATCGTTCAGGTCCAGTCACGGACCCGACAGGAGACGGCCGTGGATTCGGGCGCGAGCGCACACCCCACCGAGGCCGAATTTGAGCGGAACCCGGCGGCCCTTGCCGGGCGTAAGCTCTTGGAGGACCGGCTGGCCCGCCTCACGCCCAATCAATTGTCCGCGTTCTGGGAGGCGGTGAGTCGCTGCTTCGGGACGCCGCCGCCCGAGGCGACATAACCCGCCGTTTCAAGCATGGGCGACCGTCACTGCCCACGCAGGAGGCAGTAGCGGCCAGATTCGAAACGTTCTATAGACCGCGCAGGCTGCGCCGCGCGATCCTCCTAGGGCGTCCAAATCGCCCCTCGCGCACCATCCTGAGTGTCGGTTCCGGCACTCTTCCCGGGCGCCCCCGGGGCGGCGCGCGCTCTTTCACGAGCGCATACGGCCGAACACCTCTCGTGGCGCAGGTTATGCCTACGCCGTGTTCGACAACGCCAGCTTCAGGATCCGACAAGCCGTGGCATCGCTCGACAGCTTCAAGTCCCGCCAGACGCTTCAAGCCGGGGGCAAGACCTACACCTATTACTCGATCCCGCAGGCGCAGCAGAACGGCCTGGCCGACTCCGCCGCCCTGCCGTTCTCGATGAAGGTGATCCTCGAGAACCTGCTCCGGTTCGAGGACGACCGCTCGGTGCGCAAGGGCGACATCGAGGCCGCCGTGGCGTGGCTCGGCAACAAGGGAAAGGCCGAGACCGAGATCGCCTTCCGCCCCTCCCGCGTGCTGATGCAGGACTTTACGGGCGTCCCCGCGGTGGTGGACCTCGCCGCCATGCGCGACGCCATGGTGGCGCTCGGCGGCGACCCGCAGAAGATCAATCCGCTGGTGCCGGTCGATCTCGTCATCGACCACTCGGTGATCGTCGACGAGTTCGGCACCCCGAAGGCCCTTGGCGACAACGTCGCCCTCGAATACGCCCGCAACGGCGAGCGCTACACCTTCCTCAAATGGGGCCAGTCGGCCTTCGATAACTTCTCCGTCGTCCCGCCGGGCACGGGCATCTGCCATCAGGTCAATCTCGAATACCTGTCGCAGACGGTGTGGACCCGGATCGAGGACGGCGCCGAAGTTGCCTATCCGGATTCGCTGGTCGGCACCGATTCGCACACCACCATGGTCAACGGCCTGGCCGTGCTCGGCTGGGGCGTCGGCGGTATCGAGGCCGAGGCGGCGATGCTCGGCCAGCCGCTGTCGATGCTGATCCCCGAGGTCGTCGGCTTCAAGCTGTCGGGCAAGCTGCCCGAGGGCACCACCGCGACCGACCTCGTGCTCACCGTCACGCAGATGCTGCGCAAGAAGGGCGTGGTCGGCAAGTTCGTGGAATTCTACGGCCCCGGCCTCGACGACATGGCGGTGGCCGACCGCGCCACGATCTCCAACATGGCCCCGGAATACGGCGCCACCTGCGGTTTCTTCCCGATCGATAAGAAGACCATCGACTTCCTGAAGGTCACCGGCCGCGCCGACGACCGGATCGAGCTGGTCGAGGCCTATGCCAAGGCGCAGGGCATGTGGCGCGACGCGAAGACCCCCGACCCGGTCTTCACCGACACGCTCGAACTCGACATGGGCACCGTGCGCCCGTCGCTCGCCGGCCCGAAGCGCCCGCAGGACCGGGTGCTGCTCGACGCGGCCAAGGCCGGTTTCGCCGATTCCATGGAGAAGGAGTTCAAGCGGGCCGCCGACATCTCCCGCCGCTACGCGGTGGAGGGCACCAACTTCGACATCGGCCACGGCGACGTGGTGATCGCGGCCATCACCTCCTGCACCAACACCTCGAACCCGAGCGTGATGATCGGTGCCGGCCTGCTCGCCCGCAACGCGGTGGCCAAGGGCCTGCGCTCGAAGCCGTGGGTGAAGACCTCGCTCGCCCCCGGCTCCCAGGTCGTCGGTGAGTACCTCGACAAGTCCGGCCTGCAGGAGAGCCTGGATGCGCTCGGCTTCAACCTGGTCGGCTTCGGCTGCACCACCTGCATCGGCAATTCGGGCCCGCTCCCGGCCCCGATCTCGAAGGCGATCAACGACAACGACGTGGTCGCGGCGGCCGTGCTCTCGGGCAACCGCAACTTCGAGGGCCGCGTGAACCCCGACGTGCGCGCCAACTACCTCGCCTCGCCGCCGCTGGTAGTGGCCTACGCGCTGGCCGGCTCGCTCCAGATCGACATCACCACCGAGCCGCTGGGCCAGGGCTCGGACGGGCAGCCGGTCTACCTCAAGGACATCTGGCCGTCCTCTGAGGAGGTGAACCGCTTCATCGAGGAGAACATCACCTCTTCCCTGTTCAAGAGCCGCTACGCCGACGTGTTCGGCGGCGACCAGAACTGGCAGGGCGTCGAGGTGACCGAGGCCGAGACCTTCGCCTGGGACGGCGGCTCGACCTACGTGCAGAACCCGCCCTATTTCGAGGGCATGAGCAAGACCCCCGATCCGGTCACCGACATCGAGGGCGCCCGCATCCTCGGCCTGTTCCTCGACTCGATTACCACCGACCACATCTCGCCCGCGGGCAACATCCGCGCGGCCTCGCCCGCCGGTGAATACCTGCAATCGCATCAGGTGCGGGTGCAGGACTTCAACCAGTACGGCACGCGGCGTGGCAACCACGAAGTCATGATGCGGGGCACCTTCGCCAACATCCGCATCAAGAACCAGATGGTGAAGGACGAGACCGGTAACGTGGTCGAGGGCGGCTGGACGCTGTTCCAGCCCTCGGGCGAGAAGCTGTTCATCTACGACGCCGCTCAAAAGTATGCGGAGGAGGGCACCCCGCTCGTCGTCTTCGCCGGCAAGGAATACGGCACCGGCTCGTCGCGCGACTGGGCGGCCAAGGGCACCAAGCTTTTGGGTGTCCGCGCCGTCATCGCCGAGAGCTTCGAGCGCATCCACCGCTCGAACCTCGTCGGCATGGGCGTGGTGCCGCTGGTGTTCCAGGGCGACACCTCTTGGCAGTCGCTCGGCCTGAAGGGCGACGAGACCGTGACGATCAAGGGCCTGGCCGGCGAGTTGAAGCCGCGCCAGACGCTGACGGCCGAGATCACCTCGGCCGACGGCACCAAGCGGGACGTGCCGCTGACCTGCCGGATCGATACGCTCGACGAGCTGGAATACTTCCGCAACGGCGGCATCCTGCCCTACGTGCTGCGCTCGCTCGCGGCGTAACGCAGTCCGGTACCTGACGGCCGAACAGGGGCCTCTCCCGAAAGGGAGGGGCCTTTTTCGCGTCCGCGCACTATGAGTGCCTCACAGAACTCCCTTTCGCGGCCGGTTCCCCTTTGGCCGCGACAGTGCAGCGGGCGTTTTGTGAGAAACGCTATGTCCAGCGCCGCTCATCGAAAGGACACGGAACGCATGATCCTGGAAATCGCCCAGATCGACGTGAAGCCGGGCTCCGAGCCCGCGTTCGAGGCCGGCATCACAACAGCCGCCGAGATCTTCCGCGCCGCCAAGGGTTGTCGCAGCTTCGCAGTGCGTCGCTCGGTCGAGCAGCCACAGCGCTATCGCCTATTGATCGAGTGGGACACCCTGGAAGCGCACACTCGGGACTTCACCGGTTCGCAGGCCTGGAAGGACTATCGCGCGCTGGTCTCCGACACGTTCGAGAGCCCGCCCCAGGTCGAGCATACCGAGCTGACCCTCAAGGCGTTTTGAGCGAAGAAGGAAACCGCCCATGAAAGTGTACGGCAACTGGCGCTCGGCGGCGGCCTTCCGCGTGCGGATCGCGATGAACCTGAAGGGCATCGCCTACGAAGAGGTCTTTCTCGACCTCGACGCGGGCGACCAGTTCAAGCCCGACTTCCTGGCGATCAACCCGCAGTGCGCGGTGCCGGCCCTGTTCGACGGCGACGGGCCGCCGATCACCCAGTCGCTGGCGATCCTCGACTATCTGGAGGAGACGCAGGGCGGCGTGAAGCTGCTGCCGTCAGACCCGCGCGAGCGGGCTCGCGCCCGCTCGCTGGCCCAGGTCGTGGCCTGCGACACCCATCCCCTCTACGTGCCCCGCGTGCGCAATTTCCTGATGGAGCATTACGGGCTGCCGCGCGAAAAAATGCTCGACTTCCTGCGCCACGCCTTCACCACCGGCCTCACGGTTCTGGAGAAGCGGCTCGCGAACGAGCCCGGCACCGGCCGCTACTGCCAGGGCGACGCGGTGAGCCATGCCGATCTCTGCCTGATCAGCCTGTGGGTCGGCACCGGCATCTTCGGCATCGACACCGCGCCCTATCCGACGGTGAAACGAATTGCCGAGGCTCTGCTCACCCTCGACGCGGTCGCCCGCGCCCATCCCCTGCGCCAGCCGGGCGCCCCGGCCCCGTAGCGTCTGCCCGCCCCGCGGCCCACCCGCGCATCGATGGTGTGGGCCGATTCACGATTGCTGGTGTAAGATCGTTCCAAACTGGCAACGGGCTACCCGGAGAGGCGGCCCGATCTGGAGTGGGGCGAGGATGGTTCCGAGCGAGTCGATCACCGATCTGCACAAGATCGTCGTGGTGGGAGGAGGCGCGGCCGGTCTGGAATTGGTGACCGCGCTCGGCAACAAGTACGGCAAATCGGGCAAGGCCCACGTGACCCTGGTGGACCGGGCCCGCACCCATATCTGGAAGCCGCTGCTGCACGAGGTGGCCGCCGGCTCGCTCGATGTCGGCCACCACGCGGTCGATTACCTGCACCACGCCCACGCCAACCATTTCCGGTATCGCATCGGCGAGATGACCGCGCTCGACCGCGAGAACCGCGTGATCCAGCTCGCGGCAAGCCTCGACAGCGAGGGGCGCGAGGTCACGCCCGTGCGCGCGATCCCCTACGACACGCTGGTGATGGCGGTGGGCTCCACCACCAACGATTTCGGTACGCCCGGCGTGAAGGAGCACGCCATCGCGCTGGACACGCAGGAGCAGGCGGTGCGCTTCCACCAGCGCCTCGTCAACGGGATGCTGCGCGCCCATACGCAGGAAGGCCCGGTTCGTCCGGGTCAGCTCCACGTCACCGTGATCGGCGCGGGCGCCACCGGCACCGAACTCGCGGCCGAACTCCACCGCACCACCCGCGAGGTCGCCAAAACCGGCCTCGACAAGATCGATCCGGCCAAAGACCTCAAGATCACCCTGGTCGAGGCCGCCGACCGCATCCTGCCCGCCGTCCCGGCCCGCCTCTCGTCCGAGGTGATGGCGCTGCTGTCCAAGATCGGCGTCGAGGTGCGGGTGAAGGCGCGGGTCACCGAGGTGCGGGCCGACGGGGTGCAACTCGCCGATGGCGGCTTCATCCCCTCCGAACTCGTGGTCTGGGCCGCGGGCGTGAAGGGCGCGAATTTCCTCAAGGATCTCGGCGGCCTGGAGACGACGCGCAACAACCAGCTCGTCGTCACCCCCACCCTGCAGACCACCCGCGACCCGGACGTGTTCGCCATGGGCGATTGCGCCTACCTCGTCGAGCAGGGCTCCGACACGCCGATCCCGCCGCGCGCCCAGGCCGCCCACCAGCAGGCCGCGCATCTGCTCAAGCAGATTCCCAACAAGATCGCCGGCAAGCCGCTCAAGCCCTTCAAATACCGCGACTTCGGCTCCCTGGTCTCGCTCGGGGAATACACCACGGTCGGCAACCTGATGGGCTTCATCCAGGGGAAGAACATGTTCATCGCCGGCCTCTTCGCCCGGCTGATGTACCGCTCGCTCTACAAGATGCACGAGACCGCGGTGAACGGCTTCTGGAAGACCGCCCTCGACGCGCTGGCGCGGGCGATCACCCGACGGACCGTGGCGCGGGTGAAATTGCACTAGTTGCCCGGCCTCAGGCGGCCGCGTCCGCTGCTTTGGGCATCGCTCCGCTAGGGCATCGGCCCGAAAGGTGGTTTCCGGCTTTCGGGAAAAAGCCGATGCGGCCCAGCAACCTCAAGAATCGTCCTGGATCTCATATCCGGGAGGATTCTCGAGACGCCTCGGCTGAACGCCGAGGCCACTCGCGGGTCGCTCTTCGCGCCCGGCCATACGGGGCTGCCGCACGCTCAAGACGGTCGCTGTTCCGTAGGTCACGTCCGAAGCGCGCTTGAACCGCCGCCCCCGCGCCTCATCTTCGCTTCCGACCGGCTCGCGTGAAGTCGGCCGGAAGGAGATCCCATGGTCCTGATCAGTGTGATGTATCCGAGCGACAGCGGCAGCCGCTTCGACATGGATTACTATCTCAAGAAGCACATGCCGCTGGTGAGCCAGCGCTGGTCGTCCAAGGGGCTGCACGACTACACGGTGCTGAAGGGTGCCGGCACGCCGGACGGCGGGACCGCGCCGTATCAGGTGATCGCCAACCTCCGCTTCGACTCGGCGGACGCCTTCAAGAAGGCGGCGAGCGAGGATGGACCGGAGATTTTCGGCGACATCCCGAACTTCACCGACGCGCAGCCGGTGGTGCAGATCAGCGATTTCGCGGAATAAGCGTCTCTCCGGGCCGGTCCACCGGCCCGGACAACGCAAAGGGACAGGACGAGGCGTCGATGATCGATATCATCAAGCAATTACAGGGGGCCAACCCGGCGCTCGGCACCACGATCATCGTGCTGAGGGCGGATTCGCGTGCGCTCAGCGATCCCGCCACGCTGACGCCGGAGGCGCAGGCCTGGATCGCGCAGAACGCGCCCGATGCGCGCCTGTCTCAGGAAAAGATCCTGCTCGCTCCTCATCCGGGCGGAATGCCGGCGGAGCGCACGGTGACCGTGCTGGCCTTCTCGGATTCCCGCCATCTCGCCGCCTTCGCCACGGCCTGGACCGCGGACCCGATCGACGAGGAAGACGCGGCGTAACACGCCCCTGAAAAGGAAAGAGCCGGATCACCGGCTCTCATCGCATCGCATTCCCAGCCCCCCGACCATCGGAAGGGATAACGCATCCCCCGATGGTCCGGGTTGTGGTGACGCACCGGCCTTTTCCGAGAAAGCCGATCCCGACCTATCGGGCCGAGGCTCTACGTTATTGTGCCGCATCGGCTTTTTTCCGAAAGCCGGTTCCCACCTTTCGGGCCGATGCTCTAACCGCCCGGCTTCTTGTCGGCCGAGCCCGGCGCGTCGCCCGGGGCCGGGGCGCCCTTGGGCAGCTCCGGATTCTGCGGGTTGTGCGGGGCCGCCACGGGGGCGGGGACCGGCTCGGCCGGAGCCGGAACGGGCGGGTTCTCGGCGGTGGCGGTCGGCTTGTCCGGCTCGGGCAAGCCGTCCTTCAGCTTGGCGTTGATCTTCTCGAGATCGTCCGGCTCGGGGTTCAGGTCCTTGGCGTGCTGCCACTGGAACTTGCCCTCCAGCCGTCGGCCCGTGCGCCAATAGGCGTCGCCGAGGTGGTCGTTGATGGTCGGGTCGCCGGGCTTCAGCTCGACCGCCTTCTCCAGCTCGCGCACCGCGTCGTCCCAGCGGCCGAGGCGGAAATAGGCCCAGCCGAGGGAATCGATGATCATGCCGTCGCGGGGCGACAGATCGACGGCCTGCTTCAGCATCTTGAAGCTCTCGTCGATGTTCATGTTCCGATCGACCCAGGAATAGGCGAGGTAGTTGAGCACCTGCGCCTTGGCGTTGGGCTGGGTCGGCGGCAGCAGGGTCAGCGCCTTCTTGAGGTCGGCCTCGGCCTCGTTCCACTTGCCGGCGCGCTCATAGGCGGTGCCGCGGAAATAGTAGAGCGTCCAGTGGTTGGCCTCATTGCCCGCCGGGATCAGCTTGATCGCGCGGGTATAGGTCTCGGCGGCCTCGGCGAATTTCTTGCGCGAGCGCTGGACGTTGCCGACGGCGGAGATGACGTCGATGTTGTCGGGGTTGGCCTTGAGCACGCCGGTCAGGTGCTCCAGCGCCTCGTCGCCCCGGCCCATCTGCTCGAGGTTGAGGCCGATCTGGATGTCGGCGTTGAGCTTGAGCGGGGAATTCGCCGGGATCTGGGCGTAGGCCTCGTTCGAGCGCTCGGTCTGCTTCATCCGGTCGAGGGTGTCGGCGAGCGTCAGCCGCGCCACCGCATGCTCGGGGGCGAGGTAGAGGGCGAGCCGGAGATAGACGACGGCCGGAAGCTCGTCCCCCTGGGTCGAGCCGGCGGAGCCGAGCCCGTAGAGCACCTCGGCCGCGCCCTCCTGCGCCGAGGCGATCAGCGGCGGCAGGGGCTTGCCGGCCTTGAGCTTGTCGAGGGCGTCCACCACCATCGGGTGGCGCGGCATCGCCTTCTCGAACTGGCTATAGGCGTCGATGGCGAGATCGGTGCGGCCGATCCCGGCCTCGAAGCGGGCATAGGCATCGACGATGCGCAGGGTGTTGTGGTCGGCGTCGAACGCCGCCTTCAGCTTGCGCTCGGCCTCGCCCTTGTCGCCGACGAGCGCGGCGATCAGCCCGGCATGGTAGTCGCGGAAGACGTTGAAGTAACGCTCGCCGCGCAGGCGGTTCAGCGTCTCGTTGGCGCGCTTGCCGTCCCCGGCGCCGGCATAGGCCCAAGCGGTCAGCAGCGTCGCGGTGAGGTCGGCCGCCGCGCCCTTGCCGCTGCGGGCGAAGCTCTGGCGGGCGGGCGCATATTGCCCAGCCTTGAGCTGACGCACGCCGAGCGCCAGTTGGGCGAGGCCGTTCGACCCCTCGCGGGTGGCGAGGCGCTCGGCGGCGCGGAAGGCGTCGGTCATGGCGCCGTCGGCCAGCAGCGAGACGAAGGCCCGCTCCAGAAGCTCGGCATTGCGCGGGTCGCCCTTCACCGCCTCGCGGTAGAAGCTCGCGGCGGCGGCCGTGTCCTTCGAGGCGCCGGCGATGTAGGCCGAGAGGAAGTTGCCTTCGAGCGATTCCGCCGGCTCGTATTCGGAGATCGGCGAGGATTCCCGCGGCTGCAAGGCGGCGGCCGGCAGGCTGCCGGCGACAGTGCCCGAGAGAAGCAGGGCGAGCGCGGCGGCGCTCCGGCGGGCAGTGGTTCCGTTCATGATCACCAGACGCGGCTCCATGCGGCGCCGCCCAGGGGTTGCCCCTTCTTGAGGCTGGCGCCGGTTCGGCGGGGGACACTGGACTCCTTCCGCCATCACCGCAAGGCGAAAGGATGGCGCGGGGGAGGGGCGTTTTGACCGCGTCAGGCGTCGTCCGCGATCTCGGCCTTGGCGTCCTCGATCAGCCCCGCGAGCCCGGTATCGACCTCCGAGCCCAGCAGCGCCCGCTCGGCCGCCGTCAGGTCCTTCGCCCAGGCGCCACTGCCGAAGCCTTCGCGGCAGCGGGCGCGCTCGGACGCGATGGCGGCTTCGGTCCCGGCGGGATCGGCGCGCATGGCCGCGACGAACCCGAACCACGCCGCCCGCTCGACCACGGCGAGCCGCGCCCGCAGCCGCATCTCCACCGCACGGATCGGATCGACCGCGCCCTCGTCGTTCTCAGCCATCGTCAGCCCCCGTTGCGCCGCTGTTCGCAGCGCGTCTTCACATAGGTCTTGGTGTCGCTCGGGGTATGCCCGGCGCTGGCGGCGAGCACCGGCCCCTGGATCAGGCATTCCTGCAGGGTGTGCGCCGGCCCGACGACGACGTCGAGCGCCGTCTCCCGCGAGCAATCGGGCACCTGCACGGTCGAAGCGCAGACGAGGGCGACGACGAGGATCGGGTTCATGCGGGGCCGGCCTCCGGACGGGGTCCGGCCCTGAATGGCCGGGACGGGAAGGTAGAACGGCGCAGCCGCAAGAGGCTCCCGAAAAGTCCCGCGGGGCGGCTGCGTCACAGCCGCACGCCAGCCTGTTTGCCAGACGCCGCATCACATCACGTCTCGGAAAGCATCGTACGGCAGCCCCGTATGGCCGGGCGCGAAGAGCGCCCCGCGCAGCCGACCTCGGCTCTCGGCCGAGGCGTCGAGCGGAGCAAAAGCCCAGGGGGACTTCACATCCGCGGAGGCGGGCGCCGGCGCCTGAGTCCCCACAAACATCCCTTGCCCCAAAAAAGACGCAAGATCGGCTTGTCTTCCGCGACTTCGGACAAGGTCGTTGCAAGGAGGCGACAATGTCTTTCGATGTGATCCTGACGAAATCCGCACAGGAACTCGGCGAGAGCCGCGGTGTTCTGCCGGACCTCGAAGAGCGGACCCGTGACGAGATCGCGGAACTGCCCGGCGAGGGCTTGGAAGAACTGGAGCGGCGGCTGTTCCATGCCTTCGCGCTGGAGGACGGCACCGAAGTGATCTGCTCGCTGACCGCGGACGGCGCGGTGCGCGTCGATGCCTGCGAGGCGGACGTGGCGGCCTGAGGCGTCGGAACCGGCGCCGTGGGCGCCGGATTGCTCCTCCCGACAGAGAATCCGTCGAGGAGGAGACATGTCCCACGACACCGTCGGCATCGAGGCCGATTTCGCCACCCGCGATTCCGCCCACGCCGCCAAGAGCCGGCTGGTGCGCGCAGGGTTCGCCCGCAACAGCATCGACATCTTCCGCAGCGGCGACGGCTTCGTGGTGCGCGTGCCGATCCGCGAGGAGAACCGGGCGCGGGCCGCACGCCTCTTGAAGGGCACGGCGTTCGTCGAGCGGGCCAAGCACGGCGGCCTGGCGGCGGCCGACCGGGTCGGCAGCCAGCCGATGCTGGCCCTGGCGCTCGCCGGTCTCGCGGGGTTCGTGCTCTACGGGCTCACGAACCGGCGTTGACGGCTTCACGCCCCTCAAAAAAGCGGTTGCCCGGCCGCTTCAGCCCGAGATGATCCCGCAGCGTCGTGCCCTCGTACTCGGTGCGAAACAGGCCGCGGCGCTGCAACTCGGGCACGACGCCCGTACAAAAATCGTCGAGCCCCTCGGGCACGAAGGGGAACATGACGTTGAAGCCGTCGCAGGCTTCCGTGTGGAGCCACTCGGCCATCCGGTCGGCGATCTGCTCCGGCGTGCCGATGAAGCTCAGCCCGCCATAGCCGCCGACCTTGCGGGCGAGTTCGCGCACGGTGGCCCCGGTGCGGCGGGCGTAGTCGACGATCTGCGCCTGCCCGCTCTTGCTGGCGTTGGTCTCGGGAATCTCAGGGAGCGGCGCGTCGAGATCGAAGCCCGAGGCGTCGGTGCCGAGCCGGACCGAGAGATTGGCGAGCCCGCTCTCCACCGGCACCAGTGCATCGAGCCGCGCCTTCTTCTCCCGCGCCTCACCTTCCGTGCCGCCGACCACGACGAAGGCGCCGGGCAGGATCTTCAGCTTGTCCGGCGCGCGGCCGGCGGCACGCATCCGGCCCTTCACGTCGGCGTAGAATTTCTGGCCCGCTTCCAGCGTCGAGGACGAGCCGAACACCATCTCGGCGGTCTCCGCCGCGATCTGCCGGCCCGCATCCGACGCCCCGGCCTGCACGATCACCGGCCAGCCCTGGACCGGACGGGCCACGTTGAGCGGGCCCTTCACCTTTAGGAATTCGCCCTTGTGGTCGAGGGTGTGCAGTTTTTTGGGATCGAAATAGAGCCCGGCCTCGACATCGCGCACGAAGGCGTCGTCCGCCCACGAGTCCCACAACCCCGTGACGACCTCGAAAAACTCGCGGGCGCGGGCGTAGCGGACCGGGTGGTCGAGATGGGCGTCGCGCCCGAAGTTCAACGCCTCGTCGGGGTTGCCCGAGGTGACGAGGTTCCAGGCCGCACGGCCCTTCGAGATATGGTCGAGCGAGGCGAACTTGCGAGCGACGTGATAGGGCTCGTTGTAGGTGGTCGAGGCGGTGGCGATCAGCCCGATCCGCTCCGTCACCATGGCGAGTGCGGGCAGCAGCGTCAGCGGATCGAACGAGGTGACGGTGGCCGAGCGCTTGAGCGCCTCCATCGGCATCTTCATCACGGCGAGATGATCCGCCATGAAGAACGCATCGAACTTCGCCGCCTCCAGCGTACGAATGAAGCGCACGAGGTGATCGAGGTTGAAGTTCGCATCCGGATAGCCGCCGGGATAGCGCCACCACGCGGTGTGGATGCCGATGGGGCGCATGAAGGCGCCGAGGTGGAGTTTCTTGTTTTTGGCAGTTTCGCCCATGACTGGCTCCGGCCGCTTTTGGCTCGATGCAGGCGATATGGGGCGACGCGGCGCGTGCGGCATGGCTCGGATCACGCCTGCGCCGGAGTCTTGTTTTCTCCCACACGATCCCCTCATCCTGAGGTGCCGCGCAAGCGGCCTCGAAGGAGGGCTCCAGAACCCGCTGAGCGATCTGGAGCCCTCCTTCGAGGCTTCGCTTCGCTCCGCACCTCACGATGAGGGTGCGGGTTGGAAAAGGTAGGGAGCGATGACCGTCGATCCGACCAAGGACCCGGTTCTGGTGCGCTTCCGCTCCGCGCTTGAAGATACCTACGGCGAGCGGATCGCGCGCGTCGTGCTGTTCGGCTCACGGGCGCGGGGCGATGCGCGCCCGGATTCCGATTACGACATCGGACTCTTTCTCAACGACATGGAGAGCTTCGGCCACGAATCGAAAGTGCTTGCCGAAATCGAGACCGATCTCCTCATGGCGACCGGCGCGGTCGTGAACACGCTGCCACTACCGGCAGATGCCTATGCCGACCGCACGGGCTTCATGGGTGAGGTGCGGCGCGAAGGCATCGCGCTATGACGCCCGAGACGAAGGACTATCTCGATAAGGCGGCCGAGAATTTGGCCGACGCGCGCACGATCCTCGCGATCCCGCTGGCGAAGGTCGCCGCCCGCAGCGCCTACTACGCCGCGTTCCACGCAGCCGAGGCGCTGCTGATGGCGCGCACCGGGCGGATCGCAAAGACGCACCGGGGGGTTCGCTCCGCCCTCGCCGAACTCCTATCCGACGCTTCCACCGACGACCGGGAAATCCTGACCTTCCTGGCTCGCGGCTACCGCTTCAAGGAACTGAGCGATTACGGCGTCGGGTCAGCTGCCGTCATTACGGAAGCCGAAGCCTCAGATCTGATCAACGGCGCTTCGCGCTGCCTCGACCGAGCGAGAGCTCTGATTGGAGAGAGCGATATGAGCACCTCAAACTGAAAGAAGGCCAACTGAGAATAATTTGACCGCGCAGCACTTATAATCTTGCAGTTATCTGCAATCAGTCTCACCTCAGAACAATCGTCAAATGAATTTGTGCCAAACAGTCTATACATGATAGATTGGTCGTATGTAAAGATAAATCAATCGCCGGCATAATATATACATCATAAATAAGCCATGATATATAAATATATTGAGTAATCACTTAATTGAATCTACTGAATGCCGTGCGTAAATCAACTCCTAAATATTCCCTCTCGGCTCTCTCCAATTATCCTTCCCTCTGGTATGTATCCAACCAGATCGGGAGATCGGGGGCCTGCTCTATCTAACCATGATAAAAGCCAAAGAAAAAACATCATGAAACAATTTTCGTCGCTCTTATAAGCCCGGAATGAGCGCTTTTCCATCTTACCGCCGGTCGCTTCAAATCGAATGCGATAGTCTGAGCGCTCCGCTCCGTACTTTGCTAAAACAATGATACTGACCAGCGGTCAAAACAAACTTCATTGGAGATATGATAAAATCTGGAAGCAAGTCGGCATCAATATGTTTATATGCAGTAGCAATATTATCAAGACATGTTTCAACACTAGGAGAATCGTACGACCATAACACGAACAGCGAGTTGTCTATAGACTGATCGAATCGATCAGAATATTTTCTCGTTAAATTTTTAAAACGAGCACACTTTTGCAATGAGTCTTTTATCTTCCCTGGTCCCAAATAGGTCTCAACTTCCAGAAGGGCATATATAGATTCTATCAACCAAATCGGGACAGATCCGTCGATAAGTGGCCTGTTGCTGAGACCATCTACGATAAAAATATCCGCTTGATTTGAGAACTCCCCTGAAGAAGAAAGCGCCAGTCCAGAACTTACAGTATAACGACTTGGAAGTATGTCTTGAAAAACTTTTTGCAGCAAATCCTCTCTTCTGCTACCCGCAGAGGGACGGTGCATTGTATACCACTCACGAATCAAATTTGATCGCGATTGAAGGTCTTTTGCAACGAATGCGAAATAATCTGCAGTAGAAGGCATAGATCTATTATAATCCTAAATCAGAAAAATCCCTTGGCTTTCCAAAGAATGCAAGAAATTTGGATTAAATATCCAACTCCGCCCCATCCGCAAACGCCGCCCGCTCGGTAATAAACGCGAACCGCGCCTCCGGCTTATTCCCCATCAGCCGCTCCACCGTATCGCCGGTCGATTCCCGCGCCTCGTCGAGCACCGCGACGCGTAGGAGCGTGCGCTTCCTCGGGTCCATTGTGGTCTCCTTGAGCTGCGCCGGCATCATCTCGCCGAGGCCCTTGAAGCGGCCGATCTCGACCTTGGCTCCCTTGAACACGGTCTTGATGATCCGCTCCTTGTCGGCGTCGTCGCGGGCATAGGCCGATTTGGCGCCCTGGCTGATCCGGTAGAGCGGCGGGATCGCCAGATAGAGGTGCCCCTTGTCGATGAGCCGCGGCATCTGCCGGTAGAAGAAGGTGATCAGCAGCGAGGCGATGTGGGCGCCGTCCACGTCCGCATCGGTCATGATGATGACCTTGTCGTAGCGCAGATCGCCCTCGCGGAAGTTGGCGCCGGTGCCGCAGCCGAGCGCCAGCGTCAGGTCCGAGATGAGTTGGTTGGCGCCGAGCTTGTCGCGGCTGGCCGAGGCCACGTTGAGGATCTTTCCCCGCAGGGGGAGCACGGCTTGGGTGGCGCGGTCGCGGGCCTGCTTGGCCGAGCCGCCGGCCGAGTCGCCCTCGACGATGAAGATCTCCGAGCCCGCGGTGCCGGCGGCCGAGCAATCGGCGAGCTTGCCGGGGAGCCGCAGCTTGCGGGTGGCGCTCTTGCGGGCGACCTCCTTCTCCTGGCGGCGGCGCAGGCGCTCCTCGGCCCGGTCGATCACCCAGTCGAGCAGCTTGTTGGCCTGGGCCGGGGAGGCGGCAAGCCAATGGTCGAAGGCGTCGCGCACCGCCGTCTCGACGATGCGGGAGGCCTCGACGGTGGCGAGCTTGTCCTTGGTCTGGCCCTGGAATTCCGGCTCGCGGATGAAGACCGAGAGCATGGAGGCGCAGGTCGCCATCACGTCGTCGGTCGTCACCGACGTCATGCGCTTGGCTTGGTTCACCCGCTCGGCATGCTCGCGCAGGCCCCGCAGCAGGGCGACGCGCAGGCCGGATTCGTGGGTGCCGCCCTCGGGCGTCGGGATCGTGTTGCAGTAGGAATGCGAGACGCCGTCGTCCGCCACCGTCCAGGCCACCGCCCATTCGAGCGAGCCGTGCGAGCCGGGTTTCGTCATCTTGCCGGAGAAGATCGCGTCGAGGACGAGCTCCTTCCCCTCGATGTCGCGGGCGAGATAGTCGGACAACCCGCCGGGGAAGCGGTGCACGGCCTCCTGAGGCACGTCCTCCAGGCCTTCGAGCAGGGAAGGGGCGCAGCGCCACCGAATCTCGACGCCGCCGAACAGGTAGGCCTTGGAGCGGGCCATCTTGAACAGGCGGCGCGGATCGAACTTGAGCGAGCCGAAGATCTGCGCGTCGGGGTGGAAGCGCACCCGCGTGCCGCGCCGGTTCTGCACCCGGCCGACGGTCTCCAGCCCGCCCTGCGCATGACCGCGCGAAAACGTCTGGCGATAGAGGGTCTGGTTGCGGGCGACCTCGACTTCCAGAACGTCGGAGAGCGCGTTGACCACCGAGATGCCGACGCCGTGCAGGCCGCCCGACGTCTCGTAGACCTTCGAATCGAACTTACCGCCCGCATGCAAAGTGGTCATGATGACCTCGAGCGCGGACTTGCCGGGGAACTTCGGGTGCGGATCGACCGGGATGCCGCGGCCGTTGTCGGTGACGACGAGGGAGCCGGATTCCTCCAGCTCCACCTCGATGAAGCTCGCGTGGCCCGCGACCGCCTCGTCCATGGAATTGTCGATCACCTCGGCGAAGAGGTGATGCAGCGCCCGCTCGTCGGTGCCGCCGATATACATGCCGGGCCGGCGCCGGACCGGCTCCAGCCCCTCCAGCACCTCGATCGCCGAGGCGTCGTAGCCGGCCTCGGCCGGCTCGGGCGCCGGCACGGCGGCGAGCTTGCGGCGCTCGACCGGCTTCGGCTCGGCCTGCGCCTGGGTCGTAGCCAAAGGCTTGTCGATGGACTGCGGCGGCTTGCCCCCCGGCCCGAACAGATCGCGTGCCGGATCGCTCACGCGACGGCTCCTCGAATCGGGGCGGAGGCGGGCTGCATGGCTCTTCATATCCTCTTGATACAGGAACAAACGGGAAACAAAAAGCGTCCCGAACCTTCCCCGGCGCCGCAGTTTCGCATGGCGGCGGCACCGCATCCAAACCGTCCGGTGCGGCGCCGTCACGCCAGTGATGCAAGCGGATGGTTAAGGAGTGCCTGATCTTATGGAGGCGGAACCGATGTGCGGGTTCGCACGTTGTTCCGCCAATGATAGCTTGACCATTGGGAGACATGCCGATGACCGCCGCTGCGCAGGCCCGCCACCTCTCCCTCTCGCGCCTGGAGCGCGCCGCCGGTCAAGCCTTCGGCTACGAGGAGCACGAGCCGGTCGCCGTCTCGCGCGGCTCGCTCATGTTCGCGCATTCGGGCTTTGCCCTGGCGACGGTCGCGACGGCGCTCGCGGCGACGATCACCTATTTCGTCTGAGGCGGGAGCCGACGGACCGAACAGATCGCAGGCGCCCGCCATCGCCGCATGGCGGGCGTGTCCTATCTGCCCCCAACGCGTCGGCGAGGTGGTTGCAACCGCGATGCCGAGGCGAGGGGCGGGCCACCGGGCCCACCCGGATCCGTCCGAAAACCTATTTGTCGTTCAGCACCTTGATCGGATCGGTGCGCTGGGCCGGCGAGGGTTCCTTGGTCAGCGTGCTTCCGGTCTTGCGCTCGGGCAACGCCTTGCCGCCCCCGACGGGGCTCTGGGCCGAGGCATCCCGCTCCTGCGTCGGCACAGTGCCGCTGGCGAGTTCCAGACAGGTCACCAGTTCGACATAGGAGGGCGAGCCGCCCGCCTTGAACTGCTGGGAGCATTGGTTCTTGGCCGAGCCGGGATACTTGCCCCAGTTCTTCTTCAATTCCTTCTGGGCGCCGCGCTCGGATTGCAGGCAGCCCTCCAGGCTCGCGTTGTCGCTGATGCTGACCTGGGCGCGCTGTGCGGCCTTGCAGGTCGATTCGACATCGAGCTTGGGCGGGCCGTCCTCGGCGAGGGCCGGCGCGGTCAAGGCAACGAGGCCGAGGGTGGCAAGAAGCAGGCGGGGCGTCATGTCGGCTCGCGGAAGGGCAGGGGCGTTCGTGCACTCCAACGCGCGAGCGGCCCGGAAGGGCCTGGCCCGCGGTAAAAATCCCGCGCCACAGCCTCAGCCCTGCGCGGCACGGAGCGCCGCGTCGAGATCGCGGAACAGGTCGTCCGGATCCTCGATGCCGGTGGAGAGCCGGAGCAGGTCGGGCGGGCACGGCGTGGTCGGGCCCTCCACCGAGGCGCGGTGCTCGATGAGGCTCTCCACTCCGCCGAGCGAGGTCGCCCGCTTCCACAGCCGTACCCGGGCGGCGGTGGCGATCGCCGCCGCCTCGCCGGCCGCGACCCGGATCGACAGCATGAAGCCGAAACCGCCGCGCATCTGCCGCGCCGCCACCGCATGGCCCGGATGGTCGGGCAGGCCCGGATAGAGCACGGCGCCGACCAGCGGATGGCCGCAGAGGCGCTCGGCGAGGTGCTGCGCCCCGGCACTCTGGGCGCTCGCCCGCAGGGGCAGGGTGCGCAGGCCCCGCATCAGCAGGTAGGCCTCGAACGGCCCGAGAATCGCCCCCCAGGTCGCCCGGATCGCGACGATCCGCTCCCAGAACGCGTCCGGCCGCGCGGCGGCCAGCACGCCGGCGACCACGTCGGAGTGGCCGTTCAGGATTTTCGTACCCGAATGCATCACGAGATCGGCGCCGTGCTCCAGCGGCCGGGTCAGGATCGGGCTCGCCGCAGTGGAATCCACGGCCAGCCGCGCCCCCGCCGCACGCGCGATGGCGGCCACGCCCGCGAGGTCGGTGACGGTGCAGAGCGGGTTGCCCGGCGTCTCGGCCCAGACGAGCCGGGTGCGGCCGGGCACGGTCGCGGCCCGCACCGCGTCGAGGTCGTCCATCGCGACGAAATCGACCGTGAGGCCGAGGCGGTCCGCTTCCTGGCGCAGCCAGCGCTTGAGGCCCCAATACATCACCTCCGGCGCGACCACGTGGTCGCCGGGCGAGAGAGCACAGAACACGGCCGCGGCCGCCGCCATGCCGGAACCGAACAGCAGCGCCCCGGCCTGCGCACCCTCCAACGCCGCGATCACCCCCTCGGCCTCACGCACCGTGGCATTGTCGGGCCGGGCATAGGAGAAGCCGGAGCGATAGGCGTTGTCGGCGTCGCGCAGGTAGGTAGTCGAGAGGTGCAGCGGCGGCACCACCGCACGGGTCACCGGATCGATATGGCCCATGGCCTGGGCGGCCAGCGTGCGCGGGCTCCATTCGGCGGCGGTCAGCGGTGCGGGATCCGCGCCCCTCCCCATGCCCGGGCCTGCATCCGGATCGGTCTCGGGCGCGTTGGTCCGGCTCATCGCATCCTCATAGGCTCTGTCGCGCGGGCTTGAGCGAAACGCCGCTTGCGGGCAAGGCGAATGCACGATGGACGGAGCAGCAGACGGCGCATGACCACCCTGGAGGTTCCCGAGCGGCCGGCGCTGCCGCCGCTGCCCCGCATCGCCGCGGCGATCCTACCGGTGGTGCTGACCGCAGCGATCGGCTCGCTCGCCACCGGCTCGAACATCGAGACGTGGTACGAGACCATCCGCAAACCCGCCTTCAACCCGCCGAACTGGCTGTTTCCGGTCGCCTGGACGCTGCTCTACGCGATGATCGCCGTGTCGCTGTGGCGGCTGCTCGGCGCGCGGCCGGTGGTGGGCCCGTCGCGGCGGGCGTGGTGGCTGGCGCTCGCCGCCTTCGCGGCCCAGCTCGTTCTCAACGCCGCCTGGACGCCGGTCTTCTTCGCTGCCCACGAACTCGGGCTCGCGCTGATCGTCGCGCTGGCGATGCTGGCGATGATCCTCTGGACGATCCGCCTGTCCTGGCGCTTCGACCGCCTCGCGGCGTGGCTGCTCGTGCCCTACGCCGCCTGGGTCAGCTTCGCCTGCCTGCTCAACGGGGTGATCTGGCAGATGAACTGATCCCGATCGTCGCTGATCCCGACGCATCGCCGATGGCCCCCGCGAGGGCGGGGCGGCGGGCGTCCGCCGGACGCACGGAACAGGACCGTCGGTCCGGTTCCGCGCCGCTCGGCCTGAGTCAGTTCATCTCGCGCATCAGCCGTTCGGCCACGATCTTCACCGGCTTGCGGCGGCCGACCAGCACGGCGAAGTGGGATTGCTCCGGGTCGGATTCGACCTGCGTGCGCAGCCACGCGACGAGAAATTTCAGGTACTCGGCGCCGACCAAGCGGGCAGCCGAGGGGTCGGCCCACCAGCGCGACACGTCGAAGCCGTCGGAGACGACGGGGTAGGCGATGACCGTCTCGCCCTCGTCGAGCGCGTGGTGCAGCTCCACCAGGGTACGGGGCATGTGGTAGTTCGAGGTCACGACCGCGATGCTGGTGAAGCCGTGGCGGCGCATCCAGCGGCGGGTCTCGATGGCGTTGCCGATGGTGTTGCGCGCCCGGTAATCGAGGTCGATGCAGCAATCGATCCAATGCTGCTGGTTCGGGTTGAGCCGGGCGATCTCCTCGCGGCTGGTGCGCTCGTTGACGCCGGAGATCAGCAGGCGCCGCCCGTGGCCGTTGGCCAGCAGGTCGATGGCGTCGCCGATGCGCTGCGATCCACCGGTGAGCACGACGATGGCGTCCGCCTGACCGGTGGGCGGGCGCTCGGCCCGCTCGATCGCGGTGACGAAGGCGAAGAAGCCGCAGGCCAGCGCGAGCGAGCCGAGCAGCCCGACGGTCACGGTCAGCCGCATCAGGAGGCGCCCCACGGCGGGTCTGCGCGGCTCACGCATCGGCAGCGGCATCGGCGCGGAGACCGACCAGGACCAGCCCAGAGCGTCCCGTGCCTTCAGGGCCAGGGCGCCGGCCGTCGTCGGACGTGACGTTCGCGCGGACATGGGCGGCAGGACAGCGTCTCATTGCGGTATCATGGAGGCGGAGATTCGGTCCGCAATGCTTGATGAAAGGTTAACGGCCTCCCCCGGTTCAGCGGAGGAAGTGCCGCACGGTCACCCGCGAGACGATCGCGGTGACGACCGAGGCGATGGCGCCGATCGCCACGATCACGGCATAGCCCTGCCAGCCGATCTGGAAGGTGCCGAACAGGGCCGCAATCTCCTCGCCGGCCGGGCCTGAGCGCCACATGCGGGCGACGAGCCCGGCCAGCGCGCAGACCAGGAGCGCCGCCCCCGCCCCGAGAGCGCCGCCGCGGAGACCCAGGCGGAAGAACCGGCTCTGGAACGCTTTGGCGATGTAGGCGTCGTCGGCGCCGACGAAGTGCAGCACCTCCACCACCTCGCGGTTGCCCGCCATGGCGCCGCGGGTGGCGAAGACCACCGCGAGGCCGGTGGCGATCAGCACCAGGGCGACGACGCCGATGCCGATGCCGGCGAGCGTGTTGGCCATCACCGACAGGCGCTGGAGCCAGAGGGCGTGGTCGTCAAGGCTGGCCACCCCCGGCAGCGCCTCGGTCAGGGCAGCGCGCAGCGGCGCGAGGTCGGGCCGCGAATCCGGCGGCAGGGTCAGCGCGATCAGCCGGGGCACGGGTAGGTCCGACAGATCGAGGCCGGCGCCGAGCCAGGGCTCGAGCAGCCGCTCGGACTCGGCCTTGGTGAACACGCGGGCGCCGACGATGCCGGGATGGGCGCGGGCGATGGCTTCCGCGCGCTTCACGTCGGCCTCGATGTCGCGGCCGGCGCCGGGGCGGATCTGCACCGTCACCTCCTGGGCGACGCTGCCCTGCCACTGGCCGGCGCTCGACACGGCGATCTCCGCCGCGCCCGCGCAGAGGGCGGCCAGAAAGGTCAGGATGGCGATGACGGCGGCCAGCGCCCGGCTCGCCGCGGAATCGGTCGGAACCAGGGGGGCGTTGCGCCGGAGATTGGCCGGCAGCGGCGGCTCGGATCTCTCGGCCGGACGCGCGGGCGCGGGGGGACGGGCCTCGTTCATCAGTTTTCGATCCGCAGGCGGCCCTCGCCCAGCACCATGCGGCGGGCATCGACGAGGTCCATCAGGCCGTAATCGTGGGTCGCGATCAGCACGGATGTGCCGAGCCGGTTCAGTTCCATGAACAGGCGCAGCAGGCGCCGGGCGAGGCTCGGATCGACGTTTCCGGTGGGCTCGTCGGCGAGCAGCAATTCGGGCCGGGCGATCAGCGCGCGGGCGATGGCGGCGCGCTGCTTCTCGCCGCCCGAGAGCAGCGGCGGCAGCACGTGCATGCGCTCGCCCAGGCCCACCCAGCGCAGGAGTTCGACGACTTCGGCCCGATAGCTCGCCTCCGCCCGCTCCTGCACGCGCAAGGGCAGCGCCACGTTCTCGTAGGTGGTGAGGTGGTCGAGCAGGCGGAAATCCTGGAACACCACGCCCATGCGGCGGCGCAAGCCCGTGAGCGCCTCGCTCGAGATGCCGCTCACCTCCTCGCCGAACACCGAGACCAGCCCCCGCGTCGGCTTCACCGAGAGCAGGATGAGGCGCAGCAGCGTGGTCTTGCCCGCGCCGGAGGGCCCGGTGAGGAACTGGAACGAGTGGGGGGCGATCTCGAAGCTCAGGTCGGAGAGCACCTCCGAGCCGAGCCCGTAGCGCATGCCGACACTCTCGAACCGGACGACGGGCTCCTGCGCGCCGGACAGGAGGCTGCCCGTGTTCTTCCCAGCCGACAAGGCTCGCTCCCGGTGACTCGACGTGGGGGCCGCAAGGCAGGCGGCCGGCTTCACGGCCGGTTAACTCTCGTGGGGGAGAACGTTTGTGTCCTTTTCGAGCGCGCGGCAACCCGCCGCCCCGGACTCGGCCGCGTATCCCCATGCTGATCGTCTGCCCGGCCTGCGCCAGCGAGTATCGCATCGATGCCGAGAAGGTCGGCGCCGCGGGCCGCTCGGTGCGCTGCGCCGCCTGCCGCGAGACGTGGTTCATCGGCCCCGACGACGTGGCCGCGGGCGTGCTCGCCGAGATGAATGCGGAGGCGGATCCGTTCAACGCCGCCCTCGACAGCCAAGCGCCGGAGCCCGCCGCTCCCGCCACGCCCGCCGCCGCCATCGAAGAGCCGGCTCCCCGGCGGCGCCCGCCTCCGAAAGCCGCGCGCAAGCCCAAGCGGACCGGTGCGCGCCGCCTCTCGCCCGCGTTCGCCGCGGGCCTCGCCGCCGCCGCCCTGCTGCCGCTGGCCCTGCTCGGCCGCGCGACCGTGGTGCGGGCGATGCCGCAGACCGCCGCGCTCTATGCCGGAATCGGCCTCGCCGTGAACCTGCGCGGCATCGACTTCGTCGACATCGCCGCCTTCCAGACGCCGGCGGAAGGCGCCGAGCCGGCCCGCCTCGTGGTCGAGGGTGACCTCGTCGGCGTCGCCCGGGAGCGCGTGACCGTCCCACCGGTCGAGATCGAGGTGCGCGACGAGCACGGCCAGTCGCTCTACCGCTGGTCGGTCCCCGGCCCCCGCGCGGCGCTCGAACCCGGCGAGCGGGCCCGCTTCAAGGCGAGCCTGTCGGCCCCGCCGGCCCAGGGGCGCCGCATCGAGGTGCGTTTCGCCGAGACCCGGCCGGCTGCGGCGACCGAAGAGCGCTGAGCCGGTTCGGGCGCTGGCGGCGGCGGCCCCGCGTGCTATGCTGCCCTGCAGCACCCTCTTCCAGCGCCGGCCGCGAGCGTCCCAGGTTTTCAAGATCCGCATGAGCAACGCATCCAAACGCGTCCGCGTCCTGTTCGACGAGGCCACGATCGCCCAGCGCAACGACGAACTCGCCGCCGAGATCGTCGCGGCCAAGCCCGACAATCTCCTCGTCGTCGCGGTGCTCAAAGGCAGCTTCATGTTCGCCGCCGACCTGCTGCGGGCGCTGCACCGGGCGGGGCTGTCGCCGCAGGTCGAGTTCGTTCACCTGTCGAGCTACCGCACCTCCACGGTGTCCTCGGGCCAGGTCGAGATCCTGCGCGACGTGCAGAGCGAGGTGCGCGGGCGCGACGTGCTCCTCGTGGACGACATCCTCGAATCCGGCCGCACCGTGGTCTTCGCCAAGGACCTGCTGATGGCCCGCGGCGCCCGGCGCGTGCTGACCGCCGTCCTGCTGGAGAAGCCCGGCAAGCGCGCCGTCACGATCGAGGCGGATTTCGTCGGCTTCACCTGTCCCGACGTGTTCGTCGTCGGCTACGGCATGGATGCGGCCCACGCCTTCCGCCAGCTCCCCTTCGTCGGCCTCGTCGATTACGAGAGCACCGACCCGGACCTGTTCGGCGGCGCTTGACGCTCGACTCGCAGTCGAGACTGATAAATCGGCGACACTCCGCCCATAAAAGCGGAGGAAGGAACCTGAAGCCCGGCAAAGGCTTGACAGGCTACGGTCGCGCTTGATCAATCGATCGACACGACGACATCCCGAGAAAGGTAGAGGACAGCCGGTCATGGCGCGCATCCTGCTGGTGGATGACGAGGACGCCTTGCGCGGCTTCCTGAAGCGGGGTCTCGAACTCGACGGCCATTCCGTCGTCACCGCCATCGACGGCAGCGACGGGCTCGACCGCCTGTCCGAGGCCGGCGGCGGCTTCGACCTGATGCTCACCGACATCCGCATGCCGCTGATGGACGGCATCGCCCTGGCGCTCGCGGCCAAGCGCGACTATCCCGACCTGACGATCCTCTTGATGACGGGCTTTGCCGACCAGCGCGAACGCGCCCGCGGTCTGGATGCCATCGTCACCGACGTGCTGACGAAGCCGTTCTCGCTCGCCGACCTGCGTTCGACGGTGTCGCGGGCACTGGCCGCCTGAACCGCGGGACGGGCTTCGGCGCCGCGTCGTATCCGGGCAGCCTGTCGCGGGGCGGCACGTTCGGCGCGCCCGCGGGTTGTCCGCGGATGATCCGCCTCACCTTCCTCACCCTCCTGCTGCTGACCGTGCCGGCCGCCGCCGCCGAGCCGCTCGCCCCGCCCGGTGAAGCGGCGGAAAAATTTCCGAAGCCGGATCGGCCGGTCGCCGAGATCGTGGCGGCGCAATGGGCGGGGGAGAAGGAGCGCGACCGGGCCGACGAGGTCGGGCAGGTCGCGCGCCTGATGCGGATCGGGCCAGGGCAGACGGTCGCCGATATCGGCGCGGGCAGCGGCTACTACGTGATGCGGCTGAGCCCCCGCGTCGGGCCACAGGGGCGCATCCTCGCTCAGGACATCACGCCGGATTACCTCGCCGACCTCGAGCGGCGGGTGGCCGAGAAGGGGCTGTCCAACGTCACCGTGGTGCGCGGCGCGTCGCACGATCCGCGCCTACCCCCGGCCTCGCTCGATGCCGCCGTGCTGGTCCACATGTATCACGAGATCGACCAGCCCTTCGGCCTGCTGTGGAACCTCGCGGGCGCGATGAAGCCCGGCGGCCGCGTCGGGATCGTCGATGCCGACACGATCCCGTCGCGCCACGGCACGCCGCCCCGGCTCCTGCGCTGTGAATTGTCGGCGGTGGGCTATCGCGAATCCTCGATGACGACGCTCAAGGGCGGCGTCGGCTATCTCGCGGTGTTCGAGGCGCCGGCCCCGGACAAGCGACCCGATCCCGCCGCGATCCGGCCTTGCCGGGATGAGGCGACGCGGGGGCGCTGAGCCCCTTTACCGAATCGGAGGGAATGGCGGCCAAGCTCCCGCGACCACCTTCGATGCGGCGACCGATCGGCGAAGACTTGTCGATGACTCTTGGCACCTGGCTCGACCAACCGGTCTGGTTGATGTTCACCGCCCTGGCGGGCGCCTTCGCGGCGTTCTGCCTGAGCTTGAGCCTGCTCTCGCTCGCGCCGTGGACGCGGGGTGGGATGCGGCTCCTCGGGAGCGGATTGGTGCCGCCCTATATCGGCGTCGTCGCCGTGCTCCTGGCTCTGCTGACCGGCTTCGTCGCCAACGACGCCTGGGAGCGCCAACGGCAGGCCGGGCGGGTGGTGCAGGCGGAACGCTCGCACGCGCTGGCGGTCTACGACCTCAGCATCGCTTCGGCGCCCGACATGAGCGATGTCCGCGCTTCGCTCACCGCCTACCTCACCGCGGTGATCGAGGAAGAATGGCCGTCCATGGCCGATACCGGCGCCGCGTCTCCCGCCGCCGGCCTCGCGCTCGGGCGGCTGCTCCAGGTCGCGGCGGATCCGCGCCAGAGCACGGAGGCGGGCCAGGCCACCCACGCGGCCCTGCTCGACGCGGTGATGAACCTGCGCTCGGCCCGCAGCGAGCGCCTCGCGCTCAGCGCCGCCCGCAGCGACGAGACCAAGTGGCTGACCTTGCTGATCCTGGCGGGCCTGACGCTAGCGGCGATCGCTCTGGTCCATGCGGAGCGCCCCTACGCCCAGGCGGCGGCGCTGATCCTGTTCTCCGCCGCGATGGTGACGACCCTCGGCGTCGTCGGCCTGCACGAGCGCCCGTTCGATGGGCCGTTGGCCCTCACGCCGGAGCCGATCCGCCACGCCCTCGCCGCGATGCAGAAGGGTAACCGTACGGTCGAGGCCGCACCGGACGCGACCGCCCTGCGCCCGTAGGCGCCGGGCGCGATCGAAACACGAACCGAGCGGCGAACCGCCGGCTCGGTGGACGCCCGCCGCCCCGCCGTCGCGGGGGCGATCGGCGAGGCGTCAGGATCGTCGCCGATCGGGATCAGACCGCGCGCTCGACCATCATCTTCTTGATCTCGGCGATGGCTTTGGCCGGGTTGAGGTTCTTCGGGCAGGTATTGGCGCAGTTCATGATCGTGTGGCAGCGGTAGAGCCGGAACGGGTCGTGCAGCGCGTCGAGGCGCTCGCCGGTGTTCTCGTCGCGGGAATCGATCAGCCAGCGATAGGCCTGGAGCAGGGCCGCCGGGCCGAGGAACTTGTCGCCGTTCCACCAGTAGCTCGGGCAGGACGTGGTGCAGCAGGCGCACAGGATGCACTCGTAGAGGCCGTCGAGCCGGGCGCGGTCCTCCGGCGTCTGCTTCCACTCCTTCTCGGGGGAGGGGGTCTCGGTCTGGAGCCAGGGCTCGATCGCGGCGTGTTGGGCGTAGAAGTTGGTCAGGTCCGGCACGAGGTCCTTCAGGACCGGCATGTGCGGCAGCGGGTAGATGCGCACCGCGCCGTCCTTGTCCTTGCGGGTCAGGAAGGGCAGGGCGTTGTCGGGGGTGCGGCACTCGTCGATGCCCATGGTGCAGGCGAGCGCGTTCTGCCCCTCGATGTTCATGGCGCAGGAGCCGCAGATGCCCTCGCGACAGGAGCGGCGGAACACCAGCGAAGGATCGACCTTGTTCTTGATCCACAGGAGGGCGTCCAAGACCATCGGCCCGCAATCGTCGCGATCGACTCGATAGGTGTCGATGCGCGGGTTCTGCCCGTCATCGGGGTTCCAGCGATAGATGCGGAACACCTGAAGGTTCTTGGCACCCGCGGGAGCGGGCCAGGACTTGCCCTCGGTCACCTGGGAGTTTTTGGGAAGATTGAACTGAGCCATCACTCTTGCTTTCTAGGTGCAGCGGCCTTCGGCGCGCTCCGATCTCAAAACGAATTTCGTTGTTTCTCGAGCCAGCGTGTCATGAAGCCTTCGGCCTCTGCCCTCTTGGGCTGCATCGCGGCCGGGCCCGTCATGCGAAACTTCACGAATTTGCCGTGCAGGCCGGTGATGCAGAGCAAACTGTCGGTTGAGCCGAGATCCGGATGATCGATCGTGAAGGCACGGCAGGCGAGCTTGGCCCCCGCCGTGCCCGGCACACGCAGCGCGCCGCGATCCTCGCTGCCGCGGTAGACGCCCCGTTTCACGGCCTCTTCGATATCGCCCGACGCCTGCGCGAGTTGTCCCACCACCGCCGGAGAGGACGGGCCGTCGGGAATGTTCGCGAAGCCGATGTCGTAGACGAAGATGTCCGCCTTCCAACGGCCGTTCATATAGACGACGGAATAGCCGAGCCCCGGCGCCTTCTCCTCGTAGTTCGTGCGCGGGCCTCGGGCGAAGTCGCCGATGGTCGTCGGGAAGTCGAAGCCCGATTCAAGCGCCGCCGCCGGCAGGGCGAGCAGCAGGGCCAGGGCGGCCAGGGCCATGCGGAACGCCGGAAGGGTCCGGGCGCCCTCGATAAGCCCAGGGTTCTGGGAGCGGTTGAGCTGAGCCATGACCGGCTTTCGCTTTCGAAACGTCACGAGAGGGTGCGACGGCCGACGGTGAGCGAGCGCGGCGAGGGCTTCCGCCGCCGCTCGAAGACCACCATGCTGTCGTAGAAGGCGATGCCGTGGGTCGCGTCGGCGAAGCCCGGATCGCGGGTGAACGGTTCGGGCTCGAGCACGTAGCGGGCGTGCAGCCGGTCGAGCAGGTGCTTGGCGTATTCCATGAACGCGCCGGGCGCCCTCAGGCCGCCGCCGAATTCCGGCCAATAGGACGCGTGGAGATCCTCGACGATGTAGACCCCGTCGGGCGCCATGAGCGGATAGAGCGTCTCGAAGCTCAGGATCTGCTCCGGGCTGACATGGCCGGCATCGTCGATCACGACGTCGATACCGCCCATCTCCTCGACGATGCGCTTCAACAGCGCTTGGTCGGCCTGGCTCCCGAGATGGAGCCGGAGATCGGGCTGCTCGTCCTCGATCTGGCGGCAGCCGCCATTGATGTCGAGGCCGTGGATCACCGCCTCAGGCCCGAAATAGCGGCGCCACATCTGAAGCGAGCCGCCCTGATACACCCCGAGTTCCAGCACCCGAACCGGCTTGCCGCGGTAGCGCGACAGGTGACGGTCGTAGATCTCCAGATAATGGTGCCACTTGGTGGCGATCCGGTCGTCCTGGGCGAAGAAGGCGGCCTCGGCCGGGTTGGTCGCGCGCGCGCGCTCGACCGCCGGATCGAACCGGTCTCCATAGGGGTTCAGGGCATCCTGCCAGGATGCCGGCGGCACGGCCGGCGCACCGCTGCAGAGGAGGCCGGAGCCCGCCGGGGGCCCCCGGCGCTTCTTCCGCTTGAACACGCGCGTCGCCTTCTCAGTACACCCGCGCCTTGGGCTCGATGTACTGGATCTCGTTCGACATCGTGTAGGTGTGGACCGGACGGTAATCGATGTTGACCGCGTGCGCGTTCGGATCGAGCCACGCCAGCGTGTGCTTCATCCACTCCTTGTCGTCGCGCTCGGAATAATCCTCGCGGGCATGCGCGCCGCGGCTTTCCTTGCGGTTGGCTGCCGAATCCATCGTGACGACCGCCTGACCGATCAGGTTGTCGAATTCGAGGGTTTCGAGGAGGTCGGTGTTCCAAACGAGCGAGCGGTCGGAGACCTTCACGTCGGCGATGCCGCGCCAGACGTCGTGGATGAGGTTGTGGCCCTCTTCCAGAACCTCGCCGGTGCGGAAGACCGCGCAGTTGTTCTGCATGGTCCGCTGCATCCGGTCGCGCAGCTCCGCGGTCGGCGTGGCGCCGTCGGCGTAGCGGAAACGGTCGAGGCGCGAGAGCGCCTTCTCGGCCGAGTCCTTCGGCAGTTCCGGCTGGCGGGCGTTGGGCTCGACGATGTCGGCGCAGCGCAGGCCCGCGGCGCGGCCGAACACCACGAGGTCGATCAGCGAGTTGGAACCCAGCCGGTTGGCGCCGTGGACCGAGACGCAGGCCGCCTCGCCGAGCGCCATCAGGCCGGGGACCACCGTGTCGGGGTTGCCGTTCTTCAGCGTCAGCACCTCGCCGTGATAGTTCGTCGGGATGCCGCCCATGTTGTAGTGGACCGTCGGCAGCACCGGGATCGGCTCCTTGGTGACATCCACGCCCGCGAAGATCTTTGCGCTCTCGGAGATACCGGGAAGGCGCTCGTGGAGGATCTTGGGGTCGAGGTGGTCGAGGTGCAGGAAGATGTGGTCCTTGTTCTTGCCGACGCCGCGGCCGTCACGGATCTCCATGGTCATCGAGCGCGAGACCACGTCGCGCGAGGCGAGGTCCTTCGCGGACGGCGCGTAGCGCTCCATGAAGCGCTCGCCCTCCGAGTTCGTGAGATAGCCGCCTTCACCCCGCGCCCCTTCGGTGATGAGGCAGCCGGCGCCGTAGATGCCGGTCGGGTGGAATTGCACGAACTCCATGTCCTGCAGCGGCAGGCCGGCGCGCAGCACCATGGCGTTGCCGTCACCGGTGCAGGTGTGGGCCGAGGTCGCCGAGAAGTAGGCGCGGCCGTAGCCGCCGGTGGCCAGGATGGTCTGCTGGGCGCGGAAGCGGTGAATCTCGCCGGTGGCCTGATCGATGGCGATGACGCCGCGGCAGCGCCCGTCCTCGTCCATGATGAGGTCGAGGGCGAAGTACTCGATGAAGAACTGGGTCTTGTTCTTCACCGCCTGCCCGTAGAGCGTGTGGAGCATGGCGTGGCCGGTGCGGTCGGCCGCGGCGCAGGTGCGTTGCGCAGTGCCCTTGCCGTAATCGGTGGTCATGCCGCCGAACGGCCGCTGGTAGATCTTTCCTTCTTCCGTGCGGGAGAAGGGGACGCCCCAATGCTCCAATTCGTAGACGGCGGCCGGCGCGTTGCGGACGAGGTACTCGATGGCGTCCTGATCGCCGAGCCAGTCCGAGCCCTTCACGGTGTCGTACATGTGCCAGCGCCAGTCGTCCGGGCCCATGTTGCCGAGCGAGGCCGAGATGCCGCCCTGCGCCGCGACCGTGTGCGAGCGGGTCGGGAACACCTTGGTGATGCAGGCGGTGCGCAGGCCCGCCTGCGAGCAGCCGACGGTGGCGCGCAGGCCCGCGCCGCCCGCGCCGACGATCACCACGTCGAAGGTGTGGTCGGTGATGGCATAGGCCGGAGCGCCGCTGCCGTTCGTTCCGTTGGAGGCCATGGGAATCCCTCGAAGCTTCGGGTTGGCGGTCAGGCGAGCCCGCCCAGGCTCACGCGGACGATCGCGTAGAGGCAGGCGGCAGCGACCGCGACGGCGTAGAAGGTGTTGGCGACGAGCGCCGCGTATTTGAGGCCGTGGCTGTGGACGTAATCCTCGATCACGACCTGCATGCCGAGGCGCATGTGCAGGGCCACCGAGACGACGGCCAGGATCAGGATGATCGCGACCAGCGGGTGGGCGACGAGCGCCACCGCCTCGGGGTAGGGCCGACCGGCCATCTTTGCGATGATCACCACGAAGGCGAGCATCAGCAGCGCGTTGGCAGCACCCGTGAGGCGCTGGAGCCAGAAATGCTCGGCGCCGTGGCCGGAGGCGCCGAGCCCCTTCACCCGGGCGCGGGGGGTGCGCATGGAGAGCGCGGTGTTCTGGCGGTTGTCGACCTGGGACATGGCGGCGGCTCTCAGCGCAGGACGAGGGCGAGGGCCCAGATGACGAAGGTGAGGACGATGGAACCGATCAGCGTCGCGCGGGCCAGTCCGAGGCGCCGGTCGCGGTCGAAGCCGTAGCCGAAGTCCCAGATGAAATGGCGCAGGCCGCCCAGCATGTGGTGCATCAGCACCCAGGTGTAGCCGAACAGAATCGCGCGCCCGATCCACGAGCCGAAGAACCAGGCCACGGTGTCGTAGGCTTTCGGGCCCGAGGCGAGCGCCACGAGCCAGATCGCGACGAGCGCCGTACCGCCGTAAAGCGCGGTGCCGGTGATGCGATGGAACACGGACATCGCCATGGTCCAGGTCCAGCGGTAGATCTGGAGATGGGGCGAGAGCGGCTGGGCGACCGTCGGTCTCACGGTTGGGGCCATCGCGGTCAGTTTCCTCGCGTCCGGTGCAGATTCGGAGATTGGATTTTTTCGAATGAAGGGTTAGGGCGCCCGGCTTCGCCGAGCAATGCCCCGTGCTGCGCCGCAGCATGAAGCGAAATGACGAAACGCCTATTCTGTCTCACGCTCACGCCAGCCTCCCGGTCAGGCGAAACCAGAGATAGGCCAGGGGCGCCGCGACGATCAGGGAGGCGAGGCCGCTCATCGCTGTCAGTTTCGTCGCATCCCTCAAGGAGAGGCCGGCGAGATCCATCGTCATGACGATCGGCGGCGCCTGATAGGGAAGGAACAGGGTCGAGTAGCCGACCACCTGCACCATCAGCACACTCATCAGATCGAGCCCGCTCGAGCCCGCGAACTCACCGGCGAGCGCCGTGTAGAGGGCCGGTGCGCCGTTGGCGGTGCCGACGAACAGGAAGCCGATCGACAATCCGACGAGGGTGGCGAAGTCCTTGGCCGGTGCCCCCGCCTCCAGCGGCGCGACCGACAGCAGGGCGTGGCCGATCTTGGCACCCAAGCCCGTCTCGTTGACGACGGCCGTCAGCCCGAACAGGGCGGCGACGTAGAAGCAGGTCCGCAGCGGTATCTCGGAAAAGCTCGCCGCGGAGACGACGCCGATGCCCGGCAGCAGGCAGATCACCGCCGCCGCGAGCCCGATCCAGGCCGGGGCGATGCCGTGCCAGCCGTCGGTCAGCCACAGCCCCAGCATGATCGCGAGGATCACCGACAGGCGCCGTTCCGCGCCGGAGAGCGGCGGCAGCGGGGGGAGGGCGGGGCGGGCGCCGTCGAGCCGGTCGGGGAAGAGCAGGACGGTGCAGGCGACGAGGATCGCGCCCTTGACGAAGCCCAGCACCGGCGCGTGCAGGAACAGATACGGCAGGTAGCCGAGATGCACGCCGTAGAGCGTCTCGGCGGTGCCGGCCATGACGAGGTTCGGCACGTTGGCCGGCAGGATCGCCGCCGACAGCACCGGCGTGGCGATGCCGAAAGACAGGATCGCTCCGGTGCGGCCGGGACGCCCGGCCTTCAGGCCGAAGGCGTCGCAGAGCGCGATCAGCACCGGCACCATCACGGCGATGCGCCCGAGATTGGACGGCATCACGAAGGCCAGCGCGAAGGAAAAGGCGACGAGGCCGGCGACGAACCCCGGATAGGAGGCGGGCAACCGCGCGGCGAGCATCCGGGCCAGCCGATCGCCCAAGCCGGTGCGGTTCATGGCGAGCCCGACCACCATGCCGCTCGTGACCAGCCAGAACGCCGAGGACGCGAACCCGGAAAACACCGTCTGGGCCGGGGCGAGCTTCAGCAGCATCGCGGCGGCGAAGAACAGCAGCGCGGTGACGACCTCGGCGACGAGCCCGGTCGCCCACAGGCCCATGCACAGCACGAGCAGCGCCGCGGTCGCCGCGACCACGCCCTGTGCCCCCATGATCTGTGCCGCATCCTGGCTCATGGGCGGGTTCAAACGTGAATTTGAATTGTTCGCAATTCGGCTTTCGTGGTGGGAGGCTTCGTCTATGGCGAAGGCTGGTGGGCGGCTTCCACTCTTGTGGTACAGCCTGTGACAGGCTGACGCTGCTCGAACGGCGAACGTAGAGGGATCAGGATGGTGGCAAACGAGGCCGCGCATCTCCCTCCCCCCTCTGCGGGGGAGGGTGGGCCTCGCGTAAGCGAGGGTCGGGAGAGGGGAGCAACGCTTCCGGAGAATTCACTGTCGAACGCGGCCAAGCGGCACCGTCGCTCCCCTCTCCCGTCCGCTCCGCAGACACCCTCCCCCGCGGAGGGGGGAGGGTTCAGGACCGGCGCCCGCCCATGATGCGCTTCGACCTCGTCGACTTGAACCTGTTCCGCCACGTGGTCGAGGCCGGCTCGATCACCCACGGGGCCGAGCGGGCCAATCTCGCGCTGGCCGCCGCCTCGACTCGCATCCGGGCGATGGAGGATTCGCTCGGCGCCGCCCTGCTGGTCCGCGGGCGCCAGGGCGTGAGCCCGACCCAGGCCGGGCGCACCCTGCTGACGCATACCCGCGAGTTGCTGGCGCAGATCGAGCGGATGCAGGGCGACCTGTCCGTGTTCGCCGGCGGGGCGGTGGGGCAGATCCGGGTGCTCTCGAACACCAACGCGCTGACCGAGTTCCTGCCCGAGGCGCTCTCGGCCTATCTGGCGCTCCATACCGGCGTCAGCGTCGATATCGAGGAGCGCACCTCGGACGAGATCGTCGGCATGGTGGCCGACGGCGCGGCCGATCTCGGCATCGTCGCCGGCACCGTCGATACCGGGCGGCTCCAGACCTTTCCGTTCCGGCACGACCGGTTCGTGGCGGTCGTCGCGCCCGGCCATCCGCTGGCGGCCCGGGAGACGCTCGACTTCGCCGAGGTGCTGGAACACGACCTCGTCGGCCTCGACCGGCCGAGCGCGCTCACCCGCTTCCTCGCCGACAAGGCCGCCCGGATCGGCCGGCCGATGCGGCTGCGGGTGCAGTTGCGCAGCTTCGACGCGGTCTGCCGCCTCGTGGAATGCGGGGTGGGGCTGGGCATCGTGCCGGAGACGACGGCGCGGCGGGCGCGGCGCGTCATGGACATCGCCATCGTGCCCCTGCGCGACCCCTGGGCCGCCCGCGACCTGATGCTGTGCCTGCGCGACCTCGACGCGCTGCCGCCCTTCGCGCAGGAATTCGTGACGCATCTGCGCGCGGCGGGGGCGTGAGCCTCAGCTCCTGAACACCGTATCGATCAGCAATTTGACGTTCAGTACAACGATCACGCCCGCGATCAGCCAGGACAGCAGGCCGAGCCAGCGCGGGATCACAAAAGACCCCATCAGCCCGCGGTCGGAGACGAAGCGCACCAACGGGATCACCGCGAAGGGCAGCTGCATCGACAGCACCACCTGACTCAGCACCAGAAGCTTCGCCGTCCCCTGGTCGCCGTAGAGCGCGGTGACGATCACCACCGGGACGATGGCAATGCCCCGCGTCACGAGACGGCGCGCCCAATCGGGCAGGCGCAACCGCAAGAAGCCTTCCATGACAATCTGGCCGGCGAGCGTCGCGGTCACCGTCGAGTTGAGGCCCGACGCCAGCAGGGCGACCGCGAACAGGGTCGAGGCGAGGCCGACGCCGAGCAGCGGCGAGAGCAGTTCGTGCGCCTGCTCGATCTCCTCGACATCGGTGCGCCCGCCCGCATGGAACACGGCCGCCGCCAGGATCAGGATGGCGGCGTTGACGAAGAGCGCCAGCATCAGCGCGATGGTGGAATCGGCGACCGCGAAGCGAAGCGCCTCGCGCCGCCCGGGTTCGGTGCGCGGATAGGCCCGCGTCTGCACGATGGCGGAGTGGAGGTAGAGGTTGTGGGGCATCACGGTGGCGCCGATGATGCCGATGGCGATGTAGAGCGCGGCCGGATTGGTCACGATCTCGCGGGACGGCACGAAGCCGCCGAGCACCGCCTGGACCGGAGGAGCCGCCAGCGCGATCTGCACGGCGAAGCAGACGAAGATGATCGTCAGCAGGCCGATCACGAAGGCCTCCAACGCGCGGAAGCCTTTGCGCAGCAGGAGCAGCACCACGAACACGTCGAGGGCGGTGATGATCGCCCCGAGCGTAAGCGGGATGCCGAACAGGAGTTTGAGGGCGATCGCCGTGCCGATCACCTCGGCGAGGTCGCAGGCGATGATCGCCGCCTCGCAGATCAGCCAGAGGGCGATGCCGACGGGCTTGGGGTAGCGCGCCCGGCAGGCCTGGGCGAGATCGAGGCCGGTGGCGATGCCGAGTCGGGCGGCCAGCGCCTGCAGCACGATCGCCATCAGGTTCGAGAGCAGGATGACGGCGAGCAGGGTGTAGCCGAACTGCGCCCCGCCCGCGATGTCGGTGGCCCAGTTGCCGGGGTCCATATAGCCGACCGAGACCATGTAGCCCGGCCCCAGGAAGGCGAAGAGCCGGCGCAGCCACGAGCCGCCGACGGCGACCGGTACGCTGCCGTTGAGCGCGCCGAGACTCGGGGCTCCGGACGCGTCCGGAGCGGGGGGGCGAAGGCGATCCATCACAGTGTCCATGCGCGGCGGCGCCCTGAAATCCTGTCGTCCCCCCCCGGCCGCGCCCCGAACGGGAGAGGGCGAGAGGGTCGGGCCGAGTTCGACCTGCAAGCGCGCCGGCTGAGGCCGCGCCCTGTTATAGCCTTAGCTATAAAGGCGCGCCGATGCTTTCATCAAGGGGCGTCGCCGAGGGGCCGATAGGATTCCCGCTTCGCCCCGGCTTGCGTTAGAGAGGGCGGACGGTGCGGCCGTTCCGCCGCAGCCGAAGCAGCCGCTGGTCAGGAGAGCGCCGTCCATCATGCAGGAATCGCCGCGCGAGACCGCAGGCCCCGGTGACGGGTCGCCGCTGGTCGATCCGGAGGTCCATGTCGAGAGCTTCCGCCAAGCGCGCGAGGCGCGGCGGCTGGAACTCGTGGAAGATTACGTCGAGCTGATCGCCGACCTGATCGGCGACGGCGGCGAGGCGCGCCAGGTCGACATCGCCGCGCGCCTCGGCGTCGCCCAGCCGACGGTGGCCAAGATGCTCAAGCGGCTGGCCGAAGAGGGCCTCGTGCAGCAGCGGCCCTATCGCGGCGTGTTCCTCACCGCCGCGGGCCAAGCCCTGGCGGAGCAGTCGCGGGAGCGCCACCGCATCGTCGAGCGCTTCCTCTGCGCGCTCGGCGTCAGCGCCGAGACGGCGCGGCGCGACGCGGAGGGCATAGAGCACCATGTCAGCGCCGAGACTCTGGACGCGTTCCGCCGCTTCGCCGACGCGCGACTCGGGTCCTGAGGGAGGAGCCGGATGGAAGTGAACCAGCAAATCGCGGCGCTCGCCGCCGTCAGCGCCCGGCACGATGCGGCGGTGACCAACCTCGCCGAGAGCGTGGCCGATCTCGGCGCCAAGCAGGTGGCCCACCAGATGGCGGTCGGGTTCCTGGCGAGCGTGCTACGCTCGATCGATTCCGACCATTACGACGAACGGCTGGAGGGCTATCTCGCCATGCTGCGCGACGCCCTGTTCCGGGACGATCCCGACGCGGCGCTCGCCAACACCGTGCTGGAGACGCTGGAGCGCTCCCTGCGCCCGGCGCAGGACGCGGAGGACGCGTAGCCGCCCCGAGGAATCGTGATCGGCTCGAGGGATCGGGCCGTTCCGGCCTCGCTTGGTTCCGCGATGGCGCCATGGCACAACCGGCGCATGGCCGAGCGGACCACGCATCCCTATTCGATCGACGTCAGGCCGTGCTGGCGCGTGCCGGACCGTTACGTCTGCTCGATCCTCGAAAAGGGGACACCGCGGCGCCACGGCCCGCAGACCTACGCGACCTTCGACGAGGCCCGCCGGGCCGCCCAGGACCGATTGCGCCAGCTCGTGTTCGAGTGGCAGCTGATGGGGCCGGAGGCGCGATAGCCCGGGCTCGCCCCGTCACCGCGGCGCCGAGCGAGAAGCGTCCGTTTCAGACGGCCGGACACCACCTTTCGGACCGGGGCTTTCGCTTCGGCTCCCCCGCCGGCCTGCCTCGAAAGCCTCACGGGCCCGGCGCGAGCCCGCGATCAGCCTCAGTGCCGCTCGCCGTCGGCGTCCTGGGCGTATTGAACGAGGGCCGCCATCTGCGCGGGCGCGCGAAAGACACGGCCATCCTCCGTTTCCACGTAGACGTCCGAGGCGCCCATGCTGGCGAACGTCATGGCCCGCTCCGCCGCGCGGACCCCGACGGCGTGCGGCTCGATGGACGACGATCCCGCCGGAGCGGTCCAGTGTACGGTGTAGCGCATGGGTCGATGCTCCTCCTGGCGGGATCATAGGCCAGGGAAGACGGATGCGCGAGGGTGAGGGGAAAGGAGCCGCTCAGTCCACGGCGGCGAGGCGCTTCTCGATGCGGGTCACCTGCATCGGGTACCAGCGGTTTCCCCTGGCGGCCGGGATGCCCAGGGCGTTGAGGGCGTTGGCGACCTGCTCCAGCGTCTCGGCGCCCGCGGCGCGAATTTCGGTGAGAATCGGTGCTACGTGCTCCGCCCGCTCGCGGCTGCGCGCCGTGCCGGGGCCACGGCTCTCCGACAGCGGACGTCCGTAGCCCAGGGCGAGGGGCCCGCCGCTTTCAGCCGCGGCCTTCCTGCGGCGCTCGGCGGTGAAGCGGGCGTAGAAGTCGCGGCGCCGGGCCATCGTCTCGGCGGTGCGCACCACGCCGAGACGCTCCTCGGCCTCGGCGACCGCCGCCATGATGCCGAGCGTCAGCTCGCTGGCCTCGGGCCGGTCGAGAGCGGCAAAGCGCAGGCTCGACCGGCGCAAGCGGTGGCCGAGATCGCGCAGGAAAGCCGGATCGTCGCCCCAGGCACCGAGCTCGGCCATGAGCAGCGTGGCGCCGTGCCGGCGGCACAGCGCCAATGCGGCGCTGAGGTCGGGCCGACCTTCGTCGCCCAGGTTCCGATCGACGATTTCGGCCACGAGACGCCCGTGCCGGCCGAGGTGGCGGGCGATCACGGCCCGTTGGGTTTCCGCAGCCGACGAGCCCTGCGCGGACGGAACCGGACGGAGGTAGGAAACGAACAGATTCGAAGACATCCGCGGCCGGTCTGTGTCGCATCCCTCGGTCGGGTGCGGGCGAAGCGCTTCGCCGGCGCGGTAGCCACGGCGATGGCGGCTTCGCGCCGAGACCGCCTCGGGTGCCGAATTTATGATCTGAACGACCGTTTATGGCCGATCAATATGACTAATACATCATATATTTCGGCCGTTGGTCCCTGCGGCCGGCTTCGCCGCGACGGGCGTGCCGAGTGCGGCGCCTCGGTGCGAACAGCGCAGCCATCTTCCAAAAATCTCTTGTTCTTTAGGCACTTGAACGAAATTCATAGGGACCGTGGCGAAGCCACCCCTTGCTCGGGGCGCACGCACGGGCCATCACGCCGGGCGGGGCCTGGAAGGATCATGAGACCGACGATCACCGTTCTCCAGGCCGGCCGCGCCGTCGCGGCGATCGCCGTCCTGCTGCACCATTCGCTGGTGGCGACCCAGGATTTCGTGCAACCGGTGCCGCATGGCCTCGCCGTCATCGTGGAGAACGGCTTTCGGGGCGTGGATTTCTTCTTCGTCCTGAGCGGCTTCATCATCATGCACGCCCACGGCGACGATGACCGCAATCGAGCCGCCGCCTGGAGCTACGCCAGGAAACGGCTGCGACGCATCTACATCCCGTATCTTCCGATCTCTTTGGGACTGGTGATCCTCTACACCCTGCTGCCGGGCCTCTCGGCCAGCGCCCGGGACTGGAGCCTGCTCAGTTCCCTGACGCTGATCCCGACGACGGCCCCGCCGGCCCTCTCGGTCGCCTGGACCCTGACGCACGAGATGCTGTTCTACGGCGTCTTTCTCACCTTCTTCGTCACGCGCGCTTTCGCGCCGATCATCGCCGTCTGGGCAGCCCTCATCGTCGTCGGCGGGTGGATCATGGGCGCCGGGGGCATCGTGCTGGCCCCCATCAACCTCGAATTCATCGCCGGCCTGCTCGCCGCCGTCGCGGCCCGGTCCCTGCCGTCGCGTTCGCTGTTCGCACTCCTGGCTCTCGGGGTGCTCGGCAGCGCGGCCTCCCTGCTCTGGCTGGGGAGCGAAGGACACATGCGGGTCTGGTTCGGGCTGTCGCTCGCGCTCGTGCTGCCGGGCCTCGTCCGGATGGAGGCACAGGGTCGCCTCACGGCGCCGCCCTGGCTGATGCTGCTCGGAAACAGCTCGTACGCGATCTACCTCGTCCACAATCCCCTGGCTTCGTTGGGCGCGCGGATCGCGGCGCGGTTCGAGGCGCTGAACGCCTGGCCGGCCAGCCTCGCCCTGTGCGCCGCGCTCGGGATCGGGGTCGGCGTGCTCTATCACCTTCTGTTCGAGAAACCGGTGCTGCGCCGGCTCGGAGGACGAAACGTCGGGGACGCCCTCGGCCTCACTCCGGATCGGGCACGCCTTCGCGGGTGAGCAGGGCACGCTTGCGGGCAACGCCCCAACGATAGCCCGACAGGGCGCCGTCCGAGCGCACCACGCGATGGCACGGGATCGCCACTGCGAGCCGGTTGGCGCCGCAGGCCAGCGCGACGGCGCGCACCGCGGCGGGGGCGCCGATGGCGCGGGCGATGTCGGCATAGGTCGCGGTCGTGCCCAGCGGGATCGCCCGGAGCGCCGCCCAGACCCGCTGCTGGAAGGCGGTGCCGCCGATATCGAGGGGCAGATCGAGACCGCGAGCCGGGACCTCGACGAGGCCGACCACCTGCGCGACCCATTCGGCGAAGGCGGCATCGCCCGGCGACAGCGCGGCACCGGGAAAGCGCTGCCGGAGCTCCTGCGTCAGCGCTTCGGGCTCGTCGCCGAGCAGGATCGCACAGACTCCCCGCTCGCTCGCCGCGACGAGAACCGCCCCGAGCGCGCAGGGCGCCACCGCGAAGCGGATGCGGGCGCCGAGCCCACCCTTGCGGTAGGCGTTGGGCGTCATGCCGAGCCGCTCCGTCGCGCCGGCATAGAAGCGGCTGGGGGCCGCGTAACCGGCCTCGTAGAGCGCCTGGGTCACCGTATCCGCTTCACGCAGGCCGGCGGCGACGCGCTCGGCCCGCTGCGCGGCGGCGTAGGTCTTGGGCGTGATGCCGGTGACCGTGCGAAACACCCGATGGAAGTGGAACGGGCTCATCCCGACCTCCTCCGCCAGGGCGTCGAGGGAAGGGACTGCCTCGGCCTCCTCGATCAGGCGGCAGGCGCGGGCCACGGCCTCGGCCTGCCGCTCGGCCCGGGAGGGCTCGTTCGGGCGGCACCGGCGGCACGGGCGAAACCCCGCGGCCTCGGCGTCCGAGCAGGAGGCGTGGAAGCTCACGTTCTCCCGGTTGGGCCGGCGCGCCGAGCAGCTCGGACGGCAATAGACGCCGGTCGTCCGCACCGCGTAGACGAAGCGGCCGTCGGCCGCGGCATCGCGGGCGGCGAGCGCCGTCCATAGAACGTCGTCCTGCGACGAACGGGCGATGTCGCTCTCGGGGCTATGCATCGCGGTCGCTCCGGCTTCGATCCGGATCGGCGCCCCCTGACGCCGATCTCACGAAAACCTTGTGCGCCTCGGCAGGCGAGGACGCATCCCGCTTCTTGCGCGGCAATTCCGATATCGGCGACGAGCCCGGCCCGACATCGTCCGGCAGCCCGCTTTGCAAGAAGATGCAGAGTTGATGGCTGCCGCAGCCCCCGAGGCGAGGCAGGATGCCCAGTCATGCACAAAAGTGCCTCGGACCGACACAAACGGGACTCGCTATGCGCTCAACACATATCCAGAATGTGGCGTGTGGCATACCAGATACGCTCGTTCGGTGGCATTTCTCTCGCAACGCAACACACCCACCGAACGGATGTCTCCGATGATCGCCCTCCTCGTCGTCACCGCCGCCGCCGCCAACATCGCGCTGGTCATCGCCATGGCGGATCGGCTGACCCCGGCGAGCGACGCGACCCTCGCGGGCGGCCGGCTGAGCCCGTCCGAGAGCGGCGCCAGCTTCGCCGCCAAGCTCGCCGCCTGATCCCCTCAGAATACGAAAAGGCCCCGCCGTTTCCGGCGGGGCCTTCCGGTTTCGGTGCTCGCTCAGGCTCAGGCCGTGGCAAGCGCCGGGGTGCGGGCCATCTTGGCCTCGTTGGCCGCGTGGTGCTGCTTCAGCATCGGCCGCAGGACCGCGATGGCGAGGAAGGCCGCGATCAGGTCGAGGATCGCCACGGTGTAGAGTACGGTCGCCCAAGTGCCGGTGGCCTGCATCAGGATGTTGCCGACCGGGACGAAGAGCGCAGCGAGGCCCTTGGCGCAGTAGAGCACGCCGTAGATCTTGCCGATATGCTTCGAGCCGAAGGTGTCCGCGGCGGTGGCGCTGAAGAGCGAGTAGACTTCACCCCAGGCCAGGAACACGATGCCCGAGAGGATCACGAAGGCCCAGGGGTTCGAGCCGAAGTAGCCGAGCGCCACGATGCCGATGCCTTCCATCGCGAAGGCGATGAACATCGTCTTCTCGCGGCCGATCCGGTCGGAGATGAAGCCGAACAGCGGACGCGAGATGCCGTTCATGATGCGGTCGAGCATGAGGGCGAAGGGCAGGGCGGCCATGGCGAAGAAGTACAGGTTCACCTGGAAGTTCTTCACGCCCAGGTCCTGCGCGATCACGCCGAGCTGCGCCACCGCCATCAGGCCGCCGGTCACCGTGCAGGTGAACATGACCATCATGACCCAGAACACCGGGGTCGAGAGGGCCTCGCCGAGGGTGTAGTCGCGGCGGCTCTGCAGCACCTTGCTGGAGAACTTCACCTCGTCCTTCTGCGGACCGCGCATGAAGATCGACGCGGCGATGATCACCGAGCCCTGGATCAGGCCGAACATGAAGAACGCCTGAGCGTAGCTGCCCGCGTCGATCATCTTGGCGATCGGCAGGATGGTCAGGGCCGAGCCGGCGCCGTAGCCGCCCGCCGTGAGACCGACCGCCAGACCGCGCTTGTCCGGGAACCACTTGAGGGCGTTGTTGATGCAGGTGGCGTAGACGCAACCGACGCCGATGCCGCCGAGGATGGCGCCGACATAGAAGCCGGTGAGCGAGGTGGCGTAGGAGTTCACGACCCAGGCCAGGCCGGTCATGAAGCCGCCGAACATGACGACGCGGCTCGGGCCGTACTTGTCGATGAAGTATCCTTCGATCGGGGTGAGCCAGGTCTGGACGACGACGAAGATCGTGAACGCGACCTGGATCGCCGCGCGATCCCACCCGAAGGTCTTCTGGATCTCGGGGACGAACAGCGTCCAGGCGTATTGGATGTTGGCGGCCGCCACCATGCAGGCGACGCCGAGGACGATCTGCAACCAACGATTCGATGATGTAACGGGTCTATCTGGGGCGATAGAGGACGTTGCCATGGGCGCTCTCCCTCGATCAGGCTTCGACACTTCGGCCTGACTCGTTTGACGTGATGAACTTTCGCCGCACTTGGTTCGGCTGCCAAGGTCCAGGTCCCGCAAGGGATGCCCCCGAGGCCGCCGTGGCATGCATTATTTGGTATACCAATGAGGCCGGCAAGCGAAATAATTCCGAGCGGCACATCAGATTTTACGGATTAAAGTCGGCCCCGATCCGTACGGATCGTCGTCCGAGGCGGACTGCGCATCCTTTCTCCTAGGGAAACACCGGGGTCGAACGATGGAGCGGTCTGGATGGATGATGCAAAATAATCTGTGCCTCCCGGAGGCGGCGCAAATTTAATTGAGCGTCGTATCAAGAATTTTCCTGCTCATGGCGCCGTGCAAGTCGAAGCGATTCCGCGGGTATCGGGCAGGATTCGCACCCTCAGCGCGTATTTGGGAGTTTCCGATCGTCTCGAAGCGGTGCCTTGACCGCGTGCGAATCGGATCGGATGCCCGTTGGCTCTCCGGCGACGGCGTGTCCGGTGATCCGGCGGGTCCTGCGGCAGCACGATAGTGCCGCCGCGCACGCCCTCCCGATCGACCGAAATGGTCGGGATTAGATTGCGCGGTGGCGCGTTGATCTTGTTGTTCCGTTCAGGACGGGACGAATCTCCAAACTCCAGCCCGCTCCGGTGCAAGCCGCAGCGGGCTTTTCTATTTGCACGAGCCGCCGTCAGAGGCGCAGCCGCCGGGCAGACGGAGGCGCGGACCTGACGATCGATACGGTATTCTGATACCTTAAATCTCAACCCTCTCGATTTGCAGGGATTTTCCGATATTTCGCGTCCTGCAAACGTCTTGACGCAGCGAACAAACCTCCGTATCCACCATCCCGCACGCCGCTGCGTCGTCCCCGACGCGGCGGCGCCTTGTTTCCAACGTCACCGGCACGGGAATCGGCCATGAAGACCACTTCGCTGAAGCCCGCCGACGTCGACAAGAAGTGGGTCGTGATCGACGCCGAGGGCCTGGTCGTGGGCCGTCTCGCTTCGATCGTGGCGATGCGCCTGCGCGGCAAGCACAAGGCCGCCTACACGCCCCACGTCGATTGCGGCGACAACGTCATCGTCATCAATGCGGACAAGGTGAAGTTCACCGGCCGCAAGTACGACCAGAAGGTCTACTATCACCACACCGGCTACCCGGGCGGCATCAAGGAGCGCTCGGCGAAGTTCATCCTCGAAGGCCGCTTCCCCGAGCGCGTCGTCGAGAAGGCCGTGGAGCGCATGCTGCCGCGCGGCCCGCTGTTCCGCCAGATCCTCGGCAACCTGCGCGTCTACAAGGGCGCGGAGCATCCGCACGAGGCCCAGCAGCCGCAGGCGCTCGACGTCGGCTCCCTCAACCGCAAGAACGTGAGCGCTTGATCATGGCGACCCTTCAGTCCCTCGCCGACCTCAATCGGGCGAACACCCAGACCGGCAACTCGGAGAACGAGGCGCCCGTCCACGTCCAGAAGCTGGACGCGCAAGGCCGCGCCTACGCCACCGGCAAGCGCAAGGACGCGGTCGCCCGCGTCTGGATCAAGCCCGGCAAGGGCGAGGTCGTGGTCAACGGCCGCCCGGTCGAGACCTATTTCGCCCGCCCGGTGCTGCGCATGATCCTGCGCCAGCCGCTGGAGATCGCCGGCCGCGTCGACCAGTACGACATCACCGTCACGGTGAAGGGCGGCGGCCTCTCCGGTCAGGCCGGCGCCGTGCGCCACGGCCTGTCGAAGGCCCTGACCTATTACGAGCCCGAGCTGCGCTCGCCGCTCAAGCGCGAAGGCTTCCTCACCCGCGACCCGCGCGTGGTCGAGCGCAAGAAGTACGGCCGCAAGAAGGCCCGCCGCAGCTTCCAGTTCTCGAAGCGCTAAGCGGTTCGAACTGTCACCAAGGGAGGGCGGGGCCGAAAGGCTCCGCCCTTCCCGTTTCCGGGTTAGGGAAGTCCGTCGATGAAGCGCCGGATGCGGACCGCGACGGCCTCCCACGCCTCGGGCGAGAGGTTGAATTCGTGGCTCGCCTCCACGAACGCCACGACGATGCGGGGCGAAAGCGGGTAGAGGCCGATCTCGGCGGCCCCGCCATAGACGTCGTCGGTGCCCTGCACGATCAGGGTCGGGACGGCGACCGCCGTCAGATGCGCGGTGCGCTCCGGCTCGGGAGGGCGCGTCGGGTTGCGAAACGGATAGCCGAGGCAGACGACGCCGCGCAGGTTCGGCGGCGGCGCGGCGGCGAGTCTCGTGATCGCGCGGGCGCCCGAGGATCGGCCCATCAGCACGAACGGCGTATCGATCCGGTCTTCGAGCAAGCGTCGCAGCGTGCCGATCCGGGTGTCGATGTCGTCGATATGCCGATTGTCCTGATAGGTGCTCAGGATCGACGCGTAGGAGACGAACCGCCCCGGAATCCGGCTCGTGACCGCCTGTTCGATGTAGTCGTCGAGGGGATAGCTGGCGCCCGCCTGAAAAGCGATCAAACCGTCATCCGCGACCATGAGCCTGCTGCCGGACGTCTCGCTGCCCCCCGCGGGGGGCGTCCGGCGGGCCTCTAGCCCGCCATCGGCGGGGACACAATCGACCGCACCGCCCTCGCGGATGACGCCACCGCGGCCGCCTGTTACGGCTTGGCACCGAAGATAAGTCCCGGACACGAGATCCGGGACGCTTCTTGAGGTGACGGGCCCGCATCGGTTTTTTCCCGAAAGCCGGAAACCACCTTTCGGGCCGATGCTCCAAGCCGGTACGCGGCATCGCGAGGGAGACGCGCGTGAGGAAGGGCCGGATCGAAGCGGCCGCAGGCGGATCGCCGCCCCTCGACCGTCGCGCGGCGGTGGCCGCGGCCCTGGAGCGTCTCGCCCCGCGCCTGCCCGATTTCGAGGCGGAGAGCGTTCTCGACCGGGCGATGCGCAGTCCGGGCCTGCGCGGCGCGGCGCCCGAGACGGCGGCATGGCTGGCGCTCACCGCCTTCGCCCGCCACGCCTTCACCGATTACGACGACCTGCTGGCCGAAGGATACGACCGCGACAGCGCCCGCCACTTCGTCCTCGACGACATGAACGCCACGCTGACCGAGTGGGGCAGCCGCCGCCTCGTCTCGGAGGCGGACGAGGGTGACGAGGCGCCCGCCGATTCGTGAGAGACGCGTGGAAGCAGCGGCTTGCTCCGCCCGGCCGGCTCGGGCAGGGAGGCCGCATCCATTCCAAGGAAACGGACCTCCGATGAAGCTCAGCGCGCGCAACGTCCTCAAGGGCAAGGTTGTGTCGGTCGAGAAGGGCTCGACCACCGCCCACGTGAAGATCGAGATCGCCAACGGCCAGACCGTCACCTCCTCGATCACCAACGAGTCCGTCGACGCCCTCGGCCTGCGGGTCGGCGGCGAGGCCTACGCCGTCATCAAGAGCTCCGACGTCATCATCGCCATCGACTGACTCATACCAAATCCGGTTGATCCCTTCGGGATCGCGGATTTGGGCTTCGCTCAAGGGCCGCGCGGGCTGCCGATACGGTTCCGCTTGAAGCAAGTGAAAACCGTATCAGCCCTCCAGGCTGAGAACGACTCCGTGCCCGGCGCTGGCGCCGGGCGCGAGCAGGCGCTGCGAATCGCGCTCCGACAGCTCTCCGTCGAAGCCCGCCCAGTCGGCATGGCCGGTCCAGGCTTCCAGCGACAGGAAAGGCGCAGTCGGGCGTGTCCAGACGGCGAGATGCGGGAAATCCCGCATCCGCATGGCGATGGCCTCGCCGCCCGGCGCGACGAAGCGGAGCGCCCGGCTCTCGGCATTCAGGAACACCAGGGCTTCCGTGAACAGGGCCGGGTCGAGATCGAGGCGCGCCCCGTCGAGCGGCAGGGCACGCTCGGAACGAACCAAGAGCCCGCCCTCGCCGACCTCCGGCACGAAGGGCCGCTCGGCCTTCTCGAACAGCACGGCATAGCCGCCGCCCGCGCGCCGCTCGCCCCCGGCGAAGGGCCAGGGAAAGGCCGGATGGAAGCCGAGCCCGTAGGGCAGGGGCGTGTCGCCGGGATTCGTCACGGTGAGATCGAAGGCGAGGCTGCCGGGGGCCACCCGCGCGGTCACGTCGAGCCGGAAGGCGAAGGGGTAATGCGCCCGCGTGGCGGCATCGTCCTCGAGCCGCAGGGTCACGGCGTCGTCCGCCTGCGCCACCACGGTGAACGGCAGGTCGCGGGCGAAGCCGTGCTGGGCCATCGGATAGGACCGGCCGCCGACCCGCACCGCGCCCCCCGCCGAGGCGCCGACGACGGGGAAGAGCCAGGGCGCGTGCCGGTTCCAGTGCTCGGGATCGCCGCTCCAGAGGTAGTCGCTTCCTCCGACCTGCCAGGAGATCGGCTCGGCGCCGTGAAGCGCGATGCGCGCCGTGGTGCCGTCCCCGGCCCGGATCTCGATAGTCTCGCTCATAGGTGCTCCCCGCTTTGCCCCCCGATCGATAGAGCATCGGGCCGAAAGGTGATCGACCGCTTTCGGAAAAAAGCCGGTGCGGCAGAAGAATCCAGGCCGTGGGAGGCCGACCCGCCTTCCTCAGCCAACGGACGGCACGGCGCCGTCGGCCTCCAGGCTCGGGATCACCTGCGCGGGCGGTCCCGAGGCGGTGATGCGGCCGGCCTCCAGCACGTAGACCGTGTCGGCCCGGCGCAGCGAGGACAGGCGGTGGGCGATCATGATGATGGTGCGGCTGCCCGACAGGGCCCCGAGCGCGGCCATCACCGCCGCCTCGGTCTCGCCGTCCAGCGCGCTGGTGGCCTCGTCGAACACGATGACATCGGGGTCGTGATAGAGCGCGCGGGCGATGCCGATGCGCTGGCGCTGACCGCCGCTGAGCCGTGCGCCGCGCTCGCCGACGCCGGTGTCGTAGCCCTCCGGCAGGGCCGCGATGGTCTCGTGGATGCCGGCGAGGCGCGCCGCGCGCTCCACCGCCGCCCGGTCGATCCGCTCGCGGCTCAGGCCGAGGGCGATGTTCTCGGCCACCGTGGCGTCGATCAGGAACACGTCCTGCGGCACGTAGCCGATCCGGTTCTGCCACGCCGGCAGGGTGTCGGGACCGAGCGCCACGCCATCGACCAGGATGCGGCCCTTCGTCGGCGTCAGGATGCCGAGGATCAGGCCGACAAGGGTGGACTTGCCCGAGCCCGTGCGTCCGACGAGACCGACCGTGCTGTGGGCGGGAATCGTCAGGTCGAGGCCGTGCAACGTCGGGCGGCCGGGTTCGTAATCGAAGGCGACGCCCTCGACCCGGAGGTCTCCCGCGAAGGGCAGGCGCTCCGCCGTGCGGGGGACGGGGGGGCGCTCGCCGTCGAGGGCGTCCACGATCAGGCGCACCCCGGCGAGGTGGAAGCGCAGTTGCGAGATCGAGGTGAAGATGTTCTGGAAGGCCGGCAGCATGCGGTAGCCGGCAAACGCGAACAGGCCGAGCAGCGGAAGCATGCCGGCGGTGTCGAGGCCCTGGCTCAGCGCGAACAGGACCACTGCGATCACGCCGCCGAAGGCCAGGGCCTCGATGACGAAGCGGGGAAGCTGCCCGGTGAGCAGGGCCTCGGCGAGGGCGCGGGCATAGCCGCGGGCCGGGACGTCGAAGCCTGCCGAGAACCCTTCCGCCCGGCCGTAGAGCTTGAGTTCGGTGAGCGCCCCGAAGGTCTCCTGCACCACACGGTAGCGACCCTCGTTGCCGGCCACCGCCCGGCTCCCGAGCCGGGCGAGGCGGGCGCGGACCACGAGGTAGATCGCGACGTAGAGGCCGCCGAAGCCGCCGCCGAGGATGAGCGCCAGCCGCGGCTGGTAGGCGATGAGGAAGACGATGACGGCGAGTGCCGAGGTCGCCCGCGAGGCGATCACCAGCGCCGGGGTCAGTACGCCGACGACGAGGCGGTCGGTCTCCGACAGGACGTTCTTGGCCAGCTCCGCGCTGTTGGCGTGGGCGAAGAACAGCCGCTCGCGATCGACGTAGCGGGCCAGCAGCCGCCGGGCGAAATCGTAGCCGACGAGATGGGCGAACAGCAGCTGGGCGAAGGTGAGGCCGGCATTGACCGCGCTGGTGAGCAGGATCGCGCCGAGGGCCGCGAAGCCGGTGACGAGGAGGAAGGCGCGCTCATCCGCGAGCCCCAGGGCCGCTCGCACGCCCGCGAGCGCCGGCACCCGCGCCGCCGCGGCGGGATCGCCGACCAGCGTCAGGAACGGGATGACCGAGGCGATGCCGACGACTTCGAGAAGCGCCGCGATCCCGAGGCCGAGGCCGAGCCACGCGAGGCGATTGCGGTCGCGCGGACGCATCACCCGCAGGAGATCGAGAAGGGTCCGCAAGGAGGCACCGGGCTCGTGGGAGGGCCGCCGGCCCGTCCGGACAAAGCGTTTCGCGACAGGCGCTTAGGCTCGAATGGGCCGGCTTTTATCACCACGCCGGTGCGGTGTCGACCGAAGGCGCCACGGCGACACGCGGTGCGGGCTTGCGTGAACCCGCGGCGCCTGCGCCTGTTCGCCTTGAGAGAGATCCCGCATCGAAGACCCAGCCTATGATTTCCTTCGACAAAAGCTATGCCCGGCTGCCCGCCCATTTCCACGCGCGCCTCGCGCCGACGCCGGTGGCGAGCCCCCGGCTGATCCGGGTCAACCGGGCGCTGGCGGAAGAATTGCGGATCGACCCCGACTGGCTCGCCGGACCGGACGGCACCGCGATGCTCGCCGGCAATGCCGTGGCGGAGGGCTCGGAGCCGCTGGCGGCGGCCTATGCCGGGCATCAGTTCGGCAACTTCGTGCCGCAGCTCGGCGACGGCCGGGCGATCCTGCTCGGCGAGGTGATCGACCGGCACGGGCGGCGGCGCGACATCCAGCTCAAGGGGTCGGGCCCGACGCCGTTCTCGCGCATGGGCGACGGCCGGGCGGCGATGGGGCCGGTCCTGCGCGAATACCTCGTCAGCGAGGCGATGGCCGCGCTCGGCATCCCGACGACGCGGGCGCTGGCCGCCGTCGCCACCGGCGAGCGGGTGATCCGCGAGACCGTGCTGCCCGGCGCCATCGTCACCCGCGTGGCGTCGAGCCACATCCGCGTCGGTTCCTTCCAGTTCTTCGCCGCCCGCGGTGACACGGACGCCCTGATCACGCTCGCCGACCACGTGATCGCCCGGCATTATCCCGAGTTGGAGGGGCGGGACGACCGCGCCCGCGCCCTGATCGAGGCGGTGGCGGCGCGCCAAGCCGAACTGGTGGCCCGCTGGCTCCTCGTCGGCTTCGTCCACGGCGTGATGAACACGGACAACATGTCGGTGGCGGGCGAGACCATCGATTACGGCCCCTGCGCCTTCCTCGACGCCTACGACGCCCGCACGGTGTTCAGCTCGATCGACCGCAACGGTCGCTACGCCTACGGCCAGCAGCCGCGCATCGCCCTGTGGAACCTCACCCGCTTCGCCGAGACCCTGCTGCCGCTGCTCGATGCGGACGAGGACGCCGCGGTGAAGCAGGCCGAGGCTGCGCTGGCCACCTTCGGCCCCCGCTTCGATGCCGCGTATCGCGGCGGCCTCGCGCGCAAGCTCGGTTTCTCGCATTTGGGCGAGGGCGATGCCGAACTCGCCGGCGATCTCCTGCGCACGATGGCGGAGAATCAGGCGGACCATACGCTCACCTTCCGCCGCCTCTGCGCGGCGGCCGAATCCCCCGAAGGCGACGGCCCGGTGCGCGACGGCTTCGTCGATCCGACCGCCTACGACGCCTGGGCGGCCCGTTGGCGCACCCGCCTCGCCGACGACCCGCAGAGCCCGAACGAGCGGGCGACGGCGATGCGGACGGTCAATCCGGCCTTCATCCCGCGCAATCACCGGGTCGAGGAAATGATCGCGGCGGCAATCGAGCGGGACGATTTTTCGCCTTTCGAGACGATGCTGAGCGTGCTGGCGCGCCCCTACGACGACCAGCCCGAGCATGCCCGCTACGCCGAGGCGCCGGAGAACGGCGGCGTCGGCTACCGCACGTTCTGCGGCACCTGAACCACGCGTAACAGGACGAATTGGCAAACGATCGCGGAGCGGCGAAGGTGATCCGGACGGGCTCAGACCCGGACGGGGGATTTCGCCATGAGGATCGGACGGCTCGCGGGCGCCACGCTCGCCCTGCTTCTGCTCGCCGGAGGAACGGCGCTCGCCAAGCGCGTCACCGTGGTGCCGGGCGACCAGCCCATCACCGCGGAGATTCCGGGCTCGTGGAAGGTCTCGGAGATCAAGCGCGGCATCCAGGCCAAGACCGCCGACGACGAGGTCTATCTCTGGTTCGAGAGCTACCGGCCGGCGCAGTTGCCGACGCTGATCGGCGAGCACAACACCTATTTCAAGGAACAGGGCGTCACCATCACCGGCGAGGCCAAGGCGCGCGAGGCCGATTTCCCGACCTACGCCCTGAAGATCAGCGAGTACCCGGCTGTCTACGAGAAGAAGCCGACCGTGCTGCGCTACATCTCGGTGGTGCCGAAATCCGGCGACCTGCGCCACCTGCTGGTGAGCTACTGGGCCTCTTTGGAAGGCGACAAGGAATACGACGGCGAGACCAACGCGATCATCAACAGTCTCGCGGCATCCTACGACGCGCGCTGACGCATGAGAGCATCGGGCCCGAAAGCCGGAAACCGCCGGTCGGGCCGATGCTCTCCGTTATTGTGCCGCATCGGCCTTTTTCCGAAAGCCGGTTCCCACCTTTCGGACCGATGCTTTAGAGCGCCTAACAGAACCGTCTGATCTGGTTGAGGGTGATGAGGCTGGCTGCGAGGGTGGTGAAGGCGTCGTAGATGTCGGCGCGGCGCTCGTAGCGGACGGGCAGGCGGCGGAAGCGGTTGAACCAAGCGTGAGTGCGCTCCACGACCCAGCGGTGGCGGCCGAGCTTTTGGCTGCTCTCGATGCCTTTGCGGGCGATGCGTGGGACGATCCCACGCGCCCGACACTCCTGGCGGCGCGCCTTGGCCTCGTAGGCCTTGTCGGCGTGCAGCTTGTCGGGGCGTCGGCGCGGTCGACCGCGCCGGCCCGTGCTCAGCGGCGGGATGGCATCGAGGGTCGGCGCCAT
>NZ_FOSV01000029.1 GCF_900114375.1 Methylorubrum salsuginis | reverse complement strand
CGAGGCGACGTCCGCCAGCACCTGCTTCTCCAGGGATAGATCCGCCACGAGGCGGCGCAACCGAGCATTCTCGCGCTCAAGATCCTTCATCTTCCTGGCTTGATCGACCTGCAGGCCGCCGTACTCCTTGCGCCAGCGGTAATAGCTCTGCTCGGAGATCTCTGCCTCCTTGCACGCCAACGCCAAGCTCTTGCCCTGGGCGGTCTGCACCTCGATCTGGCGCAGCTTCAGCACAACCTGCTCCGCGCTCGTCTTCTGACCTCGCCGCATGTCCGACTCCTTCAGTCCTGGCTGATCCTCTCAATCAGCCCGGTCCAAAGCCAGCCGGTCAGGTCAATGTTGACCAGCGCGGTCTCGAACTGGCTGAGGTCGGCGTGCACGTGGCAGGGCGCCCCCGCGATATCCAGCACCACCCGGATGCGGGCCCCCGTGACCGTGTCGAGGAGGTCCGCCATGGCACGCAGCCGCTCGTCGAGGGCGAACACCTGCGGGTCGAGGGTCTGCCGACGGGCGAAGGCGAGGAGCTGCCCGGTGAGCTTGGCCGCACGCTCCACGGTCTCGGAGACCGCGTCGAGGTAACGGGCCTTGCGCGCCTCGGGCAGGTCCGGGCGCCGCAGGAAGTCGACCGACGAGCGGATGATGGTCAGCAGGTTGTTGAAGTCGTGCGCCACGCCGCCCGTCAGCTGCCCGATGGCCTCCAGCTTCTGCGACTGCCGCAGCGCTTCCTCGGCCTTCAGCAGTTCGTCGGTGCGTTCGGCGACGCGGTTCTCCAGCTTCTCGTTCAACTCCCGCAGGCGGTCCTCGGCGAGCTTGCGGTCGTGGATGTCGGTCGAGGTGCCGAACCAGGCCGTCACCGTCCCGCCGGCGTCCCGCAGGGGTTCGGCCCTGGCCAGGTACCAGCGAAAGGCGCCGTCGTGTCGCCGGTAGCGTATCTCGATATCGTAGGAGATCTCGCGCGCAAGCGCGTCCGCCCAGACCGCGGCGGTACGGGCCCGGTCGTCCGGGTGGACGGCCTCGATCCACCCGTCGGGCAGCGCCGCCTCAAGGGACTGGCCGGTGAACTCGCACCAGCGGTCGTTGAGGAAATGCAGGTGCCCGTCCGGGGAGGCGAACCAGACGAAGGCGGGAACGACGTCGGTCAGGGTGCGTAGCCGCGCCTCGGCCTGCCGGCGCTCATCGATGTCGATGACCGAGCCGAAGTAGCCGAGGAAGGCCCCGTTCGCCGCGATCCGCGGTGAGGCGGCGTCGATGGCCCAGCGGTAGGTGCCGTCCCGGCCGCGCAGCCGGTACTCCAGGCGGAAGGGCTTCCGCTCGGCGTTGGCGGCCAGGAAGGTCTGCTCCGAGGGATGGCGGTCGTCGGGATGGATGGCGTCGAGCCAGCCGAGGCCGAGCCCCTCCGCCTCGGTCTGGCCGGTGAACTCGTACCAGCGCCGGTTCAGGTAGATGCAGGCGCCGTCCTCGTCGGTGATCCAGGTCATCACCGGGGCGTCGTCGGCCATCGTGCGGAAGCGGGCCTCGCTCTCCCGCAGGCGCGCCTCCGCCTCATGCCGGAAGGTCACGTCGCTTGCCGTGCCGAACCACTCGACGATCTCGCCCGCCTGGTCGAGCAACGGGACGGCACGGGAGAACATCCAGCCGACCGTGCCGTCGGCCCGCCGCACCCGGTGCTCCAGCTCGAACAGCCCCTTGCGCTGGACGGCGTCGGCGATGGCGGTGAGGACCTCGGCCCGGTCCTCCGGCTCGATGTTGCGGTCGAGCCAGCGCTCGCTCGGCTCCGTGGCGTCGGCCATGAGGCCGCGACCGTCGAGCCGGATCATCCTGCGCCAGTCCGCGCCCATCCGGTACACCGCGTCGGACGTCGCGTTGACCAGGGCCCGCAGCCGTCCCTCGCTCACGCGCAGGTTGGCCTCGGCGCCGACGCGCTCGATGTAGGCCCAGCAGCGTTCCGTCACCTCGCGCAGCATCAGCAGCTCGGCGTCGGACCAGCGGTGCGGCACGGCATGGTGGATGGCCATGAGGGCCGTCAGGCGGCCCTCCTTGATCAGCGGCATGCAGATGGTCGCGGCGATGCCGATGGCTTGGAAGGTCCGCGCCTCGTGCGGGGCGAGCTCGGCGGCGTTGTCGTTGACGACGAGGGGCCTGCCGGCATTGAGCTCCCGGACCGCGAGCTCGCCGAAGTCGGCGAGGCTGTAGTGCCCGAGGATCGAGGGTGCGTCCGGCGCGTGCCAGTTGCCGCGGATGGTGAAGCCGTCGCCGTCCGGGTCCATGTCGGCGTAGGCGCAATTCGACAGGCCCAGGTGACTGCCAAGGAGGCGCGTCGTGGTCTGCAGCAACGCGGCGGCGTCACGGGCGTCCGCGGTCGCCCGTGCCAAGCCGTCGAGGAAGCGGAATCGGTCCTCGCTATCGGCGAGGCGGCGTTCGGCCAGCACGCGCTCGGTGATGTCGAGCACCGTTGCGAGCGTACCGATGGGCCGGCCGGCCTCGTCGAGGATGGGCGTGTAGTCGAGGTCCATCCAGACCTTCTCGGGACGACCGAGCCGCCAGAGTTCGAGTTCCTGGGCCTTGAAGCTGAGGGCTTGCCCGGCGAGGCCACTCCCGACGACGCGGGCGTTGAAGGCGCGCGCCTCCGGCCAGATCTCCAGCAGCCGCCCCCCGAGCGCTTCGGGATGGCGCGGGCCGCAGACCTCGGCATAGCCCCGGTTGTAGACGAGGATGCCGTCCTCTCCCCAGATCGCCACCATGGGGATGGGCGAGAGCAGCACCGTCTGGACGATGGCGCGAACCGTGGGCGGCCATCCGGCGATGGGGCCGAGCGGGGTGGCCGCCCAGTCATGGCCGCGGACGAGGTCGCCCACATCGCCGCCGCCGACGGGGAGCCAGACGCCGGCTTGGATTTCCTGTGTCATCGACCCGCGCATTGAGGCTACCCGTCCGGGCGCGGTCGTTGATCCAACGGCACCTTCCCCGCCGGCATCCTACTTCAGGCGGGACCGGTTGCACATCATACCGGTATGGATGTCCCGGGTCCGATGCGCCGATGGACAGGGTAAGGCCTGGGAGGTGCTCGCCGACCCTATCGCTCAGGGCATTGGGCGGCAGTCCCATGCTGGACCGCGCCGCTTCAGGCGACGGCGGTGCCCCACACATCAGTCCTCGGCATAGCTACGATATCTCGATGAGTTCCGCCGCCCGTTTTCCGAGCCGTTCGGCGCCGTTCTCCCCCGCGACGACCGTATCGCCCCAATACAAACGCTGAGCCCCATCATGCGTCTGGATCATCGGCTTGACGATGAACGTCGCGTTGGCCTCGATCCGCCAGTCTCGCATGGTCGCATCTCGCGGTTCGTGGATGTTGATGGGGGCGTCGTCACCGAGGCCCCGGCCGTGCATGATGAGACTGCACCGGAAGCGCTCGTCGCTCATGGCGGCGACGATGTCCGATATCCCACCGACTGTCGCACCCGGCCGCAGGGCCTCGTAGCAGCGTTCAATCGCTTCCCGCTGACGGTGGAACAGCTCCCTGTAGATGTCCGGCGCACGACCAAGGAAGACGGGTTGCGTGTTCTGGGCCACGTAGCCAGCCCAACGCGCCTCGGCCTCGATGGAGATGAGGTCTCCAGATCGAAGCGGACGGAGCGACGGCATGTACTGCGCCGAAGGTGGCTGCGGCCAACCTGCTGACCACAGGATCATGGTCGGCACCTCGCCGCCCCGCTCCACCATGTCCGCCAGCATCCGCGCGTAGACGACGTTTTCCGGCACACCCGGACGCGCTTCGCGGAGGAGGACATCGACCGACGCCTCGACGAGTTCCTCGGCCTTTCGCAGGAAGGCGAGCTCCTCGTTGCTCTTCACGAAACGCGCCCGCTCCACCAGCAGGTTCGCATCGACGATCTCGGCAGCGGGTAGAGCGCGGATCAAGCCGTCGAGGATGCCGGCAGACGTTATCCCTTCTGGGAAGCGGGTGTTGCCGGCAAGGCCCGTGACGCCGATCCGACCCTGGTCGAGACCGAGCTCCCTCAAGCGGTCGATGCTCATTTGGGTGTAGCCCCAACCGGTATCGATGGGACGTATGTCGGTGACCCAATCCTGTCGTTGTAGCCAGAAATCCCTATGGACGTCCGGGCTCGTGATCGCGGTCACCTCGTTTGTCAAAGGGAAGACGCAGGCCGCCTGGGAGCAATTGCCGCCTATCCCGGTGAGGTAGCGGACATTGGCTTGAAAATGATCCCATAGCCCGGTGTTGGGCGGAACGAAGATGGCGTCAAGGCGTGCCTCGGCCATCAGGCTCCTGACTTTCCGCCATCTTGAGTCACGCTCCCGCACCGAAAACTTCGGCACACCCTCCACCAAGCCTTTCATCATGTTCGCACCCTTCTGCTTGCCTGTTCCGATGACGGGCTGCCCGGCAGTTTGCGGCTCGTTGCATGACGCCGGCGCCGCCTATGCCTCCGGCCGTGGACTGTGACCGGTTCCGTCCCGCGAGCATGAGAAAGCCGTCAGCCGTCAGAACGATTATTTACTGTCATTACGACAGTGTACTACCAAACATTACATAGGTCCTTTCGTTCCAACGGTCGATGCTGAGACCGTCATCGACCGGCTTGGGCCACCCACGCGCGGCAACACCTGGCGAGGGTTGGTTGGGGTCGGAACCGATCAGACCGAACCGTGTTGATGCCAACAACGACAGCAGACTGTCGTTGTTGCAGTTAGGTGGCAAATCGGAGCTCATTATGGGTCCCATGCCGAGAAAGCCCTCGAAGGATGCCGACCGCCTGCGCCGGGCTTGGTCCGGTCTCGCCATCGAGGTCTTTCGCCTCAACGGCGACCTGATCGAAGGGGGTGACGCGCTGGTGCGGGATCTCGGCCTGACCAGCGCCCGCTGGCAGGTCCTAGGAGCCATCGCCCTGTCCCCGGTCCCGCTGCCGGTCGCCCATATCGCCCGCAACATGGGCCTCGCCCGCCAGTCGGTGCAGCGCGTCGTCGATGACATGCGCGATGACGGTTTGGTCCGAACCGAACCCAACCCCCATCACCGCCGCGCGCCGCTCGTGGCCATGACCCCGCAGGGCGAGGCCGCCTACGAACAGGCCACGGCGCGCAAGGACCTCTGGGCTGACGTCCTCACCGAAGGTCTGTCGGCGGAGACCATCGAGGCGGCAGGCACGCTCCTGCGCACGCTGCAGCAGCGGATCGCCGCCTCCCACGGCCACATCGCTTCCATAGCCGCCACACGAAAGGAGACACAGGAATGAACCGCGCCGAAGCCACGCAGGAGTACGATGCCGACGTGATCGTGGTCGGCGCAGGCCCCATCGGCCTGACGACGGGCAACGCCCTGCGCCACCACGGCGTGTCGTGCCTGCTCCTGGAGGAACGCACCGACGTGAAGGCCTACTCCCGGGCCAACAACCTCTGGGCCCGCCCTCAGGAACTGCTCGCCGGCGTCGGCCTGCGCGACGCGCTCGCCGAGAACAGCTACGCGATCCACACCATCAACTTCTTCGTCAACGGCACGCCGACGACGCCCATCCCCATCGCCGACGTCGCCAGCCCTTACCCGAAAGTACTCTACAGCGGGCAGGACGTGATCGAGCGGACCCTGATCGGCGAGTTCGAGGCACGGGGCGGCCGGCTCGATCGGGGCTGTACCGTGACCGGTGTCGAACAGGACGACGAGGGCGTCACGGTGGTGCTTCGGCGGGGCAACGACGGGCCGGAGGAGCGACGCCGCTGCCGCTACGTCGTGGCCGCCGACGGCGCCAAGAGCACCATTCGGCCGATGCTCGACCTGGACTTCGAGCCGGTACGGCTGCCGGACTGCATGAACCGGCAGATCGACGCGAAGCTGTCCTGGCGCCGCTCGCGTGAGCCGGACCAGCTCTGGTTCTTCTACTACGAGCGTGGCTTCGCGGGCATCCTTCCGGTCTGGGGCGGCTACCACCGGCTGTTCTTCCTGGCCGACGACACCGGCGTGCCGGACCGTGACCCGACGCTCGACGAGATGCAGGCGGTCGCGCGCGAGGTGACAGGCGACGAGACCCTCACCTTGAGCGACCCGCAATGGCTGATCCACAGCCGTTTCCACTACGGGGTCTCGCCCGACTACGCCCGCGGTCGCGTCTTCCTGGCTGGTGACGCCGGCCACCTGTCCCTTCCCATCGGCGGGCAGGGCATGAATGCGGGCCTGCACGACGCGGTCGAGGTCGCGTGGCGGCTCGCCATGACCCTGCGGGGCGAGGCGGCGCCGGTGATCCTCGATTCCTACGGCGAGGAGCGCGGCAAGGAGCATGCGCGATTGAGCGCCCAGCAGGCGCGCGGCTTCCGGTGGACCGTCTACCGCGGTCCCGTCACCGACACGGTGCTGGGGCTGGCCGCCAAGGCGCTGCCAAACCTCGGCTCGCTGCTGCAGGGCACCGACGACATGCAGCAGATCGGGGTGGAGTACCCGAAGAGCGCGCTGAACGAGGACCGTCTGTCGGGCTTGGCGACCGTCCTGCGCTCGGGGCCCAAACCGGGCGAGCGGGCGCCGGACGCGGAGGTCACGCATCACGGCGAGACCACCAACCTGTTCCGGTTCCTCTACAACCCGGACGACCATACGACGGGCTGGGCGCTGCTGTGCTTCGACGGTCGGTCCTCGGACGCGGGTGCCTCGCTGCGCGACGCCGTCGACGCCGTGACGCCCTGGCCCTGGGTCAGGCCACGCCTCGTGCTTGCGGGTCCGACGGTCGATGGCGCGGGCGTCCCCGTCCTCTCCGACATGGACGGCAAGGCGCACGGGGCCTACGGACTTGAAGGTCGGCCGGCCTTGGTCCTCGTCCGACCGGACGGCCACATCGCCTTCCGCGGCGACGCTGACCGGGCCGACAGATTGGTCGCCTATTGCCAGAAGGCATTCGGCGACGAGTTCGCACGGTCGACGAGCGCGCTCGTCGCTGCGCAATGAGAGAGGTTGCGCACGTGGCGTTCGAGTCAGGGAAGCGACGTGCGGGTGGCGGCCCTCAGCAGGTCCATGGTCACCGCTCAAGGGGCAGTTTCGGGCGTGCGAAGGCGATGGCCGTGCGCCCGGCCGATGGCTGGGCTGCGCGGCCTTCCGCGGACATTCGGCCGGCTCCGGAGTTGTCCGACGAGATCGACCGACCGGAGCCTACATGCTGAACCCCTTCTCTGCCGCGTTCCTGCTCGCCTTCGAGGCGCAGAGGGTCATCGAGTTGCGGCTGGTTCGGATCGCCTGGGGCGGGGCCGAGGCGCAGGCCGAGTTGGTGTCGATGGTCGGCGAGAAGGTCGTGGCCGCGATGGAGGCGACGACCACCTTGATGGCCGGCGGCACCCATGGCGAGGTAGTCGCGCGCTATCGTGAGCTGGTCGCCGACAACACGCGCCGCCTCATGGCCTGAACGGCACCGACCCGGCATCGCGACCGGGACGGCGGCCTTCTCCTAAACCCACTGCGTCCCGCCCTCGACGGGCCGCTGGCCGTTGGTGGCCTTGAGCCGACCGAACAGGAGCGTGGCGACGTGATGCTCCGGCACGGCCGGCTCCGGCAGCAGCAGCGTCTTGCCGTCCTCGTCCGGTGAAAGCTCGTCGCCGTCGCTCTCGACGAGGTCGAACGCCTCGTCCTCGTCCTGGATGTCATCCGAGCTTGTTTGCCGGACGCCGGCTGACTGCAAGCCTCAGGGAAAGTCAGGCGAGTTTTGTGACCGCAAGGAACGCAATGACGGTCAGGCATGCGAGGACGAGCGGCGCGGTCCCGGCCGTCGCGGTCAATGGAGCGGGCTGCCGGCCGCCGGCCCAGCGTCTCAAGGCACCCGACTGCAGCCCGTGCAGCGCTGAGAGGAACACGACGAAGGCGAGCTTCGCCTGCAGCCATAAGTCTGCGAACCACCCACCCTCGGTCGCGAGCGCCAAGCCGAACGCCCAGACCAGCAACATGGCCGGCGTCGTCACCCACCGCGACCAGCGTAGGGCCAGATGAGACACCGGTCGCGCCGCCGACGACATGCGTCCCGATGCGGGCAATAGCACCGCGGTTACGAGCAAGCCTCCGACGAAGGTCATGGCTGCCGCCACGTGCGCACCTTTCAGGAGGCCGTAGCCGTCCGGCACGCTCATACTGCGGCCTGCCGAAGAGCATCGGCACGCCGTCGGAGCCAGCCCAGGTTGGCGAAGCCGCCAAAGGGAACGAATGCTGCAAGCGCAAGCCGCGAGACCTCCCGTCGGCTCCATCCCCCGCCGGCTACGGTCTCGACTACGGTCCATGCGTAGAGCGCGAAGGCCAGGCCGTGGACAGGGCCCAAGGCGCGAACCATTCCCGGTTGGTCTGCCAAATGCTTGAGCGGAACCGCGAGGCACACGAGCAGCAGAAGCGTCGACGCCTCCAGCGTGGAGGCGATCTCAAGCCTCCGGAGTTGGCGGAGTTCGAGGACAGCCTGCGTCGACGGGGAAGGAGGCGCCTCCATCGAGGTGTCGGCCGTCCGGGGTACGAAGCGTAACATGAGGGACTCTCCGGGCGCTTGACGCCTCGGCTTGGTGTACCCCACCGCGAACTGATCCGAGAGTGTCTGGACAGACAACCATCGCCGCTTTCCAGCCAAACGACATCGCTGGCTTGCGTGGCGGGCGCGGACAAGGCAATGGCCGTAAATCGCTCCAAGACGGCTTTTCGGCCATGCATGAGGTTGCGGTTCTCGCGCTGCACGGGGTCATCGCCTTCGACCTCACCATCCCTTGCGAGACGTTCGGCCGACTGTCCCTGCCGGACGGCTATCGCGTGCGGGTCTGCGGCGAGGGCCCAGAGGTTCGCTCCTCGGCCTTCACGATCCGCACGCCGTGGACGCTGGCCGAGGCCGTTGACGCAGACACCGTGATCGTAGCCGGCATCGAAGATCCGAGCCTGCCGGTCCCGGACGCGGCAATCGAGGTCGTCCGAGCCGCGGCGAAGGAGGGGGCGCGCGTAGCCTCGATCTGTACGGGAGCCTTCGTCCTAGCCGCCGCCGGCCTGCTGGACGGCCGGCGCGCAACGACGCACTGGCGGGCCGCCCAACTGCTCGCAGCGCGCTATCCGCAAATCACCGTCGACGCCAACGTCCTCTTCGTCGACGAGGGCCCAGTGCTGACCTCGGCCGGGGCCTCCGCGGGGCTCGACCTGTGCCTCCACATGGTGCGTCGCGACCACGGCCAAGCGGTCGCGGCGGACGCCGCGCGCTTGGCCGTCGCGCCGCTCGACCGCGCGGGCGGCTAGGCGCAGTTCATCCGTCAGGGACGACCTCGCGCAGGCACTAGCCTGGCCCCCCTGCTTGACTGGATGGCCGAGAACCTTGCTCTCGACCTCAACGTGGCCGAGATTGCTCAGCGGTCCGGCATGAGCGTCCGGACCTTCAACCGCCGCTTCCGGGAGCAGACCGGCACGAGCCCGATCCAGTGGCTGCTCGATGCGCGCGTGCGACGGGCCCAGGAGCTACTGGAAACGACGGGCCAGAGCGTGGAGTCCATCGCCGCCGCCACGGGTTTCGAGGCGCCGGCCAATTTTCGCGCCCGCTTCCGCCGCATGGTCGGCATAAGTCCTGCCGGGTACCGTCAAGCCTTCGCGGGAGGTCGGGTCGAGGACGCCCCCGCGGAAAGCCCATAGGTGGCCTCCTTCTGGTCCAGCGTACCGCTTCCGGGCCCCGGTGGGCGGCGAAACGACCGCCGTCGAGTACCCGGCGAGACGGATGGCCGCCGCTATGGCATCGAGAGCGGCTCCACCGCTCCCAATGGCCGGACGCGGCACGGCGCGGAGGTGCTTCCAGGCTCCGAACCCAGCACCGTTCGCCGTCCGGGGAGGGTCAGATCCTGCCTTCCGCGACCAGCTCACGGGTGCGCCTCAGGGTCGCCAGGAGGGCGGCCTTGTAGCCCCTGTCGCCGTCAAACTGCGCCTGCTCGTCATGCTCCTCGGGGCCGTCCGGCGTTTTCCCACGCAGGCCGAGGTAGCAGTAGAACCGAAGCCGAAGCTCACCGGCTTCATCCGCGGAGAGTTCGTTCACGATGGCGCCCTCTCGCGGACCGGTGGCCTGAAAGAAGGTCACCTTGCCCTCAGGCTCGAAGGCGATGATCTCGCGCAGGTCGACACCCCCGATGGTGGCCTCGCGCACGAGGTGTGTGGCGCTCTCCTCCACCACGTCGCAACGCGTGCAGAGACCAGGGGGCAGGAACTGGCGGGCGTCGCGGGCTTTCAGAACCAAGCCCTGCCACACCTGGGCGCGGCTCAGCGGGATCTCGCCCTCCGGGTTCACCGGGACGGTCGCGGTCGAATAGATCATGACGATGGTCCTTCCTAGGTTGGCTGCGAGGCGCCAGGCCGTCAGGCCGAGGCGGCGATCTCGGCGACGAGGTTGCGATACCGACGCAGGGGGCGGCCGAGCAGCGTGGTCAGGCCCTCGACGTCCCCGGCCTCGGGGACCATGCCGTCGGTCAGGAAGCGCTCGGCCATCAGGCGCATGTCGTAGGCCATCCAGCCGGGCATGAACTGCCGGAGGCTCCGCTCGAACCCGGCGGTATCGTCGCCGCCATAGGCGACCGGTCGGCCGAGCACCTCCGACCAGACCGCGGCCACGGTCGCGCCGGTCAGGGTCTCGGGACCGACGACGTTGATCCGGTCGAGGGGGAGCGGCCCGTCGGCCTTCTCGCGCCGGATCAGCGCGAGGGCGGCGACCTCGCCAAGGTCGCGGACGTCGATCATCGCGAGCCCCTTGGCCCCGATGGGCATCGGGTAGACGCCGTGCTGCAGGACGACGTCCTTGACCGTGTATTCGTTGCTCATGAAGTAGGCCGGGCGCAGGATGGTGGCCTCGAAGCCCATGGCCTCGATCATTCGCTCGACCCCGAACTTGCCCGCGAAGTGCGGCACGTTCACGTAGAGGTCGCTGTGGATCACCGACAGGTAGACCACCCGCCTGACCCCTGCCTCCCGGGCAACGTTGAGCGCGATGAGCGCCTGCGTGAATTCGTCGGGCACCACGGCGTTGAGCAGGAACAGGGTGGAGACACCCGTGAACGCGTTCCGCACGGACTCGACGTCGAGCAGGTCGCCGGGGACGATGGCGACGCCGGCCGGCAAGCCGGCATTGGCTGCATCGCGGACCAAGGCGCGCACGTTGGCACCGCGCCGCACGAGGTTGTCGACGACTTGGCGGCCAATGGTGCCGGTGGCGCCCGTCACGAGGATGGTCATGGTGTGTCTCCGGGTTGCTGTTGGTGACAATCCGGAAACTAGTGATCCACGCTTGCGCCAAAAGCCGCTATCTATGGACGGTCCGTCTCGCTGGTGGAACGCATGGACCTCCTCGCCCTCGCTGACTTCAATCTCGTCGCCCGGCACGGCGGGTTCGGCCGCGCCGCCCGGGCGGCAGGGCGACCGAAGGCAACGCTGTCGCGCCGTGTCGCGGAATTGGAGGGCGCGCTCGCCCTGCGCCTGTTTGAGCGTGGGGCGCGCACGCTGAAGCTCACCGAGGAAGGACGGGCGCTGCACGAGCGGACGGGCATGCTGCTGGCCGAGCTCGACGAGACCGCGGCGGCCATCTCGTCCGGCGGGGCGAGGCCGCGGGGACGGCTGAGGGTCAGCGCGCCGCTCTTGTTCTCGCAGGTCGCCATGGGGAGGCTGGCGGCTGAGTTCGCGCTGAGGCATCCCGAGGTTAGGCTTGAGGTCACGACGGAAGACCGGGCCGTCGACATGGTCGAGGAGGGCTACGACCTCGTGATCCGGGTCAACCCGGAAGCGAACGAGGGCTTGGTCGGACGTGTCTTCCTGCGGGACCGGATGATCGTGGTGGCGAGCTCGGGCATGGCCAGGCCCGCGACCGACAGCGCCGTGCCGGCCGTGGTGCGCGGTGCGGGCGGCGGCGACGCTTGGCAGGTGAGGGAGCCGGGGGCGAGGTCGCGCATACCCTTCGAGCCGACCCTGCGGCTGTCGTCGGTCATCATGGTTCGCGACGCGGTGCGTGCCGGCGCCGGGGCCGCGTCGTTGCCCATCTCGCTCGTTAGTCACGACCTTGCCGCCGGCACCCTGGTCCACTGGGGCGACATCGACGGACCCGAGATCGCGCTCTGGGTGCTCTATCCTTCACGCCGGCTGCTCAGTGCGCGGGTCTCGGCGTTCCTCGACCACCTGAAGCAGGCATTCCCGCAAGGCACGCCGGACGAGCTGGCGGCCTATGTCGGCACGTGAGGTGCGAGCGGCCGAAACCGGTCTCCCGCCAAGCCGAGCTGAGGGCATTCCGACAGGTCGCCAATGTGCCCGAACATCAGCAGCTACGGGCATATTAGCGACCGACGGGTAGCAGGCATGTCAGTGCGGTTCACTACGTGGTGGAAGACTATGGGTCCGGCTCTCGACGCGCACCGGCCTCGCAACCGACCTCCACCGTTGCACCTTCCGCTGCGCGCCCCGGTCGAGTTCGATAATTCCATCGAGGGACACGACCGGCGCGCGGAACGCGCGATTAATCAGCGAGTACGTTCCCGCTGAACATGCCACCGCGGAAAACCGGTGCGCCCTGATCGGTCAGGAAGAGGACGAGGTCGGCGTCGGAGCCGGCCAGCACCCTCCCGCCGTCCCCCTTGAGGTACGCCGTATTACCCGCCCGCAGCGTCAAGCCGCCGACCTCGACGTCGCCGCCGAAGACGTGGAGCAGGCGAACCGCATCGGGCGCCGGAAGCGGCGGCAGGGACAACGCTGCCCTGGCCGCAACATGCGCGTCGGAGACCCATGCCTGGGCTCGGACCTCCAGCGGCGCGCCCTCGGGCCCGGCGATGAGGCGCCACTTGCCGTGGCTCAACACCTCCCCGAAGTCGTGGAACTGGACCTTGGGTCCGAGGTCGGCCGCCCGCGGCCGCAGGAAGATCTGCAGTGCCTCGACCGGGCCGTGGTCCAGCATGCGCTCCTCGTGCTGGAAGGTGTGGCCGGCGTTCATCATCATCAGGCGCGTCGCCGTGATCTCCTCCGCGTTTCCGACCGTGTCCCGGTGGAGCATCCGTCCGGCCCGGACGTAGGTCAGGATTTCGTCGTCGCGGTGCGGGTGCATCCTGATGACGTGCCCGGGCGCCACGGTGGCGCGGTCGATCCGGCCGATGGCGCCTAGGCCGCTATCTCCGCCGCCGAGGCTCAGCCCGGGACGGATGATCTCGACGGCGAAGCCACGGGTTGGGTCACCCATGCGGTCGCCGCGTCTGAGCTTGGTCACGTCCATGGTTGTCGTCCTTTCTCGGTGGGCGTCTCCTCCTTGGACCGTAGCGTCGTCGTACCAGGGACGGTATCGTCCGATCCGGGCAAGCTCCGTCCCGGGAAGCGGAACGCGATGGACGTGGACGACCTGAGGACCTTCGTGGAAGTCGCCGACGCGGGAGGGGTCTCGGCCGCCTCACGCCGCCTCAACTTGGCGAAGTCGATTGTCAGCCGGCGGCTTCTGCGGCTGGAGGCCGAGCTCGGAACACAACTCCTCGCCCGTACTACCCGGGGCGCGGCCCTGACCGAGGCGGGCACGACGTTCCGGGAACATGCGGCACGGATCTGCACGGAGGTAGACGCCGCGCTGGAGGCGGTCGCGGTTGGCGGCGAGCTCCGCGGCCTCCTGCGGGTTGCCGTACCCTCCACGTTCGGCCCGACGCACTTCGCGCCGGCCATCGCGGAGCTGACCCGTCGCCATCCCCAACTGCATATCAACTGCCGCTACAGCGACCGCTACGTCGATCTCGTCACCGAGGGCTTCGATTGCGGCATCCGGGTCGGCTACCTGGCGGATTCGAACCTGGTCGCGCGCCGCATCGGATCCTTCTCCGTGCGGCTGTTCGCAAGCCCGGACTATGTCGCCACGTACGGCGCCCCCGAGACGCCCGAGGACGTGCCCGGCCATCCCGCCGTGATGATCGCGACGGAAACCTGGACGTTCAGCGCCGGGGGCAAGCCGTTCCCGGTCCGCCCGACGGGCCGCTTCCGGGCCGACAGCGCGGTGGCCATCGCGGAGGCGACGGCCGCGGGTGCGGGTATCGCCGCGCTGCCCGATGTCATCGCGGAACCCTACGTCGCAGCCGGGACCCTGATACCGGTCATGGCGCGCTATGCGCTTCCCTCCATCGGGATGTTCGTCGTGCGCCCACCGGGGCAGCACTCCTCGCGCAAGGTTCAGGCGCTCACCGACCTGCTGATCGAGCGGTTCGGCCGATAAGGCCCCCTTGCAGCGACAGGTGCCGCCCTGGCAAGCGTTCCGGCGGCGTTCCGGTTTCAGGGACGCAGAGTGCCGGAAGTGGCGGCTAGTGGCCCTTCTCATGGAGCGGCATCTTCATTGTGCCGGGTGGCTCCGAAGCGGGACCATCCCCACCGAAGGAGAGCACCATGTCCTACGAGAGATTGACCGCCGAGAACGCCGCCGTCCTGTTCGTCGACCACCAGACCGGTCTTGCCAACGGCGTGCAGACCCAGACGCCCGCGGACTTCCTGAACAACGTGAAGGCGCTCGTCACCATCGCCCAGATCTACAAGCTGCCGGCCATCGTCACCACCAGCGCGGCCGACGGCCCGAACGGGCCGGTCTTGCCGGTCGTCGCCCAGGGCCTGCCCGACGCGACCGTCGTGCACCGGCCGGGCGAGATCAACGCCTTCGACAACGCCGACTTCGCCGCCGCCGTGAAGGCGACCGGTCGGAAGAAGCTCCTGATCGCCGGCATTTCGACGGAGGTTTGCGTGGCCTTCGCCGCGCTCGCGGCCCGCGAGGCGGGCTACGACGTCTACGCGGTGCTGGATGCATCGGGCACCTGGAGCAAGCTCGTCGAGGAAGCGGCCGTCGCCCGCATGGTGCAGGCAGGCGTCGTGCCGATCACCTGGGTCGCGGTCGGCGCCGAGCTTCTTGGCCACTGGCAATCGGCCACCGGCGAGGCGCACGCCAGGCTGATGGGCGACCACCTGCCCTTCGCCGGCAATATCTACGCGAGCTTTCTGGCCGCCAAAGGTCAGGCGTGACCCGTTTCGAGGGACCCGGCCGTGCATCCCGCACCGGCCGGGCCCGTCAGGATGGATTGTTCCGCTCGCGACAACAATGAACTGCGGAGGTCGAGCATTCTCCCGACCCCCTGATCGCGTCACCTTGCCAATGTGGTTCGGGCTTCACCCGGACAGAAAGCAGGGAACGCGGTCATGAAGCTCTACCATCATCCCCTCTCGGGACACGCGCATCGGGCCCGCCTGTTCCTCTCGTTGCTCGGCGTGCCGCACGAGGCGATTGAGGTCGACCTCAAGGGAGGCGCCCACAAGCGGCCCGAGTTCCTCGCCCTCAATCCGTTCGGCCAGGTGCCGGTCCTCGACGACGACGGAACCGTCGTCTCCGACTCGAACGCCATCCTCGTCTACGTGGCGCGCAAGCTGGGGCGGACCGATTGGCTGCCGGAGAATGCCGAGGGTGAGGCCGCCGTGCAGCGTTGGCTGTCGGTGGCGGCCGGCGAACTGGCCTACGGCCCGGCCGCCGCGCGCCTCGTCACCGTTTTCGGTGCCAATTTCCGGCCCGAGGAGGTGATCGGGCGGGCGCACACGCTGCTGGGCCGCCTGGAGGCGCATCTGACGGGCCGGGAATGGCTGGTTGGCGAGCGGCCCACCGTCGCGGACGTGGCGCTCTACAGCTACCTGGCGCGTGCACCCGAGGGCAACGTCGACCTCTCAAGCTACGTCAACGTCAACGCCTTCCTCCGCCGCATCGAGGCCTTGCCGGGCTTCGTCCCCTTCGTCCAGACGCCGGCCGGCCTCACGGCCGCGGCGTGACCCCGCTTGTTCGGGCGCGCCGGTGCGCGCGCCCGACCGAACCGGACGGGAGAGTATCATGAGCGACGGTCCGACCATCACGAAGTCCTCGCCCTGGCATCCGGGCGAGAAGGCCATCCAGCAGCAGGTCGGCGTGGCCGAGCGGATGGAGCAGGTCGGGCGCCGCGTGGTGCGGGACTTCATGCCCGACCAACACCGCGCGTTCTACGAACAGATCCCGTTCATCGTGGCCGGCAGCGTCGACGGTCGGGGCGACGCCTGGGCGACGCTGGTCGCCGGCGGTCCCGGGTTCATCGCCTCGCCGACGCCGACGACACTCGACATCGCGGTGCGGCCGGATCCGAGCGACCCGGCGAGCGCGGGCTTGCGCGACGGGGAGGCCATCGGGCTGCTCGGGATCGAGCTGCACACCCGCCGACGCAACCGCGTCAACGGCCTCATCCGCGCCGCGGCGGACGGCGTTCTGAACTTCGCCGTCGACCAGAGCTTCGGCAACTGCCCGCAGTACATCCAGCTGCGCGACTTCGCCTTCGTCCGCGACCCGCGTGAGCCCTTTTCTGGAACCGTCGAGGAGAACGCCGGCCTCGACGCGGACGCGCGCGCCATCGTCGAGGGTGCCGACACGTTCTTCGTCGCCTCCTACGCCGAGCGCGACGGCCGCCGCCAGGTCGACGTCTCGCACCGCGGCGGCAAGGCCGGCTTCGTTCGCGTCGCCGAGGACGGGACGCTCACGGTCCCCGACTTCGCCGGCAACCTGTTCTTCGCCACGCTCGGCAACATCCTCCTGAACGGCCGGGCCGGCCTCGTCTTCGCCGACTTCGAGACCGGCGACCTCCTGCAGATGACGGGCGACGCCGAGGTCGTCCTGTCCTCCCCCGAGATCGCCGCCTTCCAGGGCGCTGAACGGCTGTGGACGTTCCGGCCCCGCCGGGTCGTGCGGCGGCGGGGCGCGCTGCCCCTGCGCTGGACGTTTCAGGCGGACGGCTGGTCGCCGAACTCCCTGATGACCGGTGACTGGCACGCGGCCGCCGACCGGCTCCGGGCCGCCGACCTCGCGACGCAATGGCGCCCGTTCACGGTCACGAAGATCGTCGACGAGAGCCGCACGATCCGCTCCTTTAACCTCCAGCCTGCGGACGGGTCCGGGCTGATCCCGCACCAGGCGGGGCAGCACCTGCCCATCCGTGTGCCGCTCCCCGGCGCGGACAAGCCGGTCATCCGCACCTACACGCTCTCGGTCGCGCCCTCGGACGCGGTCTACCGGATCAGCGTCAAGCGCGATGGCACTGTGTCCGGGCACCTCCACGACACGCTGCGGGTCGGCGACTTGGTCGAGGCGCGGGCGCCGGCCGGCGGCTTCACCATCGACGCCCATGCCAAGCGGCCGGCCGTGCTGCTCGCCGGCGGCATCGGCATCACGCCGCTGCTGGCGATGCTGCGCCACCTCGTCTACGAGGGCCTGCGCACCCGGGGCATCCGGCCGACCACACTGGTCCAGGCGGCCCGCTCCAAGGAGGAGCGTCCCTTCGATAGGGAGGTGGCCGAGCTCGCCGCCGCGGCCGGGGGCGCGGTGAGGGTCGTGCGGGTGCTGAGCGCGCCCGGGGATGCGGTGGCGGGTGTCGACTACGATGTCGCTGGCCGGATCGACATGGCGCTGCTCGCCCGCGTGCTGCCGTTCGGCGATTACGACTTCTACCTCTGCGGTCCGGCGGCCTTCACGCAGGCGCTCTACGACGGGCTGCGGGACCTGAACGTCGCCGACGACCGCATCCACGCCGAGACCTTCGGTCCCTCGTCCCTGGTCCGGAGCATACCGGCGGATGCCGGGGCGGCCGCGCTGCCGCCCGCGTCGACGGAGCCGGTTCCGGTCGCCTTCCTGAACTCGTCGAAGGAGGCGCGCTGGACGCCTGACGCCGGAACGCTGCTCGAACTCGCCGAGGCCCGCGGCCTCAGCCCGGAGTTCAGTTGCCGGACCGGAACCTGCGGCACCTGCCGGACGAAGCTCCTGAAAGGTGCCGTCACCTACGCGAAGGCGCCCACCGCTCCCCACGCGGCCGACGAGGTGCTGATCTGCTCGGCCACCCCGGCCGCGGGGAGCGACCCCGTTCATCTCGCCCTCTGACCGAGGGCGATGGCCGAGGGTCCCGTCCCGCCGGCCTGCCGACCTCCCGACACGCGTCCACCCCGAAAACCCCGAGGAGAAGCCGATGTCCCGTCCCCCGCTGCCGCCGTTCACCGAGGAGAGCGCCATCGAGAAGGTCCGCCTCGCCGAGGACGGCTGGAACAGCCGTGATCCGGCCAAGGTCGCCCTGGCCTACACGACCGACACCCGCTGGCGGAACAGGGCCGAGTTCGTCACGAACCGGGGGGAGGCCCAGGCCTTCCTCACCCGCAAGTGGAACCGCGAGCTCGACTACCGCCTGATCAAGGAGCTCTGGGCCTTCACCGGCAACCGCATTGCGGTGTGTTACGCCTACGAGTACCGCGACGACAGCGGCCAGTGGTTCCGGGCCTACGGCAACGAGAACTGGGAGTTCGCCGAGGACGGGCTGATGCGGGCCCGCCACGCCAGCATCAACGAACACCCGATCAGCGAGGCCGAGCGCCGGTTCCGCTGGCCGCTGGGGCGCCGGCCCGACGACCATCCGGGTCTCAGCCACTTCGGCTTCTGAACCGACCCTCGAAGCGTGGGAATGCGGCCATGTCTTCCTTCACCCTGGACGGGCGCGTGCGCCTGTCCGTCGCGCTCGCCCTGGCCGAGGACGGCCGCGACCCGCCCGTTTCTCCAGGGCGGGAAGCGGAGGCCCGCGGGCTCGGGATGTGCGGCGCCGAGGTCGACGCCGCGCGTCGCGGCCGGAGCTTCGACGCGCGCACGTCGCGGGCGCTGGTCCTAGCCCTGGCGGCGGCCTCCCGGGACGGCGGGCGCCTTCACGAGGCGCGTGCGCGGGCGGTCTGGTCAGGCATCCCCGCCGAGGTCTGCCGCGAGATCGAGAGCCTCGCCGTAGAGCTCGCTGGCGACGGAGCGGCGCCGGACCCGGATCCCACGGTCGCCCGCGAAGGCTAGGCGGCCTGGCCCGGCATGCCGTTCACCATGGTGCGACGGCTTGGCGGCGCGCATGCTCGAACAGCTGTATTCGTCAAGGCCACGATGGCCGGGCCGCTGGGGACGGGGGAGCAGGGACATGGACCGCTGGCAGGCCATGCGGATCTTCGCGAAGGTCGCGGAGACGGCGAGCTTCGCGGAGACCGCGCGCCTGATGCACATGAGCCCGCCGGCCGTGACGCGGGCCGTCGCCGCGCTGGAAGAGACCATCGGCGCCCGGCTGTTCGTGCGCACCACGCGCTCGGTGAAGCTCACCGAGGCCGGTGGCCGCTACTACGAGGATTGCCGGCGAATCCTTTCCGACATCGTCGAGGCCGAGGCCGCCGCCGCAGGTTCCTACGCGACGCCGTCCGGAACCCTCGCGGTGACAGCATCGGTCCTGTTCGGCCACATGCACGTGCTGCCCATCGTGACCGATTACCTCGACGCCTACTCGACCATGGCGGCACGGACGCTGTTCGTCGACCGGCAGGTGAACATCGTCGAGGAAGGCATCGACGTCGCCGTGCGCATCGGCCACCTCTCGGATTCTGGCCTTACAGCCGCGCGGGTCGGGTCGGTGCGCCGCGTCGTCTGCGGCTCACCGGCTTACTTCGAGCGGCACGGCGTCCCGCAGAAACCGCAGGACCTGAGGGACCACCGCGTCGCCATGTCCACGGGCGCCTGGGCCTCGACGGAGTGGCGGTTCGCGCAGGATCAGCGCGTGACGGTCCATCCCGCCCTGATGAGCAACACGAACGAGGCCGGCATCGCCGCGGCGCTCGCGGGCTGGGGCCTGACCAGGGTGCTGCACTACCAGATCGGCTCCGCCTTGCTGGGAGGCCGCCTGCAGGTCGTGCTCGCCGACTACGAGGAGGAGCCGCTGCCCATCCATGTGGTCTACCCCGAGGGGCGGCAGGCGCCGGCCAAGGTGAGGACCTTCGTCGACCTGGCCGTGGCGCGGCTGCGGGCCAACCGCCTGCTCAACTGAGCGGGCGCAGGGTCGACGCGAGGCGTCGGTCCGGGTCGGTTCGACCTAGCCGAGGTCATCGGCACCAAGCGATCCTATCTATTCCGCAGGCGACAACAATGCCTTCCACACGACGCCGATTAACGCCTGCAAGCTGAACACCGATGATGTCTCCATGAGGCGGCGAGGTCCTCGACGCCCCCGCGAAAGGAGACACCGATGAAACACCTTCTGCTTGCCCTGATGCTCACGACGGCCGGCACCGTCCTTCCCCCTCATGCCAAGGCAGAGCAGGCCCTGGTCGCCGCCCAGACACCGGCGACGGTCCACTACCGTTCCGCGACGGTCGACGGCGTGAAGGTCTTCTACCGCGAGGCCGGCCCGGCCGACGGCCCGGTCGTGCTGCTCCTGCACGGATTCCCGACCTCCTCGCACATGTTCCGCAACCTGATCCCGACGCTCGCGGACCGCTACCACGTCATCGCGCCCGATTACCCCGGCTTCGGCCAGAGCGACGCGCCCGACCACACCCAGTTCGCCTACACCTTCGGCCACTACGCCGACCTTGTGGACGGCCTGCTCGGCCAACTCGGCGCCAAGTCCTACGCGATGTACGTGATGGATTACGGCGCGCCGGTCGGCTACCGCCTCGCCCTCAAGCACCCCGACCGGGTGACCGGCCTGATCGTCCAGAACGGCAACGCCTACGACGAGGGGTTGCGCGAGTTCTGGGATCCGATCAAGGCCTACTGGGCCGACGGCTCGGCCAAGAGCCGCGAGGCACTGTCGGGTCTGGTCACCCTCCCCACGACGATCTTCCAGTACACCGACGGCGTGCGGGACGTCTCCAGGATCAGCCCGGACAACTGGGTCCACGACCAGGCCCTGCTCGACCGGCCCGGCAACAAGGACATCCAGCTCGACCTATTCTACGATTACCGCACGAACGTGCCGCTCTACCCGCAATTCCAGGCATTCTTCCGCGAGCGCAAGCCGCCGACGCTGATCGTCTGGGGCAAGAACGACAAGATCTTCCCCGAGGAAGGGGCGCACCCCTACCTGAAGGACTTGCCGGACGCGGAGCTGCACATCCTCGACACTGGCCACTTCGCGCTAGAGGACAAGCTGGACGAGATGGCGCCCCTCATCCGCGGCTTCCTCGACAAGCAGGTGGCGAAGCGCTGACCCTTCTGAGGGGCCTGGCTGGTAGGCGCGACGCGGACCGCGCCCCCTTCATGGGGGTGCGGTCCTTGGCATTCCTGCCGCGTTTCGGTGACCGTGAGAGCGGGGCATCTGCGGGGGAGACCTGGCGTCAAGGTTGGAAGTCGGTCGAGAGGCTGAGCTCGCGCCAGGCACGCAACTCGGCCAGCCGCGCCTCGTCGCCGGCCTCGGCCCGCGCGTAGGCGTCGCTACCCAGCACCAGACGCAGCGGCGGGGTCTTCGCCGAGACCACGGTCATCATCGCCCGGGCGGCGCGCTCTGGGTCGCCGGGCTGTTTGCCGTCGTAGGCCCGCTGCATGGCGGCGACCTGGCCGACGGTCTCGGCGTAAGCCGGACTGCCTTCCGCGATGCGCGTCGACGATCCCGCGAAGTCCGTCCGGAAGCCGCCGGGCTCCACGATGGTGACGTGCACGCCGAAGGGCTTCATCTCGATGGCGAGAACCTCGGAGAACCCCTCCACGCCGAACTTCGCGGCCGAGTACGGGCCGCGACCGGTCGCGCCGGTTCGCCCCCCGATGGAGGAGACCTGCAGAAAGTGGCCACGGCGCTGCGTCCGAAAGAGGGGAATGGCCGCCTTGGTCACGTTGACGACCCCGAACAGGTTCGTCTCGACCTGCGCCCGGAACGAGGCGAGGTCGGTGTCCTCGATGGGCGCGACGTCGCCGTACCCGGCGTTGTTGACGACGACGTCGACGCGTCCGAACCGCTCTACGGCAGCCTCGACTACCCGATGCGCCGCCTCCTCGTCGGTGACGTCGAGGGGCAACGCGAGCACGCGCTCGCCGCCGGCCTCGACGAGGTCCACGAGCGCGGCAGGGTCGCGCGCCGTCGCGCAGAGCCGCTCGCCCGCCGCGACGACGGCCTGGGCCAAGGCCCGGCCGAGGCCACGTGACGAGCCCGTGACGAGCCAGGTCCTATCCATCTTCACCACCGCATCTTCATGTTTCGAAGACGCCGAGATCGGTGGCTGAGCGGCTGCCCTCAAGCATCGCGTCGCGAACCTCTCCATTGCCGAGAGAGGAATAAAGATCGGGGCCGTCGTCCATTATCATCCTTGTCGAGAAGCGGTGGGCGCAGCGCCCGCCCGACAACATCCCGACCTCACAGGAGAACGGTCATGACCACGGTCTCTATCGTCGCCGGCCCACGCCTCCACCTCGCGCAGCGCATTAGGGAAGTCGCCGCGAACACGCCGGCCGCCTACTTCGGCATCGTCCTGGGGCTATCCGGCCTGGGCGGGGTCTGGCGCGCGGCCGCGCTCGCCTGGCACCTGCCCACGGTCGTCGGGGAGGCGGTCTACGTACTCGCCGGCGTAGTCTGGGCCGTGCTCGTCGTCCTCTATGCCCTCAAGGCCGTCCTCGCCCCGGACAAGCTGGCGGTCGAGGCGGCCCATGCGGTCCAGTGCTGCTTCATCGGCCTCGCCGGAGTGGCGACCATGCTCGTCGCGAGCGGGCTCATCCCTTACTCGGCCGGATCCGCAACCGTCCTGTTCGGCCTCGGCTTCCTATTTACGCTCGGCTTCGCGGTCTGGCGGACGGGCGGCCTCTGGCAAGGCGGCCGGGACCACGGCACCACCACCGCGGTGCTGTACCTGCCGACCGTGGCCGGAAGCTTCGTCTCGGCGACCGGGGCGTCGGCCCTGGGCTACCAGGATTGGGGTCAGCTCGCCTTCGGCGCCGGCCTGTTCTCCTGGCTCGCGATGGAATCGGTTCTGCTCCACCGCCTGCTGACCGGTCCTGAGAAGCCCGTCGCGTTGCGCCCGACCCTGGGCATCCAGTTGGCGCCCGCGCCGGTGGGGGCCGTGGCCTACCTCTCGGTCGGGGGCGGAGCGCCGGACCTCTTTGCGCATGCCCTGATCGGCTACGGTCTGCTCCAGGTTCTGGTTTTGGCCCGGCTCTCGCCGTGGATCGCGAAGGCCGGCGCTGTCCCTGGGCTCTGGGCCTTCAGCTTCGGCGCGACTGCCATGGCAACGGCCCCGGTTCGCCTGGTTGCCCATGGCGATGCCGGAGCGGTCGCCGTCCTCGCCCCGGTGCTTTTCCTGGCAGCGAACGGCCTCGTCGTCGGCCTTACCATCATGACCGTGGCTTTACTGCTCCAGGGCAAGATGTTTGCTGCACCGACGGCATCGAGCCAAGCACGGACGTGACCGTACCCCCGGTCATCTCGCCAAGTAATCCGACGACTGCTTTCAAGCGGTTGTTGAGTGCCTTGCTGTTGGACCAACCACCGATCACAGTGGAGCGTTTTTGTTCGTGTTGCTTCGGCAGCGGTTCGTTGCCGAGGACGGTTATGGTGGTCGGAGCAACCATTCCATCTCAACAACAGCTGTTGGCCTCCAAGCGGCCATTCCGATTTCTTCGGTCGGAGGTCCGCTGATGGCGCACAGCCGAACAAACGACGAGCAAACTCCTGACCCTTTGCGGACCTTCCGCCCTGCCTATTCGAATGTCCGCTCGGAAGGCGAAGCGGCCCCGATGCGCTGCATGCCTGTCCCGCCAACCGGCCGTCGGCGTTGTTAAGGGCATGGGCGCTAGGTAAGCAGTGCATGCTCGGGCGGCCGGCTACCCAAGTGAAACCGAGGGAACATGACAGGTCAGGTTGCGGGACACGTCCGACTCCCGCCTACCAGACCGTGCCTGGCTTCGGCCTCCGGCAGCGGAAGCTCGATGTACTCGACCTGGGCGGGAGGAAGCGTCCGCCACCAGGCGTCCGGAGCATGGAATGCATCGTAAGTGAACCTAAGCACGTCCTCGGGCTGGACGTGCGACGGGTCGGCAGCGCCGCGCGCCGCGTTTCGAGCAAGAAGCACCTCCCATGGCACGTCGAACACCTTCCACTCGACGGTAAGGCCGTGTCGTTCGACGACAACGAGCTCGGCCTCGAACACGGCGCGGGTCAGGTGGGTGTCGGCCATCACCACGCTGAAGCCATGAGCGAGGGCGGTGTCGAGGGCGGCGACCTTCACCGCATGCAGAAGATGGTGGGCCTGCCGGTCCCAGCCCCCGTGGCGAACTTGCCAATAGACCTGCCGGTCCGGCGGCCAGAGCGCCTGCCGGAAATCGTCCAGGGTCAGGTGCACCCAGCCATCCAGCGGATCGAACCGACCCGCGTAAGTCGTCTTGCCCGCTCCGGGACAGCCGATCAGCCCGACCACGCGCTGACGACCGAACTCAGGCATGGTCGGCGACGGTCTCGTCCTCGTTGGCCTCGGGATCGGCCTCGACGACCTCGCCCCGGAGGTAGCGAGCCTGGACCTCGGCGACGCGGCGGGCGCCTTGCGCGTGACGGCTCGACACCGGGCTGTCCGGGCGCGGTTCGCCGCCCCGCTTGACCGCGAGCAGGTCCGGATCGCCCCAGCGGTCGAGCAACTCCTGGAAGGCCACATACCGGGTAGAGTCGAAGGCGATCCGCTGGCCCATCATGTCCTTGTAGGGGTGAGCCGGGTGGAGGGCGGCGCAGGGCACCCAGCCCACCGGGATCGGCGTCGTCGCGGCATGCGTGCGCCCGCTCCGCATGAGCTTGGGCAGGACGTGGGTATGCGGTCCCTCCGGACTGGAGCCCCCCGGCCCCGGGATCGGAGCGTAGACCTCAATGCGGCCGACCTTCGCCAGGAACACGCGATGCGGGCTCATCGCGACGAGGTGGCGACCGATGGGGTTCGCATGGTCGAACAGGGAGCGCCCGACGCCGGAGCGAAGGCAGGCGATGGCCTCGGGGTCGCCGGTGCGCACGCAGGCATCAACCGCGAGGAGATCGAGACCGAGGTCGAACAGGATGGCGTCCCGGTCCCGTTCGCGGGCGGCCTCGCGGTCCGGGCCGAGTTCGGTCACCACGGCGCGTCGGCTCATGGCGCAGGTCGGCTCCGGCAGGCAGAGGGCCACGGCATGGTTCCAGCCGGACGCAACCGAGGTCTCGTAGGCGACGGGGCGCAGGTCGGGACAGGCGGTCAGGGCGATGGCGCCGCGTTCGGTCGCCATGCCGAGGCGGTCGTCCGGCAGGACTGAGACCGCCTCGTCCGGGTCGCGCATGAACTCGGCGATGGCGCCGAAGCTGCCGAGGCTCCAAGCGGTGCCGGGTTCGGCCAGGGCCTCGCGCAGCAGGTCCTTGACCGCATCAGCCTGGGAAGATGACGCCATCGCTCTTCTCCTTCGTCGCCCCTGAACGCGCCCAGGGCAGGATGTATCGGGTTCCGTCCGCGGCCGCGCCCCGCTCCGCCGTCACGCCGAACACCCGGGCGAGCAGGGAATCGGTCAGCGCCTCCTCCGGCTGCCCGTCCGCGACGAGCCGGCCGCCGGACAGCACGACGATCCGGTCGCAGAACCGCGCGGCCAGCGCCAGGTCGTGCAGGACGGCGACCACGCCGGCGCCGTCGCGCGACGCGGCGCGCAACATCGCCATGGCATCGAGTTGGTGGGCCGGGTCGAGCGCGGTGACGGGTTCGTCGGCCAGCAGCCACTCGGCCTCGACCGCGAGCGCCCGGGCAAGCAGCGCGCGCATGCGCTCGCCCGAGGACAGGGTCGGCTCGGTCCGGCCGGCGAGGTGCCCGACATCGGTGCGCGCCATCGCCCGCGCGACCGCGGCCTGATCGGCGTCCGAGAGCCCCGCGAAGGCGTGACGGTGCGGCAGGCGACCGAGCGCCACGACCTCGCGCACCGTCATCGGCCACCCGACCCCGGCGCCCTGGAACAGGGCGGCGATGCGGCGTGCCCGCTCGTCGCGGTGCAAGTCGGCGAGCGCGCGACCGTCGAGGGTGACGCGGCCTCGTGCAGGGGCGACCAACGCCGCCAGGACGCGCAGCAGCGACGTCTTTCCGGCTCCGTTCGGCCCGACGAGCCCAATGAGGCGACCGCGCTCCAGCGTGAGGTGAATGTCCGACAGGATCGTCCGGCCACCCAGCGTTACCCGGACCTCGTGGAGGGCGAGGCTCATGCCCGTCCTCCGCGGTTGCGCAGCAGGAGGACGATCAGGAACGGCGCTCCGACGAGCGCGGTGACCACGCCGAGCTTCAACTCGGGGCGGGTGGCGAGAAGGCGGACGCCGATGTCGGCGGCGAGCACGAGGACCGCACCGGCGAGCCCGCTCGGCAGCAGGACGGCGCCGGGACGCGCCCCGACGAGCGGACGCATCAGATGCGGCACCACGAGGCCGACGAAACCGATCGCGCCGGAGACCGCCACCCCGCTTCCGACCGCGAGCGCCGCGCCGGTGACGAGCCGTAGCCGCACGGAGACAAGATTGACCCCGAGGCTCGCGGCGGTGTCCTCGCCGAGCGTCAGGGCGTCGAGCGCGGAACCGGTCGAGAGCATCAGGCCCCAGCCCAACACCATCAGCGGCAGGCAGAGGAGCACGTGATCCATGCTGCGGTCGCTGAGCGACCCCATCAGCCAGAACACGATCTCCAGGGCCGCGTAGGGGTTGGGCGAGAGGTTGAGGGCCAGGGCGGTCAGCGCGCCAGCAAGGCTCGACAGAGCGACGCCGGCCAGGATCAATCCGAGCGTGGAGGTGCCGCGGGCGGCGAGCGCGTTGAGGAGCAGCGCCGCCACGCCTGCGCCGGCGATGCCGCCGAGCGGCAGAGCGAGGCTGAAGCCGGCGGAGAGCCCACCGTAGAAGACCAGCACGGCGCCCAGGGCCGCAGCCGAGGAGATGCCGAGGACGCCGGGATCGGCCAGCGGGTTGCGGAGGTAGCCCTGCATCGCAGCCCCGGTCAGGCCGAGGCTGAACCCGACGAGGCCGCCGAGGAGCGCCCGCGGGATGCGCAACTCCCACAGCACCATCGCGGGCAGCGTGGTCCGGCCCGCGACGATGTCCGCGAAGGCGGCCGGCACGTCGAAGGGCGCGTAGCCGATGGCGACCGACGCGAACGTCAGGGCGAGGACCGCGACGCCGAGGACGGCGACGACGGCACGATGGACGCGCGGCGTGTCCGGGCGCCGCGAGATGGGATCGGCGATGGCTCGAACCGGTGCGTTCATGGCCGAGGCGCCCGCGCGTTCGCGGCGGCCGCCAGCCGGGCCACGACCTCGGCGACCTGGGGGCCGGGGCAGGTCCAGAAGCGGTTCGGGATCGCGACCGTCCGGCCTTGATCCGCGAGCGCCCGAAAGACGGGATGGTGCAGGAGGGTGTCGGCGAGCGAGGGCATGCCCGGCGTCCCTTCGTCGGTCACGATCAGGTCCGCGTCCGCGAGCGCGGCGGCTTCGAGCGGCACCTGCCCGAACCGGTCGCGTCCGATCTCGGCCGCGACGTTGACGAGACCGGCGGCCCGGATGAGCGCGTCGCCGAGGCCGCCGGGTGCGACCGTGAAGGCGTTCGGGCGCATGACGAGGGCCCGCAACGGCCGGGTCGACGGGGTGACCGATGCGAGCTTGGCGTCGAGGTCCGCGACCAAGGCTTCCCCCCGCTCGGGGTGCCCGAGTGCTTCCGCGACCTGCCGGATCTGGGCACGCACGCCGTCGAGGTCGGCCGGCACGCCGAGTTCGAGCACGGGTGCGCCGACGCGCCTAAGCATGCCGACGGTCGTGCGCGTGGTGAAGGCGCCCGCGATGACGAGGCCGGGCCGGAGCGCGACGACCTCCTCGGTCAGTCCGCGCGTCACCGGAACGCCGGCGGCCGCGGACGCGACCGTCGATCCGCGAGGGTCACTTGCGAGATAGGTGACGGCCAGCACCTGAGCACGGTCGGCAAGCCGCAGTACGAGCTCATCCGCGCATAGGTTCATCGAGACCACACGCACGGGCTCTTCCACACCGGCGGCACGGGCCGCCGGCATGGTCGCCAGGAGGGCCCAGAGTGCGAGGACGGCCCGCGACCGCATGGTCACCTCAGAAGCTGGTCAGGCGCACGCCGCCATATACGGCGAGGCCCGGCCCCAAAAAGCCGGTCGGGTTCTCGTAGCGCTGATCGAACAGGTTATCGATCCGCCCGAACACGCTGACGGTCTCGGACACGTCGTAGCTCGCCGCGAGGTTGAGGATCGCGAAGCCGGGATTGCGGATGCGCGTGAAGGCTTCGTCGCGCGCGCCGTCGACGAAGGAGCCGAGCACGATCAGCGTGCCGCTCAAGGTGAGGCCCGGCATCGGGGTCCAGATCGCCGTGGCGCTCGCCTTGTGGCGGGGGCGGCGCAACAGCTCGCGGTTGTTCACCTCATCCTTCGAGACCGTGTTGGTGTAGTCGATCCGGCCCGACAGCGTGTCGGTGAACTGCACCGCCAGGAACGCCTCCGCCCCGTAGGTCTCGGCACGACCGATATTCACGTTGGTGAAGAGGAAGGTTTCCGGGTCGAACGTGCCCTGGATCAAATTCCGAAAATCGTTGGCGTAGTAGGTCGCGCCCGCGAGCACACGCTCACCGAACGGCTGCTCGAAGCCGGCATCGTAGCCGAAGCTCTCCTCGGGGCGCAGGGTCGGGTTGCCCTTCTGGCCGAAGGCCGGGATGTCGACGAAGAGTTGGTTGAGGGTCGGGGCCTTGAAGCCGGTGCCGACGCTGCCCTTCAGGCGCGTGCCCGTACCGGGCACGATGTAGCTCGGCGCCACGCGGTAGGTCGTGGCCGGGCCGAAGGCGTCGTTCTCGTCGTGGCGGAGGTTGGCCACGAGGAAGGCGCCGTCGAACGGCGTCAGTTGCACCTCACCGTAGCCGGCACTGTTGCCGTTGCGGGCGGTGATGACGCTGTTCGGATTGTTCGTGAACAGGCGCTCCTCGTCGCGCTGGGCCCCGAACAGGACGAGGTTGCCCGGCGAGAACGCGTAATCGCCGCGATACTCGTATCGCAGCCGCTCGCCGAGATTGTTGGAGTCGGCCGGCGTCCCCAGCGGATTGTAGATATTCTGGAACTGTCGGTTGTATAGGTTCGAGTAATTGACGGCGAAGACGTTGTGGAAGCCCGGCAGCGGCGTCCATTCGGCCTCGTTGCGGGTGAAGATCTGCTGCACGTCCGCCTGATTGCGCAGGATGCCGACGGCGAAATCCGGAAGGAATTCATCGTTGACGTAGCGGTCGTTGCTGAAGCGAAGCTTCGAGCCGATGAAGCGGGTGATCGAGTTGACCCGGAACGTGTCGGTGAACCGGTAGCCGAAGCGGGCCGAGACCGTCTCGTTGTCGTAGAAGTTCGGGTAGATCGGGTTTCCGGGCCGCACGAGGTCGGGCGGCGTCACCGGGGTCGCGGCGGCCCGCAGGTGCGAGACCGAAACGGCGTAGTCGAACCCGCCCTCCGCGCCCGCAATGCGGCCGTACTGGTTGAAGGTACCGAACGAGCCGCCCTCGACCTTGGCGACGGCGCGGGCCGGCCCCTCGCCGCGGCGGGTGGTGAAGGCGATCACGCCGCCGATGGCGTCCGAGCCGTAGAGGCCGCTCTGGGGACCGCGCAGCACCTCGATGCGCGACAGGTCTTCGGTGAGGAGCTGGCCGAAATCGAACGAGCCGTTGGGGTTCGACGGGTCGGTGGCGTCGATGCCGTCGATCAGCACCTTGGTGTGGTTGGAGTTGGCGCCGCGGATGAAGACGGAGGTCTGGCCGCCGGGGCCACCCGTCTGCACGACGTTGAGGCCCGGCACCTGCTGGAGCGCGTCCGGGACGGTGCGGCGCTGCTGCTGTTCGAGCGTCCGCTCGGACAGGACGGTCACGCTCGATCCGACCTGGGCGGTCGGCGTCGGCACGCCGGTCGCCGCGACCGAGATCTCGTCGAGGGTGGTCTCGACGCCGGCCGGGGCGGCGGCGAAGGGCGCCGCGGCCTGTTGGGCGTTGGCCAAGGGTGCGGCAAACAGGGCCGATCCGGCGCAGGATAGCGCCAGCACGCTCCGGAGAGCGGAACCAGGGGAATGGGGCACGGTGAAAGAGCCTCGGGCAACGGCAGTGGCACGTCACCGCGAACGAGGCCTGGGCGCGCGATTCCTCATGGGAGATCGCAGCGCTTCGACACCCGCCAGGACACCCCGCCCGACGCGTTTCGCGTGTGACCACGACTGACGGCAGGTCTCCTGGCTCGCGGGTCGCTGCCCTCTCACCGTCTTCCCGGGCGAGGCTGCCCAGTGACACAGGTGGCGGAAGGCTCGCCGCTTACAGTTGCGGGGGCAGCCGCGGCATCGGGCTTTCGCCCTCACCGCGTTCCCTTTTGATCCCCGAAAGGAACCGTCGAGCTTGTGTTATTTCAGCGCCGCGCGCCGAGTCAACGAAATCGAAGCCTGGACTTCCTCTGATTTCGTGCCGAGGCGCCGACGACGAGGCATCGTCGCCTGTCGCGCAAGCCGAGCTATAGGTACTTGAGCCAAGCGATGTCGCGCCTCGACGCCTTGAAGCGCGCGAACCACGCCGTCGGCCCGTAGAGGGGCACGATCAGCCCGGCGTACCACACGAGCACCCACCCGTAATCGGCGACGCCGAACACGCTGCCCTGGGTCGCGCCCCAGATCGCGGACGCGCCGTGGTAAAGCAGCCGCAGCACCGTCAGGTGGAGCAGGTAGAAGAACATCGGCGCGCCGCCGAACACCGCCAGCGCCGCGACGGGCGGGCGGTCGCCGATCCGCTCCAGCGCGGCGAGCAGCAGCGCCCCGGTCCCGAGGGTCAGCAGCAGGAACAGCAGCGAAGGCGGATACTTCGTGAGCGCGAAGAAGCTCATGACGGTCCGCAGGCCGCTGCCTTCGACGATGAACCAGGGCGTGTCGCCGTAGCCGTTCGTCAGGCGCAGCAGCGCGAAGGCGATCAGCATCGCGCCGCCGAGCGCCGCGAAACGGCGCGCCCGCATGCGCGGGGCGATGCCGGGCCGGAACCACGGGCCGATGGCGTAGCCGAGCACGATGACGCCGATCCACGGCAGCACCGGATAGGTCGTCTTGGCGACCAGCCCGAACGGCAGCGCGATGACGTCGCGCTGGTGCAGCAGGGCCCAGACGGGAAACAGCGGCTGGCCGGGCTGGAGGCGAATCGGGTCGAGGAGGTTGTGCCCGCACACGATCACGAGCCCGACCGCGAACAGAACTTGGCGCGGCAGGCCGATCAGCGCCGCCAGGACGATCATGCACACGCCGATGCACCAGATCACTTGGAGCCAGAGCGTCGGGCTGGCCACGCCCCAGTACAGTTCGGAGAGGTAGAGGACCTCGAAGGCCATCAGCACGAGACCGCGCTTCACCAGATAGGCGCGGGTTTCCGCCAGCGTATGCCGTGTGCCGAACAGGTAGGCGGCCACGCCCGTCAGCACGATGAAGATCGGCGCGCACAGGCTGACCGCGAGCCGGGCCAGATACAGGGCCGGCAGGGCGGTCCGCGCGTCGATCGGATCGGCGACCGGGACGTGCAGGAACCACGTCTCGCGCAGGTGGTCGAGGAGCATCAGCACCATCACCAGCCCGCGTAGCGCATCGATCGAGACGATGCGGGCGGGCACGACCGGCGATCCTGCGATGGGCGACGGTCCGGGTATCGGGGCGGCGTGCGGGGCGATCATGCCGGCCATTGCTTGAGGCGCCGCGCCGCGAGCGCCGCGAGGAGGAGAGCCGCGGCTGCGAGGCAGACCAGGGTCAGGAGCGCCTGACGCTCGGCGGACCCACGCGCGTCGGCTGGCGCGAAGGCCGGCACCGCGTCGTAGGCGTCGAAATCGAGGCGGGCCGGGCACCCCGCGCAGACGGGCACCGGGTCGAGGACTTGAGCGAGGATGCGCGGCTCGAAGAAGGCGCGCAGGCTTCGCCGGTAAGTGGCGGCTTCAGAGAGAAAGGCCGCGTGCCGCCCGGCATCGGTGCCGGAGGCGGTCTCAAGCGCGAGCGCGAGGGCGGTGGCGGGCGAGAGCAGCGCGAGTTTCTGGCTCCAGGCCGAGGCCGCGAGCGCCTGCGCGCGCGCCGCCCGGTGATGGTCGGCCAGGGCCTCGTCGTAATGGGCGTCGCGGGCGAGGCGCTTCAGTTCGGGCGCGTCGGCGAGGCCGGGCCGGCGCGCGTCCTTGGGGAGCCTTGCTTCGAGCCATCCGGCCGTGACCGCCGCGGCCTCGTTTCCTGCGTAGAAGTGAGCCTGCGCCTGCCGGCTCGCGTCGATCGCGGCGATGCGCGACGGGACCGGCGCCAGGGCATCGACCGCGAGGCTCAGCGCGGTCGGCAGGGCGACCGTCAGGAAGGCCCAGGCCAGCACGAGGACGGCCAGCGCCGCCACCGCCCCGCGCCACAGGCTCGCCGCCAGCGCGCAGGCCGCGACCCAGAAGACGACGTAGGCCGCAAGCGCCGCCGCGAGCAGCGCCGCCGTTCCCGACCAGCCGGCGAGGTCGCCGAGGCCGCCCGAGAGCAGCAGGGCGAGCGCCGTCCCGCCGAGCGTCGCAGTGAGGGCGACGAGGGCGGCGGCCCCGAACTTGGCGCCGGCCACGCGGCGCGGACCCGTGGGCTGCGCCGCGATCATCCGCAGGATGCCGCTGTCGTGCTCGGAGGAGAGCCGCGTGCCGGCGAGCGCGATGATCGCGAGCGGAACGAGGACGACGAGGACGAAGGCGAGATCGAACGGGCCGAGCCGCAGGGCGGCGGCGGAACCGATCTCGGTGGCGGTGTCATCGAAGACCGTGCTGAAGCCGAAATCGATCTTCGTCACCGCCGGCTGCACGTCGGATTGACCAGCGGCGAGTACGGAGAGCGGCGTCGGCGGCTTCACCGCGTAGGCCGCCATGAAGTAGGTCCGATAGCCGAAGGCGTCGGTCGGGTCCTGCCAGTAGTTCACATTGATCGCGGCGGGCTGGCTGTAGCGGAGGTGTGCGGCCTTCGCCTCTCGGACGGCACGTTCGCTGTCGGCGGTGGCCGCCGCCAGGGCGGTGCGTGCGGCATCGACCCGCCCGGCGCCGGTCCAAGCGGCGAGGGCGAGCGCCGCAACGAGGGCGGCCAGGATCGCCCAGGTGAGGCGCTCGCGCAGGATCAGGCGCAGTTCGGCCGCGAGCAGCCGGGGAAAGCGGACGGCGCTCACGGCTTCAGCCTCCGGACCAGGGGGACGCACAGGCCGCCGACGCCCGCGAGCCACAGGGCGAGCACGAGGGCCGGAACGGCGGCGTCCGCCAGCGCGCGGGCCAACGGCAGCGGCGCGTGAGCGAAGGGCGGGATTTCCCGCCACAACTCGGGCCCGGCCACGAGGGTCGTGCCGCCGCGCTGGGGGCGGTCTCGGATCTCGGTGTTCATCCGCTCCGAGATCGAGCGGCGATAGGCCTCCACCGTCCAGACGAAATGGGCGTGCTGGGCGAAGTCGGTGCCGGCGAGCGTCTGCGACAGGGCCTGCAGGGCGATGCGCGGGGAGAGGAGGCCGGCCCAGGCGAAGGCCCGCTCCCGGGCCGCGATGCCCTCGAAGAAGGCGCCGAACTCGCGGTCGTAGAGGGCGAAGTGGTGGTCGTCGTTCTCGACCATCATCAGGCCGCGCAGATCGACGGGCAGTTCGTCGGCCTCGCTCACGCCATAGCGGGCCAGGATCTCGCGGGTGCGGCCGTCATTGGCCTCCGCCGTCCGGTGCGGGCGCATCTCTGCGTCGAGGCGGGCGCGGACCTCGCGGTAGGACACGGCCGGCACGAATGCCTCGACCGCGGTAGTGGCGAGGCGGGGCGCGGCGATGCAGAGGCCGACCCAGATCGCGAGCGCGGCGGCGAGTGCATGGCCGGCCGTGCGGGCGCGGAGCGAGACGAGCATTGCGACGAGCAGGAACAGGGCGGCGTAGGCGAGCTGCGCCGCGATCCAGGCCAGCAGCCGCGGCCAGAGCTGCCAGCCGCCGGCGTCCCGGCTCATGGCCGCCAGCGCACCGATCCCGAGGAGCGGCAGGCCGACGACGAGCACGAGGGCGATGAGCAGCGCCGCGAACCGGCCGGCGAAGAGGCGGCCCGGCGCGATGCCGTTGCCGAGCGCCAGCCGCAGGGTGCCGCGCTCCCGGTCGGCCGCGAAGGCGGAGAAACCGAGCAGGATTGCGCCGAGCGGCACCACGAGCCCGACGATGTCGGCGACGCTGCCGAGGCCGGCGCGGGCGAGCGGGCCGGCCTCCTGCACGGCGCGGTAGACCGCGTCGTTGAAGACGTGGGCCTCCACCCGTACCATCCGGCCGGTATAGGGCTCGCTGCCGGGATCGAGCACGGCGAGCGGCGCGGAGGGCTTGAACACCCACAGGCCGAAATGGTCGGCCGAATGCGGGTTCTTGGCATCCTGCCCGAGCCAGCGCGCGCGCTCGGCGGCGGTGACCGCATCAACGTCCTGCCCGTATCGGACGGCGTCGCGCCACGCCCCGAGCCCGGCCACGGCGAGCAGCAGGGCGAGCACCGCGCCGACCCAGCGCAGCCGCGCGTCCTGCAGGCACAAGGCGAGTTCCGCCCCGATCCGCCTCACGACGCGACCTCCGCGAGGCGCTCGATGTAGAGGCGCTCCAGGGCGGCGTGGTCGAGGGCCGTGGGGTCGATCTCCTCGACGATCCGCCCGCCGCTCAGCACGCCGACGCGACCGGCCATCTCGCGCACCCGGTAGAGGTCGTGGGTCGCCATCAGGACCGCGGTGCCCCGTTCGGCCGCCGCGCGGACGGTGGCGGAAAAGTCCGCCGCCGCGCTCGGATCGAGGCCGGAGGTCGGCTCGTCGAGGAGCAGCAGCCGCGCCCGGCGCGCCAGCGCCACCGCGATGCCGACCTTCTGGCGCATGCCCTTGGAGTAGGCGCCGGCCTTCCGCCCATGGGCCTCCGGGGCGAGTCCGGCCTCGGCGAGCAGGGCGCGCGCCTCGTCCTTCGACGGGTCGAGGCCGGCGAGCGTCGCGAAGTAGCGCAGGTTCTCCACGCCCGAGAGGCCGGGATAGAGCGCGACCTGCTCGGGGATGTAGGCCACGTGGCGGCGCGCGCCGACGGGGTCTTCCCCGGCCTCGATCCCGCAGACCCGGATCGTGCCGGCTTCCGCCCGGAGGAAGCCGAGGATCAGGTTGATCGTCGTGGTCTTGCCCGCTCCGTTGGGGCCGAGCAGCGCGAAGACCTCGCCGTCACCGAGGCGCAGGTCGAGCCCGGCGAGCGCCGTGCGGCTCCCGAAGCGCTTGACCGCGCCGTCGATCGCCAGAACCGACGCGTCGGCCGGAAGAGCGGACGCGCCCATCAGAACCGCACCGTCATCGTGCCGGTGAAGCGGCGCGGCGCGCCCGGATAGACCCGGAAGCGGTTGAGCGAACTCTCGTAATACTCGCTGTCGAAGATGTTCTCGACGTTCAGCCCGAAGCGGAAGTTCTCGTAGCGCCAATAGGCCAGGGCATCGACGGCGACGTAGGCCGGCAGGCTGAAGCTGTTGGTGGAATCCGCCGCCCGCTCGCCGACGCCGCGGATGCCGCCGCCGAGCCCAAAACCCTTCCACGGACCGGCTTGGACCTCGTGGACCGCGAGCAGGCTGCCCGAATGACGCGGCACGTTGATGAGCGGCGTGCCAATCGGAATCGTCCTGTCCTTCGTCACGACGGCGTCGGCGTAGACGTAGCCCGCCAGGATCTTGACCTCGGGCGTGAGTTGGCCCGCCGCCGTCAGTTCGACGCCCTGGCTGCGCACTTCGCCCGCCGCGATGGAAATGCCGCTGCCACTGGCTTCCGGCGTCAGCACGTTCCGCCGATCGACTCGGAACAGGGCCGCGGTCAGGCCCAGCGCCCCGCCGAACAGGTCGAGCTTGGCGCCGACATCGGCACCGATGCCGGTCTCCGGAGCGAAGGGGGCGGAACCGGGGCGCAGCGAGGCGGCCGCGTCCGGGCCGATATTCGGCCGGAAGCTCGTGCCGACATTGGCGTAGAGGGCGAGTTCGGGTGTCGGCTGGTAGACGAGGCCGGCCCGCGGCGTGGCCGCGAAATAGGTCTGGTCGACCTGGGAGCGGGGCGTGCGCTCGCGGAACGACTGCTCGAAGAAATCGAAGCGCGCGCCGACCAGCGCCTTCCATTCCGGGCTCAGCGCGATCTGGTCCTGCACGTAGAGTGCGGTGTTGGTGATCCGCTCGATGTTGTTGCGGAAGCGGTCGATCGGCGGCAGTGCCTGCCCGTATTGCGGATTGTAGATGTCGATTTCGTAGGTAGAACCCGGCCGGATCGTGGAACGGTTGTAGACCGTCCGGCTGTCGGTGCTCTCGCGCTCGAACCCGAGGAGCAGGGTGTGGCCGATCCCCGCCGTCTCGAAGCGGCCGACGAGTTCCGCCTGCCCGATCGCCACGTCCCAGCGGTAGTCGCGCACGTTGCGGTCGCGCGAGGCGATGCCCTTGTCGGTGATGGCGCGGATCTCAGCGGATTCGCCCTCCAGCGAGCCGGTGTTGAAGTAGGTGGCGAGCCGCATCTGCCAGTCGGCGTCGAAGCGGTGATCGACCCGCACCTGCATCGAGTTGTTGGTCTGGTAGGTGCTCTGCCCCGGCTCGCCGAGGAAGCGCGAGATCGGGATGATTCCGAGCCGTCCGTTCACCGCGACGACGCCGCGGTCGAACACGATCCGATTGCGCAGGAACTCGGTCTCGACGGTGATTCTTGTGTCGGGCGTGACTTGCCAGGAGATCACCGGCGCGACGAGCAGCCGGTCGCCGTCCACGAAATCGCGAAAACTGTTCTGGCGGCCCGCCGCGAGGTTGAAGCGGTAGAGCAGCGTGCCGTCCTCGTTCAGGGCGCCGCCGGAATCGAGCGTGCCGCGGAACTGCTCGAACGAGCCCCACAGGCCGCCCATCTCGACGAAGCGCTCGCGCGTGGGCTGCTTGGTGATGATGTTGACGAGCCCGCCCGGATCGCTGCGGCCGAACAGGCCGCCGCCGGGGCCTTTGAGCACCTCGATCCGCTCGACGTTCTGGGCGTCGGGCGGGGGCGGCGTGCCGCGGTTGAGCGGAAAGCCGTTCTTGTAGATCTCCGAGGTGGTGGTGCCGCGAATCGCGTAGCTGAAGATCGACAGGCCGCCGAAATTGTTCTGCTGGGCGACGCCCGGCGTGTAGTTGAAGACGCGATCGACGCGGGTGGCGGCCAGATCGGTGATGACTTCGCGCGGGGCCACGGTGACGACCTGCGGCACGTCGCGCTGGGGCGTGTCGGTCTTGGTCGAACTGACCGCCCGGTCGGCCCGGTAGCCCGGGCTCGGCCCGATCAGGCCGATCGCGCCGGAGACCGCCGTCCGTCCGGAGGGCGGCGCGTTGCCGGCGGCGCGACCCGTGCCCTCACCCTCGACCGAGATCTCGTCGAGCGTCGTGCTCTCCTGCGCGCGGGCCTCGAAGCCCGAGGCGCCGGCCGAGAGGATCGCGGCCAGGGCGAGGCGCGCTCCGGCTGAGGCGGTCGCAGGCGCAGAGATCGGGGGAATCGGGCTTCGACGAACGATCACCAAAACGCTCAAGGTTGTCGAGCGGCGGCCGTGCGGGTGCCCTCGCGGGAACCGGCCTAATCAGCCGGGCCCGCGCCTGCGCTCCGCCGGGGCACCCCGCCCGAGAGACGTATCGTTGTCCAAGGCAGGTCTCCTGGCTCGCGGGTCGGGGCCCCCGCCTGGCCTTCCCGGTGCGTGACACCAGTGACCCGGACGGCAGGGGCTCGCCGCTTACAGTTGCGGGGGCAGCCTCGGCCTCGCTCCGGAGAGCCCACCGAATTCCCTCTTCGCCCACGGACCGAAACCCGCGGGAACCTTGGCCCTGCAAACTTCGCCGATGGGACCGGCCCGGTCAATGCACTGCGGCGCACAATGCAACAATGTTACATCTTTTGTGGCCATCGGGACACAGGTGGCTCGGCCCGCCGGTCGGCCCGGCGTCGTTCGATGGCCTGCTCCGCCTGTCACATCGACGCAACAGGGACGCAAAATGAATCCATCGTTTTAATTATTCCAAATCATACCTCTTCGTCCCCCAAGGTTTTAATTCGAAATACCAGCGTCTTGGCCAGATAAAAAGATCAGTTTGGAAGGAATTCAAACTATCAGAGCATCCGCACAAGTCTTGCTTCATCGCTCACGCGACCGCAGGAGAACGACGGCGACGCGAGGGGCCGTGGGCGACAGGACTCGGGGAATGGACGGCATATCGGTCGATGCGCTTCATCGCCGCGAGGGATCGAAGCTGCAGCGCTTCCTCCTGCGCAGGCTCGGCAACCCGACCGACGCCGCCGACGCGACGCAGGAGACCTATCTGCGCATGCTCGCGGCCCTGTCGCGCACGCGGGTCGAGCACCCGCCCGCGCTGCTGTTCCGGATCGCCCACAACGTTGCCCTGCGCACCCGCAACCGCCGCCGGCTCGAGCACAGGCTGTTCGCCGACGAGGGCGAGGTGGACTTGGCGGAGGCCATCGACGGCTTCGCGCTGCCCGAGCGGCAGCTCATCGCGCGGCAGGAGCTGAAGCGCCTCGCCGCAGCCGTCGATGAACTGCCGCCGCGCTGCCGCAAGGTCTTTCTGCTGAGCCGGTTCGATCACATCGCGAACGGCGAGATCGCGACGCGCCTCGGCATCTCGCGCAACATGGTCGAGAAGCACATCATCAAGGCGCTGCTGCATTGCCGCCGCCGACTCGGCGATTTTTGAGACCACGACCTCAGGAGATCGGCGCCTCGTTGATCTAAAGGACGGAGAACATCGCCGGTCACACGGCGAGGTCCGGGGGAGACGGCGTGGCCGGCAGCGAACAGACCGACGCGGGCGACGACCCGATCATCGAGGCCGCCGCGGGCTGGGTCGCCCGCCTGTCCTCCGCCGACGCCACCGAGGCCGACCGGGCCGCGTTCGAGGCTTGGCGGGCCGCCGACCCGGCCCATGCCAGAGCCCATGCCGAGATGGAGAGCCTGTGGTGCCGGCTCGGGCAGTTGCCCGACCGCCGACCGGCGCCGTCCGGGACGCGGCGCGGGCGGGCCTCCAAGATCGTGCCGGGCCTCGCCGCCGCGGCCCTTCTCGCGGGCGTCCTGTCCGACCGGTACGGCCTGACGGATCGCCTGCGGGCGGACCTGTGGAGCGGCGTCGGCGACATCACCCATGCGACGCTGCCCGACGGCAGTCGCGTCGATCTCAACACCGACACCGCCCTGGTGCTGCGCTTCACCGCGGGGGAGCGCCGGATCGAATTGCTGCGCGGCGAGGCGAGCTTCGACGTGGTGCCGGACCCGAGCCGGCCGTTCACCGTCGTGGCCGGGGGCTTGAGCGCGCGGGCGGTCGGAACCCGCTTCTTCGTGCGCGCCGACGGGAGCGACAGCCCGGTCGGCGTCGCGGAAGGCCGCGTCGATGTCGTCGAGGCCGGCCGCCGGGCCCTGGTCTCGGCCGGGCAAGCCGTCCAGCGCGGCGGAGATTCCTCGCTGACCGCGACGGCGGCGAACGTGGAGCGCGACATGGCGTGGCGCGAGGGCCGCCTGCTCTTCGCCGGACAGACGCTGGCGACGGTGTTGACCGAACTCGGCCGCTACCGCCACGGCCGCATCCTCCTCCTCGACCGCCGCCTCGGCGAGCGGCGCGTGACCGGCGCGTTCGATGCCCGCGACACCGACGAGGCCCTCGACGTCATCGCCGCCACGATGGGCGCGCGGGTTTGGCGCGTCTCGCCCCTGCTGGTCCTCGTCGGATCGCCCTTCTGAAGAAAGGCAAAAAAAGTCGCGGCCCGACGTCAGGAGATCGTGCCCCCGTTGATCTTGATCGGTGAGGAGCGAGAGAACGCGAAGCGCGCCGCCCCTCGACGGATCGATGGGGCACGGACATGACATTTCGGGTCGGCAGGGTTTCACGGGGTCGGATCGCGGGGATCGCGCTGGCGGGCGTGTCGCTCGGGGTGATGGTGCAGGCCGCCGCCGCGCAGACGACCGCGCCGGCCCTGCGCTCCGTGAAGGCGGGGACCAGCGTCCGACTCGCCATCCCGAAGGGCCCGCTGGAGAGCGGCCTCGTCGCCTTCACCGAGCAGGCCGGGGTCAAGCTGGTCTATCCGACCGAGCTGACCGCGACGCTGGAGACCGGCGGCGTCGAGGGCGAGTTCTCCCCGCTCGACGCCCTGACCCGGCTCCTGGAGGGTACCGGCCTGATCCACCGGCCGGCGGGCGCCTCGACGATCACGCTGATCAACCCGCGCTACGTCCAGCTCGGCCCGGAGCCGACGACGGCCGTGTATCTCGACGAGTTGAGCGTCGCGGGCGAAGGCCGGGGAACGGCGATCGCCGCCGCCGGCCTGCCGCCCCGCTCCGGCACCGTCGGACAGCCCCCGGTGCCCTATGCCGGCGGGCAGGTCGCGACCGGAAGCCGGATCGGCCTTCTCGGCAACCGCTCCGTCATGAAGACGCCGTTCAGCACCACCGGCTTCACCGAAAAGCTCATCCGCAACCAAGAGGGGCGCTCGGCAGCCGACATCGTCACCAACGACCCCTCCGTGCGTTCGGACGCGCCCGTCTTCAGCGACCGCGACTCGTTCTTCATCCGCGGCTTCTCGGTCACCAGCGTCGACACCGCTTTCGACGGCCTGTTCTACCTCGCGAACCCACGCCGGATGCAGCTCGACGGCATCGAGCGCGTCGAACTGCTCAAGGGGCCGACGGCGCTGCTCACCGGCGGCGTCGGCCGCGTCGGCGGCACGATCAACCTCATCCCCAAGCGCGCCTACGACGAGCCGCTGACGCGGATCACCAACTCCTACTTCAGCAACGCCAATTTCGGGACGCATCTCGACCTCGGCCGTCGCTACGGCGACGCCAAGGAATGGGGCGTGCGCTTCAACGGCGCCTATCGCGCGGGCAACACGGCGCTGGACAACCATGCCCTCGAAGTGAGTAACGCGACGCTCGGGCTCGATTATCGCGGTGAGCGCTTCCGTGCCTCGCTCGACATGAGCCATCAACGGCAGAACGTCACCGCGCCGGCCTCGCTGTTCAGCGCGGTCGCGCCCGGCATCGCCATCCCCCGCGCCCCGAACGGCCGGATCAACACGGCGAGCCGGTTCGAGTACAACGACAGCGTCTACGACATGGTCGCCGGCCGGGTGGAGTACGACATCCTGCCCGAGACGACGGTCTACGTCGCGGGCGGCGTCAGCCGCTTCCGCGAGAACTCGCTGTCCTCGTTCTTCACGATCACCGACCCGAACGGCAGCGCTCTCAACTCCTACGCGATCGCGCCGACCGGGATCGAGGGCTATACCGGCGATGTCGGCTTCCGCAGCCGCTTCGAGACCGGCTTCATCGGGCATTACCTCACGGTCTCGGCCGTCGAAGCCAACAACAAGATCTTCCGGAACGGCTTCATCCCGGGAGCCTTGGGCTTGCCGCAGAATGTGCCGACCAACATCTACGACCCGGTCTACCTGCCGTTCGGCAGTATTCCGAACGTCTTCCCGCGCGCCGGCGCGCAGCCGCTTCAGGCCGACGGCCTGTACCGCAGCGTGGGCATTTCCGACACCCTGTCCGTCATGGACGACCGCATCCTGCTGACGCTCGGCGGTCGCTTCCAGGAAGTCGTCTCGAAGGCATTCCAGACCCGGCCGGGTGGTGTGTCCCCCGTGGGGACGGAGACGTATGGCTACGCCGAGGGCCGCTTCAGCCCCGCCGTCGCACTAGCGGTGCAGCCGATCGACAACCTCACGCTCTACGGCAACTACATCGAGGCGCTTCTCGAGGGGCCGACCGCGCCCGGCATCGGTGTGAGCAACCCCGGCGCGGTCTTCGCCCCGATCGTGAGCAAGCAGAAGGAGGTCGGCGTCAAGATCGATTTCGGTACGGCTATGCTCACGACCGGTCTGTTCGAGATCGAGCTGCCCAATGCCTTCGCTGCCCCCTCCGCCGTTCCCGGGGGGCTGCCGACCTTCGGGTTGAACGGCCTGCAGCGCAACCGTGGCGTCGAGGTCAACGTCTACGGCGAACCCGTGGAAGGCGTGCGCCTGCTCGGCGGCGTCTCCTTCATCGACGCGAAGCTCGCCAAGACGGCGGGCGGCACCTTCGACGGCAACGACGTGCCCGGAGTGCCGGACACCTCGGTCAGCCTCTATGGCGAGGTCGATCTACCGCCATGGATGCTTCCGGGACTGACCCTGACCGGCCGCGTCCTCTATTCCAGCAGCGTGTTCTACGATCAGGGGAACACGCAGGTCGTGCCGGGCTGGACCCGGTTCGACGCGGGGCTGCGCTATGCCTTCGAGGGCTATGCCGGCAGGCCCGTCCTGCTCAGGGCCACCGTTCAGAACCTGTTCGACGAGGCGTATTATGCCTCGGCCGCGCGGGGCTTCCTCGGTATCGGCGCGCCGCGCACCTTCATCCTGTCCGCATCGGTCGATTTCTGAGGCCCGATGGCGGCGCGAGGCCCATCGATCACCCTGCGCGAGCGGGCCTCCGTCGCCGGTCGGGTCGTGCTGGCGGCGGGCGGCGGCTACGGGATCGCGGCGCTCAGTGCCGCGCTCCTGTCGCTCGCGCTGCCGCTGGCGCGACCCGAGGCGGTGGCCGCCGCGACGCTTTCGAGTTTCGTCCTGATGCCGGTGATCGCCATCGTCGTCTTCGCGATGCGCTCGCTCCGGCGGGCGGCGCTCACGCTGGCGGGCATAGCTCTCGTGCTCGGCGGCGGGCTCTGGCTCGCGATGCGGGGCGCGCCGTGAAGGGCCGCTTCCGCCCGTCGATGGCGTGGCTGCACACGTGGTCCGGCCTCGTCGTCGGCTGGGTGCTGTTTGGGATCTTCGTCACCGGCACCGCGAGCTACTACCGCGCCGACATCACCCACTGGATGCGGCCCGAGCTGGTGCAGGCCGCGCCCGTCGCAGCGACCGACCTGCCGAAGGCGGCCGAGCGGGCGTTCGCCTATCTGGAGACGCACGCCTCGACGGCGAAGACGTGGTTCATCGGGATGCCGCGGCCCGACCGGCCGCTCCTCGACCTGTTCTGGCGCACCCGCCCCGGCACGCCGCCGGGCCATGTGCTGCTCGACCCCGCGACCGGTGCAGAGGCGATGGTGCGCGACACCGAAGGCGGCGACTTCCTCTACCGCTTCCACTACGAGCTGCACATGCCGCCGCTCTGGGGGCGCTGGATCGTCGGCGCCTGCGCGATGATCATGCTGGTGGCGCTGATCACCGGCATCGTCACCCACAAGCGGATTTTTTCGGATTTCTTCACCTTCCGCCGGGACAAGGCGGCCCGCCGCAGCTTCCTCGACGCGCACAACGTCACCGGCGTGCTGGCGCTGCCGTTCCACCTGATGATCACCTATACGGGGATCGTCGCGCTCGCGACGTTCTACATGCCCTGGGGCGTCACGACCGCCTACAAGGGCGACACCCGTGCCTTCTTCGCAGAGGCCGGCTGGATCACCGCGCCGCGTCCGCCCGTCGGGCGACCCGCCCCGCTGGCCCCGGTCGGGCCGATGATCGCGCAGGCCCTGGCGAGCGTACCGGAGCGGCTCGAACGGCTGACCGTCACGAATTTCGGCGACGCCGGAGCCACCATCGTCGCGATGTTCGAGGAGCCGCACGGCCTCGCCCACACCCCGACCCACATCGCCTTCGACGGGACGAGCGGTGCGCTGCTGGAGATCCGCGGCGGCGATCTCAAGCCTGCGGCAAGGACCATCTCGACCCTGATCGGCCTGCACGTGGCGCATTTCGCCGATACCGGCTTGCGGCTGCTGTTCTTCCTCTGCGGGGTGATGGGTTCCGCCATGGTGGCGACCGGCCTCGTGCTGTGGTCCCTCGCCCGGCTGCCGAAGGTGGAGGCGGAAGCCGCCCTCGGCCTGCGCCTCGTCCAGGCGCTCAACATCGGCAGCATCATCGGCCTGCCCGCGGCGGTCGCGGTCTACTTTCTCGCCAACCGGCTGCTGCCCGTCGGGCTCGCAGACCGTGGGGAGTGGGAAATCCGTGCCTTCTTCGCCGCCTGGATCGTGGCGGCCCTGATCCCGCTGGCCCGGCCACACCGCCGGGCCTGGAGCGAGATGTCGATGCTGGTCTGCGGCCTCTGCCTCGCCGTCGTGGCGGCCGACATCGCCACGATCGAGGCGCATCCCTTGCGCCGGCTCGGTGAGGGCGAGGCCCTGTTCCTGTGGTTCGACGGGGCGATGCTGGCGCTTGCCGCCCTGTTCGCGTTCGCCGCCCGGAAGGTCGCGCGCCACCGGGGCCCGTCCCGTGTCGAGCCTCGGCGCGAGCCGGTGCTCGCGGCCCCGGCGGAGCGGGTCCGCGCATGACGCCCGCGATCCTCGCGCTCAATCTCGGCCTGAGCTTCGCCGCGCTCGCCGCACTCTGCCTCAGCCTGAACCGGCACCATGCGGAGATCTTCGGGACCAAACCGAGCGGGCGGCGGGTCGTGTTGCTGCGCGTTCTCGGCTGGGCCGGCATCGCGCTCGGCCTGCTCGTCGCCGGGGAGGCGGAGGGTTGGGGCTTCCGGCCGGTGCGGTGGGTCGGCGCGCTGTCGGGCGCCGGTGTCGGCCTCGTCCTTCTCTTGTCCTACCGCCCCCGCCTCGTCGCCCCGGCCGGCGCCGCCGCCCTTGGCCTTGCACTGGCGGGGGGCGCGCTCCTGCACGTCACTTGACCGCGAGTCTCGCGGCGGCGTCCCGCCTTCACAAGCGTGACAGTTGCTCTTCACCGATGGCGGATCACATCCCGACGCGGTCGAAGTCCAGCGCCGAGGCGCAGAGCGCCACCTGGGTCCGGTTGCGCACGCCGAGCTTGCGCATGATTTCGGAGACGTGGGCCTTCACCATCGAATCGCCGATGCCGAGTTCGAACGCGATCTGCTTGTTGAGCTTGCCCCGCTTGATCATCGACAGCACGTTCATCTGCGCGGGCGTCAATGCGGCGATGCGCGCGGAGGCGTCGGCCGTCTCGCTCGCCTCGGGCTCGTGGACCTGCGCGAGGTCGGGCACGTAGATCGAGCCGCGCATGATGCTGTCGAGCGCCTCCATGTAGGTCGCCCGCGTCGCCGATTTCGGCACGAAGCCCGCCGCCCCGAGCCGCAGCGCCTCGCGCACGATCCGCCCTTCCTCCAGCCCCGAGCAGACGAGGATCGGGATGCGGGGGAAGCGGATGCGCAGGGACATCATCCCGTCGAAGCCGGTCACGCCCTTCATCGACAGGTCGAGCACGATCACGTCGATGCCGGGCCGCTCGGCCAGCACGGCCTTCGTCGCCCCGATCGAGTCCGCCTCCTCGATGCGGGCATGCGGCAGCCCGAGGCGGATCGTGCTGCGCAAAGCCTCGCGGAACAGCGGATGGTCGTCCACCAGGATGATGTGCATCGCGTCCACTCGTTCGGGCGCAACCCGCGGCGCCTGGACTGTAAAAGTGATGCTCGCGCCGCCGGACGAGCGTCAAGGGGGCAGTTTCAAACAAATTCATTATGGTCATCGGGCCGGATCGCAATTCTATTTTGGCAAATCAGGCCGGGATAAACTTGCAATTCTAAGACTTCCCTATGAAGCATGGACGAAAGTTAGCGTGCGGCGGGCACTCTTTCCCGTCATATCTCCATTCGAGCCCGGTCTCGGGACGCCAAGCTCTCACGTAGTATTCGGGCCAGCCGCTCGCCGCGGCGGATCGTCGGATGCTTGCCGTGAGGCTCCCGCTGACCGGCTCCCCATCAGAATCGAAAGACGCGGCGCGGCCCACGCGACCGCAAGGGAGAGACGCATGGCCAGGAAGACAGCGGGGCACGGCCCCCGCACGCTGATGCTCGCCACCGCTTCGTCGCTGATCCTGTCCGGCCTGCTTATGGCGGCGCCCGCCTCGGCCCAGAAAACGGAGACCAAGGATGCCCCCAAGGCTGAGAAGGCCTCGACCGGCGCCGCGGTGACCTGGGAGGACATCCTCAACGACCAGAACACCGACAAGGACGTGCTCATGTACGGCATGGGCATCAAGGCTCAGCGCTATTCGGGGCTCGACAAGATCAACACCAAGAACGTCAGCCTGTTGAAGCCGCGCTGGTCGTTCTCCTTCGGCGACGAGAAGCAGCGCGGCCAGGAAGGCCAGGCGCTGGTGCATGACGGCGTGATCTACATCACCGCCTCCTACTCGCGCATCTTCGCGCTCGACGCCAAAACCGGCAAGAAGATGTGGTCGTTCTCGGCCCGCCTGCCCGACGACATCCGCCCCTGCTGCGACGTGGTGAGCCGGGGTGCGGCGATCTACAACGGCAAGATCTATTTCGGCGCGCTCGACGCCTCGATGTACGCGCTGGACGCCAAGACCGGTAAGGTCGTCTGGAGCAAGAAGTTCGACGACCACGCCGCCGGCTACGCCTATACGGGCGCGCCGAACATCATCAAGGACAAGAAGACCGGCAAGGTCGTCCTGATCCACGGCAACTCGGGCGACGAGTTCGGCGCGCAGGGCAAGCTCTACGGCCGCGATCCCGAGACCGGCGAGGAGATCTGGATGCGGCCCCTGGTCGAGGGCCATATGGGCCGCCTCAACGGCAAGGACTCGACCCCGACCGGCGACGCCAAGGCGCCGTCCTGGCCCAACGACAAGGACGGCAAGAAGGTCGAGGCGTGGAACCACGGCGGCGGCGCCCCCTGGCAGACCGGTGTCTACGACGAGAAGACCAACACCTTCGTCATCGGCACCGGCAACCCGGCCCCGTGGAACCACCATTACCGCTCCGGCCCCGGCGGCGACTGGAAGCCCTACGACAGCCTCTACACCTCGGGCCAGATCTACATCGACCCGTCGAACGGCGAGCCGGTGGGCTTCTTCCAGCACACCCCGAACGATGCGTGGGATTACTCGGGCAACAACGAGGTCATCCTGTTCGACATGGAGAAGGACGGCAAGACCATGCGCCTCGGCGCGCATGCCGACCGCAACGGCTTCTTCTTCCTCACCGACACCGACAAGCTCACGGCGCGTGACGGCCAGATCAGCAAGCAGACCGCCTTGGTCGCCGCCTATCCCTTCGTGAAGGACATCACCTGGGCCACCGGCTGGGACCTGAAGACCGGTCGTCCGATCGAGGTCGAGGGCCAGCGCCCGCCGGCCCCGGAGGAGGGCCAGTCCAAGGGCAAGTCGATCAAGGTGACGCCGAACTTCCTCGGCGGCAAGAACTGGAACCCGATGTCCTACTCGCAGCAGACGGGGCTGTTCTACATCCCGTCGAACGACTGGACCGAGGATTACTGGACCGAGAACGTCACCTACAAGGCAGGATCGGCCTATCTCGGCCAGGGCTTCCGCATCCAGCGCAAGTTCGACACCCATGTCGGCGCGCTGCGCGCCCTCGACCCGAAGACCGGCAAGATCGTCTGGGAGCACCTGGAAGCGATGCCGCTCTGGGCCGGCACCATGACGACCAAGGGCGGGCTCGTCTTCACCGGCACCTCGGACGGCTTCGTGAAGGCCTTCGACGCCAAGACCGGCAAGCAGCTCTGGGCGTTCCAGACAGGCTCGGGCGTGGTCTCGGTGCCGAGCACCTGGGAAATGGACGGCAAGCAGTACATCGGCATCTCCTCGGGCTACGGCGGCGCGGTGCCGCTGTGGGGCGGCGACATGGCCGACCAGACCAAGCTCGTCTCGCAGGGCGGCTCGTTCTGGGTGTTCGAGCTGCCGACCGACACCGCCTCGGCGCAGTGATCCGACCCGCGGGAGGGTCTTTTTCGATCCTCCCGCCGCCACGGCCGGGCTGGCGCCGCGACGCGCCGGCCCGTTGCCGAGACATCCGAGAGAATCCCGAAAAAGGAGCTGACCCGATGTCGGCCCGGACCTGCGGCGCCCGGCGCGCCCTCCTGATCGCCGGCCTTTTCGCATACGCCCTGCCGGCGGCGGCCCAGACGGTGGTCCTTAATCGCGAGGAGCGGCCCGACCCCTGGGTGGTCGGCGGCTGCACCATCGCCCCCGGTGCGAAATGCGCGGGCGCGGACCTGCGCCATGCCGACCTGAAGAACGCCGACCTCGGCGGGGCCGACCTCACCGGCGCCAACCTCGCCCGCGCCGACCTGCGCGGAGCGAACCTGCGCGGCGCCATCCTGGAAAAGGCCAATCTCAGCGGGGCCCAGCTCCAGATCGCTTTCATGCAGGGCGTGAAGGCGAAGGACGCCCGCTTCGTCGGGGCCAATCTCGACCATGCCCGCATCGTCGGCGGCGATTTCAGCGGCGGCGACTTCACGGTGGCCGACCTCGAAATGGTCCAGGCCAAGCGCGCCCAGTTCGTCGGCGCCCGCTTCATCGACACCGACCTGCAGGAAGCGAAGTTCTACGAGGTGAATCTCACCGGCGCGGTGATGGACGGCGCCAAGATCCGCTTCGCGATCTTCCAGGATGCCTGGATGCAGGATTGCAAGGGCTGCCCGGTCCACTGGCAGACCGACAAGCCCGTCTGGGAGGCCTACCCAGCCGCCACCGCCCCGAAGCACGAGGACGAACCGCAGGCGGGCAAGTGACGGCGCGGCCGATGGCGCTGGCAATGCTCGGCACGATGCTCTCGCTTCCGGCGCTCGCCGCGGGCGAAGCGGAAGCCGGGATGCGCGCCGCCTTCGCCAAGTGCCGCGCCGCCGAGGACAAGGGCGAGCGGCTGGCCTGCTACGACCGGCTCGCCGCACAGCTCGCGCCGCCCCGATTCCACGGCCGTCTAACTGCGCAGACCGACCCGTTCGAGATCACGGCGCCGACGCTGCTGCGCTACGAGAGCGATGGCCCGATCTTCGTCCTGTACCTCAAGGATGCGGCCGGCGGCATCGTCCAGAACCTGCACATCGGCGGCGGCGGCAGCGCCACCCACCGCATCGACACGCCTGGAACCTATTCGCTGCAGGTCAGCGGGTCGGAGACGTGGCGCATCTGGGTGGACCCGGCCCCGTGAGCCGCGCCCGCCCCTCCGTCCGTCACGACGCATTCCCCTCCGAGAAGAAAAGGCACAGCCTATGATCCGCACGCTCCGGGCCGCCGCCCTCGCCCTTCCGCTCGCGATCCCGCTCGCCCTCGCCACGACCGCCCTCGTCCACGCCCACGGCGACGGCGCCCCCTCGGCCATCGACACAACCGGCCTGGAGCCGCTCGGCGAAAACGACCGCGACAAGAACCCCTATGTCGGCAATGCCAAGGCGGTCGAGATCGGCGCGTCCGGCTACAACAAGAACTGCGCCCGCTGCCACGGCATCGACGCCAAGTCCGGCGGCATGGCCCCGGACCTGCGCGAACTCGACAAGACCGAAGCCTCCGACATCTACTTCCTGACCCGCGTGCGCGGCGGCGCTCAGCGCGACGGCCGCTACCGCATGCCCCCCTTCGCCGACATCCTGAGCCAGGAGGCGATCTGGGCGATCCGCACCTACATCGAAAGCGAGGCCGACAAGGACCCGGCCATCGCGGCCAAGATCAATTGATCGCGCGGATGCTCGCGCATTCGGCCTCGGCGCTCGCGCTGGCGGGAGGACTGCTCCTGCCCGCGCCCGCGCGCGCCGAGGTCAAGGAATACCAGATCCGGCGCATGCTGATGCTGAAGACGGAGTGCACGGTGACCGGGCTCGACATCGCCCGGATCGCCGACGATCCGCGCCTGCGCGAGCGCTTCCTCGCGACCTGCGAGAACGTCAGCCACTATCCCGACGGGGTCGAGATCGTCTGCCCCGACACGGAGGACGAGCGCGACTGCACCCTGCTCACCGCCAAGCGCGAGTTCCCCCACCTGAGGCTGCTCGCGCGATGACGGCCCCCGCGCCCTGGCCCGGCCGCCTCTCGCTCGGCCTGCATTGGGGCGTCGGCGCGGGCGTGCTCGGGCTGCTCGCCTTCGGCTTCTGGCTGCGCACCGTGCCGGGCGGGCCGGACAAGACCGCGCTCGTCCAGATTCACAAATCCGTCGGCGTCATCGTCTTCGCCGCCGCGCTCGCCCGCGTGGCGTGGCGGATGCGCGAGGGTTTTCCCGTGCCCGCCGGGCCGCACGCGCCCTGGGAGCGGCGCGGCGCGATTCTCCTCCACGTCTTCCTCATCGCGGCGACGCTGCTGATGCCGCTCTCCGGCATCCTGCGCTCGCTCGCCTATGCCCGGCCGGTCTCGGTGTTCGGGCTGCCGCTGATCCCGAAGCTGTTCGAGGCCAAGCACGAGACGCTCTACGCCGTCGCCTCCAACCTCCACGACGGGCTGGCGCTCCTTTTGAGCGCGGCGCTCGCGCTCCACGTGGCGGCGGCCCTCAAGCACCACTGGATCGACCGCGACGCCACGCTCACCCGCATCCTCGGCCTCACCCGGAGGAGCGGGCGATGAGGCGCGCCGCCCTCGCCGCAGCCTTCGCTCTCGCCGTCCTCGCGGGCGCCGCCCGGGCCGATCCGGCGTCCGACTTCGACAGCGACGAGGCCACCGGCTACCGGGTGCAGAACTACCGCGCCCCGGTGACTCGCCCGGTCGAGGGCGGGACGCGGATCGATCTTCCCGCCCTCGACCGCCTGCGGGACGAGGGCGCGGTGCTGATCGACACCATGCCCCAGCGCGGCGGCACCGATCCGGCCACCGGCGCGTGGCGCCTCGTCGATCGCCGCGAGACCATTCCCGGCGCGACGTGGCTGCCCGAGACCGGCCGCGGCCAGCTCGAACCGCGGCTCGCCGCCTACTTCGCCCGTCATCTCGCTAGGCTCACGGGGGGCGACTGGGCGCGCGCGATCGTGTTCTTCTGCCTCGCCGATTGCTGGATGTCGTGGAACGCGGTCAAGCGCGCCGCCGCGCTGGGCTACACCCGCCTCTACTGGTTCGCCGACGGCACCGACGGCTGGACGGAGGCCGAGCGCCCGCTGGTCGAGGCCGTCCCACCGCCCGTTCCGCCCACCATGCCGACCCTCGAAGACCGCTGAGCCGAGGCCCCGCGATGCCCTTCCTGTCCCCCTTCAGGCCCCTGATCGACCGGCCGTTCGCCCGCACGGCGGCCCGATCCAGCGGCAGCCGCGACCCGCTCGATTCGCCGCTCTGGCCGACCATGGCCGAGCGCTATCTTGGCGGGCGCAGCGCCGTGTTCGACGACGCGGTGCAGGTGGTGCTGCCCCCCGTCACCGAGGATCAGACCCAGGTGCCGGTGACCGTCGATGCCCGCGCGCTCGGGTCCGCCGACGAGGTGCTCGTCATCGCCGACCTCAATCCATTTCCGCTGACCCTGCGGCTGGAGCCGGTGGCGGCCAAACCCTTCGTGGCCTTCCGCATGAAGATCGAGCAGGGCACGCCGATCCGCGCCGCGGTCCGCCGGGGCGAAGTCTGGCATGTCGGTGGGCGCTATCTCGACGCCGCAGGCGGCGGCTGCTCGGTGCCGCCGGTTGTGGAGAAGAAGGTCGATTGGAAGAGCCTCGGCGAGACCCGCGCCCGGGTCTGGAGCGAGGTGGACGGCCTTCGCCTTCGGCTGCGCATGACCCACCCGATGGACACCGGCATGCTCGCCAACATCCCGCTCTTCCTGATCGAGGAACTGAGCGTGTCCGACGCCGCTGGCACCGTGCTGGCCCGCCTCACCCTGCAGGAGCCGGTGGCCGACAACCCGACGCTGACGCTCCTGCCGGACCGCCCGGCGACCGGCGAGGCCCTGACGCTCAACGCGCGCAACACCAACGGCACGACCTTCACGGTGCGGGTGCCGATCCCGCGAGGCGCGTCCGCCGGCCAGGAGGGACGGCTGTGAGCCAGGAGACCACGTTCACCCGCCGCGCCGGCCTCGCCCTCGGGCTCTGCGCCGCCGCCCTGCCCTGGCTCCCGGCCGAGGCCGCGCCGCTCGCCTATCCCCTCGCCCCCGTCGAGATCGCCCCCCGCGTCTGGACGATCTACGGCGCTCCCGAACCCATCACCCGCGCCAATGGCGGGGCGATCGCCAACATCACCGTGCTCGACACCAGCGACGGCGCGGTGCTGATCGATGCCGGCCCCTCGCACCGCTACGGCACGGCGCTCAAGGCGCTGGCCGAGCGCCTGACCGGCAAACCAGTGGTGCAGGTCTACCTCACCCATATCCACGCCGACCACGTGCTTGGCGCGACCGCCTTCGATCCCGGCGCGGTCAGCGGCGGACCGGCTCTGCGCGGCGACCTGAAGCGGGCCGGCACCGACCTTACCAACGGCATGTACCGGGTCGCGGGCGACTGGATGCGCGGCACCGGCGTGCCCGAGCCCGGCCGCGTCGCGGAAGCGGGCGTCGAGACCATCGGCGAGCGCCGCTTCCGCATCCTGCCGCTTGCCGGCCACACCCGCGAGGATCTCTGCCTGTTCGAGGAATCCTCCGGCCTGCTGTTTCCCGGCGACCTCGTCTTCCTCGACCGCGCCGCCACCACCCCCGACGCCGATCCCGAGCGCTGGCGCGGCGCGCTCACGACGCTCAGTGAGATCGATCACCGCCTGCTGATCCCCGGCCATGGCCCGGTCGAGGCCGGACGCCGCGGCATCGATCAGACGCGGCGCTGGCTCGACACGGTCGAGGCACGCATCGGCGACGGCTTCTCCCGCGGGCTCGATGTGACCGAGTTGATGGCCGAGCCGCTTCCGGACTGGACCACCGGCCTCGCTGTGGTGCGCTACGAGTTCGCCCGCTCGGTGATGCACCTGCTGCCGGCCCTGGAGCGTCGCGACCTGCCGCGATGCACTCAAGCTTGATCCGAGACCAATCAGCAGTTCAAAGCCAGCATGTCCAAGGTTGGCTTCGGGCGCGTCCGTAGCCATTCCCACGAGCCGCGGCCACCCTGGGAGTGGCTCATATGCGCGATGTTGGAAACGATCTGGTGCCAGTCCGACACGGATGCTTCCGGCATCCCTGGGCAGCGACATCGCCCAGGGGACCTCGCTAATGCGAACCACCATCAGAATGTTGTGGCCGCCAAGACTCTGACCTGACCGGCTGGCTTTGGACCGGGCTGATTGAGAGGATCAGCCAGGACTGAAGGAGTCGGACATGCGGCGAGGTCAGAAGACGAGCGCGGAGCAGGTTGTGCTGAAGCTGCGCCAGATCGAGGTGCAGACCGCCCAGGGCAAGAGCTTGGCGTTGGCGTGCAAGGAGGCAGAGATCTCCGAGCAGAGCTATTACCGCTGGCGCAAGGAGTACGGCGGCCTGCAGGTCGATCAAGCCAGGAAGATGAAGGATCTTGAGCGCGAGAATGCTCGGTTGCGCCGCCTCGTGGCGGATCTATCCCTGGAGAAGCAGGTGCTGGCGGACGTCGCCTC
>NZ_FOSV01000017.1 GCF_900114375.1 Methylorubrum salsuginis | reverse complement strand
GACCACGTTCTGGGTCGCCTGGTAGGCGGTGTTGGTGGCCGAGGAATCGACCGAGAGCCAGTTCTGGCCCGAGGAGGTCGAGGAATCTGCGGTCGAGCGCATCTTGTCCTGGATCGCCTTGATCTCGGTCTGGACCTTGGCGCGGTCCACGCCCGGCTGCAGCGCGGTCTGCAGCTTGGCGCGCATGTTCTGCAGGTCGGACAGGACCGAGTTCAGGCCGTTATAGGCGGTGTCGACCGCCGAGGAGCCGAGGCCGAGGGAGTCCTTCACGGCCGACAGCGAGGCGTTGTCGGTGCGCACCGTGGTGGCGATCGACCAGTAGGCGGCGTTGTCCGAGGCGGCCGAGACGCGCTGGCCGGTCGAGACGCGGTTCGAGGTCGCGTCGAGCTGGCTGTTGATGCCCTTGAGGGTCGTCAACGCCGTCATGGCGGAGATGTTGGTCAGCAGGCTGGTCACGGAGAGACTTCCGGCAAAAGAAGGACAGGGAGGGTTCGTGGAACCGGGCTCACACCGGTGCGGCGTCTGCGGCTCCGACCAGAGCCGTGGCGAGCCTCACGAGACCCGTCCGCACCGCGCATCACACCTCCGGACTCGCACCGGATCGGCGGGACGGACATCATGTCCATGAGCCTCGAAGAGACCCACCCGCCGGCCTGTTCTCGGATGAAGTCACCGTTTTCGCGGCGCCTCTTCTCGATGTCGTGAGAATGACGGTATCGTGTTACGAAGCGATTAAGCAGACGAGGCCGGCTCTGTCCCGCCGGGGCTGTTCCACAATCGGACAGATCATCGCCGGAGACTGGGTCTTCGGCCTGTCCGGCGTCGGAAAGTCTGGCGCTGTTGGGGAAAGCGTTAACTCTTGTCTTGCCGAGCGGTGGCACCCGCGGCCGGATGTGCCAGGGAGGAACAGCCGGCACGCAACATCCCGGCCTGTCTGCGCGTCCGCGCCGGAAGCCGCCTCATCCCTCGAACGTCACGCCCGCGAAATCCCCCCGGCGCCAGCGCAGGCGCACCGTCAGCGTGCGCAGGTCGTGGGCGGCAATGACGAGGGAAAAGGTCTCGGGCAGGGCGACCTCCGGATCGACCCGGAGCTTGGCCCCGGTGCGGGACAGGTCGCGGACCACGCAGCCCACCAGCCGCTCGGGGCCGAGCACGATGCGGCCCTGCTGGACGACGCGGTGGCGCTTGCCCGCGCGTTCCACCGGAGCCCCGTCCTTCGTCTCGGCCATCGTCGTCTCGGGCTCCCGTCGCGGCGGTTATACAGGCGTCCGCCCGCCTGTCACCGAGGGAGGAGGTGTTAAGACTTCGGTAACCATGTCCGTTCACGGTTCGTGAACCGGTACGATCCCGCGTTCGCGGGCGCCGGCCGGCGAGACGGACATGACCACACAGACCCGGCGACCCGCCCCCCGCACGATGGCCCGGCCCACGGCCCGGCCGGTCGCCCCGCCCGCGGAACGGTCCTTCGCCAGCCTGATCGCCGCCCGGCGCGCCCGCGAGGCGGCGGTGGAGCGGGGGCTGCTCGCCGGCCTCGTGCTCCTCGCCTTCACGGTCAGCGGATTTGCCGGCTACGGCATCGCCACGGGTGAGCGCGCCTACGACGTGCGCGCCGTGCTCCCCGAGATCGCCCTCCCCTTCGCCTGGAAGAAGACGGTGGCCGACGGGCGCCTCGCCAGCGCCGACCTCGATCCCGTCACCACCGGCTCGCTGCCCGATAGGCCGGCGCCCGTCCAGATCGCGGCGGCTCCGGCCGCCGCCGGCCCGGTGGAGCGTCCGGCCGCCCCGTCGCCGGGCGGCTACGCCCTGCGCCGGGTCGCCGACGGGGTCGCGACCCTCGAAGGGCCGGACGGCCAGCGGCAGGTGGTGCTCGGCAGCATGCTGCCCGGCGCCGGCCGTGTCCTGTCGATCCGCCGCACCGGCGCCGGCTGGGTGGTGATCACCACCGAGACGATCATCGGGCCGCAGACGCTGTGAACCGCGCTAGCCCCCTCGCCGGACAAGCCTGGGACAAGCGTCCCCCGCTAGAGCCGACGATGCAGCAAGGCCCGCGGACGACCGGGGTCGCCCCGGCATCCTGCTTGAAAGTCCGCCCGTGACCGACACCCTCACGAGCTACCGGCTGATCGCCAAGGACCTCAGCGCCTCCCTCAAGCGGAAGGCGGCCGACCCGGCGCTCGCGCGCGAGACCGCCTATTACGAGGCGAATATCAGCAAGGTGAAGACGGTCGACGACCTGATGGCGGACCGGCGCCTCTACACCTATGCCATGAAGGCCTACGGCCTGGAGGACATGACCTACGCCAAGGCCTTCATGCGCAAGGTCCTGACGGAGGGCACGGGCAGCGCCGCGAGCTTCGCCAACCGGCTGGCGGACGAGCGCTACGTCGCCTTCGCCCGCGCCTTCAACTTCGCCGCCACCGTCTCGGCCGCGGGCACCGACCCGGAGAGCTTCGGCAAGGCCGGGGGACGGGCCGGCATCACCGCCCCCGCCGCGCTCGCCGCGACCACGGATTTCAGCGGTGCGAACGAGGCCCGCTTCCTCATCGAATCCCGGATCGACGCGACCACCACGAAGTCGGTCACGGTGACGCTGAACGCCGAGACGCTCGCCGGCCTCGCCGCCGATGTCACGAAGGTCACCGCCGAGGAGATCGCGAAGGCGATCAACGCGCAGATCACCGCCTCGGGCGAGGACGAGATCACGGGCGAGACCGGCCTCAAGGGCAAGGTCCAGGTCGGCGTGGGCGTGGGCAATTCCCTGTTCTTCGAGACCACCGCCTATGACAGCCTCGGTGCGGACGGCGCGGTGGGCGGTACCGGCCGGAACGCCGACGTGACCGTCTATGCGGGCGGCAAGGCCCGCACCCTGTCGATCCGGAACGTCCCGCTGACGGGCGAGGACAAGGTCGCGGTCAATGTCGGCTTCGGCACCGGCCTCGGCCCCGACGCCTCGGCCCGCACCGTCACCGACGCCTATCTGCGCCAGGCGTTGGAGAGCGAGGCGGGTGTCGAGGACACGGGCGTGCGCCTCGCCCTCTATTTCGCCCGCAAGGCGCCCACGATCAGCAGCGCCTACGACATCCTGGGCGATCCGGCACTGAGCCAAGTCGCCAACACGGTGATCGGCCTGCCCGCCACCAGCGGCGCGGCCACCAGCGAGGCGCTGGCCCGGCGGGTGCGGCTGATCTCCTCCAAGATCGACATCCCGAGCTTCCAGGACCCCGCCAAGCTCGACGCCTTCGTGCGGCGCTTCGCGGCGATCTGGGATTCGCAGAACAACACTCAGAGCGCGCCCGTGCTGGCGCTGTTCTCCTGAGGCAGACCGATGCAGCCGAGCCTCTACGTCTCGCTCTCCAGCCAAATCGCGCTGGAGAAGCGGCTGACCACCACCGCCAACAACGTCGCCAACATGGCGACGGCGGGCTACCGCGCCGAGGAGATCAAGTTCTCCGAACTGCTCGGCCGCTCGACCCGCGGCGAGGTCGCCTTCGTCGGCCCCGGCACCAACACGATCTCGCGGGTCGCCGGCCCGACCACCAAGACCGACTCGCCCCTCGATCTGGCGGTGCAGGGCGATGCGTGGTTCGGCGTCACGGGCCCGAAGGGAACGCTCTATACCCGCGACGGGCGCCTCACGATGGATGCCAACGGGCAGCTGCGCACGCTGACCGGCAAGGCGATCGTCGATCCCGGCGGCGGCCCGGTCACCCTCGACCCGCAGGCCGGCCCGCCGACGATCGGGCGCGACGGCAGCATCTACCAGAACCGCCAGCAGGTCGGCGCCATCGGCCTGTTCACGATCGATCCGAAGGCGGCGCTCTCGCGCGCGACCGACAACACGGTGTCGTCGAGCCTTCCGGCCCGCGCCGTACAGGACTTCACCCGCCTCGGCATCGCTCAGGGCTATGTCGAGGGCGCCAACGTCAATCCGATCATGGAGATGACGCGGCTCATCGCGATCCAGCGCGCCTTCGAGAGCGCCGCGACCCAGACCTCGCAATCGGAAAACACGCTCTCCGAAGCGATCAAGACGCTGGGGCCGCAGGGCTGATCCGATGGCCGAGCCGAAGACGAACGCCATCGAGCGCCTGGCGCGCGCCATGGAGGCCGGCCGCCGCGACCTCGCCGTGATGCGGGTCGGCGGGCCGGTGCGCGAGATCACCGCGAGCGCCGCCCGCGTCGGCGGCGTCTCCGCCTTCGTGCGGCTCGGCGACCGCATGGGCTTCACCGCCGACGGCCGCACTCAGATCGGCGAGGTGGTGCGCATCGACGGCAGCGGCGCGACGGTGAAGCCGTTCGAGAGCCGGATCGATGTCGGCATCGGCGCCCGCGCCCACCGCATCGGCCCGGCCCGGCTTCGCCCCTCCCCCGCCTGGAAGGGCCGCGTCATCGACGCGCTGGGGCGCCCTGCCGACGGCCTCGGCCCCCTGCAAGAGGGGGCGGCCGACGTACCCCTGGATGCCGACCCGCCCGCCGCCATGACCCGCGCCCGGGTGCGCAAGCCCCTGCCGACCGGGGTCCGGGCGATGGACCTGTTCACGCCGCTCTGCGCCGGCCAGCGCATCGGCATCTTCGCCGGCTCCGGCGTCGGCAAGTCGACGCTGCTGGCCATGCTCGCCGGCGCGCAAGGCTTCGACAGCGTCGTGGTGGCTTTGGTGGGCGAGCGCGGGCGCGAGGTGCGCGAGTTCCTCGAGGGCCCGATCGCCGCCGCGCGGGAGCGCGCCGTCATCGTCGTCTCCACCGGCGACGAGAGCCCGATGATGCGGCGCCAGGCCCCGAAGGTGGCGCTGGCGGTGGCCGAATCCTTCCGCGACCGCGGCGAGTCGGTGCTGCTCATCGTCGATTCGGTGACCCGCTACGCCCACGCCGCCCGTGACGTGGCGCTCGCGGCCGGCGAGCCGGCGGTGGCCCGCGGCTACCCGCCGAGCGTCTTTTCGGACTTGCCGCGCCTGCTGGAGCGGGCGGGGCCCGGCGCCGAGGGCGCGGGGACCATCACCGGCATCTTCTCGGTGCTGGTCGATGGCGACGACCACAACGATCCGGTGGCCGACTCGATCCGCGGCACGCTCGACGGCCACGTCGTCCTCGACCGGGCCATCGCCGAGCAGGGCCGCTATCCGGCGATCGACCTGCTCGGCTCGATCTCGCGGCTGGCCGGCGAGGTCTGGACCGGCGACCAGCGCGAACTGGTGCGCAAGCTCAAGAGCATGATGGCCCGCTTCGAGGAGACGCGGGACCTGCGCCTCATGGGCGGCTACCGCGCCGGCACCGACCCCGAGCTCGATCAGGCCATCACCCTGGTGCCGCGCATCTACGAGGCGATGCGCCAGGAGCCCGGACAGGCCCCGAGCCGCGACGCCTTCCTCGAACTCGCCCAATCCCTGCGGGGATGAGCGCCGAACCGTCTCCCACCCTCCGTCTCAGCCCCGCGCAAGCGACCGCGTGTCCACTGCGCCCCAATTCGACAATCAACGAGGTCTCCTCATGAGTCTCATCGGCGTGCTCCGCACCGGCGTCTCCGGGATGAATGCCCAGTCGAACCGTATTTCGACCGTGGCCGAGAACATCCAGAACGCCAGCACCACCGGCTACAAGCGCACATCGACGGAATTCTCGTCGCTGCTCGTGGAATCCAACGCGGTCGGCGACTACAATTCGGGTGCGGTCGAGACCACGATCCGCCGCTCGGTCGGCCAGGACGGCCCGATCGCCTCCACCACCTCCGACAGCGACCTCGCCATCAGCGGCAACGGCTTCTTCGTGGTGAAGGACGCGGGCGGTGCCCCGTTCCTGACGCGGGCCGGCAACTTCGTGGTCGACGGCCCGACCGGCAACCTCGTCAACGCGGGCGGCTTCACCCTGCAGGGCTACAGCCTCGCCAACGGCGAGCCCAACCCCGTGCTCAACGGCATCGCCGATCTGCAGCCGATCAACGTGTCGAGCCTCGGCCAGCAGGCGCGCCCGACGCTCAACGGCACCATCGACGGCAATCTTTCCTTCGAGACCCCGGTCTCGACCGGTGCCGTCTCGAAGAAGAGCTCGCTCAAGGTCTTCGACAATGTCGGCCAGGCCAAGATCCTCGACGTCACCATGACGAAGACCGGCGCCACGACGTGGACGGTGAGCTTCGCCGACCAGGCCGCCCCGGGAACGACGCTCGCCTCGACGACGCTCACCTTCGACGCCAACGGCAAGGTGGCCAGCGGCGGCTCGGCCACGCTGACCGTCCCCAACGGCCGCGCGATGACGATCGACCTGTCGGCGATGACCCAGCTGTCGGGCAACACCGCGCTGTCGGGCACCGCCGACGGCTCGGCCCCGACCGCCGTGACCGGCACGGCCTTCGGCAGCGACGGCACGGTCTACGCGACCTTCGCCGACGGCACCCGCAAGGCCGCCTTCAAGGTGCCGCTCGCCAACGTCGCGAGCCCGGACAACCTGAGCCCGCGGGCCGGCAACGTCTTCATCCCCTCCAACGATTCCGGCGACATCCAGGTGGGCTTCGCCGGGGAGAACGGCCGCGGCGCGATCAAGTCGCGGGCGCTGGAGCAGTCGAACGTCGATGTCAGCACCGAGCTGACCACGATGATCGAGTCGCAGACGGTCTACACCGCCAATTCCAAGGTGTTCATGACCGGCAACGAGATGCTCGAAACCCTGATGAACCTGAAGCGCTGAGGCGCTTCCGCTCGAAGCCGCCATCGCCGAGACCCGGCGTCGCGCCATCGAGGCAACCGAAAACAGGCGCGCCGCCGGAGACCCGCGGCGCGCCCGCCTTGTCGAAGAACCTGCTGGACACGGACGATGGGTCTCTCCCTCGCGCTCAACACGGCGCGCGCCTCGCTCGCCGCCTCCTCGAACCAGATCGCGGTCTCGGCGCGCAACGTCGCGGGGGCGAGCGATCCCGGCTATTCGCGCAAGATCGCCGCGCTGGTGGCGACTGGCAGCGGCGGCGCGGTGGTGAACATCACCCGCGCCACCGACGCGGCGCTCTACGCCCGTACCCTGTCGGCGAGTTCGTCGGCCGGTTACGGCGACGCCCTGCTCAACGGCCTTACGACGCTGTCGCGCACCGTCGGCGACACCGAGGACGCGACTTCGCCCGCCGCCCGCTTCGCCGGCTTCGAGGCCGCGCTCCAGGCCGCCGCCAACCAGCCGGATTCGACCGATCTCGCCCGCGCCGCGGTCGAGGCCGCCAAGGCGCTGGCCGGCAGCCTCAACGACGCGTCGAACGCGGTCCATGCCGCCCGCGCCGAGGCCGATGCCGGCATGGCCGCCTCGGTCGCCCGCATCAACGATCTGCTCGGCCAGTTCGACCGCGCCAATGCCGCGGTGACGCGCGGCCTCGCCACGGGCGCCGACGCCACCGACGCCCTCGACGACCGCGACCGCGTGCTGACCGCCCTCTCGGCCGAGATCGGCGTCACCGCGGTCGCCCGCGAGGGCGGCGACGTCGCCCTCTACACCGACAGCGGCGTGCCGCTCTTCGACCGCGGGGCGCGCTCCGTGCGCTTCACCCCGACCACCCCCTTCGCCGCCGGCACCGTGGGCGGGGTGGTCGTGATCGACAACGTGCAGGTCACCGGACCCAATTCGCCGATGCCGCTCGCCTCGGGCCGGCTCGCCGGCCTCGCGGCCTTCCGCGACACCGTCGCCCCGGCCTACGAGGCGCAGCTCGATACGATGGCGGGCGGCCTGATCGACGCCTTCGCCGAGACCGACGCCCTCGGCGTCGACAGCGGCCCGCGCGCCGGCCTGTTCACCGCCGGCGGCAGCGCCACGCTGCCCGACGGCACCGCCGCCGGCCGCCTCGGCCTCGCCGCGCGGATCCGGGTCAACGCCGCGGTCGATCCGAGCCAGGGCGGCCAGCTGCCGCTGCTGCGCACGGGCGGCATGAACGGCACCGATTACCGCGACCTCGCCGCCGGAACCGACGCCGCTTACGCCGGGCGTCTGCGCACCCTGGTCTCGAACCTCACCGCCACCCAGAGCTTCGATCCGGGTCTCGGGCTCGGCACCGCGCTCAGCCTCGCCGACTTCGCCGCGAATGCGGCGGGCTGGATCGAGGGCCAGCGCAAGGACGCCTCGGAGACGGCCTCCTACCAGAAGACGCTGCTGTCGAGGGCCAACGAGGCGCTGTCGAACGTCGCGGGCGTGAACGGTGACGACGAGACCGCCCTGACGCTCCAGCTGGAGCGCTCCTACACGGCCTCCGCCAAGGTCATCTCGGTCATCAACGACCTCCTCAAGACCCTCCTCGACGTGGTGCGGTGAAGACAGCCATGATGACCACCGGCTTCATCTCCAGCCTCAACCTGTGGAACGCGCCGCGCACCGGCGCCGCCCGGCTCCAGGGCGAGCTCGCCGACGCCACCCGCGAGATCGCCACGCTGCGCCATGCCGATATCGGCGCGACGCTGGGCGGCGGGGTCGCCGAGTCCTTCGGCCTGCGCCGCCAGAGCGCGGTGCTGGCGGCCCTCACCCAGAGCAACAGCGCGGCCTCGCTCCGGCTCGACGCGAGCCAGACCGCGCTCAAGGCGGTCCAGTCCGACGCCGACGCGATGCTCAAGGAACTGACCGGCCTGCCCGCCGACAAGCGCGCGGCGGCGATCGCCTCGACCTCGGCGGCCCGGCTCTCGACCCTGACCGCCGCCCTCAACACCAGCGTCGGCGGCCAGTTCGTGTTCGGCGGGACCGATACGGGCGCCGCGCCGCTGACCGCCTACGAGGGCAGCCCCGCCTCTCCCGCCAAAACGGCGGTGCAGGCCGCGCTGGCGGCCGCCTTCCCCACGGGCACGGCGAACGCTACCGCCGGCCAGATGACGGCCTTCCTCGACAACCTCCACGCAAGCCTGTTCGACGAGAACGGCTGGAGCCGGTTTTCGGGGGCCTCGAACCGCACCCTCGACAGCCGGATCTCGCTGACCGAGACCGCGACCACCTCGGCCTCGGCCAACGCGGCGCCCCTGCGCGACCTCGCCATGGCCTACGTGATCGGCTCCGGGATCGGCCTGTCGGGCTTCTCGGCCGACGCGCAGGCGGTGGCGACGGCGCGGATGAGCGACCTCCTCGGCAGCGCCAGCCGCGGCCTCGTGCAGATGCAGGCCGATCTCGGCCTCAGCCAGAGCCGGATCACCGAGGCCAATGCCAGGATGGAGAAGCAGACGGCGTTGTTCACCGCCCGGATCAACACCCTGGAGGGCGTCGATCCGGTGGAAGCCAAATCTCGCGTCGATGCGCTGACGACACAGATCCAGATGTCCTACGGGCTGACCTCGCAGCTGCGCCGTCTGAGTCTGATCAATTACGTTTCCTAAACGGTTTCTGTTCACATCTCGACCGAATTCATGGAGTATCGGCCCCGATGTACCGCCTGTCCTATTCCGAGATCTTGGAGGATGCGCCCGATCTCGGCCGCGAGCGCGAGCGCGAGGCCTTCGACCGGGCGATCGGTCTGCTCCGCTCGGCCGAAGCGCGCGGCCCCGCGGCCGTCGCCGAGCGCTCGGAGGCGGTCGGCTACGTCCAGAACCTGTGGAACCTGCTGGTGCGCGACCTGCTCGATCCCGAGAACGGCCTGCCCGAGGGGCTGCGCTCCGATCTCGTCTCGATCGGCATCTGGACCATGCGCGAGGCCGGCGAAGTCCTGAGCGCGCCCGAGCGCAGCCTTTCCGCGCTGATCGAGGTGAACGCCTCGATCCGCGACGGGCTGCGGTGAGGCACGCCATGCCCCGCGACGCCGCAAAGGTGGAGAGGCCCACCGCCCGCACCATGCACCTCAACCTGAGGGCGGGCGAGCGCGTCTACATCAACGGCGCCGTGGTGCGGGCCGACCGCAAGGTCTCGCTGGAGCTGATGAACGACGCGACCTTCCTCCTTGAAGGCCACGTCCTTCAGCCCGACGCGGCCACGACCCCGCTGCGCCAGCTCTACTTCGCCGCCCAGACCATGCTGATCGAGCCGGGCCAGGCCGACCTCGCCCGCACGGTCTACAGCACTCTGCAGGACGGAATCCTGGCCGCCACCGACGAGCCGGCGATCCTGGCCGGGCTGAAGGCGGCCAGCGGCCTCGTCGATGCCGGGCGCCCCTACGAGGCGCTCAAGGTGATCCGCGGACTCTACGCCGCCGAATCGGCCCTGATCGAGGGCGCCGGTCTCGAGGCCCCACCCCTCGCCCAAACCGCCGAGCCGCCTGCCGACACCCGCGCCCCCCGCTCCCCGGCGGAGCGCCCGCGGCGCCAGCCCCGTTCCCCCGACCCGAAGGCCGACACGATGGCGGCGAAGGTGATCCCATGAGCGTCGTCAACACCACGGTCCCGACCACCGGCGTCACCTCCACCACCGGCGCGGCCGCCAAGGCGGCCACCTCGGTCGCCTCCAAGATGAACGCCGACACCTTCCTGACCCTGCTGATGGCCCAGCTGCAGAATCAGGACCCGACCAAGCCGATGGATTCCACCGAGTATGTCGGCCAGCTCGCCACCTTCTCGCAGGTGGAACAGGCGACCAAGACCAACCAGAAGCTCGATTCGCTGCTCTCGGCGAGCTTCCTCGACCAAGCCGACGCCATCATCGGCCGCACCATCACCTCCGACGACGGCACGGTGTCGGGCATCGTCGAATCGGTGCGGGTGACGAGCGACGGCGCGGTGGCCAAGCTCAAGGACGGCCGGGAGATGCTCCTCGCCTCCGGCCTCTCGATCAGCTAATTCTCCAGAGTCTCGTTCCGCCTCGGCTTTTTTGGAAGCCGCGGCCCCCTTTCGGACCGACGCTTCATGAACGAGGTCGACGCCCTCGAACTGGTCCGCGCGGCGATCTGGACCGTGCTGATCGGCGCCGGTCCTTCCGTGGGCGCCGCGATGCTGATCGGCATCGTCGTGGCGCTGGTGCAGGCGCTGACGCAGATTCAGGAGGTGACGCTCACCTTCGTGCCGAAGATCGTCGCGATCCTGCTGGTGCTGCTCGTCACCGGCACCTTCGTCGGCGGCCAGATCCACGCCTTCGCCGAGATGACCTACGGCAAGATCGCGACCGGATTCTGAGGCGGCTGAAAAAGAGGGCGGGACCGGGCGGAAAAGCTGTCGAGACTTGAGCCGCCCGGTCCCTTCAAAGCCTCGACCTTGGGAAGGGCAAAAGCTTCGACTTTGGTCCATATCACGAATTCGGAACCGCCGTGAGCGCGATCACCGATTTGCCGCAATGCGTGTGCGGCCTGTTCACCGCTTTCAATGGCCAAGGTGGGCCAAGGGTTCCCGTTTCGCGTTCCCCTTGAGAGCTCGCAAGTGCGCCAGCGCCCTCGGTAGCGCCCGACCTATGCCGACAGGAACCGGGCGACCTGATCGCAGAAGAACGTCGGCTCCTCTTCGGGCACGAAATGCCCGCTCTCCTGCGCGATCACGCTTTCCAACTTCGTCGCGCGCGGGCGCATCGCGGCCGCGAGACGATTCCCGACGCTGTAGCGACCGCCGATCGTCAGCACGGGAATGTCGAGCTTACGCTCGCCGAACGACGCGATGAGTTCGGCATCCTGCGGCAGAGTCCGGTAGAGATTGAACCCGGCCGTCATGCCGCCCGACGTCGCGTAGTGCCGGGCATGCTCCGTGATCGCGGCTTCCGTCACCGCGTCCTTGCGATGCGACCATGTCCTGATCTGCGCGCGGATGTAGTCGCGCTCGCGACCCCGCGTAAGCATTTCGGGGAAGCCGGGCGCCATGTGGAAACCGTAATGCCACGCGCCTCCGTTCAAGGCGTCGCCGCTTTCGGTGCCGGGCACCGCGCAATCGACCAGGACGAGCCGCTCCACGCATTCGGGATGGAGGTAGGCCAGAGCCAGGGCGACCTTGCCGCCCATGTCGTGCCCGACGACGCGCGCCCGGCCCCCGGCTCTTTGGACGATGAGCGCCGCGATATCGGCGGCGAGCGTGCGCTTCTCGTAACCCGACGCGGTCCGCTCGGAGAGACCTATGCCGCGCAGATCGGGCGCGATGAGGGTGAAGCGGTCGGACAGCCGCTCCATCGTGTCGCGCCACGCATACCACGTCTGCGGCCACCCGTGCAGCAGGACCACCGGCGGGCCGCTCCCGGCCGTGACGGCATGCAGACGGACGCCGTTCGCGGCGACGAAGTGGCGGGTGCCGCCCGGGGGCAACAATGCGGCGTCCGTTCGATCTCGAGCCGGATCGGCGCTGGCCTGTCCGCGCGGCAGGAGAGCCCCGGCGGCCGCGCCGAGCAGCAGGGTTCGACGTCCTTGATTCATGTCCGCGCTCCGTCCGGTCTGACGGCACGAGTTTGCGGATTTGCGAGACCCCGCCTATCGGTGATGGGGGCATGGTTTCCATAACCGCAGGTTATCGATGAACACGGTGGCCGCGCTTCGGGTGTTCATCCGCGTCGTCGAGCGCGGTTCCATGACCGCCGCCGCCCGCGACCTCGGGATTTCCCAGCCTGCCGTCAGCAAGATCCTGCGCGAGTTGGAAGGGCACATGGGCACGCGCCTCCTGCATCGAAGCCCACGGGCGATGCAGCTCAGCGAGCCGGGTCGTCTCCTCTACGATGCGACGAGCGGCGCTTTGTCGACCATCGACGCCGCTATCGAGGATGTCCGGAACGGCGCCGGCTCGATCACGGGTGACCTGCACATCCATGGCCCGGTCTGCGTCGGTGAGCGGCATCTGAGCCGGATCGTGTTCGACTTTCAGAGCCGTCACCCCCAGTTGCGGGTGTCGCTGACGCTCGAGGATCGGGCGATCAATCTCATCGAGGACAACATCGACCTCGCTTTGTGTGTCGGGCGCCCCGAAGCGCAGAACCTGATCGCACGGCGCGTCGGAGCGAGCCGTCGCATACTGGTCGCAGCCCCCGACTACCTCGCGCGGCACGGAACGCCCGGCAACCATCTCGACCTCGTTCGCCACGGACTGATCGTCTCGACCACGATCCTGTCCAGACAAGGCACGATCACGCTGTGCCGCGGCCCCTCGACGACGGAGGTCCAGGTCCATCCGGTTCTTACGACCAACAACCCCCAGGTGCTGGTCGGGGCCCTCGAAGCGGGGCGCGGCATCGGAACGGCGCAGCACCTGCTCGTTGCCGATCACTTGGCATCGGGGCGCCTCGTCCGCGCCCTGCCGCAGGACGAAGTCGAGGCGAGCGAACTTTTTCTGACCTACGCCTCCGCCAAGTTCCTGAGGCCGGTCGTCCGTGCGTTCATCGACTTTCTGATCCCGGAACTACGACGGATCGACGGGATCGTCTGACCGCACCTGGGAGGACCCATCCCCGCGCAAGCTTCCTCCGCCATCACGGCCCCATGATGCGGGAAGCGGTGTCGTCATGGCGGTGAGCGAGGCGCTCGTCCTGGAGAAGAAGTCGCGGCGGGATTTCGGCTTCGCGGCCGGCATCGTCGCGATCCTGGCGGTTCTGTTCCTGCCGGTGCCCGCCGTCCTGATCGACGTCGGGCTCGCCTTCTCGATCGCGCTCTCCGTGCTGATCCTGATGGTGGCGCTCTGGATTCAGAAGCCCCTCGAATTCTCCGCCTTCCCGACCGTGCTGCTGATCGCCACGCTGTTGCGGCTGGCCCTCGGCATCGCCACCACGCGGCTGATCCTGGCCAACGGTCAGAAGGGCGTGGACGCCGCCGGCCACGTCATCCAGGGCTTCTCCCAATTCGTGATGAGCGGCGATTTCGTCATCGGAATCGTCGTCTTCGTGATCCTGATCACGGTCAACTTCCTCGTCATCACCAAGGGCGCGACCCGTATCGCCGAGGTCGGCGCCCGCTTCACGCTGGATGCCATCCCCGGCAAGCAGATGGCGATCGACGCCGACCTCAATGCCGGGTTGATCGACGACAAGGAGGCGCAGCGCCGCCGCCGGGAGCTCGAAGAGGAATCGGCCTTCTTCGGCTCGATGGACGGCGCCTCTAAATTCGTGCGCGGCGAGGCGGTGGCCTCGCTCATCGTCATCGCGGTCAACGTGTTCGGCGGCGTCATCATCGGCACGACGCGCCACGGCATGCCGCTGGGCCAGGCCGCGGACGTGTTCGTGAAGCTGTCCGTCGGCGACGGCCTCGTCTCGCAGATCCCGGCGCTCATCGTCTCGCTCGCCGCCGGCCTCCTCGTGTCGAAGGGCGGCACCCGCGGCACCGCGGAAGAGGCGGTGATGGGCCAGCTCGGCGCCTATCCCCGCGCCCTGATGGTCGCGGCCGCGCTCATGCTGATGTTCGCGCTGGTCCCCGGCCTGCCGTTCCTGCCCTTCGTCGCCCTGTCCGGCCTGATGGGCTTCGTCGCCATCACCATCCCGAAGCGCCGCGCCGCCCAGGCCGCGCTCGCCGCGGCGAAGGCCCGGCAAGAGGCCGAGACGAAGCAGGCCGAGGTGAAGGATTCGGTCAAGGAGCAGCTCAAGACGCCGGAGATCGAGCTGTGCCTCGGCCGTCAGGTCTCGGCGCAGATCCAGACCAGCCACGCCGAATTGCAGCACCGCGTCGCCAAGATGCGCCGCAAGTTCGCGCGCCAGTACGGCTTCGTCGTCCCCGAGATCAAACTCACCGACAGCCTGACCCTGCCGCCGAAGAGCTATCAGATCCGCATCCACGGCACCGCGACGGCGACGCAGGAGATGCGGCCGGGCGAGCTTCTGGTCGTCGTCGGCGAGGGGCCGCGCCCCGACGTGCCCGGCGAGGAGGTGCGCGAGCCCGCCTTCGGCATGAAGGCGCTCTGGGTGGTCGATGCCTATGCCGGCGAGGTGCGCCGCTCCGGTTTCGAGGCCATCGACGGCGCGTCCGTGCTGCTGACCCACCTCTCGGAGGTGATCCGCAACAACCTGCCCCAGTTCCTGTCCTACAAGGACATGCGCGCCCTGCTCGACCGGCTCGACCCGGAATACAAGCGCCTGCTCGACGAGATCAGCCCGTCCCAGATCTCGCATTCCGGCCTTCAGGCGGTGTTGAAGCTGCTCTTGTCCGAGCGGGTCTCGATCCGCAACCTGCACCTGATCCTGGAGGCGGTGGCCGAGATCACCCCGCATGCCCGCCGCGCCGAGCAGATCGCCGAGCATGTGCGGATGCGCGTGGCGCAACAGATCTGCGGCGATCTGGCCGAGGACGGCACGCTCCACGTGCTCAGGCTCGGCGCCAACTGGGATCTCACCTTCCACCAGAGCCTCAAGCGCGACGCCAAGGGCGAGGTGATCGAGTTCGACATCGATCCGCGCCTCGTCGAGCAGTTCGGCACCGAGGCCGGCACCGCGATCCGCGACCGGATGCGGCAGGTCCACAGCTTCGCCCTCGTCACCGCGCCCGATGCCCGGCCCTATGTCCGCATGATCATCGAGCGCATCTTCCCGACCCTGCCGGTGCTCTCGCATCTCGAGATCGCCCGCGGCGTCGAGATCAAGTCGCTGGGCACCATTTCGTGATCCCGCTCGCCGGCAGCCTGCTCGGCGGGGATGCGGCGCTCGCCACCTTCCTGATCTTCTGCCGCGTCGGCGCCTGCCTGCTGATCGTGCCGGGCCTGTCGAGCCCGCGGGTGCCGGCGCAGGTCCGCCTGATGATCGCGGGCGGCGTCTCGCTCGCGGTGACGCCGCTGCTGCTGCCGCTGTTCCAGGCGAAGGTCTCGGGCCAGGCGCCGACCGAGACGCTCGCCTGGATCGCCAGCGAGACCTTCACCGGGCTGCTGATCGGGCTTCTGGGCCGCATCTTCGTCTTCGTGCTGGAAACCGTGATGAACGCGACCTCGACCATGGTCGGCTTCGGCTCCATGCCGGGCACCCCGGTGGAGGGCACCGACGCGATCCCGGCGGTCGAATCGTTCATTGTCTTCTCGGCCGTCGCCCTGATGTTCGCCGCCGACCTGCACTGGGAGCTGTTTCGCGGGCTGATCGATTCCTATTCCCGCATCCCGCCGGGCGAGGGCCTCGGCACCCAGACCGCGCTCGTTCGCCTCACCGACCAGATCGGCGAGGCCTTCGCGCTCTCGCTCAGGATCGCCGCCCCGTTCGTGATCTACGCGGTGGCGGTCAACCTCGCGGCGGGTTTCGTGAACAAGCTCACGCCGACGATTCCCGTCTACTTCGTGGCCACGCCCTTCATCATGTTCGGCGCGCTGATCCTGCTCTACGCGGTCGCGGGCGAGTTCATGACGCAGTTCCTCGCGGGCTACGCGCAATGGCTGAGGCGGGGCTGAACCGTGGCGGCAACCGGAGACCTGGCGAAACGCCTCAAGCGCGCCGAGCGGCTGACCGCCGTGCAGGAGCAGATGCGCCGCGCCGCTGAGTGGCAGCTCGCCGCGATCCGCCGCGACGCGGAGGCCGTCGAGCAGGATCGGGCAGCGTTGTTGAGTGCTCTCGGCGGCGACAGCCACGGCCACCTGTTCCTGGAGGCCGCCAACCGCCGCCTGCGGGCGCTGGCCTCCCGCGCCACCGAACTCGAGCAGGCCGCCGCCCGGCAGAGCGACGATGTCCGCGAGAAAGGTCTCGCGCAGAAACGGGCCGAACTCGGCGCCGAGCGCGTCGGCGAGCTGCTGCGGCGCGAGCGCGAGCGGGTCGAGGGTATCGAGCGCCTCGACGGGCTGGCCCAGCGCAGGGACGCAAGCCTCCCGTAAGCCAGGGGCTTTAAGATCTCGGCAATACAGGTGGCGAACCGCGATCGCCGCCCCCCGTCAGGACCGGCCTCGCGATGAGCATCACCCCTCCCTCCGACATCGTCATGGACGTCGCTCGCGCCGCCGATCCGGCTCGCTATCAGGAGGCGGCGGCCAAGCTGTCTCAGCCGGGCGACCCGGCCGCCTTCGCGAGTGCCGCGGCCGACGCCGCCCGCGATGCCGGCTACAGCCTGCACATGCCGATCGACGCCCGCGGCGCGCTGACCAGCCTCAAGAACGACACCACGCTGAAGGGCGGTGCCGATCCCTACCGCAAGTTCGAGGGGCAGGTGCTGGCTCAATTCATCGAGACGATGCTGCCGGACAAGTCCGAGGCCGTCTACGGTAAGGGCAACACCGGCAACCTGTGGAAGTCGATGCTCGCCGACCAGATCGGCCAGCAGATCGCCAAGTCCGGCGGCATCGGCATCGCCCGGATGCTGGAGAACGCCAAACCCAACACGGTGCCGAATCTGCCCGCCGCGGCGACGGGCGTGGCCGGAAAGGTCTGACGATGCTGCTCGATTCCCTCAAGCGCCTGGAAGCCACGATCGAGGCCGAGACCGAGGCGCTCGACACCAACGCCGAGATCGATCTGGAGGCGGTCAACCGCGCCAAGAGCCAGAGCCTGCTCGAACTCACGCGCCTTGCCCGCACGGTCTCGGCCGAGGAGATCGACGCCACCACCGGCATCGTGCTGGCGCGCCTCCACGACAAGCTCGCCCGCAATCAGGTGGCGGTCGCCCGGCATCTGCGGGCGGTGGAGGAGATCGGCGACACGCTGGCGGCGACCCTGCGGGCGGCTGAGTCCGACGGCACCTACTCGGCGCGGATCGGGCGCTGACGGGTCATGAAAGTCCTCGTCACCGGCCTGTGGATCTGCGCCGTCACCATCGCCTCCTGCTACGCGGCGGTGACCTTCGGCGGCGGCTTTTTTTCCAAGCCGACCGAGCCTTACTTGGAAGGCCTGCAATATCAAAAACTCGCGCCGATCAACATTCCGATGGTGGCGGACGGCAAGGTCCAGGGCTACGTCATCGCCGTGCTGGTCTTCACGGCGGATGCCAAGCTGATGCACACCCTGCCGGTGCCCCCCAATAGCTTCGTGGTCGACGAAGCCTTCCGCCAGATCTACGGCGACCCGACGATCGATTTCCGAAAGCTAGCCCGCTACGACATCAACGCCCGGCTCGCGCAGATCCGCGCCAAGGTCAACGAGCGCCTCGGTTCCGACGTGGTCAAGGACGTGCTGGTGGACGAGCTGAACTTCGTCGCCAAGCGCGAGGTGCGTTCGTAACCGCTCCGCCGTCGTTCCGGGGCCGCGCAGCGGAACCCGGAATCCATCCGTGACGCGGCGGATGGAAATGGTGTCGCGGCCAGTCGCGGATTGCACGCCTTCGGCGCGCCCGGGAACGACGGCGTGATGAGAGGAAGCCGCGCGCAGCGCGCCGGTGCGTTGCGTGCTTGGACTCGGAAGCCAGTCATCGGCGTGCTAGCCCGGCTGGAAACCGTCACGCCGCGCGGCAGCCCATGGCTCTTCTCACCTTCGACGATCTCAAGCCCGGCCAGAAATACAAGGCCGGCCCGGTCACCGTCACCCGCGAGGCGATGATCGCCTTCGCCCGCGAGTACGATCCGCAGCCCTTCCACCTCGACGAGGCGGCGGCGAAGGAGACCTTCGTCGGCACGCTGATCGGCTCCGGCTGGCAGACGGCGGCCGTCGGCATGCGGCTCCTCGCCGAGGCGCTGGTCTCGCGGGCGACCTCCATGGGCTCGCCGGGCATCGATCGCCTGCGCTGGCTCAAGCCGGTGCTGCCGGGCGACGCGCTCTCGGCGACGATTCGGGTCGAGGAGACCCGTGCCTCCGCCTCGAAGCCCGACCGCGGCATCGCCCGCCTGTCGATGACGCTGACCGATGCCGGCGGCGAGGCGGTGATGACGCAGGCCTTCGCCGTGATGTTCGCCCGCGCCGGGGCGACCCCGGAGCCGCGCCCCGTCGTAGTGGACACCGCCTCCGCACCCCGCCCGGAGGCGCAGGACGCCGAGACGTTTCCCTATCTGGGCGAGGCCGAGATCGGCCGGGTTCGGCCGCTCGGCGCCCACCGCTTCGAGGCGGACGCCATCGTGGCCTTCGCCCGGCAATACGATCCGCAAGTCTTCCATCTCGATCCCGAGGCCGCGCGGGCCACGCATTTCGGCGCGCTCTGCGCCTCCGGCTGGCAGACGGCGGCCGTGTGGATGAAGCGGCTGCACGCCACCTTCGCCCGCGACATCGCGCTCACCGCCCGCTCCGGCCCGGTGCCGCAGCTCGGGCCGTCGCCCGGCTTCAAGGACATGCGCTGGCTGCGTCCAGTCTATGCGGGCGACACTCTGAGCTATGCCTGCCGCTTGACCGACCGGCGCGCCTCGGCCTCGCGCCCCGGCTGGGGCATCGCCACCCACCACAACACCGCGCATAACCAGCGGGGCGAACCGGTCTTCGAGTTCACCGGCTCGGTGTTCTGGCAATGGGCTCCGCCGCGCTGAGGGCGAGCAATGTCTCGATCAGCGGATGAGCCGAATCCGTCACGGCGAGTCCGCGGGTGGCGAGGATCAGGTCGGGGGCTTCCGGCGGCTCGTAGGGCGCCGAGATGCCGGTGAAGTTCGGGATCGCACCCGCGCGGGCCTTGTCGTAGAGCCCCTTCGGATCGCGCGCCTCGCAGACCGACAGCGGCGTATCGATGAACACCTCGAGGAACGGCACGTCGCCGGCGATGTCCCGCGCCGTCTGCCGCTCGGTCCGGAACGGTGAGATCAGCGAGACGATCACGACGAGGCCGGCCTCCGCCATCAGCCGGGCGGTCTCGGCGGCGCGGCGGATGTTCTCGACCCGGTCGGCGGCGGTGAAGCCGAGATCGCGGTTGAGCCCGTGGCGCAGGTTGTCGCCGTCGAGGACCATGGTGTGGCGCCCGGCTTCCGTCAGGGCGCGGTCGACGGCATCGGCGATGGTCGATTTGCCGGCTCCCGACAGGCCGGTGAACCACGCGATCACCGGCCGTTGGCCCATCCGCTGCCAGCGCCGCTCGCGCGGCTGAAGCGTCTGCCAAGTGACGTTGGAGGCGACGTTGGAGGCGAGGTCGGAAGCCATGATCTCCGGGGCGACCTTCGGCTTGCGGTTCGGTACGGCCAAGCGGATCGTCCTCCGGCGAATGGCGTTCGGAGCAGAATGCCCTATTTGCGCCCGCTCGACAAAGGATGTCGTCGCCCAACTGCCGCGCCTCGGCCGGCCCCTTCTTCCCCGCACCGGAGCCCGCGCTTTCGCGGAGTTCGTAGAAACAGACGCATGGCGCCCCTGTTCTTCATTCACTTGCCGAAAACCGGCGGCACCAGCCTGCGCCACGCGGCGGCGCAGATCTTTCCGGCCGACAAGCTGCTGATGGCCTACGGGCGCGACGCCAAGACCACGAGCCCGTTCGCCAACCGGATCATGCATTACAGCCCGGAGATGCCGATCGAGCAGAAGCTCGTGGCGCTGGCGACCCATGTCGTCGAGAACGACATCGCCTTCTTCTCCAGCCACATGAGCGCGGCCTACCTGCCCTGTTACGACCCGGCCCGCGCCTTCGCGCTGTTCCGCCCGGTGCCCGATCAGGTTCTGTCCTACTACGCCTTCCAGAAGGCGCAGGGGCGTACCTCGGAGAGCTTCGAGGCATTCACCGAGAAGCCGGAGAACCGGAACATCCAGTCGAAGTCGTTCGGCATCGCCGATTTGGAGACGGTCGGCGTCGTCGGCATCCTGTCGGACTACGACCGCTTCGTCGCACGCCTCAACGAGCGCTTCGGCACGACCTTCCCGGTGCTTCACCGCAACAAGCGCTCGATCGTCAGCCGGCTGACCGGGCCGACGCTGGACGATGCGGCGCGGGCGCGGCTGGAGGCGCTGAACCCGGAGGATGTGGAGCTTTACCGCCGCGCCGAGGCGCGCTGGCGGCGGGATATGGGGGAATAATCGCTCAGACGATACCGAGCGCCGCCGCAGTTTCGGTGACGCGATGAGCGTGGTGCGCATCCCCTTTCCCCGCACGCAGGGAGAGGGGATGCGCGGTCGCCTCCGCGACTACCCCAGCACCTTATCCAGCGTGATCGGCATCTTCCGCACCCGCACGCCGGTGGCGTGATACACCGCGTTGGCGATGGCGCCGGCGGTGCCGGTGATGCCGATCTCGCCCACGCCCTTGATGCCGAGCGGGTTCACGTGCGGATCGTGCTCCTCCACGAGGATCGCCTCGATCGAGGGCACGTCGGCGTTCACGGGCACGTGGTACTCGCCGAGATTGGGGTTCATCACCCGGCCCGAGCGGGGATCGACCACGGCGTTCTCGTGCAGCGCGAACGACACGCCCCAGATCATGCCACCGTAATACTGACTGGTGACGAGGCGCGGGTTGACGATGCGGCCGGCGGCGAAGGCGCCGACGAGGCGCGTCACCCGGATCTGGCCGAGATCGGGATCGACCGTGACCTCGGCGAAGACCGCGCCGTGGGCGTGCATGGCATAGGACTCACGCGAGGCCGGATCGGGCGCGCCCTTCCCCGAAGCCGAGATCGAATCCTTTCCGGCTCGCGCCAGGATGTCGGAGAAGGATTCGGCTCGGCTCTCGTCGTCGCGGCGGATCAGGCGCCCGCCGGCTGCGTAGACGCCGGCATTGCCGGCACCGAAGAGCGGAGAGCGTTCGTCGCCGGTGGCGAGATCCGACAGCTGCGCCAGCACGGCGGCCGCCGCCGAATGGATCGCCGCGCCGGCGGTCGCGGTGTGGGCCGACCCGCCGGCGATGCCGCCGTTCGGCAGGTCCGACGATCCGCTCCGGAAGTCGAGCTGGTCGAGGTCGATCCCGAGGCCGTCGGCGCCGATCTGGGCGAGCGCCGTCCAGGCGCCCTGCCCCATGTCGTGGGCGCCGATCGCCACCGTGCCGGAGCCGTCGGCGCGGATTTCGGCGCGGGCCTCCGCCTGCATCATCAGGGCCGGGAACAGGGCGGTGCCGACGCCCCAGCCGACGAGGCGACCGGCCGCGTCGCGCATGGAGCGCGGCGCCGAGGAGCGCCGCTCCCAGCCGAAGCGGGCCGCGCCCTGCTCGTAGCATTCGCGCAGGGCCTTCGAGGAGAACGGCCGCTCCGAGATCGGCTCGGCCTCGGCGTAGTTGGCGAAGCGGAACGCGAGCGGATCCATGCCGCAGGCCTCCGCCATCTCGTCGATGGCGGCTTCCAGCGCCGCGCTGCCCGAGGCTTCGCCGGGGGCGCGCATGAACAGCGGCGTGCCGGTATCGAGCCGCACGCCGGAATGCGTGGTGGCGAGCGCGGGCGCCTTGTAGAGGTAGCGTGAGAGGGCGCTGGCCGGCTCGTAGAAGTCGTCGAAGCTGCTGGTGGCGGTGAGCGTGTGGTGGTCGAGGGCGGTCAGCGCGCCCGATCCGTCGGTGCCGAGACGGAGCGTCTGGCGCGTCTCGGCCCGGTGGCCGACGGGTCCGAACATCTGCTCGCGCCGCAGCACCAGCTTCACCGGCCGACCCACATGCTTGGCCGCCATGACGCCGAGCACCTGGGGCCCGGAGAGGAAGCCCTTCGAGCCGAAGCCGCCGCCGAGGAAGGGCGAGCGCACCAGGATGTTCTTCGGATCGATGCCGAACAGGCCGGCGAGCCGCATCGTCGCCATCGCCATGCCCTGGCTCGGCGTATCGACGGTGAGCCGGTCCCCGTCCCACTGCGCCACGATGGCGTGGGGCTCCATGGCGTTGTGGTACTGCGCAGGCGTCTCGTAGACCGCCTCGATCCGGCGCTCGGCGTTCGCCAGCCCCGCTTCCACGTCGCCCTTGGTCGCGGCGGTCTTGTCGCCCGCCCCCACCGCCTGCGGCTTATGGGCTTCCGCCGTGTCGAGGCCGATGCGCGGTGCCTCGATCTCGTAGCGCGGCGCCAGCAGCTCGGCGCCCTCGGTCGCGGCCTCCAGAGTCTGCGCGATCACCACCGCGATCGGCTGGTGGGCGTAGCGGACGCGGTCGTTCTGCAGGAGGTCGAGCCGGAAGGTGAAGGGGTCGTTCTTGGCGTCCGGGTCGGCGGCGAGCTTGGGGGCGTTGCCCGGGACCATCACGTCGACCACGCCCGGATGGGCTTTCGCCGCCGCGACATCGAGATGGGTGACGCGGCCCCGGGCGATGCGGCTCACCGCGATGACCGCGTGCAGCATGCCTTCGGGCCGATTATCGGCCGCAAAAGTAGCGCCACCGGTCACTTTCAAAAAACCGTCGCGGCGGGTGAGCGGCTGGCCGATGCTCGACCCGTGCCGGGCCTGCTCATAGGCGATGTCAGGCATGGAGCGTCTCCTCGAAGGCGGAGGCCGGCAGGGCGGGCATGCGTTCCGGCGTGCCCGCGGCGGCGCGGACGAGCGTGCGGACGATGAGGCGGCGGGCGAGTTCGATCTTGAAGGCGTTGTCGCCGGAGGGTTTTGCCGACGCCAAGGCCGCGTCGGCGGCTTGGCGGAAGGTCGTCTCGTTCGGTTCGGCGCCGGCGAGCACGCGTTCCGCCTCCCGAGCCCGCCAGGGCTTGAGGGCGACGCCGCCGAGCGCGAGGCGGCCTTCCGCGATGCGCCCCTGGTCGAGCCGCAGCGAGGCTGCCGCCGAGACCACCGCAAAGGCGTAGGAGGTGCGGTCGCGGATCTTCAGGTAGCGCGAATGCCCGGAGAAGGCGGCGGCCTCGTCTGGCAGGCGGACCGCCACGATCAGTTCGCCCGGTTCCAGCACGGTCTCGCGCTCGGGCGCGTCGTCCGGCAGGCGGTGGAAAGCTTCGAGCGGCACGGTCCGCGGCCCGTCCCTTCCGGCGATCTCCACGACGGCGTCGAGGGCCACCAGCGGCACGCAGAAGTCCGAGGGGTGGGTGGCGATGCAGTGTTCGCTCCAGCCGAGCACGGCGTGCAGCCGCGTCTCGCCGCCTTGCGCCTCGCAGCCCGCGCCGGGCTGGCGCTTGTTGCAGGCGCTGGCCGGGTCGTAGAAGTAAGGGCAGCGGGTGCGCTGCATCAGGTTGCCGGCGACGGTTGCGGCGTTGCGCAGCTGAGCGGAGGCGCCCGACAGCAGCGCCTCGGCCACCGAGGGGTGGGCGCGGGCGAAGCCGCTATCGTAGGCCAGATCGCTGTTGCGCACGAGCGCGCCCACGCGGAATCCGCCCTCGGGCAGGCGCTCGATCCGGTCGAGATCGGGCAGATGGGTGACGTCGACGAGGCGGGTGGGCCGGGTGACGCCGCCCTTCATCAGGTCGAGCAGGTTGGTGCCGGCGGCGAGATAGGCCGCGCCCGGCGCGGAGGCCGCCGCCACCGCCTCGGCGACGGTCGAGGCGCGGACGTAGTCGAAGCGGTTCACGCGGCCTCTCCCTGCTGCTCGCTCGCCATCTTGGCCTGCGCGTCGAGCACGGCCTGCGTGATGCCGATATAGGCGCCGCAGCGGCAGAGGTTGCCGCTCATCGCCTCGCGCACGCGCTCGGGATCGTCGCCCGCATGGCCCTCGCGGATCAGGCCGACCGCGCTCATGATCTGGCCCGGCGTGCAGAAGCCGCACTGGAACCCGTCATGGGCGATGAAGGCGGCCTGGACCGGATGCAGAGCGTCGCCCTGCGCCAGCCCCTCGATGGTGGTGATCTCGGCGCCGTCGAGGCTGACCGCGAGGCTGAGGCAGGAATTCACCCGGCGCCCGTTCACCAGAACGGTGCAGGCGCCGCACTGGCCGCGGTCGCAGCCCTTCTTCGAGCCGGTCAGCCCGAGGCGCTCGCGCAGGAGATCGAGGAGGGTGACGCGGGGATCGTCGAGGGCGATGTCGTGCCGCGTCCCGTTGATGCTGAGCGACAGGGACAGGCTGGATGGTGCTTCCACGGGCGGGCTCCCACTCTGGAAGCGTTTCAATTAGCCCCTGGGACCCGCCCGGCCAGTGCGATGCGAAACGGTCGCAGCGTGTCAGCGCGGTTTGGCGGCCTCTTTCTCCTTCAGGAACCGCTCCATGAAGGCGATTTCCGCGTCCTGCGAGCGGACGATGTCCTCGGCGAGCTTGCGGATTTCGGGGTTCTTCGAGTGCTCCAACGCGACCTTCGCCATGGCGACCGCGCCGCGATGGTGCGGGATCATTCCGCGCACGAAATCGACATCGACATCGCCGGTGTAGCGGATCGCCATCTCCTCGTGCATTCGGGCATCGGCCTCGCGGAAGGCGCGGGTGGCCGGTGTCTCGCCCGCGGATGGCTTGGTTCCGTGGTCGTGATGGTGGTGCGAACCTTGCGCGAAGGCGAGGCTCGCGAGCCCGCAGGCGGCGGTCAGGGCGGCGAGGATCGGCAGGGTCTTCATCGTGTCTCCCGTGTTGGCGGCGGGCTCAATGCCGCCGCGCGGCGATCATCCGCAAGCCCTCCTTCGGCCTGAGCGTCACCCGGTGCAGCGGCGTCACCGGCGGATGGTCCGGCGGCAGGGTGAGGCGCACCGAGCGGACCACGTGGGCCAGCACCAGCGTCGCCTCCTGCAGCGAGAAGCTCTGGCCGATGCAGATGCGCGGTCCGGCCCCGAACGGCAGGTAGGAGAAGCGCCGCACGGCGTCCCGTCGCTCACCGAGGAACCGGTCGGGGATGAAGGCGTCGGGCGCCTCCCACAGTTTCTTGTGCCGCCCGAGCACGTATGGGGCGATGATGACGGTGGAGTTGCGCGGAATCTTCACCCGCCCGATCCGGTCGTCGCGCAGGGCCTGACGGCTGAGGAACGGCACCGGCGGAAACAGCCGCATGGTCTCCTCCATCACCGCCTTGGCGAAGGGCAGTTTTTCGAGCGCCATCGTCCCGTCTTCGGCAAGCGCCGAGTCGGCCTCCGCTTCGAGGCGATCCCGCACGCCTTCGTCCTGCGAGACGCAGTAGAGCGCCCAGGTGAGCGCGTTGGCGGTGGTCTCGTGGCCGGCGGCGATGAAGGTGACGATGTTGGCCTTCACCTCCAAATCGGAGAGGCCCTTGCCGGATTCCGGGTCCTGGGCGGCGAGCAACAGGGTCATCAGGTCGTGGGGCGCCTCGCCGCGGGCGAGCGCGGCCTTGCGCCGGTCCAAGAGCTCATCGACGACTTCGGCGAAGTAGCGCAAAGCCGGACGCGCCTTCAGCCGTCCGAGGCGGGGCACGAAGCCCGGCACGCCGAACACGTCGAGCGGGTCGATCGGCCCGATCGATTCGAGGAGCCGCGTCAGCGCCCGCCCGAGGGCGTCCGGGTCCCCCGGAAGCCCCTGCGTGAAGATCGTCCGTTCCAGCACATCGAGGGTCGTGCGGGTCATCTCCAGCACCACATCGACGCCGGCCCCATCCCGCCGTGCGAGGCGCTTGGCGACGCGGGACCCCGCCGCATCCATCTGTGCGGTAAAGCCCGCGACGTGGCGGGCGGAGAAGATCGGCGCCATGGTGCGCCGCTGCAGGCGCCACTCGTCGCCCTCCGCGGTGAGCAGGCCGTTGCCGAGGCCCGGCGCCAGGACGCGGCGCTGGAGATCGTCCTTACGGTAATTGGCGCCGTTCTCGACCAGCAGGTAGCGCACGAGGTCGGGGTCGCTCACCACGGTGATGCGCCCCATCGCGCCCTCGCCCGCGACGACGAACTCCTCGAAATGCGCCTGCATCCACGTGGCGATGGGGTTCTCGCGCACCGCCTTGAGGAAGGCGAACAGGCCGAGCGGCCGGGTCAGCGGCGGCGGCACCTTCGGGCGGAACGGCGCTCGCGCCGTCAGAAGAGCCGTGTCCTGCATCGGCACTCAAAACCTTCACGGTGACGGTGAAGAAATTGCGTCACGCTCCCTCGCGGGGCGCCATCGCGCTCAAGCCTCGGCTTCGTTAAGTAGGGGCCGATCCGAGCCAACGAAGAGGCCACGATGTCGCCGCACGAGTCCCCAGCCGCCGAGTCCCGCGTCGAGACCCGCACGGAATCCGACACCTTCGGCCCGATCGAGGTGCCGGCCCACCGCTACTGGGGCGCGCAGACCCAGCGCTCGATCCAGAACTTCAAGATCGGCACCGAGCGCCAGCCGGCGCCGCTGGTCCACGCGCTCGGCATCGTGAAGCAAGCGGCCGCCTTGGTGAACAAGGATCTCGGCGGACTCGACGCCAAGGTCGCCGACGCCATCGCCGAATCCGCCGCCGAGGTCGTCGCGGGTAAGCACGACGACGAGTTCCCGCTGGTGGTCTGGCAGACCGGTTCGGGCACCCAGTCCAATATGAACGCCAACGAGGTCATCGCCAGCCTCGCCAACGAGCGGCTGGGCGGCAAGCGCGGCGGCAAATCGCCGGTCCATCCCAACGACCATTGCAACCGCGGCCAGTCCTCCAACGACACCTTCCCGACCGCCATGCACATCGCGGTCGCCCGCGAGGTCTCGGGCCGGCTGATGCCAGCCCTCACCCACCTGCACGGGGCGCTCGACGCCAAGGCGAAGGCGTTCGAGGGCATCGTCAAGATCGGCCGCACCCACCTCCAGGACGCGACCCCGGTCTCGCTCGGTCAGGAATTCTCAGGGTATGCCGCGCAGGTGGCGCTCGGCGGTTCCCGGATCGCCGCGACGCTGCCGGGCGTGCTGGCGCTGGCGCAGGGCGGCACCGCCGTCGGCACCGGCCTGAACGCGCATCCCGAATTCGCCGAGCGTTTCGCCGCCAAGGTCGCGGAACTGACCGGGCTGCCCTTCACCTCCGCCGACAACAAGTTCGAGGCGCTCGCCACCCACGACGCCCTCGTCTTCCTCCAGGGCGCGCTCTCGGCGCTGGCGTCCGGCCTGTTCAAGATCGCCAACGACATCCGTCTGCTGGGTTCGGGCCCGCGCTCGGGCCTCGGCGAACTCTCGCTGCCGGAGAACGAGCCCGGCTCCTCGATCATGCCGGGCAAGGTCAACCCGACCCAGTGCGAGGCGCTGACGATGGTCTGCGCGCAGGTCATCGGCAACGGCACCACGGTCAGCTTTGCCGGCTCCCAGGGCCATTTCGAGCTCAACGTGTTCAAGCCGGTGATCGCCAACGCGGTGCTGCAATCGGTGCGTCTGCTGGCGGATGCCGCAGTCAGCTTCACCGATAACTGCGTCGTCGGCATCAAGGCCAACGAGGACAAGATCGCCGACCTGATGAGCCGCTCGCTGATGCTGGTGACGGCGCTCGCCCCCTCGATCGGCTACGACAAGGCCGCCGAGATCGCCAAGACCGCGCACAAGAACGGCACCACCCTGAAGGAGGAGGCGCTGCGGCTCGGCTACGTCACGGACGAGGAGTTCGAGCGCGTGGTGCGGCCCGAAACCATGCTGGCGCCCGGCGCGGAATAGGCGCAAACTCCTGTTTCGGCGCGGGTTTCCAGCCCGCGCCGACACCCTGGCGGAGGACGATTCGGTGGCCGAGATCATCAACCTGCGGCAGGTGCGCAAGGCCCGCGAGAAGGCCGAGCGCGAGGCCAAGGCCGCCGAGAACCGCGTGCTGTTCGGCCGCCCGAAGAAGGCCAAGACGCTCGCCGAGACCCGCAAGGCGATCGAGGCCTCCCGCCATGAGGGCCACCGCCTGACCGATCCTGACAAGGAATGAGCGACGGGCGGCCCGCGCCGGAGGGCGTCACTAAGCGCTCGGTGATGATCGCGGGCCACCGCACCAGCGTCTCGCTGGAGGCGGAGTTCTGGGAGGCGCTCCAGGGGATCGCGCGGGCGGAAGGCCTCTCGGTGCAGGCGCTGATCGGTCGCATCGATGCGGAGCGGGCCGGGCGCAACCTGTCCTCGGCGATCCGCGTGCACGTGCTGCGCACGGTGCAGGAACAGACCGAGGGCTAGGTTCTCGTGTCGTATCGGCTTTTTCTAAAAACCGGCGGCCATCTTTTGCGCCGATGTCCGAGGGCTGAAACTCAACCAGCCTGACCGTGCCAAGAACTGCTTTCGACATGTTGCGGGCCTCGCGAGCTTTGGCCATGTAGCCAAAACGGCGCGCTGTCGCCTGATGCGGAGGTTAGAATCATGGTCGTCGAGCGCCATGTTAGCCCGGACGGTGTGCTTGACTTGGTCATCGAGCGCCTCGACGACGGCGTGATCCTGATTGGGTTTGTGGGGTACGAGTGGCACACCCACCCCAACCTCCTCGACCGCGATGAAGGGGCCACGGACGACGCCGCTTTGAGCGCCTACATCGACCGCTTGCTGAATGGCGTCGCCGTCGTCGGCATTCGGCGCAGGGGCGGTACAATCGTGGACGCCTGGATCATGGATGACCCCGCGTCTGAGGCGGATACATTCCAAGACGACGAGACTCTGGAGATGCGTTACTGGGACGGCCGCCCATGGTCTGCTTGAGGTACGCTCCTCACCCTCAGCGGCCATTCACAGAGCCGAGCCGATTGGGTTGTTGCCAAACGATTACAGCGCGCCCTCGCGGATCGCGCCAGGATCGGCCAGCGCGTGCAAGAGCCCGGCGGCGAAATGGGCGAAGCGCAGGGTCACGGCCTTGCGCCGCGGGCCGCTCAGGGGGTGGGCCGCCGGTTCGCGCAGGATGGCGGCGCCGAAGGAATCGGCGACGATGAGGCCGCATTCCTCCGGGATCAGGCTTTCCGGCACGCTCTCGGGGATCGCGAAGAAGAAGCGGTCGCAATAATCGCGGTAATCCGGCCATTTTCGATCGGCGCGGAAATCAGCGACGCTCGATTTGATCTCGACGATGGTGAGCTTGCCCGCCCCGCACAGGGCGATCACGTCGGCGCGGCGCCCGTTGGCGAGCGAGAACTCGGGGAGCGTCACGCAGCCCATCTCGGCGAACAGCCGGCGCACCCCGCGCTGGATGTTGAGCGCGGTCGGTGATTGCCGCCGGTCGGGCGGCAGGACGACATGCGCGAGGGCCGGCGACGCGAGGGCTGTGGACATGGCGGGGCGATGGCTTGCGGGTGAGGCCGAATCGTGACGCGCAGTCTGGCAGGCGCCCCACGCCGCTGTCACCTGTGGCGATGTCTCACCCCAACGCCGCCCGGATCGCCTCGAACCCCTCCGTCAGCGCCGCCGGCCCCGGCTGGAGGATCAGCGGGGACTTGATCTCGTGGATGCGCCCGGCCGCCACCGCGGGAATCGCGTCCCAGCCCGGCCGGGCGCGGATGCGGTCGATGTTCACGCGCTTGCCGCACCACGAGGCGAGGATCACGTCGGGCGCCGCCGCGATCACCTGGTCGGAGGTGACGATGCGATCTCTGGCGGCCTGCATCCGGCTCAAGTCCGGAAACACGTCGTGCCCACCGGCATGGCCGATCAGGTCGGAGACCCAGCCGATGCCGGAGATCATCGGCTCGTCCCATTCCTCGAAATACACCTTGAGCGGCGTCCGCCCGGTACTCTCGGCGGCGACTGCGCTCAGCCGCGCCTCGTAGGAGCGGGCCAGCGCCTCGGCCCGCTCACCCGCGCCGACGAGGGCGCCGAGCGTGCGGATCATCGCCAGGCAGCCGGCCAGGTCGCGCTGGTTGAACAGGTGGACGGCGATGCCGGCGCGGGCGAGGTTCGCCGCGATCTCCGCCTGGAGGTCGGAGAAGGCCAGCACGAGATCGGGTTCGAGCGCCAGGATCTTGGGCATGTCGGCGCTGGTGAAGGCCGAGACCCGCGGCTTTTCCTTGCGGACGCGGGCCGGGCGCACCGCGTAGCCCGAGACGCCGACGATGCGGTGATCCTCGCCCAGCAGATACAGCGTCTCGACGGTTTCTTCCGTCAGGCAGACGATGCGTTCGGGCGGGAAGCGGCGCATTTCAGTCTCTGCTTTGCCGCGCTTTCTTTCGACGAACCGGCATCCACTTCGTCGGAAAGCGCTCAGTGCTTGAACCACGTCAGCAGCCCGGCGCCGGGGGCGAGCATGAGGAAGGCCCAGACGAAGGCCGAGAGCCAGTTGGCGATCTGGAAGGGGATGCGGTTGACGCCGAAGGAGCCGGCCACCAGCGGCACCACCGCACGGGCCGGGCCGATGAACCGCCCGATCGCCACCGCGCCCGCGCCCCAGCGGCGCAGGAAGTCTTCCGCCTTGTCGGTCATCTCCGGGTAGCGCTTCATCGGCCAGACTTTTTTGACGTCGTCCTTGAAGTAGTGGCCGACCTCGTAGGACACCCAGTCGCCGAGGCCCGCACCGATGCCCGCGCCGATCACCATCGGCCAGAACGGCAGGTCGCTCGATCCGATCAGCGCGCCGATGGCGAGCAGGATGAAGGTCGCAGGCACGAGGATCGAGAGGAAGGCCAGCGATTCGCAGAAGGCGATCACCGCGGTCACGACCGGCGCCCATTCCTTGTGGGTCTCCACGAAGGTCAGCACGGTCGTCTTGATCGTCTCGAAGTCCATGCCGTCCCCGTTGCTGTGGCGCTACGTCGTCCGAGCCGCAACGCACGGCGCGCGCATGGGATGCGTCATGCGCGTCGGCGGGTTACGAAAGCCGTGCAAGACGGCACATTCGGAGCGTCATGAAGGTCCTGTCGATCCAGTCGCACGTCGCCTACGGCCATGTCGGCAACGCCTCCGCGGTCTTCCCGATGCAGCGGCTCGGCGTCGAGGTCTGGCCGGTGCATACGGTGCAGTTCTCCAACCACACCGGCTACGGGGCGTGGCGGGGCCGGGTGTTCGACGGGCCCGCCGTCGAGGAGGTGGTGCAGGGCGTGGCCGAGCGCGGCGCGCTGAAGCACTGCGACGCGGTGCTCTCCGGCTATATGGGCTCGGCCGATATCGGCACGGCGATCCTGCGGGCGGTCGCCGCCGTGCGGGCGGCCAACCGCGAGGCGCTGTATTGCTGCGATCCGGTGATCGGCGACACCTATGCCGGCGTCTACGTGCGGCCGGGCATCGCCGATTTCATGCGGGACCAAGCGGTGCCGGCCGCCGACATCCTCACCCCGAACCAGTTCGAGCTGGATCTCATCGCCGGAAGCCCGACCGACACGCTCGACGGTGCCAAGGCGGCGGTCAGTGCGGTGCAGGCGCTGGGGCCGAAGGTGGTGCTCGTCACCTCGCTCGCCACCGCCGAGACGCCTGCGGATTCCATCGACATGATGGCCGGCGAAGGCGGTTCGTTCTGGCGGGTTCGCACGCCGCGGCTCGACCTCAAGGCGGTCTCTGGCGCGGGCGATGCGGTGGCCGCGCTCTACCTCGTGCATTATTGGCGCACGCGCTCGGCGGCCTTGGCGCTCGGCATGGCGGCGGCCTCGATCCACGGATTGCTCCGCCGCACGGCAGAGGCCGGGGCGGAGGAGCTTCTGACGGTCGAAGCGCAGGACGAATTCGTCGCGCCGACCAGCGCCTTCCCGGTCGAGACGGTCTGACAAGGATTCCCGCATGCCGAAACGCCGCTTCGCGACCCTCGACGTGTTCACCGACAGGGCGCTCGCCGGGAACCCGCTCGCGGTGGTGCTGGATTCCGACGGACTGGATGAGGCGGCGATGCAGGCGATCACCCGCGAGTTCAACCTGTCCGAGACGGTGTTCGTCACGCCACCGAGCGAGGCGCGCCACCGGGCGGGCTTGCGCATCTTCACCCCCGCCCACGAACTGCCTTTCGCCGGCCACCCCACCGTCGGCACGGCCGTGTTGTTGGCTCTGCACGACCGCGCCGAGCGGCCGGGTGCCGACGCCGTGGCGTTCGGACTGGAAGAGCGGATCGGCACCGTGCCCTGCGTGGTCGAGCCCGGCGCGGATGGGCGCTCCGGCCATGCCCGGTTCAAGCTGCCGGTGCTGCCACGCTATCTCGGCGAGGCGGCCAAGCCCGCCGCCCTCGCATCGGCCCTGGGGCTGAATCCGTCCGATATCGGCTTCAACCGCCATCAGCCCAGCCGCCATGGGGCCGGCCCGCACTTCACCTTCGTGCCGCTGGCGAGCCGCGAGGCGTTGGACCGGGCGTGGATCAGCGAAGCCGCCCTCGCCCGGCTCTTTCCGCGAGAGGCCGACGCGCTCTACCTCTACACCCTCGACCCCGAGGGAATCGGGCGGCAGTATCAGGCGCGGATGTTCGCCCCGCGCCTCGGCGTGCGGGAGGACCCGGCCACCGGCAGCGCCGCAGCGGCCTTCGCGGGTGTGCTGATGCAGTTCGAGCCGCTCGGCGACGGCACCCACGACGTGTCGATCCGGCAAGGCGTCGCCATGGGCCGCCCGAGCGCCATCGATCTTCAACTCGTCATCACCGAGGGGGCGCTGCGCTCCGTCGAAATCGGCGGCAGCGCCGTGGTGGTCTCCGAGGGCACGTTGCATGTCGATTGAGGGTGAGACCCAGCCCGCGCCCGGCTTCACCCTGACCCCGCTCACCCGCATCGCGGCCCGCCTCGCGCCGTATGATTGGGCCTGGGCCCGCGACAACGCGGAGGCGATCGACCGCAACTGGCGGCGGCGGCTCGAGAAGACTCCGGGCCTGTTCGACGGCCCGGTCTATCTCGCGAGCGGCTGCACCATCGCGGACGGGGCCTGCGAGGCGGCGTTCTTCGAGGCGCGCTACTCGCGCTTCATCGCGTTCCGCGATGCGGGCGTGCCCGACGCGCTGGTCGCCAACGCCTTCGCGGCCATCGTTCCGCATACGTCGGACGGCGCCGTCGTCCTCGGCGTGATGGGCACCCACACCGCCAATGCCGGCCAGATCTATTTTCCTTGCGGCACGCCCGATCCGGGCGATCTGCGCGACGGGGACGTGGTCGATCTCGCCGGCAGCGCCGAGCGCGAATTTCTCGAAGAGACCGGCCTGTCCCTGCCGAAGGGGGCGGCGCAGGATTGGGTGCTTCTGCGCGGCGACGGTCAACTCGCCTTCCTGCGTCCGGTCCGGTTCGATGGCGACGCCGAGGCGTTGAAGGCCAAGATCGACGCCCATCGCGGCCACGAGGACGAGCCCGAACTCGCCCACACCGTCATCGCCCGCTCGCGCGCCGACATCGACGCCGGACGGATGCCGGGCTTCGTCCAGGCCTATCTGGCGAGCGTGTTTCCGGGGTGAGCTACCGGTAGCCGTACCGGGCCTTGGCCGCCGCGTGCAGGCGCAGCGCCTCCGCATCGCGACCGGCGGCGCAGGCATCGGCCGCCTTGGCCAGATCGGCGCCGAAGCGTTGGCCGACCGGCTCCGACAGGTCGCCGGTCTGCACGTCGCCCGCGACGATGGATTGCGTCCGGGCGATGGTCGGGCCGCAGCCGGCGCCGGGCGCAAGGTCGGCGATCACCGGCGCGGGTGCGGCGGCGACCGCCGCGACCGGCGGCGGCGCGCTCGATTGGCAAGCGGCGAGCGAAGCCCCGAGGATGGCGAGAAGGACGGCGGAACGGGTCGAGGGCACGACGAAGTCTCCCGGCAGGCGCGTTCAGGTAAGGCCAAGCTTGTGCGGCGCGAAGGCGGGGGCGGTCAATCACGGCGCGGCGTCGCGCTTGTCACACTCCCCACCAATCGATACACACGCGAACCCTGGTCGCGGGCCCTTGCCGGCGAGTCAGCCCCTGAGGAGACCGAGCGTGGCCCCTGGCCGCTCCGTGCAGACGATCGACGGCGCCGCTCATGCGGCCGCTTCGTCCTGCGCGCTCATCCTCGTCGGCCTGCTTCTTAGCCGCCCCTGAGGGCCGTCCGGGCATGCGCCTGGGCTCTCAGGGGATGCCGCTCGAACCCGGAACGACAGGCTTATTCCGGCGCCGCTCCTTGACCTGAGTCGAGCGCGCCGGCCGCGAGGGAAGACCCATGGCGAACACTTCGGCTAAGGATCGCGTCGTCATCTTCGACACGACGCTGCGCGACGGCGAGCAATGCCCCGGCGCCACCATGACGCTCGACGAGAAGCTGGCCGTGGCCGAGCTCCTCGACGGGATGGGCGTCGACATCATCGAGGCGGGCTTCCCCATCGCCTCGAACGGCGATTTCGAGGCGGTCTCCGAGATCGCCCGGCGCACCAAACGGGCGACCGTCGCGGGGCTCGCCCGCGCGATTCCCGCCGACATCGCCCGCGCCGGCGAGGCCGTGCGCCACGCGCAGCGGGGCCGCATCCACACCTTCGTCTCGACCTCGGCGATCCACCTCGCCCACCAGATGCGCAAGACGCAGGACGAGGTGATCGAGATCATCCTCAAGACCGTGGCCCAGGCCCGCGACCTCGTCGAGGACGTGGAATGGTCGGCCATGGACGCGACCCGCACCGACATCGACTACCTGTGCCGCTGCGTCGAGGCGGCGATCCGCGCGGGCGCCACCACGATCAACCTGCCCGACACGGTGGGCTACGCCACGCCGCAGGAATACGGCGCGATGTTCCGACAGGTGCGCGAGCGCGTGCCGGATGCCGACAAGGCGATCTTTTCCGTGCATTGCCACAACGATCTCGGGCTCGCGGTGGCGAACTCGCTGGCGGGTCTGGAGGGCGGTGCGCGCCAGATCGAGTGCACCATGAACGGCATCGGCGAGCGGGCGGGCAACGCGGCGCTCGAAGAGATCGTCATGGCGATCCGCACGCGGGCCGACGTGATGCCCTACGACACCGGTATCGACACCACGATGCTGACGCGGGCCTCGAAGCTCGTCAGCCACGCGGCAAACTTCCCAGTGCAGTACAACAAGGCCATCGTCGGCCGGAACGCCTTCGCCCACGAGAGCGGCATCCATCAGGACGGCATGCTCAAGCACGCCGAGACCTACGAGATCATGACGCCGGCTTCCGTCGGCCTCGCCAAGACCTCGCTGGTGATGGGCAAGCATTCGGGCCGGGCGGCGTTCAAGTCGAAGCTGACGGAACTCGGCATCTCGCTGTCCGACAACCAGTTTCAGGACGTGTTCGAGCGCTTCAAGGATCTGGCCGACCGCAAGAAGCACGTCTACGACGAGGATATCGAGGCGCTGGTCGATCAGAATCTCGCCACCGCGCACGACCGGATCAAGCTGGTCTCGCTCTCGGTGATTGCGGGCACGCGGGGACCGCAGCGCGCGACGATGAAGATCGAGATGGACGGGCGCACCTTCACCGAGGAAGCCGACGGCAACGGGCCGGTGGACGCGGTGTTCAACGCCATCCGCGGGCTGGTGCCCCACGACACGACCCTCGAACTCTATCAGGTCCACGCCGTGACCGAGGGGACCGACGCGCAGGCCGAGGTCTCGGTGCGGCTCAAGGCCGGTGAGCGCTCGGTGACGGCGCGCGGCGCCGACCCGGACACGCTGGTGGCCTCGGCCAAGGCGTATCTGTCGGCGCTCAACAAGCTCTCGGCGGCCTCCGTCCGGCTGCACGCGCAGCACGCCGCGGTGGTGTGACAGCCTCGACCGTCATTGCAAGCGGAAGCGAAGCGATCCAGTAGCGCGACCTTTTCGGAAGGTGCGGAGCCCTGGTTTGCTTCGACTTCGCCTCGCAGTGACGGTGTGAGAGTCGATGCCGCCGTTCAAAATTCTGAAGTCGAAAAGTCCCAAAAATATGCCCGCCTATCGCTCCCGCACCACCACCCACGGCCGCAACATGGCCGGCGCCCGCGGCCTGTGGCGTGCCACCGGCATGAAGGATTCGGATTTCGGTAAGCCGATCATCGCGGTGGTGAACTCGTTCACGCAGTTCGTGCCGGGCCACGTCCACCTGAAGGATCTCGGCCAGCTCGTCGCGCGGGAAATCGAGCAGGCGGGCGGCGTCGCGAAGGAATTCAACACCATCGCGGTCGATGACGGCATCGCCATGGGCCATGACGGGATGCTCTACTCGCTTCCCTCGCGCGAACTCATCGCCGACTCGGTCGAGTACATGGTCAACGCGCATTGCGCGGATGCCATGGTCTGCATCTCGAATTGCGACAAGATCACCCCCGGCATGCTGATGGCGGCGCTTCGCCTCAACATCCCGGCGGTGTTCGTCTCCGGCGGGCCGATGGAGGCCGGCAAGGTCGTGATGAACGGCATCACCCGTAAGTTCGACCTCGTGGACGCCATGGTGGCAGCGGCCGACGACCGGGTGTCGGACGAGGACGTGGCGGTGATCGAGCGCTCGGCCTGCCCGACCTGCGGCTCGTGCTCGGGCATGTTCACGGCGAATTCCATGAACTGCCTCACCGAGGCGCTCGGCCTGTCGCTCCCCGGCAACGGCTCGACGCTGGCCACGCATGCCGACCGCAAGCGCCTGTTCGTCGAGGCCGGACACCTGATCGTCGATCTGGCCCGGCGCTACTACGAGCAGGACGACGCGAGCGTGCTGCCGCGCTCGGTCGCGAGCTTCGAGGCGTTCGAGAACGCGATGACGCTGGACATCGCCATGGGGGGCTCGACCAACACGGTGCTGCATCTGCTCGCCGCCGCGCATGAGGGCGAGGTGCCCTTCACCATGGCGGACATCGACCGGCTGTCGCGCCGCGTGCCGGTGCTCTGCAAGGTCGCCCCGGCGGTGGCCAACGTCCACATGGAGGACGTGCACCGGGCCGGCGGCATCATGGCGATCCTGGGCGAACTGGACCGCGCCGGCCTGATCGACCGCAGCGTCGGCAACGTGAGCGCCGGCACGCTCGGCGAGGCGCTCGACCGCTGGGACGTCAAAGTCACCCGCAGCGAGTCCGTGCAAAAATTCTTCCGGGCGGCGCCCGGCGGCGTGCCGACCCAGGTCGCCTTCAGCCAGGATTCGCGCTGGGACGAACTCGACCTCGACCGCGAGGCCGGTGTCATCCGCAACAGTGAGCACGCCTATTCGCGGGACGGCGGGCTCGCGGTGCTCTACGGCAACCTCGCCGAGGATGGCTGCATCGTGAAGACCGCGGGCGTGGACGCCTCGATCCTGACCTTCACCGGCACGGCCCACGTCTTCGAGAGCCAAGACGCCTCGGTGGACGCGATCCTCAACGGCCGGGTCAAGGCTGGCGAGGTGGTGCTGATCCGCTACGAGGGCCCCCGCGGCGGCCCCGGCATGCAGGAGATGCTCTATCCGACGAGCTACCTGAAATCGAAGGGCCTCGGAAAAGCCTGCGCGCTGGTCACCGACGGGCGCTTCTCCGGCGGCTCGTCGGGGCTTTCCATCGGCCACGTCTCGCCGGAAGCGGCCGAGGGCGGGCTGATCGGGCTCGTGGAGCAGGGCGACCGGATCGAGATCGACATCCCCAACCGCCGCATTCATCTCGCCGTGGACGAGGCGGTGCTGGCCGAGCGGCGGGCCATGCGGGATCGCGAGGGCTGGAAGCCGGCCGCACCCCGCAAGCGCAAGGTGAGCACGGCGCTGAAGGCCTACGCGATGCTGGCGACGAGCGCGGCGAAGGGGGCCGTGCGGCGGTTGGAAGAATAAGGCGGAAGTTCCCCTCCCCCTTGCGGGGCGGGGTCAGGGGTGGGGGTGGTGCAGAAGGCACCGCTCCGCCCCATCCTGAACCACCCCCACCTCCAACTCCTCCCCACGAGGGGGAGGAGAGCCCGTCGCGGTTTACGCCGCCCGGCCGAGCTGAACGGCATCGGCCGCCGTCACCTCGTCCGTATGCACCTCGAACTTCACCAGCCGGGCCGAGCCGAAGCTGGTCGAGATCGCGCAGTCGGTGGCGTCGCGGCCGCGCGCCATGACGATGCGGCCGATGCGCGGCGTGTTGTGGCGGGCGTCGAAGGTGTACCAGCGGCCATCGAGATAGACCTCGAACCACGCGGAGAAATCCATCGGGTCCGGCACGGCGGGCACGCCGATATCGCCGAGATAGCCGGTGCAGTAGCGCGCCGGGATGTTCATGCAGCGGCAGAACGCGATGGCAAGATGGGCGAAGTCGCGGCAGACGCCGACCTGCTGGGTGTAGCCGTCGAAGGCCGTGCGGGTCGCGTCCGCCAGCTGGTAGTCGAAGCGGATGCGGTCGTGGACGTAATCGACGATGGCCTGTACCCGCGCCCAGCCCTCGGGCGTGTGGCCGAAGAGCTCCCACGCGGTGGGGCAGAGCCGGTCGGTGTCGCAGTAGCGGCTACCGAGCAGGAACGGCATCACGTCGTCGGGCAGCTCCTGCACCGGAATCTGGCGGGCTTCCGGCACCACCGCGTCGGGCAGGCCCGAATCCTCCACGAGGAAGTCGGCCGAGAGCGTGATGTGGCCTGCCGGTGCGAGGATGCGGGTGCAGACGTTGCCGAACGCGTCGAGCGACTGGCGCTGTGGGACGGCCGGGTCGATTCGGATTGTCTCGGGGCTGCGCAGGTCCTTCTTGCGCGACGGGTGCACGTTCAGGAGCAGCGACATCGGCGTCGGAGCGAAGGTCTCGAAGGTGATGTCGTAGCCGGTGCGGATCAGCATGGCCCTGCCTTGGGGTTTGGACTGCTTTGCGCACGGCCGGGCATTGGGTAACAACGCGACCGCAGCGCGAGTGAGCCCAAAAGACTGAACCGAACGTGTCGTTCCGCTCCGCGCTGCACAAATGTTGCGCAGCGCAACGATTGGCCGATGGTATCGCCGCCTTTCGGGTCGGTGCGCCCGCGGACGCTGGCCTCGTCCACATGCTCGGACCCCGTGCGAAACGCGCGCATTGCTGGTGCGGCGCGGCACGCGGTATGGAAAGGCGCATGTGGACCGCCCTTTGGAACCGCCTCGCCCAACCGGGCCATTTCCTGCGCTGGTCGGGCGCGGCCCTGCCCTGGCTCGCCGGGCTGTCGGCCGTGCTTCTGGCGGCGGGGCTGTACATGACCTTCTTCACCGTGCCGCCGGACTACCAGCAGGGCGACACGGTGCGGATCATGTACATCCATGTCCCGGCCGCCGTGCTCGGCATGGGCTTCTACGGGGCGATGGCCCTGTCGGCGATCGGCTCGCTGGTCTGGCGCCATCCGCTCGCCGACGTGTCGCAGCGCGCCGCCGCGCCGATCGGGGCGGCCTTCACCCTGATCTGCCTCGTCACCGGCTCGCTCTGGGGCAAGCCGATGTGGGGCACCTACTGGGTCTGGGACGCGCGGCTGACCTCGATGCTGGTGCTGTTCCTGCTCTATTGCGGCATCATCGCCCTGTGGCGCACCATCGAGGACCCGAGCCGGGCGGCCCGCGCGGTCTCAATCCTCACCCTTGTCGGCGCCGTGAACCTGCCGATCATCAAGTTCTCGGTGAACTGGTGGTCGACGCTGCATCAGCCGGCCTCGATCCTGCGCATGGGCGGGCCGACCGTCTATTCCTCGATGCTCTACCCGCTGCTCGAGATGATCCTGGCGATGACGCTGCTGGGCGTGACGCTGCATCTCCAGGCGATGCGCACCGAAATCTATCGCCGCCGGGTGCGCAGCCTGCTGATCCGGCAGGCCGAGCGGCTGGATGCCGGGGCGCAGGCGCCGGTCACCCGCGCCGCCGCGCCCCTGCCCGTGGGACAGGCGATCTGAGGGGCGCGCGATGGAGTTCGGACATTACACCCCCTACATCGCGGGCGCCTTCGGTTTCACCGCCCTGGTGCTCGCCGCGCTGATCCTCCACGGCTGGCGGGACGGGCGGGCGCAGAAGCGGGCGCTGGCCGAGTTGCAGGGCGATCAGCGATGAGCACCAATCCGGCCGCCGAGCGCCCCCGGCGCTCGTTCCTCGTCCTGTTGCCGGTCGTCGTCTTCGCGGTGCTGGCGGTGGTGTTCTTCATTCGCTTGCGCTCGGGCGCCGACCCGCAGGCCCTGCCCTCGGCGCTGATCGGCAAGCCGGTGCCGGCCTTCGCCCTCGGCCCCGTGCCGGGCCTCCAGGCCAAGGGCCAGCCGGTGCCGGGGCTGACGAGCGCCGACCTGAAGGGTGGGGTCACGGTGCTCAACGTGTTCGCCTCGTGGTGCGCCCCCTGCCAGATCGAACACCCGATGCTGATGCGGCTCGCGCAGGAGCCCGGCATCCGCTTGGTCGGCATCGACTACAAGGACCCCGGCGACGCCGGGCGCCGCTGGCTGGAGCGGCACGGCCTGCCCTTCTCCGCGGTCGGCGCCGACGCGAGCGGCCGGGCCGGGATCGATCTCGGCGTCTACGGCGTGCCGGAGACCTTCATCATCGGCCCCGACGGCACGATCCGCGACAAGCTCGTCGGCATCCTGACGCCGGAAAATTACGCCAGCGTCCTGGAGCGCATCCGCGCCGCCGGCCGCCCCGCCCCCGTGACGAACTGACCGGGCTGTCGGGCCGGCGCTTGGAACCGTCCTCTCAGGGGCGTATTGCACCCTGAGCGTCAGCTTGTAACCGTTCCAGGGGACCAAGCGGCGCTCGCGGTTCAAAACAAGCACAGAAGCGCCATGCGGATCGGGCTGTTCGTCCCCTGCTACGTCGATGCGTTCGAGCCGGAGGTCGGCATCGCGACGCTGGAATTGCTGGAACGGTTCGGCCTCGACGTCGAGTACCCGTTCGATCAGACCTGCTGCGGCCAGCCGATGACCAACACCGGCTGCCACGCCGAGGCCGCCGCCACCGAGGCGCTGTTCGTCAAGAACTTTTCCGGGTTCGACTACGTGGTCGCCCCGTCCGGCTCCTGCGTGCATCAGGTGCGCGAGCACCTCACCGCCATCCCGCAGACCGACGAGGTCAAGGCGGTGCGCGCCAAGACCTTCGAGCTTGTCGAGTTCCTTCACGACGTGCTGAAGATCGAGGCGCTGCCCTGGGCGGCCTTCCCGCACAAGGTCGCCTATCACTCGAACTGCAACGCGTTGCGCGGCATCGGCCATGCCCGTCCGTCCGAACTGAACCGGCCGTACTTCTCCAAGCCCCTCAACCTCCTGAGGAAGGTGAAGGGCCTCGAGATCGTCGATCTGGCCCGTCCCGACGAGTGCTGCGGCTTCGGCGGCACCTTCTCGGTGTTCGAGCCCGCGGTCTCGGCCAAGATGGGCTACGACAAGGTGACGGATCAGGCGCGTGCCGGGGCCGACTACGTCGTCTCGGCCGATTCCTCCTGCCTGATGCATCAGAAGGGCTGCGCCGAACGCCTCGGCGTGCCGCTGAAATACATCCACATCGCCCAGGTGCTGAACGGAGCCGCTTCATGAGCGAGGAGCTGAATCCGCGCGAGGGCGTGATCCACCCCGAAGTCCGCGCTCCGAGCGACGAGAGCGAGCGCGGCCCCGACGGCCGACGCCTCCAGCACGCGGAAGCCGCCTCGAAGCCGATCCGCGCCGACGCCCCGCGCGAGCCGCAGCCCCGCGGCGCCAAGATCAAGGGCAACCGCCCGATCGATCAGGGCGAGGCCGCCGAGCGCTTCCTCGCCGCGCCGCTGCACCAGAAGGCCCATGACGAGCGCCTGTGGGACGTGCGCAAGAAGCGCGACGCGGCCGCTCACGGCATCCCCGAATGGGAGGAGCTGCGGGAGATCGCCTCGCAGATCAAGGCGCATACCCTCACCCATCTCGACGATTACCTCGCGCAGTTCGAGGCGGCGGCGAAGGCCAACGGCGTTCACGTCCACTGGGCCGAGGACGGGGCGGCGCATAACCGCATCGTCCTCGACATCCTGCAGAAGCACGGCGCCAAGTCGCTGGTGAAATCGAAGTCGATGCTCACCGAGGAGTGCGGCTTCCGCCACTTCATGGCGGCCCACGACATCGACATCATCGAGACCGATCTCGGCGAGCGCATCCAGCAGCTCGACGAGGAGGAGCCGAGCCACGTCGTGATGCCCGCCGTCCACAAGACGCGCCTGGATGTCGCCGACGTGTTCGCCCGGACGCTGGGCACCGACCCGGACAACGACGACGCCCATTACCTCGCCGAGAGCCAGCGGGAGACCACGCGCCCGCTGATCCTGAAGGCCGATGCCGGGCTCACCGGCTGCAACTTCGCCATCGCCGAGACCGGCACGGTGGTAACCTGCACCAACGAGGGCAATGCCGACCTCTCGGGCAACGTGCCGCCGCTGCAGATTCACTCGATCGGCATCGAGAAGATCATCCCGAAGGTCGAGCATCTCGGCGTCTTCATTCGCCTCCTGTCGCGCTCGGCGCTGGGCTCGCCGATCACGCAATACACCTCCCACTTCCGCGCGCCCCGCGCCGGGACCGAGATGCACATGGTGCTGGTCGATAACGGCCGCTCCGAGCGCCTCGGGATGGAGGAGTTCTGGACCTCGCTCAAATGCATCCGCTGCGGCGCCTGCATGAACACCTGTCCGGTCTACCGGCGCTCGGGCGGCCTCTCCTACGGCGCGACCTATTCGGGGCCGATCGGGCTCATCATCGATCCGACCTTCAACAAGCGGAAATACTCGACCCTGCCGTTCTCCTCGACCATGAACGGCTCCTGCACCAACGTCTGCCCAGTCAAGATCAACATCCACGAGCAGATCTTCGCGTGGCGCAAGGTGCTGGCGGAAGAACACCAGATCCCGCTCCTGAAGCAGGGCATGATGAAGGCCGCCGGCGCCGTGCTCAGCCGTCCCGCCGCCTACCGCGCTGCGATCTCCACCGCGGATTCGGCATTGCGCGCCCTGCCGCGCTTTGCCGTCTACAACCCGGCCAACACCTGGGGGAAGAAGCGCGAGATGCCCCACGCCCCGCGCCAGAGTTTCCACGCGTGGTACCGGCAGAACCGCATGAACAAGGACGGGCAATCGTGAGCGCGCGCGAAGCCATCTTCGCCCGGCTTAAGGCGAACCGGCCGGCGGGCGATTACCCGCTGCCCGCGGTGCCGGATTTCGCCCCGCTGGTCGGCGACGATCTCGTGGCCGAGTTCACCGAGCGGCTGGCCCGGATGGGCGGCCGCGTCGAGCGTGCCGGCAGCCCGGCCGATCCGTTCGCCCCCGTGCGCTCGCGGCTGGCGGGCGCCGCCGTCATCGCCTCCGCCGTTCCGGAATACAGCGGTAACCGCGATCTCCGCGCGGCGCAGCGCCCGCAGGACATGGCCGACGTCGATGTCGCCATCGTGCGCGCCCGCTTCGGTGTCGCCGAGACCGGCTCGGTGCTGTTCACGGAAAGCGACCTGATCGTGAACTCGGTCGCCTACCTCGCCCAGCACCTGATCGTGCTGCTCGACCCCGCCGACCTCCTCGCCAACATCCAGGCCGCCTACAAGCGGCCCGAATTCGGTCAATCTGCCTACGCGGTGCTGCACACCGGCCCCTCGGCGACCGCCGACATCGAGGGCGTGCTGATCCACGGGGCGCAGGGCGTGCGCTCGCTGACGGTGCTGCTGCTGCGGAGAACGGCACCGGGCCCCATCTGACAGGATCCGCCCGTCACGTCCGAGGGGATGCGACAGGCGGACCGCCGATCTCAAGGCGTGCCCGTCAGGTCCGTGACGAGCTTCGTATCGAACTGCTTCAGGCGCTTCGACAGGTTGCCCGGCCCGTTCAGAATCGTCACGAGCCGCCAGATGATCGACCATCCGTCCTGCACCTGGGCCTGGGTGTACGACAGGTCGCCGGACGTCGGCTGGCGCACGTTGTTCTGGTCCGAAAGATAATATTGCCAGACCGTGTAGGGGTTCGGTGTCGGCGACGTGAAGGTCTGTGTCAGCCCATAGAAGCCGGCCGGATACTGGATCCCGGTCCGCCCCGAGAAGGGGTTGACCTGCCTTACGCCGAGCATGCTGATAATCTGGTTGCCATCCGCAATCATATACGAACGATAGAAGGTCGGATCGGCTCTGTAGAGATATTCAATGATGTCTCCGACCGTATTCCCGCCGACCTGACCGAGATCGACCTGGGTTTTGTAAAAAATTCCGACGACCTGAAAATTGACAGCCACGGAAACCTCCCACGAGTTGACCGGCCGTCCGTCAGGACGACGGCAGCGCGATCGTTCCGCACGCGAAGTGTTGGAAAGTCAGTCTCGGCGCCCTCGCGCCGCGATTCGAAGCATCGCACGACTTGAAGAGATAAATCAACCTAGAGTTAATTTTTTGAAATCGTGTGAGCGCGGCGGTCGGTCCACCCGTCGAGTGGACAGGCGTAAACCTTGCAGACGCCTGGATCGTCGCCCATCCGGAGACTCGACCCTTTGCGCTTCAAGCTCGGCTGCAGCCTCGCCTACGAGGTGAAGACGCCCACGACCTTCATCTTCAATGTGGAGGTCGCCCACCTGAAGAGCCTCGCGGTGATGAGCGAGACCCTCACGCTCGCGCCCGACCTCTCCCGCCGGAGAACCATCACGCCGGATCTCAGGAACCGCTATCTCGGCGTGAACGTGCTGCCCGGCCCGTTTTCGCTGGAATACGATGCGGAAGTCGAACTCAAGGTGGTGCGCGCCGATCCGGAAACGATTTCCGAAACGCCGGTCTCGGAACTGCCGATCGACATCCTGCCGTTCCTGCTGCCGAGCCGCTTCGTTTCGTCCGACCGGCTGGCCCCCTTCGCCGAGGCCGAGTTCGGCCACCTGCCCAAGGGACACAAGCGCGTCACCGCGATCTGCAACTGGATCCACGACCACATCGCCTATCGGCGCGGCGCCAGCGACGGCGAGACCACGGCCGACGAGAGCCTGCTGAAGCGGGCGGGGGTGTGCCGCGACTTCGCCCATCTCGGCACCGCCTTCTGCCGCGCGCTGGGCATCCCGGCCCGGTTCGTGAGCTGCTATGCCTACGGCCTCGTGCCGAGGGATTTCCACGCCGTGTTCGAGGCCTATCTCGACGGGCGCTGGTGGCTGTTCGACGCCACGCGCCAAGCCCATCTCGACGGGCTCGTGCGCATCGGCATCGGCCGCGACGCCGCCGAGATCGCCTTCGCCACGCCCTACGGCGAGATGGAGCCGACGGGCATGGAAATCCGCATCGACCGCGCCGACGGTGGCCCGGAGGCGACCGAGCGCACGGTCGATGCGATCTCGACGGAGGAGCCGGCGCCCCATGCCGGGGCGGCGTAAGAGGATCGTCCACGTCGGACACCTCGACATCTCCCCCGATCCTTGCATCCTGTGATCAGAGGCAGGAGCGACCCGGAATGCCCTATCGCCACACCGTCGGCCCGCGCACCCACGTCTTCGCCGACCTCGCGTCCCTGATGGCCAAGGCGACGCCGATCCGCTCCGGCGATTGTCTCGCCGGCATCGCCGCGGATTCGGCGGAGGAGAACATGGCGGCGCGCTGGTGCCTCGCCGAGGTGCCGTTGAAGGACATCCTGGCCCGACCGCTGATCGCTTACGAGGACGACGACGTCACCCGCCTGATCCTCGACGATCACGACGAGACGGCGTTTTCCGAGATCGCGCATCTCACCGTCGGCGACTTCCGCGAGTTCCTGCTCACGGCCTCGTCCGAGACGCTGGCCCGCATCGCGCCCGGCGTCACGCCGGAGATCGCGGCGGCGGTCTCGAAGATCATGCGCAACCAGGACCTGATCCTGGTCGCCCGCAAGTGTCGCGTCGTCACGAAGTTCCGCAACACCATCGGCCTGCCCGGCACGCTGGCCGTGCGGCTCCAGCCCAACCATCCGACCGACAATCTGGCCGGTGTCACCGCCTCGATTCTCGACGGCCTCTCCTACGGCTGCGGCGATGCGGTGATCGGCATCAACCCGGTCTCCGATTCGATCCAGACCATGGGGGGCCTGCTGCGGCTGTTCGACGGGATCATCGCTCGCTTGGAGATCCCGACGCAGGCCTGCGTGCTCACCCACGTCACCACCACCCTCGACGCGATGAACCGGGGGCTGCCGGTCGATCTCGTGTTCCAGTCGATCGCGGGTACGCAGAAGGCCAATGCCAGCTTCGGCGTCACCCTGCCGATCCTGCAGGAGGCGCACGAGGCGGCACTCGCGCTCAAGCGCGGCAGCCTCGGCGACAACGTGATGTATTTCGAGACCGGTCAGGGCTCGGCGCTCTCGGCCGACGCCCATCACGGCATCGACCAGCAGACCCTGGAGGCCCGCGCCTATGCGGTGGCCCGGCGCTACCGGCCGCTTCTGGTCAACACGGTGGTGGGCTTCATCGGGCCGGAATATCTCTACAACGGCAAGGAGATCATCCGGGCCGGGCTGGAGGACCATTTCTGCGGCAAGCTGATGGGCGTGCCGCTCGGCGTCGATGTCTGCTACACCAACCACGCCGAGGCCGATCAGGACGACATGGACACCCTGCTCACGCTCCTGGGTGCCGCCGGCTGCACCTACGTGATGGGCATCCCCGGCGCCGACGACGTGATGCTGAACTACCAGTCCACCTCGTTTCACGATCAGCTCTACATCCGCGAGGTGCTGGGGCTGAAGCGGGCGCCGGAATTCGAGGAATGGCTCGCCCGCATCGGCCTGACCGATGCCGCCGGCACCCTGCTTCCCGGCGGGGCCGCCGCCCGCCTGCTCACCGCCGCGCCGGACCTCGCCGCATGAGTGAGACCGACGATCTCTGGCAGCGCCTTGCCGGGCTGACCCCGGCCCGGATCGGCCTCGGACGCGCGGGCGCCGGCCTGCCGACCCGCGAGGTGCTGAAATTCGGTCTCGCCCACGCCCAGGCCCGCGACGCCGTTCACACGCCGCTGGAGGCGGCGCAGGTGGCATCCGAGATCGAGGCCTTGGGGTTCGCGACCGTCACCGTCGCCTCCCGCGTTGAGGACCGGGCGACCTATCTGCGCCGCCCCGATTACGGTCGCCGCCTCTCTCCCGAGAGCCGCAAGGCGCTCGCGGAGGCCGCAGGCGAGCCCGCCGACCTCGCCCTCGTCGTCGCCGACGGCCTCTCGGCCCGCGCGGTCCACGAGGGCGCGGCGGCCATGCTCAAAGCCTTCAAGCCGCATGCGGACAAGGCCGGCTGGCGCCTCGCCCCGGTGACCATCGCCGCCCAAGCCCGCGTCGCCCTCGGCGACGAGGCCGGCGAGGCCTTGAAGGCCCGCGCCGTCGCGGTGCTGATCGGCGAGCGCCCCGGCCTGTCCTCGCCCGACAGTCTCGGTCTCTACGTCACCTTCGACCCCAGACCCGGTCGCTCGGACGCGGAGCGCAACTGCATCTCGAACGTCCGCCCGGCCGGGCTCTCGCACGATCTTGCCGCGTTCAAGCTCAACTGGCTGCTGAGCCAGGCCTTTTCACGCGGGCTGACGGGTGTGAACCTCAAGGACGAGAGCGACCGCCTGATCGAATCGGGCGAGGCCGCCGCCGCGATCGAATCGCGCTGAGCCACGCGTTCCCCGCCCGAGCAGCTCGCGCGGACGAGGCTTCGTCCTGAGGCATCGCACGGGTGAGGGTTCGGCTGTCCGCGAAGCCTGCAAACGCCGGCTCGCCCGACCGCGGCCATGCTCTGCCGTGACCTGCCCGAAGCGTGGCTGTTGCGAGCCCGACACACCGCGAAACCAACCCGACTTTGCCTTGGGGAGTGCCTTCGAGCGCCGCAATCCCACCATAAACCGGGACGACTTCCGGGGTCGCGGTAAATGCAGTCGCTCCAACGATTTATCGCGGAGTTTCGAGGGCGTCGAACGGCGCTTTCGCGAAGCCCCCTCCGGGGGTCAGCGGCCTCGGATGCGTAGCGGGACCGGGGCACGAGATCAGCGATGGACGCGCGTCAGACCGACAAGTCGAAGCTGCCGAGCCGGCACGTGACGGAGGGGCCCGAGCGGGCACCGCACCGCTCGTATCTCTACGCCATGGGCCTCACCACCGAGCAGATCCATCAGCCGCTCGTCGGCGTGGCCTCCTGCTGGAACGAGGCGGCGCCCTGCAACATTTCGCTGATGCGCCAGGCGCAGGCGGTGAAGAAGGGCGTGGCCGCCGCCAAGGGCACGCCGCGCGAGTTCTGCACCATCACGGTCACCGACGGCATCGCCATGGGCCATGGCGGCATGCGCGCCTCGCTGCCCTCGCGCGAGGTCATCGCCGATTCGGTCGAGCTGACGATCCGCGGCCATTCCTACGACGCCCTCGTGGGTCTCGCCGGCTGCGACAAGTCCCTGCCCGGCATGATGATGGCGATGGTGCGCCTCAACGTGCCGTCGATCTTCATCTACGGCGGCTCGATCCTGCCCGGCTCGTTCCGCGGCCGTCCCGTCACCGTGCAGGACCTGTTCGAGGCCGTCGGCAAGGTCGCCGTCGGCGACATGAGCCTCGACGACCTCGACGAGCTGGAGCGGGTCGCCTGCCCCTCCGCGGGTGCCTGCGGCGCGCAATTCACCGCCAACACCATGGCGACCGTCTCGGAGGCCATCGGCCTCGCCCTGCCCTACTCTGCGGGCGCCCCGGCGCCGTACGAGATTCGCGACCAATTCTGCGCCGCAGCCGGCGAGAAGGTCATGGAGCTGATCGCCAAGAACATCCGCCCGCGCGACATCGTCACCCGCAAGGCGCTGGAGAACGCCGCCGCGACGGTGGCGGCCTCCGGCGGCTCGACCAACGCGGCTTTGCACCTGCCGGCGATCGCGCATGAATGCGGCATCGAGTTCACGCTGTTCGACGTGGCCGAGATCTTCCGCAAGACGCCGTACATCGCCGACCTCAAGCCGGGCGGGCGCTACGTCGCCAAGGACATGTTCGAGGTCGGCGGCATTCCGCTTCTGATGAAGACGCTGCTCGACCACGGCTACCTGCACGGCGACTGCCTCACCGTCACCGGCCGGACCATCGCGGAAAACCTCGCCAAGGTCGCCTGGAATCCGGATCAGGATGTGGTGCGCCCGGCCGACCGGCCGATCACCGTCACCGGCGGCGTGGTGGGTTTGCGCGGCAACCTCGCCCCGGAGGGCGCGATCGTGAAGGTCGCGGGCATGTCTGCTGAAAAGCAGATGTTCACCGGCCCGGCCCGCGTGTTCGATGGCGAGGAAGCCTGCTTCGAGGCCGTGCAGAACCGCACCTACAAGCCGGGCGAGGTTCTGGTCATCCGCTACGAGGGCCCGAAGGGGGGCCCCGGCATGCGCGAGATGCTCTCGACCACCGCGGCTCTCTACGGCCAGGGGATGGGCGACACGGTGGCGCTCATCACCGACGGGCGCTTCTCCGGCGCGACCCGCGGCTTCTGCGTCGGCCATGTCGGCCCCGAGGCCGCCATCGGCGGGCCGATCGGCTTGCTTCGCGACGGCGACATGATCACGCTCGACGCGATCAAGGGCACGCTGGACGTGGCGCTCTCCGACGAGGAACTGGCCCAGCGCCGCTCGGAATGGACGCCGCGGGGCAACACCGCGACTTCCGGCTATCTCTGGAAATACGCGCAGACCGTGGGCCCCGCGGTCAACGGCGCCGTCACGCATCCGGGCGGCGCCCAGGAGACGCACATCTATGCCGACATCTAGGACTGTCCCATACCGGCCCGCGTGGCCGGCCGGGGCCGATCCGGGTCGGCTCCGCACGGCCCTGCTCGCCGGCTTCCTGGGCTTCACGCTGATGCTCGCCGCCAACGAGCCGACGACGGCGCTCGACGCGGCCGCGCGCACCCCCGTGCCCGAGAAAGGCTTTCGGTCGGGCCGCGACGCCCTCCGCTCGGGCGTGCGCGACTACAACGCGGGCGACAAGCAGGGCGCCGTGCGGGCGCTGGAATACGCCGCCGATCAGGGCCAGACCCTGGCTTTGTGGAAGCTCGGCCGCATGTACGCGGCGGGCGACGGCGTGCCCCAGGACGACCTCAAGGCGTTCGAGTACTTTTCGCGCATCGCCGACGACACCACCGACGACGCCCCCGACACGCCGAATTCCGGCGTGCTGGCCAGCGCCTTCAACGCGCTCGGCACCTACTTCCTGGAGGGGATCAAGGGCACCTACGTGCGCTCGAACCCCGAGCGCGCCTACGAGATGTTCAACTACGCCGCCTCGTATTTCGGCGACCCGAACGCGCAGTACAATCTCGCCCGGCTCTACCTCGAAGGCACCGGCGTCGAGCAGGATCCGCGCAAGGCCGCGCGCTGGTTCAACCTCGCCGCCGAGAAGGGCCACCGCCCGGCGCAGGCGCTGCTGGGCGACCTCCTGGTCAACGGCACCGGCATGCCGCGCCAAACGGTGAAGGGCCTGAGCTGGCTTGCGCTGGCGCGGGCCGGCGTGCAGGGCGCGTCGGACGCCTGGATCGTCGATCTCTACGACAAGGCCTGGGCCTCGGCGAGCGAGGCCGACCGGGCCGACGCCATGGCCCAGGCGCAGACGCTCTCCACGGGCTCGACGCGCAAGCGGCGCTGATCGCTCCCGAACCGGTCCACGCCGGTTCGGGCCGGTCATGGCGGCGTGATCGGGAGGGCACGGCCTTGCGATGACGCATCGGCGCCGCCCCGACGATCGCGGCGGCGGCAACCATCCTCCGGGTCGGCGTGTTCCGACGGCGTGCCGTCGTCTGTACGGCTGCCGGCCGGCAAGGTACTGGGTGCCATGGTGGATGTGTATCCCAAGGCCGACCCCCAGCTGGAGCGCACCGCCGCGATGCTGGCGGAGGCGCGATCCGTCGACGAAGTGGTCGAAATCCTGCGGCTGACGGCCCGGCGCATCGCAGGGTCCGACGGTGCCGCGATCGTCCTGCGCGACGGGCCATCCTGCTTCTATGCGGCCGAAGATTCGATCGAACCGCTCTGGCGCGGTTCCCGCTTTCCCCTCGACGATTGCGTCTCGGGATGGGCGATGCTCCACGGCGAGACCGTCGTGATCCCCGACATCGCCGCCGACCCCCGCGTGCCGCGACCGGCCTACGCCAACAAGGCGATCTGCAGCCTCGTCATGGTTCCGATCGGTGCACCGGAGCCGGTGGCGGCGCTCGGCGCCTATTGGTGCGCCATGGTCCTGTTCGATCCAACGACGCTGGCGCGGCTCGAAACCCTGGCCCGGCAGGCCGGGGAAGCGTTTTCGCGCGTGCGGAAGGGGACGCCGGCGGATGCGGCGATGACGGATCGGGTGACGGCGGTGCCGTAGGCGGATGCGGGCCCGACGTGCGGAGCGCGTCCGCCCGTCCCCTCGGATCAGGTCCACCGTTGCGTTCCGGCGGCTGCGACCGACCCCTCCGGCGCGACCCATCGCGCCCAGGCAGGCCCGGACAGGGTCACCCGGAGGAACGGGGTGCCGCGGCACCCCGCCCACAATTCGGCGGGAGGCCGGGTACTGCCGTCTGCCTATGGCTTCCCCGACAGCGCCGCCTTCAGCCGCTCGTTCCGCGAGGCCTACGGCCTGCGCCCTTGCCGCCGCCACAGGCCCGGTCGCCGACATGGGGGCGGAGACGGCGGAGGCGGATCTGTTCTCGGAGCGGATGCGGGCGGTCGCGCCGGAGGGCGATGGGGCTTCAGGCCGTCTCCACCCGTGGGTCGAGCCGGGGCCGCCCGCCCGCGAAGCGGGTGCGCAGCACCGTCGCGGCAGCCCGCGCCAGCGCCGGAGGCGACAGGAAATCGGTGAGGCCGAGGCTGCGGCCCGCATAGGCGAACAGCCGGGCCGCCTGCGCCGGATCGCGGGCGGCGGCCTCCAGCATCAGGCGTTCGGGCAGCCACCAGCGGCGTCCGCGGGCGTAGCTCGCGATGTGCCATGCGTGGCCCGCCAGCTCCCGGCGGTGGCGCCGGGCGTAGGCCTTGAGGGCGTGGTCGATCGAGCCGTGCGACAGGATCGTCTCGGCGCTGGCTTCGACCAGCCAAGCCGCCGATTGGAGGGCGAAGGCGCAGCCGGTGCCCCAGACCGGATCGACCGAGAGCGCCGCGTCGCCGAGAAGCGCGAGGCCGGGCCGGGCCGGGGGACGGCGCAGGTTCGGCATGTCGACGAAGCCCATCACCGGGCCGACGCGCTCGGCCGCCGCGAGGTTCGGCCCCTCCGGCAAGGCCGCGAGGGTGCGGGCGAGCGCGGCCTCCGGGTCGGCCTTGAAGGCGGGAAGCTGCGCCTTCGGCAGCGTCGCCGCGGCGACCGTGATGCCGTCCTCGTTGGGGAAGGTGTAGCCGATGCCCTCCTCCCCCATCCACATCCGCGAGCGCCCGCCGTTCGGATCGAGGCCGCGATAGGCGGCGTAGTAGAAGAACCGGGCGTTGGGCGTCTCGCGGGCGGTCAGCCCGGCCCAGCGCGCCACCGGCGAGGCGCGCCCGTCCGCCCCGACATGGAGGTGCCCGCGTAGGATCCGCTCGACGCCCTGGCCGTCGCGGACCGTGAGCGAGGCCACCCGCCCGTCCTCGATCCCGAGCCCGGTCGCGGCGTGGCCGGGCAGCCACTCGATGCCGGGCGTGGCGGCGGCGTGCGCGCGGATCAGCGGGTCGAGCCGGATGCGGCGCAGGTTGTAGCCGTGGGTCGGATGCCCCGGTGCCGCCTCGCCCTCGCGGATCCAGCCCCAGCGTGTGTGCAGGTCGAGCCGGTTGCGGACGCCGCCGCTGGCCTCGATCGCCCGGGTCAGGCCGAGCCGCTCCAGCACCGGCAGGGCGCTCGCCTGGATGTAGTGGGTGCAGAGCCGCTTGTAGGCGTCCGGATCCGGGCTGCGCTCCACCAGCGCGACGGTCAGGCCTTCGCGGGCAAACAGCATGGCGGCGGCGCAACCTGCGACGCTTCCTCCCACGATGACGACGTCGTGCGTGACCATGCCGGCCTCCGAGCCCGGTTCGATGGTGACGGCAATGGCTTGCGCGAGGCAAGCGTCGGTGCGCGGGGCGATGCATGGCTCGGCCGTGGACCCGCCCGAGGCGATGCCGCATCGGACGACGCCAGGCGGGTGCACGACGCGACAAGGACAATCGAGCCGAAGACACATCGCAGGATCCGCCCGCCGATGACCGGTCGTCGCGAAAAAACAGCTCCGCGATGTTCCGATGAACGCACTGCGTGTACCGTATCCGATAGGGCTACGACTGATCTGTCGGGGACGACGCCTCGGATCGACAGGCGCAACCCTCGGTGACGACCTGTCCCACGGGATGCCGAGGGGGCTTGCTCAAATCGAGGCGAGACATTTCTCCGTTCCTGAAACATGCCCAACGTGTCGCTCGGCCAAGGCAACACGCGGTCGCATATCGGGCAACTTGCCTTATATGGGCTCAACATCGAGAAAATATTGGGAATATTTAAGATCTATGGCGGGTGATTGTGGATGAAAGAATTTGGCAACAACCACTGAAATTCTTGTGAGGCATGCGGTTTGCTGCGTATCGAGCGCGTCGATCCGCGCCTAGTCTTGTGATGTCCCGGGCCGCGGACCGGGTCGCGGATAGGCGGCGATGCGCTCGAACCTCTCGGAATCCCTCTCCTGGTCGCCGACCGTGGCTCTCTCCTGGTTGTGGGGGCTCGGCTTCTTCTACGCGGTCCACGTGGTGCTGGCCCATGGCTGGGCGGGCTTTGCCGCCTTCGCCCTGCCGAACGCCCTCGGGCTGTTCCTGTTCGGCTGGGTGCTGGGGGATCGGCGCCGCGATCCGGCGGCGATCCTGCGCCGGGCGGAAGGCGCCTATGCCGGGCTGTTCCTGCTGGCGCAGCTCTTCGCGGTGGCCATCACCCTGTTCGCGCTGTTCCGGTATGTCGGCGCGCCCTTGTTCGGCGAGCGGGCGGCCGGCGCCATCGTCGGCCTCGTGCTGGTCGCGGCGATTCTCGGGCACGCGCTGACCTTGCGCCGCCTGCGCTGGGTCCATGCCGGGTTGCTGGCGCTCGGGATCGGCGCGGGATTCGTCGCCTGGACCGGGCTCGGTATGGCGGCGCCCGCTGGACCGACGCCGCTCTTCGTCGCCGACGAGCGTTTCTTCGGCCTCGTCGCCCCGACGCTGGTCGGATTCCTGCTCGGACCCTGGACCGATCTCCAGCATTGGCAGCGGGTGGTGGAGATCCGGCGCGGCGGCGGATCGGTGCGGCTCGCCTACGGAGTCGGCGCCGTCCTCTTCCTCGGGCTCCTCACCCTCAACGCGCTGATCGCCTCCGCGGCGGGGCCGGCCGGAGCCGTGACGACCGCCGATGGCCTCGCCGGGTTCCAGCCGGCGGTGGCCGCCGCCGTTCTGCGAACCGGTCTCGACGGAGCCGGGCTCGCCTTCGCCCTCTGGGCGGCGATCGCCGCTCTCTCCACCATCGACAGCGCCTACGCGGCCCTGCGCTGGTCGATGACCGGGCTGACGGCGCGCAGCCAGTCGGTGCTGCTCACCTTCGTGCCCGCGAGCCTCGTCGCCTCGCCGCTCTGGATCGTCCTCGCCGCGGGGGCCCTCGCCGCGGCGGTCGCGGCGGCGAACCTGTCGATGATCTACCTGATGCTGCCCTTCGCCACCCTGCTCGCGGGTGCTGCCGCCTGCCTGCTGCTGGAGGTGCTCGGCGCCCAGCGGGCCTACGATCCGGTATTGTGCGCGCTGCTGGGCGCCACCGCGGCGCTCCTGGCGGTGGCCGGCTACGTCACCCCCAACGCCGCGCTCCTGACGCTGGCCGCCCTGGTGCCGCTCATCGGCGCCCTGCCGATGCTAGCGCAATATCTCGGCTGGAGCGCGCCCGCCCCGGCGGTTCCGGCCCCGGCGCCCGAGCCCACGGCCACGGTGATCCGCGTCGTCAACGACCACCTCGGCGGCGCCGAGGGCTTCGAGGGCCGCGACTTCGTGATCCGCCTGACGCCGACCTACGACGACACCAACTCGGTCGGGAACATCTATTTTGCCAACTACGTCCGCTGGGTCGGCAAGGCGCGCGAATTGTTCTTCCGGCATTGCGTCCCGGATTTCGATCTCGCCTCGACCGAGTTCTACATCCTGACGAAGTCGTTCCAGCACGATTTCCGCCGCGAGGCGCGGGAGTTCGAGGCGCTGACGGTGCGCATCCGGGTGAAGCACGCCAACCGCAAGTTCGTGACGCTGGAGCATGAGATCCACAGCGCGGCGCAGGGGCTGCTGGGGCGCGGCGAGCAGAGCCTGATGTTCGTGGACACGCGGACCTACCGGCCGCTCGATATCCCCAAAAGCATCGTCGAGGGGTTTCTGCCGTATGCGCCCGCAGGCGCCGCGCCGGCGCGCTGGCGCGAGGAGCCGGCGCTTGCGCCGCCGATGGCGTCGTAGGATCGAGCATCCTTCGCGGGCGGGCCGAGAGAAATCCGGCCGCGTCCGCAGTGTCGGCCTTCGAGGTCGATCAGTGACCCTTTGCCTGCTCGGCCGCGAACCGCGCCTGCTGGTCGGGGCTCGCCTCGGTCTGGTGCGTCCGCTTCCACTCCTCGTAGGGCATGCCGTAGACGTGCTCGCGACTCTGGTCCTTGGTGAGGGCGAGCCCCCGCTCGTCGGCGGCGTCCTTGAGCCAATTCGACAGGCAGTTCCGGCAGAAGCCCGCCAGATTCATCAAGTCGATGTTCTGCACGTCGGTGCGGTTGCGCAGATGCGCGACGAGCCGGCGGAACACCGCCGCCTCCAATTCGGTCTGCGTGGCGGGATCGATCTCGGACATGGGCTGGCCTTCGGTGGGGTGAGATGTCGCTGAGGTCGTCCTGGCACGCGCCCACGTCAAGCCGGCCCTCCGCTCCGGCGGTTTTTACGCTGCATCGCGGGACCGATCCCGGCGGCCTGAGCGTTCTCCCGTCCGAGACCGGCCACGCCGCTTGGCGCGGTGGCCTGAGCGAGACAAGAGGAGTTCCACCATGGTTGACACGGATCGCATCGTCGGCGCCGCCAAGGATCTGGGCGGGCGGGCGCAGGGCGTGGTCGGCGACGCCGTCGGCTCGGACCGGGACTCGCTTGAGGGCCGCTACCGCGAGGCGGAAGGCAAGGCCCAGCGCCTCTACGGGCAGGCCAAGGACACCGTGCGCGACGTCGCCGACGATCTCGGTGACTATGCCAGCGACGCCTACGACCGCGTCTCGCGCCACGGCGGCACGTATCTGCGCGACGGGCGCGAGCGGGTGCAGAGCCAGGTCGGCGAGAACCCGTTCCTGGCCCTGCTGATCGCGGGCGCGGTCGGCTACGGCCTCGCCCTGCTCGTGAACAATTCGCGCCGCTGAGGCCGAGAGCAAGGGGCCGGCGCGGTGAAGGCGCCGGCCCTGAAAAGTCCGAAAGAGCTACTGCGCGGTCCAGCCGCCATCCATGGCGAGGTTGGCGCCGGTGATCTGGCTGGCGCCGTCGCCGCACAGGAACACCGCGAGCGCGGCCACCTGATCGACGGTGACGAATTCCTTGGTCGGCTGCGCCTTCAGGAGCACGTCCTCGATCACCTGCTCCTTGGTGAGGCCGCGCGCCTTCATCGTGTCGGGGATCTGGCTCTCGACCAGGGGCGTCCAGACATAGCCCGGCGAGATGCAATTGACCGTGATGCCGAAGGTCGCGAGTTCGAGCGCCGCCGACTTGGTGAGCCCACTGATCCCGTGCTTGGCCGCGACATAGGCCGACTTGTAGGGCGAGGCGACGAGCGAATGCGCCGAGGCCGTATTGATGATCCGGCCCCAGCCCTTGGTCTTCATGTGGGGGATCGCCGCCCGCATGGTGTGGAACGCCGAGGACAGGTTGAGCGCGATGATCTGGTCCCACTTCTCCAGCGGGAATTCCTCGATCGGCGAGACGAACTGCACGCCCGCGTTGTTGACGAGGATATCGACGCTGCCGAAGGTCTCGACGGCGAGGTCGATCAATCCGCCGATCTCGGCGGGCTTGGTCAGGTCGGCGGGCGAATAGGCCGCTTTCACGCCGAACTCGCTCTCGATCTTGGTGCGGGCCGCCTCGATCTCCTCGGGCTTGCCGAAACCGTTGAGGACGACGTTGGCACCTTCCTTGGCGAACCCTCGCGCGATGGCGAGGCCGATGCCGCTGGTGGAGCCGGTGACGACGGCGGTTTTCCCTGTGAGGCTCATGGAAACGTCTCTCCGTTGCGCGCCGCGCGGGCAGTCCGGCACGGACATGCCCGAAGGCGGGGGCGAAGTCGAACGAGAGCCGCCGGTACGGTCATGACAGCCCACTCCCGTCGTCATTCCCGGGGTCGCCGAAGGCGAGATCCCGGAATCCGCCCGTGATGCGGGATCCCCGGCTCAAGCGGCGACGTGGCGCCCGGTCGGGATTCCGGGTTCCGCTCGCGCGGCCCCGGAATGACGGTCGTTGCGGGTGATAGGAAGGCAGTGAACGCGGCCCATCGGGTCGCCACGGTTGACACCCGCGCCCGCTTTCCCGACATCACCCCCCACCGCGCCGGGGGGCCTGCGGACCCGAATTGGACTGGACCGACATTCGATGGCGGCGACGCGCTCCTATCTCGACTTCGAAAAGCCCGTCGCGGAACTCGAAGCCAAGCTCGAAGAACTCCGGGCCCTCGGCCAGCGCGACGGCGCGGTGTCGATCAGCGAGGAGGTCGGTCGCTTAGAGGCCAAGGCCGCCCAGGCGCTCTCCGACCTCTATGCCGGGCTCACCCCCTGGCAGAAAACGCAGGTCGCCCGCCATCCGCAGCGGCCGCACTTCGTCGATTACTGCGCCGGGCTGATCGAGGAATTTACGCCGCTGGCCGGCGACCGCAGCTTCGGCGAGGACGAGGCCATCATCGGCGGGTTCGGACGCTTCCGCGGCCGACCGGTGCTGGTGCTCGGCCAGGAGAAGGGCGCGACCACGGAAGCGCGCCTGCGCCACAACTTCGGCATGGCCCGGCCCGAGGGCTACCGCAAGGCGGTGCGCCTGATGGAGACCGCCGACCGCTTCGGCCTGCCGGTGCTGGCCTTCGTCGACACCGCCGGCGCCTTCCCCGGCATCGAGGCCGAGGAGCGCGGGCAGGCCGAGGCCATCGCCCGCTCCACCGAGGCCTGCCTCGCGCTCGGCGTCCCGAACGTGGCGATCGTCATCGGCGAGGGCGGATCGGGCGGGGCCATCGCCATCGCCACCGCCAACAAGGTGCTGATGCTGGAACACGCGATCTACAGCGTGATCTCGCCCGAGGGCGCCGCCTCGATCCTGTGGCGCGACCAGGGCCGGGCGCATGAGGCCGCCACCGCCATGAAGATCACCGCCCAGGATCTCCTGCGGTTGGGCATCGTCGACGGCATCGTGCCCGAAGCGACCGGCGGCGCCCACCGCGACCGCGAGGCGGCGCTTGCCGCGGTCGGCGACGCGCTCGCCCGGGCGCTGGCGGAATTCGACGGTCTCGGCCCGGACGAGATCCGCGACCGGCGCGCTCAGAAGTTCCTGGAGATCGGCCGCAAGCTCTGAGGCGGGGCCGTGGCGCCCCTCCCCCTCGCCCGGTTGCTGGGGCGTCTGCGGAAACGCTTGCCCCATCGCCTGCAGCTCCGCGACACCCGCGAGCCGGGCGCGCTCAACCACGTGTCGCTGGGCAGCCACTGCCACATGGCGCAGATCCTCAAGGCCGAGGGGCTGCGCACGTGGTCCGGGCCGTTCGACTGGATCTTCTCCGCGCCCGGCATGGTCCGTGACTGCCTCGCGGACGATTTCTCGGCGCTTCTCGACCGCACCCAGTACGAGAGCACGCCGCCGGACGAGCGCATGGCACCGGACGAGACGCGCTGCGGGCATCGGCTCTACCGCGAGCGACATGCGATCCCGTTCGTGTTCAACCACCACGACCCGGCCGCGAGCGACGACGATTTCCGCTTCCTCCAGGCCGGCGTCCGGCGCCTGCGCACGGCGCTCGATGCACCGGGGACGCGAAACCGCTTCTACTTGATGACGACGGTTCCCACGGCCGATGAGGTTTTCCCCGCGATTCGCAAGCTGCTCGCCGCCCGGCGTGCGCAAAACCACCTGACGGTGCTGGAACTCGCTCCCGGCGCGGTGCATCCCTCGATCGTCGAGCGAGCCAGGGAGGACGGCTTCGACTGGCTGAAGGTCGAGACCCGCTCGCCCTCCACCGGAATCCGCTTCGCCGACCCCGCCGATGACGCCTTCGTGACCGCCCTGGTGCGGGAGCGGGCGCGACTTCCTCGGGAACCGTAACCCGCGGGCCACACTGGCCGACCAAATGCGGCGATGCCTTGTGGTAAGGTCCGGGTAAGTTTACCCGGTCTATGGGTTACGGGGAGTGGCGTCCGTCAACGGGCTGAAGTCCGGCGGACGAATGTATTCGAGGACGGGTTCCCCATGGCTGTGCGTCCGTTGGCGGCGGCTGCCGCCGCTCTGGCGACGAGCCTCGCGCTCTCTCTCGGTGCCTGCAACGACAGCGCCATGCTCGGCGGCGCCTCGACCCGCAGCCTGACGCCGATTCCGCCGCAGACCCTCTCGCTCATGCAGACCAAGGGCATGAGCCAATCCGACCCGATCCTGATCCGCGCCTTCAAGAAGGAATCGGAGATGGAGGTCTGGAAGCGCACCGGCACCGGCCAGTACGCGCTGCTCAAGACCTTCCCGATCTGCCGCTGGTCGGGCCAGCTCGGCCCCAAGAACAAGCAGGGTGACCGGCAGGCGCCCGAGGGCTTCTACACGATCACGCCGGGTCAGATGAACCCGAATTCCAGCTATTACCTGTCGTTCGACGTCGGCTATCCCAATGCTGTCGATCGCGCCAAGGGCGGCACCGGCAATTACATCATGGTCCACGGCACCTGCTCGTCGGCCGGGTGCTTTGCCATGACCGACGCGTCGATGGCGGAGATCTACGCCATCGCCCGCGAGGCGTTCAACGGCGGCCAGCGCGCGTTCCAGTTCCAGGCCTATCCGTTCCGGATGACGGCGGCGAACATCGCCAAGTTCCGCAACGATCCGAACGCCCCGTTCTGGAAGAACCTCAAGGAGGGCTCGGACTATTTCGAGGCCCTCAAGGACGAGCCGCGGGTCGCCGCCTGCGGCACCAAATACGTGTTCGGCGGGTCGGACGTGGCGGCGGGCAACTGCACCCCGCGGATCGACACCCTGGTGGCCGAGAAGCGCGACCGCGACAACCGCGAGGTCGCCGAGCTGATCGCCAAGGGCACGCCGGCCACCCGCGTGGTCTACGAGGACGGCGGCCAGAACCCGGTCTTCCGCCCGCAACCGGCGCCGACCACCACCTTCGCCAGCCTGACCGATTCCGAGAAGGAGAAGGACAAGGAGCTGGCCTACACGGCCAAGGATTACGGCCGCCACCATCTCGGCGAGGTGAGCCGGCCCGAGAGCCTCGCGCTCGGCCCGAGCGAGATCGAGATCGACGCCAAGGGCAAGCCGATCCTCGTCGCCGCCGCCCCCGCCGACGCGCCCGGCCCGACCAAGGCCGCCGCCGCCCGCAAGGCGAGCGAGAAGCCCGTGACGGTGGTGGCCGTGCAGGCCCCGGCCAAGGACGAGACGAAGCCGGGCGCCAAAGCGGCCCGCATCACCGTGGCCGACGCCGAGGGGGATGCCACCGCCTACCACAAGGTGCTGGGCAACCTCGGCGCCAAGAAGGACAAGGCGGCGGCCGAACCCGATTCTGCCCCGCGCAAGCCGGCGGCGGCAGCCACGAAGCCCAAGCCGGCTCACGAGGCCGCGCCGAAGGCGGCGACCGCATCCGCCAAGTCTCAGGCGGCGGTGACCACGACGGGCTCGCTCAAGAACTGATCGCGGGATTTCGCCCACGCCGTCGCATCGGCGTGGCACGAATCACCTGACGGTTGAACGATCCCCGCGACCGCGCGGGGATCGCGCATTACGATCGACGTTCCGTCCCGGCCAAAGCGGCCCTTCGATTCCGGCCGGGCGCTCTCCCGGTCGCCGCCCGGCCCGAAACCCGGCTGCCTACGCCGAACCGGAGCCCGAGATTTCGCGTTCATCGACGGCCCGGGCCGGGCGCGGCGCCGAGCGCGAAAAACGCTCTTCGAGCCATTCCACCGCTCCCTCCGCATCCGTCGCCGACGGCACATCCGGCAGCACCGGTGGCTGCACGATGACGACCGGCAGCCGCAGCCGGCGCGCCGCCTCGATCTTCGGATAGGTCGCCGTCCCCCCGGAATTCTTCGTCACCAGCACGTCGATCCGGGCCTCCCGCATCAGCCGCATCTCGTCGTCCAGTGAGAACGGCCCGCGGGCGCGCAACGCGGTGACGGTGGGAACCGGCAGCGCGTCGGCGACCGGCTCGATGGTGCGCACGACGTAGGAATGCTGCGGCGCTGCCGCGAAGGCCGGGAGTTCCTGCCGCCCGATCGTCAGGAAAACCCGTTTCGGGATGTCGCCCAGAGCCGGGACGCAGGCCGCGACGCTCTCCACCTCGGTCCACGCATCCCCCGGCTGCCGCACCCAGCAGGGGCGACGGATCGCCAGGAGCGGCACGGCGCCCGCGCGGCACGCCGTGGCAGCGTTGGCGGAGATGCGGGCGGCGAAGGGATGGGTCGCGTCGATCACCGCGGCGACGCCGTGGGCCGCGATCCAGGCCGTCAGCCCGTCCACCCCGCCGAAGCCGCCGATGCGCGTCGGCACCGGCTCGGCCCGCGGCGCGGCCGTGCGCCCGGCGAGCGACAGGGTGATGTCGAGATCCGGCCGCCTGGCCAGCCTTCTGACCAGCGCACTCGCCTCGGTGGTGCCCCCGAGAACGAGAATTTTCGGAGGACGGGGCGCCTCGCCGCCCGGTTGCCCCTGGTCCGCCGCGTTCGTCATTCGTACTGTCTTCTCGAAGCCGCGGGCTGGTGGCGGAGGTTCCGTGTCCCCCTTCTGCCGCGATTGCCTGACGACGCAAAGCGAGGGTGCCCGCCGCTGCCGCGCCTGCGGCTCGCCGCGGCTCGTCGATCATCCGGCCCGCGACCGGCTGACCATCGCCCATGTCGATTGCGACGCCTTCTACGCCGCGGTCGAGAAGCGCGACGACCCATCCCTGCGCGATCGTCCGCTGATCGTCGGCGGCGGCAAGCGCGGCGTGGTGGCGACCGCCTGCTACCTCGCCCGCATCTCCGGCGTATGCTCGGCCATGCCGATGTTCGAGGCGTTGAAGCGCTGTCCCGACGCCGTCGTCATCAAGCCCGATATGGAAAAGTACGCCCGCGTCGGCCGCGAGGTGCGGGCGATGATGCTGGCGCTGACGCCGCTGGTCGAGCCGGTTTCGATCGACGAGGCCTTCCTCGACCTCTCGGGCACCGAACGCCTGCACGGTGCGAGCCCGGCCCTGACGCTGGCCCGCTTCGCCGCGCGGGTCGAGGCCGAGATCGGCATCACGGTCTCGGTCGGGCTCTCGGTGAACAAGTTCCTGGCCAAGATCGCCTCGGACCTCGACAAGCCCCGCGGCTTCTCGATCATCGCCGGCGAGGATGCCGTCGCGTTCCTGTCGGAGCGCCCGGTCGGCATCCTGCCCGGCATCGGCGAGAGCGCGCGCAACCGGCTGGCCGGGCTCAACGTCCACCGGGTCGGCGACCTGACGCGGGTCGGGGCGGAGCGGTTGCAGGGGGCGCTCGGGCGCGACGCGCTGCGCCTCATGGCCCTGGCCGAGGGCCGGGACGGGCGCCCCGTGCGCCCGACCCGTGAGGCCAAGAGCGTCTCGGCCGAGACCACGTTCGCCGCCGACATCGCCCGCTTCGACGAGCTGCGGCCGATACTGTGGCGGTTGTGCGAGCGGGTCTCGGCCAGGCTGAAGCGGTCGGAACTGGCGGCCGGCAGCGTCACCCTGAAGCTGAAGGACGCGCGCTTCCGCCTGCGCACCCGCACCCGCGGTGGCCTTCCCCCGACGCAACTCGCCGAGAGCCTGTTTCGCGCCGGCGAGCCGATGCTGCGCGCGGCCTGCGACGGCACCCCGTTCCGGCTGATCGGCATCGGCGGCGGCGACCTCTGCGCCGGTCTCCATGCCGACCGCGGCGATCTCGCCGACCAAGACATCGAGCGGCTGGCCCGCCGCGAGGCCGCCCTCGACCGGGTGCGGGAAAAGTTCGGCGCAGGCGCGATCCAGCGGGGACTGGTCTTCACCGGCGAGAGTGCCGGTCCGAAAGGTGGCCGCCGGCTTTCCGAAAAAGCCGATGCGGCACAGTGAGCGAGCGCCTCATGCCGGATCCGAGGCCCGGCACGAGGCGCCTGGCCGAAGCGGCGGGGAAGAGGCGAGCCGGTCTCACGAGCGGCCGGGCAGCCGAGCGAGCAGGCTTTCCGTCTCCCGCACGATGGCGTCGGGCGCGGTGTAGGTGATCATGTGGCCGGCGCCCTTCAGGGTGACGAGGCGCGCCTCCGGAATCGCCCGGCTCAGTGGTTCGGCCTGCTTGCCGGTCACCACGACCGGATCGCCCTCCCCCGACACGATCACCGTCGGCACGCGAAGGCTGCCGTAACGCGGCGCCTGCTCGGCCAAAGCCGCCGGCAGGCCGGCGAGATCCTGGATGTTGGCAAGCGCCGGACCCGGCCGGAGGATCAGCGGCGCGCGGCTTCGTCCGACATAATCCTCGACCGGCGGCTCCGGCCGGAACACTCCTTGAGCGACGCCGGGCAGGTAGTAGAGCCCCAACGGCACCGCGATCGTCCGCGTCAGCAGCCACGTCACCGGCGGCTTCAGGGCGAGCCCGGCCCACCAGGGCAGCGCAGTGGGCGGGAACGGCATCGCCACGGGCGCGAGCAGCACGAGGCCCGCCGTCCGCTCCGGTCGGTCGAGGGCCATGCGCAGCGCCAGCGCGCCGGACCACGAATGGCCCATGAGGATCACCGGCCCGAGCCCGAGCCGGTCGATCGCCTCGTGCAGCGCCCGCGCCTGGAAGGCGGGCGTCGCGGCCTCCCCGCCCGCGATCCGGTCGCTGTTGCCGTAGCCCGGCCGGTCGAAGGAGACGACGCGGAAGCCCGCGCGCGCGAGGCCGCGCCCGACGCCCTCCATCGGATCGTAGGCGTTGGCCGAGGCGCCGTGCAGCAGCACGACCGTGCCCCGCGCATTCTCCCGCGGCCCGTCTTCGAGATAGGCGATTCGTCCACCCGCGACGGCGACGCGGGTTTCGGCCGGCGGATAGCGCGCCTCGACGCGGGCCGCGATCAACAGGGTCGCCGCGGCGGCGGCCCCGAGCGCCAGGACGACGAGGCCGGCGGCGAGCGCGAGGAAGCCGGCGGCGAAGCGGAGAAGGTCGGGCACGGCCGGAATCAGAGGTCGCGGCCGTCCACGTCGGGCTTCAGCCGGTCGATCGCCTTCTTGAGGATGTCCCAGCGCGGGTAGAGCGCCTCCGCCCGGCGGAACGCGTCCATAGCGCGGCCCTTGTCGTCTGCGGCGAGGTAGAGCTTGCCCAAGGCCGCCCAGGCCTCGAAATGGCGCGGCTCGAGCACCAGGGCGCGCTGCAGGTCGGCGATGGCGTTCTGCGTGTCGGAGAGGCGCCAGAACAGGGTCGCGCGCCGGCTCCAGCCCTCGGCCCAGTTGGGCTCCAGGGCGACGGCCCGGTCCATCAGCTCGACGGCGAGCGGCAGCTCGTTGCCGGCCATGGCTTGGCGGGCGCGGTCGGAGAGGAGGTCGGCGGTGGCGCTGCCGGAGCGACCGAGGCGGCGCTCGATGAGGGTGGCGACGGCCTTCGATTCTGCCTCGTCGTCCGAGTCCTTGAGCCGCTTGTAGAGGTCGTCGAGGCTGACCGGCGGCGGCGCCTTGCGCTCCTTGTCCGGCTGCTCGCGCCCGCCCGGCTCGGGGGCCGGGGCGGCGACGGCATTCGTCCCGGCCAGGGCGAGGAAGAGGATCAGAAACGGAAACGGGCGGCGCGGCATGAAGCCAACATCCACCCGGTCACAAGGAGCGTCAACGCGCCCGCACGCCGCGCCCTGCTCGGGCGCCAGCGTGTCAGCTTATCAGCCCTGGCGGGCCTTGAAGCGCTTCTGGGTCTTGTTGATGACGTAGACCCGGCCCTTGCGGCGGACGAGCTGGTTGTCGCGGTGACGGCCGCGGAGGGACTTGAGGGAGTTGCGAATCTTCATCGGTCTCACGTCGGCGCGGATCGAGACCGGCCGCCTGTTGTCAGAAAGTGTTTCTCGGAACGGAGCGCCGCAAGCGGCACTCCGGCGATGGCGGTTCATGACATCGCGGGAAGGCCGCCGCCTTACCAGACAACGGCCTCCGCAGGCAAGGTGTCGCGGCTACCGCTCGCGCCACGCTTTCGCCAGCTGGTCGGTCAGCGGCTTCGTCAGATAGGACAGCACCGAGCGCTCGCCGACCTGCGTGTAGGACTCCACCGGCATGCCGGGCACGAGCCGCAGCCCCTTGAGGTGGTTCTTGTCGTCGTCGGCGATGCGGATGCGCGCCGTGTAGAAGCTCATCCCGGTCTTCGGATCGGTCGTCACGTCCGCCGAGACCCGCACGACGACGCCGTCGATCTCCGGGGTGGTGCGCATGTTGAAGGCGGAGAAGCGCAGGTTGGCCTTCTGGCCGACGCGGACATTGTCGATGTCCTGCGGCTGCACCCGCACCTCGACGAGGAGCTGGTCGGCGGCCGGCACGATCAGCATGGCCGGCTCGCTCGGCGTCACGAGGCCGCCGATGGTGTGCACGGTCATCTGGTGGACGTAGCCGTCCTGCGGCGCGCGCATCTCGATGCGCTTGAGCTGATCTTCGGCCGCGATGCGCTTCTCGCGCAGCTCCGACCACTTGCCGCGAATCTCGGCCAGATCCTTGCCGACCTCGGTGCGCATCTCCTGATCGATCTGGAAGATCTGCAACTCGGTCTCGGCGATCTTGCCGCGGGCCGAGGCGGTCGAGGCGATGAGCTGGCCGCGCTCGCCTTCGATCCGCGCGCCGTCGCGCTCCAGCGCCGTGACGCGCGACAGCGGCACGAGGTTCTTGGAATAGAGTTCGCGCACGCCCTTCAGTTCCTGGCCGATCAGGACGATCTCCCGGTCCTTGGCCGCCGCCTGCTCGGTGAGGCCGGAAATCTCCTGGCGGAGCTGATCGACGCGCTCGCGCAGCTGCGCCTTCTGGCCCTCGCGGCCGGCGACGCGCGAGGCGAACAGGCGCGATTCGCCGTCGATGAGCCGGGCGACCGAGGGGTCGCTGTCGATCCGCGAGACCAGCTCGTCGGGGAACTGGATCGTCTTGTGGCCGTCGCGTTCGGCCTCGTCGCGGGCGCGCCGCGCGGCGAGTTCGTCCATCGCCTTGAGGACGATGTCGAGATTGGCCCGCGTCTGGGTCTCGTCGAGGCGGATCAGCACGTCGCCCGCCGAGACCCTCTGGCCCTCGCGCACGAGGAGTTGGCCGACGACGCCGCCGGTGGGGTGCTGGACCTTCTTGATGTCGGTCTCGGCCACGAGCTGGCCGGGCGCGATCACGGCGGCCGAGACGTGGGTGAAGGTGGCCCAGCCGCCGATGCCGAAGACGAGGACGACGGCCAGCCCGAGCGCCACGGCGAGATGACGGCGGATCGAGCCGTGGGCGGTGGGCCGCGGCAGAGCGGGGCTGAGGCCCGCGATGGGGGCGAGGCTCGTGGACATCAGGCGCTCTCCTGCCGGGCGTTGGCGACGGCTTGCGCGGCGGGCGGGGCCGCCACCGGCGCGGGAGCCGGGCGCAGCACGCGCTTCAGCACCTCGTCCTTCGGCCCGAAGGCCTGGGCGCGCCCGTCGGCCATCATCAGGATCAGGTCGACGGCGGCCAGCGCGCTCGGCCGGTGGGCGACGACGACGCAGACGCCGCCGCGCTGGCGCACGCCCAGGATCGCCTGGGTCAGGGCGTTCTCGCCCTCGCTGTCGAGGTTGGCGTTGGGTTCGTCGAGCACCACGAGGAAGGGATCGCGGTAGAGCGCGCGGGCGAGGCCGATGCGCTGGCGCTGGCCGGCGGAGAGGCCGGCCCCGCCCTCGCCGATGCGGCTGTCGTACCCCTCCGGCAGGCGCAGGATCAGATCGTGGACGCCGGCCGCACGGGCCGCGGCGATGACGAGCTCGGAGGGCGGGTTCGGCTCGAACCGGGCGATGTTCTCGGCCACCGTTCCGGCGAACAGCTCCACCTCCTGGGGCAGGAAGCCGACATGCCGGCCGAGATCGTCGCTCGACCATTGGTCGAGGGCCGCGCCGTCGATGCGGACCTTGCCGCGCACCGGCGGCCAGACGCCGACCATGGCACGCACCAGCGAGGACTTGCCCGAGGCCGAGGGGCCGATGACGCCGACGCCCTGGCCGGCCTTCAGGGTGAAGGTGACGTCCTGCACCACCACGCGCGGCGTGCCGGGCGGGGCGATGCTGACGCCCTCCACCGAGATGACCTGGCTCGGGGCCGGGAGCGCATGCGGCTGCTCGGAGGCCGGCAGCTTGGCGAACAGCTCCGACAGGCGCCGCCAGCTCTGGCGGGCGGCGACGAAGCCTTTCCAGTTGGCGATGGCGAGTTCGGCCGGCGCCAGGGCGCGGGACACGAGGATGGACCCCGCGATGATGATGCCGGGGGTTGCCTCGTTGTGGATCACCAGCCACGCGCCGAGCGCGAGCACGCCCGATTGCAGCGCCATGCGGAACACCTTGGAGCCGGCGCCGAAGCCGCCGCCGACATCCGCCACGCTCTGGTGCGATTGCATGTAGTCGCGGTTGGCCAAGGCCCAGCGGGCCGCCAGCCGCTGCTGCATGCCCATGGCGGCGAGTACCTCCGCGTTGCGCCGGCCGGATTCGGCGAGCCCGTTGCGGCGCAGCCCGTGGCCGGTGGCGGCCTGGGTCGGCGTCTTGGTGGCCCGGTCGGTCAGGAAGGTAAGCCCGGCCAGGATCGCCGTGCCGATAATCGCCGCGACACCGATATAGGGATGGAACAGGAAGCAGATGCCGACATAGATCGGCATCCACGGCAGATCGAAGAAGGCCGAGGGGCCGGTGCCCGACAGGAACGAGCGGATCTGGTCGAGGTCGCGCAGCGGAAGCAGGCCGTCGCCGGGCACCGCGCCCTTGAGCGGCGCGCGCACGACGATGTCGAACACCCGGCCGCTCAGGGATTCGTCGAGGGCGGCGCCGATGCGCGCCAGGATGCGCGAGCGGATCGCCTCCAGCACGCCCTGGAAGCCGTAGAGGACCAGCGCCAGCACGCTGAGGCCGATCAGGGTCGGCACGGACCGGCTCGGGATGACCCGGTCGTAGACCTCGAGCATGTAGAACGAGCCGGTGAGGTAGAGGATGTTGACGAGGCCGCTCATCACGGCGACGCCGATGAAGGCCGCCTTGCACTGTCCCAGTGCCGCAGCGATCTCGTTCCTGTCGCGCCCTCTGCTCACCGCCCTGCCCCCCACCTTCCGGCGACCCTACGGCCGCCGTCCTGATCGGCTCCGTTCGGAGACTGCGACCAATCCGCGTTCATAGGACCAATCGTGTCCAAATTTAAGCGGAATATCAGCATGTCTCGCACACAAACTGCGAAGCTATTGCCGGCATCTCGCCATCGACGGCTCGATATGCGCTCTACGCCAGGCCGAACGACAGAAAATCGCCTCGCCGCTGCGGATCTTCTCTTGATCTGGCTTCGGGCGCGGCGGTTCATCGTCGTATTGATCCGTTGCGGCGATGCTGGCGCTCGCATGAATATTGGTCTACAGCCTCGGTGTGGTCGAAGCCTCGGCGGCCCGCCGGAACGGGATGCCTTCCACGCGTTATCGCATGGCTGCCTTTCATGAAGATGTCCTGACCGCGACGCGTCGTCCGTGATCGGCCTCACGGAAGGCCGTCGCGACAAAAAGGTCACGCCGGATCGCCTCGGGAACCGCGGCGACGGGGTGAACGACGAAAACCGCCGGCCCGAGGGTTCGGGCCGGCGGCGATGTTGTTCGGATCCCTGCGGGCGACCGGGTTCCGCTAATTCGGAGCGGGGGCCGGGGCCGGAGTCGGTTCCTTGGCCGGAGCCGGTTCCTGGGGCGGAGCTGCGCCGGCCTCGGCCGTCACCTGGGTCAGCTCCGGATAGGTCTCGACCACGTGGGCTCCGGCGAGCGGCTTGTTCTGGCCGTTGTGGCAGGTGGCGCAGTTCAGCTTCGGCGCGTCGCCGGTCGGACCGAGGCGGTTGGGCGGGAAGGTCGAGGTCAGTGGCTCGATGTAGTCGCCGTTGAGGTCCCGCACCATCCGGATCGCGTGCCAGGCGAGAGTCCGCTGAGGCGTGCTCTGCGACCAGTTCGAGATCGCCCGGGTGTTGTGGCAGTAGGTGCAGTTGACGCCGAGCGCCGACGACATGTGCATCATCAGGCCGTAGGTCCGCTCCGCGTCCTGGATCGGCTTGCCCTTGCTCTCGGGCAGGGCCGTCGTGGCGTTGACGCGGATCAGGTTCTGATCGACGTCCTTCTTGGCGAAGAACTCGGCGAAGGTGTTGTAGGGCAGCGAGGCGAGGCCGACCGAGGGCGAGGCCAGGTTCTGGCCGTTGTTGCGCGGCGTGAACGCGGTCTTGTAGTTCGGCCCCGGATTGTCGAACCAGACGTTCTTCGGCACCGGCTGTCCGCGGTGACAGGTGTAGCAGGTCACACCCGCCTCGCCGACATGCTTTTCCTTCCAGGTGGTGTTGATGTGCTGCACCATCTGGATCATGCGCCGGGCGACCTTCTTTTGATAAAGGCTGTCGTCGGCCATGTTCTCGGTGTTGTGGCAGTAGGTGCAGCCCTGCTCGGGCGCCACCCACTCGGTCATCGAGGTCATCAGGCGGTTGAATTCCTCGACGCTGACGTCCTTCAGCACCTGGACGTTCTGATAGGTCGCGCCGGCCTTGTCGGTGCCCTGCTCGACCGGCTCGGCCGGATCGGGGGCGACGTTGGCGGCCTTGAGCGCGGCCGCCCCCGCCTTGGTCTGGATCTGGTCCATGCCCGTGCCGCGGAAGCCGTGCTGCTGGGCCAGGATCGGGGGCCTCGTCCAGCCGGCGGTGCCGAACTGGGCGATGGTGAGGAAGGTGGCGACGACCGCCGCCGCGACGACGAGAAGTGTCTTCATGGCGTCGCTCCCGGCGTGCTGAGCGGATCGGTGATCGGCCCGTAGACCTGCGGGTAGGCCGGCGCGACACCGTGCTTGACCGCCCAGAGGTACCAGTTGTCGACGACCGTGCCGGTGAGCAGGATGCCGATGCCGCCGGTGATCGTGGTGAGCACCGCGAACCACCACGCCCAGCGGTGGATCGATTCCATCGTGGCGTTGAAGCCCATGGTCCAGCGCCAGAACAGGGCGGCGCGCTCGGTGGCCGTTCCGCGGTCCACGATCTGGTCGATCTCACGCTCCGCGCCGTAGCGGCTGGTCGCCAGGATGGTGGCGCCGTGCATGGCGAAGAGCAGCGTCGATCCGTACAGGAACGCGATCGAGAGCATGTGGAACGGGTTGTAGAACAGGTTGCCGTAGCGCAGCGAGAAGGCGGCGGTCCAATCGAGGTGCGGGAAGATGCCGAAGGGCACCGCCTCGCTCCACGAACCCATCATCAGCGGCCGGATGAAGCCGAGGACGAGGTAGAGCCAGATCGCCGCGGCGAAGGCCCAGGCGGTGTGCGAGCCGAGCCCCAGCGCCTTGGCGCGGCGGTACATGCGCACCCACCACAGCAGCACCGAGGCGGTGAGGAAGAAGCCGGCGATCAGCCACCATCCGCCCTCGTTGAGGGGCGGCAGCACCTTGAGGCCGTATTTGGGGAGCGGCGGCTCCAGGGCCAGCCAGGGGAGCTGGCGCACGAACTGGATCGGGTCCCAGTTCACGGAAGCCAGCATGTTGAGGCCGATGATCTCGAAGGCGATCAGGCCGCAGGTCAGCGACAAAGCCCCGAGATAGCCGCCGTAGATCGGCCCGACCTGCGAATTGCCGAGGAGCCCGAACAGGTAGCTGTTGAACGGCTTGCCGACGCGGTTGTCGACCGCGACCGGGATACCGTGCTCCGGCTCGCGCGGGCGCACCTGCACCGCGGTGAAGATATTCTGGTAGTAGGCCACGGATTCTCCCTCCCTGGACCTACGGTCGCCCGAGGTGGATCCTCGTGCCCGTCGATCGATCGTTACCGGGGGCGCGGTCGGCGGGGGCGCCGGCCGCGGATGTCAGTCTTGGTTCGTTACGCCGGGTTTCAGCGCCAGATCGGCAGGTTGAGCCACCAGCCCCACCATTCGGGCCAGCCCTGCGTCCAGAACGGCCCGCTGATGACGATGCAGACCGCGCTCCAGAAGCCCGCCGACAGCGCCAGGAACAGGCCGAGCCGGTGGATGCCGAGCGTGCCGATCGAGTAGCCGATCGTGTCGCGGAAGTAGGTGTCCTCATGCTCCGGCGTCTTGACGGTCTCGCCTTTCGGCGGGTTCGTCGAGGACAGGATCAGCGAGCCGTGCAGCGCCAGCGCGAAGGTCGTGGTGAAGAAGAAGCTCACCGCGAGCATATGCGCCGGGTTATAGTGGAAGTGCAGGTACTGGTATCCGGTGTTCGACACCCAATCGAGGTGACTGAGGATGCCATAGGGGAAGCCGTAGCCCCAGGCGCCCATCAGGAACGGGCGGATCACCACCAGCGTCACGTAGGCGAAGATCGCCACGGAGAAGGCGAACGGCACGTGGTAGCCGATGCCGAGCTTGCGGCAGATCTCGACCTCGCGCAGGGCCCAGGACGAGAACGCCCCGACCGCGCAGAAGGTGATGATCTGCCACAGGCCCCCCTCCTTCAGGGGCGCCAGCGCCAGCCCGTATTTCAGGTCCGGCGGGGCGATGTTGATCTGCCAGATGTTCCAGGTCGGGCCGATCGCCGCGCCGTAGATCACCAGCGCGGTGCCGAGCACCGTGAAGAACATCGTCGTGACCCCGAAGAAGCCGACGTAGAACGGCCCCAGCCAGAAGTCGAACAGGTCGCCGCCGAGCAAGGTGCCGCCGCGGACCCGGTATTTTCGCTCGAAACTCAGCATCGCCATGGGCCGGTTCCTCCCGGGGGGTCGGAGAGGGAATGCCGCGGGCGGGTCGGGACCGGCCCGCGGCGGGGTGTTCGCGCGTCAGCCCGGCATCGACGGGAGGACGAGGCTATGGGCGGCGGCCGCCTTGGCGTCCTTCGGGCCTTCCAGCCAGTTGAACCGGTCGGTGCTGAGCAGGATGAAGTGGATCAGCAGCGCCAGGATGAACAGGAAGGTGAAGAGCGCCACCAGCGTGCGGCGCGGATCGAACAGAAGCCAAACCTTGTGCATGCGATCCTCCTCAGCTGATCATCGAAACGAGGCCGTGGGCGGCCTGCTGCACGCCGTCGAGCATGGCGTAGCCCTTCGGCCCGGGAAGCCAGGGGCGCCACAGCCAGACGAGGATGTGGGCGACCACGGCAATCGCCGTGAAGATGATGAAGCTCGTCAGGAAGATCGCGTGGAACTCCTTGGCTTCCGGTTCCGTCAGCCCTGAGAGGCTGCTCGGTCTTTCAGTGGTCATTCCGCTGGCCATCGATTGAACCTCCGCTGGTTGGGCCGCGCCCTTTTCGGGGACGCAGCGGGTGACGCCGCAACTCGATGACAATCGCGGCGTAGGATCCCCCGTGACACCGCACGGAAGGTGAGTTCGCCTCGGGCTGGAAGGTCAGCCCATGAAGGCGAAGGGAATGGCCGAGACCGCCATGGCCTTGGCCTCGCCGAAGACCGACCGGCGCATCACGGGCAGGCCGCGCCGCGTCGGGGCGCGCCCGGGGAGCACCCGCTGCGCCAGGGCGGCGGCGAGGAAGAACGGGTAGGTCGCCGCCAGGATGATCCGGAACTGGATCGCCTCGCTGGTGTGGCGGGACGGTGCGGTCAGGGAGCGTTGCATGGAGTGGCTCTCCGCGATGGGTCCGCCGCTCACGCGGGCCGGACGGTGAAGGGGGGACGTGGCGGTCGCGCTCATGCGGCGGCCCCCACGGTGAGGTCGGCCTGCGCCCGCTCGACATGGGCGGGGGCCACCCGCTCGGCCGCGGCGCGGCGGGCGGCGCGCTCGGCGGCGTCGCGCAGGCGCTTGGCCGCGGAGATCCGCACCAGCACCGGCTGCGCCTCGACCAGCGCTTCGAGCTTTTCCCGTGCGGCCGAATCCCAGGGCAGCTCGCGGTGGGTGCGGGCGGGCGTCGCCTCGACCGCATCCATGTCGCGGGCGAGCGGCAGGATGTGGAAGAGCATGTCGAACAGGGCGTTGCAGACTTCCTGGACGAGGTAGGTCGCGCCCGCGTAGCCCATGAACGGCGTGCCGGTGTGCCGCCGGATGATCGCGCCGGGGAAGGAGGCCGGCACGTAGGCCGCCCGCCCGCCGGCCTCGGCGAGGTACATCCGTTCGTTGAACGAGCCGAACAGCACGAGCGGTGGGTTGGCCTTGATGGCGTCACGCACCGCGGCGTTGTCGGGCTTCTGTCCGGCGCTGCGCGCGAACGCGAAGTGGCAGGGCAGCCCCATCTCCTCTTCGAGGAAGTGCCGGACGCCGCGGGCATAGGTCTCGGTGGCGACGATGCCGAAGCTCGCGGTCCCGAAGAAGTCCTGTGTCACCGAGCGCCAGAGATCCCAGACTGGCTTGATCGTGGTGTGGCGCTCGCGCTCGATGAACGGCTCGGGATCGAGCCCGAGGATTGCCCCGAGCGAGCGCAGGAACTTGGTGGTCGACAGGACGCCGATCGGCGCCTGGAGGTAGGGCCGTTCCAGGCTCTCGCAGAGCAGGCGCCCGAACTCGCGGTAAAGGCAGATATTGGCATCCGCGTTCACGAGCTTGGGCACGTCGGCGAGATGCGAGCCGAGCGGGAAGGTCAGGTTGATCTCGGCGCCGAGCCCCTCGACCAGGCGACGGATCTCGGCGAGATCGGACGCCATGTTGAAGGTGCCGTAGGCCGGGCCGATGATGTTGACGCGCGGCTTCTCGCCGGCCTTGCGCTCGGGGCGGGCCGGGATGCCCTTCTTGGCGAAGCGCTTGGCGCCGTATTCCTGCCAGAGCCAGGACATCGCCCGATCGGCCGCCTGCCACTGGTCCTCGTCGATGGTGCGCGGCAGGAAGCGCTGGAGGCCGGTGCCCTCGGGGGTGACGCCGCCGCCGATCATCTCGGCGATGGAGCCGGTGACGACGACGCTGGGCTGGCCCGGATCGAGCGTGGCATGGGCCCGGTTCATCGCGCCCTCGGTGCCGTGGCGGCCGAGTTCCTCTTCCGCCAGCCCCGTGACGACGATGGGGAGTTCGTGCGGCGGCAGCGCGTCGGTGTAGTGCAGCACCGAGGTGACCGGCAGGTTCTCGCAGCCGACGGGACCGTCGATGACGACTTGGAGCCCCTTGATCGCGGTGAAGACGTAGACGGCGCCCCAGTAGCCGCCGGCGCGGTCGTGATCGAGGACGAGCATCAGGCCATCTCCCCGATCGGTTTGAGGGGAGCCGCCGCCTTCGGCGCGGCCTTGAGCTTGGGAATCTCCTGCCAGATGCCGGCGGCATGGCCCGTGCCGACACCCTCGAAGAAGTCGCGCATGGCATCGAAACGGGGCTTGTTGGCGAGCGCGGCGTTGATCACGCGGGCGAGCGAGCCGGCGCCCGCGGCCCCCATCAGGGGCCGGGCCGAGATCAGGTTGGTGAAGTAGAGCGCCGGCGTGCCGCGCTCCTTGGCGTGCTGCACCACCGGCGTGGTGCCGACGGCGAGGTCCGGCCGGAATTCATGGAAGGCGGCAAGATCGTCCTCGAGCGAGGCGCGGTAGCGGATCGTGACGCCGCGCTCCTCCAGCCAGACCCGGTCCGGCTCGGACCAGGGCGTGCGCGGGCAGGCGGTGCCGACGTAAGGCACCTCGGCGCCGCTCTCGATCAGGAGGCGGGCGACCAGAAGCTCCGAGCCCTCGTAGCCCGACAGCGTGATGCGGCCCTTGATCGGCATGGCCGACAGCGCACCGCGGATCGCGGGGAGAATCCGGTTCTGCGCCGCCGCAATTTTTTCCGAGGGCACGTCGCAGGCGTTGCCGATGGCGGAGAGCCATTCAGCGGTGCCGTCGTGACCCACCGGGGCGGAGCCGATGACGGGCCGCCCGGCCGCCTCGAACTCGCGGATGCTCGCGGTGTAGAACGGATGGATCGCCGCGACCGCGGTGGCGTCGAGGGCGGCGTAGAGTTCGCGCCATTCGCGCGTCGGCACCACGGGGCCGGCGGAGAGGCCGAGCGGTTCGAGCAGCGCGCCGATCACCACCGGATCGGCCGGGAACATCTCGCCGAGCAGAGCGACGCTCGGGCGTTCGGAGCGACCGCCGCGAGGCGCCTGGACCGGACCCTGCTCGGCCTCCGAGCGGGCGAATTTCAGCATCGCGCCGGCCAGCACGTCCTTGGCCTCTGCATGGGTCGGCACGCCGAAGCCCGGCACGTCGATGCCGATGATGCGCACCCCGTCGATTTCCTTCGGGAGCAGGCGCAGCGGCACCCCCGAGGCGGTCGGGACGCAGAGGTTGATGACGACGACGGCGTCGCATTCCTCAGGTCTCGCCGAGGCATGGACCGCCTCGCGGATGTCCTCGAACAGCTTGCCGGTGACGAGCGTCTCGGAATTGAACGGCACGTAGCCGACGCTCCGGCGCGCCCCGTAGAAATGCGAGGTGAAGGTCAGCCCGTAGACGCAGCAGGCGCTCCCTGAGAGGATCGTCGCGGTGCGGCGCATGCGTAAGCCCACGCGCAAGCTGCCGAAGGCCGGGCACATGCTCTGCGGCTGGTCGTGGGGGCCCGCCGGATAATCCTGACGCAGCCGCTCCAGCGTCTCGGACATCCCGGCGGCCTCGGCAGCCGCCCGCATCGCGTCCTTGCCGGCGTGGCAGCCGAGGCCGTCAGCCTTGGTGGCCTCGAGGTTGACCGGTTCCGCCGGCTTGCGGGCGCGCAAGGCGCCGATGTCGAGGGAGACGGCCATGCCTCAGACCTCGTCGTAGACGACTTCGAGGGACGGCTTCACCAGGGTCGAGACCCCGCACATGTCCTCGATGGTGGCGGGCTCCAGCACGTAGTCGCGCCCCGTGGTCTCGCTGGAGAACAGGCCGAGCAGGCCGTCCTGCGAGAGCGGGGTCGGGCGGTGGGGCGCGGCGTCCGCCACGTTCTGCGCCAGCGCGGCGAAGAGCGAACCCCACTGCCCGTCGGGCTTGCCGATGATCTCGTAATTCGCGCTCTTGCGGCGGATGTCCTCGTTGGCCGGGATCGAGGCCAGGACCGGGATGCCCGCCGCCTGGGCGAAGGCCTGCGCCTCGCCGGTGCCGTCGTCCTTGTTGATGACGAGGCCGCCGACGCCGACATTGCCGCCCATCTTGCGGAAATATTCGACCGCCGAGCAGACGTTGTTGGCGACGTAGAGCGATTGCAGGTCGTTCGAGCCGACGACGATGACCTTCTGGCACATGTCGCGGGCGATCGGCAGGCCGAAGCCGCCGCAGACCACGTCGCCGAGGAAGTCGAGCAGGACGAAGTCGAAGCCCCATTCGTGGAAGCCGAGCTTTTCGAGCAGCTCGAAGCCGTGGATGATCCCGCGCCCGCCGCAGCCGCGCCCGACCTCGGGGCCGCCGAGTTCCATGGCGTAGACGCCGTCGCGCTTGAAGCAGACGTCGCCGATGGCGACCTGCTCGCCCGCGAGCTTCTTCCGCGTCGAGGTCTCGATGATGGTCGGGCAGGCCCGGCCGCCGAACAGCAGCGAGGTGGTGTCGCTCTTCGGGTCGCAGCCGATCAGCAGCACCTTCTTGCCCTGCTGGGCCATCATGTAGCTGAGGTTGGCCAGCGTGAACGACTTGCCGATACCGCCCTTGCCGTAGATCGCGATGATCTGCGTCTCGCGCTTGACCGGGCCCGTGGCGACCGGATCCGGCTCATGGGCCGCCTCCTCACGCAGCTTTTCCGCGGCGTTCAGCGACGCCTTGTTGAGCTGGACGTTCATGCGCAGGCCCTCCAGTCGAGGATCATCTTGAGGCAGGCCGGGTCGGTGAAGGCGGTGCGATAGGCCTCCTCGGCCTGGGTCGCGGGGAGGCGATGGGTGATCAGCCCGTCGAGCGACAGGCCGCCGCTGCGCACCAGCGCCGTCACCGCGGCGAGATCGTCCGGCCTCCACTCGGCCGAGACTCGGAGGCGGGCCTCGCGCAGGAAGGCGGGCGGGAAGGCGAAGGAGAGCGGCGCCTCGTAGAAGCCCGCCAGCACGATCTCGCCCTGCGGCGCGAGCCGGCCGATCAGCGTGTCGAGGAGGCCGGCGCTGCCGCTGACATCGGTGATGGTGGCGTAGTCGTGGGTGGTGTCGTCCTCGGGGGCGATCACCGGATAGCCGAAGCGGCCGTCCCGGCGGACGGGATCGCGCTCCCACACCACCGGTTGGCCGCCCGCCAGCACGGTCAGACGGGCGAGCAGCCGCCCGAGCACGCCGTGGCCGACGATGAGGCTGGCCGAACCCGGCGTGACGCCGGACAAAGCGTGGTAGGCGGTGGCCGCGAGCGCAATCAGGCAGGCTTGGTCGCCGAGACCGGCATCGACCGGCACGAGGCGGGCTGCCGGGACCACGAGATGGGAGGCGGCGCCGCCGAACAGGCCGCGCACCTCGCCGAAGCAGCGGGCACCGGGCACGAACACGGTCTGCCCGACCGCGACCCCGCATTCGGGCCCGGCCGCGACGACGGTGCCGACGGATTCGTAGCCGGGGACGAGGGGGTAGCCCATGCCGGGGAAGGTCGGCATCCGGCCCGACCAGAGCAGGCGCTCGGTGCCGGTGCTGATGCCGCTCCAGGAGACGGCGACCACCGCGTCGCCCGCGGCGGCAGGGGTCAGCGCCAGGCGGCTGAGCGCCAAGTGCTCCGGTCGTTCAAGGACGACGGCCAAAGCCTCCATGTCCTCGCCTCCGCCCTGGTTGTCGCGACTCCACCGGTCGGTGGTGCGCCTTGTGTCATCCTAGACTGACACCAAAAAGCGTCAAGCAGAGTTTACACTGCTAGGTGCGCTTTGCCGTGATCAGTTTTGCCAGGAGCGGCCGGCGGGTCGGGCGTTCGCGGATGTCGGTGAAGCCGGCCTCAAGGAGCATCGCCGAGAGTTCGGCGGCCGTGCGGGGCCGTCCGCTGCCCATCGCCATGAGGTAGAAGCCGAAATAGGCGTCGCCGATGGGTTCGGCGCCCGACGTGCCGGCCATCGGTTCGGCGATGGCGACGAGGCCGCCGGGCGGGAGGGCGGCATGGACCGCGCGCAAAAGCGGCTCGACGACCGAATCGTCGTGGTCGTGGACGACGCGCACCAGCGAGATCGCATCGGCGCCGTTCGGCAGGATGCCCTCGCGAAAGCTGCCACCATGGCAGGTGACGCGGGATCCGAACCCGGCCGATTCGAATCGGGCGCGGGCCCGCTCGGCGACCGGCGGCAGATCGAGGAGCTTCAGCGTCAGGTGCGGATGGCGCCGGGCAGCCTCGAAAAGAAAAACGCCCTCCCCGCCGCCGATGTCCATGAGGCAGGCGCGGTCGGAGAGCAGCAGCGCGTCGAGCACGTCGCCCGCGATCATGGCCTGCGAGGCGGCCATCAGCCCGCTATAGGCGGCGACCGAATCGGCGGCGACCTCGGCCCCGCCCCCGGCATAGGGCCAGTAGGCCGAAAGCCGGGTGCGGTCGGGCTTGTCCCGCAGCAGCGCGACCGGGTCGGCGAGGTCGGCGTAGAGCATGGAATGGTGCTCGACCATGGCCGCGATCGACGGGTTGCCGATCATTGCGGCCCCCAGATCGGCGAGGCCGAAGCGGCCGTCGGGCAGGCGGGTCAGCAGGTCGAGGGAGGCGGCGGCCTTCAGCAGCGTGAGGGCGCGCTCGGGGGGCAGGTCGAGGCGCCGGGCGATGACTTCGGGCGCGAGCGGGCCGGGCTGCAGCAACCGAAATAGGTCGAGCCGCACGCAGGCGAACAGCACTTGCGCATAGACGAAGCCGGCACAGAGATCGAACAGGGCGCGGGTGTTGCGCCGGGCGATGCCGCGGGTGAGCGGGAAGCCGGCGGCCCAGCGCTGGAAGGCCGGGCTTGCCACCGTGCCGTTGCGGAAGGCGAGCCAGCGCTCGCGCCAGCCGCGGCGGACGGGCGCCGCTGCCGGCCGCTCGGACTGCGTCGTTGCGGCGGGCATCGAGCCTTCTCAGGCGAGCGCCGGGCGCAGCGAGGCCGGCAGGAACAACCGGCTCTGCGCCTCGATCTCGGCGCGGATCGTCTCCAGGCCGGGGCAGACCGGAATCACCTCCATGGCCTCGCGGGTGAGGCGCTTGAGCCGGTCCAGGGCGCCGCCCATGCCGAGCAAGGCCGCGGCGTTGGGGCGCCCGAGGGTGGCGTCGCGCCCGGCGGGCTTGCCGATCTCCTCCTGGCGGCAGGCGACGTCGCGCAGGTCGTCGGCGACTTGGTAAGCCTCGCCGAGGCATTCGCCGAGCAGGCGCCACGGCAGCGGCGCGGCGCCCGCGGCCGCCGCACCGGCCACGGTGGCGGCGGCGAACAGCGCACCGGTCTTGGCCTGCTGGTAGGCGCTCAGATCGACATGCGCCTCGGATTCCCAGGCCTGTCCGGCGACGATGCCGACGGGGGAGCCCGCGGCCCGCGCCACGAGGCCGACCAGGGCCGCGAGCCGTTCCGGCCGGCGGGCGGCGCCGCGGGCCAGCGTCTCGAAGGCGGCGACGATCAGCGCGTCGCCGGTCAGCACCGCCAGCGGCACGCCGAAGGCGGCGTGGACCGAGGGCTTCTGGCGGCGCATCGGCGCATCGTCGAAGCAGGGCAGGTCGTCGTGGACGAGGCTGGCGCAATGAAGGAGCTCGATCGCGGCGGCCGCCGCGTCGGAGGCCGCCGGATCGTCGTCGCCGCAGGCGAGCGCCACGGCGAGGCACAGGCGCGGGCGGATGCGGTGGCCGCCGGGGAAGACCGCGTATCGGATCGCCTCCGCCAGCTGCGGCGGCGCGCCGGGCGCTTCCAGATGCGAGACCGCCACATCGAGCGCCGTTTCGATCCGCCTTCCGACATCCATGGCGCTCTCTCCCTATGTCAAGTCATGTTGTCTCTTGTTCTGTCATTCCAGATTGACACTTTCCGTTTCCGGGATCAACGCTCAACCCGGCAGACATGAGGGTTTCGTGGCGGAGAAGCGCGTCATCGTCGTCGGCGCCGGCATCGGCGGACTCTCCGCGGCCCTGACGCTCGCCGCGCGCGGGTTCGACGTGACGGTGCTGGAGCGTGCCGCGACGGTGGGCGGCAAGATGCGGGCGCTGCCCGTCGGTGAAGCGGCGATCGAGGCGGGCCCCACCGTCTTCACCATGCGCTGGGTGTTCGAGGAGCTTTTTTCGCAGGCCGGCGCCTCGCTCGAATCGGAGGTGCGGCTGCGCGCGGCGTCCGTGCTGGCGCGCCACGCCTGGACGGCGAACGAACGGCTCGACCTATTCGCCGATATCGACGCCTCGGCCGCGGCCATCGCCGCCTTCGCCGGACCCCGCGAGGCCGACGGCTATCGCCGCTTCTGCGCGCGGGCCGCGGAAGTCTACCGTACGCTGGAGGGGCCGTTCATCCGCTCGGACCGGCCGAACCCGGTCGAACTGGGCAAGCGCGTCGGGCTCACCGGCATCGGTGATCTCTGGCGTATCCGGCCCTTCGCGACCCTGTGGTCGGCGCTGGGCGAGTACTTTCGCGATCCGCGGCTGCGCCAGCTGTTCGGGCGCTACGCCACCTATTGCGGCGCCTCGCCCTTCGCAGCCCCCGCGACGCTGATGCTGGTCGCCCATGTCGAGCAGGCCGGCGTCTGGACCCTCGAGGGCGGCTTGAGTCGGCTCGCCCGCGCGGTGGCCGACCTCGCCGAGCGGCGCGGCGCGCGAATCCGCACGGGGGCTCATGTCGCCCGCATCGTCACCGAAAACGGCCGGATCGCGGGGGTGCAACTCGCCGATGGCGAGCGGATCGCGGCGGAGGCGGTGATCGCGGGCGGCGACGTGGCGGCGCTCGGCGCGGGGCTCTTCGGGCCGGACGCGGCGCGAGAGGGCGACCGGGTGCCGGCCCGCGAGCGCTCGCTCTCGGCGGTGACCTTCTGCCTAAACGCCCGGGCGCGCGGCTTCACACTCGCGCATCACAGCGTGTTCTTTTCCGCCGATTATCGCGCCGAGTTCGACGCGATCCTGCGTGGGCGGCGCCTGCCGCCGGACCCCACGATCTATGTCTGCGCGCAGGACCGGGACGATGCCGGCGCCGGCCCCGACGGTCCCGAGCGGCTGCTCGTCCTCGTCAACGCGCCCGCCGACGGCGAGCGCCGCTTCACCCCTCAGGAGATCGCCGCATGCGAGACGAGCTGGACGAAGAGACTCGCGGCCTGCGGGCTGACGCTGGAGCCGGTCTCGCCGGCCGCGGTGACGACGCCGGAGGACTTCGGAGCCCTGTTTCCGGGGACCGGGGGGGCGCTTTACGGCCGGGCCTCGCACGGGTGGACGGCGACGTTCAAGCGACCGGGGGCGCGGACGAAGGTGCCGGGGCTCTATCTGGCGGGGGGGAGCGTGCATCCGGGGCCGGGGGTGCCGATGGCGGCGCAATCCGGCCGGCTCGCGGCGGCGGCACTGATCGCGGACCTCGCTTCGACGCCGACGTGGCGCGGGGCGGCTATGTCTGGTGGTACGTCGATGCGCTGAGCGAGGACGGGCGCCACGGGCTCACCGTCATCGCCTTCATCGGCAGCGTGTTTTCGCCCTATTACTTCCTGAACGCGAAGCAGGATCCGTTCAATCACTGCGCCGTCAACGTCGTGCTCTACGGCGCCGACAAGCGCTTCACCATGACCGAGCGCAACGCCCGCTCGCTCTCCCGCGACGCCACCTCCATCGCCATCGGCCCGTCCTCCCTCGACTGGGACGGCAGCGTACTGACGATCCGCCTCGACGAGCGCGGCGCGCCGATCCCGCGGCGCTTACGGGGCACGGTGCGGGTGCGCCCGCGGGGAATCACGGCCCAGCCCTTCACCCTCGATTCCCACGGCCTGCACCGCTGGTGGCCGATGGCCCCGTCCTGCGAGGTCGAAGCCGCCTTCACCGCCCCCGAGCTGGGGTGGCGCGGCAACGGCTACTTCGACACCAACGACGGCGACGGGCGGCTCGAGGATTCGTTCGCCGACTGGACGTGGTGTCGGGCCTCCCTGAAACGCGGCTCGGCGATCCTCTACGACGTGCGCCGCAAGGACGGCAGCGGCCAGAACCTGACGCTGCGCTTCGATGCCGACGGCAGCCGCCGCGACATGCGCCCGCCGCTCGCGGCCGAACTGCCCAAGACGCGCTTCTGGAAGATGCCGCGCCCGACCCGCAGCGACGACGGGCGGGCGAGCGTGGTCGAGACTTTCGAAGATACGCCGTTCTACGCCCGCTCGCTCCTGGCCTCGACGCTCGACGGCGAGGCGGTGCGGCCGGTCCATGAGAGCCTGTCGCTCGGGCGTTTTCGCAATCCGGCGGTGCAGTTCATGCTGCCGTTCCGGATGCCGCGGCGGATCGGCTGACGGTCACACTGGTGCCTGCTGAGCTCCCTCTCCCCGCAGAAGGGCGAGGGGTTGCGCGGGCGCCGGTGCGATCGGCCGGACGCCGTAGCGCCTTCCGTTCAGGACCCCTTCGCCCCATCCTTCTTCTCATGCCGCAGCAGCAGCGGCGTCTGCGCGAGCGCGAACACAATGGTGAGCGGCATGATGCCGAACACCTTGAAGTTCACCCAGAAATCTTCCGTCTGCGTGCGCCAGACGATCTCGTTGAGGGCGGCGAGCGCGAGGAAGAACAGGCCCCAGCGGAAGGTCAGCTTGCGCCAGCCCTCGTCGGTGAGGGCGAACATGCTGTCGAGGACGACGGAGAGCAGGGGCTTGCCGAAGGCGAGGCCGCCGAGCAGGACGAGACCGAACAGCGTGTTCACGATGGTCGGCTTCATCATGATGAAGGTCTTGTCCTGCAGGGCCAGCGTCAGGCCGCCGAACACCAGCACGACCACGCCGGAGACGAGCGGCATGATCGGCAGCCGCCGCAGCAGGGCGAAGTGAATGCCGAGCGACAGGATCGTGGCACCAATGAACACCCCGGTCGCGACGAACAGCTTGCTCTCGGGATGCACGCCGAAGCGCTCGGCATAGGCGTTGCCGAGGAAGAACACGACGAGCGGGCCCATCTCCAGGGCGAGCTTCAGCAGCGGCGGCAGGTGGCGGCGCGGGGGCACGCTTTCCACGGGCATGCCGGTCCGATCGGTCGTGCGGTCGGTGATCATGCGCGCTCCTCCCTGGGCAGGCCGGTGATGGCGCGGGCGAAGTCCCGGGCCGCGAACGGCTCCAGATCCTCCACGCCCTCGCCGACGCCGATGAAATGCACCGGCAGGCCGAACTTGGCGGCGAGCGCCACGAGGATGCCGCCGCGCGCCGTGCCGTCGAGCTTGGTCATCACCAGGCCCGACACCGGCGCGGCCTGCGAGAACAGCTCGACCTGACTGAGCGCGTTCTGCCCCACCGTGGCGTCGAGCACCAGCAGCGTCGCGTGCGGCGCCTCCGCATCGAGCTTGCGGATCACCCGCACGATCTTCTCCAGCTCGGCCATCAGCCCGGCCTTATTCTGGAGCCGGCCGGCGGTGTCGATCAGCAGCACGTCGGTGCCGGCCTCGCGGGCCTCCTTGAAGGCGTCGAAGGCGAGGCCGGCGGCGTCCGAGCCCTGCGCCCGGCTGATCACCGGCACGTTCGTGCGCTCGCCCCAGACCCGAAGCTGCTCGATGGCGGCGGCGCGGAACGTGTCGCCCGCCGCCAGCATCACGCTGCGGCCCTCCGCCTTGAACTTGAGGGCGAGCTTGCCGATGGTCGTGGTCTTGCCGGCGCCGTTCACCCCGACGGTCAGGATCACGTAGGGCTTTTTCGCCGGATCGAGCGTGATCGGCACCGCCACCGGCTCCAGCGCCCGCTCGATCTCGCTCGCCAGGATCGCCCGCACCTCGTCCGGGGAGATGCCCTTCTCGTAGCGGCCCTTGCCGACCGCCTCGGCCATCCGGGTCGCGGTCTCGACACCGAAATCGGCCTGGATCAGCGCGTCTTCGAGGTCTTCGAGGGTGGTGGCGTCGAGCTTGCGCTTGGTGAAGAGGCCGGTCACCCGGTCGGATAGGGCCGAGGAGGTGCGCTTGAGGCCCCCCGTGAGGCGCGACCACCAGCCCCGCTTCTCGCTGCCCTCGACCGCGCCCTGAACCGCGTCGCTCGCGAGCGCGGCGGCGGCGTCGACCGGCTGGATGTCGGCTTCCGCCGGAGCCGTCGGCTCGGCGGGCGGCGCCTCGCCGCCGGTGACGCGGGACCACCAGCCGCGCTTCTCCGCAGCGGCGGGCAGGGGCTCGGGGGCCGGTTCGGGCTCCGGCTCGGGCGCGAGTTCCTGTGTCTCCTCCTGCGGTTCCTCGAACGCCACGTCCTCCACCGGCGGCTGCGGCTCGGGCTGGAGGTCGGCACCCTCGATCTCGTCGGGGATGCGGTTCTTGTCCGGATCCTCGGGCGAGGGCTCGCTCACCGGCGGCGGCACGTGGCTGACGTCGTCGGCGCCGGTGGCGAAGTCCGGCACGCCCTCGGATTCGGAGGCCGGCGAGGTCGGCTCCGGCACCACCGCCTCCTCGGACGGCTTGGGCTCCGGGCCCTTCCGCCCGAACAGGCGCCCGAACCAGCCGGGCTTCTCGTCGTCGCTCATCCTCGAAAACCTTGCTCACGAAGGTCCGGCACTCTAGCCCAGGGGCATGATTCCCGAGGCACCGAACCGCAGCGTCGACCCGCAGATAGGGCTTTCCCTCCTCTACCGCGATGCCTTGATGCTCGTCATCGACAAGCCGGCGGGTCTGCCGGTGCATCCGGGGCCGAAAGGCGGGCCGACGCTCACCGACACACTCGACGCGCTGCGCTTCGGCCTGCCGCGCCGCCCGGAGGCCGCCCACCGGCTCGACCGCGACACCTCGGGCTGCCTCGTGCTCGGGCGCCACGCCAAGGCGCTGGCCCGGCTGAACCGGCTGTTCGCGGATGGGAAGGTCGAAAAGACCTATTGGGCGCTGGTGGAGGGTTCGCCGCCCGACGAGGGGCAGATCGACCTGCCGCTCGCCCGCCGTTCCGACGATCCGCGCAGCTGGTGGATGAAGGCCGACCCGGCGGGCCTGCCCTCGCTGACGCATTTCCGCGTGCTCGGCCGCGCCGAGGGGCGCGCCTGGATGGAGCTGCGGCCGGTGACCGGGCGCACGCATCAGCTGCGCGTCCATTGCTCGGAGATGGGCTGGCCGATCGTCGGCGACGCGATCTACGGCGGCGCCGGGCGGGACGGCGTGTTGCAGCTCCATGCGCGGGGGTTGAGCTTGCCGCTCTATCCGAAGCGGGCGGCGATTGCGGTGAGTGCGCCCGCGCCGGGGCATATGCTGGACGGCTTGTCGGCCTGTGGCCTCGCGCCGGACGGTGCCGAGAACAACCCTCTCCCCTCCGCGGGAGAGGGTGCCCGCGGAGCGGGCGGGTGAGGGGAGCGACGGTGCCGAACGAGGCGCCCGCCCTCCGGCTCACTGCCCGATCCTGATACGGGGTCTCCCCTCATCCGACCCCCTTCGGGGGCCACCTTCTCCCGCAGAGGGGAGAAGGAATCGCAGCGTTTACGCCGCGATCAGCACTTGGCCGTCGTGACCGGTGATGTTTGCCTCGCGGATTTCCCCGGGCGCCACCTCGCTCGCGAACCGCACCCCCGAAAAATCCTCCGTCCGCCCCATCCCGCCCCGCTCCGTCAGCACGAGCCGGGTCTGGCCGACCGCCCCATCGAGATGGCGCGCCAACGCCGCCGCCCCGGCCTCGCGCAGCCGGGCGGCGCGGCTGCGGATGGCGTCCGGCTCGACAGGCGGCATCCGGGCGGCCGGGGTGCCGGGGCGGGGCGAGTAGGGGAAGACGTGCAGATGCGTCAGCCCGCATTCCGCCACGAGGTCGAGGGAGCGCGTGAACTGATCGTCCGTTTCGGTCGGAAACCCGGCGATCAGATCGGCCCCGAAGACGAGGCCGGGGCGAAGCCGGCGGAGGTCCTCGCAGAAGCGGATCGCGTCGGCGCGGGAATGGCGGCGCTTCATCCGCTTGAGGATCAGGTCGTCGCCGGCCTGGAGCGAGAGGTGGACATGCGGCATCAGCCGCGGCTCCTCGGCGAACGCCGCGATCAGGTCGGGATCGGCCTCGACCGAATCGATCGAGGACAGGCGCAGCCGCGCGAGATCGGGCACCTCCCGCAGGATCGCCCGAACGAGGCGCCCGAGGGTGAGGTCGGCGTCCTGATCGCGGCCGTAAGCCGTGAGATCGACGCCGGTCAGCACCACCTCGCGCCCGCCATATTCGACGATGCGGCGCACCTGCGCCACCGCATCGGCCAACGGCACCGAGCGGGAATTCCCGCGCCCGAACGGGATGACGCAGAAGGTGCAGCGGTGGTCGCAGCCGTTCTGCACCGGCACGAAGGCCCGGGTATGCCCGGCCATCCGGTCGATGGCGGTGGAGTCCGCGGCCCGAGCCGCCATGATGTCGGCGGCCTCGCCCCAGCTTTCGGGCTTCAGCTTCACCGCGTTGCCGACGAGGCGCGCCACTTCCGGCATCGCCGCGTAAGACTCGCGCTCGACCTCGGCGCCGCAGCCCGTCACCACGATCTCGGCGCCCGGCCGCGTGCGGGCGAGCCGGCGGATCGCCTTGCGGGCCTGCCGCCCGGCTTCCGTCGTTACCGCGCAGGTGTTGACCAGCACGAGGTCGCGGTCGGCGGCCCTCGCCTCGGCGCGGGCGCGCATCACCTCGGATTCGACGGTGTTGAGCCGGCAGCCGAAGGTCAGCGTCTCGACGCTCATCCGGCGGAAGCCCCGGCAAAAATCTCGGGCGCGAAGGTGCCCTCCCCTTCGAGGAAGACCGGCCCGGTCATCAGCACGTGGTCGTCGGCCCGCCACTCGATCGACAATTCGCCGCCCGGCAGCGCCACGCGGGCGGCGCGCCCGATCATCCGCAGGCGCGCGGCGGCGACGACGGTGGCGCAGGCGGCGGTGCCGCAGGCGAGCGTCAGCCCGGCGCCCCGCTCCCAGACCCGGAGCTTGATGGTGTCGCGGCCGGTCACCTGGGCGATGGAGATGTTGGCGCGCTCGGGGAAGATCGGATGCGCCTCGAGCAGCGGGCCGATGCGGCCGAGATCGAACGTGTCGGGGTCGCGCTCGACGAAGAAGATCGCGTGCGGGTTGCCCATGCTGACGGCGGCCGGCGAGTGCAGCACCGGATCGTCGATCGGCCCCAGCTGCAACTCGATGCGCCGCGTGTCGGGGAACGGCTCGGCCAGGGGGATCTCGTCCCATTTCAGCCGCGGCTGGCCCATGTCCACGGTGAAGGAGAGTTCGCCGACACGGTTCACCGCCACCCGTCCGGCCTTGGTTTCCAGCGTCAGCCGCCCGCCCTCGGCCGGGCGCGCCATGGCCGGGTCGTCGTGGAGCGCGTAGGCGACGCAGCGGGTGCCGTTGCCGCAGGCGCCCGATTCCGAGCCGTCGGTGTTGTAGATGCGCATGAACGCGTCGGTGCCGGGGCTCACGGGATCGTGCACGACCATCAACTGGTCGAAGCGCGAGCGCGGATCGGCCCCGATGGCGCGGGCTTCCGCCGCGGTGACGCGGAGAGCGGTGCCGCGCAGGTCCAACACCACGATGGCGTTGCCCGCACCGTGCATCTTCAGGAAGCGGCGGTCTGCGAGAGGGCTCATGCGACCTCTTTGCGGATGAGAGGAGTTGGGCCGCCCCATAGCCCAATCCGGCGTCCGCGTCGCGGGATCGATGCGCGCGGCCGGTCTGCACCCTCGCGAAACCCCGCGTTCGGCCCTAACGTTAAAGCGCGACCCCGCCTCATGCCGCGGACCCGATGGAGCCTCGCGCCTTGACCCGTCCCGCCCTCGTTGCCGCCGGCCTCCTGCTTCTCGGCCCGCTCGCCGCCCTGGCCCAGAACGCCCCGCCTCCCACCAACGCCCCCTCCCCCGCCGAGACCGACCCGCTTCCGGTCACGACGGCGCCCGACCCGTCGAAATCCGGCCCCGGCACGGCGATGCCCGCCCCCGAACAGGCGCCCGTGCGCGATCCCGGCGGGTCCGATCCGGCCCCCGTCGCCAAGCCCGGCGCCTCGGCCTTGCCGACACTGGTGCCGGCGCCCACCGAAGCCAACGACGTCGACGAGGTGACGCTGCCGGCCAAGCCCACCGCCATCGTCTCGGGGCAGACCAAATGGGACGAGGCGGTGGCGAGCCTCACCGAGTCGTTCAAGCGGATCGAGGCGGCGCTCGCCAAGGCGGGTGTGAAGCCGGCCGGGCGCCCGCTCGCCGTCTTCACCAAGACCGAGGAGGACGGTTTCCAGTACGAGGCGATGATCCCGATCGAGGCGGCGCCCGCGGGCGGGGCCGAAGTCGACGGGGTGAAGTTCGGCTCGACGCCCTCCGGCAAGGCGCTGCGCTACCGGCACACCGGCACCTACGAGGAGATCGACGGCACCTACGAGACCCTGACGGCCTATCTCGAAGTGAAGGAGATCGACGTGCAGGACCGTTTCGTCGAGGAATATGTCAGCGACCTCAAGGGCGGCTCGGACGAGAAGCTCGACATCAACATCTACGCGCTGCCCAAGGAGACGACGAAGGAGCAGGCGAAGTAAGGTCGCAGGAACCGGGGAGTCCGCTGGCGGATTCGGCTCATATGCCGATGCTGCCCGGACTCGACATCCCCGCTCCCCGCCGCGCCCGCCGCACGGAACCGCCCGCGCCGAGCGCGGCGCTGAAGGAGAAGGCGCTCGACATCCACCGCCGGCTCTGCGGCGTCTATGGCTGCCCGATCCCCTACTTCCACAGCCTCGATCCGCTCTCCGAGCTGATCTCCTCGCTCCTGTCCCACCGCACCCGCAACGCCGAGTCCGGGCGGGCCTTCAAGGCCTTGCGGGCGCGCTGGCCGGATTGGGCCGCGGTCGAGGCCGCGGATGCGACCGAGATCGAGGCGACGATCCGGGGCGTCACCTGGCCGGAGCTGAAGGCGCCGCGCATCAAGGCGGTGCTGGCGGCGGTGCGTGAGAGGAACGGCGCGCTCGACCTCGGTTTTCTCGCCGAGATGCGCGTGGACGAGGCCCGCGCGTGGCTCCAGGCGATCCCCGGCATCGGCCCGAAGACCAGCGCGGCGGTGCTCTCGTTCAGCACCCTGCGGATGCCGGCCCTTCCCGTCGACAGCCATCATCACCGGGTGGCGCAGCGCACCGGGCTGATCGGCCGGAGCGTCGATGTCGGCCCGAGCCATCCGATCCTGCGGGCCCAGCTTCCGGACGACTGGTCGGCGCAGGCGCTCTACGACAACCACGAAGTGCTGATGCTGCACGGGCAGAAGGTGTGCTTCCACCACAGCCCGGCCTGCGATGCTTGCCCGCTGCTCGACCTGTGTCCCACGGGGCACGCGCGGATGAAGGGGTGAGGCGGAAACGCCGGCTCTCACGTCCAATACAAGATCTTGGCGAACGGCAGCCGTTCGCCGATGCGCTCGTAGAAATACCCCCGCATCTCCCGCATCGTGTCCGCCGGCAGCACGTATTTCACCGAGCCGAACTTCGTGAATTTGCGGCTGCGCTCGGCCTCCCGCATCGGCAGGTCGGAGCCCGGATACCAGCCCTCCAGCACCGTCTTCGAGCCCGGCGTGAAACGGTGGGTGATGAGTTCGACGGTCAGGTCCGGCGCCGGCACGCGAGCGAGGGCGTCGGCGGCTTCCGTGAGCAGGGCGTCGTAGGCCCCGCGCCAGCCCTCCACCGGCAGGATCGGCGCGAGGGTGAGGCCGACGGGGTAGCCCGCTTCCGCCACGGCGCCCATCGCGGCGAGGCGCTCGTGAAGCGGCGCGGTCCCGCCCTCGTAACGGGCGGCGGGCGCGGCGTTGACCGAGAAGCGGATGCGGGTGCGCCCGCGATGCGGCAGGTCGAGCAGCGGGGCCACGGCCGCGAACTTGGTGGTGAAGCGCAGCTGCACCGGGGCGTCCCAGGCGCCGAAATGCCGGATCGCCGCCGAGAGCGAGCCGGTGAGATGCTCGATGCCGAGCGGATCGGTGTAGCAGGAGGCCTCGAAGGTGGTGCCCTCCGCGGCCCGCTCGGGCGAAGCGCTGGTGACGCCGCCGCGGCCGACATAGTCGCGCAAGTTGGCCAGGATCGCGTCGAGATTGGCGTAGGCGCGGGTCACCGGCGGGCCGGAGAGCGAGCCGGCGAGGTAGCAGTACTGGCAATGCGCCGGGCAGCCCTCTGCGAGGTCGAAGCGCCAGTCGGCGCTCGGCGGGATCGGCTGGAGCTTGAGCTTCGAGGGCGGGGCCACGACGATGGCCAACGTCGCCTTGGCCTCGGCATAGACCCGGCGCGGATCGCCCTTCTGCGCCGTGAGGCGGTTGCTCGCCAGACGCTCGACCGGCAGCCCCTCGGCGTCCGCCCGTTCGGCCATGGCGCGCCCATGGGCGTGCTCCAGCGCGGCCGGAGTGACGAGCACCCGGCGCGGGCGCCACAGCCGTGCCGGCCTTGGGCGGGCGTCCGGCCTACGTTCGAGGATGTCGGTCATGCCGGGCAACCGGCGAGGCGCCGCAGCGGGTCCCGAAACACGGGTTGCACAACACGGGTTTCATGCCAACGGAACCGCGCCCGCACCCGCGCGCTGAGTCCGGCAGAGGTCGCTGACCGGAGGGAGCGCCATGGCGGATTGGGAGACGAAGCGGCAGGTCCTGGCCGGGCTCGCCGCGCGCCGGCTCGGGTTCGGCGATCCGGCCGGATTCGACGGCGACGAGCGGGCAGCTCTCGACCGCGCGGTGGAGGCGCTGGCCGACCGGGCCGACCCCTCCGCCCCCGAGCCGGCCGATCCGGACGAGGCGCGGCTGCACCGGGCCGCCGTCGCGTATCGCGCGGCGCGCCAGCTCCGGGCCGACGAGGGCAACGTGCGCCTGGCCGAGCGCGGCGAGGTGTTCGCCCCCGAGGACGATGCCTGACGCCGGCTTGGCCTCGCCTCCGCCTCGGTGCAAGCCGGGGCGATGACCCGTACGCTCCTCGCCTTTTCCGCCGCCGCACTCGCCGAGATCGGCGGCTGCTTCGCCTTCTGGGCCTGGATGCGGCTCGGCCGCTCGGTCTGGTGGGTTCTTCCCGGCCTCGCCTCGCTCGCCCTGTTCGCGTTCCTGCTCACCCTCGTCGAGAGCGAGGCCGCCGGCCGCGCCTACGCGGCCTATGGCGGGGTCTACGTCGCGGCCTCGATCCTCTGGCTGTGGCTGGTCGAGGGGCACCGCCCCGACCGGTTCGATCTGGCCGGCGGCGTGATCTGCCTGGTCGGAATGGCGGTGATCCTGTTCGCGCCGCGGGGGAGCTGAAGGGTCGCCCCGGATCCGAAATCCCGGACGATCCTTCAGGCAACAGCGACCCATCGGCCCGGAAGCCGGGCAATCCCACTCGGGCCGATGCTGCAAAATATCAGCCGTCGGCCGCCACGGCGCTGATCCCGGATGCCGCCGCCCACTGGTTGAGGTCCATCTTGCGGATCGTGGCCGCCATCAGGTCCGGAAACAGGTCCGGCGTGCAGGCGAAGGCGGGCACGCCCAGCGCCGCGAGGCGGGCGGCGAGCGCCCGGTCGTAGGAGGGGGCGCCCTCGTCGGAAAGCGCCAGCAGCGCCACAACCTGCACGCCCGAGGCGACGAGGCGTTGCGCCCGGGCGAGCAGGCCCGCCTCGACGCCGCCCTCGTAGAGGTCGGAGATCAGCACCAGCACCGTGTCCTCGGGCCGGGTGATGCGGGCCTCGCAATAGCCGACCGCGCGGTTGATGTCGGTGCCGCCGCCGAGCTGGACCGAGAACAGCACCTCGACCGGATCGTCGAGCTGGTCGGAGAGGTCCACCACCTCGGTGTCGAACACCACGAGCCGCGTCGAGACCGCAGGGAGCGAGGCCATCACGGCCCCGAAGATGCTCGAATAGACCACCGAGCGCGCCATCGAGCCGGATTGGTCGATGCACAGGATCACGTCCTTGAGCGAGCCGCGGCTCCTGCGGCCGTGGCCGAGCCGGGTCTCGGGGATGACGGTCCGGTATTCCGCCTGATAGTGGCGCAGGTTCGCCCGGATGGTGCGGTTCCAGTCGATCTCGGCATGGCGCGGGCGGCGGTTGATGCTGGCCCGGTCGATGGCGCCGGTGACCGCCTGCTTGAGCGGCTCCTCGAGCTTGCGCATCAATTCGTCCACCACCCGGCGCACGACGAGCCGGGCGGTCTCCTTGGTGCGACCGCCCAGCAGCGCCCGCATCGAGATCAGGGTCGAGACCAGCGATACGTCGGGCTGGATCGCCTCCAGCATCTCCGGCTCGGTCAGCATCCGCTTGAGGTCGAGCCGCTCGAAGGCGTCGCGCTGCATCACCTGCACCACGGAGGCCGGGAAGTATTCGCGGATGTCGCCGAGCCAGCGCGGCACGGACGGCGCCGAGGCACCGAGGCCCCCCTTGCGGTCGGAATCGTAGAGGGCGCCGAGCGCCCGGTCGAGGCGGCGGTCCTGCTCCGACAGGGCGCAGCCGGTGCCGTCGGCGGCCTCCCCGCCCAGCACGAGGCGCCAGCGGCGCAGGCGTTCGGCGTCCGTGATGGCGCTCATGCGGCGTCTCCGGCGTCCGGGGAGAGGAGCAGGCGCAGGATCGGCAGCACCTTGGCCGCACGCTCCGCGTCGAAGGTTCGGCCGGGCTCGTCCGCGGCGAGGCCGGCGCCGCCAGGGCGGGCCAAAGCCTCGCCGATCGCCCGGCGCTCGGCCTTCTCCATGCTGGCGAAGGTGCGCCGCACCAGCGGCAGCAACTCGGTGAACAGGGCGTCGTCGAGGCCGCCGAGCCAGTCATCGACGATCCCGAGCAAGCCCTGGCCGTGGATCAGCGCCGGGCCGCCCTCCTCCAGAAAGCCCTCGATCCAGGCCGCGGCGGCGAGCGCCCCGGCGGCCCGCGACAGCGCGCGGCGCAGGCGGTCGCCGGCCTCCTCCGCCGCGATAGCGCCGTCGTCGAACAGCAGGCGCACGGCGCGGCCGACGACGCGGCCATGGACGTGCTCCTGGTCGGCCAATCCGCGCAAAGCCTCCTGCCACGCCTGTTTCAGTTCGGGTTCCTCCAGCAGCGCGACGGCGCCCGAGACGGCGACGATGCGCGTCCTGGCCGCTGCGGCCGCATCGTCGTCGAGGCTCTGGCAGTTGGCCGTGAGGCCGGCGGCCACGCGGGGCACCAGCCCGCGCACGACCGCGAGGACGGGGGCGGTCTCAGTCGAGCGCACCGAACCGTAGCGGGCGAGTTCGGCCAGCGGCGGCAGGGCGTCCATCAGATCGAACACGTCGGCCGAGACGGCGGCGCGGGCGTCGAGCGCCCGGATCACGTCCGCGGTGGCGTCGGCGAGGTCGGCATCCAGCAGCGTGCCGATCAGGCCCGAGAGTTCGGCGACGCGGGTCGCCGCCCGCGCCCGCTCCCGCACCCGGCCCGCGGCGGCCTCGGCCACCGTGCCGCCCAGCGCCGACGCGGCCACGAGCTCGACCACCCAATCGGGCTGCCAGCTCAGAAACCACGCCTCCTTGAAGGTGCCGCGCCCTCGCGCCTCCCGCCGCGTGCCCCAGGGAATGCCGATGAGCGCCAGCCGGTTGAGAAGGTGGCTGCGGGCGAGGTCGTTCTCCTTGCGCAGATCGAGGGTCATCTCGCCAGCATCCGCGCCGGGCTTGAGCCGCAGGCGCTTGCACTGGGCGGCGAAGTCGGCCTCGACCGGCGTCGAGGGGCTGTCCGGCGGGGTCGCGCCGAGGCGCTCGCCGATGACGAGCTTGCGCCGGATCAGCGCCATCGGCGCGGCGTCGGCGAAGCACAGCGTCGCCTGCGCCGCCTCGTCGAGGTCTTCGAGCGACGGGCGCGCGCGTCCGCGGAACGCCGCCAGCGCCTCGGCGAGGCGGGCCGCCTCGATCACCGAGGCCGGCGACGCGTCGAGGTCGGCCGCGCGCAGCAGCGCCGCCGCGCGGGCGAGCCAGCGGGCGGCGACCTTGTCCTCGTGGTGCCACAGGGTGTCGTACCATTCGGGCGAGAGCACGCCCGCACGGTAGCCGCTCGCCGTGGCGAGCCGCTCGTAGGACCAGGGCGCCCAGGCGCAGGCGACCTTGGTTTTCGGCAGATTCTTGAGGGTCGCGGCATCCACGGAGGATTGCCCGCGCGCATCGTGCCGGGCCAGCGCCGGCACGTGCCACGCGCCGCAGACGACCGCGAGGCGCTCGAACCCCTCCTTGGCGGCCTTGCGGATGGCGCCGCGCATATGGGCTTCGCGGGCCTCCTCGCGCTCCGGCTCGTCGGGGTCCGGCCCGGCGCCCTCGCGCAAAGCGGCCATCGCCTCGTGGATCGCGGCGAACACGTCGCCATCCTCGCCCGCGCGGCTCTCGATCAGGGCGTCCCACCAGCGCTCGCCGTCGGGATAACCCGCCACCTCAGCCAACTCACCGAGGGGATCGCGCCGGATCGCGGCGTGGCGTGCCTCGGGGAGCGCCTCATGGGGCGCCCCGGCGGTCGCCTCCTCGGCCATGGCCTCCGGCACGGCGTCGAGGGGACCTTCCGGGGCCGCCTCCGCCGGGGGCGGGACTTCCGCCAACTGGATCGCCTGCGGCAGGTCGATGAAGCGCACGGTGACGCCCGCGGCCAGCCCATGGCGCATCGCCACCCATTCCGGCGAGAAGGCCGCGAACGGGAAGAAGGCGCAGTCGCGCGGCTGCTCCGGCCGGTAGACGAGGAGCGCGACGGGGGGCGCCATGGCCTCGTGCGCGACGAGCGGGATCAGCGCCTCGGCCTCCGGCGGGCCCTCGATCAGCAGGCAGTCCGGCGCGAAGGCGTCGAGGGCGGCCCGCAGCGAGCGGGCCGAGCCGGGGCCGTGATGGCGGATGCCGAACAGGCGGATGTCGGGCATCGGGCTCACGCCCTCTCGCGGGCGGCCCGATAAAGGTCCTTCCAGCCGTCGCGCTCCTTCACCACCGTCTCGAGATATTCGCGCCAGACGATGGCGTCCTGCACCGGGTCCTTCACCACGGCGCCGCTGATCCCCGAGACCAGATCGTGGGCCGAGAGCCGGCCGTCGCCGAAATGCGCCGCGAGCGCCAGCCCGCTGCCGACGACGCTGATCGCCTCCGCGGTCGAGAGCGTGCCCGAAGGCTGCTTGACCTTGCTCTTCCCATCGACCGTCACGCCCTCGCGCAATTCGCGAAAGATCGTGACGACGCGGCGGATCTGGTCGGCCCCCGGCGGCTCGGCCGGGATCTCGAAGGCGCGGCCCAGTGCGGCGACCCGGCTCTCGACGATGGCGATCTCGGCCTCGATGGTGGCCGGCGGAGGCAGCACCACGGTGTTGAAGCGCCGCTTGAGCGCGCTCGACAGCTCGTTGACGCCGCGGTCCCGGTTGTTGGCCGTGGCGATCAGGTTGAAGCCCTTCCGGGCCGGCACCTCCTCGTTCAGCTCGGGGATCGGCAGGGTCTTTTCCGAGAGGATGGTGATGAAGCTGTCTTGCGTCTCGGAGGGGATGCGGGTCAATTCCTCGACGCGGGCGATGCGGCCCTCGCTCATCGCCCGCAGGATCGGCGAGCCGACCACCGCCTCCCGGCTCGGGCCCTTGGCGAGGAGCAGCGCGTAGTTCCAGCCGTAGCGGATCGCCTCCTCGCTCGTGCCGGCGGTGCCCTGCACGATCAGGCGCGAGGTGCCGCAGATGGCCGCCGCCAGATGCTCGCTGACCCAGCTCTTGGCGGTGCCGGGCACGCCGAGCAGCAGCAGCGCCCGGTCGGTGGCCAGCGTGGCGACCGCGATCTCCATCAGCCGCCGCTCGCCGATGTATTTGGGGGTGACCTCGAAGCCCGAGGCGAGGCGCCCGCCCAGGAGATAGGTGACGACGGCCTGCGGCGAGAGCTGCCAGTTCGGCGGGCGCGGCCGGTCGTCGGCGGCGTGCAGGGCCTCGATCTCCTCGGCGAAGGCATCCTCCGCGGCCCGGCGCAGCTGCGCTCCCTTGTTCGTCGTCATCCTTGGGTGATCTCCCGTGCGGTGGAGGGTCAGGCGAATTCGCGCCGCAAGAGCATCCTCCCGAAAGGTGGGAACCGGCTTTCGGAAAAAGACGATGCGGCACAGAAACTTAGAGCATCGTCTTGGATCCGATATCCAGGACGATGCTCGAGAACTCACGTCTCATCGCGGCGCGCAGCTCGAGCGTCTCGACGAGCCGGGGGAATTGCTCGCCGAGGCGGCGTTCGCCGGCATCCTCCGGCAGGCGCGCCAGGATGGCGGCGGCGGCGGCCGCGGCGTCCTCGCTCGGTTCGAGCCGCTCGCCGAGCCGGTCGAGCAGCCAGGATTTGGCGAGTTGGTGCCGGTCGGACGGCGAGCCGCGGGACACCTGGGCGAGCCAGTCGAGCACGGCCGCGCTCACGCCCTCGGACAGGGCGGCGGGGCCGGTGCCGAGGAAGGCCAGGACGACGTCGTTCCCGCCCGCCCGGATCGCCTCGCGGACGGTGGCGTCCCAATCGGCCGGCGGCAGCAGGGTGACGGCGCGGGCCCAGAGATCCCGCAGCGGCTTCGTGCGGCGCACGCCCTCGATCCGGCCGGCATAGGCCTGCGCCAGGACGGCGGCGGTGTCGCGCAGCCAATCCGGGTCGCGCTCGCGGGCGATGGTGCGGAACAGTCCCTCGAAGACCGGTTCCGAGAAGTCGCAGCGCAGTGCCAGCTCGATCCACACGGCCGGCGGGTGCTCGGCGAAAGCCGAGAGCGGGGCGGCGGCGAGGATCTCGCGCAGCATCCCGGCCCGCGCCCCGCCGCCGCGCTGCTCGTAGGCGTTGGGGGTTACGCCGTCGCGGGCGAGCGTCGGCGATTCCTCGGGCAGCGTCACCGCGAGGGTCAGCGCCGGTTCGCCCGACCTGCGCGGCTTGCTCTCGACGCTCAGCGCGGTCTTGGCCCGCACCGCCATGCGCGAGGCGAAGAGCGAACCGGGCAGGTGCGGCAGCAGGCGTTGGGCCGCGCTGCGCACGCCCGCGGCGCGGTCGTCGAGGCAGGTTTCCAGGAAGTCGGCATCGGCGAGGCCCAGGCCCGTTTCGAGAGCGTAGACCAGCGTCTCGCGCATCTGCGCCTTCTCGGCCTTGAAGCCCGCCTCCAGGGCGGCGCGGGCCCCGTCCGGATCGCGCGCGCGGAAGGCGACGAAGGCGGCGCGGCGCTCCTGCGGCGTCCCCTCCTGCCAATCCTCCGGCGCGGGCGCGGTCCCGGCCGTGCCGCCGCAGGCCTGGGCGAGCCAGTCGAGTTCCGCGCCGGCAATGGTCTCGACCGAGGCGATGTCCGGCCGATGGGGCGCCAGCGCCGGTAGCAGCCACACGGGGGCGCGCACGCCGGAGGCGGCGGCAAGGTCGCACCATTCCGCCAGCCGGGACCGCGACGGGCCGGCGGCGAGCAGCAGGGCGAGCCGCGTCGCCGCGGCCGGAGGGCATTCGGGGCCGTGTGCCATCCGCGGCGGCAGCGGGGTCAGGGCTCCGGCCGCGCGTCCCGTTCCGGCGAGGTGGTGCAGCCCATGGGCGGCGAGCCGCGCCAGCAGCCGCGGGCCCGCCTCGCCGCCGGGATCGAGGTCGGCGAGCGCACCGTTCCCGGATGGCGGCGGGGCGCGCTCGGCCCCGATCAGCGCGGCGGCGAGTGCCGCGTCCCAACCCCGGCCGGCCGACGGCTCCGTCATCAGGCCGCCCGCATCAGCACGGGCCGCGGGTCCTGGGCCGGCACCGCGTAGAGACGGCCCTCCGCGACCAGCGCCAAGGGGGCGAGGCCGAAGCCATCGTAGAGGCCGAACAGATCGACGGGTGCGCCGCCGGCCACCGCGACGAGGGCCGGCAGGCGTGGATCGCCGCGCAGGGCGAGGCAGCCGGTGGCGTCGCCGACACCGAAGGCGGGTGCGCCCGCGCCGTGTTCCGGCAGGTGCCCGAAGCGGATGCCGGAAAGGCGCAGCGGCCAGGATTCGAGCCAGGGCGCGAGCGCCAGCGCCGCGGCATAGCCGTCGAGCGCCTCCGCCACGCGGGTGCCTCCGGGCAGCGGGCCGGGGGGCGACGGCGCCGCCCGGCCCTCCCGCAGCACGGCGCGCAGCGGCGGCGCGCCGGGATGGAAGGCGAGCGATCCGGCGAAATCCTGCCCCGCGGCCGGGACCGGCGGCAGGGGCGATCCGGCCGCGCCGTAATCGATCACCTGCGCCAGCGCCCCGCTCTCGCGCCCGGCGAGCCAGATCGTGCGGGCGGTGAGCCGGTCCTCCTCCTCGACCGTGTGGGCGAGCACGGCCCAATCCTCGGCGCGATCCGGCTGCTCCGCCATCGCCTCGGCCCCGACCGGGTAGCCGATGGCGGCTCGCACGGCGGCGGCCTGCTCGGGGGCGAGCCGGTCGATGCGCCGCGCCGCCCGCACCAGGAGACCGATCCGGCCGAGGGCGAGGGCCATCGCCTCCTCCGGCCGGGGCGCGCCGGGGGCAGCGGCGCCCACGGCGAGGCCGGGCAGGGCCCGCACCCTTCGGGCGAGGCCGGGGGCCTGACCGTCCACGAGGCGCCCGGCGACGCGGTCCCAGCAGGCGTAGGGCTCGGCCCGCGTGCTCGCGATCCCGCGGCGCATCAGGTCGCCGAGCCAGAGCGCGAGGTCGTCCAGCGCACCCGCGACGCGGTCCTCGCGCGCCTGCCGGCGCTTGGCCTGCGCCTTCTCGTCCACGGGCTTGGCCGGCTCGGCGCTGCGGGTCTCCGCCGCCGCGGCGCGGCTCTCGCGGCCCTTGGTCCAGGCCGCCACCCAGTCGGGCGGCTCGGCCTCGGCAAGCGGCGCGGCGGCATCGACCAGCATCAGGCCGAGCGCGTGCTTGCAGGGGAATTTCCGGCTCGGACAGGTGCATTTGGAGGCCGGCCCGGCCAGATCCGCCACCGTGCGGTAGGGGCTCGCGCCGCTGCCCTTGATCTCGCCCCAGATCACCGTTCCGGCCCGGCCGAGCCCGCCCCACTTGGCAGGCTTGGCCTGATCCTGGCCGGCCTTGCGGCTCGACGCGTCGGGCGCGAGGTCGAGGATCTGGGCCGCCGTCAAGGTCATGCGTGAGAAAAGCCGATCGTCCGGTGACCGAAGCTGTTGACGACCCAGGTTACCGTCTTCCGCACGCCAATCAAGCTTGACGAACGGGGTGCGATGGGCTCACCTTATCGAACCCGTTTCCAGATCGATCTTTTCTTTGCGCCCAGATTCTTTTGATAGCCTTGGGTGTTCGGAATTTTTATTTTTATGAGTCTGGGTTAGTCCGGCAGGTGGCCCCCGGCTCAACTATCAGGCGCATTCGGAGAAGTCCAAGCACCAGTAAGATCGTCGTGGCCGCGCGGAACGGCAGGGCCGCGATCAACCCGGCCGGAACGTTCGAGGCGATCATCACCGCACAGCTCGCAAGACCCCGACGGTTGCGGTGCACCTCGATCCGTTCCAACCGGAGCAGGTCGGCGGATTGAACACTGACCTCGCGTGTCGCGGCCATGAGCAGGGCGGCTACCCTTTTGGTGGCTGCGTCCGGTCAGGAGCTCTTTCGCTCACGACAGCCATCTCGGTCCGCTTCAGTGCTGGCCCTGCCCGACCGCGAGGATCGTTACGCCCAGCGCGACGACCCCGATGCCGACCAGCAGCGTCGTGTTGATCGGTTCTCCGTAGAGCCAGGCGCCGCCGAGCGCCGCGCCGACCATCCCGACCCCCGCCCAGATCGCGTAGACGACGCCGATCGGCAGCATGTCCATGCTGTTGGACATGAGCCAGAGAGCGGTGCCGTAGCCGAGGATCACGATCACGGTCGGGCCCGGCCGCGTCAGGCCGTCGGCGGCTTTGAGGGCCAGTGTGGCCGTCACCTCGGCGCAGATGGCGAAGCCGAGGATCATGAGCGGATGCAGGGTCACCAGTGACGTCCTTGCCGGAGCGCGCGTCCCGACCGACGGGCGGGCCGACGCTTGTCTACCGGGAATGTCTTGAGGGTTTGCCCCACGCCGCGCCCCCAGGGCGGCAAGGGAATCTTCAACCTCCTGGGCGACACCCTGTGGCCATGTCCGCGGCGTCCACGCTTCCCGAACCGTCGATCCGCGCGCCGTCGCCCCGCAAGTCGCCCGCGCGCCGTCGGATCGCGGTCGCCGCGATCGGTACGGCGCTCGCCGCGGGCGGCGCCTGGGGCGCCACCGCCGTGATCGGGCTGCCCAATCCCGTCACCCTCGCGGCTTTGGCCGTGATCGAGCCCTCGGCCGTCGGCGGCTGGTTCGCGAGCCGGAAAGTGGCGGCGCCCGCGCGGGCCCGCCCCCTGCCGTTCGAGCCCCGCCCGATCCTCGATCAGGTCCCGTGGAAGGGGCAGACGGTGCCGCTCGCCACGATGCTGGCGGCGACGCACACCAATGCCTTCCTCGTGGTGCAGGACGATGTCCTGGTCCACGAATGGCACCGGCCCGGCACCGGCCCGGCGACGGCGTTCCCGTCCTGGTCGGTGGGCAAGTCCATCGTCTCCCTGCTGGTCGGTTCGGCCATCGCCCGCGGCAAACTCGCCGAGACCGACCGCGTGGCCGACCTCCTGCCCGAACTGCGCAATCCGGCGGTGTTCGGACAGATCACGGTGCGCAACCTGCTCGACATGACGAGCGGGCTCGACGTGCCGGAGAACTACGATCCGCGGCAGCCGCTGACCGGAACGGCCGGCATGTACCTGACGCGGGACATCACGGCCTTCGTGCGCGACCATGCGCGGCTGGCGTTCAAGCCGGGCAGCGAGGGCCGCTACCGCAGCATCGACACCGAGGTGCTCGGCCTGATCCTGGCCCGCGTCGAGGGCAAGCCGTTGGCGGAGCTGCTCTCGGAGCGGATCTGGAAGCCGATGGGCGCGCAAGCCGAGGCGACGTGGAATCTCGACCGCCCCGGCGGCGTCGAGAAGGCGTTCTGCTGCATCAATGCGACGGCGCGGGACTTCGCCCGCCTCGGTCTCCTCGTGGCGGATCAGGGCCGCGCGGGCGGCGCCCGCATCGTGCCCGCCCGCTGGATCGAGCGGATCACGACCCCGGCCCGACGCGCCGTGGACGGCTGGCACTACTCGGCCCAATGGTGGCACGCCCCCGGCGGGGATGACGGCGATATCTCGGCGATCGGCGTCTACGGCCAATACGTCTACGTGAACCGCGAGACCCGCACGGTCATCGTGAAGCTCAGCGATCACGGCGCCGAGCAGGACGAGGCCGAGACGCTGGCGGTGATGCAGGCGATCGCCGACGCCCTCACGACCGTCCGACCCTGACGGGTCATGCGACGCGGCCTCGGGGAAGCCGCTTCGAGTGCCTCACAAGACGCCCGTTCACGGTCGGTGTCCTCTCCGGGCGCGACGGCGCAGCGGGACTTTTGTGAGAGACACTTATGCCGAGCGGCACGGAACCGGACCGATGGTCCTGTTCCGCGCGTCCGACGGACGCCCGCCGCCCCACCGTCGCGGGGGCAATCGGCGATGGATCAGGATCGTCGCCGATCGATATTATGCCTCTCGCGTCTCCGGGCACGGTGAAGGGCGCCGCCGCACGAGCCGGGTCAAGACGGTGATCGCGCGGCCCCGCCCGCGCCCGAGGAGCCGTCGCCGGACGTCCGCCCATGCGATGGCCGGCACCGGCGCGACGGGATCGAGCAGCGCGCTGAGCGCGCGGCTGTAATCGAGCACCAGGCCCGGCGTCCACGTCATGGCGGCAGCCCGGTTGCGCAGGAGCGCCGCGGCCCAGAACTCAGGGGTCGTCATCGCCTTGGCGAGGCGCCGCCACGGCGTTCCGCCGCGGGCGAAGGCGCCCTCCACCGCCGCGTCGAGGGCGCTCGCGACGGTGGTGGAGCAGTTGCGGCCGGTGAAGTTGTAGGTGGAATCGCGTCGATACGCGTCGCAGAACGCCCGCAATCGGGCGGCGTCGATGCCGGTGAGCGTGACCGCGACGGTCGCCTCGCACCAATCGTCCGCCTCGAAGGCATAGGACGGCAGGAAGCGGCCGGGCACGTCGTTCTCCGGCCCGGCCCGCAGGGTCGTGCGCAGGTTCCCCGCCGAGCGATCGATCTCCACGGCCGGATAATGGCTGAGATAGAGGTCGTCGCCCTGGGCCAGCGCCGCGTGCCCCGTCGAGAAGATCCCGCGGGCGTTGACGGAGGCGACGTAGCGGCGGATCAGTCGCTGCCGGGCCGGCGTCGTGGCCCGCCCGGTCGGAGTCCAGACATAGACCGTCAGGCTGTCGGACCCCGTCGCGGCGAACGCCGTTTCCGGACCCACGGACATCCGCCGGATCAGCACGCCGGTCAGCGCGACACGCACCCCCGCGAGGATCAGGAACGTCGCGAGGCAGTACCCCACCGTTCCGGCATACCATGTCGGCCAGGGCTGGAGGTGGAACACGCCGAACGCGACGCCGAAGGCCCCGAGCGCGGCCGACATCCGCCATCCGGAGAATTTCAGCACGCCGGCGATGACGATCCGGATCGCGCCGTCGATCAGGAAGACGGTGCCGAAGATCATGGCGAGCAGGAAGGTGCTGTGGCGCGTCGCCGCCACGATCAGCACGGCCAACGCCAGCAACACCGCGCCCTTGAGCAGGCGCAGGCGGCGGGCGGCGCCGAGGGCGGTCGTCGCGACGATGAGCGAGGCCCCACCCTCGATCAGAAGCAGCAGGCCGAACCAGCGCTCCGGGACGTGGAGCGCGCCGTCGAGGGAGTCGATCAGCGTCAGGATACCGAGGACGACGCCGATGCTTCCCATGGCCAGAAGCAGGTGCCAGTGTCGGCGCACCTCGGCACGTCCCACGAGCAGAAGCCAGAGCGGGGCGGCTCGCCCGCTCTCGGAGGCGCCCTCCCGGCGGCCGGTGCGGTCATTGCCGGGATACGGATCGTCGAGCGGGAACGGAGGCGGTTCGTGCATGACCAGTCGGCGTCGGACATTCGCGCGGGCGCCAACCATTCCTCGCCGGTCATGATGATTGAATTAAAGCCGCCTCGTCGATTGTCCTACCGTCCGTCATGCGCTCGACATGGCACTTGTGCCCCGGCTTCGAAGACGGGTTCGTCCCCCTGCGGTCGAGAGAGGGGATAACGGAGATCTTTGCGCAAGATCGCACATCTGCCTGACGAACCAGACAATCTTAGCGATTCGATATAAGAGCGCCTAACAGAACCGTCTGATCTGGTTGAGGGTGATGAGGCTGGCTGCGAGGGTGGTGAAGGCGTCGTAGATGTCGGCGCGGCGCTCGTAGCGGACGGGCAGGCGGCGGAAGCGGTTGAACCAAGCGTGAGTGCGCTCCACGACCCAGCGGTGGCGGCCGAGCTTTTGGCTGCTCTCGATGCCTTTGCGGGCGATGCGTGGGACGATCCCACGCGCCCGACACTCCTGGCGGCGCGCCTTGGCCTCGTAGGCCTTGTCGGCGTGCAGCTTGTCGGGGCGTCGGCGCGGTCGACCGCGCCGGCCCGTGCTCAGCGGCGGGATGGCATCGAGGGTCGG
>NZ_FOSV01000038.1 GCF_900114375.1 Methylorubrum salsuginis | reverse complement strand
AGTGGGTCGCCAAGGTCGGACCGCAGATCCAGTACATCGCACCCGGCTCGCCGTGGGAGAACGGGTACTGCGAAAGCTTCAACGGCAAGCTTCGTGATGAGTGCCTACGTCAAGAAATCTTCTACTCGTTGAGGGAGGCGCAGACTGTGATCGCCCTCTGGCAGAACACCTATAACCGCGTCCGGCCGCACTCGTCGCTGGGCTACCGGCCACCTGCGCCCGTCACCGTCCCGGATCGAGCCTTCCGGCTACCCATGGCCGCCACCATGCAGTAGCCTCTCAATCGGCTCGGTCCAAAATGCCGGTCAGGTCAATGGCATCTTCGACGCGAAATTTTATACCAATCGGCATGGTTCATAATCGATAGGCCCATCCGTTTTACCTCTCGACCGACGCCGCTCTCATCCAGGCGGACCCCGAACCGCGCGAGCAGCCAAGCGGCCAAGTCCCTTCAGCCGCCGGCGGACCACGCCATGCCACTGAAGGTCCGCCCCTTCCTCGATGACGGCTGTAAAGGCCTGCCGCTGCGCATCGTCGAGCTTGAACCGCCTTTCGAGCTTTTTGTGCTCGATCAGGCCGTCCGGCCCGGCCGCGTCGAAGGCCAGAGCCCAGTTGCGCACCGTCTGCAAGCCGACCGCGCCGATCCGGACGCCTTGAGTGCGGCTGGCTCCGTCGTAGATCGCGGCTAGCGTCGGAAGGCGCCGGCTCTGAACGGCATCGCGGCTCGCTTGGGCCAGACGATGCAGGGCATCGGCATCAAAGTCCTCGCGCTCGAGCCCACGGCCTTCGACATGCCAAACCTCCTGGCTCGCCTCATCGAATCACACCTGCCGCTCGCGCGTGAACCCGTGAGTCCAACCGCGCCGATTGGTATGAGTCCGCGGGCGCGCCGGCGCTCGAGGCCAGGAGAGAACGCGAGGCGCCTGCGGGAAGCGCTCGCCTTGGGATTTGTTGACGACCTGCGGGGGTGCCGCTATAGGACGCGCTCCGCGACCGGCCGCTTGCAGTGACCGGGCGCTTCGCCATTGCCAATCATTCAGGCTGCGCCGACCGACACGGGGAAGAACCCGGCTCCGGTCGCTGCCGCCGCGACCAGACGAGGATGCCCCCATGGCCAACACCGTGTCGGCCAAGAAGATGACCCGCAAGATCGCCAAGCGCACGGCGATCAACCGCTCGCGCACCTCGCGGATGCGTACCTTCGTCCGCAAGGTCGAGGAGGCCATCGCCTCCGGCGACCAGAACAACGCGCTCGCCGCGCTCCGCGCCGCCGAGCCGGAGATCATGCGCGCTGCCCAGCACGGCATCGTTCACAAGAACAACGCCTCCCGCAAGGTCTCGCGCCTCGCCGCCCGGGTGAAGGCCATCGCCGCCTGAGGGCCCCTCCCCCGGTCGTACGACCGGGTGACATCGATACGGACGACCCAAGCCCGGCCGAGTGCCGGGCTTTTTTGTTGCGCCGAAGGCACCCCGCCAGGACGCGGAGCCCGGCCGCCCCTTCGCCATGCACCGGACTCTGCGCCTTCTCCACAGCGGCCGCGCACTTGTCCCAGGTTGCCCCTTGCGCCGGCCGAATCCGCCTTCCGCAAGGTTCCGTTAACCACGTTGACAACGTTAACGACTCCTCGGTGCGGGTCCGAGCGTGTAGCTTAATGAAACCTTGCGGAGCTCGGCGCCCCACAAGGTCAACACCGGCCGCACGCGAGTCTTCCCCAAGATGCCCTCATGATGCTCTCATGCCTTCGACTCCGGGGGTGCCGTTCACGACTCCGTGCCAGCGAAGAAGTTGTCCCCGATCGTCCCGTTGTTAGGAGAACGATAGAGGATTGTTGATACACAGCCTTCTTGAGCGATAGCCGCCGGCCTGCCTCTTGACACGCCGCGGAGTTCATCGGGTGCCGCCTCCGTAATCGGGTGGGCCCTCTCGTTTTGTACTGCGTACGCAGCCGTCCGGTCCGCCGGGCGGCTGCGAGGAGAGTTTCGATGCACCTCGACGGCAGCATGGCGGACGGCGGGAATGGCGGAGATGGGCGGGGCGTCGATGTCTCCGCGGCCTGGGGACGGGTGAAGCGGCGCCTGCGGGCCGAACTCGGCGAGGACGTGTTCGCGAGCTGGTTCGCCCGGCTCGAACTGGAAGACGTGTCCGGCGGCGTCGCCCGCCTCACCGTGCCGACCCGCTTCCTCAAGAGCTGGATCGAATCGCACTATCTCGACCGGGTGCTCACCACCTTCCGGGCCGAGGCCGAGGGCGTCGGCCGGATCGAGGTCGGCGTGCGCGGCGCGTCCGCACCCGCCCGCCCGGCTCCGACCTCCGGCAAGCCGAGCCCGACCAGCGGCCCGCTGACGCGGCTCCACGCCACCGCGACGCAAGCGGCGCTCCAGGGCCCCGGCCCGATGGTCGAGACCGAGATCGCCGCGCCCCGCGGCGAGGCCGGTACGGTCGATCTCAACGGCGCGCCGCTTGATGCGCGCCTCACCTTCGCGAGCTTCGTCGTCGGTCGCTCCAACGCTCTGGCGCATGCCGCTGCCGAGCGCATCGCCCGCAACGACGGCGAGGGCGCGCTCTACAACCCGCTCTACGTCCATGCCGGCGTGGGCCTGGGCAAGACGCACCTGCTGCATGCGGCGGGGCACGCCGCCCGCGAGGCGGGCCGGCGCGTCATCTATCTGACTGCCGACCGCTTCATGTACGGCTTCGTCAACGCCCTGAAGACCCAGAGCGCGCTGGCCTTCAAGGAGAAGCTGCGGGCGATCGACCTGCTGATCCTCGACGACGTGCAATTCATCCAGGGCAAGTCGATCCAGACCGAGTTCGGCCACACGCTCAACGCCCTGATCGATTCCGGCCGCCAGGTGGTCGTCGCCTCCGACCGTCCGCCGACCGAGCTGGAGACGCTGGACGAGCGGGTGCGTTCGCGCCTCGCGGGCGGTCTCGTGGTTGAGATCGGTAATCTGGACGAGGGGCTTCGCACCTCGATCCTGTCGGCGCGGCTCGCGGCCGTCCGCCAGAGCCACCCGAATTTCGAGGTCTCGCCCCAGGTCTCGTCCTACGTGGCCCGCGCCATCACGGCCAACGGTCGCGACCTCGAAGGCGCGGTCAACCGGCTGCTGGCGCATGCCACGCTCACCGGCGCCCCGGTGACGGTCGAGACCGCCGAATCGGCGATCCGCGACCTCGTGAAGAACCGCGAGCCCAAGCGCGTGAAGATCGAGGACATCCAGAAGCTGGTGGCCTCGCGCTACAACGTCTCGCGCTCCGACATCCTGTCCGAGCGCCGCACTGCCGCCGTGGTCAAGCCGCGCCAGATCGCCATGTACCTGTCTAAGGTGCTGACGCTGCGCTCGCTCCCCGAGATCGGGCGCCGCTTCGGCGGGCGCGACCACACCACGGTGCTCCACGCCGTGCGCAAGATCGAGAAGCAGATCGGCGAGGACGCGGTGCTGGGGGACGAGGTCGAGCTGCTGAAGCGGATGCTTCAGGACTGACGGCGCCGTTGCATCGTCCCGGCCAACGGATCCGGGACGATGCATGATGACTTCGCCCCCGATGACCGTTTCGGGTGACGGGAGATCGGTTCGGACGTGAGCCCGAGCCGATCCCCGAAAAATCACTCGGCCGCCTGCCGCGTCGCCTCGCGGAACGGATGGGCCGGGTAGGTGCCGAGGACGCGCAGTTCGCGGGAGAAGTAGCGCAGTTCGTCGAGCGCCCGGCGCAGGCCGTCGTCCTCCGGGTGGCCGTCGACCTCGGCGTAGAACTGGGTCGCGGTGAACTGCCCCTCGACCATGTAGCTCTCGAGCTTCGACATGTTGACGCCGTTGGTCGCGAAGCCCCCGAGCGCCTTGTAGAGGGCGGCCGGGATATTGCGGACCCGGAAGATGAAGCTCGTCACGGTCGGATCCCCGCCGGGCTCCGGCAGCACCGGCTCGGGCGAGAACACGACGAAGCGGGTGGTGTTGTGCGCCTCGTCCTCGACGTCGCGCTCGAGGATGTCGAGGCCGTAGACCTCCGCCGCCATGGCCGGCGCCAGCGCTGCGCGGGTCGGGTCGCGCAACTCGGCCACCTCGCGGGCGGCGCCCGCGGTGTCGCCGGCCACCACCGGCTTCACACCGAGCCGCCGGACGATGCGGCGGCACTGGCCGAGCGCGTGGATGTGGCTGTGTACGGACTTGATGCCCTCCAGCGGGGCGCCCGGCAGCACCATCAGCTGGAAGTGGATCGGCAGGAAGTGCTCGGCGACGATGTGCAGCCGCGAGGTCGGGATCAGGTGGTGGATGTCGGCGACGCGGCCCGCGATCGAGTTCTCGATCGGGATCATGGCAAGCGCCGCCTGCCCCTCGTTCACCGCCGCGAAGGCGTCCTCGAAGGTCGGGCAGGCCAGATAGGTCCAGCCCGGATAGGCCTGGGCGCAGATGATGTGCGAGTTGGCGCCGGGCTCGCCCTGATAGGCGATGGTGCGGTCGGTCATGGGCTGATGCTTCAGTTCAGGCGGCGGGCGGAGAGCAGCGCCCGGGCGCGTTCGAGATCGGCCGGCGTGTCGACGCCGAGCGGCAGGTCGGTGACCAGGGTGGCGTCGATGCGCATCCCGGCTTCCAGGGCGCGCAGCTGTTCCAGCTTCTCGCGCCGTTCGAGTTCGCCCTGCGGCAGGCTCACGAAGCGGCGCAACGCCTTCCGGCGATAGGCGTAGAGGCCGATATGGTGGAACAAAGGCCCCTCCCCCCACGGCGCGCGGGCCCGGGTGAAGGCGAGCGCCCGCAGGCGGTTCGAGGCCACGTGGTGGCCGATGATCTTGACGACGTTCGGGTCGTCCGCCTCCCCCGCCCGCTCGATCAGGGCGGCCAGCGTGGCGATGTCGACGGCTGCATCCGCCAGCGGCGTCACCGCGGCGGCGATGATGCCGGGATCGATCGTCGGCAGGTCGCCCTGCACGTTGACGACGACGTCGTGATGGCCCTCCGGATCGACGATCTCCAGGGCTTCCGCGAGGCGGTCGGAGCCGGACGGATGGTCGGGCGAGGTCATGACGGCCAGGCCGCCGCGGGATTCGATCGCCTCGACGATTTCGGGCGCATCGGTGGCGACCACCACCGGGCCGACGCCGGATTCCACGGCGCGGCGCCAGACATGGACGATCATCGGCTCGCCCGCGATGTCGGCGAGCGGCTTGTTCGGCAGGCGCGTCGCGGCGAGACGGGCCGGAATCAGGATCAGCGGATCGGACATCGCCCGGATACGGCCTCGCGCGGGTGGCGTCGGGCGAGGCTCTAACAGGCAGGGCCGGGCTTGTCATGACGGTGCGCCGCGGGACACGGCGGCGCGAAAACCGTTTCAGAACCCCTCGTGCGACAGCACGCAGCGCGCGCGGCCCATTGTCAAGATCGGTTCCAAACGGCTAATCACCCTGGCACTCTTCCAATGTCCGGCGTCTTGCCCGTCGGGCCGCCATCCGCCGGGCCCTCTCCCCGCGCGCCGGAGCTGTCGAGCATGGATTCCTTCGAACTGAACAAGGTCGCCGGCGCGGTACTCGGCGCCTTGTTGTTCGCGGTCGGGTCGGGCTTCGTGGCGGAGCTGATCTATCACCCGAAACCCGCAGGCAACGCGGGCTACCCGCTGCCCGAGCCGGAGCCGAAGGCGGCTTCCGCCGCCGCCGCGCCGAAGGCCGAGCCGATCGCCGTGCGGCTCGCCAGCGCCGACGCCGAGAAGGGCAAGGGCGGCACCAAGGCCTGCCAGGCCTGCCACAGCTTCGAGAAGGGCGGCCCGAACAAGGTCGGCCCCGACCTGTGGGACGTGGTGGAGCGCCAGAAGGCGCATGCCGCCGGCTTCGAATATTCCGCCGGCCTGAAGGAGAAGGGCGGCACGTGGACCTACGAGGATCTCGACCACTTCCTCGAGAATCCGAAGGGCTACATCAAGGGCACCAAGATGGCGTTCGCGGGCATCGGTTCGCCGACCGAGCGCGCCAACGTGATCGCCTATCTGCGCACGCTCTCCGACAGCCCGAAGCCGCTCCCGGCCGCCGAGAAGAAGGACGAGGCCAAGCCGGCCGAGAAGGCCGCCGAAAAGCCGGCCGAGGCGAAGCCCGACGCCAAGCCCGACGCTAAGCCGGCCGAGACGAAGCCGGCCGAGACCAAGGCGCCCGAGAGCGCCACCGGCGACAAGGACAAGAAGCCCGCGACCAACGCCCCGCAGGGCAACCAGGGCGACGGCAAGGACACCGCCCGCACCGTGCCGGCCCCCGAGAAGCAACCGCAGCAGAACGAGGTCGCCCCGTCGCAGCCGGACATCGCCAAGCCGACCGGCGGCACCGACGCGAAGCAACAGCCCACCGCGCCCGAGACCCCGCCCGCCACGGACAAGCCGGCCGAGGCACCCAAACCCTGATCGTTGCGTCCGCGGACGTGGCCGAAGGCCGGACCGAAAGGTCCGGCCTTTTTCGTCTCGGAAGACCTGCGCGGACTGGACCGCTTGGCGCGTCGTCCCCGCCGTCCTAGAACGTCGGCGAGAAATTGTCGTTGTTCATGAACGATCGGGAGAACGCGCCAACGTGACGGACCACGCCGTGATCGCACGCCGCAGCTTCCTCGCCGGAGCCCTCGCCGCCCTCGGACTCCGCGGTCCGGCCCTGGCCCAGGAGCCCGCGGAATCTGCGGCGAAGGCCTCGGCGCAAGGGGCGGCTCAAGGGATGCCCGGCAGCTGGCGCCACGCCCTGACGCTGCTCGGCGAGCCGAAATACGGCCCCGACTTCGAGCATTTCGAGTATGCCGACCCGAAGGCGCCCGTCGGCGGCCTCGTGCGGCTGGGCGCGCAGGGCGGGTTCGACAACCTCAACATGATCGTCAACGGCCTGAAAGGCGATCTCGAAGGCGGCATCACCCAGATCTACGACACGCTGATGGAGGATTCGGGCGACGAGCCGTTCTCCTCCTACGGCCAGCTGGCGGAAGCCGTGCGGATCGCCCCGGACGGCCTATCGGTCGCCTACCGCCTCCGCCCGGGCGCCCGCTGGCACGACGACACGCCGCTGACCGTCGAGGACGTGATCTGGTCGTTCGATACGCTCAAGGCCAACAGCCCGTTCTACGCCGCCTACTACCACAGCGTCGCGAAGGCCGAGGCCACCGGCGAGCGCGAGGTCACCTTCCGCTTCTCCGAAGCCGGCAACCGCGAACTGCCGCAGGTGCTCGGCCAGATGCAGGTGCTCCCGAAACACTGGTGGACGGCCAAGGACGCCAACGGCAAGCCCCGCAACCCGACCGAGACCACGCTGGAAATCCCGCTGGGCTCCGGCCCTTACCGCTTGGCCAAGATCGATGCCGGACGCTACGCGATCTACGAGCGCGTCGCCGATTACTGGGGCAAGGATCTGCCGGTGAACCGGGGCCGCAACAACTTCGGCACGATCCGCTTCGAGTACTTTCGCGACGGGTCGGTGCTCTTGGAGGCGCTCAAGGGCGACCTCTACGATTTCCGCACCGAGAACATCGCCCGCAACTGGGCGACCCAGTACGACGACTTCCCCGCCGTCAAGGAAGGCCGCCTGATCAAGGAGGAGTTCCCCGGGCGCGGGACCGGCATCATGCAGGCCTTCGTGTTCAACCTGCGCCGGGACAAGTTCAAGGACGAGCGGGTGCGCCGCGCCTTCAACCTCGCCATGAACTTCGAGGAGATGAACCGGCAGCTCTTCTACGGGCAGTACCAGCGCATCGATTCCTACTTCTTCGGCTCCGAACTTGCGGCGTCCGGCCTGCCCGAGGGGATCGAGCGGGCGATCCTGGAGGGGGTGAAGGACAAGCTCCCGCCCAAGGTCTTCACCGAGCCCTACAAGAACCCGGTCAACGACACGCCCGAGGCCGTGCGGGCGAACCTGCGCCAGGCCGTCGGCCTGTTGAAGGAAGCGGGCTACGAGCTGAAGGGCGGCCAGATGGTGTCGAAAGCCACCGGCGAGCCGCTGACGGTCGAGTTCCTCGAATTCCAGAATGTGTTCGAGCGGGTGATCCTGCCGTTTGCCGCGCAATTGAAGCTCATCGGCATCGGATCGAGCGTGCGGGTGATCGATCAGGCGCAGTACCAGAACCGGCTGCGCAGCTTCGATTTCGACATCACCACCTCGAGCTGGCCGGAATCGCTCTCGCCGGGCAACGAGCAGCGCGAATATTGGGGCTCGGCCTCCGCCGACAAGCCGGGCTCGCGCAACATCGCCGGCATCAAGGATGCCGGGATCGATGCGCTCATCGAGAAGCTGATCTTTGCCAGCGACCGCGAGACGCTCGTGGCGGCCACGCGGGCGCTCGACCGCGCGCTCCTGTCCCACAACTATCTCGTGCCGCAATGGTCCTCGCCGGTGACGCGCACGATCCGCTGGAACCGCTTCAGTCATCCGCCGGTGCTGCCGAAATACGGCGCGTCGGGCTTCCCGACGACGTGGTGGTACGACGAGGCCCTGGCCAGGAAGACGGGAGCGCCGCGTTGAGCGGCGCCCCCACGCGCCGCGGCCTCGTCCTCGGCACCGGAGCGCTCGCGCTCGCCGCCGCCCTCCCCCGCTCCGTCCACGCCGCGGCCACCGGCCCGAGCCACGGCCTGTCGAGCTTCGGCGAACTGAAATACGGGCCGGACTTCCCGAATTTCGACTACGTGAACCCGATGGCGCCCCGCGGCGGGCGCTTCTCGACGCAGATCACGCAGACCTTCGGCAATCAGGCCTTCGACACCTTCGACACGCTCAACCCGTTCGTCTTCCGCGGCAACGGCGCGGCCGGGCTGAACTTCACCTTCGACAGCCTGATGGTGCGCGCGCTCGACGAGCCGGACGCCCTCTACGGGCTGATCGCCCGCACGGTGGAGACAAGCCCGGACGGCCTGAGCCAGCGCTTCCGCCTGCGGCCGCAGGCGCGGTTCCAGGACGGCTCGAAGCTCACCGCCCGCGACGTGGCGTTCTCGCTGAAGATCCTGCGCGACAAGGGCCATCCGGCGATCTCGCAGGAGATCCTCGACCTTGAAGACGCGACGCCCGAGGCCGACGACGTGGTGCTGGTGCGCTACAAGGCCGGCTACGCCCGCGACCTGCCGCAGACGGTGGCCAGCCTCCCCATCTTCTCCGAGGCGTGGTGGAAGGGTCGCGACTTCGAGGCCTCGACGCTGGAGGAGCCGCTGGGCTCCGGCCCCTACCGGGTCGGGCGAATGGATGTCGGCCGCTTCATCGAGCTGGAGCGGGTGCCGGATTACTGGGCCGCCGACCTGCCGGTGAATGTCGGGCGCAACAATTTCGAGTCCCTGCGCTACGAGTATTTCCGCGACCGCCAAGCGGCGTTCGAGGCGTTCAAGAGCGGCGCCTTCACCTATCGCGAGGAGTTCACCTCCTCGATCTGGGCCAACGGCTACGATTTTCCCGCAGCCCGCGAGGGCCGGGTGAAGCGGGTGACGCTGCCCAACAACGCGCCGGCCGCGATCCAGGGTTGGTGGTTCAACACCCGTCGCGAGGTGTTCCGGGATCCGCGGGTGCGCGAGGCGATCGGGCTGTGCTTCGATTTCGCCTGGACCAACCGCAACCAGATGTTCGACACCTACGTGCGGACGGAATCGTTCTTCGAGCGGTCCGATCTCAAGGCGACCGGCAAGCCCGGCCCGGACGAACTCGCCCTGCTCGAACCCTTGCGCGACGCGCATCCGGGCGACGTGCCGGCCGAGGTGTTCGGCGAGGCCTGGGTGATGCCGTCCAGCGACGGCTCGGGCCAGGACCGGGCGCTGCTCGGCCGCGCCAACGCGCTCCTGAAGGAGGCCGGCTGCACCCGCGACGGCAGCGTGTTCAGGCTGCCGGGCGGCGCGCCCATCGCCTTCGAGTTCCTCGACAACGACCCGATCTGGGAAGCCCGCACCCAGCCCTTCATCCGCAACCTCGCCCGGCTCGGCATCCAGGCGCGCCAGCGCATCGTCGATGCCTCGCAATATCAGTTGCGGGTGCGCGACTTCGACTTCGACATCGTGGTCCGCAACGCCTCGCAGGGCGCGACGCCGGGGCCGGAGCTGCGCACGAGCTTCGGCTCGGCCGCCGCCGCGATCCCCGGCACCAACAACATCGCCGGCATCAAGAATCCGGCGGCCGATGCCCTGATCGAGAAGGCGGTCACCGCCGCCTCGCGGGCGCAGCTGGAGGCCGCCTGCCGCGCGCTCGACCGGGTGCTGCGCGCGGGCCGCTACTGGATTCCGATGTGGTACGCCCCGAGCTACCGGCTCGCGACTTGGGACGTGTTCGGCCATCCGGCGACGCCGCCGGCCTACGGCCTCGGGACCCCCGATCTCTGGTGGTACGACCCGGACAAAGCCCGGCGGATCGGCCGGGACTGAGGCAAACATGATCGGCTACATCCTGCGGCGCCTCGCCCTCATGGTCCCGACCATCTTCGGGATCATGCTGATCACCTTCGCGATCATCCAGTTCGCCCCCGGCGGCCCGGTCGAGCGCGTGCTCGCCCAGCTTCAGGGCCAGCAGGAGGGCTCCCTGAGCCGCATCACCGGCGGCCAGGGCGATCTCGGCGGCGGCGCGAAAAGCGGCGGCTCGGAGAACGCCAAGTATCGCGGCGCGCAAGGGCTCGACCCGGCCTTCATCAAGAAGCTGGAGGCGCAGTTCGGCTTCGACAAGCCGGCGCCCGAGCGCTTCGCCAAGATGCTGTGGGACTATGCCCGGTTCGATTTCGGCCGCAGCTACTTCCGCGACGTGAGCGTGCTGCAGCTGATCAAGGAGAAGCTGCCGGTCTCGGTCTCGCTGGGTCTCTGGATGACGCTGATCTCCTACGCGATCTCGATTCCGCTGGGCATCCGCAAGGCGGTCTCCGACGGCTCGCGCTTCGATGTCTGGACCTCGGCGGTCGTCATCGTCGGCTACGCGATCCCGAGCTTCCTGTTCGGCATCCTGCTGATCATCCTGTTCGCGGGCGGCTCCTTCGTGCAGATCTTCCCGATCCGCGGCCTGACCTCGGAGAATTTCGAGTCCCTGAGCCTGTGGGGCAAGGCGCTCGATTACGCGTGGCATCTCGCGCTCCCGCTCACCGCCCTGGTGCTCGGCGCCTTCGCGACCTCGACGCTGCTGACGAAGAACTCGTTCCTCGACGAGATCCGCAAGCAATACGTGCTGACCGCCCGGATGAAGGGCCTGACCGAACGCGGCGTCCTCTACGGCCACGTCTTCCGCAACGCGATGCTCATCGTCATCGCCGGCTTCCCCGGCGCCTTCATCACCGCCTTCTTCACCGGCTCGCTGCTGATCGAGACGATCTTTTCCCTCGACGGGCTGGGGCTGCTGTCGTTCACCTCCATCGTCGGGCGCGACTATCCGGTGGTGTTCGCTACGCTCTACATTTTTTCGTTGCTGGGGCTCGCCGTGAACCTGCTCTCGGATCTGATCTATACGTGGATCGATCCGCGGATCGACTTTTCCGCCAAGGCGGCGTGACATCCGGGAGCGGTCACGGTTCGCTGTCGGCCGATGGCTCTCGGCCCTCCGCACGCCACCGTCACGGCCCGATCCCCAGGCCTATTTCGGACACGCGATGCCCGTCCCCGCGTCTTGGCACAGAGGTGGATCGGTCCGTCCGAGAAGCGGGCAGTCTCTCGACCTGACGGACCGTCCCCTTGGGATACAGTCCCGCAGCGACGGATGAGGCCGCTGCGGGATATATCCGAGAAACGTCAGGCGATGAGGAAGTCGCCCGCCTTCAGCTCCCCCTTGTTTTCGACCACGGCGAAGAGCTGCGCGCCGGCCTTGCCCGAGCCATCCGCGTCGTAGAACACTTCGCCGGTCGCCTGCTTGTAGAGAATCCGGTCGTCAGCATCGACCTTGGCATGGTCGATCGCCTTGAACGCACTCTCTGCGAGTTGGCCCGGCGCGAGGGCCGAGAAGATGAGCTTGGACAGTTCGATCATGTCACGGGGGTCCCCCGGGTCCTGGCTACCGTAAATGTAGATTTGATCGACGTTGTCTCTGCCGAGCTTTGTCGAAAACACGTAGGTGTCCGCTCCGGGTCCACCAAACAGATGGTCATTGCCGAGTCCGCCGTCGATACGGTTGTTCCCGGCGTCTGCATAGATCTCCTGCCCGAACTCGTTACCGGTGAGACTGATGTTGCGCGCATCCTCCGGTTCGGCGGCCCATAGCCTCTCGATTTCCTGTCCCGCGAGGAGCGTGTAGGACACGTGCGTCTTGACGATGTCGTCTCCTCGGCCCACATCCTCCAGGACCCGATCTTTTGTATTGTCGACGATGTAGACGTCGTCGCCGCCGTTAGCGCGCATTACATCCGCGCCCGCCCCGCCATCGAGCCAATTGACACCTTCGTTACCGATCAAGGTGTTGGCGAACTCGTTGCCGGTCAGGTCAAGTGAGGTCTTGCCCGTCGAGGACGAGAGAACGAGATCCTCGATCTCCTGTCCTTTGGCCAGGGTATAGGTCACGGTCGACAGTATGCCGTCCTGTCCCTGCCCTTGGACCTCGAAAACTTGGTCTCCGGTATTGTCGACGAGATAGAGATCGTCGCCTTTCAGGCCGTAGAGTTTATCCGCGCCGCCACCTCCGTTGAGGATATTTCGGCCGGCATTTCCGACGAGGGTGTTGTCGAATTCGTTGCCGGTCAAGTTCAGCCCCGTCGCGCCGGTCGAGGGAGCGAGTTCGAGCCGTTCCACCTCCTGACCCTTGTCCAGGCTGTAAGTCACCGTGCTGACGACGGTGTCGACCCCCTGCCCCTTCGCTTCGAAGACCTGATCGAAGGAGGAATCGACATAATAACGGTCATTCCCGCCCTTTCCGGAGAGCATGTCGTCGCCGGTACCGCCGTCCAGCCGGTTGTGACCGGCATTCCCGACGAGGGCGTTGTCGAATTCGTTGCCGGTCAGGTTGAGCGCTGCCTTGCTGTCGGGCTTGGCGAGGTGAAGCGACTCGATCTCCTGGCCCTTGGCCAGTGCATAGCTCACGGTCGAGAACACCGTGTCGTTGCCCTGGCCCTTCGCCTCGATCACCCGATCCTTTGCGCTGTCGACGACGTATCGGTCGTCGCCGGCCAGGCCGCTCAGCGTATCGGCACCCCCCTTCCCGTCGAGCCGGTTGTTGCCGGCATTGCCGATGAGGGTGTTGGCGAAGCCGTTGCCGTCGAGGTTCAAGGCGGCCCGACCCGTCGTCGAAGCGAGCCGGAGCGTCTCGACCGAGCTGCCCTCGAGCAGACCGTAGCTCACGGTGGAGATCACCGTGTCGTTGCCCTGACCGTTCACTTCGCCGACGAGATCCTTCCGGTTGTCGACGAGATAGGTATCGTTGCCTTCCTTGCCGATCATGACGTCGGCTCCGCCACCGCCGTCGATCCGGTTGGCGGCCGCATTGCCGACGATCTTGTCGTCGGCTTTGCCGCCGATGGCATTCTCGATCGTGACCCGGTTGGCGATGGTGTAGCCGCCGTGGACGGCATTGCCCTTGATCGCCGAGACGTAGCCGCCGGCCTTGGGGCCGGTCAGGGGCGCGGCCTGAAGATTGATGGTCGCCGCCCGGTTCGAGCCCTCGTTGCTGATCGTGTCGATGCCGCCGGCATCCCAGATGCTCGACCAGAACGTTCCGACCTTGTCGGCCTGCGGCAGGCGATAGGTGTCGTTCCCGGTGCGATAGGTCATGTTCGCCCCGTAGAGGTGCTGCAGGGCCGCGATGTCGAGGGCCATCGGCGTTCCCTCGAACCCGAAATTCGCCGCAGCGTTCGGGGCGTAGGATTGACCGATATTGTTGTAGCTCATCATCGTATTCAAACCGATGTTGAGATCGTCGTCGCCGGTGTCCCTCGCGAAGTCGACGGTGCCGTCCGGTTTCAGCAGCGGCCCGCCTTCGGCGTCATACCCATCGACGCCGGGGAAGAGGCTCGATCCGCCGGCATTGTCGTGCGGATGAGACAGGCCGAGACCGTGGCCGAGTTCGTGAATGATGGTGGCGAAGCTGTAGCCCCCCTGGCTGAGCTGACCGTACCAGTTGGGATGCGCCCCGATGCTGAACAGACCGGTGCCCGGGGGCGGGCCGTCGGCAAGCTGCAGGCCCGGAGGGACCATGAACGCGACGAGCTGTTCCGCGCCGGGAATCGACCCCTTTATCAGACCGAGGTTCAAATTCGCGCCTTCCGGGTCGGCGGCTTCCGCGAAGGACACATTGGCAACGTTGGAAAACAACGAGAACGCGAGCTTGAAGGCCGCCTTGTCGGCGGACGTCCAAGGCGCCATGCCCTCGTCGCCTTGGTGGAAGGCGTAGGAGATCGGGCCGCTCTTCTGATCCCAGCGAATCCCGCCGAATATAAGCGAGTCGATATAGACGTTGCTGCTTTTCGGGACAGCAACAGTGCTTACTTTAGCCAAGACAACTACCCCCATTTCTTTTAATGGATAATTCTCCTGTGTTAACAAGTGGTTTTTGTCCAGATCGAGCGCCGCAAACGATGTGACAAATTTTGCGACGATCGGTGTGGGGCGCCGCTCGCCGCGCTTGTCGGTCGGCTTGAGGACGCCGCTTCACACGACCGATGCGACACCGTTTGCCGGCTGACGGGCAGGCTGCTATCGGCCCTCGTCCCCGCGCCCGGATGACGCCTGCCGTGACCGCCCTGCCCCTCGTCATCCGCCCCGAACACCCGGACGACGGCCCGGCGATCGAGCGGCTCCATGCCCGCGCCTTCGGGCCCGGCCGCTTCGCCCGCACGGCCTATCGCCTGCGCGAGGGCACGGTGCCGCTGGCCGATCTCTGCCTGACGGCGCTCGTCGGCACCTATCTCGTCGGCTCGGTGCGGATCGGCCCGGCGGAGGCGGCGGGCGGATCGCTCCTCGTGCTCGGGCCGCTCACCGTCGATCCGAGCTTTTCGGATCGCGGCATCGGCTCGGCGCTGATGCAGGCGAGCCTGGACGCGGCCCGGAGCGCCGGCCACGGCCTCGTCGTGCTGGTCGGCGACGCGCCCTATTACCGCCGCTTCGGATTCGAGCCGGTGCCGCCGGGACGCCTCGTGCTGCCGGGGCCGGTCGATCCGGCCCGCTTCCTCTGGCTCGAATTGCGCGAGGGCGTGAAAGCCGCCCGCTCGGGTGCGATCCGGCCGGTCCGGAAGCGATCCGGCCCCGATCCGATCGGGTAGGATCGGGTGGGCGTTCGCGCTGATCTCACGCTTCGACCACGGCCTTCGCGACCGCGGCGAGGGCGGCCTCGCGCTCGGCCAGGGGACGGTCCGAGCCGGTGAGGTAGACGGCCACCACCTGCGCGGCCCCGTCCGGCGGCCAGAGCACGCCGACATCGTTCGTCGTGCCGCGCTCGCCGGTGCCGGTCTTCTCGCCGATGCGCCAGCCCGGCGGCAACCCGGCCCGCAGCCGCGCCCCGCCGGTGCGGTTGTCGCGCAGCCAGCCGTTCAACCGGTCGCGGGAGGGCTGCGACAGCGCCGAGCCGAGGGTCAGCCCGGCCAGCACCCGCACCATCGCGGCCGGGCTCGTGGTGTCGCGCGGGTCGTCCGGCGCCGCCTCGTTGAGGGTCGGCTCGGTGCGGTCGAGCCGGGTCACCCGGTCGCCGAGGGAACGCAGATGCGCGGTGAGCCCCGGCGGTCCGCCCAGCGCCTGGAGCAGCAGGTTGCCCGCGGTGTTGTCGCTGCGGGTCACCGCCACCTCGCACAGTTCGGCGAGGCTCATGCCGCTCCCGTCGATCCGCGGCTCCGTGACCGGCGAGTACGGCACCAGGGCCTCGCGCCCGAACACGATCCGTCGCTCCAGGCTCTCCTGCCCGCCATCGACCCGCGCCAGCACGGCGGCGGCCGCCAGGACCTTGAAAGTGCTGCATAGGGGGAATCGCTCGTCGATGCGCCGTCCGGTCAATTCGCCGGAGGCCGTGTCGAGCAGGGCGACGCCGAGGCGCCCGCCGACCCGCCCCTCGATTTGCGCCAAAGTATCCTCGAACGGACCGGCGTCCGCCCGCCCGCTTCTCAAGGCGAGACTCAGCGCGGCGAGCCCGCCCCCCAACGCCCCACGTCGCGTGATCATGCGGACCCGATCTCCCTACGCACCGGTCGGCCTTCTTGACGGCCCGCGAGCGGCGGCGGACACCGGAGGCGCCCCTCACGACCGGACTTCACCGTGCCGATTCCCGACGACCGCCTTCCGCCGCCCCGCTTCAACGCGGCCCGCCACTGCCTTGCGGACAATGCGCGGCTTCGCGGCGACAAGACGGCACTGGTGATGGTCGGCGAGGGCCAGGCTTCGCGCCTAACCTATGCCGAGGCCGACCGCGCCGTGCGCGGCATCGCCGCCGGCCTTCTCGGCCTCGGGCTGAAGCCGGGCGATCGGGTGATGATCCGCATGGGCAACGAGGCGGATTATGTCCTCGTCTATTTCGGCGCCCTTGCCGCGGGCCTCGTGGCGCTCCCCTCCTCACCGCAGCTGACGGCGGACGAAGCCGCCTTCCTCATGGACAATGCCGGCGTCGCCGCGGTGGTGGTCGGCCGAGGCTTCGACAGGCCGGCGGAGGCGGGCGGGCGCCTGTGGCTCGATGCCGAGGCGATCGCCGCGATGAAGGCGGGCGAGCCCCTGCCCGACTACGCCGACACTGCCGCCGACGATCCGGCGACCCTGGTCTACACCTCCGGCACAACCAGCCGGCCGAAGGGTGTGCTCCACGCCCATCGCGCCATCTGGGGCCGGCGCCCGATGCACGCCCACTGGCTCGGGCTGACCGAGACCGACGTGATGCTGCATGCCGGCACCATGAACTGGACCTACACGCTCGGTGTCGGCATCACCGACCCCTGGGCCTGCGGCGCCACCACGGTGCTCTACAACGGCCCGCGCGACCGCGGCGTCTGGCCCGGCCTGATCGAAGCCCACGGCGCCACGATCTTCGCTGCCGTGCCGAGCGTGTACCGCCAGATCCTCAAATACGCCGACCTCGCGGCTCACGACCTGTCGGGTCTGCGCCACGGCGTCACCGCGGGCGAGGCGCTGAGCGCCGACCTGCTGGCCGAGTGGACCGCGCGCACCGGCCTGCCGCTCTACGAGGCGCTCGGCATGAGCGAGATCTCCACTTACGTGTCGAGCGGCCCGACGATACCGGTGCGTTCGGGCTCCCCCGGCCGGCCCCAGCCGGGGCGCTGCGTCGCCATCCTGCCCGTCGAGGGCGCGCCCGAGCCGCTGCCGCAGGGCGAAACCGGGCTGCTCGCCGTCCATCGCTCCGAGCCGGGGCTGATGCTTGGATACTGGCAGCGCCCGGAGGAGGAGGCGGCGGTGATGCGCGGCGACTGGTTCGCGGGCGGCGACCTCGCGAGCCTCGACGCAGACGGCTATCTCTGGTTCCACGGCCGCAACGACGACCTCATGAACGCCATGGGCTACCGCGTCTCGCCGGTCGAGGTGGAATCGGCGCTGGCCGCGCATCCCGACGTGGCGGAAGTCGGCGTGACGGAACTCGCCGTACGCGCCGACGTCAGGGTGATCGCCGCCTTCGTGGTGCCCCGCCCCGGCGCGACGCCCGACGCCGATGCGCTGATCGCGTGGTGCAACGAACGGCTCGCCGGCTACAAGTGCCCGCGGGAGATCCGCTTCCTCGAGGCCCTGCCCCGCACCGCCAACGGCAAGGTCCAGCGCAAGCGCTTGGCGGAGCCGTAGGCGCGCTTGTTCGCCGGGGAGCCCACGGCTACAGCGGGGCGCCTCCGCGAAATCGAAAAAGCATGTCCGCGCTGCCGATCTCCGTCTTCATCATCGCCCGGAACGAGGCCGACCGCATCGGCGCGACGATCCGGGCGGTGCGCGACCTGACCGACGACCTCGTGGTGGTAGATTCCGGCTCAACCGACGGCACGCAGGCGCTCGCCGAGAGCCTCGGCGCCCGGGTGATCCACAACGACTGGCCGGGCTACGGCCCGCAGAAGCGCTTCGCCGAGGAGCAGTGCCGCCATCCCTGGGTGCTCAACCTCGACGCCGACGAGGTGGTGCCGCCGGACTTGGCCGAGACGATCCGCGCGGCCTTCGCCGCGGGCGAGCCGACGCACGCGGCGTGGCGCCTCGACATCGCCGAGATCTTTCCCGGCGAGACCCGCCCACACCCCTGGGCCTATGTTCTCAGCCCGGTGCGACTCTACCGCTGGGACCGCAGCCGCTACTCGCCCTCCCCGGTCCACGACCGGGTGGAACTCGGCGCGGGCGTCACCGCGGGCCGGCTGAAGGGACGCATCCACCATTTCTCGGTGCGCTCTCTCGGCGACCAGCTCGACAAGCTCAACCGCTATTCCGACCAGCAGGCCGACGACCTCGACGCCCGCGGCGTCACGATCCCGTCCTGGCGGGTGTTCGTGGAGCTGCCGGGCAACTTCCTCAAGGCCTATTTCGGCCGCCGCCACTTCGTGCGCGGCGTCTACGGCTTCCTGACCGCGATGAACTACGCGATCTCCCGCCACCTGCGCGTGGCCAAGCACTACGAGCGCCGCGTGACGTCCCCACGTGAGAGCGGTGCCCCGCTCCGTTAGGCGGGGTACGGCTCCTGATCCTTGCTTTGCCACGCGCTCCGACGCCGAACCGGCGGCCACTGCGTCGGAGAGCGCTCCGACCGGGTTGACCCGCCGCCCCGGAGCTTCTAGAGCCACAGCGCGGGGAGACGTGGCCGAGAGGCTGAAGGCACTCGTTTGCTAAATGAGCATACCCCTAATAAGGGTATCGAGGGTTCGAATCCCTCCGTCTCCGCCATCTACCCTCAGTCCGGAAAGTGTGTTTTCTGACAACGGGCTGCCGCGCGCGTAGGATCGATTTGTCCTCACACGCGAACCCTGCGGATAAGGCTTTTAGCGCACCGTTTCGATAGCGCGAATCCCCCTGAGGCTAGGGATTGAATTGGGTCATTGCCCGAAGTTCGGTGACTCGCCGTTTCAGAGCAGCTGTCATCTCATATACCGCGACTCGTTTGGAGCCCGGGGTTTGGCTTTTCGCGCGCAGGTTTGCGTGATTCCCTTCAGGAATGGCAGGGCTGATTCTGTCTCCTGACGATTGCGCGCATTTCCTGGTGCTGAAGAGGCGCCAGTTGAACAGTGCCGTGCATCGGCACCTGAACGTGCTTCTGCTCCTCGACGACGGCTGGAGGCCGGCCCGGATCGCGGCGGCGTTGTACTTCGACGAGAGCACGGTGGCCGAGCATCGCACGCTCTACCTTGAGCGCGTCCGTATCGACGTGGTGAGCCTGGGCTATACGGGGCGGATCTCGCGGCTGTCGGCCGATCAGCGGGCCGCCCTGTCGGAGTGAATCGCCGCCGAGGTGTCTCAGACCGCCAAGGCGGTCTACGCGCAGGTCAAGGCCGCCTTCGGCCACGTCTACGCCCCGCACGCCATGGCCGCACCCGGCTCAACCTCAACGGCGCTCTCTCCTGGCCGGATCGCAGCCTGATCCACCATCACGAGGAGACGATCACCGGCGCGGCGATGATCCGCCTGTTCGAGACGCTGGCCGCCCGCCATCCGGCAAGCGAGAGCGTCACGGTCGTGCTCGACAATGCCCGCTACAATCGCTCGCGCGCACTGAAGGCTTGGCTCGACCAGCCCGGTTGCCGGCTGCGACTGGTTGATCTGCCGTCCTACGCACCCAATCTCAACCTGATCGAGCGCTTCCGGCGCTTCATGAAGCGCACGGTGCTGTTCAACAA
>NZ_FOSV01000047.1 GCF_900114375.1 Methylorubrum salsuginis | reverse complement strand
CGCCAGCACCTGCTTCTCCAGGGATAGATCCGCCACGAGGCGGCGCAACCGAGCATTCTCGCGCTCAAGATCCTTCATCTTCCTGGCTTGATCGACCTGCAGGCCGCCGTACTCCTTGCGCCAGCGGTAATAGCTCTGCTCGGAGATCTCTGCCTCCTTGCACGCCAACGCCAAGCTCTTGCCCTGGGCGGTCTGCACCTCGATCTGGCGCAGCTTCAGCACAACCTGCTCCGCGCTCGTCTTCTGACCTCGCCGCATGTCCGACTCCTTCAGTCCTGGCTGATCCTCTCAATCAGCCCGGTCCAAAGCCAGCCGGTCAGGTCAGTGACACCTTTGTGGATGATGAGCTCTTCGACCATCGTCGTCAGAGAGTTCGTGATGGACTCGGAGAGGGCTTCTACGCCCGTACTCGCCTCGTCCTCAACTCGCTGTTCGCGGTCTGTAGCGCGGCCGGCGGTGTCTTGAATGGCATCCTCGCCATCGAGCTCGGACCGCTCAGGCGATGGTTTTAGAACCGCTCCTGGAGCGGCGGCCTCCGTTTCCGAAGGGTACGACGCAGACGCTGGCGCGGCGGGTGGGTGCTTCCTGGCCGGTGCAGGGCCCTGCTTGGGGGCGGGATGGCGGGCAGATTCGGATAGGGGAGGGGGAGGACCATCATCGTCACTCGCGGTCTGCCGAAGTATCTGCGGAGCGTGGATCTCGAAGTCACCCCATTCGAAGCTGTCGGCGCCATCGAAGTCGGACGAGGCCCAGCCCAGCTCGTCGCGTACCATTTCGCCCCTGGCGCGCATGGCAGAGAGGTTGGCCCAGGCCTCACGCGGATCGCAACGGGCCTCGGCATAAGTTGCAGCGAACTCGCGCGAGACATGGCCGGAGACAGCCGCGAGTCCACGTAAGCATCGAATCAGGCCCGCTTCGGTCACGGGCTCGTCCATGCTCATCAGCATCGCCTCGAGATAGGCGCGGGGCGGCGTGAGCCGCCCGGTCTCATCCGGGCGTCCAAGATCGCGTAGGTAGCCATTCGTGATGCGCCGCCTGATCGCCCCGCGTTCCGGCGGGCTGAAGCCTTCCTGCTTCAGACGAGCATCGAGTTCGCCGTCGTACCCGGCTTCGAAGCCTTCCTCGGCGGCCAGGGCCTGCAGGCGTCCGAAGATGCGGTACTCTCGGGCGCGTCTCTCCATCAGCGCGGACCAGTCGCCGACGAGCGGATCACGCGGCGGATCGAGGTCGCGCTGCAGACGCGTCAACCGCGCGCTTCGCTCCCGGTCGACATAGGCGCGGAGGTGGTCTCGGATCTGGCTGGCAGTGCGCATGGCGGGATCGTCCCGGACGCGGAGGCTTTCCGCGTTGAGCGCCCAGCCAAGTGTGCGCGCACTGGATGGGTCGGTCGTGCCCAGGCTCAGAGCAACCGTGGCGGAATTCCCCTTAACAGAGGCACCAATCGGTCGCGTCCGCTCATCGCAACGGAATCGCCTACGCCACCAGTATACCGCACCGCGACGGTACACGTTAGAACAAATCGTCAACGGCCTGCCCCTGTGGACAAGCGCGTGCAACAGCTCTGCGTACAATCGGCGCAGCCGCGGGAGCGGCCGAGCACGGATCGCAATCAGATCAACGACTTAGCTGAGGCTTGGCTGGGGCGCCAGGATTCGAACCTGGGAATGGCGGTACCAAAAACCGCTGCCTTACCACTTGGCGACGCCCCAACGACCGTCAGGCCGACGGTTCTCTAGACGGGCCGCGCGGGGCTGGCAACCGGGGAGGTTGGTCTGCGATAGAACGTCCGTCTGTGGCAGGCGGAGGGGCGGATGAGCGGCGGCGTGGCTTTGGTGACGGGGGCCGGGTCCGGGATCGGGCGAGCGGTGGCGCGGGGGCTGTCGGAGGCCGGGTGGCGGCTGGTGTTGGCCGGGCGGCGTCGGGACGCGCTGGAGGCGGTCGCCAGCGCGTTGCCCGGCGAGGCCCTCTGCGTGCCGACGGATGTCGCGGATCCGCACGCCGTCGAGGCGCTGTTCGCTGGAATGGCGAAAAAATTCGGTCGGCTCGATCTGCTGTTCAACAATGCAGGCATCTTCACCCCGGCCGCGACCGTGGACGAGATCGCGGTCGAGGACTGGATGCGGAGCGTCAACGTCAACCTCACCGGCGCCTTTCTCTGCAGCCGTGCGGCGTTCGCGATGATGCGGGCGCAGGAGCCCCGCGGCGGGCGCATCGTCAACAACGGCTCGATCTCGGCGACCGTGCCGCGGCCGATGTCGGCACCCTACGCGGCGACCAAGCACGCCCTGACCGGCCTCACCCGCGCCACCGCGCTCGACGGACGCGCCTTCGACATCGCCTGCGGGCAGATCGACATCGGCAATGCCGAGACCGAGATGACGCAAGGGTTCGGCAAGGGCGCGCGGCAGGCCGACGGCACGATCAAAGCCGAACCGTTCATGGATGCGCGGCACGTCGCCGAGGCGGTGGTCTACATGGCCGGGCTGCCGCTCTCGGCCAACGTCCTGTTCATGACCGTGATGGCGACGGGCATGCCCTATGTCGGGCGGGGCTGACGCCGGCTTTGCGCGGGACGCGCGGAGCGCGTAGAGAGACCCGACCCCGGATTCCTATAAGACGAGTGGCCGCCAGCGGCGCGGCCGGTGCCCGCCATGCTGATGCAGACCGACCCCAAACCCGCCGATCCGAAAGCCGACCCGGTGGCGCGGCGGCGCACCTTCGCGATCATCTCGCACCCGGATGCGGGCAAGACCACGCTCACCGAGAAGCTGCTGCTGTTCGGCGGAGCGATCCAGCTCGCCGGCGAGGTGAAGGCCAAGCGCAACCGCGTCTCGACCCGCTCCGACTGGATGGGCATCGAGAAGGAGCGCGGCATCTCGGTCGTCACCTCGGTCATGACCTTCGAGTACGGCGATTGCGTCTTCAACCTGCTCGACACGCCGGGCCACGAAGACTTCTCCGAGGACACCTACCGCACGCTCACCGCGGTCGATTCGGCCGTGATGGTGATCGACGCGGCCAAAGGCATCGAGGCGCGTACGCGAAAACTGTTCGAGGTGTGCCGGCTGCGGGACATCCCGATCGTCACCTTCGTGAACAAGCTCGACCGCGAGGCGCGCGACCCGTTCGAACTGCTCGACGAGATCGAGAAGACGCTGGCACTCGACGTCGCCCCGGTGACCTGGCCGATCGGGCTCGGGCGCAACTTCGCCGGCACCTACGAGCTTGGGCAGGCCCGGGTGCGCCGCCTCGACGCGGCGGACGATTCCGGCACGATTCCGGTCTCGGGCACCGACGACCCGCTGTTCGACGAACTCCTCACCGAGGACGGTGCCGCCCAGGCGTGGCGCGACGAGGTGGAACTCGCCGAGGGCGGCCTCAAGACCTTCGATCTCGACGCGTTCCGCGAGGGGCACCTGACCCCGGTGTTCTTCGGCTCGGCGCTCCGGAATTTCGGCGTGCGCGACCTGATCGACGGGCTCTCCCGCTTCGCGCCGCCGCCCCGGGGCCAGGAGGCCGACAAGCGCGCGGTGCAGCCGACCGAGCCGAAGATGACGGGCTTCGTGTTCAAGATCCAGGCGAACATGGATCCGAACCACCGCGACCGCATCGCCTTCATGCGGGTCTGCTCCGGCCAGCTCCGGCGCGGGATGAAGGCGAAGCTCGTGCGCACCGGCAAGCCGATGTCGCTCTCGGCGCCCCAGTTCTTCTTCGCCCAGGACCGGGCGATTGCCGACGAGGCCTATGCCGGCGACGTGGTCGGCATCCCCAACCACGGGACCCTGCGCATCGGCGACACCCTCACGGAGGGCGAGGAGCTGGTGTTTCGCGGCGTGCCGAGCTTCGCCCCCGAGATCATGCGCCGGATCAAGCTCACCGACGCGATGAAGGCCAAGAAGCTGAAGGAGGCCCTCCAGCAGATGGGCGAGGAGGGCGTCGTGCAGGTCTTCGTGCCGCAGGACGGCTCGCCCGCCATCGTCGGCGTGGTCGGCGCGCTGCAGCTCGACGTGCTGAAGGAACGGCTCCAGGCGGAATACGGCCTGCCGATCGACTTCGAGACGAGCCGGTTCTCGGTCTGCCGCTGGATCGAGTCGGACTCGGAGACCGAGATCGACAAGTTCATCGACGCCCACGGCTCGTCGATGGCGAGCGACCTCGACGGCGCCCCGGTCTTCATGGCGACCACCGCCTTCTCGCTGCGCTACGAGGAGGAAAGGTGGGAGAAGATCCGGTTCACGGACGTGAAGGATTATCAGAAGCGGGCGGCGTGAGGCGCTTCGTGCGCCCGACGCCCCACGCCGTCACCGCGCGCTTCATCGAAGCGCGCGGCCGGGCTCACTCGTAGTCGAAATCCAGCGAGCGCTCGAACGCCCCGGCGCTCATGCGCTTGCCGCGCGGATCGGAGACCGCGATATCGCGAAAACCGCGGCGGGCGAGTTCCCAGGTCTTTTCCAGGGCCTGCTCGTCGGTCCCGCAGGCAAACGTCATCTCGCGTCCCGCCGGGTCCGTTCCCGTCACCTTGTACATCGTTCGACACACTCCCGAGCGGTGGCGGACCATACGCCCTCCGCGGCCGGTTCGCGAGGGCCGGGCGGGCGGCACCAAGGCGCCTCAGCCGAGCAGGGCTGCCTTGTCCACCCCAAGCGCCTGGGCCAGTTCGTCCAGCACCTTGTTTTCGCTCTCGGTGATCCCGCCCTTGTCGGCCACGTCCGCGGCGATCAGGAAGACGTGCTGGCGGTGGTCGAGCGGGCGGTCGGCGATGGCGGCGACGTGCTGGGCGTTCTCCAGCCGGCCGGCGCGCAACTCGGCGCGGGCGAGCGCCTCGAACAAGGCCTTCTCCAGCGCCAGGGTGTCGTAGGATTTCTGGAGGATGGGATTGGCCCGCATGCTGACCAGCGCAGCCTCGATCTCCTCCTCGTCGGTGTCGCCGTCGGCGACGATGACGTTGGCCGCCGCCGAGACCGCCGCCTGCATGAAGTCGGCGTCGCCCGCGTAGGACAGCACCACGCGGTTCAGGCGGAGGAGGGCGTCCTGAAAAAATCCCATCCCGAGTCTCCCGGCGCGCCCTGTCGGGCCGCCCGATGGTTCGCGGCGAGAACGCTTACCGTCAAGGTCTCCCGCGCCTGCAACGAACCCGGAGGAGGGCGCCCGCGTTCCGGACGCCGCCCCTCACAGGTCCGACGAACGCCGCGACAGCTCCCCGCGCAGGTGACGGGCCGCCTCGACCAGTTCCGTGTCGCGGCGGCGGCGCGGCCGGGGCAGGGTGATCGACACGTCGGCTGCGATCCGGCCGGGGCTGCCGGCCAGCACCACGACCCGGTCGGCGAGGTAGACCGCCTCGTCGATGTCGTGGGTGACGAACAGCACGGTCTTGCCCGTCTGAGCCTTGATGCGCTGGATCTCGTCCTGCAGCCCCTCGCGGGTGAAGCTGTCGAGCGCCGAGAACGGCTCGTCCATCAAGAGCACCTCGGGATCGACCGCCAGCGCGCGGGCGATGGCGACGCGCTGGCGCTGACCGCCGGAGAGCTGGTGCGGCCAGCGCCCTGCCAGGTCGGCGAGGCCGACGAGCTTGAGCATTTTTTCCGCCCGCGCCCGGCGCTCGGCCTTGGGGAGGCCGTGGCGTTCCAGACCGAAGCCGACGTTATCGATCACCCGCCGCCAGGGCAGCATCCGGGCATCCTGGAACACCAGGGCCATCGGGCTGCGCGTCTCGGGGGCGGTGTCGAGGGTGACCGTGCCGGTGCTGGGCTTGGCCAGGTCGATCAGCACCCGCAGCAGCGTCGATTTGCCGACGCCGGACTCGCCGACGATGACGAGGAACTGCCCCCGCGGTACCGCAAGGTCGAGCGCCGATAGGATCTCGGTGCGGCGTCCGTCGCGCTCATAGGCGAGGGACAGGCCCTTGATGTCGATGATCGGCGTCATGCGCGCCACCGCAGCAGCCAGCCCTGGAGGGCGACGAAGCCGGTGTCGAACAGGCCGTAGAGGGCGGCCATGGTCAGCATGTAGACGACGACGATATCGGTGGAGAGCAGCGAGGAGGCCTGCATCATCCGCGCGCCGATGCCGGGCACCCCGAAGATCTCGGCTGCGACCACCGCCATCCAGGCCTGGCCCAACGCCGTGCGCACGCCGACCAGGATGCCGGGTGTCGCCGCCGGCAGAAGGATTTTCGTCAACCGGGCGAACGGCCCACGGAAGCCGAAGGCCTGGGCGACCTCGATCAGGTCGCGATCGACGCCGCGCACGGCTCCTTGAGTCGCGAAGAAGACGATCCAGAACACGCCGACCGCGATGATGAACACGGCGGCCGAGGGCTGCACGCCGAACCAGATGATGGCGAACGGCACCCAGGCGAGGCCGGGGATGGGGCGCAGGAGCCGGACGATCCAGGCGGTCAGGCTCTCGAACCAGCGGAACATGCCCGACAGCAGTCCGAGCGCGATGCCCGCCCCCGCGCCGAGCCCCAGCCCGACGACGTAATGGCTCAGGCTCTCGGCGACCGCCCGCGGCCACGCGCCTCCGGACATCTCCCGGCCGAAGGCGGCGGGGATCGAGGAGGGCGGCGGCAGGAAGGCCGGATTGACGAGATCGAGCCGGGGTGCCGCCTCCCAGATGCCGAGGAAGGCGGCGAGCCCGGCGGCCGCGAGCGCGGCCGAGCGGAGCGCGGTCATGGATTCGGGATCAGGGCTTCTTCACCGCGTCGAAGGGCTTCGTGTCGAACAGGCCGTCGGTCGGCGCCTCCTTGTCGAGGGTGCCGATCGAGACCTGATAGGCCTGCATCTTCTTCGTCGCCTCGATGATGGTGCGCGGGTCGGTGACGAACTTCGCGGCCGGCGAGGAAATCGCCTTCTGGATCGTCGCCACGTCGGTGATGCCCTTGCCGAGCGCCGCCTCGACCGGTCCGGCGGCCTTGGCCGGGTCGTCCTTCAGGAGCGCGGTGGCCTTGACGAGGGCCGCAACGAGGCCTTCGACCGCCTTCGGGTTGGCGTCGGCGAATTTTCCGTACACCGCCACCACGGTGCCCGGCTGATCCGGGAACATCTCGCCGCCGGTGGCGATCAGCGCGATCTTCGGGTTGCGGCCCTGGACGATGGTGAGCGCCGGCTCGCGGATCGAGGCGCCGTCGACCGCCCCGGCGAGCAGCGCCTGCTGGGTCGCGTCAATGCCCATGGCGACGATCTCGACATCGGCCTTGTCGGCCTTCGCCACCTGCCAGAGCCAGTGCTGGAGGGTGGTGTTCGGCACCGAGCCCGGCGGCTGGGTGGCGAGCCGCGCAGGCCGGCCTTCCTTCGCCTTGAACTGCTTGAAGGCGTCCGCCTTGCTTTGGGCGCTCGCGAAGTAGGGGGCGAGCTTGGGGGCTGCCACGAACACCATCTCCTCGACGGCGGTGGCGGCCACGACCCGCACGTCGATGCCCTTGGTGCGGGCGACCGCGAGCGGCGCGATGCCGGCGACGTAGACGTCGATGGTGCCGGATGCGAGCGCCTGGATCATGTTCGGGCCCGACTCGAAGGTGGTGAAGGCGGGCGCCAACCCCGCCTCCTTCAGCCAGCCCTCGCCGTTGGCGACGAAGACGGGGGCGGCGCCGACCACCGGGATCACGCCGATGCGCACCGGCACCTGTTGGGCGGCGGCGGGGAGGGCGGCGGCGAGGCCCGCCAGAAGGGCGAAGGCCTTGATCAGGATGCGCATCGGGTGGGTTCCGGCTGGGCTGACCCCGCCCCATGGCACAGCGGGCGCGATCTTCCAATCGCCGGATAGACAGGGCCGGGCGGAACGGGCGCTCATGAAGCGCCGTTAACGGAACCGTAGCGGCACACCGGCCGCACGAGACGACAGGACCCGACCGCCATGAGCCTCCTCGGCAGCATCGTCAGCAAGATTCTCCACCCCTTCGGCACCTCCGAGGCGCAGGCCGCGCCGTCCGACAAGCCGGCCTCGACCGAGGCACAGCCGACCTCCGGCGGCAGCGCGCCGGCCTCGACCGCGACCAGCGGCGGAACGTCCGGCGGCCCGGTGGATGTCGAGGCCGTGCTCAACGACATGGCCGCCAAGAACGGGCAGAAGCTCAACTGGCGCACCTCCATCGTCGATCTGATGAAGCTGCTCGACCTCGATTCGAGCCTGCACGCCCGCCAGCAGCTCGCCGACGAACTGCACTACTCGGGCGACAAGAACGACTCCGCTTCGATGAACGTCTGGCTGCACAAGCAGGTCATCAAGAAGCTGGAAGAGAACGGCGGCAAGGTCCCGGCCGACCTGAAGGATTAGTTTTCTCTTCGTCGCGAGCAGCCCTCTCCCTCCCGCGCGACGGGAGAGGGTCTTGTAGAACTTCGAATGTTCCCACTGCCGTCATTCCGGGGCGCGAAGCGAAACCGGAATGACGGCAGTGGGGTCATACCGTCGCGATCACCCAAACCCCGCTCACCCCGCCTGCGGGTTCACCCGCGGGTCGGCCCGCAGCCGCTCCACCGCCAGTTCGACGAAGGCCCGCACCTTCGCCGGCGCCCGGCGGCCTTCCGGGCTCACCACGTGGACTGGCATCGGCGGGCCCTCCTGGGCCTCGAACAGGCGCACAAGCCGGCCCTCGGCCAAAGCCGGCGCGACCTGATAGGACAGGAGCCGCACGATTCCCCGCCCGTCGAGGGCGGCAGCGAGTGCCCCGTCGATCGTGTTGCAGACGAGCCGGGGCCGCACCGCAACCGCCCGCCGCCGATCCGGGCCGAAGCGCCATTCGGCCACGGTCGCTCGGTCGCTCCGGCCGATGATCGTGTGATGCGACAGGTCCCCCGGCTCCCGCGGCGTGCCGTGCCGCTCCAGATAGACCGGCGCGGCGCAGACCACGGAGCGCACGCCACCGACGCGGATCGCCGAGAGGCCCGAATCCGGTAAGTCTCCGATCCGCAGGGCCACGTCCGCCCCCTCTTCGACGAGGTCGATCACCCGGTCGAGGAACAGCGCGCGGGCCGCCACCGCGGGGTGGCGGTCGAGATATTCGCCGATCACCGGCAACACGTAGAGGCGGCCGAACTGCACCGGGGCCGTCACCGTCAGCGTGCCGGTGGGCGTCGCCATGGCGCCCGCGGCGGTCGCTTCCGCCTCCTCGATCTCGGCGAGGATGCGGCGGCAATCCTCCAGATAGCGGGCGCCCGCCTCGGTCAGCGCGACCCGGCGGGTGGTGCGGATGAGCAGCCGCGCGCCGATCCGCGCCTCCAGCGCCGCGACCGCGCGGGTCACCGCGGGCGGGCTCATGTTCAGCGCCCGGGCCGCGCCGGCAAAGCCGCCGCTCTCGGCCACCCGCACGAACACCTGCATCCCCTGCCAGCGGTCCATGGCGGGCTCCGATCATTCCGCTTCGAGTAACAATCGCTTGCGGAGAATGACGGTTCTCGCAAGACAGCGAAACGGTTTTGATGCGGGGAGCGGCCGGACGACGGCCGAATCCCGAGGAGACACCCGTGAAGCTCTACGATCTGCCCCTGTCGGGCCATGCCCACCGGGCGCGCCTGTTCCTGTCGCTGGTCGGCGTGCCGTTCGAGACCATTCCGGTCGATCTCAGGGGCGGGGAGCACAAGGCGCCGGCCTTCCTCAAGCTCAACCCGTTCGGGCAGGTGCCGGTGCTCGACGACGACGGGACCATCGTGTCGGATTCCAACGCGATCCTGGTCTATGTCGCCAAGAAGCTGGGACGCACCGACTGGCTGCCCGAGGACCCGGAGGGCGCCGCCCGCGTGCAGCGCTGGCTCTCGGTCGCGGCGGGTCAAATCGCCTTCGGCCCAGCCGCCGCGCGCCTCGTCACCGTGTTCGGTGCCGCGTTCCGGCCCGACGAGGTGATTGCGCGGGCGCACGCCATCCTCACCCTGGTGGAGGCCGAACTTTTGGCCCGCGACTGGCTCGCCGCCGCGCATCCGACCATCGCCGACGTGGCGCTCTACAGCTACGTCGCGGCGGCGCCCGAGGGGAACGTCGATCTGGCGCCCTATCCGGCGATCCGCGGGTGGCTCGCCCGGATCGAGGCGCTGCCGGGCTTCCTGCCGTTCCCGAAGACCGCCGCCGGCCTCAACGCCGCCTGAAGGAGACTTCCATGGACACGACGCCCTGGCATGGCGGCGAGGTCGCGCTCCAGACGCGCGTCGGCTCCGCCGCCCGCATGGCCGAGATCGGGCCGCGGGTGATCCGCGACCATCTCATCGCGCAGCATGCCGGGTTCTACCCGTTGCTGCCCTTTGTGGTGCTCGGCACGGTCGATCCCGAAGGCGCCCCCTGGGCGACCCTGCGGGCCGGCCCGCCCGGCTCCTTTCTGGGGGTGCCCGACCCGTACCACCTCACGGTCGCGGCGGCACCCGAGCCCGACGATCCCGCCGAGGCGGGCCTGCAGGACGGCGCGGGCATCGGTCTGCTCGGCATCGAACTCGAGACGTGCCGCCGCAATCGCCTCAACGGCACGGTGGAGCGGAGGGGGATGAGCGGCTTCACCGTCGCGGTCGAGCAGAGTTTCGGGAACTGCCCGCGCTACATCCGGCCCCGCCCGGCGATGTTTTCCGGCACGCTCCGCAGGGCCCAGGCGCCGGCCGTGTCGGACCGGCTCGACGGGCGGGCGCGGGCGCTGCTGGCCGCCACCGACACGCTGTTCGTGGCGAGTTCCACCGAGGCTGCGGGACAGAGCGGCTGTGTTGAAGGTCAAGCGGTGAGTGGCTGCCAAGGCGTGCGGTCGCGGACGATGGCGTTGAGCGTCACCAAGAGCTTTCGCATCACCGCCACGAGGGCGACCTTCCTCGGTCGGCCACGCTCAGTGAGCCGCTCGTAGAAGGGCCGGAACGGAGAGCCTCGCCGGATCGCGGTCAGCGCAGCCATGTACAGCACGCCCCGCACGGATGTTCGCCCACCCGCGATGGATCGCCGACCCCGCATCAGGCCAGAATCGCGGTTGATCGGCGCGATGCCCACGAGAGCTGCGAGCTGGTGGCGTCCGAT
>NZ_FOSV01000022.1 GCF_900114375.1 Methylorubrum salsuginis | reverse complement strand
AAGGTCGGACCGCAGATCCAGTACATCGCACCCGGCTCGCCGTGGGAGAACGGGTACTGCGAAAGCTTCAACGGCAAGCTTCGTGATGAGTGCCTACGTCAAGAAATCTTCTACTCGTTGAGGGAGGCGCAGACTGTGATCGCCCTCTGGCAGAACACCTATAACCGCGTCCGGCCGCACTCGTCGCTGGGCTACCGGCCACCTGCGCCCGTCACCGTCCCGGATCGAGCCTTCCGGCTACCCATGGCCGCCACCATGCAGTAGCCTCTCAATCGGCTCGGTCCAAAATGCCGGTCAGGTCACCGTCGCCCCGGCGTTTCCAGGCAGGAGCAGGGCCAATGCGAGCAGCCCTGCCGTCCCGTACGCACCAACCCGCATCGCACGCCCCCGACTGATCGGATACCTCGCGAGCCGCTCACGACACCCTGATGATTGTCGAAGATAGGGTCGCCGCGAGTTCTCCGCGCGGGACGGGCGAACATGCGGTGTCGCATGGACTCCGGCCGGCGGCGATCCGCCGGCCGGAGCGATGGGCTCAGCCTTCCTTGAAGCCGTATTCCGGCACGCCCTCGTCGTTGCCGTAATACTTGTACGGCAGGAATTTGCCCGAAAGATTCATCTTCACCCGGTCGCCCTTGTTGTTGGGCTCGCGCTCCATGGTCATGTTGAAGTCGATCGCCGACATGATGCCGTCGCCGAACTCCTCTTGGATGAGCTCCTTCCACGTCGTGCCGTAGACCATCACCAGCTCGTAGAAGCGGTAGATCAGCGGGTCGGTCGGGGGCATTGCTGGGATCGAGCCGCGATAGGGGGCCTCGTTGAGCATCCGCTCCTCGGCCTTCGACAGGCCGAATAGCTCCGCGGCCTTGGCGGCCTGGGCCTTTGGCAGCTTCATCTGGCCCATGCAGGCGGCGGTGATGAGGATCGGGGAGATGCCGCCGATCTCGTCCTGGATGTGTTTCCAAGTCCAGCCCTTCTCGCGCTTGATGTCGAGCAGCTTCTCGGTGAGGTCTTCGCGCTTCATCGAATGATCTCCTTGGATTTGGGCATGGGGGACCTCGCCCACTCCCGAGGGGAAGCGGGTCGAGGCGGTGACCTCGGAGCGGCGGGCTCAGGCCCGGCGGGCCAGGGAATCGGTGGTGATCGCGGCGGCGTCCGCCTCGCTGAGGGAGGGACGGACCACCGGCGGATGGCGCGGGTCGTAGCCCTCCGGCATCGCGTCTCGCAGGGTGCGGGAGCGCGAGACGAGGAAGTCGATCAGGTGGTTTCGCAAGGCGTAGTAGCCCGGCGCGTGGTGGAGCTGCGTGCGGTCGCGATCCTTGGGCAGCGGGTTCTCGACGATCTCGGCGACCTTGGCCTCCGGCCCGTTGGTCATCAGCACGATCCGGTCGGCGAGGTAGATCGCCTCGTCCACGTCGTGGGTGATCATGAACACGGTCTGCCCGGTCTCGACGCAGATCCGGCGCACCTCGTCCTGCAGCGTGCCGCGGGTGAGCGCGTCGAGGGCCGAGAACGGCTCGTCCATCAGCAGGATCTTGGGCTCGATCGACAGCGCGCGGGCGATGCCGACGCGTTGCTTCATGCCGCCCGACAATTCGGAGGGCCGCTTGTGCTCGGAGCCAGCGAGGCCAACCGTGGCGATGGCCTTCTTCGCCCGCGCCTCGATCTCGGCCTTCGGCGCCTTGCGCCAGCGCGACGAGACCGCGTAGGCGACGTTGCCGAGCACGGTGCGCCAGGGGAGCAGGGCATGGCCCTGGAAGATCACCGCGCGGTCGAGGCTAGTGCCGGCGATGGCCTGCCCGTCGACGATCACCGCGCCCTCGGAGGGGGCCTCCAGCCCGGCCAGGATGTTCAAGACCGTGGTCTTGCCGCAGCCCGAATGGCCGATCATGCAGACAAACTCGCCGCGCCGCATCGGCAGCCACAGGTTCTCGAAGATCGTGGTGGTCTTAGCCCCGGGCGCCGGATAGCGCCGGGCGATGCCCTCGATCGAGATGAATTTTTCCGAATTGGACATGCGGTGGGTCCCGGCGGCTGGGTCGGGGGCGGCCTGGGCGCGCCGCACGAAGGGGAGGAGCGTGCTCATCCGATGCCTCACTCGGGGAAGGTGACGAGGCGCTGAGCGCGGGCGAGCAACTGGTCGAGGACCATGCCGACGAGGCCGATCACGAGGATCGAGGTGATCACATTGGTGATCGAGAGGTTGTTCCACTCGTTCCAGACGAAGTAGCCGATGCCGGTGCCGCCCACGAGCATCTCGGCCGCCACGATGACGAGCCACGCGATGCCGATGGAGATGCGCATACCGGTGAGGATGGTCGGCGCGGCGGCCGGCAGGATCACCGTGAAGGCGCGGCGGATCGGCCCGACCTCCAGGGTACGGGCGACGTTGAGCCATTCCTTGCGGGTCGAGGCGACGCCGAACACGGTGTTGATCAGCATCGGCCAGACCGAGCAGATGAAGATCACGAAGATCGCCGACAGGCTCGAATCCTTGATCGTGTAGAGGGCGAGCGGCATCCAGGCGAGCGGCGAGACCGGCTTCAAAATCTGGATGTACGGATCGAGCGCCCGGCTCATGAGCGGCGACATGCCGATGAGGAAGCCGACCGGGATCGCCACGATCACCGCGAGCCCGTAGCCCAGCGCGACGCGCCCGACCGAGTAGGCGAGCTGGATGCCGATGCCCTTGTCGTTGGGGCCCCGGTCGTAGAACGGGTCCTTCAGGTGCCGCCACATCGTCTCGGCGACATCGAGCGGGCCCGGCATCGCCGACTTGCCGGTGGTGGCCGTCTGCCCCATCAGGGCGGCGTATTCCGGGTCCATCGCCTCGGTCTTGGCGGTGCCGCTCACCGCGACCTGCCAGATCAGCAGGATTGCGGCGAGCAGCGCCAGCGACAGCACGCCGGCGCGGAGGTTGATCGAGCGGGTCATGGCTCAGCCCGCCCGCTTGATCTTGAAGGACTCGAGGTATTCCTTGGGCTTCTCCGGATCGAAGGTCTTGCCCATCACCGAGAAGCTCTTGGTGGTGGCCTCCGGCGGGGTGAAGCCGTCCTGCTTCATCAGCTTGGCGGCATCCGTCGCGAGATAGACCTGACGGGCGACCGCGGCGTAGTCGACCTCGCCCTTGAGCTGGCCCCAGCGCTTCATCTGGGTCAGAATCCAGACCGCGAAGGACTGCCAGGGGAAGGCGTCGAAATCGACGCGATCCGGCACCTTGCGCACCTGACCCAGACCGTCGGCGAAGGTGCCGGTGAGCACCTGCTCGACGACGGTGAGTGGCTGGTTGAGGTAGTTCGCCGGGGCGATGGCGGCGGCGATCTCCTTGCGGTTCTCCGCCTTCGAGGCGTAGGCCGTCGCCTGGATGATCGAGCGCAGCAGTGCCGCGTAGGTGTTCGGCGTCTCCTTGATGAAGGTCTCCGAGGCCGCGAAGGCGCAGCACGGGTGCCGGTCCCAGATCTCCTTCGACAGGATGTGGATGAAGCCGACGCCGTCGTAGACCGCGCGCTGGTTCACCGGATCGGGGGCGAGGAAGCCGTCGATGTTGTCGGCGCGCAGGTTCGCGACCATCTCGGGCGGCGGCACGGCGCGGATCTGCACGTCGGTGTCGGGATCGATGCCGGCTTCCGCGAGGTAGTAGCGCAGCAGGTAGTTGTGCATCGAGTAGTCGAACGGCACGGCGAGCTTGAAGCCCTTCCAGTCCTTCGGGTCGCGCCGGTCCTTGTGCTTCATCGCCAGGGTGATGGCCTGGCCGTTGACGTTCTCCACCGCCGGCATCGTGTAAGGCTGCGGGTTCGAGCCGAGGCCGAGCGAGATCGCGATCGGCATCGGCGCCAGCATGTGGGCCGCGTCGTATTCCTTGTTCAGGGTCTTGTCGCGGATCACCGCCCAGCCGGCGGTCTTCACCACCTCCACGTTCAGGCCCTGCTTCTCATAGAAGCCCATGGGCTTGGCCATGATGATCGGCGTGGCGCAGGTGATCGGGATGAAGCCGACCTTCAGGTCTGTCTTCTCCGGCTTGCCCGCCTGTGCGAACGCTTCGGCGGCGAACTTGGTGGGGAAGAACTGGCTCACCGCCGCGAGCGCGGTGGCGGCGCCGACACTGCGCAGGAAGGCACGGCGCTCGGCATCGTGCGGAAACAGTGCGCGCATCACCGCGCCCTCGACCGTCCGCTCCAGAGCGTTCTCGCCCGTCGGCGCGGCATCGTGCTCGGCTTGGCTCGCATGGGCGCCGCAGGTGCAGCCGCCGCGGGCGAGGCGGCGTTTGGCGTCGAAGGGGTTGTCGAACAGGGCCATGGGCGCCTCGGTCGGTGCGGGACGCCGGACAATTGGCAAGGGGTGTGCCAAGCGCAGAAATTTGCGGAAACCGTTTTGCATCAATGATTTGCCATGATCGTGCGGAACTACGAAATCTCGTGTAACATGAGATTTCGTAGTGCAACGACGAGATTTCGTAATGCCGGTGGCGGGGCGCGACACGGGAGCGGGGACCGGTTTCGGACCGGTCTTCGAGGCGGGCGCCGAGGCCATGCTGGTGCTCGATCCGGCCCGCGACCGGATCGTCGATGCCAACGAGGCCGCAGCCCACTTGCTCGGCCATCCGCGGGCCGCGCTGCGGGATATGACGGCGAGCGCCCTGCATCCGGGTCAGGTCCCGGCGCTGATCGTGTTCACGCAAGGTGTCCAGGCCAAGGGGCGCTGGTGGACCCACACGCTCACGCCTCGGCACGGGGCCGGCCGTGCGCTGAGCGTCGAGACGGTGGGCACGCTGCTGCCCGATGGGCTCGTCCTCCTCACCCTGTTCGATCTCGACGAGCGCCGCCAGCGCCAAGTGGATCGCGAGGCCGACCGCCACATGCGCGCCGGCCTCTCGGAATGGCAGCGCATGGAGCGGATCTTCCGCGACATCGAGCGGGAGAACCAGCTGATCCTGCGCGCGGCGGGCGAGGGTATCTACGGCGTCAACGCGGAAGGGGTGACGACCTTCGTCAACCCGGCCGCCGAGCGCATGCTCGGCTGGTCCGCCGCCGACCTCGTCGGCCGCGACATGCACGCCTCCGTGCACCACACCCACCCGGACGGCTGCCACTACCCGCACCGGGATTGCCCGATCTACGCGGCCTTCCGCGACGGTGCCGTGCATCAGGTCGACGACGAGGTGTTCTGGCGCCGCGACGGCACGTCGTTCCCGGTCGAGTACACCTCGACGCCGATCCGCGACCGCGGGGCGCTGGTCGGCGCCGTCATCGTGTTCCGCGACATCAGCCAACGCCGCGAGGCGGACGAGCGGCTGCGGCAGGCGCTGGCCGAGGTCGTCTCGCTGCGCGAACGCCTTGAGCTGGAGAACGCCTACCTGAAGGAGGAGATTCGCGCCGGCAGCCACCATCAGGGCATCATCGGCCGTAGCCCCGCCATCGAGGCGATCCGGCGCCAGATCGATCTCGTCGCCGGCACCGACGCGACCGTGCTGGTCACGGGCGAGTCCGGCACCGGCAAGGAGTTGATCGCCCGCGCGATCCACGAGGCGAGCCGCCGCCGCGACCGGCCGCTGATCCGGGTGAACTGCGCCGCCGTGCCCCGCGAATTGTTCGAGAGCGAGTTCTTCGGCCATGCCCGCGGCGCCTTCACCGGGGCGCTGCGCGACCGGGTCGGGCGCTTCGAACTGGCCGACGGCGGCACGCTGTTCCTCGACGAGGTCGGGGAGATCCCCCTCGACCTCCAGGGCAAGCTCCTGCGCGTGCTGCAGGAACGCTCGTTCGAGCGCGTCGGCGAGGAGCGCACCCGCGCGGTCGATGTCCGCCTCGTGGCGGCGACGAACCGCGACCTGAAGGAGGAGGTGCGCCGCGGCCGCTTCCGCGGCGACCTCTACTTCCGCCTCAACGTCTTCCCCATCGGCGCGACACCCTTGCGCGAGCGCCCGGAGGACATCCCCCTCATCGCCCAGCACATGCTGAGCGGCGCCGCCCACCGCCTCGGCGTGCCCGAGCCCCGCCTGACCGAGGGCGATGTCCGCCGCCTCCTGCGCTACGGCTGGCCGGGCAACGTGCGGGAGTTGGAGAACATGATCGAGCGCGGCGTCATCCTGGCCCAGCGCGGGCGCCTGCGCCTCGACCTGCCGGACCTCGACGAGACCGGTCCGAGCGAGGCCGCCGCCGACATCGCCGCGAGCGCCGCCCCCGGGCCCCGCCCGCGCAGCGAGGCCGAGCGCCGCGCCCGCGACCGGGCCGAGATCGTCGAGGCGCTGGCACTCTGCGGCGGCAAGGTGTTCGGGCCGGGCGGCGCCGCCGAACTCCTCGGCCTGCGCCCCACGACGCTCGCCTCCCGCATAAGAGCCCACGGGATCGGCCGTGTCGGACAGGCTCACGCCTCGCGCTGATCCGGGCCAGTAAGCCGGCGGATCGGGGTCAGTGAGAGGTTAAGGTGAGCCGCGAGATCATCGTGGGGCAACCGGCAAGGCGAGAGGATCGAGTGTGTTGCTGCGATGGATCGCTGCGATGACCGGCGGGCTCCTGGCCGGCCTGATCGGCGGCAAATTTTCAGCCGGACGGCGGGCGAGCCGAGGAAAGCTTACGGCAACGACGTGGCGGGCATCCGCCTGCCGGCCGTCGCCGCACCGCGCGCGACCTATACCGGCTGGAACCTCTACGCCGATCCGTTCCCGGCCGACGCCCTGTGCGACCGGGAGGGTAGCGAGATCCCGTTCTCGCCGACGCAAGCCGAACGGATCGCGAAGGGCGATCCGAGAGTCTCGATCGAGGAGCGCTACCCGGATGCGGAGGCCTACGTCACCGCCGTCACGAAATCGGTCGATGCGCTCGTCGCGGATCGCCTGCTCCTGCGCGAGGACGGCGACCGCATGATCGAGGCGGCCCGGCAGCCAACGCCGTAACCGTCCTCCGCGGTGGCCTACCGGTAGGCCGCTGCCTGAAGCTCGAACAGTTCGGCGTAGCGCCCGCCGCGCGCGACCAGCTCTTCGTGCGTGCCGGCCTCCTGCACCCGGCCGGCTCCGAGCACGACGATCCGGTCGGCCCGGCGCACGCTAGAGAAGCGGTGCGAGATGAGGAGCGCGGTGCGCCCGAGCGCCAGTGCGCGCAGACGGGCGAACACCTCGGCCTCGGCGCGGGCGTCGAGCGCCGCGGTCGGCTCGTCGAGGACCAGCACCTCGGATTCGCGCATGTAGGCGCGGGCGATGGCGAGCTTCTGCCACTCGCCCCCGGACAGATCGACCCCGTCCTCGAAGCGCCGCCCCAGCCGCTGGTCGTAGCCCGCGGGCAGGCGCGCCACCACGGTGTCGGCGAGCGCGGAGGCGGCTACGTCCTCGATGCGATCCGCCTCAGCCCGCGCCGCGATGCGCCCGACCGCGATGTTCTCGCCCGCCGTCAGGTCGAAGCGGACGAAGTCCTGGAAGATCACGCCGATGCGCGTGCGCAGGGTCTCGGGGTCGTAGTCGCGCAGATCGCGCCCATCGAGCAGGATACGTCCCTCGGTCGGGTCGTAGAGCCGGGCCAGGAGCTTGACGATCGTGGTCTTGCCGCTGCCGTTCTCGCCCACCAGCGCCAGCACCTCCCCGGCCCGGATGGTGAGCGAGAGGTCGCGCACCGCCCAGCGCTCGGCGCCGGGATAGCGGTAGCCCACCGCCTCGAATACGAAGCCCTCGCGGATCGGCGTCGGGAACGGAGCGGGGTGCTCCGGCACGGGCAGGCGGGGCGCGAGCGCGAGGAAGCCGAACAGGTCATCGAGATACTGCGCCTGCCCCGAGAGCTGGGACAGGCCGAGCAGCAGCCCTTCGACGAGGCCGCGCAGGCGCAGGAAGGCGCCGGTCAGGAAGGTGAGGTCGCCGAGCGTCAGCGTGCCGGTGGCGGTGCGCAGCGCGATCACGCCGTAGGCGAGGTAGTAGGCCAGCGTCCCGAGGCTGGCGAAGAACCCGCCCGCGACGGCGCGGCGCCGGGCGAGGCGGCTGTTCTCGCGCAAGGCCCGGTCGGCGAGCACACGGAAACGTTCGGCGAGGTAACCGCTGAGGCCGAACAGCTTGTTCTCCTTGGCGGTCTCGGCCCCGGCCCCGAGCTGGCGCATGTAGTCGCCCTCGCGCCGGTCCGGCGAGCGCTGGTAGGCGAGGCGGTAGCCCTGTCGGTTGAAGTGGAGTTCGTTGAGGAAGGCCGGGATCAGCGTCAGCACGAGCAGCAGGACCGCCCAGGGCAGGAACGCGACGACGGCGACCGCCAGCGAGAGCGCCGTGAGGCCGTCCTGAAGCTGGCCGAGCAACTGGCCCATCGGGTTGGCGCGCCACGCCACCTGGCGCCGGGCGCGCTCCAGCCCGTCCTGCACGGCGGGGTCCTCGAACTGGGCGAGATCGAGGGTGGCGGCATGCGCCATCAGCCGGAGGGTGGTGGCGTTGCCGGTTATCTCGGCCAGCACCCCATCGACCAGGGTCGTGGCCCGCCCGAGCAGATCGGAGGCAAGCGCCAGCGCAAGCTCGGTTCCGATCAGGAGGCCGACCTGCCGCAGATGCGGATGGGCGAGCCAGTCCGCGGCGCTCGCCAGCGCGACGGCATCCGCCCGGCCGGCCACGACGGTGTCGACGACGAGCTTGGCGACGTAGAGCATCAGCGCCGGGATCGCCGCGCGGGCGAGCCGCAGGCCGATGCTGGCGAGCGTCAGCGCGCGGCTCGTCGCCCAGGCGAGGCGGAACAGCGCCGGGAGGTGCCGGAACGGACCGATCCGGGCCGCGGTCGCGCTGCGAATCCGCTCGCTGGTCGTCAGCCGCTCGCTGGTCGGCAGCCGCTCGGTGGGGGATGGAGGCAAACGCACTTCGCGCCGCTCGGGCGCGCCCTGCTGGTTCGACGGACGAACCCTATCCAGCCCGGCATGAACGGCACCCTCGCCAAGGGGTTCGCCCAGCCGCTCACGGCCGGCATAGTGGTCAGCACCTGCACGGCGCTCACCATCCTCGTCGTCGGGCTGGTCATGGGACGCCTGCAATGGCCATCGATGGAAGAGGTCGCGCGCGTGCCGTGGTGGGCATGTCTCGGCGGCGTCATGGGCGGCGGGATCGTGGCGACGCAGCTGCTGATCGCGCGGCAGATCGGGGCGGCGCCGTTCCTCGGAATGCTGGTGACGGCCGGCGTCGTGACCTCGATCCTCCTCGATCACCTCAGCTGGGTCGGCTTCGACCAGCATACGGCGAGCTGGCCGAGGATCGTCGGTGGCCTCATGATCGCGGGCGTCCTGCTGGTAGCCTGCTTCTGAGGGTCTTCCCATCCCGTCGGTCGCGCGAACGGGTCTCACGGTTCGGCCGAGGTCGAGGTCGATGTCGGGCGGTGACCGCTTTCCGGTGTCCGCGCAGTCAGCCTGGTCTGACGCGATCGTCGTCCGATCCGCTGCCGGGGGAATCTGCTCCCCGTTCGCACCGCGTGGGGGCCGCGGTTCGAACGCCCGCCTCGTCGGGTCAGTGGATGTGAAGCGCCTTCAGCGCGGAGCGAACAAGCTTCTCCGCGCATGGCTTCGGAATGAAGTGGGCCGTTTGCGGCAGTTGCGCCGCTTCGCTCCGGTCGCAGCTCGAACAGACGATGATCCGGGTCTCCGGCCACCGCTCCGCGCAGACATGCGCAAGCTGGCGACCGCACATCGATCCCGGCATGCGGACATCCGTGTAGAGGAGCGCGACACCGTGCCGGTCCTCCAGATGCTGGATCGCCTCGCGCGCGTGACAGGCTTCGAGCACATCGAAACCGAGTGCGTCGAGCATGTCCGCCGCATCGAGGCGAAGCAGCGGATCGTCTTCAGCGATGACGGCAATGGGGCGAGGAGCGGACATCCTCGGAGAAGTGTCCCCGATGGTTTTGGTTGCAGAGAAAGCGGATCGTGAAACGCCTCACGCCCGCGCTGTCGGCAGCTCCTGCACCCGCGTCGTGTAGCGCGGTGTCCGCATCTCGAACTTCGTCGCCCAACCGCGCCGCTGCCGCTCCAGGCCAGCGCGTGCCGGCACTACGGCACCACGGCCCCAGCGCGCGTTGCAGGCGTCGAGCGCATCCATCAGCTTCGCGGAGCGCTCGCGGTCGAGCTGGCCGATCAATGCCCGCTGCGAGGCGGCCAAAGGCACGAGATCGGTCGTGACGATCCCGGCCTTTGAGTAGCGCCAGGGCGGGTCACCCTGCTCGCGCCACGTGCGAGCCACACCGTGCAGCGCGGCCGGGATCAGCGCCAGCGTGTCGTTGGTCGCCTCGGGCAGCGTCACCACCGTCGAGACCGAGCGCATCGGCTCGCCACGGTCGTGCTCGCTCGTGTGGTAGAAGACCGTGACGTGAGACGTCGCCAGCCCCTCCCGCCGCAGCTTCTCGCCGAGACGCGTCGCGTGCGCGGCCACCGCCTGCTCCAGCTCGGCCCGCTCCATCACCCGGCCGGAGAACGAGCGCGTCACCGCGCAGCCCTTGCGGCGCGCCGGCACGAGGTCGAGCCCGAGGCAGGACACGCCGCGCAGCTCGTGGATCATCCGCTCGCCCACGACCGTCATCGCCTTGCGCACCGGCCGCGGATCGATGTCGCGCAGATCCGCCACGGTGTCGATGCCGAGCGCTTCGAGCTTGGCGAGCGACGCCCGACCGACGCCCCACAGCTCGCCGACATGGATGCGGCAGAGCCAGTGTTCGTAGGTGGCCGGCTCGGTCAGGTCGCACACCCCGTCGAGTTCGGGCACGCTCTTGGCGATGTGGTTGGCGAGCTTGGCCAGCGTCTTGGTCGGCCCGAGACCGACACAGGTCGGGATGCCGGTCCAGGCGCGCACCGTCGCGCGGATGTCGCGAGCGAGTGCGACGCGGTCGCGGCGGGTGAAGGCGGTGAGGTCGAGGAAGCTTTCGTCGATCGAGTAGATCTCGACCTCGGGCGTGGCGTCGCGGTAGATCGCGTTGATGCGCGCCGACATGTCCCCGTAGAGGGTGTAGTTCGACGAGAACACGCGCACGCCTTGGCGCTGGCACATCTCGCGGATCAGGAAGTAGGGCGCGCCCATCTTGATCCCGAGCGCCTTGGCCTCGGCCGTGCGAGCGATGGCGCAGCCGTCGTTGTTCGACAACACGATCACCGGCACGCGGGCGAGCTTGGGATCGAACACGCGTTCGCACGAGCAGTAGAACGAGTTGCCGTCGATGAGGGCGATGGCGCGCCCGCCGCCGATCCGATCACGCAGCCGCGCTGCAGACCCGCTCATCGGGCGAGCCCGGCCCTGGCGAGGTGCCAGCGGATGGTGAAGCGGACCACGCCCCAGATCGCGGCCTCGGCGAGTTCCTGCAGAGCGTAGACGGGCAAGTCGGCGTTGTCGAAGGCGAGACGCGTGCGGTTGCCCTCCATCACCATCCGCTTGATCGACATCTCACCGTCGACGGCCGCCACGACGATGCTGCCATGGCCGGGCGTGAGGCTGCGGTCGACGCAGGCGAGGTCGCCGTCGTGGATGCCGGCATCGCGCATGCTGAAGCCGGCGATGCGCCACAGGAAAGTCGCGGGCGGGTTCGGCACGAGCCAGCGCGGCAGCTCAATCGCCTGCTCCTGGAAGTCGTCGGCCGGCGATGGGAAGCCGGCACACAGCGCGGGACCCATCATCGGCACGCGCACGGTCGCGGAGCCATCGCTGGGCAGTTCTTCGACGCGGAAGAGGCTCGCGGCGCTCATGGTGCGCCGATCCTGCCGCGGACGAAGCCGTGCGAGACGACGCGTCGGGCCACGGATGCCCGTTCTTCGGCCGCGTCGAGCTCGGTCAGGGCGTCGCCGATCGCCGCGACGAGTGCGGCTCGATCGTCACCGCAGTGTGCGGCGCGGTAGGCGAGGGCGAGAGCTTCGGCCTCGGCGCGCCGCGCATCCTGACCGGCCGGCAGATCGTCGCGCAGCATCGTCCTGCGCCCGCTGAACGCGTGCATCGAGCCTCCGAATTTGGTAGAACGTAACAGGAACAAGCCTGATGAACAGGCAGGGTTCAACAACGTTCGGAGCAGGATCGAAATGGCGTGGGGAGCGCTGTGAACCCGGAGCGAAAAGCGCAGTGACGGTCCAGCGTTACCACTTCCATTGTGTCGGCGGCGGGGGGGATGCCATCTTCGATCTGACCGGCCGGTGGGTCCCGCGGCTGCAGGCTTTGCGCCCTCAAGCCGACCGCGTCGCGCAGGCGCTCATGGACGGGGCACCGGGGACGGATTGGACGGGTTGGCTCGTCGATGTGCACGACGCCAAAGGCCGGCGCGTGTTGGTGCGCTCGTTCGAGGATGCGGGTTCGGGCCAGGGGGGATGAGGCGATGGGGATGAAGACGAGCTACGTCGTGCAGCCGTTCGAGTTGCACCGGAAGCGGCTGCGGCCGGCGCGCCAGGAGGCGGCGCAGACGGAAAGCGGCGCGCTCAAGAAGGCGGAGAACCTCGCCAAGCGTATGCCCGGCGCAGCCGCGCTTCGGATCGTCGCGGACGACGAGACCGGGGAGTTGGAGAGTGCAACGATCCTCGAAGCCTTCGGTGAGGTGCCGGACGACTTCGCGGAGAGCCTTCAGGGCGGTTAGGCCGACGGCAGAACAGGACAGCATTCATGGCACACAAGCCGAAATCCGCCGCCGAAACCAAGGCGCTCGACCTGGGGCTGGCGCTGGCTCGCATTGCCGAGAGCGAGAGCAGGCCGGCCAGCATCGGCGTGGACAGCCTGCGGCGGGCGAGCCCGCGCCTGACGTCGCTGGCGATCGGGCAGATGGTGCGCAAACAGCGCGACATGGTCAAAGCGACGCTGGCCGAGCGCGGATTGGTGCTCGTCGAGTATGCCGACCAGGGACCCGGCCGAGGCATGGAATTCACGATCGAGGACGCGGCGTAAAGGGGGCCGGTGGTGGAAGCGGTCCGGCGGATCGGCGCCTACCTACAGGTTCAGGACGGAGATGGCTGCCGTCATCTCCTGCGCGTGTCGAGCGTTCAGGCAGTCAGCGACACCGACCTCATGCGCAACGAGACCTTCATCACCGCGGCGGGTCGGACGATCCGTGTGCCGCAGCCGCTCGACGAGATCGTACCACTGATCTCACCGGGCGAGCGGCTACCGATCGAAGACGAGCCGGAGCGATGGCCGTTCTGAGTTCAAGCGCGCGGCTTGGCTACGCTTCGGCCCGCAAGCTCTTGATGAACCGCCGCGCGATGTCTCGCACGGCCTCGTCGTCGCGCGCCGTGCCCTCCGACTGGTCCCAGAGATGGGCGAGGCTGGCGTCGAGTTCGTCCAGCATCTCGGGATGGCGGCCGGCAAGGTGGCGCAAGGCACCAAACAGGATGTGCTCCACCGCCATCTCGCGGCGGCGGGCGGCGATTACCCCTATGGTGTCGGGCAGGGTTTCGGTTGGGTCTGATGCGCTCATGCGCGATCAACCGGCGGATCTCGCTTGGGTTCGTAGGCTCCGATGCCGCAGACGGACGGCTTCACCAGGGCACCATTTCTCCGGTGTAGTCGAGAAAGTGGCAGCCGCGTTGGCCAAGGCGGGATTCCAGCACGCCGACCATGCCGCGCGCGCTCGTCTCGACGGCGAGGGTGGCGCGGCGTCCGCCGAGATCGGTGCGAACCCAGCCCGGATGCATGAGCACGACGCCCCAATCGGCCCCCTCGTGCTGGCCGGCGAAGGAGCGCGCCAGGGTGTTGAGCGCCGCCTTGCTCGCCCGGTAGCTGCTCCAGCCGCCGCCGCGGTTCAGCGCGACCGAGCCGAGTTTGGAGGTCATCAGCACGATGAGCCCGCCCGGCGCCACCCGGCGGTGAAAGGCTTCGGCGAAGCGGATCGGGCTGACCGCGTTGGTCTGGAACACCGCGCCGACGATCTCCCGCGGCAGGAGGGCGGCGGGCGTGCCGGCCTGCGTGGCGATTCCGGCCACGACGAAGACGATGTCGAAGTCCGGCACTTCGGCGAGCCGCGCGCGCAGGTCGGCGACGGCCGCGTCGTCGTCGATGTCGACGCCGGCTTCGATCTGCAAGCGGTTGCCCATGGCGAGGTCCGCGAGCGCCGCCGAGGGCTGCCGCACCGTGGCGGTCACCGCCCAGCCGCGGGCGAGGAACTGCACCACCAATCCAAGGCCGAGCCCGCGCGAGGCTCCGACGACGAGCGCGCGACGCCTCACGCGACCCGCGCCTCCGGCCCGAAGCCGAGCCCCTCCGTGAACCGGTTCCACGTCTCGACCCGCACCTGACCGCCGGTGGCGCGGCGGTGCCCCTGGGCGAACTGGTCCTCGGACCCGAGCGGCGGCGCACGCTCTTCCAGGAAGCCGATCAGGTTCGGCACGCCGAGGCTGCGGACCGCGAAATGGACGTATCCGGCGCGAAAGCCCGCATTGGCGCCGATCACCACCTGTCGCCGCAGCCGGTGAATCCACGATTGCGCGACGAGCGGATGGATCTGGCAGGGCGAGTCGCAGCGGATCAGGGCGACCGGAACGGCAAACAACGGCGGCACCGCGCGGGCGGCGTCGAGCGCCGCCTTCACCTCGGCCCGCGCGGCGTGCAGAGCCGCCGCGTCCGGCTCGGTGCCAGCGACGATGTCGCGGGGCCCCTGCGCCCGCAGCAGCATCCGCAGCGCCGGGCCGGCATCACCCGAGGCCGAGCGGCGCGGCGCATTGACGAGGCTGACCGCCTCGCGCAGCGCCTTGGCGGTGTGGGCCTTGCGCAAAGGGCCCATGATCTCGGGGAAGTCGGCGCTCGCCGCCCGCTCACCGAGATCGCCGACGAGACCGATGCCGGCGAGCCATGCGAGGTCGTCCGCCGGGCCGAGCGAGGCGGCGCAGGCATGCGCCAGCAGGCTGGAGGTCGGGATCGGCGCATCCGCATGGCCGCTGATCACTATGGCGTCGGCGGCTTCGGGCCAGGAACGCGGCACGTGATGATCGACGAGCACCGTCGGCACGCCGGGCAGGATCGCGCCGGCCTGCACCCCAAGATCGGTCACGACGAGGCCACCCGGCGCGTGCGCGGCGAGTTCGTCCCGGATCGCGGGCGACCACGCCGACTCGCCGCGCCCGATCACCCGGACCGGCCGGGGTTCGCGCCCCGTGCGGGCCAGCGCCCGCCAGAGGAGGGCGCCCGCCGACAAGCCGTCGGCGTCGTCGTGGCAGAGCACGATGGGCGCACCCGGACCGAAGCCCGCGACGGCCTCGGCGAAGGCGGCGCCGTGCGCGGCGAGCGTGCTCACGCGGGCCGGCCCCGGACGATCCGGCTCACGCCTCCTCGGCCTTGCGGCGGCCGCGGCCGTGCTGGTCCTTGGTCAGGGCGGCGTTCTCGGCGGCGGCGAGCTTTTCGGCCTTGCCGGCGGTGGCCGACGAGGTGCCGGCCTCGGGCGAGCCGTCGGCGTCGGCGGTGGAGGCGGCGGGTTTCGGGTGCCCCTTGCCGTCGGTCGGCGACGGGGCCGGGCCGCCCTCGGTGACGACCGGATGGCCGGCCCCCGCCTCTGCGCTGCCGGCGGCCTGCACCTCTTCGGCCTTCTGGGCCTTGGCGGATCGGCTGTGGCTGGTCTCGGACATGCGGTGCGCCTCGCGTCGATGGGGTCGATGTCGGGCGGCAACCGGCGCTCCGGCGGTCGGGTTGCCGCGCCACTTGACGCATAGCGGCCTCACCGGGCCGGCGGCTGCGGGCGAGTTGGGACGAGGCGCTTCCGTCGCAGGGTAGCCGCAGGAAACGGCTTCGTGTCGCCTGGGTTTGCCGCCCGATCACACCATCATTCGGAGCGACGACGGCATGGCCACGACCGATATCGGCACGATCTACGCGGGGGCTCTGCGCAACACGCGCGCCCTCGAAAAGCAGGGCCTGGAGCAGATGGAGCGTCAGCTCTCCGGGCTCGAGCGCTATCCCGATTACGCCGCGGTTCTGCGCCGCCATGTCGAGACGACCAAGGTGCAGCTCGACCGGCTCGATACGGCGCTGGAGGCGATCGGCGAGAGCCGCTCGACGCTGAAGGAGACTGTCACGAGCGTGGCCGGCTCCATCGGCGCGGCCGTCCACGCCACCGCCCAGGACGAGACGCTGAAGAACCTCTACGCGGGCTACGCCTATCAGTACGATCAGGTGGCGGCCTACCGTTCGCTCGCCGTGATCGCGGAGCGAGCCGGTAAGTCCGATCAGGTCGCCTTCTTCCGCGCCGCGGTCGAGGAGGAGACGAGGGCCGGCGAGGCGATCGCCGCGCTGATCGAGCCGGTGACGAAGACCTACCTCGACCTGACCCTGAGTGGCGCCAAAGCCGATAGCTGAGGCTCGAACCATAAATGCCGACTGGAGCGGTCGGGAAACGGCCGCTCCCTCCGTCCCGCAGGCCCGAGACCGTACCCCCATGGACGATCCCACCCCCGTCGCCGTCACCGTCGAGACCTGTCCGGACAGCCTCGAGCGGTACCGCTGGCACTTGACCGACGGTGACGGCGTCTCCGTTCGGGTTTCGCCGGAATCCTACGCTTCGCCGGAGGATGCGGGTTCGGCCGGTGATGCTGCCCTTCGGGCGTTCGGGGCGGCTCAGCTCAGTTGAGGCGAGCACACCACCTGCCGACCGCATGGCGTTCATGAGCACCTGCCTGAAAGGTAAGTGTTTGGCGCTGCTGGCCTCGTGGCCCGGTCTGCCTCCTCAAACGCTGGTACAGGTGGGTCGACGTTCATGACGCGCGGGAACGGTGGATACTGATCCGTCCGTTCGCCAAACTGAAGCTCAATGAGAGAAACAAGCCGCGCTAAGTGCGGCCGCGCCGCCAATCAGTGGCTTTTCCGGCTGCCTGCACGAGTCGGCTCGATGAGGGCGTCGGACGTCAGAGTGCTTTGATGCGTTCGTCGACAACCTGCGTGCCGTCTCCACCGATGTGTCGGCGGATCTGCGGCTGCATGGTGTCGCCCGTGGCCTCTGATAGCGGCTCAATGCTACGGAGGATGACGACCTTCCGGATGAGCTGCAAGACTTGGTCGGCCAGCTGACGGAACGCGATGACCAGGATGGTTCGGACTGAGAGGACCGGCCGGCTAGAATTCTGGGTTGGTCCGAGCGGAGAACCGGTCGCGGGCGGTGAAGCGGTCGGCCGGCAGCTCGCCGCAGGGGCGGCGGTAGACGATCTCGCTCAGGAAAGAGCGCTCGATCTCGATCTGGTCCTCCTCCAGGTCGATGTACCAGCAGCGCCGCGCGCCGCTCCAGCGGTAGCGCCGCGCCTTGAGCAGATCTTTGGTCTCGATCGGCGAGCCCTGCGCCCATAGGCGCACGGTCGGCCGGCGGGCGGTTTCGAGGAGACACGACAGGGCCAACCGCCCGGAGATCCGCAACGGGCTGTCGAGCAACCGCAGCAGGGCGTGGCAGTCGTCGATCGCCCGGTGGCCGTTGTGAAAAATTCCGTGGTCGATCAGCAGGTAGCCGAGCTTCATGCCCTCGTGCCCCTCGGCCCGCCATGGTATCTGGTGGCACGAGCAGGCCCAGTTCTTCTCGGCAAACACCGGCCAGCGGCCCTCGCACATCTGCCGGTCAAAGCTGGCGTTGTGGGCGATCACTACCGCAGCGTCGGCCGCGAGCGCCTGCACGGCTGCATCATCGATGCGCTGGCCGGCCACATCGGCATCAGTGATTCCAGTCAGCCGGGTGATCTCCGACGGGATCGGCTTCTTGGGCTGGTGCAATTGGTTGAACGTCTCAAGCACGCGGTAGATGCGCCCGCTGGCGCCGTACTCGAATTTGAGGATGCCGAGCTCGATCACCTCGTCGGTGGCGAAGTCGGTGCCTGTGGTTTCGGTGTCGAGCACCAAGCCGATGAACGTCGGCTCGTCCGGTGCATCTGAGCAGTCGACGAACGGCGTGAGGCGGCGCAGCACACGGTAATCCCCTGTGCTTTCGAGCACGGTCGCGATGCTGTCGAGGGGCTGGTTCACGGCGGCACGGTCCCGGCTTGGTTCTCCTAGAGCCGGCGGCACCTCTGCTGTGCGGCGGCGCCGATCAGCTTAACCGCGCCTGCGACAGGCTGGCCAGCGCAGAAACCCCGCCCGTCCACAAGACAGGAACGAGCGCGGGAACCGGGCCACGGCTTGCCGGTTAGACACTCAGATTGGACCTGTTCTAATTCGCAACAGGGCGGCCTTGGCCGTCAGCAAACTCAGGAGCATCCCATGGCGAACGCCAAGTGCGAGAGCTGCAAGTTTTTCGACGAGCACAAGGTCAATGGCGCAGCCGCGCAAAATGACGAGGGCCTGTGCCGTTACAACCCGCCGGTCAGCCAACCCGGACCGCAGGATCACGGCCTGTGGCCGGTGGTTGGGTCGGCCGACTGGTGCGGGCACTATGCGCCCGAGTTGACCGCCGCGGAATAGGTCGATCCGTTCCCAGAGCGATTGAGGGCCAACTGAAAGGCTGACCCTCTGTGACCCGCTCCGGGCAGATCGGCTGCCACGACGTGCGCCGATCTGTGCCGGGATCCGGGTTGAGCCGTCTGCAAAGGCGAGCTGCATCCCAGGTGAAGACGAGTGGGGGATATCCCTTTGACCGCCCGTAATTGGCCTGAAAATTATAATTTGAATTATCTTTAACCGCAAAGGTGATCTGTGAAAGCACATTATTGGTTTTCTGCAAAATATGTTGGGATTGATTGATACAAGATCGAAGGTGGGTCGACATTAGACCCGCGCCGGCGGGCGCGTACCTCTTTGATGGAACGATCCAGTCGCTTGTGCGAGAGGATGTAACGCTTCGTCTTCTGTCGATGGTAGGGCAGGGTGAGGTCGGCTTGGTCGTCTCCTATGGTTCCATAAGATATCTTATGCGAACGCCTGTCATGTGTGCTTAAGCCTCGCGATGGCCGGCAGTTTGGAAGAATCGACCGACGGTCTGCAAACCCTCGATGTTGTTCGACTTGTAGCCGTTCGGCCCCCTCCCCTGCTTCTCCAGCATGAGGGGCAGGGGAAGGTCGAGGCGCTGATCGAGGCGGTGGCAGCGTGTTTCGAGGACCCCGAGATCGGGGCCCGCGATGCCCTGGCCTGGGGCAGCAGCGTCACCTTCGCGGCCTTCCAGAATTTCGTAATCACCCCCGGCCTCGACGCCTTCTGTCGGGCGTACGGTCTCATCTGGCATCGGTTGCGGCTGCCCAGGTCGGGCAGTTCGGGGCCGGTCTGGAATACTGGCGCCCCGGTCTGGCGGCGGCGCTCGAGCAAGCTGCCGATGACGGCGGCGCACCGATGATGACGCTGGCGGCCTTGAGGCGCTGTCACCATGGCGGTCCGACCCTGGCCGACCTGATTGATCGTCTCGGACAGGCCGACGCCACCACCGTTCCACCTCTGAGCTTGGCGGCGGACAGCGCCTGATCCGGTCCGGTCCGGCCCCGCGGCCCCTTCCAGAGTCGGAGGGGGGCTTCGCTTGCGTGAGGGTTTCGAGGTCGGGAGAGAGGTGCCCGGCCGCCCGCACACAGGGACGATGCGACCATGACGTGCACGAAGGCCACCACGAAGACCGTTGCCAAGATCACCCTGACCGAGGCGGTCGCGATCCCGTTCGACAAGCTGGCCCTGAGCCAGGCGAACGTGCGCCGGATCGCTCAGGGGATGAGCATCGAGGACTTGGCCGAGGACATCGCCCGGCGTGGCCTGCTGCAGTCCTTGAGCGTGCGCCCGATCCTCGACGCGGAAGGCCAGGAAAACGGCCGCTACGAGGTGCCCGCCGGGGGCCGGCGCTACCGCGCCCTCGAGCATCTCGTGAAGACCCGGCGCATGACCAAGGGCACCAAGGTGCCCTGCATCGTTCGCCCGGCCGATAGCGCGATCAGCGCGACCGAGGACTCGATCGCCGAGAACGCCATGCGCGAGGCCCTGCATCCGCTCGACCAGTTCCGGGCGTTCAAGGCGCTCGCCGACGGCGGCATGTCCCACGCCGACATCGCCGCTCGCTTCTTCGTGTCGGAGAAGATCGTGCGTCAGCGCCTGCGGTTGGCCGGGATCAGCCCGGTGCTGCTCGACGCCTATGCGGCCGGGGAGCTGACGCTGGAATGCCTGATGGCGTTCTCCGTCACCGAGGATACCGAGCGCCAGGTCAAGGTGTGGGAGGCCCTGTGCAAGCGGGGCGGGGTAAGTATCTGGTCGATCCGGCAGGCGTTGACTGATCGCACGGTGAGCGTGGGGGATGCCCGCGCGCGCTTCGTCGGCGAGGAGGCCTACGTGGCTGCCGGCGGCATCGTCCTGCGCGACCTGTTCGCCGAGCGCGGCGACGGCTGGTTCCAAGATGCCGCCCTGCTCGACCGGCTGGCCGAGGAGAAGCTGGCCGCCGTTGGGCAGGAGGTGGCGAAGGAGGGCTGGAAGTGGATCGAGGTGTCGCTATCACTGATGACGGGGCGAACCTACGGCCTGCGCACCCTGCGGACCCGCTCCGAGTTGAGCGCGGCCGAGGAGGAGGCCTTCGAGGCAGCGGTCGCCAGCTATGACGCGCTCAACGACGCGTATGGCTACGGCGACAACATCCCGGAGGAGGTAGTCGAGCGGCTGGCCGCGCTGGAAGCTGAGATCGCCGAGTACGAGCTGCGCTCCAATATCTACGACCCGGTCGACATCGCGATCGGCGGTGCCTTCGTCACGCTCGACTACGACGGCCGGCCGTCGGTCCGTCGCGGCTATGTCCGACCGGAGGACGAGCCCGTCGCAGGCCCGGAGGAGGAGACCGCGACGGCGGTCGCAACGGAGGCTGGGAGCGCGGGTTCGCAGGAAAATGCCATCGGTGCGGGCTTCACGGAGGCGGGGGCGGAGGGTCACACCTTCCGACCAGAAACCAGAGTGATGCGTACGACCATCACGATCGGCGGCGGCTCGGCGGCTTCCAACCCCACAGCCGAACCGGAGGAGTCCGACCGGCCGCTGTCGGAGCAGCACCGGACCGAGCTGACCAGCTACCGCACCATCGCCCTGCGCGAGGCTCTGGCCGACGATCCTGAAGCCGCGTTCATCGCGGTTCTGCACGCGATGGTGATCCGGGTGATCGTCCTCGGCTACGGCACCGGGACCTGCCTGGAGGTGTCGACCATGTCGAGCCGGGTCGACCACTCTGTCCAGGGCCTCGGCGCCTTTCGACCGGCGAGCGCCCTCGACGCGCGGCGTGAGGCCTGGGCCAAGCGCCTGCCGGAGGACCACCACGCGATCTGGGACTTGTTGGTCGATCTGGCTCCCGAAGAGCGCACCGAGCTATTCGCGCTCTGCGCGGGCTTGAGCGTCAACGCGATGCATAGCCCCTACGACCGGCGTCCCGACGCGTTGCCGCACGCCGACCGGCTGGCCCGGCTCGTCGGGCTCGACATGACCCGGGACTGGTCGCCGACGGCGGCCAACTACTTCGGTCGCGTGACCAAGACCCGGATCCTCGCCGCGATCCGCGAGGCCAAGGGCGAGGACACCGCCCGCCTGCTCGAGGGCCTCAAGAAGGGGGACATGGCGCGCGAGGCCGAGCGGCTGATGGCCGGCAGCGGCTGGCTGCCAGAACTGCTGCGCACCCCCGGTCTCGACACCGAGGCCGCGGCCATCCCTGACGACGCGGCCATCGCGACCGACGAGCCGGCTGGAACCGGTGGCGCGGCCGAACCGGAGGAAGAACTGGCCGAGGATCTCCCGGCATTCCTTGCCGATGTCACGCAGGCCACGGACCCGGACGGGTTCGAGGCGAACGTCTACGCTGTCGCGACCGAGTAACTCTCCCCACCGCCGCTCCCGGCGCTGCCATCGGCGGCGCCCCCCCGAGCTTCGCGGCTCGGGGTTTTTTGTCGGGGCCTTCGAAGCCTCCGGCAGGAGCTTCCCAAAGTCCCGGTCGTCATGGCCTAAGCGCATCTGCTCCGCGAGCTGAGCGCGCTTGCGCGTGAAGAACGGAGTCACCATCGGATAATTGCCCGGCAAACCCCACTTGGCGCGGTACGCCTCCGGTGTGAGATCCAGGTTGGTCAGGTGCCGCTTGGGCATCTGATAGGCCGTCTTGTCCTCGAAAGAGACCAACGCCCTGTCACGGATCGAGGATCTGATCCCCTCGCGCGTCGGACGCTGTCCGACCGCCATGGTCTTCGAACGCTTCTGGGGAGCCGTTTCCTGTGGTCGGTCTCGCAGAGACACCAGGGTCTGACCGATCTGCCGGATCGGCGGACCGATTTCCTTCGAGGGGATCGGGTTGTTGTCCAGGTACGATGTGGCGATCCGAACGGTCACGGCCACGATCGAGCGGTCATTCGCGTCGGCCTGGGTATGCTGCGGTCGTTGCAACCGAACGTTCCGCTCCCGTAACTCGCCAGCCATGTGAAGCTTGTCTGTAATGTTCGTCAATAAATCAATCAAGTAATAACGCGGAAGAATGGCGGTTGTGGTTGTGAATATCTCGTAGGGACTGGTGGATCGGGTTGGCTCACGAGAGCGAGAGGAGGTCGGACGGGAGTGAGCCGACGGTTGGACAGAGAAAGTCCTGCGGGTCGGCCGATCCCCCGCCAGGAGGCCGTCCGTGAACGTCTCGATCCGCACTCAGCACCTCTACAGCACGTCCCTCGCGCCCTCGACCGCGCCCGAAGCCCTGTTCCGCGCCGGCTCGCGCCTTGCCGACCGGCTCGCGCAGGGTAGAGCGATCGACACCGAGGCCCTGCGCGCAGCCATGGAGATCGCCTGCGGCGGCAGCGACGCCGACGGGCTCTGGCTTTGGAAGGACGCCTACGAGGCCGGCGAAATCGCCCAGGTGCTGTTCCTACGCCGGTTCTGGCCGGCGATCCGGGCCAAGGGCGCGACCCCGGCCGCGCGGCTCGCCCTGCTCACCCGTATCACCGCGATGCTCCCGACCCAGACGCGCCGCTCCGAGGAGAGCGAGGCGTTCCAGCAATTCTCGACGCCGCTCGCCCTCGGCTTCGTCGTCGCCCTCGCGGCCGGGCTGCGCCCGGGCGAGCGGGTGCTGGAGCCCTCGGCCGGCACCGGCCTGCTCGCGGTTCACGCCGAGCTTGCCGGGGCGCGCCTGCATCTCAACGAACTGGCGGCGAGCCGCGTCGGCCTGCTCGCCCAACTCTTCCCGGCCGACGCCATCACCCGGCACGATGCCGCGCAGATCCACGACCGGCTCGACGCGGGCGTGATCCCGGACGTGGTGCTGATGAATCCGCCGTTCTCGGTCGCGGGGCAGGTTGAGGGTCGGTATCGCGACGCCACCGCCGACCATCTGCGCTCGGCTCTGGCCCGGCTCGCTTCCGGCGGTCGCTTGGTCGCCATCACGGGTGAGGGATTCCGGCCGGATCGCCCGTCCAGCGCGGGGGCGTTCGCAGCGCTGGCCGAGCGCGGCGGACGGCTGGTGTTCTCCGCCGGGTTGTCGGGTCGAGCCTATGCCAAGCACGGGACTACAGTCGACGTGCGCCTGTCGGTGTTCGACCGGATGCCCAAGGACGAAGTTGTGGTCCAGGCGGCCCCGCTCGGCCTGTGCGCCGATCCCAACGCCCTGCTCCACGCTATACTAACCGAGCTACCACCCCGCCGCCTCGCGATCCCTGCGCCCGCGCCGGCCCAGCGCAGCGCCATTCCCGGCTCGACCCGCCGGCCCGCCGTCGCACGCCCGACGGCGCCGCGGCCGGCTCCCGCCGCCGCGCACGAGACCGTCGCGCCGATCGCCTACACGGTGATCGAGGAGCTGCCGGCGACGCAGGTGGCCGAGGCCGCCCTGTACGAGGCCTACGCTCTGGAGACCCTGCGGATCGAGGGCGCACAGCCCCATCCGACCCCGCTGGTGCAATCGACCGCCATGGCCTCGGTGCGCCTGCCTCGGCCGAGCCACGCCCCGCGCCTCCCAGTGCCGATCGTGGCTCAGGGCCTGCTTTCGGAGTGCCAGCTCGAGACCGTGATCTATGCCGGTGCTGCGCACGCCCGTCACCTGCCGGGCCACTGGACCGTCGACGAGACCGGCACGATCCTCTCGGCCGCTACTGCGGACCAAGAGGGCGCGATGCGCTTCCGCCAGGGCTTCTTCCTCGGCGACGGCACCGGGGCCGGCAAGGGCCGCCAGGTCGCCGGGATCGTCCTCGACAACTGGATGCAGGGCCGGCGCCGGTCGCTGTGGGTGTCGAAGTCCGACGCGCTGCTGGAGGATGCCCGGCGCGACTGGCGCCATCTCGGTCAGGAGCCGCTACAGATCGTCCCGCTGTCACGCTTCGCCCCGGGCAAGCCGGTGACGCTCGCAGAGGGCATCCTGTTCACGACCTTCGCGACGCTCCGCGGCGGCAGCCGCAGCGTGGCGGGCTCGCGCCTCGATCAGATCTGCGACTGGCTCGGGCCGGACTTCGACGGCGTGATCGCCCTCGACGAGGCCCACGCGCTCGCCAACGCCGCCGCCGGGTCGGGGGACCGTGGCGTGGTCGAGGCCTCGCAGCAGGGGAAGGCCGGGCTCAGCCTCCAGTACCGGCTGCCCGAGGCCCGCGTGCTCTACGTCTCGGCCACCGGAGCGGTGACGGTCGAGAAGCTGGCCTACGCCCACCGCCTCGGCCTGTGGGGCGGCGGATCCTTCCCGTTCCCGACCCGCACCGACTTCGTCTCCGCCATGCAGCAGGGCGGCCTTGCCGCCATGGAGGTGCTGGCCCGCGATCTGAAGGCGCTCGGCCTCTACACCGCCCGTTCGCTGTCCTATGCCGGCGTCGAGGTCGAGATGCTCGACCACACACTCACCCCGGAACAAACGGCCATCTACGACGCCTATGCCGACGCCTTTCAGGTGATCCACACCCACCTCGACGCGGCGCTCAAGGCCTCGGGCGTGACCGGGTCGTCGGGGACGCTGAACCGGGCGGCGAAGTCGGCGGCCCGCTCGGCTTTCGAGTCGAGCAAGCAGCGCTTCTTCAACCACCTGCTCACGGCGATGAAGTGCCCGAGCCTGATCGCCGACATCACCGCGCAGATTGAGGCCGGCCACGCCGCCGTCGTGCAGATCGTCTCCACCGGCGAAGCGCTGATGGAGCGGCGTTTGGCGGGAATCCCCTCGTCGGAATGGGGCGACCTTCAGGTTGACGTCACGCCGCGCGAGTACGTCATCGACTACCTCGCCCACGCTTTCCCGACCCAGCTCTACGAGCCCTACACCGACGCCGACGGCAACCTGCAATCCCGGCCGGTGACCGACGACGAGGGGCGGCCGGTCCAGTGCCGCGAGGCGGTCGAGGCCCGCGACGGGCTGATCGAGCACCTGTGCGGGCTCAAGCCCGTGCAATCGGCCCTCGACCAGATCCTCCACCACTTCGGCGTGGGGGCCGTGGCCGAGGTGACCGGCCGCTCCCGCCGGATCGTGCGGCAGACCGGCAAGGACGGCGTCGATCGCCTCGTGCTCCAGAGCCGCCCGGCCGGTGCCAATCTCAGCGAGACGCAGGCGTTCCAGGGAGACGAGAAGCGGATCCTCGTGTTCTCCGACGCCGGTGGCACCGGCCGCAGCTACCACGCCGACCGCGGGGCGAAAAACCAGCGTTTACGCGTCCACTACCTCCTGGAGGCCGGCTGGAAGGCGGACGCCGCGGTGCAGGGGCTCGGCCGCACCAACCGCACGAACGAAGCGCAACCGCCGCTGTTCCGGCCGGTCACCACCGATGTGAAGGGCGAGAAGCGCTTCCTTTCCACCATCGCCCGCCGCCTCGACACCCTCGGGGCGATCACCCGCGGCCAACGCCAGACCGGTGGTCAGGGCCTGTTCCGGCCCGAGGACAATCTGGAGGGGGCCTACGCCGCCACGGCTCTGCGCCAGCTGTACTGGGCCATCGTGCGGGGCGAGATTGAGGGCTGCCCGCGCGAGACCTTCGAGGCGATGACCGGGCTTTCCCTGCTCAACGATGCCGGATGCCTGCTCGACGAGTTGCCGCCGATCGGTCGCTTCCTCAACCGGGTGCTGGCCCTGCGCATTGCCATGCAGAACCGCCTGTTCGCGGCGTTCGAGGAGCGGCTGGCCCAGGTGATCGAGGGGGCGATCAGCGCCGGGATTTACGATGTCGGCGTCGAGGTGCTCACCGCCGAGTCGTTCACGGTCACGGATCGCGAGGCGGCCTACACCCACCCCGAGAGCGGCGCGCGCACTCACCTCCTGACGCTCAGTGAGCGGCGTCGGCTCCATCCGCTCGACCTCGACGGCGCCCTCGCCCTGGTCGCCGACGGCTATCGGCCCATGGTCAACGCGAAGTCCGGGCGGCCGGCGCTGATGGGGCAGGCCGCGAGCGAGACACGCGACGACGGTTCCGTGGCGGCGCGAGTGCGGCTGGTGCGCCCGCTCCAACGCCAGATCCTCGACCGCGACGCCTTCGATCGCTCGCGGTTCGAGGTGGTGACGCCGGAGGCCTTCGGAACGGCCTGGCGTCATGAACTGGCGAGCCTGCCGGAGTTCGAGGAGCGCACCCTCTACGTGGTCACCGGCCTGCTTCTGCCGATCTGGGACCGGCTGCCCGGCATCGACATGCGGGTGTTCCGCCTCGTGACGGATGCGGGCGAGCGCATCGTCGGCCGGGTGGTCGAGCCCGAGGATCTTCACGTCACCCGCGAGCGGCTCAACCTCGGCGCTGACGTCGCCATGGCCCCGGCCGAGGCTTTCGCCGCGGTGCTCGGCGGGCACACCAGTCTGCATCTGGCCGGGGGGCTTCAGGTCAAACGAGCCAGGGTGATGGGCGAGGATCGGGTGGAAGTGATCGGGGTGAGCGAGGGCGCGCGGGCCGGGCTCAAGGCGTTCGGGCTGTTTGCCGAGGTCATTGCCTACCGCACCCGCCTGTTCATCCCGGCCGGCGAGCGCGGGGCGGCCATCCTGGCCGGGGTGTTCGAGCGCCATGCGCTGTTACGTTGCGTCGCCGCTTCCGCTCACGCTTAAGGCTCGAACCCGACGGAGGCCGGCCATGCCGACCCATCCCACCGCCGCGGACCTCTCTCGCCAGCTCGCCGACAACGTCGAGGCGTTCTGCCGGCGTTACCTGTCCAACGGCTACCGATCCGGCCGTTGGTGGTGCGTCGGCGACGTCCACAACACCGAGGGCGCGTCGATGTACGTGCGTCTCACTGGCCCGAGCCGGGGCAAGGGCGCCCGGGGCAAATGGGTGGACGGAGCCACTGGGGAACACGGCGACTTGCTCGACGTGATCCGGCTCCAGCGCAGCAGCGACTGGAAGGACGCCATGGCCGAAGTACGGGCGTTCCTCAGCTTGCCCCCGCCTCCGGAGACGGAGCAGGCTCGTCCGATCCCGGAGGTGCGGGATACGACCGAGGCGGCGCGGCGGATGTGGCGTTTCGGCCGGTCGCTCACGGGCAGTCCGGCGGCGGCCTATCTGCGCTCGCGTGGGATCGACCACGCGCTCGGTCTGCCCGCCCTGCGGTTCCATCCACGCTGCTTATACCGGCCCTCTCGCAAGCATCCGGGACCGGACACCTGGCATCCGGCCCTGCTCGCCGCCGTCACCGACCTGTCCGGCGCCGTCATGGGCATTGGCCGGACCTGGCTCGCCGCAGACGGGCGCGGCAAGGCCGACCTCCCGAAGCCGCGGCGGGCGCTCGGCAACCTGCTCGGCCACGGCGTGCGCTTTCCCGGTACGGTTCCGGATCTCCTGGTGGCCGGGGAGGGCGTCGAGTCGGTGGCATCCGTCCACCGTCTGATGCCCACGGTGCAGCATGTGGCCGCGCTGTCGGCCGGAAACCTCGGCGTCCTGATCCTTCCTTCCGACCTGCGCCACCTCTACATCGCCCGCGACGCCGACGAGGCCGGCGAGCGGGGGGCGACGATCCTGCGCCAGCGCGCCGAGGCCGCAGGCATCCTCGTCAGCGAGCTGATTCCCCGCGAGGACGACTTCAACCGCGATCTCTGCCATCTTGGACCACGCGATCTCGCTCTGCATCTGGCGCCGCAGCTCGACCGGAACGACGCAGTGGCCCACCTCCGGTTCGACGAGGCGGTGGCGGCCTGATCGAACCCGGATCGGGGATAAGAGCCGCAGGCTCAGGGCCGGAGGGGGCCCGTGTCCACGGCCTTCTCGAGAGGACGACGGATGCCGGGCCGGGGGCCTTGGATGCAACGGTCCCGGCCGACGATTTTCCGCCGCCGCCTGACGGCGGCTTTGCATCGCGAGACAAAATCGACGGCCTTAGAGCCGTCCTCCGCTGTGCTTCGGCCCGCGCCGCCGCATCGCGAAAGGTGCGATGCGGATGGGTGCGCGGGTGCTCCAGGCCCCGGGTCCGGCCTTGGGTCGCCATGAAGGCCGCGATGGACGCGGTCACCCGGACCTGAAGGAGCCCGCGATGCTCGATCACGCGATCCACGATGTCGATCTGCCAACGGCCGACCCGACCCTACTCGAGGAACTGGCGGTCACCGGTTACCGCCCGTTCGAGGAGCACGACGATCCCCGGCCGCTCCCGGCCAAGCGCGCGATGGACCAAGGTCTGCAGGTGGCGATGAGCGCCCTTGAGCAGGCCTTCGCTGACACCCGTCTGGAGGACGACATCGAGGACGTGCTGTGGGGCTTCGTCAACGTCTTCCACCGCCGCGTCGAGCAGATCGAGCGCAAGCTCGACGAGAACGAGCAGGCGCAGCGGGCCAGCCAGCGCGAGCAAGACGGCAGCGAGGTGCTCTCGGTCGAGCTGGAGCGCCTCACCGCCCTCGGGCTGACGCTGTCGGAGCGCCGCAACGCCTTCGAGTACGCCCGGGACACCGCGGCCCAAATGTTCACCCGCACCACCCGGTTGCTGTGGCGTCCACATTCCGGGTCGCGGGTCAACCGCGCCACCATGACCGCAGCGATGATCGACTCGCGCGATTACATTAGCGCGCGACGGCGGGCCGAGACCGAGATCCATCTCCCGCAGGGCACCCGCATCGCCTTCACCGGCGGCAAGGAGTACCAGGATGTCACGGTGATCTGGGACACTCTCGACAAGGTCCGGGCTAAGCACCCCAACATGGTGCTGCTGCATGGAGGCGGCGAGGGCGCCGAGCTGATCGCGGCGAAGTGGGCCGAGAACCGCAAGACGCCCCAGGTCGTATTCAAGCCGGACTGGAAGCGACACAACCGGGCCGCACCGTTCCGTCGCAACGACACGATCCTGGAGCAGATGCCGATCGGCATCGTCCACTTCCCCGGCGGCGGCATCTCCGACAACCTTGCCGATAAGGCGATGGCGAAGGGCATCCCGGTCCGGCGTGGCGTGAAGGCCGGCGCTTAGGCGCCGACCACCTTTGGGGCAGGGTTCCAAGCTGTTTCGCGCGCCGCAGCGGCAAGACAATTGTAGACAACATGTAGCCACGAACGCGCGGGTCGGCAACAAAGTCTGACCTTGCCCCCTCCCCTGCCCCTCATCCAAGCCATGCAGCCCGCGCCGCGCGACAGGTCGGCGCTCCACATCGCTGGTCACGCAGTCGGTAAATCCGAACCGCTATTCTGCCGACTTATCGTAAGTGGTCATAGTAAGCTCGTCACTAGCTCATGAGAGTAGAGCAGCTTCCGCCTTGCATTTCTACCCGCCGGCCCTGACGTCGTTCAGCAATCGCGCTCGGTGTTCAATGGCTGTCAGTATGGAGGCCACGAGCTGTCCAGGGAAGCCCGCGGGAAGTCCTTCCGCGACGGACTCAGCCTTCGGTAGCGCTGTTTCCGCCAATTCGTCGAAAATCGATTGTACGAGCGGGAGTCCGACATGAGCGAATTCCGCCGTCTGCAGAAAGTGCCGCGGCTGGATATCATTCACGGCATAATGCTTGTTCTTGCCGGCGGACATGGCAAGCTTGAACATTTTGCGGTGTATCTGTCGAGCGTCGAGGCTTGGCTGGGCCGACAGCACATCATAGGCGGGCGTCAGACGGAATCGACCGCCCGGGGTAATGAAGACGCTGAAGTTCTTCGCGTGGCCGTCCGTGGCGCCGAGCAGCCAGAAGATGATGCTGGTGCGCATGAAGGCCGTGATGTCGTCTTCCGGGCTGTCGCTGCCCTTGAGTAACTGGATCACCTCACGCATGCCCGGTCCACCCTCGGACTGATACTTGCGTGTCGGCGGGATCGAGAGCGCCTGACAACAATCTTCCTGCGGTAGCCGCAACAAGCGACCGTCTCTTGTCCATAAGCGGTCGAAGCGTTCGACGACGAGCGTGCGTCGTCCGCCATATTCGGCCATCTCTGCGTTCGCGGCAGGGACTCCGAGGGCTGTCATCAGCTTGAGGCAGAGATACTCGTTCTCGACGCTGTTGGAGAGATCGACGCCGTTGGGCAACTGGCCGATTTGCGGCTTCAGGATATGCGTCGTGGCCGTGGTGCCGGTTGGCTTGAACCATCGACCCTCACGGCGGAGGAGTGCCGTCTTCTCCTGTGCGCCAGCGATGGAGATCCTGAAATCTTTATCGTCACCGACGCCGAGCGGGGCTGCGGCGAGGTTGGCGATGAGGTCGGCAACCTCTTCGTTTGATACGGGTTTGCCGGCCGTGTCGCCGACAGGACCCGGATCGAGGCCGTCCGGAAGGAATTGCAGGGCTCCGACGCAGTCCTGCCCCAGCGCCGTGAGCATGCTGTACGGATCGATGCCCTCTGCGCCGACCCGCTCCGCGACGCGACGCCTGATGGGCTCGCTATCCGGCAAGAGATTGTCGAACACGTTGATGACGGGAGCGCCGATGTAGCGGTCCTCCCGGAGCGGCAGCGAGAGCGAGATCGGGAATGTGCCGCCGAGGTCGAGCCATTCAGGGGTATATTGGAAGTCGATGGCGCCCGTGCTCTCTCGTCGGAGCCTGCCGACGTGGCGCCCATTCAAGAAGACGTTGAGCGGAGGATTGGCCCTGCGCCGGGCCATCAGAACAGGTCCTCGATGTCGGCGGCGCTTCCCCGGCTGCGAGGGCGCACTACGAGTTCGAGTTCGAGCGCGGCGAGAGCCTCCATGAGCGTTCTGATTTGAACAGCAGGCTCCCCTGCCTCGAGGCGGGAGATCGTGCCTTGCCGCAGGTGGATGCGACTTCCGAGGCTGCCTTGCGTCAGGCCCGCCTGCTTGCGCATGCGACGCAGGATGGCCCCTAACTGCTTCTCGGTTCGGGCAATGTGCTCGCACATGAGGGGCCTCCAAGAGGCGATATACGCGAGCTCGTATAAAACTACAATATACGCGGAAGCGTATGAAGCTGGATTGTACGCGAAGCCGTCTCAGGGGATCGCGCACGTATGGGTTCGGCAACGCACAGTGCGGATCGCGACGCAGGGACACCGCGAGCACGATCACGATGTTCGTCGGCGGGAGCCAGTTCAGGCCTTCAACCGATCCACTGAATCCCATTGCCGGCGGTAGGGGTTCTTCGTGCTCGCTAATCGGTCGTGCCGAGCGAAGATCGGCGTCAGCAGCAGAATCGGGGCGGCGGAGGGTCTGATCCGCTACCAGAAGGGCGGCCCCGGGGCATGCCGTGATCGAACACGGTGGAGCTGCCGACGGGCAGCCGCGCGACGACACCGGATCATGATGTGAGACGCCGGAGCGGCCGGAGCCGGCTGGCCGATCAGACGGGAAGGGCGGGCGCGGGAGCCGCTTCGAGCCTCGCGATCGCGTCCATGTCGAGTCACGAGAGGAATGCTCGTTTCCATGGCCACGCCGGGAAACGGTTCGACGGGCTCACAAACGCTCCGCGATCCCGTCGGCCACGCGCAGGGCGTTGGCGATGATGGTCAGCGTCGGGTTCACCGCGCCGATCGAGGGGAAGAAGCTCGCATCCGTCACGTAGAGGTTGTCGATGCCGTGCGCCCGGCAATCGAGGTCGAGCACGGCACGCGCCGGATCGGGGCCGAAGCGCAGGGTGCCGGCCTGATGCGCCGTGCCGCCGATCGGCGTGTCCTTGCCGAGATAGAGCGTGCGGTCGAACAGATGCGGATGGATGTCGAGGCTGTCGCACAGCCTGCGCAGCTTTTCGCGCAGGCGCGCCTGCGCCTCGGCGTTCGTGACCGTCAGGTCGAGATGCACCCTCCCCTCGCGGTAATGGATGCGGTTCTCCGGCCGCGGCAAATCCTCGGAGGTCAGCCAGAAGTCGATCGAGTGCCGGGCGATATAATTGAACGGGCGCGTCGGCAGCCATTGCAGGAAGCCCGGCAGGCCCTCCGCCTCGATCTGCATCCCGTCGGATTTGCCGACCATCTGGATGTGGCCGAGCGGGAACTCCCAGTCGTTCAGCGGGCTGCGGTCGTGGCCATAATAGAAGTCGTTGAGGCCGAGCGTCTTCTGGAACTGCGTCGGGTTCGGCTCCTTCGAGATCGCCAGCACGGTGGTGTTGTTGTGGCGCATGTAGTTGCGTCCGACCTGGCCCGAGCGGTTGGCGAGCCCGGCCGGATGCGCGTCGTTGCCCGAGCGCAGGAACAGCAGCGCCGAGGACAGCGCGCCGCAGGCTACCACGAACAGGTCGGCGGTGAGCGTGTGGCGGCGCCCCTCGACCGTCACCTCCACGCCCGTGATCCGGCCGCCGCCCGCATCGGTCAACAGGCGCTCGGCATAGGCGTTGCGCAGGAGCGTGACGTTCGGATGCGCGGCCAGCGTCGGGTCGATGCAGATGATCTGCGCATCCGCCTTGCCGTTGGTCAGGCTCGGATAGCCGTCGAACGGGTCGCAGCGCAGCAGCGGCGAATGCGGCAGGGTCCCGCCCTTGCCGTCCTCCTCCATCAGCGCGCCCATCGGCAGGTGGAACGGATGGTGGCCGGTCCGGGCGAGGTCGTCCGCGAGCTTCTGGATGCGCGGCTCGTGGCTGATCGCGGGCTTCGGGTAGGGATGCGGCGCGGGCGGCTCGGTCGGGTCCTCGCCGCGGGCGCCGTGGACCTGGAACAGCTCCTCGGCCGCCTGATAGTAGGGCGCGAAAGCGTCGTATTTCAGCGGCCATTCCGGCGAGATGCCGTCCGGGTGGCGCTGGGCCTCGAAGTCGCTCTCGCGCAGGCGAAACAGCACGCCGCCATAGACCTTCGAGTTGCCGCCGACATAGTAGTGCAGGCCGGGCTTGAACGTGTCGCCGTTGGAAGACGTCCACGTCTCGTCCGCCTGATAGCGCGCCTTGCGGAAGACCGCGTCGGTGTCCCAGTTCTCGCGCTCGCGGGGCAGGTAGTCGCCGCGCTCGATCACGAGGACGCGCTTGCCGGTGCGGGCGAGGCGCCACGCCACCGAGCCGCCGCCCGGCCCGGAGCCCACGACGATTACGTCGTAATGGTCGTCCTTCATCCGCCTCGCTCCGTCTTTCGACGCGAAACGGGCGGCGGGCGGCCTCGTTCCGGGCAACCGTGGCAGTGGTCGTTCTGCGAGCCATGCGCGAACCGCATCGATCCGGCGACGTTGGCAGCGGAAAGACGAACCAAAAGACCCGGATGACCCTCGAGGTGCTCGCCGCCTTCGCGGCCCGAACCTGTCTGGTGCTGCTGTTCCTGCCGTTCAGCGCCCTCGACAAGGTCCTGAACTTTTCCGCCGCGGTCGGGCAAGCCGGTCAGGCGACCGCCTCGCGCCCGCTCGCGAAGGCGCTGATCCTGGCCGGGTTGTTCGTCGAGGTGACCATGTCGGCAGGCGTGCTGACCGGCATCGCCGACCGCTTCGCCGCCTTCGTGCTGGCGGGTTACTGCGCGGTCACGGCGCTGCTGTGGAAACCGTTCTGGCGCAAACCAGATTTCCGCCTGCGGGGGCCGAGCCAGGGCCGCGAGACGTTCTGGGACTTCCTCAAGAACTTCGCGGTCGCGGGCGGCTTCCTCGCGCTGGCCTGGGGCGGACCGAGCCAGCAGGGCGTCGCGGCCTTCCTGCACGATCCGTTCGGATCGACGCATCCCTACGGGCAAACCACGTCGGAGACGGGCCGATGAGCGAGCCGGGCGACAAGCCAAGCGTGCCCTACTGGCACCTTTACACCGACGCGGACGGCATCAGCCGTCAGGTCCGCTGCGCGATGACCGAGTTCCATCTCGCCTCGATGAAGCCGCCGGCCTCGCCGCAATGGCAGGGGGTGAAGCATCACGACGGCATGACCACGATGATCACGGTCCAGCCGGTCGGCTGGGAGGGCACGTGGCACGAGAACCCGGCGCCGCAATGGATCATCCCCTTGAGCGGGCGCTGGTACGTCGAATCGATGGACGGCACCCGGATCGAGATGGGGCCGGGCGAGATCTCGTTCGGCGAGGACCACGGCTGCGGCACCCTCGACGGCAAGACCGGCCACAAGTCCGGCACGGTCGGCGACGAACCCGCCGTGCTGATGGTGGTGCAGTTCGACACCAAGCGCGAGCGCACCACGCCCTGCCGGTTCGAGTGATCCGATGGACGGGTTCGAGATCCACGATTCCCGGTTCAAGCGATACGTGCTCGACAATGCCGGGCTGGAGGAGATCGCCGCCGGCTTCCGCTGGGTCGAGGGGCCCGTCTGGATGGGCGACTGGAACTGCCTGCTGTTCCAGGACCTGCCTGGCAACCGCACCATGCGCTGGAGCGAGGCGGAGGGGCTGTCGGTCTACCGTGCGCCGTCCGATTACGGCAACGGGCAGGCCCGCGACCGCGAGGGCCGGCTGATCGCCTGCTCGCATCACGGCCGCTGCCTCACCCGCACCGAGCATGACGGGCGGGTCACGCGGCTCGTCGAGAGCCACGCGGGCAAACGGCTGAACGCGCCGAACGATGTCGTCGTGAAGTCCGACGGCACGATCTGGTTCACCGACCCGCTCTACGGCATCTCGAACGACTACGAGGGCGGTCGCCAGGAGAGCGAGCAGCCCCCCGCCCTCTACCGCTTCGACCCCGCGACCGGCGAGATCCGGATCGCGGCGGGCGATTTCGACGGGCCGAACGGCCTCGCCTTCTCGCCCGACGAGCGGCGCCTCTACGTTTCCGAGACCGGCGACCAGAGCCATTCCGACCCGCGCCAGTTCATCCGCGTGTTCGATGTCGGCGCGGACGGGACGCTCACCGGCAGCGACGTCTTCCATAAGATCGAGCCCGGCTACTGCGACGGCATGAAGGTCGACGAGGACGGCAACGTCTGGGCGAGCGCCGCCGACGGCGTCCACTGCCTCTCGCCGGAGGGCCGTCTCCTCGGCAAGGTGCGGGTACCCTATCGCGTCTCCAACATGACCTGGGGCGGAGTGCACCGGAACCGCCTGTTCATCGCCGGCTCGCAGCGCGTGTTCTCGATCTTCCTCAACCGCCGCGGCGCGCCGTTGCCGGGCGCCGGACGATGAAGACTCCTCGGACGGCCATTCGCATCGCCGCGATCCGTCTCCTCTGCCCGGACCCGGGCAAGACCGCCACCTTCTACGCGGCAGCCTTCGGAGCCACCGTCGCCCCCGACGGCTCTCGCCTCGCGCTCGGAGCGCAGACGATCGAACTCGCGCCCGCTGCGGACCGCGGAGCCGGGTTCGCGCCCGCCAACGGCACCGACTTCCAGCATTGCGCCCTCGTCGTCGCGGACATGGAGGCGGCTTACGCGCATCTGCGCGGGGTGCCCGGCTGGACGCCGATCTCGCGAGCCGGGCCGGAGCGGCTGCCGGCGTCGTCCGGCGGCGTGAGCGCATTCAAGTTCCGCGATCCCGACGGGCACCCGCTCGAACTGCTCGCCTTTCCACCCGGCGCCGTGCCGCCGCTCTGGCGGGATCGGCCGGGCCTGTTCCTCGGGATCGATCACACCGCGATCACCGTCGCCGACACGGAGCGCGCGGTCGCCTTCTATGCCGGCCTCGGCTTCACGGTCGCGAGCCAGGGGGTGAACCACGGCCCGGAGCAGGCTCGCCTGGACGCGCTCCACGCGCCCGTGGTCGAGGTGACTTGCCTCACGCCGCCGGGCGGGGCGCCGCCGCATCTGGAGCTTCTGTGCTATCGAACCCCTGGCTCGATCTCCAGAACCTGCGCCGACGGTTCACCGCTCGCCACCCGGCTCGTCTTCGCCGGAAGCGGCGATTCAAGTACACCATTGCGTGATCCGGACGGCCACAGGCTTCTGATGGCCTCCGGCACATTTCGTTCTGCCGCCCTCCACGAACCTTAACCGCTTCACCGGCGATGGCCTGTCAGGACCGGGCGATCGCGGCCCGGCGGCGCCGGTCCTCCATCTCTGGATCGAGGGCGATGCCGTCGAGGGCCTGTCGAGTTGCAGTCGATTCGTGATGGAACCAGGATGGAGTTCGTGTGCCTCTTCGAGGCCGAGAGAGCATGAAGAATCGCGCGGTATGCTCGGTTCAGACCGGCGGCGGGCACGCGCGGACAGGACGTTCCGCGAACCGCTGACCTTCCCGAGCATCCGCTCCGACCGGCTCGAAAAAGTGGCGCTCCGGAGCCCGTTGTCCGGTGACTTGTCAGGTAATGGACATCTTTGCGCCGGGAAGTTCGCTATTGCACAACTCAGTTGCCGTCGTCCGAAGTGCCCCGTGCCCAGCTCCCCCATCCGCTCCCTCGACGGCAACCTGCTGCTCGAAGCCCTCGACCGCGACGACCGGGCGCTGCTGACGCCCTACGCGGAGCGGCGCGAGGTCGGTCGCGGCGAGGTGCTGTTCCGGGCCGGCGACGACGTCAGCCACGTCACGTTCCCGGCCCAGGGCTGCGTCGTCACGTTGGTGGTGCCGCTGCGGGACGGCAAGTCGGTCGAGACCGCCACGGTCGGTCGCGAGGGGGCCATCGGCGGCGTGGTCAGCCAGGGCTACCTACCCGCTTTCGGGCAGGCGGTGGTGCAGGTCGCCGGCCCGATCATTCGCATCGACGCCGACCGGCTGGCCGAGGCCAAGCACGTCTCTAAGACCCTCCGCGACCTGTTCGTGCGCTACGCCGACTGTCTGCTGGCGCAGGTGTTGCAGTCGGTCGCCTGCAACGCCGCCCACACCATCGAACGGCGCTGCCTGCGCTGGCTCCTGACTCTGCAGGACAGGTTGGGGACGCCGGACCTACCGGTGACCCACGAGGTGCTGGCCGACATGCTCGGCGTGCGCCGCGCCTACCTCACCGGGGTGCTCGGACGGCTGCGGCGCGAGGGCTTGATCGAGATCGGCCACAAGCGGCTCTCGCTCCCGAACCGTGGGCGGGCGGAGGCGGCGGCGTGCGAGTGCCATGCCGCCGTGCGGCACCACTTCTCCGAGGTGCTCGGCGCGATCTACGCGCCGGGTGGTCGTATGGTCGCCCTCGACGCCAGCGAGCCGGATCGGCTGAAGCCGCCCTCGTCCGCGGTCACGCTTCGGGAGCTGGTTCGGTGAATATTGATCTCCCCAGCTCGCTCCCCGTCGAGGACGACGATCGCCTCGCCGCGCTCTCCGCCTTCGCCATCCTCGACACGCCGCCCGAGCGCGGATTCGACGACATCGTCCACCTCGCCCGCCGGCTCTGCGACGCCCCGGTGGCGCTCGTCAGCCTGGTCGACCGGGACCGGCAATGGTTCAAGGCCCGCGCCGGCTTCCCGCCCTGCGAGACCGATCTCGACCGCTCGGTCTGCAAGTTCGCCCTTGCCGAGCCAGGCCTTCTCCAGATCCCTGACCTGACCCTCGACTCCCGCACGCGCGAAAACCCGCTGGTGACTGGCGAGCCGCACCTGCGCTTCTACGCGGGAGCTCCGCTGCGCACGCCCGAGGGCCGTGCCCTGGGCAGCCTGTGCGTGATCGACCACGCCCCGAGACCCGGCGGCCTGTCCCCGTCTCAGGCGGAGGACCTGGCGGCGCTGGCGCGGCAGGTCATGGACCAACTGCTGCTGCGCCGTTCGCTGGTCGAGCGCGACGCGATGATCCGCGAGCGCCGCGCCTCCGAGCGCGAGCGCGACGTCCTCGGCGCGACCCAGGCGGACGTAGCGGGCGCCGGCGGCGAGCAGGACGTGGTTCTCGGCAAGCTGCTCGAAGGCGCCATGGGCGCGGTGCCGGCTGCCGACGGTGCGGTGCTCGAACTTATCGACGGCCAAGCGCTGGAGTACCGTGCAGTCCGGGGAAGCCTCGCCGGGCACAAGGGGCTGCGCGTGCCGCTGGGCGACAGCTCCTCCGGCCGCAGCTTCACGACCAACAGCCCGCTGCTCGTGAGCGACGCCCGGGCGGACGCGCTGGTTCGGCCGGACGTCGCCGCGTCGCTCGACCTCGGCTCGGCCATCCACGTGCCCGTCACCCGAGGCGAGGCTGTGCTGGGGGTCCTGAAGCTGCAGTCGCGCCATGCCGGCGCGTTCGGCGAGCGCGACCTGGCGCTGCTGCGGATGTTCGCTGCCACGGCCACCTCCGGCCTGACGCAGGTTAGCGAGGCGGCGGCACAAGCCGCGGTGCGGTCGGGAGAAGCACGCTACCGCGCCGTGTTCGAGAGCATCGTCGATTACGCCATCGTGGTCATGGACCTCGACGGGTGCGTCACGGACTGGAACGCGGGCGCGGAGAGGATCCTGGGCTGGACGGCCGACGAGATGCGGGGGCGTCCGGCCGACGTATTCTTCACGCCGGAGGACCGGGAGACCGGCATCGCGGCGCAGGAGATGCACGCCGCAATGATGGTGGGCACCGGCAACGACGAGCGCTGGCACCTGCGCAAGGGCGGCGAGCGCTTCTTCGCGCTGGGCGTGATGATGGTGCTGCGCGACGAGGCCGGCGCGGCCACGGGCTTCGTGAAGGTGCTGCGCGATCGTACCGAGCAGCGGCTGGCCGAGGAACGGTTGCGGCAGAGCGAGGAACGCCTGCAGATGGCGCTGTCGGCCTCCGGCGGCGTCGGCCTTTGGGACTGGATGGTGGACACCGACCTGCTGCACGGGGATGCGCAGTTCGCGCGCCTGTACGGGCTCGACGCGGACGAGGTCGCCGCCGGCGTGACGATGGAGCGCTATCAGACGTTCGTCGTGCCCGACGACGTCGCGCCGCTGCGCGCCGCCATCCGGAACACCTTCGACCACGGCGCCGAGTTCCTCGTCGAGTACCGGCTCGCGGTGCCGGGGCGGCCGTTGCGCTGGATCGAGTGCCGAGGCGGCCTCGTCTACGACGAGGCGGGCGTGCCCCTGCGCTTCTCCGGAACGGCCGTGGACGTCAGCGTGCGCAAGGCGGCGGAGGTCGAGGCGGGCAAGCTCGCGGCGATCGTCGCGCAGTCCGGGGATTTCATCGGCTTCGCCACGCCCGACGGCCGGGCCGACTTCGTCAACGAGGCCGGCCGCCGCCTCGTCGGGCTGCCGGACCTCGCCGCCGCCAGGGCGACGCGCATCCTCGACTATTTCGTTCCGGAGGAGCATCCGCGCCTCGTCGAGGAGGTGCTCCCCGCCGTCGAGCGCGACGGTTTCTGGGAGGGAGAACTGCACTTCCGCCACTTCGTCACCGGCGCCGCGGTGCCGGTGCATTACAACATCTTCCCCTTGCGCGGCGCGGCGGGCGACCTGCTCGGCTACGGCACGGTCACCCGTGACCTGACCGAGGAACGTCGCAATCGGGAGAGCCTGCGCGCGAGCGAGGCCTCGCTTCGGGCGGTGCTCGACACGGTGCCGGTCGGCATCCTGTTCGCCGAGGCCCCGTCCGGCCGCATCGTCGGCGGCAACCGCCGGCTGGAGGAGATCTTCCGCCATCCGGTCCTGCCCTCGCCGGACGCGGAGAGCTACGGGGAGTGGGTCGCCTTCCACGAGGACGGACGGCGGGTCGAGCCGCACGAGTACCCGCTCAGCCGGATCGTCCGCGAGGGTGCGGAGCAGGCCTCGCTCGAATGCCACTACCAACGCGGCGACGGCACCCGGGTCTGGATCGAGATCGTCGGCGTGCCGATGCGGGACGCCGACGGCCGGATGACCGGAGGCGTCGTCGCCGTCGCGGACGTGGACGACCGGCGCAAGGCCCAGGCGCACCAGGACCTGCTCAATCACGAACTCTCCCACCGGATGAAGAACCTCCTGGCGATGGTGCAGGCCATCGCCGCCTCGACCCTGCGCGGCGCCACGGACGTCGAGGCGGCGCGCGACGTGCTCGGCAGCCGCCTCGTGGCGCTCGGCAAGGCGCACGACATGCTGCTGGGCGGCGCCGCCGAGAGCGCGCTGCTGTCGGCGGTCGTGCGGGAGGGCGTCGGAGTGCAGGAGGCCGCTGGCGCGCGGGTCTCGTTCACCGGGCCGAACGTCCAGATCGGCGGCAAAGCTGCCCTGTCCCTGGCCCTGACGCTTCACGAGCTCACGACGAACGCGGTCAAGTACGGCGCCCTGTCGGTGCCCGAGGGCCGCGTCTCGCTCACGGCGTCACTGATCGAGTTGGCCGAAGGTCCCGACCTGCGTATCGCCTGGACGGAGACGGGCGGGCCGCCGGTCGTCCCTCCCTCGCGCAAAGGGTTCGGGTCGCGCCTGATCGAGCGCGGGTTGACCGCCCAGGTCGGGGCGAGGCTGACGCTGGATTATCCTGGCGAGGGGGCGACCTGTGTCATCGAGGCTCCGCTGGCGAATTTTCAGTCGATGCAATGACCGGCAGGCGCAACGATGGGCCCGTCGCGTCGTTACCGCTCGCCATGACCGATGACGCCCCCGAGAAGACGGCCCTAGTGGTCGAGGACGAGATGCTGTTCCGCCTGGAGGTCGTGGATCTCCTGGAGGGGGAGGGCTATGCCGTGGTCGAGGCCGGCTCTGCCGCTCAAGCCCTCTCGCGCCTCGACGACGCCATGTCCCTGATGGTCACCGACATCCGCATGCCGGGTGGGATGGACGGCCTCGCGCTCGTCCGTGAGGTGGCGCGTCGGCGCCCAGACATGGCCGTCGTCGTGGTCTCGGCCCAGGTGACGCCGAGGCCCGGGGAACTGCCCGCGGGCACCCCCTTCGTCGGCCGGCCCTTTCTGGAGAGCAGCATCCGCGCCGCTATCCTCGAAGCCGTTTCAGGCCGGCGCCGGAGGGCGTAACCCTGACGCCCGCCACCGAAGCCGTGCCGGAACGTGGCGTCTGGCCACCTCAAGGCGGCGTCGGCATGAGATTTCGTCTCGGGCGGTCGACCCTTCGGGCGTGCCAAGTGTTGAACGTGCCTCTACGCAAAAGGAACCGCGAGGACGGCTCCGCCGTGTCCTACACGCCTCGCCCCGATTACGACCCAATGCCGCCCATCAGCGAACCGCCGCTCGAGCTAAAGCCTCGGAGGGTGAACCACCGGCACCGCTGCCTCCCAGTCCCATCGCGGCCCGCTAAAATAAAAATTTAATAGCTTAACCTTGAGATAGTCTGGTTGTGACCCCTTTCGGACCTTCCACCCTGACTGTTCGGATGTCCGCTTCGAAAGCAAAAGCGGACCTGAAGCGGCGGCCATGACATGAGCATGTCGTGTCCCATTTTCGAGGCTCCTGAAAGCAGGGACCACGCTGCGACCCAGTGGCAAACCCACTGCCGCAATTCCCTCCGGCATGACGGTTTAGAGGCGCCGCATGCGGAACGAACCAATCACCTTCGCAAACACGCACCCCGACGACATCGCGGCCTTCAAGAAGGAGCTGCAGGACGCCTTCGCGTTGGCGGTCGTCGACGAGTTCGGGGAATTGCCCGATGGGCCGATCCCTTCCGACGAGGTGCTCGATGGCGGGGTCAACGCTCCAGTGGCCGTGACCTTGCGCATACTGTGCGATGGCCGGAAAGTCGGCGGCGCGGTTGTGACGGTCACCCGGACAGTGCCCTACAAGCACAGCCGGATCGCCTACCGGCGGCGCAACCGGATCGAGCGCCTGTTCGGCCACCTCAAAAAAACTGGCGGCGCGTCGCAACACGCTACGACCGCTTGGCCTGCAACTACCTGGCCGCCGTCGCCCTCGTTTCCTGTGTCACAGCATGGACTTGAATGAGTCCCCTACCTAGGCGCTCCTCGCTCCGTACGAGATCCGCCGTGCGGCGCTCGACCTCCCGCTCCGAGGCGTCGCGGTCGGCCTGGACGCGGGCGAGCTTCTCCCTCTCCAGGGTCACGTCGAACTGCGAGGCGAGAAAGTAGGTCGGTTCGCCGTCCCGGCCGAACACCGGCGAGACCAGCAACTGGTTCCAGAACCTTTCCCCGTCCTTCTTGTAGTTCAGCAGATCGATCTCGATGGGCTCGCACCGCGCGACCACGGCTGCCACCCTGGCGACGTCCGCCATTTCGGTCTCCGGCCCTTGTAGAAACCGGCAGTTCCGGCCGATGGCCTCGTCGCGGGCATATCCTGTCAGCCGGCAGAAGGCCTCGTTATCGAAGACGATGGGGTGGTCGGGTCGCCTTGGGTCGGTGATCACCATCGGCATGCATGACGCGCGCACCGCTGACACGAACCGATCCGTGCTTGCGCCGGTCCGGGCGAATTCCGCCTCGAGGCGCCTGCGATCCATCAAGTCCGCCACCAGCCCAGCCTCCCTTCCACCAACGTTTGACATCGCTTCCCCTCGCCGATCCAGTGCGGCACCTTTCATCGGTCGGGTTTCACGCACACGCCGCGACCCGGCTCGCTCGGTCCCGGGGGATGGAGCCTTGTCCCCGACCAGGACTTATGGGTGGATGAGTGAGCCCATCGCCAATTCGCAGCCCTACGCCCTCGTTGTCGATGACGACGGCCTCATCCGCATGGATGCCATGGACATCCTGCAGGATGCCGGCTTCCGGACCTTCGAGGCGAGCGACGGCGACAAGGCCATGACGCTCCTGGCTAGGGAGCATGCCGTCATCGTCCTGCTCTTCACCGACGTGCAGATGCCGGGGACGCGCGACGGCTTCGCCGTCGCCCGCGAGACCGCCAGCCGATGGCCGCACATCGCCATCGTCGTCGCGTCCGGGCACGTGCGGCCGGAACCGGGTGAGATGCCGGATGGCGCCCGCTTCATCGGGAAGCCCTTCACCGCCGACATGGTCCACGACCATCTCCAGGACATCCTGCCGGACGGACGCAAGCCGGCACCGCTGCGCTGCCGGGATCAGGCCGGGGGCGCTCCCTGACGGTCGGGGTTCAGGCACGACCACCAACCAGCTCGAGGCCCGCCGGAGCCTCCATCTCGTCGAGCATGCGCTCGGTCGCCCTCGCCGAAAGGTCGGCCAGACGGCGCACCTTGCCCAGGACCGCGTCGAACGCAGGAACACCCTCGGACGACACCCGCGCCTCCCCGAACGCCTCCAGCGCGTGACAGGCGGTCGCCAACTCTCGGAAGCCGATCATGCCCGCCGCGGAGGCCAGCGAGTGGGCGCGATGCCGGAGCCTGGAGCGAACCTCCCCCACGGCGGCGTCCCCCACGAAGCTCGTGTCGAGTTCCTGAATGAGAATGTCCAACACCTCGTGGAGACGGGTCGGCGACATGAAGCGACGCACCTCGCGGTAGGCGTCCTCGTCGAACCCGACGGTAGGCGACGCCTGGGGGGGCACCTCGGAGAACGCCGCCTCCCGCGGAAGCCACCGGTCCACGGTCGCGTAGAGCACTCCCCGGTCGAACGGCTTGCCGACGTGGTCGTCCATCCCGGCCGCGCGGAAGGCCGCGACCTGCTCCGGCAGCACGTTCGCCGTCATGGCGATCACGGGGAGCCGCGACACCGGTCCGGGGAGCGCCCGTATGCGGCGGGTCGCGGCCATCCCGTCCATGCCGGGCATCTGCACGTCCATCAGCACCAGGTCGAAGGTCCGATCCCGGACCGCGTCGATGGCCGCCTGCCCGTCCCCGACCGTCTCGACCACGTGCCCGGCCGCACCGAGCACCGCCAGGGCGAGCTCCCGGTTGATCGCGGAATCGTCGACCAGCAACAGGCGTCCCGTCCGGCGGGGCGCCGCTGCGAGGACCGGTGTCGCCACCTCGGCCGGCGCGGAGGTCCGCGGCATGCGCACGGTGAACCAGAAGGTCGAGCCGCCGCCGTCGACCGAGGAGACCCCGATCTCACCACCCATGAGTTCGACGAGATGCCGGCAGATGGCCAAGCCGAGCCCGGTGCCGCCGAAGTCGCGCTGGATCGAGCCGTCCACTTGGCTGAAGCGCTGGAACAGCCGGTTCCGCCGGTCCTTCGGGATGCCGATGCCGGTGTCGATGACCCGGAAGCGAAGGCGCTCACCGCCGGAGATGCCCTCGTCCGGAGCGACGTCGAGCGTGATCGACCCCGCCGCCGTGAACTTCACCGCGTTGTTGAGCAGGTTGAACAGAACCTGCCGCAGGCGGTTCTCGTCGCCCTTGAGCCAGTGCGGCAGGGTAGGGTCCATCCGCAGCCGGAACTCCAGCCCCTTGGCGTCGGCGGGGCCCCGGACGATGGAGACGCAGTTGTCGACCATGGCGAGGAGCGGGAATGGCGCCTCGACCAACTCGATGGCCCCGGCCTCCACCTTGGAGAAGTCGAGGATGTCGTTGACGACGGTCAGCAGCGCGTTGCCCGAGGATCGAACGAGTTCGGCCTGGCGGCGGTTGCCCGGGTCGAGCCGGCCCGAGGCCAGCATCAGGTCGGTGAAGCCGATGACCGCGTTGAGCGGCGTGCGGATCTCGTGGCTCATCGAGGCCAGGAAGTCGGTCTTGGCCCGGCTCGCTCGCTCGGCCTCCGCCCGCGCCGCCTCGGCCACCGCCTTGGCCTCGGACAGCGCGATCTCGGCCACCTTGCGGGCGGTGGTGTCCAAGGTCAGGCCGATCACCCGGGCCGTCCGCCCCTCGGCGTCCGCCTCGACCCGGCCGATGGCGGTGATCCAGCGCATGCCCCCAGCCGCCAGCGGCACCCGGAACTCGGTGGTGTAGGCGCCGCCGGTCTCGACCGCACCCGCGAGGTCGGCCAGCACGCGGGGCACGTCGTCGGGGTGGGCGAGCGGCTTCCACTCGGCCTCGACGTCGAGCTCGGTCTCGCGTTCCGGCAGCCCATGCTGGCGGGCGCACTCGGACGAGAACATGACCCGGCCCGTCGCGACCTCGTAGTTCCAGGTTCCGGCCTGGGCGGCCTTCATCTCCGCCTCGTGGCGGTAGCGCTCGCTCAGGTCCAGGGCGATGGCGAGGAAGCCGAGTTCCTGCCCGTCGTCGGCGCGCAGGAGACTGACGTTGAGCAGCACCGGCAGCCGCTCGCCGCCCTTGGTGACGTAGGTCCATTCCCTTGGATCGGATCGGCCCGAGCGCGCCTTGGCGACGAACACCTCGAAGCCGGGCCGCACGACCCGTCCGAGTTCCCGTGACAGGCTCACGGCACGCCGTTCGAACTCGGCCGGGTCGTGGAAGACGGCAGGCGTCGCCCGGCCGACCAGTTCGTCGGCGCCGTAGCCCAGCATACGCTCGGCGGCGGGGTTGAACAGGGTCACGATGCCCTGCATGTCGGTGGCGATGACGGCGTAACCGGCGTTGGCGAGGATGGCCTTCTGCAGCGCCGAGCTGGCCCGGAGCGCCTCGGTCCGTTCCGCAACCTGCCGTTCGAGGGAGGCGTTGGCCTCGCGGATGCGCTCCTCCGCGGCCGCCTGCTCGGAAACGTCGCGCATGACCGCCGCCACGCCGGCCACCGTGCCGTCGGGCGCACGGATCGGGGAGGCGGTCACCTGCACCGGGAAGACCGTGCCGTCCTTGCGCATCCTGAGGGTGGTGAAGGTCGGCACGGCCTCGCCCCGGCGGATGCGCAGGAGGACGTCGCGCTCCTGTTCCCGGAGGTGCCCCGGGACGATGAGGTCTTCCGCCTTCCTGCCGATGGCCTCGGCGGCGGGACGGCCGAACAGCCGCTCCGCACCCGGGTTCCAGTCGGTGACGACGCCGTCGGGGGACTTGCCGACGATGGCGTCGTCCGCGTTCTCGACGATGGCCGCCAGCCGTCCCTTCTCGACCGCCGCCAGCACCTCGCGGCGCCGACCGGCCAGGCGCAGGTAGACGAGGCCCGCGAGCAGCAGCGTGCCCGTGCCGACGATGGCGGCCACGGTCGCCGGGCGGACGAGGTTCAGCCCTGCGACGAAGGCGGGACGCGCCGCGACGTCGACGAGCCAAGTCCGTCCGTGGATCGAGAGCCGCCGGGTGGCGGTGAGCCCGTCCGTCGGGGTCCCGGCCCCCTCGCGGTCCCCGTAGAAGCGCGTGGCCGTCGCCTCCATGTCGCGGATGCCGACGTCGAGGGCGGGGGAATCGAGGTCGACGCCGGCGAGCACCTCGTCGATGACGAGCGGCGCGTAGGTCCATCCCCACGTCGCCGACCGGCGCTCCTCCGCGGTGCCGGCGGGTGCACCGGGACGCGTGACCGGCAGGAACAGCAGGAAGCCGCGTTCCTTCATCCCTGAGGCCTGGACGAGGGTGATGGGCGCCGTCAGCGTCGCGCGACCGGTCTCCATGGCCTGCAGCGCGCCGGCGCGCCGATCCTCCTCCGAGGCGACGTCGAGGCCGACGGCCTCGCGGTTGCGCGACATGGGCTCGATGTACTGGATGACGTAGCGCTCGCCGTCATGCGGCCGGAGCTGCCGGATGCGGAAGTCCGGCGCTCCGTCCCGTCTCGCCGCCTCCGAAAACGCCTCCTGGCTCGCGGCTGGTACGCGCCGGATCAGCCCGAAGCCTCGTGCACCCGGGAATTCCGTGTCGACGTCGCGTGTCCGGGAGTAGCGGCCGAAGCGCTCGCGTGTGATGGCGTCCTCGCCCGCGACGATCACGGCGCCACGGGCTCCGCGGGTACCGTACTCGTAAAGAGCCATGCGCCTCTCGATGAGCGAGGCCGCCCGGCTCGCCGCCGCCTCGAAGCGCTCGGCCTTGGTGCGCGCGTTCCATGCCTCCGCCCACTGGGCCGCCCCGAGCGCGGCGAGCAGCCCCAGGACCAGGACCGACAACGCGGCGACGCAGGGGGCGGGACATTTCACGGCTCGGTCGAAGGCCGGCCATTGCCCGCGGGCGGGCGTTCCCTCCGGCTCGCCCGCGCCCGTCCCGTTCCGATGCATCCCCGCTCCCCCCACCCGCACACACCGACGCTCGGCAACTCGCGTCCGCCGATCCCCCTAATCACCCTCCGGTCGCCCCGAGGCCCCGGATACCCGGATGCCGCTCCCGCGGCGTGGCCCCGGCGCGGGTCGGGTCCGGGAAGGTCGGGCCAGGCTTCGCGGCCGGCTCGGCGGTCGCCTCGAACCCGCACCACATGCACGCGGCCGGGCGCGCCGACTTGCGTGCGTTGAACTGGGAACAGCGGGGGCAGAGGATCAGGACGGGTCCCCTCGCCGTCAGCGAGGCGTGCCCCCGACCGCCGAACGTCTCGCACTCCCCAGTCACCTGCCGGATGTCCTTGCGGGTCCACATCCCCGTCCGCTCCATCGCGAGGTTCGACATCCCGGTCGGTTGCCGGGCCGGGCTTTCAGTGGCCGAAGGCGCGCCGCAGCGCCTGGGCGTCGTAGGGTTTCCGCACCACGGGGACGTGGCGCAGCCCGTCCGGGAGGCGGAGCTGCTCGCCGTAGCCGGTGGCGAACGCGAACGGCGTCCCGCGTTCCCGGAGCCGTTCCGCGACGGGCAGGCTTGTCTCCGTTCCGAGGTTCATGTCGAGCAGCGCGAAGTCGGGATCGCGTGTCTCGACGATGCGCAGGGCGTCCCGCACCGAGGCCGCCGTCTCCACCGCCCGCGCGCCGAGACCGAGCAGCATCTCCTCGCCTTCGAGGGCGATGATCATGTTGTCCTCGACCAACAGGACGGTTCCGCGCAGGACGAGGCCCGCCGCCTCGATGTCCTCGTTGGCGTTGGCCGCCTCCGGCACGGCCAGCGCGGCCGGCGCCTCATGGACGAACGCCGCGGGCACGACGAAGCGCGCCTCGACGCCGCCGGGCTCGTAGCGGATTCCCGCCTCGCCCTTGAGCTCGTAGGGGACCGAACGCTCGACGATGACGCTGCCGAAGCCGCGCCGCGTCGGGGGCCGGACCGGCGGGCCCCCGGCCTCGGCCCAGTCCATGACGAGGGCCCCGTCACCCGTCCGCGCCAGGGACACGTCGACCCGCCCCCGGCTGTCGGCCAGCGCGCCGTACTTGGCCGAGTTCGTCGTCATCTCGTGGATGACGAGCGCCATCGTCGACATCGCCTGGGGTTCGAGGAGGACGTCCTCCCCGGCGACGTGCACACGGCAGGCCTTGTCGGAGAGGTAGGCCTCGGCTTCGAGCCTGATCAGATCCCTGAGCGAGCCCGGCGTCCAGTTCATCGCGGTGATCTGGTCGTGCGCCCGGGCGAGCGCCTGGATGCGTCCCCCGACCACTGCGGCGAACTCCTCCGCCGTCGTCGCCTGCCCCCTGCTCTGGCCGACCACGCCGCGGATGAGGTTGAGGATGTTGCGGACGCGGTGGTTCAGTTCCGCGATCAGCACCTCCTGCCGCTCCTGCGCCGACCTCCGCTCCTTCTCCGAGCTGTCGGTCAGGCGCAGGACGACTTCGAGCAGCGTCACCCGGAGTGCCTCGGCGACGCGCAGGTCGGACGCGCCCCAGGGCGTGGCGGTCCCGCGCACCCGTTCCTGCCAGGCGGCGAAGCTCTTGCGCGGCGACAGGCGCCACCCGTCGTCGGACAGGGTCAGCGCCTTCTCCGGCTTGCCCGCCCAGGTCACGGTCCGCGCGACCTCGCGCCGGAAGAACAGCAGGTAGTCCCGCGGCTCGCGGGAGACCGGGATGGCGAGGACGCCGGAGGCCCGGTCGGCGAAGGCCATCGCCGGCTCGTAGGCTCCGCCCAAGGCGTGCGTGGCGTAGACCCGGCTCATCGCCGTACGGTTGAGGAAGCGCGTCAGTCCGGGCAGGTCCCGCACGTCGGGCGTGACGCCCTCGCAGGCCACGCGCCCCTCGACGCACAGGGCGATGCCGTCGCACGCCACGACCCCTCTCAGCTCGCCGAGATAGTCCTCGAAGTCGGCGACGGACGCGTCGCGCGAGGCGATGGCTCCCATGAGCCGGTTGTGCAGCTCGCGTGCGCGCGCATCGGCGGCACGCTCGACCTCCCGCTCCCGTCCTTCCAGGGCCCACGAGTACATCTGGCCGAACAGCTCGGCCGCGGAGCGCCGCGCCATCGACAGGTGGCGCGGCTCGCCATGGTGGCAGGCGAGCAGGCCCCACAGCCTGCCGTCGCGCAGGATCGACACCGACATCGACGCCGCCACGCCCATGTTCCTGAGGTACTCGATGTGGACGGGCGAGACGGCCCGGAGGGCGGCGAGCGAGAGATCCAGGGGGCGCCCGTGCGGGTCGAGCGTCGGGTGCACGGGCGAGACCTCGGCATCCACGTCGGCGATGAGGCGGATGGGATTGCGCTCGTACAGCTGGCGGGCCTGCTGCGGGATGTCCGAGGCCGGGTAGCGCAGCCCGAGGTAGCTCTCCAGGCCCGCCCGCGCCGACTCCGCGACGACCTCCCCCGAGCCGTCCTCCGCGAAGCGGTACACCATGGCGCGGTCGAAGCCGGTCAGCACGCGCATCTGCCGGACCGCCTCGCGATGGAAGGCGTCGACGCCTTCGGTCCGCTGGAGGCGGGCGAACAAGGTGCGCACGAGCTCCCCCGTATCGAGTTCCTCGGCGACGTGCGGCTCCGCCTCGACCAGGAAGCCCTCGCCGCCGCGGTGCAGGGCGACGTCGAACAGCGCCCCGCCGCCGAGGAGGTCGAGACCGAAGACGCGCTCGACCTGGTCGGGTCCGCGAAGGGTCTGGAGCCTGCCGCGCAGGACGTGCAGCGCCTCGACGCCCAGGATCTCGGTGGCCGGCATGCCGAGCACCTCGACGGGGGACCGCCCGACATGGTCCTCCAGGCTCCCGGACGCGTGGGAGACGATCCAGTCGCTCGACAGGGCGAGCAGGAAGCCGAAGGGCTGGACCGAGCCTAGGGCATGGATCGGCTCGCGGTCGCAGGCCGACACGTCGATACGGGGAGGGCGGTGTTCAACCGCGGCGTTCCGTTCGGCCATGGGGTCCGTCCTCGCTGCGAGTTCACGGACGGCACGGCCCGTCCGGCGCTCAAGGTTTGACGTAACTTACGTCACGATGCTCGCTTGGCGGCGGAATAGCTGCCCTCATGACAGAGATATGACTATATCGACGCCACGATGCCCGCAAGTGAGTAAATTTTACCAACCCAGGGCCCTATCTCAACCTTGCGTCCCGCCGCGTTCGTGAGTAAAAATCCGTCACGCCGTATTCGAGGAGAAGCCGCGATGGCTCCCGTGAAGGGAGACGGGACGATGACCGCCAGGAACGGGGCGTCCAGGGAGAACCGCCAGCGCCCGGGCTGGCCACCCTGCGAGGTGGCGTCGCTCGTCGAGGACGCCGGTTGGGTCGGCGTCTGGGTGCTGGGTCCGGACGGGCACCGGGTGCGGGGGTCGTCCGCATTCAACGCGCTCTTCGGCCTCGCCGATGGGCGCGATCATGCTTGGGAGGATCTCGTCTCCGCGGCCCATCCCGGGGACCGGACGTCGTTCCGCGAGATGGAGGCGTCCCTCCGCAACGGTCTTTCGGCGGAGTGCGAGGTGCGCTCCCCCCGCGGCGACGGGTCCTGCGCCTGGATCGAGTTGCGGGCGGTCAACCCGCGCTTCGACGGGACCGCGGCCTTCGGCGCCGTCGGCATCGCGCGCGACGTCACACTGCGCCACATGAACCAGCGCTCGGACCTTACCGGCCAAGCCCGCCTCGCCGCCCTGATCGAGGCGACGGCGGCGGTGGTCTGGACGGTCAGTCCGGACGGCCAGGCCCTCGACATGCCCCAGTGGCTCACCCTGACGGGGCAATCGCACGAGGACGTGCAGGGGCGGGGCTGGATCGACGCCATCCATCCCGACGACCGCGGCCGGGTCGAGGCCGCCTGGGCCACCGCCGTCGCGCACCAGGCGTCCTACAACACGGATTACCGCGTCCTGTGCGCGGACGGCGTCTACCGCTGGTACAACGCCCGCGGCATCCCCATCCTCGACCCCAACGGCGAGATCCGCGAATGGGTTGGGGTCTGCCTGACCGTGCCCGGCCGCAACCGCTACCTCCCGGCCTCGCCGCCCGCGCCGCCCCCCGTGGCGCCCGCGACTAACAACCACGACCGCGAGATTACCGCCGCCCAGGTGCGCGGCGCCCGCAGCATGCTCAACTGGTCCGCCGGCGAGCTGGCGCGCCGCTCGGGCGTCTCGGCCTCGACGATCCAGCGGCTCGAAACCGACGCCCGCCCGAACGTCCCGCGCCCGGACAATCTCGCGGCCATACGGGCGGCGCTGGAGGCAGGCGGCATCGAGTTCACCTTCGAGCCCGACGCGATGCCCGGCGTCCGCCCGGCGCGGAACGGTGGCCACTGACGACGGATGGGCGTTCGGTGCCGATGTCGTCCTTTCGCGGGGTGTTCGGGACAACGCAACGAGAGGACGTTCCCCGCCGAAGGTGCGGCTGGGGACTACGCTCTGTCGAGAGCTTGTCGCCATTCCCAGCGCATGTCGCGCAGTACGAAGCATCGGACGATACCGACGCAGGGCCGAGGATGAGCGCGCCTAGGGACTACTGCTCGCCCCGCCCGCCATGTACATGCCGAGCGTCGCGGTACCCCTGCCTCCAACAACGCCTCCCTCGTAAAATCCTCGCGGACATCGAGCGCTTCCCCTAACTCAGGCGAGGTCGAGGGCCAGCTCCATGAGGTAGAAAGTGATCCGCCGCCTCGCGTCGGGGTCGGGGCAGGCGAACGCAAAGCCGAAGCGCAGGGTTTTGCCCTCGTAGCGACGCATCAGCGATTTCGACATCAGTGCGGCCTGGCACTCGGCTCAGGCGGTCAGGAACATCCCTGGCCCTGCGTCATCCGTCCGACCGGCGGGAGCCCGCAACTTTCCGGGCGGCCTTGGCAGCACTCGCGCGTGAGGAAGGTGGTTAGGCCGCCGACGGTGTCCGGCACCGCGAAGTAGACGACCGACTGCGCCTGCCGGTGCGAGCGGACGAGACCCGCACCCGCCAAGTGCTGGACGTGGAAGGACAACGTCGAGGGCGCGCATCCGACGGCCTCTGCGAGACGTCCTGCGGACACCCCGTCGGGCAGGTGTCGAAGCAGCGTAAGGAGCACTGCCAAACGGGTCTCCTGCGCCAGCGCGACCAACATGGAGAGGGCGGCGTCATCGTTCATCACGTCGCCGCTTTTCGACAGCCATCGAAACTAATAACATTCTAAGGAAGCTTTGCCGTTAAGGGGAGGAGCCGACAGTGAACGATACCTTACCCGCCGCCAAGCCGACGGGCGCTGCGAACGCCGAGGGATGCGGAAAGGCGGACATCGCCGGTCATCTCGCAACTTCTTTGCGGGACTACTTCGTCCTCACGGAGCAGGTGCCTTTGCCGGACAAGCTCTCGGCCTTGGTCGAACGGTTCGAGGCGGCCCTGGCGGCGAACGGTGAACGGATCGCCGAAACCTTCCGGGACGACCTCATCCGAGCCCTGCCGTCGTTGCGGACCTTCGCCATGTCGCTGTGCGCGAACGGGGCTCGCGCGGACGATCTGGTGCAGGAGACGCTGATCAAGGCCTGGGCCAACAGGACCCGGTTCGTACCCGGCACCAACTTCATCGCGTGGACCTTCACGATCCTGCGCAACCAGTTCTACACCGAGATGCGCAAGGCCAAGCGCGAGGTCGAGGATGCCGAGGGCGCGCACGCTGCGACATTTACGGCGGCGCCGGACCAGGACCACGTCGTGGCGCTCGGGGCCGTGTTGGACTTGATCGGGACGCTGCCGCTCCCGCAACGCCAGGCGCTGCTGCTCGTGGGGGCAGAAGGCTTCACCTACGAGGAGGCCGCCGCCCGGCTCGGTTGCCAGGTCGGCACGGTGAAGAGTCGGGTCAGCCGGGCGAGGAGCTTTCTCGTCGATTGCCTCGACCCCGCCGCGTCGATGCGGTTGCCCCAACGGGTTTAGGCGCGGCGGATCAGGCGCGGTCGCCAAATAGCCCGAGACGACATGCCAGGGCTATCAGGGCGGCAGGTACGACGACGGGAGGATAGCGCAAGCGTTATGTCCATGTTGTCCCACGGCAACACGCGCGGTGCCCGTCGAGACACAACCCGAGGCCTGACTACCCCAGAGCGCCCGGCACCACATTTGATAGGTGTTGACCGTCAAACATCGAAGGTGGCGGTCCGGGGGGGGGACGATACTTTCTAGAAACAGCGTGCCCCCCGAGCCGAAGACGCCGGGGGTCGTGATGGCGGCCGCCTACGCGGACGGCAAGCGCGTCGCGGACGTGGGGATCGGCCAGGCAGGCGACTGGGCCGACAAGGACGGACATCTCGTCTGGATCGGCCTCTACGAGCCCTCGGCGGAGTTGCTGTCGGAAATCAAGGACCAGTTCGGCCTGCACCCGCTCGCCATCGAGGACGCGCGGAACGCGCACCAGCGACCGAAGCTCGAACGCTATGGCGATTGCCTGTTTGTGGTCGCCCGCACCGCCCAGCTCGTCCAGGGGCGGATCGCACTCGGCGAGACGCAGGTCTTCGTCGGGCGGGGGTTCGTGGTGACGGTCCGCCACGGCGCGTCGGTCTCCTACGCGCCGGCCCGCGAGAAAGCCGAGGCCTGCCCCAAGCTTCTCGCGCACGGCGAGGACTTCATCCTGCACACGGTGCTCGACTTCATCGTCGACAACTACGCGCCGGTGATGGAGTCGGTCCTGGCGGAGGTCGAGGCCATCGAGGACCGCATCCTCAAGCGCGAGCTGATGGCCGCCGAGGTCGAGCGGCTTTACCAACTGCGCCGCGACCTCCTGCGCCTGCGCTCGGCTGTGGTGCCGCTGGTCGAGGTCTGCCGCAAGCTGGAGCACGGTGACCTCGTCGCCGTCGACGATGAGATGCAGCCCCTGTTCCGGGACGTTTCCGACCACCTGCGCGGGGTGCAAGACGAGATCGACGCAATGCGCGAGGTGCTGGCCTTCGCCTTCGAGGCGAGCCTGCAGCTGGGACAGGCGCAGCAAACCGTGATCACGCGCCGGCTCGCCGCCTGGGCGGCCATCCTCGCGGTGCCGACGGCGATTGCCGGCATCTACGGCATGTACTTCGAGCACATGCCGGAGCTGAAGTGGCGCTACGGCTACTTCATGGTCCTGGGCATCATCTTTTCTGCCTGCGCGATCCTGTATTGGCGCTTCCGCAAGAGCGGATGGCTCTGACCGCCGTCCCGAAGGTCGAGAGACGCCGCGCCGAAAAGACGACACGTCGGCGCGGTCCTCTGGGTCGATGCCCCGGGGGGACGGCGCCGGCTAGGCCGGCATCCGACCGTCCGGCGTGTAGCGGTCGACCGCCTGGGGAAGCTCGCGCGACAGCCGTGACAGGAGCTCCTCGCGGGACAATCCCGTGCGCTGCGTAAGGGTCGAGAGAACGTCGGACCCGATGGCCTGCTCAAGGTGCTGCGGCGGAAGCTCCTGGTTCGGCCCCTGAGCGACCCAGGACTGCGCGGCCGCCCCGTGGCCGGCCTGCTGGAAGCGATCGAGCATTTCGCCCAAACCGCTGTGCAGGAAGCCGCCAAGGGCTTGGTCCCGCCGGTTGCCCAGCAGACCGCCGAGAAGGCCTCCCAACCCGCCACCGGAGGCATTGGACGCCGCACCGGGACCGGTGGGTGAAGGGGCCGATTGGCCAGCGCCCCCGAGCAGTTCGGCAAGCTTGTCCCGGTTCTGGTAGCCGGCGAGGGCGAGGAGGCCGAGCAGGGCCGTCATCGAGGGGTACCCGTCACTCATGTTCGTCTCCCGCTTGCGGGCGGGGTGGAGCCCGTCCGCTTGAGTTCGAACCCTACGAACGCGCTTGTGCGCCGAGTTGATGCACAAGAAAAGCCGTCATGATGCCCGACCTCAGCCGCGCTTGGTCATGTTCATGGACATGCCCTCGCAGCAGCATCCGCCCTTCTTCCCCTTCATGGCGCCATGGTTCATGGCCATGCCGCCCTTCGGCCCGGCCTTGCCGCACATCATGGCACCCTTGCCCTTGCCGCCGCCGCAACACGACATCGCCATGGCGGGGGACGCCGCCAGCAGCAGCAGGGCGGCCGAGGCCAGTACGATCCGGTTCATGAACCCCCTCCTTACCCGACGAACCCGTCGGTCTCGCTTTCGATAGGGCTTCCCATCGTGGGAGGGTCAAGCCGCGGTGCCGTCGGTCGCTCAGTGGTGCACCGCCAGCATCCAAACGGCCATGGCAACCATCATAAGATTCTCGGTCAGCGAGACGAAGCCGAGCGGCACCTTGCTCGACCCGCCGACGCAGGCGCACTTGATGTCCCGCTTGTCGACGTAGACCGCCTTGAACACCGAGACCGCCCCGACCGTACCGATGAACAGGGCCACCGGGATCGAGATCCAGTTCAGTGCGCCCGCCACCATCAGGACGCCGGCGACGCCCTCCAGGAACGGGTAGGCGTAGGCGTAGCGCACCCACCGCTGCCCGAGCAGGTCGTAGCCAAGGAACATCGAGGAGAAGCTCTCGACGTCTTGCAGCTTCAGGAGGGCGAGCACGCACATGCTGAAGGCGATGAACCATTCGGCGGCGCGCATCGTGAGCGGCGTTCCGTAGACGGCCTGGCTCGCCGCCAGGGCCATCAGCGCGGTCATCGAGAACACTGCGACGACGGGCGTGTAGGTCGTCGCGTTCGGGTCGTTGGCGGCCTCGCCGAAGTGGCGCCTGAGGTCGTCGAAGCCCCCGACCCGCTCGCCGTTGATGAAGGTCTGCGGCGTGGTCCTGACTTGATGCTCGGCCTTGAAGCGGTCGGTCTCCTCCCGCGTGGTCAGGAGGTGGTCATCGACCTGGAAGCCCTTACGTTCGAGCAGGTCCTTGGCCTTGAGCCCGTAAGGGCAGGTGTGTTCGGGGGTGGCCATCCGATAGAGGGCGGCCTTGCGGACGGTGGCTTCGGGCATCGTGCTCTCCTGCCTGATCTCGGGTGACGGGGGGCGGACCGGAGCCACCGAAGGGCCGCCCCGATCCGGCGTTTCCACTACTTGCCGTGCTGCTTCAGCCAGGCCTCCATCTCGGAGATCTCCTTCTCCTGATCGTCGATGATCTTTTGAGCCATCGCCTTGGTGGCCGGGTCCTTGGCGTGCTTGAGCGCCACCTGGGCCATCGCCACCGCGCCCTTGTGGTGCGGGATCATGTGCGTGCGGAAGTCGACGTCGGCGTTGCCGGTGTAGGGCACGTGCATGTCGTGCATCATGGTCATGTCGGCGGCCTTGAAGTCCTTGGTCGAGGCCGGGTCCTTCGGGTCCGGCTTCATCGCCTGGATCATCTTCATCATGTCGTTGTCGTGCGTCGCGGACGCGTTGCCCGGCATCGCGCGGCCGCCATGCGAGTGCATGCCCTGAGCGGCGGCGGGGCCGGCGAGGCCGGCCGACAGGAGGGCGACGACGGCGAGGGTGCGAAGGTGGGTCATGGGCTTTCCTCTCTGTGTGGGGTCAGTTGAACTTGCCGCTGGCGGTCGCGCCGTCGGGGCCGGTGAGCTGCACGGCGCCCTTCGGGCTCGCACCGAGAGCCATCGCGGCCTTGCCGGTGAGGCGGTTGCCGTCGGCCGGCTCCAGCGACACGCGGGCCGGCTTGCCGTCGACGACGAGGATAGCCGTTCCTTTGAAGCCCGCGGCCGGGACCGGCTTCTGGCCCTCGTCGGACACGAACACGTCGACGGTGTCGCCCTTAGCGACGAGCTCGACGTGGAACTTGCCGGCGTCCGTCACCCGGCCGCCGTGCTGGCCGGAGGTCTCGTGGGCATAGGCGGTGGTCGCGGCGAGCAGACCGGCGACCAGGGTAAGTCTCGTTAGGATCACGCTCTCGTCTCCTCTTGGGTGTGGTCAGTAGGCCTCGGCCGGGCGCGGGCGCGCGCCGTCCGGGGATGGGTGGGCCGGCGCCTCGGCGTGTAGGGCGCGCAGCCGCTCCAGCGGCTTGGCGCCGAAGCGCAGGAACAGGACGGGGGTCAGGAAGGTGTCGAGCAGCGTCGCGCTGACGAGGCCGCCGAAGATCGTCACCGCGACCGGGTGCAGGATCTCCTTGCCCGGGCTCGCCGCGTCGTAGAGCAGCGGCACCAGGGCGACGCCAGCCGAGAGCGCCGTCATCAGCACCGGGGTCAGCCGCTCCAGGCTGCCGCGCACGACGAGGTCGGGGCCGAACGGCATGCCCTCATGCAGCGACAGGTTCAGGTAGTGGCTGATCTTCAGGATGCCGTTGCGCGCCGCGATGCCGGTCAGCGTGATGAAGCCGATCATCGACGCCACGGACAGCGGCTGCCCGACGAGCCACAGGGCCGCCACCGAGCCGATCAGCGCCAGCGGCACGTTGCCCATGATGATGAGCGCGAGCGCGGCCGAGCGGTAGCGGCTGAACAGGATGGCGAAGACCAGGGCCAGGGACAGCGCCGAGAGCGCCGCGATGGTCCGGCTCGCCTCCTCCTGCGCCTGGAAGGTGCCCTCCAGGCTGGTGAAGAAGCCGGGCGGCAGCGGCTCCTTCGCCACGGCCTCACGGATGGCCGCCACGATGGTGGCCATGTCGCTCTCGCCGTCGGTGTTGGCCTGGACGACGATGCGGCGGCGGGCGTTCTCGCGCAGGATCTGGTTCGGCCCGTCGGTCTCGCGGATGTCGGCGACCTGGCGCGCCGGCACCCAGCCAGAGGGCGTCTCCAGCAGCAGATCGCCCAGTCCGGCGGTGGTCCGGCGGTTCTCCGACAGGCGCAGTACCACGTCGAAGCGGCGCACGCCGTCGACCACGGTGGAGACCACCCTGCCGTTCGAGAGGCGGCTGATCTGCTCGACCACCGCGGCCGGCTGGACCCCGTAGAGGGCCGCCCGGGTGTAGACGACCCGCACCTCAAGTTGCGGGATGCGCACCTGCCGCTCGACCTGCAGGTCGACGAGACCCGGAATCGCGGCCATCCGGTCGCGCAGGGAGTTGGCGACCCGGCGCAGGGCGTCGAGATCCTCGCCGAACACCTTGAGCGCGATCTCCGCCCGCACGCCGGACAGCATGTGGTCGAGCCGGTGCGAGATGGGCTGGCCGACGTTGACCGCCACCGGCAGGGACGCGAGGCGCCCGCGCATGTCGGCGACGAGCGCCTCCTTCGGGCGCTTCTGGTCTTCGTCGAGCGCCACCTCGATCTCCGAGGAGTGAACACCCTCCGCGTGCTCATCGAGTTCGGCCCGTCCGGTGCGGCGGCCGACCGCCTTCACGCCCGGGATGTCGAGGATCAGCTTCTCGGCGATCAGCCCGACCCGGTTGCTCTCGGCGAGCGAGATGCCCGGGTTGAAGGTCATGTTGACCGTGAACGAACCTTCGTTGAACGGCGGCAGGAAGGCCCGCGGCAGGTTCCAGGCGGCGACGCCCGCAGCCACCACCGCCACCGCGACGCTGCCGACGAGCAGGCCCTGGTGCCGAAAGGCGACCCGGAGCAGGGCGGCGTTGCCGCGCTTGAGCAGCTTGAGGAGGCGGCTGTCGTGCTCCTCCAGGTTCCTCAGGCCCGGCAGCAGCAGGGACGCCAGGACAGGCGTCAGGGTGATGGATGTCAGCAGGCTCGCCAGGATCGAAATGATGTAGGCCTGCCCCAGGGGGGCGAAGAGCCGGCCCTCGATGCCCGAGAGTGCGAACAGCGGCACGAACACCAGGATGATGATGAGCGTCGCGTAGACGATGCCGGAGCGCACCTCGTTCGAGGCCTCGACCACCACTTGGAACACGCCCTTGGGATTGCCCTCCCGCCGGTTCTCGCCGAGGCGCCGGTAGATGTTCTCGACGTCGACCACGGCGTCGTCGACGAGTTCGCCGATAGCGATGGCGATCCCGCCCAGCGTCATCGTGTTGATCGACAGCCCGAACAGGTGGAACACCACTGCGGTGGTCAGGATCGACACCGGGATGGCGAGCAGCGAGATCGCGGTGGTGCGCACGTTCAGCAGGAACGCGAACAGCACCACCGCCACCACCAGCACGGCCTCGACGAGGACGCGCTCGACGTTGCGGATCGAGGTCTCGATGAAGTCGGCCTGCCGGAACAGGACCTGGTCGGCCCGGATGCCGGCCGGCAGGGTCGGCGACATCTCCCTCAGGGCGGTCTCGATGCTGCGGGTCAGCCGCGCCGTGTCGACGTCGGGCTGCTTCTCGACCGAGACGATGACCGCGGGCTTGGCCATGTAGCCGGCGTCTCCGCGTTTGACCTTCGCGCCGAAGGACACCTCGGCGACTTGGCGCAGGTGGACCGGCGTATCGGCGACCGTGGCGACCACGAGGTTGCGCAGGTCGTCGAGGCTCATGGTCCGGCCGATGTTCCGGATGAGGTACTCGCGGGAATGCTGGTCGGTGAAGCCGCCGCCGGCATTGGTGCCGAACTGGGCGAGCGCCGCCTCAAGCCCGGCGTTCGTCACCCCGAGCGAGCGCATGGCGGCCGGGTTCGGGCTGACCCTGAACTGGCGCACCTCGCCGCCGATGGGGATGACCTGCGCCACGCCCGGGATGGTCAGGAGCCGCGGCCTAATGGTGAAGTCGGCGACCTCGCGGACTTGCATGGGGGTCGCGGCCTCGCCGGTGACCGCCACCAGCAGGATCTGCCCCATGATGGACGAGACGGGCCCCATCACCGGGGTGATGCCCCGCGGCAGCTGGTCCTGCACCATGGCGAGGCGCTCGGCGACCTGCTGGCGGTTGCGGTAGATGTCGGTGCCCCAGTCGAACTCGACGTAGGTGACCGACAGGCCGACGCCCGAGACCGAGCGCACCCGGGTCACGCCGGGCAGCCCGTTCATCCGGGTCTCGATGGGATAGGTGACGAGCTGCTCGACCTCCTGGGGGGCGTAGCCCTCCGCCTCCGTCATGATGGTGACGGTGGGCTTGTTGAGGTCGGGGAAGACGTCGACGGGCAGCTTGGTCGCGGTGAAGGCGCCGAAGAGCACCAGCACCGTGGCCATGGCGAGGACGAGCAGGCGGTTGCGGACCGACTGGCTGACGAGGAAGGTGAACATCGGGCGGTCTCCTCAGCGAACCTGGTCGAGGAGTTCGGCGCCCTGGGTCACCACCCGCTTTCCGGGTCCGATCCCCTCGGCGACCAGCACGCGGCCGCCGTCGAGCGGCTCGACCCGCACCGGCCGGGCCTCGAAGCGCTCGGCGGTGGTGTGCTCGTAGACGACGTCCTGCCCGTTGCCGGCGCGCACGACGGCGGCGCGCGGCAGCGCCAAGCCGGACTGCTCGGTGTCGGTTCCGGCCAGCACGGTCATGAATTGCCCGACCCGCAGGCCGGTGGCGTCGCCCTGCACCGCGAACTGGACCGGGATGGCCTGGTTGCGGTCGGCGAGGCCCGTGCCCTGGTAGGCGAGCCTCAGGGTGCGTCCGTCGGCGAGCCGCGCCGTGGCGTCCTGCGCCGCGGTCAGGGCGTCGAAGCTCAGCGCCTCGACCCAGAGTCGGTTCGGATCGACGATCTGGAAGACCATGGCGCCGGGCGCCGCCATCTGGCCGGCGACCGCGGTGGCCTGCGCCACGACCCCGTCCACCGGCGAGACGAGGGTCTCGGGCTGTTGCCTGATCTTGTCGAGGGCGGCACGGCGGTCGTGCAGGCCGTCTAGCTCGGCCTGGGCGTCGTCGAGCTGGGTCCGGGCGACAGCGCCCGAGATGGCGAGGCGCTTGAAGCGCTCGACCCGGCGCTCGACGATGGCGATTTGCTGATCGAGTTCGCCCTGGCGCTGGCGCATGTCGGAGACGTCGATGGCCTGAACCGGCGGGGTCACTGTGGCGAGCACGTCGCCCTTGCGCACCTTGGTGCCGAGGCGGGGGAACAGCCCGGAGGGCGGGGGCGAGAGCCGACCGCCGACCGAGGACTGCACGACGCCGCTGGCGTTCGGGTCCGGGATGATGCGGCCCGGGAGCTCGACCGAGCGGTGGAAGCTGCCCTGCTCGGTCATGGTGGTGCGCAGGACGAGGAGCCGCTGCGTAGGCTTCGGCACGAAGACGGAGCCGTCAGGCAGGCGCTGCGCGAGGTCGGAGGAACCCGGGGCCCGGGGCTCGATCAGCGCCGCCCCCTGCACGGGCGCGCCATGGTCCTCGTCGCCATGCGCGAAGGCGGCGGTACCGAGGACGAGGGTGATGCCGATGGCGACCACGGCCAGGACCGGAGCGGCGCGGCGTCCGCGGGCGAGCGCCGTCACGAGGACGCCGAGCAGGAAGGCGACGGCGACCGCGGCCACGAGGGTCGGGTCCTTGGCGCTCAGGCGATCCGTGACGCCGTGGGCGACCTTGGACACCCGCGCCAGGGCCGCCTTCGCCGGAGCCGGCTTGGCGGTGGCCGCCGCGGAAACCTTCGGGTCGGGCACGGTGACCGCGAGGGTGAGCACGTCCACGGCGTCGCCCGCGGTGACGGTCGCGACGAGCTCGTGGCGGCCCGGCTTCGACAGCCACGGGGCCGGTAGCGCGTAGCCGCCGTCGGCCGTGGCGGTCGCTACCTTGGGGCCATCCGGCGTCTCGACCTCGATGGTCGCGCCGGGCACCGGCTCGTTCGACCGGAAGCGGTCGAGGAACAGCGTCAGGGTGCCGTCGCGCGGGATGGCGACGAGCTCGAAGGCATCAGAGAGCGCCTCGCCGCGCGGGGCGATGGTCTTCGAGACGGGCGGCGGGGCGGCGCCGTGGTCGTGCCCCTCGTGGGCGCGCACGGGCCCCGCCAGGACGGCGGCAAGCAGCGCCACCGCGCCAAAGGCGGCGGCAAGACGGATCGGCATGAAAGGGAATCCTCGCGTCGGGAAGTCCGGACGGCGCCGTTCGCGGGCGCAATCCGGGCGTCGCGCGCCTCGGGCGCGCCCTACTTCACGCGAGGGTTCGTGGGGGCTTGGGCAGGGCCTCGGGGCCGGCGCCCGAGCGGCCGACGACGTCGCGCGGGATCAGCGTGACGGTCCGGAACAGCGACGGGGATAGGACCGAGGGTCCGGATAGGACGCCGGTAGCGCAGCAGGCCATCGTCCCGCAGCAGCGGGTTTGGCAACCGGGCCGGCAGCAATCGTCCTGTACGGGTTCGATGCGCGCCGGCGCGATAGCCGGGAGCGCGACCTTGGACAAGGTCGGGGCCTCGGACCGGATCGCCGGCTTGGCGGGGGTAGTCACCGCCGCATCGGTCGTCGCGGGGACGGCCTTGTGCTGGGGCGCGGCCACGTGGTGGCCGTGGTGCGAGTGGCCCTCGTGGGCCTGAACGGCGGACGGCGCGACGTAGGCGATGATCGCGAGGATCATCGCCGCCATCAGGCGCGCGATTTGCCGGTCGAGGCACATGGGTCTGGCTTACACCGTTTCGGGTGGCGGGACTATGCCCACGGGTGGGACGAGAATGCCGGATCGAGGCTTATGGTTGCCGCCGTTCCGGTTCAGGCCGCGGCCAACGGCGCGGCGGGGAAGCCGGCATTCGCGATAGCCTGGGCGATCTGGTCGTCCGGGACGGTCGCACCCGCCACCGTGACGAGCTTCGCACCGAGGTCGACCTCGACCCGGGCGTTCGGCTCGATGTCCTGGACGGCGCGGGTCACCAACTTGGCGCAGCCACCGCAGCCCATCTTCTCGGACTTGAAGCGTTGCATGGCGCTCTCCCATGGGTAACGTCTCACCCAGATGGGGTTTTCCATGATGGGAAGGTCAAGGGCCACTTAGGCTCCGCTCAGCCAAGCCCGCCGCTCCCTTCGACGGCGTTCGGCCGTGCGCCCCACAAGGCTATTGCCAGCCCCAGGTTCAACAGCGCGAGCGCCGCCAGCAGGCCGTAGGCGGCGTCGGCGCCGCCGTAGGTAAGCGCCACCGCTCCAAGGGAGGGTGCCACGGCCTGTGCGATCAGGCCCGGCCGGGCCAGGCGCCCCACAAGAACCGGGTAGCGGACCTGGCCGAACAGGGCCAGCGGCACCGTGCCCCGGGCGATGGAGTAGATCCCGTTGCCCGCGCCGTAGAGCACCAGGGCGAGGCCGACCGCCGGCACGCCCGCCGCCAAGATGACCAGCCCCAGGACCACCAGCGCCATGGCCACGGTCAGGGTCCAGAGCGGGTGGTGCCGGCCCTTGTTCGCCATCTCGACGATGCGGGCCCCGACCTGGGCCGGCCCGATCAGCGCGCCATAGGAGACGGCCGCGGCCAGCGCGACGCCACGGGCCTGCAGCAGAGCGATCAGGTGCACCGAGACCAGCGTCATCACGGTGCCGCCCAGCACGAGTACGCTGGCCATCAGCCGGTAGGCCCGGCGTTCGCGGGGTGTCAGAGGACCGTCCGCGTTGTGCTCCTCACCTGTTGCGGGCTTCCGGGCAGGTGCCTGCGGGATCAGGCCCAGTACCAGTGGCAGGGTCACGACGAGGTGCAACCCGGCATAGGCGACGCAGGCGTGGCGCCAGCCGACCTGCTCCACGAGGGCGGCCGAGAGCGGCCAGCAGACGGTGCTAGCGAACCCGCCCCAGAGCGTCAGGGTGGTGATGGCCGGACGCGCCTCGGCGCCGTAGAGCCGGCCGAGGGTGGCGAAGGCGGGATCGTAGAGGCCGCAGCCCATGCCAAGGCCGAGGAGAAGCCAACCGGCGAGGAACACCGGCAGGCTCGGTGCCAGGCCGAGCACGACGTGGCCCGCCGCCAGCAGCAGGGCGGCGCATGCCAGGACCGGGCGACCCCCGTGCCGGTGGATGGCGATTCCGACCCGGGGCGAGGCCAAGGCCGCCACCAGCAAGCCGATGGACAGGCCGCCGACCACCCAGGCCAGGGGCCATCCGGTATCCGCCGCGATGGGCCCGGCGAGCACCGCTGGCAGGTAGAAGGACGAGCCCCAGGCGAGGATCTCCACCACGCCCAGGGCCGAAATCACGACGAGGCGGCTGCGGGCCTCAGACCTCACGGGAGGCGGGCTTGAGCGCCGCTCCCTTGCCTGCCGCCCCACGCTCGTACCAACCCTGCGAGCGGTTCACGATCCACACCACCGACAACATAACTGGCACCTCGATGAGCACGCCGACCACGGTGGCGAGCGCCGCGCCCGAGTTGAAGCCGAACAGGCTGATGGCGGCGGCCACCGCGAGCTCGAAGAAGTTGGAAGCGCCGATCAGCGCCGAGGGGCCGGCTACGCAGTGCTGCTCGCCCGCGGCGCGGTTCAGGAGGTAGGCCAATCCCGAGTTCAGGTAGACCTGGATGAGGATGGGCACCGCGAGCATGCCGATGACCGCCGGCTGCGCAAGGATCTGCTCACCCTGGAAGCCGAACAGCAACACCAGGGTGGCCAGGAGGGCGACGAGCGACACCGGCCCAAGCTTGCCGAGCAGCCGGTCGAGGGAGGCTTGGCCGCCGGTGGCCAGCACGCTTCGGCGAACCACCTGCGCGATCACAACCGGGATTACGATGTAGAGGATCACCGACAGCACCAGCGTGCCCCAGGGCACCGTGATCGCCGAGAGCCCGAGCAGCAGGCCGACAATTGGGGCGAAGGCCACCACCATGATGGTGTCGTTGAGCGCCACCTGGCTCAGGGTGAAGTGCGGCTCGCCCTTCGTCAGGTTCGACCAGACGAACACCATCGCGGTGCAGGGCGCTGCCGCCAGGATGATGAGCCCGGCGATGTAGCTGTCGACTTGGTCGGCGGGCAGGTAGGGCCGGAACAGGTACCCGATGAACAGCCAGCCGAGCGCGGCCATCGAGAATGGCTTCACCGCCCAGTTGATGAATAGCGTCACGCCGATGCCGCGCCAGTGCCGCCCGACGTGGCGCAGCGAGGCGAAGTCGATCTTGAGCAGCATGGGGATGACCATGAGCCAGATCAGGGCGGCCACCGGCAGGTTCACCTTGGCGACCTCGGCGTCGCCGACGGCGTGGAAGAAGCCCGGCATGACGTGGCCGAGCGCGATGCCGGCCAGGATGCAGAGGGCGACCCAGAGGGTCAGGTAGCGTTCGAAGGTGCTCATGGTGTTCTCAGGCGGTGGCGACGCGGCGGCCGCGCTCGTCGACGACACGCTCGCCGTCCTCCTTCACGAACTCCCCCTGCTGGTCCGGCAGGAGGTCGAGCACCGCCTCGGAGGGCCGGCAGAGGCGCACGCCCTTTGGGCTGACCACGAGCGGGCGGTTCAGCAGGATCGGATGGGCCTCGATGGCGTCGAGCAACTGCTCGTCGGTGACCGCCGGGTCGCCGAGCCCGAGCTCGCCATAGGGCGTGCCCTTCTCGCGCAGCGCGTCCCGGACCGAGAGCCCAGCGCGGGCGAGCAGTTGCTTGAGGAGCGCCCAGCTCGGCGGGGTCTTGAGGTACTCAACCACGTGCGGCTCGACCCCGGCGTTGCGGATCATCGCGAGCGTGTTGCGGGACGTGCCGCACTCCGGGTTGTGGTAGATCACGACATCGAACGGCTCAGGCATGGGCGGTTTCTCCGGTGGTGCAATCGCAGGCGGCGAGTGCGGCGACCGCTGGGGCGCAGACCTCCGGGTGGCCCTGGCAGCAGTCGCGCATGAGGAACTGGACGAGGTCGGACAGGCCGGCGTAGGCGGCGCTGTAGATGACTGACTTGCCCTCGCGCCGGGATGTGATCAGCCCGGCGTGGGAGAGCTCCTTCAGGTGGAAGGACAGGTTGTTGCCGGCGACGTTCACCGTCTCGGCGAGGACGCCGGCGGCGAGCCCGTCCGGGCCGGCGGTGACCAGGGCGCGCACGACCCGGAGCCGATGCTCCTGGCCGAGGGCGGCGAAGGCGGCGAGGGCTTGCCGTTCGTCCATCGTATGACCTACATATCAACTATCGTTGAAGCATAGAGGAAAGAAGCGCATTGGACAAGCCTCAGCAGTCGTTCGCCGACGGGATGCCGAACCTCTCCGAGGCGCATTTCGAGGTGCCGACCGAGGAGCAGATGGCGACGCCGACACCGCTCGACCATGCGCCTCGGTTCCTCGTCCTCTACGGGTCGCTCCGGGAGCGGTCGTTCAGCCGGTTCCTTGCCTACGAGACCGCGCGATTGCTGGAGGCGATGGGTGGCGAGGTCCGCATCTTCCACGCGGACGGGCTGCCGCTGCCGGACGACGGCACTGCCGACCACCCGAAGGTGCGGGACCTACGACAGCTCTCGATCTGGTCGGACGGACAGGTCTGGATCAGCCCCGAGCGGCACGGCAACATGACCGGGGTGATGAAGAGCCAGATCGACTGGCTGCCGCTGAGTGAGGGCTCGGTCCGCCCGACGCAGGGCCGCACCCTGGCCGTCATGCAGGTCTCGGGCGGTTCGCAGAGCTTCAACGCCGTGAACAGCCTGCGGGTGCTGGGGCGCTGGATGCGGATGATCACCATCCCGAACCAGTCGTCGGTGCCGATGGCCTACAAGGAGTTCGACGATGCCGGCCGCATGAAGCCCGGGCCGCTCTACGACCGTGTCGTGGACGTCTGCGAGGAACTGATGAAGTTCACGCTGCTGACCCGCGGGCGTGCCGATTACCTCGTCGACCGCTACTCCGAGCGGAAGGAGCGCGAGCCCGAGCAACTCAATGGCGTCGCCGCCGACATCGGGTTCGTGAAGCGGTAGGTCTGCTCTTGCACCGTAAGCGGACGCTTGATTGATTGAAGATGAATGCCTGCTTGTGGCGCGGAACTGAACAAGGCGGGGGCGAACTCCTGACCCCAAGCGGACTCTGGGGTGACGGCCGCTGAAGGACCGGATGGGGTGGGGAGCGGACCCTATCCCTCCGCCCGAGAGCGAACGTTTCGCTTCCGACCCATGTCGGTCGTCAATCAATCTGCTCGGCCCGCTTGGAAGCGGATGTAGATACTCTCAGCTGGAAGATGATCCGCTTTGTGAAAGAATGCGGCATCGCATGTCACAACCGTGCAGATCGGTTCGTCATGGCTCCGAACGTCGATCTCCGGCGCTCCGAGCACAAGGATGAGACATGAGCGAGATCAAGCGACTGATCTGGAACGAGGTGGCCCCGCAGGGGGCCAAAGCGTTCTATGGCATTCATCACTACATCACCACTGGCACCGATCTGCCCAACGAGCTGATCCATCTCGTCTTTCTGCGAGTGTCGCAGATTAATGGCTGCGCGCACTGCATCGACTTGCACACCCGGGATCTCCTTAAGACGATGCCGTTCGAGAAGGTCGCCCTGGTTCCGGTCTGGGCCGAGGTACCCCACCTGTTTCCTGACCAATACCGCGCCGCGCTCGCTTGGGCGGAGGAAGTCACGCTGGTCAGCGATACGCACGCTTCCGATGAGGCCTATGCGGCCGCAAGCACGGCCTTCGCGCCCAAGGATCTGGTGGACCTCACGATCACCATCGCGGCGATGAACGCGTTCAACCGCCTCGGTGCACCCTTCCGCCTCCCGGTCCAGGCAAAAATTTAGTCGGTTCTGCGCTCTGTCAGGGGCGGCGCCAGCGCCGTCCCATTCCCGCGGATGTCGATCGATCTCCGGCGGCATTTCCACGTCTCACGTCGCTGATTTTTTCCGGGGCATGTCACATTGGGACCGACCCGCCTCGTCATTTGTTCGACGGGCGCCCGAAAGCGGCAAGGAGCCGCCCCGTCCGTTCTCGAACGAGGAGACGGGTATCATGAAGATCGTGGTGATTGGCGGAAACGGCCTCATCGGCAGGCATCTGACGGCCGAACTGTCGCGACAAGGACATGAGGCTGTTGCGGCTTCGCCGAGCAGCGGGGTGAATGCTCTGACGGGCGAAGGTTTGGCCAGGGTTCTTGCCGGAGCCGACGTCGTCGTTGACGTGTCGAACTCTCCGTCCTTCGAGGACGCGGCGGTGCTCGACTTCTTCGAGCGCTCTGGCCGCAACCTCCTCGCCGCGGAGCGCGATGCAGGTGTGAAACATCACGTCGCCCTATCCATCGTCGGCACGGACCGCCTGGAGGGGAACGGATACTTCCTCGCGAAGGTCGCGCAGGAGCGGTTGATCGTGGCTTCTGGCCTTCCCTACACCATCGTCCGGGCGACGCAATTCTTCGAGTTCGTCGCGACGATTGCCCAGGCTTCCGTCGCAGGCGACCGCATCGTTGTTCCCGATGCCGACTTCCAGCCGATCGCCGCCGCCGATGTCGCCGCAGCGCTCGCCGACGTCGCGCCTGCTCCTCCGCGCAACGCGACGATCGAGATCGCCGGGCCGGACCGCCTGCCGTTCCGCGACTTCGTCGCCCACTCGATCGCATCCACCGGCGACCGTCGGGAGGTGCTGGCCGACCGGACGGCGCGCTACTTCGGCGCTGCGCTCGATAAGGGTTCGCTCGTTCCCGAGCATGCGGAAGCGGCACGGCTCGGGCCGACGCGGTTCGAGAGCTGGCTCGCTGCTGCCTGAACCGCCGCGCTTCTCCCCATCCACGAAGAAAGACACCTTCCATGTTCAGAGCAATTCTGCTGGGCGCCCTCGTTGCCGTCTCCGTCGTTCCTGCGATGGCGGCCGATGTTGCGAGGGGCGAGGCCCGGGTCACGACGATCTTCGACCATCCTCTACCTTCGGTTCCCGGCAAGAGCCTGCGCGGCGTCCTCGTCGAGTACGGTCCGGGCGGGTCCTCACCGTCCCACACCCACGCCGCATCGGCCTTCATCACGGCAACTGTGATCGAGGGCGCGGTGCGCAGCCGGATCAACGACGGCCCGGAGAAAGTCTTCCGCGTCGGCGAGAGCTTTGTCGAAATGCCGGGTGATCACCACGGTGTCAGCGCCAATGCCAGCGACGTCGAGCCCTCCAAGCTCCTCGCCGTCTTCGTCGTGGACACGGCTGACCGGGTGTTGACGACGCCGGACCGGCCCTGACAGCGGCGGCGCGGGAACTCGGCTGTTCAAGGCGGCAAGGATAGCCGATGGTCATCCACATCCGCTCAACCGGCTTCGTGTACGAGGAACGGCCCATGTCGCAGGCCGAAATCGCCACGGCGACCTTCGAGTCCCATCGCGCGCGGCTGTTGCGCATCGCCTACCGCATGCTTGGCTCGCGCAGCGACGCGGAGGATGTCGTGCAGAATGCCTGGCTGCGCTGGGTGGCGGTGGACCAGACGATGGTCTCTGCTCCCTATCCGTTCCTCGCGCGCATCGTGACGCGCCTCTGCCTCGACGAGATGAAGTCGGCCCGCGCCCGCCGGGAGACCTATGTCGGCGCTTGGCTGCCCGATCCACTCGTCGAGAGCGAGGAAGATGGGCTGGACAAAGATGACCTGACGCTGACGCTGATGATGGCGCTGGAGCGTCTGTCTCCGCTCGAGAGGGCGGCATTTCTCCTCCACGACGTCTTCGGCGTGCCGCTCGGCGAGGTGGCGGATGCGCTCGACCGGGAGGCGGCGGCTGTGCGCCAACTCGCCGTCCGGGCACGGCGGAACGTGGAGGCTGCGCGTCCGCGCTTCCCCGTGGAGCGCGAAGAGGGCGAGCGGATCGCACGGGCCTTCTTCGCGGCATCCACCAGCGGCGACACCGCAGCGCTGCGTACCCTTCTCGCCGAGAACGCGGTGCTGCGCTCCGATGGCGGCGGCAAGGTTTTGGCCTTCATCAACCCCATCACCGGATTGGATCGCCTCCTGCGCATGTTCGAGGGTGTGCGGCGCAAATGGGGTCAAGGCTGGGCGCAGATGCTCGAACCCGTCTGGATCGACGGCTTGCCCGGCTACGTCAGCCGCGAACGCGGCGACGTTCTCCAAACCACTGCGCTCGCCATCGAGAACGGCCGGATCACCGCGATCTACATCACCCGCAATCCCGACAAGCTGCGCCACGTCGCACAGGCGCTCGCGGTGGCACCGGACCCCACCGCGCGGACACAGTAATCAGACAGCAGGCGCCCCCGAAGTCGCCCTAACCCCACATTCAGCCCCTCAAGGTGTACCCCGGCTGCTGGAAGCTGAAGAATAACCGCCAAGGTCGCGGCCAACCGCCCCTTGGTCTTCGGTCAACAGTAGGAAGCAGGCGCGGGGCGATGTCCGCTCTTGCGTGCTGCCGCCGAAGGCGGATCGGCGGAAATCCACCCAACGCAGTCGTCGACCTCTGCCGCGTTAACAACCGGGAAGCGGACCTTCCCGGGGACCGCAACGGGTCGGGAGCGGGGATCCAGGCCCGCCGGCGCCAATGTCGGCTTTCGCTGCAGAGAGCCGTCATTCGACATTGGGCTCAGCGGCAGCATCGGGTTCTTCATGACGAGCTCCTCAACCCAGGAGCCTGTCATGCCCGAAGTCGTTACCGTTTCCACAAAACCGCGTGTTCCCTGGAACCGCGGGCGTATAGTCGGACCCAAACCGCCGCTGAAACCGAAGCACATCTGGGCCCTACGCACGCGCCTACAGCTCGCCAACCGCGCGCGAGACCTCGCCCTGTTCAACCTCGCCGTCGACAGCAAGCTGCGCGGGTGTGATCTCGTCGGCCTGCGCGTGAGCGACATCTACCTGGGCGACGCCGTGCGTCTCCGAGCGACCGTCTGCCAGCGCAAGACCGGCAGGCCGGTCCCGTTCGAGATCACCGAACCGACGCGCGAGGCTCTCGCGGCTTGGCTGACTGCGCGCAGGTTGAAAGCCGGCGACTGGCTGTTCCCGAGCCGCAGCCGACTCGGAGAGCATCTCACGACGCGGCATTACAGTCGCCTGGTCGACCGCTGGGTTGCCCTGATCGGCCTGGACCCCTCGGCGTTCGGCACGCACAGCCTGCGCCGTACGAAGGTCGCGCTGGTTTACAAGCGAACCGGCAATATCCGAGCTTGCCAGCTGCTCCTTGGCCATACCAAGCTGGAGAGCACGGTTCGCTACCTCGGCATTGAGGTTGACGACGCGCTTATCCTCTCAGAGCAGACCGAAATCTGAACCGGTCGCCGCGGTCGAAATGGCCGCGGCGTGCCAGCAGGATGGTCGCCCTCAGGGTGCCGAATGACCCCAAGCGGACACTAGACATGTGCCTGCCGAAGGTCCGGATTGGTTAGAGGCCGTGTGAGAACGCCGATTCGTCAGGCTTGGGTCTTTTGCGTGGAGCAGCGTGGCAGATCGAACTGGCGAGCCTCAGGCCCGGATGGCCGCCAGCAGCGGACCGACCCCGAAGATCTGGATCATCCGCTTCATGTTGTAGGCCAGAACCTGCAAGCTCATCTCGGTCCTGACCTTCGCCAGCGTCCGGGTCAGGAAGTGGGTTGCACCCATCCAGGCCTTCAGCGTGCCGAATGGGTGCTCCACGGTCTGGCGACGGATCTTCATCGCATCCGGCATCCGGTCGAGCCGCGCCTGCATCGCATCGAGCACGCCCTCGTGCACCCAGCGCTTGACCCGGCGCGTCTCCGTCGGCGTGCAGCGGGGCTTGAGCGCACAATCGAGGCAAGCCGTCAGGTTGCGGTAGTGGTCCATCGCGTCGCCCTCGGCCCGGCGATCGGATCGGGCGGCCCCCTTGGTCAGGTGCTGGCCGGCGGGACAGGTGTAGTGGTCCCGTTCGGCGTCGTAGACGAAGTCCTGTCCCGTGAAGAGGCCACGCTTGGCGTGGCCCGAGGTCAGGG
>NZ_FOSV01000053.1 GCF_900114375.1 Methylorubrum salsuginis | reverse complement strand
TCACCGTCCCGGATCGAGCCTTCCGGCTACCCATGGCCGCCACCATGCAGTAGCCTCTCAATCGGCTCGGTCCAAAATGCCGGTCAGGTCACCGGCGAGCACCCTTCAACGACGATCCATGACGCCCCGCGCGTGGTCTGCTCCGGCAGTCCCAGGCGCGGGGCGTTTGCGTTCGTGCCACCGGATTATCTCGGTATCCTTATACATCGCCCACCCGGCCAGACGCGGCGACCGCGCGACTTGACTGCCGCTTGGCGACGGAGCCGCTGACCCTGCCGGATCGCGGACCGATGCTGGGCTGACGTCGCCTCTACCGTGGTCCGTTCGCACCGAGGTGCAGACCCATTCTTGGTGAGAGATCCCTTCGCAGACGATGCATGGGCGCGTCTTTCATCTGAGGCTCGCTGCCCCAAGACCCTCCTTGTAGACCGCTTCCTGCAAGATACCTCGTGTGGATTGCTCAATCCACTCCGGCGATATGGTGAAAGCTTCAGCTGCTCCCACCCGAAGCCAAGCGGGGACCCGGGCCGACATGACCTGGGTCGTCGCCTGCGCGTTCGCACGCTTCTTGCCCCAGACCTCGCCGAGGCGGATGGCCTTCGTCTTGCTCTCCTCGTGGGCTCTCTGCATGACCAGCAGCGAGGCGAGAAGCGCCATGGGGTCGTCGTCGATCTTCTGGTGACCAATGTGCAGTTCGGCCAAGGCGCTGGCATCGTGCTCGGCGTCGAGACCGACAAGATGCGCAAAATCCGCCTCTGGTGGCCAGAAACACCGTTTCGGCAGGGTTCGGCACGCTAAGTGGCAAAGAATTGCCATAGCGGCGGGCTCCCCCATGCGGCCTTTCCCGAGGTGTGCGGGCCCGCTTCCCGGCACTCGCTCGGGGACCTGATCGCCCGCCGGCCACCCTCGTCCGAGCTCCCCGCCACCGGCTCGCGAGGTTGCCAATCGATGCGGGACCTTCGCGTGGATCGATCCAGCGCGGCGCGGCGGCCAGACCCCGCTGCGGGTGCGGTTGCAATCCCTCGAACGCCGTCGGACGGGGTCGCTATCCCGTCCCGAAAATGCGCCCCCCATCGGGGCACCCACCCTAGCTTAGCCTTGCCGATGGAACTCCGCGTGCTTGCCGCTAACGAAGGGTGCATTGTCGCCCTGAACCGGCGGCCAGCACGCCCACCACCGCGATCCCATGTTACGGGCTAGGCCGACGCCTCGTAGCGAGTAGAGGGCGTTCACGAGCCCGTGGCGGAGGCGCTGGGTCTTGCCCATTTCCCCGACCTCCAACTTGGTCGCTCCGTCGTCGCCCGCATTGACCAGCAGCCTCAGAACGGTGGCCACGGCCCAGGCTGCGGTGTCCAGCAACATGGGTGGGGGACCGACCACGGCAGGATCGGCGATTGCCAAGCTGCCGACCTTATCGACCAGCTCCTCGACGAGTGCCCCTTGCTGTTCAATGGCCTTTGCGAGGGAGGCGATGACCTCGACATCGGCCGAGCCCCCACCCTCGTTCCCGGCTGGTGGCGTGGGGGCCTCCAGCGCCGTGAGGTATGCGGCGACAGCCTCAACGTAGACGTCGCTGATCCTGCAGGCCCGACGCGCCGCCAGCATCCTCACGGCTGCCTGCATCCCCTCCGGGATGTAGACCATCGCCTTGACCTTGCCTGCGGATGCCGCCGTCAGTCCCGGGGCCACGTTCGACGTGGAGATCTTCTGCGGTGTGGCCATCAAGGGGAATGCCTGGGCTGGCGACTGCAAGCTGTCATGACAACACGTCGTCGAAAGTCGATGCCAGGGCGACAGGGTGTACAGCCGGCCTGCGTGCTGTCATGCTGTCATGACAGCACGCTATCGTAGAGGTACGGCATCAGGGGTCGGCCGGCGAAGGGCGGGTCGCAGATCCGTGGTCGCGGCATCGAGCCCACCGCACAGACGGTAGCTCTAGAATACCGCGTCCTAGGCTGCCGGAAGAACCTCGACCAACCCAGACACGACTCTTTCGCGCTCACGGCAGCGTCGCAAGAACTCGGCTAGATTCTCTTCCTGGGCACGGAGCAACTCCTCGTCGGGCACGTCCTCCTGGGGGTCGAACGTCCCGTCCGGGTCGTCCGCCTCGTGGGCGAACGCCTCGTTGCCGGGTATCCGCGCCGCTTCCATTATCCAGGCTTTGCGGAACGACCAGATCATGCGCTCCGCTACGCTGATCGCCCATTCGGCGCATTCCCTTGTAAGCACCTTGTCGACCCATGGTCCGGGGGCGAAGGGGTCGAATTTGAAATGGCCGATGAAGTGGCGTGCATAACCATCCGCTCCGACGACCTCCTCGTTGTCGCCCTTGAAATGTAGAAGTTGGTCCCGGAGGTCGAACAAATTCCTCAAGTCTTTTGGTAATACATCTGGCTTCCACTCGCCACCAAACAAGGCCGCCGGTACGATGCCCCAAAGCCTCAGCGTAGGGACCCGATCCTTATAATTTTTGCATTCCTGGTCTAAGATTTTTCTGATGGGCGACCCACTCCATCGTTCTTCATTCCCGTTCCTGATGAAATGGACCACCGAATTAATGAAGGCCTCAAGGGCGCTGCACGCTTGCATGACGACCGTGGAAGGCCCGTCGGTCCCTGCGACGTCTTTAGTGAGGTTGTGCATGGCCTTGGCCGCCTGCATCGCGCGTCCCGACCAATTGGGAAACGCCACGAATTCGTGAACCCCGTCCACCACCCGATGAGAAACCCAACACCTGCATTCGCCGGCAGCCCCTGGCCGCTGCATCAACAGGTCGATGCCGGCGTCGTGTTGCATCCCGGCATATCCAGGCGCGCCGGCCTTCACCCTGCGCCAGGTCACGATTGGCCTGATCCTGAACTCGACCGGGGGCGGGACGTGTTCCCAAGCATAAGGTTTCGTGGAGGCGACATCCGGCGATGCCGGCACGGGCGCGGCGTCCTGCCAGGCCCCCAGCGCGCCCTTTACGCGTTTATGGGCCCTGCCGATCCTCGCCGCGAGGTAGCGGTCGCGACATAGCCCAACGACCGTCTTGGCCCTGAATGCGATGTTCGTGGCCTCGGCCAGCTTCCCTATCCGCTGTGTCGCGAGCGCGGCCGATAAATGAACCCTGGCCCGGTCCTCGTCCCTCGGCAGGAACTCGGAGACGAACAGAGCCTTCCGGACATACTCTTCAACCGCCGCCGTGCGACCGATACGGACGTAATATCGTGCCAACGCCACGAAGTTCTCGGCGCAGCTTCCCCAATCCCCGGCTTCCCGCCGCAGGTCCGCCGCGACAGCGTGCAGGCCGGCACCCCTTGCCCTGGATACGTCATCGCCGATACGGGCCGTCGTCCGGGCCTCGTCCGTCAAGGTGACCGCCTGCTTCAGCATGGCAGCTTGCTCAGCGGTGGGATGGTACCTGCCGCGCGGCCTCTCAATGCTCTCGAAGCCGGAAGCGGGAAGCCACTCGCCCGTGACCGGTTTCCTCGGGTCTCGCACGAAGGGCGGGACCTTTGGCGGCACGCGGACGCGAGGTGCGCGTTCAAGACCCGTCTCTTGCGTCGATCCCGCCATCGTCCGAACCCCGGCCCGTCCCCAATGGCGGGGGATTGGACCGGCCGCACGTTACGGAAGGCTCAAGACGGGGGGGCTTACATTCCGAACCCGACGGTGTCCCCGTAATCCTCGTCGCGCTCGTGGACGACGTTCCTTGGCCATTGCGGCATCGGGGGCGCGGCGGGACGTGTCTGGTAGCCGATGTATCCCTGGGCAAAGGGGAGACCCTCGGTCCTGACCGAGTCGTACAACAGCATGTTCATGCCGGTCACAGTTCCGGCCAGGACGCGGCAGCCCAGCCTATCTGCGATTGACACCAGCAGCGCCCGGTAGGGCTCATGCACCGGCTTCAGCAGCGCCATGAAGGATTTGTTCGTCGGCGTTGACCTGACCGGCTGGCTTTGGACCGGGCTGATTGAGAGGATCAGCCAGGACTGAAGGAGTCGGACATGCGGCGAGGTCAGAAGACGAGCGCGGAGCAGGTTGTGCTGAAGCTGCGCCAGATCGAGGTGCAGACCGCCCAGGGCAAGAGCTTGGCGTTGGCGTGCAAGGAGGCAGAGATCTCCGAGCAGAGCTATTACCGCTGGCGCAAGGAGTACGGCGGCCTGCAGGTCGATCAAGCCAGGAAGATGAAGGATCTTGAGCGCGAGAATGCTCGGTTGCGCCGCCTCGTGGCGGATCTATCCCTGGAGAAGCAGGTGCTGGCGGACGTCGCCTCG
>NZ_FOSV01000048.1 GCF_900114375.1 Methylorubrum salsuginis | reverse complement strand
GGTCGACCGCGCCGACGCCCCGACAAGCTGCACGCCGACAAGGCCTACGAGGCCAAGGCGCGCCGCCAGGAGTGTCGGGCGCGTGGGATCGTCCCACGCATCGCCCGCAAAGGCATCGAGAGCAGCCAAAAGCTCGGCCGCCACCGCTGGGTCGTGGAGCGCACTCACGCTTGGTTCAACCGCTTCCGCCGCCTGCCCGTCCGCTACGAGCGCCGCGCCGACATCTACGACGCCTTCACCACCCTCGCAGCCAGCCTCATCACCCTCAAACAGATCAGACGGTTCTGTTAGGCGCTCTAAGGACTGCCCGGGTGGTACAAGCGGGTGGTACAAATGGCGCTGATGACGACGCGGCCCTGGAAGCATCCCAAAACCGGCATCTACTATCTGCGGCGGGCCGTGCCAGCCGACCTCCTCGCACGCGTCGGCAAGCGCGAGGAGAAGATCAGCCTCGGTACAAAAGATCCGGTTCGGGCCAAGGGGCTTCATGCCAGCGCTCTACTGGAGCTAGAACAGCGATGGGCGAACCTCCGTTGCGGTGCGGCGTCGCTGAGCGAGCGTGAGGCGCATGAGCTCGCTGCCCCGCTCTCCGCATGGTGGTTCGATCAGCATCGCGATGAGCCGAGTCAGCAGACCTTCTGGCGAACCGATCTCGGCGATGGGCTTTGGCCCCGCCGCCCGCCGGGCTGGTCGCTGCGGCCGGCCGTAGGCGCCGCACTCATCGAGGAAGCGGCCGATTCCTCCGTTCACGCCCGGTGCGCGATGGAGGATTGGTGCAGCGAACAAGCGGACGCCCTGCTGAAACGGCGCGGCCTCGTGGTCGACGAAACGGATCGCCGAAAGCTGGCGCGAGCGGTCGCGGCGGTGATGCAGCGGGCAAGCCTCGCTCTCCACGCCGCGATGCGCGGTGAGGCGGTCGACGTTGGTCAAACCCTCGTCGTGCGGCCGGCCATGCCAACATCCGCTATGGCTACGCCGCCAGCTGAAATGGCACAGAACTCGTTGCTGCCCATCAGCCTGACCGCCCTCGTCGAGGCCTGGTGGCGGGAGGCGGAGCGAACTGGCAAGGCAGCCTCCACGCACGAGGCGTACGCCCATGCCTTCCGCTTGCTGGTCGCCTTTCTCGGTCACGACAATGCGCACCGCGTGACGAAGCATGACATCGTCCGGTTCAAGGATCACCGCCTTGCGAGCCGCAAGCGCAACGGCGATCTGGTGTCGGCCACGACGGTCAAAAACAGCGATTTGGCTGCCTTGAAAGCCGTGTTCGGGTGGGCGCTCGACAATGGGCGCATCATCGAGAATCCGGCGCTCGGCGTAACGGTGGCCAAGGCCGCAAAGGTGAAGCTGCGCGAGCGCGAGTTCACGGCCGAGGAGGCAAGGACGCTGCTTCGCGCCGCCTCGGACCTGACACCGGGGCGGGAGTTGCCGCAGACCTACGCGGCCAAACACTGGATCCCGTGGGTGCTCGCCTTCACCGGCGCACGCGTCGGCGAGATTGCGCAGTTGCGTCGACAGGATCTCCGGCGGGAGACGGTGGCTGGATACCCCGAGGGGGTGTGGGTGCTCCGGATCACCCCGGAGGCTGGGACGGTGAAAACGAAGCAGGCCCGCGAAGTGCCCCTGCATCCTCAACTGGTCGAGCTCGGCTTTCCGGCGTTCGTGGAGGGGGGGCGGGGCGAGCGTTTGTTCATTGTGCCGGACGTCAAAGGCCAGATCGCCGGTCCCTTACAGGGGGTGAAAAACCGCCTCAGCGAATTTGCGCGTCACCACGTCATCGACCCTGGAGTCAGCCCCAATCACAGCTGGCGGCACCGCTTCCGCACAGTGGCGACGGAAGCGGGCGTATCAGGCAACGTGATCGATGCGCTGTGCGGATGGTCCGCCAAGAGTGTGGGCGAGCGATACGGCAGTGTATCGCTGAAAGCTCGAACCGACGCCATCATGCGGTTACCTCGGATCGAGGTTTGAGCAGTTGGTTCAGGTGATCAGGGCCAAATTGGTGTCTAATTCAGGTGCTGTACAAAATTTATATTCTGAATATTTTGATCTCATCCACGTATAATTGCGAATGCTGGACTTTTCGAGCTCTGTCGGGTGCTGCTAAAGATAGGTGAAACCGGCAATCCGTCGTGATCGACATCATCTGCACTTGTCCAGCATGCCTCGCTCGGCTACTGAACCGCGCTGGGTTTCCCGGAAGCTCCCCCTCTTAAGAAGTTGGAGCCATGACGAAGCGCAGCACGCCCTTTTCGCCTGAAGTCCGCGAGCGCGCGGTGCGGATGGTGCTCGATCATCAGGGCGAGCACGGCTCGCAATATGCGGCGATCCGCTCGATCGCGTCCAAGATCGGCTGCTCGAGCGAGACGCTACGCAACTGGGTGCGCCAAGCTGAGCGGGCCGGCCCGACAACGGACGAGCGCAAGCGGATCAAGGCGCTGGAGCGGGAGAACCGAGAGTTGCGGCAGGCCAACGAGATTCTCAGGAAGACCAGCGCGTATTTTGCCTTGGCGGAGCTCGACCGCCGATCGCGGACATGATCGCCTTCATCGACGATCACCAGAAGGCCTACGGGGTCGAGCCGATCTGCAAGGTTCTGCCGATCGCCCCGTCAACGTACTACGCTCATGCCGCGCGGCGGGCCGATCCCGGCAGGCTGCCAGCCCGGGCTCGCTCGGACGCGGCGCTGATGGTCGAGATACGGCACGTGTTCGAGGAGAACTTCCACGTCTACGGCGTGCGCAAGGTCTTGCGGCAACTCGGCCAGGAAGGGATTGCGGCGGCTCGTTGCACGGTGGCTTGTCTGATGCGGGTCATGGGGCTGCAAGGCATCTTGCGGGGTAGGAAGGTCCGCACCACCATCCCCGATTCGGCGGCCCCCTGTCCGCTCAACCGGGTGAACCGGCAGTTCAAGGCACCACGTCCAAACACGTTATGGGTCAGCGACTTCACCTATGTCGCGACCTGGGTCGGCTTTGTGGTTCCTGTCGCTGGCCGATGCCCGCGAGCGCATCGAGGAATGGAGGTGCCACTACAACGAAGATTGACCTCTTACGGCCCTGGGCGGCTTGACGCCTCGAGCCTTCGCCGACCAAACTGTCATTGCCCGAGAGCTTGCATAAGGTGTGGATCACAAACGTGGTCAATTCCATCCTGTTAGGCGCTCTAACTGTGTTCATAGACTATTGGATTTGGGGCAGGCATCGGCAGCGAACTGGTCGCCGCGTTTTGCAGCAATCAAGTGCGGATAATAGACCTGATCGATAGGGGATTTCAATATGAAAGCCATAAACTGCAATAATCTTAGTGTTGAAGGCGGGCTTCTGTCAGAAAGTCTGAATGAAACAGAAATATATTTGCTCAAAAATCTTAAAAGCCACCCGCACCGTTTCGACCCAACTGCGTTTGAAGCTCCGACTGTCGCACTTATGATATCTAAGTTATTTGCCCTCGATTTGGTTCATGTTGACAAAGTGGAGGATGGACATGGATGTATCGTTTCTTTGTCAAAAAAAGGCCTAAATTTTATTTGCAAAGAGAAGAAAAAACTTACGAATTACTCGCATTGAGTTCTTTGTCGTTGTAAGATATTGCATTAGTATTTTACTAACTCAGAGTCCGCCCAATAAACCATAATCCTCGTCCGAGGCGGCGGACGAGGATCATTACAGCTGTCGCGTAGAGGATCCATGAGGGTCTGATAGTTTTCGAATGATCAGATCGGGTTGATTCTGTGTGGCCACCAATGGAAGAGGGTGTGGTCCCGCAGGGTGCCTGGATCGGCTTCGAGATCGCGGCATCGGTTCTCGATGAGGTGCTGAACGTCGGCCAGGGTCTCGAAGTGCCGGTTGACAAGGGGCTCGTCAACGAGGCGCCAGAGGTGCTCTGCGGGCTGGAGTTCAGGCGTGTAGGGCGGTAGATATGTACGCGGGCGCCCGCCGCAGCTGGACCCAGCCGACTGTTCGGACTATGCAAACAGGGCGTCCGGGATCGTGCCGATTGACGGTCGCACCCGACGACACAGCGTGCGTCATCGCAACGGACCTGGAAACAGTAAGACCGCCGGACGCCCAAGCCGTATCAAACTACGGCCAGTTCTCAAATACAGGAAACGGTATCGGAGCGGCAAACGGGTGGTTTATGACGGAGGTAAGCGCAAGCGGTGGGAGATGGTTCATCTGGCGGTAGACGCGCTGGGCTATGCTCCAAGGTGATATATATTAGATTCCTGATGCACGCTGTGAACTCCATTAAGCGCCAATATCTTTTCTATCTTTGTGGAAAGTAAAATTTTTTCAATTAATCGATTCCAACAAGCTCCTAATCATTTGTACTCCAGTAATGCAGCTCTGCGTCGTGGCAGGCTTGGCACTAATGCTGAATGCGTTCGATCTGCGTCGGGGTATTGAGCATTTTTGCCGGCCGGGGCCACGCGTTGCCTAAATTTAAAGTAACGCTTCCCACTATGGCTGTGAGCAGGCTGATAGCGACCTAATTTCTTGTTGGGCGGCGACTATTTTCGAGCAGCAGATCCACAGGCACGTGTCCACCCCTCTCTTGAGATCGCTGATGATGTATAAGATGTTAAGCTCCTTCAAATCAGGACGTGGGCTGAACCGTCGAGGTCTGATCGGCGGTGCTGCGGCGGTGGTGGGAGCAGCCTTACTAAAGCCTTGCTGCGACCAGGTGCACGGGGCCGATGACCTCCTAGGCCAGGATTGGCGCGTGCCGCGCGGCAAGGTGACGAGCGTATTTATTCGCCGCGGTGGGCGAACGTTGTCTGAGGCAGTCGTAGGACTAGACGGCTGGACGATTCCGCCGGGAGCGCAAGTAAACCTCATGCTCGAGGATGGTGAGCACCCGATTGGGGCCATGCTGTCGCTGCGCCACCCGGACGGGGCGCGCATCGGCATCATCGGCAATCGCGAACAGCCAGAGCGCTGCCGAATTGTCAGCGAAGGGTCGCACGACCTCTTCTATGTTGGAGCCAATGGCATTCTCGGCTACATCGACGGCGTGACCATCGAGCATGCCGCGCCCGCGCGACGAGGGCTCGGCTCGGCAGTGATTGCCGATGAGGGTGGGTTCATCATGACCGGCGAGCGAGTTCGGGTAATAGGCTTCTACTACGGTTTTACCGCCCGTCGTAACGGGACAATTCGGGCTGAAGGCACTTCTGCACGTGACAACGGAGATGCAAGTTACTTTGCCTTCAATGGTGGACATCTTTATGTTCGGCGAAGCAAAGCGATGAATGCGACCGATCAAGATCGCAATCTCGGAACTGGATTTGTTGCAGAATACGGCGGGACAATCGATGCTGAAGGTGCTGTGTCGTCATACAATCACCTAGCCGGCTTCGCGGCAATTACAAACGGTACGATCAGAGCGCTTCGGACTATAGCGCATCATAACAGATACGCGGGTTACTTGGCAATTCAAGGAGGGGTGATTGTAGCGGATGACGCTGTTGGGCGCGATAATTGCGGCCTCGGCACGCGTTCCGATGAGTTGAGCCGCGTATTTGGCAGCAATCTCATGATTCAGAATGACTTGAGCGATATGATAAAATGTAATCTAGTCCCCTAGCGCTACAGTTTTGTTTTTGAATGAGTAGCTAGATGTTTGGTCCCGGCATTTGGTGGAGCGGGTTTGCCCTGAAGCGACTGGGCTCGGCGGACCATGCCTTGCAGATAGCCTCGTAGGGCGTGAGACCGCGCAGGGTCTTGAGACGGCGGGCAAAATTGTAGGCGCTGACGAAGTCGGCCAGATGAGCGCGCAGTTGAGCGTGGCTGTCGTAGTGGTAGCGCTTGACCGTCGCGTCTTTGATTGTGCGGTTCATCCGCTCGACCTGACCGTTGGTCCAGGGGTGCCGCGGTCTGGTCAGACGATGGTCGATCTCGTTGCGTGCGCAGGCGGACTCGAAGCTGTGGGCTCGGAAGGTCTCGCCGGCGTCGATCGCCTCCCGGATGATGGAGGCGGCCGAAGCGATGTTGCCGGGTGTGGTGAAGTGCGTGCCGTAGCACATCGGGAAGATGGCTCGACGGCTCTGGTGCGGCGCGCGAAGCCATGCGGAGCGCAGCGCGCCGCCCCGGGTGGTCATGGCCGATCGGCAGGTCTCTAGAGTGATGGTGTTCGAAGCCTCATTCCGGAGACGGATCGACCATGACCAGACCACAGCTTACGCCGCCGGCCGGCGTTCTCGTAGCCATCGACGTCGCCAAGGCCCGCAACGAGGTCCTCATCGAGGTGCCCGGCTCCGGCCGACGACGCCGGTTGAGCGTGCTCAACACCCGAGCCGAGCACGATCGGCTGATCACGCTCCTGACCGATCTCGGTCAGCCGGTGACCTACGGGTTCGAGGCGACCGGCAACTATCACCGCCCGATTGCCTGGCGCCTGCTCCAGGCGGGCTTTGCCGTGCGCCTGATCTCGTCCGTGGGGCTCGCCCGCACCCGCGAGGCCCTGCACAACGGTTGGGACAAGAACGACCCGAAGGACGCCCAGGTCATGCTGCACATGATCCGCATCGGCGCCTCGCAGGTCTACCACGACCCGCTCGCCGCCGGCATCAACGACGTGCAGGAACTATTCAAGACCCACGACGCCGTCTCGCGGGCCAAGACCGAGGTGCTGCATCGGATCCTGACCCACTACCTGCCGCTGTACTTCCCGGAGGTCGACCGCTTCCGCCACAACAGCCGCTCGGACTGGTTCTTCGCCTTCCTCGATCACTTCCCCACGCCCGCCAGCATCACCGCGCTGAGCAAGGAGGCCTTCATCGCCGCCGCCTGGGATGTCGTTGGGCGCAAGGTCGCCAAGGCGCAACTGCTCGGCGACATCTACGAGACGGCCCGCAGCTCGATCGGCCTGCCGGTGCCGCTTGACGCTCCGGCGGTGAGCATGTTCCGGCTCGTCATCGGCGAGGTGCGTGGCCTCATACGGCAACGCGACGCGGTCGAGGCTGCGGCCGACACCCTCCTGTCGGCGAGCGCCGACTACAAGCTGCTGCGCCGCATCCCCGGCATCGGCCCGATCAACGCCCTGACCATCCTGGCCGAGGCCGGCGACCTGCGCCGCTTCAGCCATCACCGCCAGTTCCTGAAGTTCTGTGGCCTCGATCTGGCCACCCAGCAATCCGGCACCTTCCGCGGCCAGACCAAACTGTCGAAGTACGGCAACGCCCGGCTCAGGCGTACGCTTTGGCTGGCTGGGCAGGTGGCCATCCGGCAGCGGGAGAACGGCTTCCGCGACAAGTTCGAGCGCTACATCGCCCGCGACCGGCACGATGCCGACCTGCGGCGCAAGGCGCTGACCGCAATCACCGCCAAGATGGCGCGCGTGGTGCACGCCGTCATCAAGACCGGTGCCGACTACCGGCCCTTCGTCGAGGGGCCGGTGCCAGGTGGGAGAACCCCTCTCAGCAGAGCCGTGAGGGCGTGAGAACCACGACCCTGTAGATAATGCTCGGGTCTCCTGCCTGGATCGACATCTCGTGTTGAGGACGGTGAGGACCACGGCGCGACGCGCGTCGGCTGGATCCTGTGTTCGCTATGGCCGAGAGTTCTTCCGGATCGGCAGGAGCCACCTGGATCGACGTTGACGACAAACACACCGCGGGCGCATGTTCGCGGACAGAGACCTGTTGCCTGGCCAGCCGTCCTTCCTCGCTACGTAGGACGTTGTCGGTGAGCACCGTGTGGACCTTGTAGGGCACGGCCTCGATCAGATGGCGGAGGAAGTCACCCGCGACCCTTCGCGTCGCCTTCTCGTGGAGCTCAACGAAGGCGAACTTGGTCGCGCGGTCGATGGCGACGAACAGGTAGAGCCGTCCTTCGGCCGTGTGGACCTCAGCCAGATCGATGTGGAAGTAGCCGAGCGGATAGGCCTTGAAGCGCGACCGCTTCGGCTTGTCGCCGTCGACCTCCGGCAATCGGCTGATCCCGTGCCGCTGCAGGCAGCGATGCAGCGTAAGCGGTGTCCTGATCGCACCTTCATGGGAGGAGTCTGATTCGGCATTCTGACGATCCGGGATGGAGGATCGTTTTGTGTCTCGACTTGACCCTAGACTTGAGCCGACGGGGGCCGTCCGGCGCTTCGAGGTGATCGACGGCGCAGCCGGCCGCAGGCGCTGGAGCGCCGACGACCGAGCGCGGATCCTGGAGGAGACGCTCGTGCCGGGCGCGGTGGTGTCGGTGGTTGTAGCGCGACGATCTGGATGAGAGCCGAGCGACAATCAGGATGAGAGACCGGTGTCGCGGCGGGTTGATGATGAGCGGGTCGATCGACCCGCGCAAGACAGTTTTGAGCGAGGTTTGTGTCGCGGCGCGTCACGCGTCAGCGGTTTTGATTGTCGCGCGGGTCGGCGGTCGGCCGGGACCGCGCTTCCGGTCGAGGGCGGTGCGGCGCCGATAGCTCTCGACGTTCATCTCGAAGATGGTGGCGTGGTGCACCAGCCGGTCGACGGCGGCGAGCGTCATCGCCGGATCGGGGAAGATCCGGCCCCATTCGCCGAAGGGCTGGTTGGCGGTGATCATCAGGGAACGGCGCTCGTAGCGGGCGCTGATCAGCTCGAACAAAACGCTCGTCTCGGCCTGATCCTTGGTGACGTAGGCGAGGTCGTCGAGGATCAGCAGATCGAAGCGGTCGAGCCGGGTGATAGCCGCCTCCAGGCCGAGCTCGCGCCGGGCGACCTGCAGCTTCTGGACGAGGTCGGTGGTGCGGGTGAACAGCACCTTGAAGCCGGCCTCGACGAGAGCGAGCCCGATCGCGGCGGCGCGGTGGCTCTTTCCGCCGCCGGGTGGGCCGAACAGGAGCAGATTGGCCCCCTGCGCGAGCCACGCGTCGCCGGCGGCGACCGCCATGACCTGGGCCTTCGAGAGCATCGGCACGGCGGCGAAGTCGAAGCCGTCGAGCGTCTTGCCCGGCGGCAGGCGTGCCTCGGCGAGATGACGCTCGATGCGCCGTCTGTCGCGCTCGGCCAACTCGTGCTCGGCGATGGCTGCGAGGAAA
>NZ_FOSV01000049.1 GCF_900114375.1 Methylorubrum salsuginis | reverse complement strand
ATCAACGGCCGGGTCTTCTCACTGCGCTGGCGCGACTATCCCACCCAGCCGACCATCCTACGCAAGGCCACCGAACTCGCCCTGCTGCCGCCTGGCGAAGCGTAGCTCGCCTCACGAGATCCGCGCCCGGGCCGCCCCGACGGCCTGGGTCGCTCAGCGGCAGCGCCGTCCCGGCCGCCGAACGTCCCCTCCCCTTTCCTCTCCGAGTCTTCCCATGACCGACATCCTCGATGTGGGGCGCGTCGCTGCGCTCAACGACATCCTGCGCCGCTCGCTCAGCGGCGGCACGCTCGTGCTCAGCGCCGGCATCGTCGCGCTCGGCCGCGAGCGCCAGCAGATCATCCTCGACACCGTCGCCGCCTTCGACCGGTTCGATGCCGACAACGACCCCTTCGGTGAGCACGACTTCGGCGCGTTGGAGGCTGCGGGCGAGCGGGTCTTCTTCAAGATCGACTACCTCGACCGCGCGGGGCGCTTCGCCTCGCCCGACCCGGCCGACACCAGCGTTACGACTCGGGTGCTCACCGTCCTGTTGGCCGGGGAGTATTGAGGTGATGGGCTTAGATCCCGCGCAGTTCCATCGGGTCGCCTCGCCCGCGGCGCGAGGTTCGCCGTCGCGGCGGCGCCTTCTCGCCATCCTGGGCAGCCTGTCGCTCATCGGCCCACGGTCGGGCGCGGCCGAGCCCCATCGAGCCGGCATCGCCGACACCGGCACGCCCATCGATCCGATCCCGCGGCTGTTTGCCGAGTTTGTGAGCCTCCTCGACCGACACGAAGCGGCGCTGGCGGCCTGCGACCGCATCGACGCAAGGCTGCTCGCTGGCATCGGCTTCCCCCGCGTGAGGCTGCCGGGCGGCGCCGATGGCGTGCGCCGCTATGCGGCCGACGCCGCAGCCATCGCGCGAGCGGTGCCGCCGGGCCGATGCCGGCAGCGGCTCATGCACCGCCTGCGTCGGCGCCAGCGCCGCTGGGACGCGGCGGCCCAGGAAGCCGGCCTGCTCGAGGCCGAGCTGCATGAGGCATCCGTCGACGGGGCGGTGCTGGCCGCCGCCGACAGCCTCCTGGCGACACCGGCCTGGACCTGTCACGCCGTCGTGCTGAAGCTGATTGTCCTCCTCAGCGTGCACGCCCCCGGCCCGGTCGCGGACACCGCCACACCGTGGCGCGAGCTGCGGCTCATCCTGGCCGACCTCAACGGCCTAGCGGGCGATAGAGCGCGGGGCCGATGGGAGCGCAGTTAGCGCACAGGCTTGCGGCCGGCCTTCAGCGGCGCCGGCCGCTCTGTCCCGGGCTCGGGAGCCACGAACAGGTCGGCAACCGGCACCGCCAGCGCGCGGGCGATCGCCGCCAGGGTGTCGACCGTCACGTTTTCGCTGCCGCGCTCGACCCGGCCGACGTAGGCGCGGTCGATGCCGGCGGCCAGCGCCAGCCGCTCCTGCGACAGCCCCTGCGCCACGCGCAACCGCCGCAGATTCCAACCGATGATCGCCCGCGCGTCCATCGCACCGACAAACCCGATCCGCGGCTTGACAATCGACGGACTGACAGTCCCTCATTCAAGTATCTGTTGGCGCTGCCGCTGCGCCTCGAGCCACGTCACATCCACCCTGATTCCGGAGCAATCCCGATGATCCTTTCCCGTATTACACGGGCGCTGATGCTCGCGATCGTCGCCAGCTCTACCAGTGCGCAGGCAGGCGTCATCACCGACTTCCTCGACCGCATCGGCGGTTGCCGCAAGCCGCTGCACGAAAGCTTCTCCTACGAGATCTCGCCCTACACGCCGAAGCCTTACGGCAAGGCTCTGTCCGATTGGACCGAGGCGGACATGAATGACTTCCGGGCGTACTTCGTCGCCTGCCAAGCTCGTCGACCCAATTGGGACAGCATGGGTGCGGCTGATCGCGCCGACGAGATCCGCCGCATCGACACCGCGATGGCTGAGTTGCGCTACAAGGTCGGGGACGCCCGCGCTTCATCGGCCCGACAGCGTGCGGACGAGGCCACGGGAGCTGAGCGCCAACGGCGCGCCGAGACCGAGCGCCGGGCGGAAGCCGAGGCGGCGGCGCAACAGGCTCAGATCGTGCCGTCCGAGCAACACGAGCGGACGCGGCGCAACGAGGCGGCTCGGGGCAAGGTGGTTCAGCTGCTCAAGGAGCTGCTGGCCTTCACGCAAAACGAGCTCGCGGCACTGCCGCCCGCCGAGCAACTCGTCCGCCTCGACGGCTATCTCGCCCGCATGGAGGCGGTCGAACGCGAAACGGCTGGCACACCGGCCGCTGCACCGCTCGCCGCGATGCTCGGACCGACGCGGACCTTGCGCGATCAGGTGGCTGCCGCCCAGTCGCGCCGCGAGGCATTGAACCCCTCGCAGCCGAACACATCGGTGAGCGCCGGCCCCTACACCGACTTCGAGATGCTCGGACAGCGCGTCGTCTCGGCGATGACGAATCCCATGCAGCGCGAAGCCTTCCGGACCTCGCTGGCGCAGGGCATCGACTTCAATGTCGGGGTCAGCGCCATCGAGCCGACGCCCACCGGTTGGCTCGTCCAGCTGTCGGGCCGCCTCGGGATGCCCGGAACCCCCGGTCAGGGCTTCTTCTGCCGTGTCGAGCGGCACGACGCGCCGAGCGTCGCGGTCCTGCGTACAGTGACACCGCCCCACGACATCGTGCATGTGACGGCGCCGGACACGGAGGAATTCGTGCTGGAAAGCCGGCCTCTGCTCGCCCGCATCGTATTCGGGCCGTGCCGAATCACAGTTCCCTCCGACCGATCGCTAGGGTCGGCGATTACGAGGTTTGGCCGAGGCACTTCGGCTTTGCCGCCGCAGCCCAACAGCGCCGAACAGACGGGCGAGGAGACCGACGCACCGGTTGCCCCCTCTTCGGCCGGGCTAAACTGCACGACCCGTCCACCGCGCAACGACGCGCAGCGAGCTATGGCGCACCGCATCCGGCAGGTCTGGGCTATTCCCGAGGCGCTTCGAGCCGACGCGAGCCTGCTGCTCACGTTTGCAGTCACGCTTAATTACGATGCCGAGGTGACAGCACCCCTTCATCTCGTGCGGTCGCAGAGCCAAACAGCAACGCCAGCGCAGCTACAGGCCGCGGTTGAGGCGGGCCACCGGGCAATCGGGGAGGCAGCACCGTTCCCGGAACTCGGCACATTTGCCGGCGGGACCATGCAGGTCGATCTCACACCCTGCGATTGAGACGAGATCGAAATTGAGCGAAAAGCTCGCTCCGGGGTGCCGTTGAGTCGATCAAAGCTGAGCTAAGGACGGACAGGGTGGATTGGTTCGAGCGACTAACTGGCTTCCGAGAGGCGGGCTATAGCGAAACGCAGGCTCGACTTCGCATCGTCGACGGTCGCCTCATACATCAGACAACTGGCGAAAGCTTTGCGGTGGGTGCGCTGACGTTGCCGTCGGTGGCAGAACTGCGCGCCGCGGCGGCGGATGTTCGCCGACCGGGGCGGTTGCGGCTGTCCGTCGTCGAGGGCGACGTGCGCGCGATGCATCGCCTGCCGGAGAACCGGGGCGCGCTGTTTCAGGTCGCCTCGCAGTTCAACATGCTGGAAATGGTCGGGCCTAGCATTACGCCGGAGGATGGCGTCGCCGGCTATGCCCACGACCGCACGCAGGGGCCAGCCTGCGCCATGGCAGCGGGCGCAGCTACGATCTACCGCAACTACCTCGTGCCGGTGACTGGCGAAATCGGTCAGACGGCGGAACGGCAACTCGACGGGTTGAGCGAGCTCGGTGACGCCTTGGCACAACGGCTCGGCACCGACCGAGCGACACTCTGGACCATGCGCAATGGCTACGCTTTGCCGACGCGGGCGGGGTTGGCGGCTATCGCCGAGCATCTAAGCAAGGCGGATGAGGAAGCCCTGGACGATCTGCGTGGTCGGCTGCGCCTCGGCTTCCACAAGGATGTCGAAGTGACCGACGGGCCGGCACCAATCCCTCTCGTCAGTCAGATTTTCTGCTCGGCGCTGCCGGTAGCCTACGCCCGGTTGCCGGCCTCATCGTGGGCGCCATTCGCCCGCCTCGTGCTGGAGGCGGCCTACGAGGGGACGATGTTGGCCGGGGTACTGAACGCGGCGCGAGGCGCTTCGAACCGCGTGCTGCTCACGCGGCTCGGCGGGGGTGCCTTCGGCAACGCGGATGCCTGGATCGACGCGGCCATGCTGCGGGCGCTGCGGCTCGCTGTTGACCGTGACCTCGACGTGGCAATCGTCAGCTACGGCCCCTTAACGCCGGGGCTGCGGGCTCTCGTCAAAACCGCTACGCAGAGACATAGGGGCATGACTGTGCTTTCGCTGTTTTAGAGTATGCATATTCCAGTCGTAACCGCTAGTATGTCCATTTTCGTGCGCATTTACGGTGGGTAATTTGAGCTACAGTAATTGAGATGAGTGCAGGTATCTGCCCAGTTTTGCGAATAATCACAATTTGGTAAAATAATTTAACAAACATGCATTTGTCGGCACTGCTTGGATTTGCCACAGGCTGACGCGCGGGCTTCCGTGCAGAATTGCTCGTTGAACGGCGAGCATATGTGGAGTCGTGTCGAATTAGAGCTCCTTAGGGTTAATAAGCCTATCAGCTTGTATGTCCACCCAAGCCATTACCCTTCCCAAGCCTCCCCCACTCCCGTCTGACACCCCTTTGGACCAGACTAACCCATCGAGGACATTACTATGATCCAACCCCTTCTCCTCGCCAACCTCAGTCGAAGTGAGCAGTTTCATCAACTCGCGGGTGGCTTCGGCCAAGTGGTCATCGACCGAGTGGCCGACGGGTGGTCCCCCTACCTCCTCGTCCTTAAATTTCGCCACCTCAGCCATTGCCGGCAGCGCACCTCGATCATTGCCGAGATGCACGATGCAGCGGAAGGGGCGTACACGCGGCTGTTGTTTCGCATTTGGAAGCACCCCCGTGCCAACAGCGTGCGCAGTTTGCGGCCCGTTTGGGTTCTTATTGCCGATGTTCCCGGCTCGGGCAGCCGTCAGCTCCCCATCCGTGACCTTCTTCCCAATGATGGCCTACACCTCCAAGGCGTGGTGGCCATGCCCCCCGGAAGTCGCCTCCGCGAACCGCTCGATGAGCACTTGGCGCAGGCGGGCGATCGCTATTGCCCCCGCGGTGGTCCCCTTGTCGCGCTGCACGCCACCCCGATCACGAGCGACGTGGCGTACGTCAACTCCTACAACTTCAAGAGCTTGCGCCGGGGGCGGGCCGAGCTGGACGATGTGCTGATCCTCCCCCGGCCTGTCTCCGATCTCGAAAGCCGTCCCTGCCCTGCCACGGATCCTTGGCGCACGCTGGTTCGGGCGGTTCAATAGGGGATCGAGCCAAGGCGATCCTACGTTCAAGCGTGAAAAGCCGGGGCAGTCACCCACCCCAGCTCCATCGGCATTGTCTGGCTGTTAGCGGACGATTTTCTCTCGATTCAGCTTCAAGATCTCAAGCCGCTGCCAACCATCATCCGTCTCGCCCCGGCAGATGATGCGAACCGTCGCTTCCTGCCCATCCACCATCGCAAATAGACGGTCCCGGCGTTTCGCAGAGGCCTCAAACTCGACGGTGAGGCGCCCGTCCGGATCACTACCCCGCTCGAAAGCCTCGACGGTTCGATCCTCGTGCTTCCGCTTGGCCTGACCTCGGCGAGACGGGCGGGCCGCCTCCTCCGGCTCCTCCTCGGACTCATGCAGGTCCGGGTCATCCACGATCTTCCAGTAATCGTCCCCTTCAGGGTTTTCAGGCGGCCGATACTTCTGCGGGCGAGTGGGATCCGTTTTGGCCGCCTTCGTCAGTTCCTCGATCCCCCCCCGCCTTGATGATTTCCCCCACAACATCATCGGCGCGTACCGCTCGGCGGGCCAGCACCTGCAAGCCCCGCACATAGGCCCCCGCTCGATCCCGCTTTGCATCGTTGCCGGCGTTCAGCACCAAGTACGCGGCATGGCGCATGGCGTGGGGCTGATCCTTGATCGGACGCAGCGGATGCTTGCGAGTCGCAAAAAACGGGCTTTTGATAAACTGCCGCCATGCACTACCATGGTATTTCAGATACTGCCCCAGGGCGTACACGACAGCTAAGACCTCGTATTTCTCTTGCCGCCAAGTGTCTTCGCCGGCGGCGTACTTTTCACGCGCTTGCTCGGCTGCCGCAGCCGGATCGCTAACAACTCGACGCATGATTTTCGAGTCATCGCGGGGAGAAAAGTCGCCCTTCGGCAGGCGAGGCATTTTGCGCTTTTTGCGAGGCATGATTTCGAGCCTTTTAAGGGAAATTTCCGGGATTCCCGGATTTTTAGGCACTGAATGGGTGTTTCGAGGGAGCCGGTGAAAGCAATCATCGACTCCCAATGGCGCTAGCGTTTCGTTTCGTTGTTGCGGCGGATGAGCTGGCGGATGTCCTCAGCCTGCCAGTAGTTGATACGCGTTCCGAGCTTCATAGGCGGCGGAAACTTGCTGGACTTGAGTTTTACCGACCAAGTGTTGCGACTTACCGGTGCCGGCTGTCAAACAGCGTGGAATGTTGACCCCGGATCGGCGTCCAAAATTGACCCCCTGGATGTGTCGTGACGCCCCTGGTCAGCCCGGCGGAGCGGATCGAGGTGGCGCAGCCGGGCTGATCAGGGATCCAGAAGGCGCGACGGGTAGCCGACCTCAGGCGCGGTTCTTGAAGCGCCAGCTCTCGTTGCCGGTCTCGACGATCTCGCAGTGGTGTGTGAGCCGGTCGAGCAGCGCGGTCGTCATCTTGGCGTCGCCGGCAAACACCGCCGGCCATTCCCCGAAGGCGAGGTTGGTGGTCACCACGATCGAGGTGGTCTCGTAGAGCTTGCTGATCAGGTGAAACAGCAACTGCCCGCCCGACTGCGCGAACGGCAGGTAGCCGAGTTCGTCCAGCACCACGAGGTCGAGGCGGGCGAGGTGGTCGGCGATGCGGCCCTGCCGGCCGGCCCGCGCCTCAGCTTCGAGCCGGTTGACGAGGTCGACCACGTTGTAGAACCGGGCCCGTGCCCCATCCCGGATGCAGGCGCGAGCAATCGCGATGGCCAGATGCGTCTTGCCGGTACCGGTGCCGCCGACCAGCACGACGTTGCGCTGGTGGGCTAGGAACTCGCCGCCGGCGAGATCGCGCACCAGCATCTCGTTGATCGGCGTGCCGGTGAAGGCGAACTCGGTGATGTCCTTGGCCAGAGGCAGCTTGGCGATCGTCATCTGGTAGCGGATCGAGCGGGCCTGCTTCTCGCTGATCTCGGCCTGGAGCAGGTCACCGACGATCTGCTGCGGCTCGTGGGTGCGCTTAGAGCGCCTAACAGAACGGCACGAAGCGGTGGATGGTGCGTTGGTGGGGCATGGCTCGCGCTCTGCTTCCCGACGATCTCTGGACGGAGAT
>NZ_FOSV01000050.1 GCF_900114375.1 Methylorubrum salsuginis | reverse complement strand
CGGCGTCGCGCCCCCCCCCCCCCCCCCCCCCCCCCCCCCCCCCCCCCCCCGCCCCCCCCCCCCCCCCCCCCCCCCCCCCCCCGCCCCCCCCCGACCTTCGGGGGTCCATCGCGCATCGAGCGAGATCGCAGCAATCGGTCGGAAATCCAGGTCCGCGCAGACCGTCATCGCATGGGGGAAGTAGGGCTCACCCGGGCACGCCGTCATCGCCACCGAACCTCGCTGACGCATTCGCGGACACTGTACGTCAGGTGGCCACGATGGGCTATGCTCAAGCTTAGGCGCCCAGCTTCCGATGCGCCCTCGGCGCCCGGGCCAAGTCGTTGGCCAGGCGGGTAGGCCGTAACGCGTAGGGGTACCTGTTACGTCGTTCGAAGCCAAAGGCCGTCAGGAGCCAAGCGAGCCGACATGTCAATTTCACTTGGATGCACGTCGAACCTTCCGGCCAGCGGCCGCATCGATTGCACCGTTTGCCATGGCGGAGGGAGCGTGAACTTCGACCGGACGCAACGGCTCAGCCAGGACGGCGATTGGCGCATCAGGGCCAATCCACTCGCCTGGGGCAATCCGAACGCGGAGGTCGTTGTGCTGGGCTTCTCGAAGGGCCCGACGCAGGCTGGCAAGCTAGCGACCACACCGCACGACCAGATTGCCTACAAGGGCGGGCGACTGTCCGCCGGCAAGATCCTCGCCCATGTCGGCCTAATAGAAGGCGGCGATGACAGGCATCTGCGAACCTCCGTAGACAGGCTTATCGCCGATCCCGCAGGACGTTTTCACTTCGGCTCTCTCATTCGCTGCACGGTCGAGCGGTGGGACGGTGAGGAATGGAAGGGTACGGGCGGCGCAATGCTGGACGGTTTTGTCGCCACCCAATTTGGTCGGGAGGTGGCGTCGAACTGCGCCAGCCGCTTCCTTGCAGAACTTCCCGCTGCGACACGGCTCGTTGTGATGTTCGGTATGGGGACCAAGGGGAACTACATCCGGCAGGCGCGCACCCTTATCCAGCAAGCGCGGCCCGGACGCTGGCGTACGGTGAACGAGGTCGCCTACGCCGACGACACGGTCACCTTCGTCCACGTCGAGCACTTCGCATCCCAGGGTAGCCTCATCCCCGACTGGCTTGGAGAGAATGGCAATCGCCGCGAGCACCTCGGTATTCGTGCCAGGGAGGCGGTAAACGCGGCGCTGGCGCCGAGGCCCATTAGCGCCACTGCCGCTTGAGGCACCCATCCGCGATGACCCAGGACGCCATGACGACGGACATCGAGCAGAAACTCGCCGACCTAGTCGACGACGTCGACTTCCAGGCCATCGACCGACGGATGGGCCGCTTCAATCTGTTCGAGGCAATGGGAGCCGTGCGGGGCGAGCTCCGGCACTCGAACTTCCTTGCCTTCATGCTGTCCCCGTCGCGCAACCACGGCCTTGGAAGCGAGCCTCTGCTTCGTTTCCTTCGCTTGGCATTGGCTGGCATGCCGCAAGCCTCTCGTCCGATCCGAGCCCTTGAGTTGCTCGTCGGCGACCTCGACGGAGCGGTCATCCATCGAGAGTGGAACAACATCGACCTTCTGATCGAGATCAAACAGCTCAGGTTGATCGTGTTGATCGAGAACAAGGTTGGAGCAAAGGCCGGCGATGGCCAGCTTGCTCGTTACCGCAAGATTGTCGAGTCCCGCTTCCCTAGCGAGCGGCATCTATTCGTCTTTCTCACGCCAGATGGCCATGCTCCCGACGAGGATGTCTACGTCGCAACGAATTACGCAGACTTGGCGAAGATGATCGAAGGGCTCGCACATGAACAAGTGGCGGGCGTCGAGACAGGAACGATCCTGCGCCACTATGTCGTAATGTTGAGGAGGCATATTGTGCCTGACCAGGAATTACAAGATTTAGCGCGTCTCCTTTACGAACGGCACAAAGAGGCTTTTGACTATATTCTCAAATGCCGTCCCGATGGAGCCAACTTCTTCCAAGCAGCCAAAACCCTCGTCGAGCAGACCCCGGAGATGACCTTAGATCGGGTAAGCTCGACCTCTGTAGGGTTCGTTCCGAAAGCGTGGACGTCCGTTGCAGATCTCAATGCATGCGATCAAACATTATGGACTCGGACGGGCCGAAGCGCGGTATTCTTGGTCCAGACATATAATAATGAAAATTATTCATACCGCTTAAGCCTTGCCCTTGTAATCGGGCCGGCGCCGAACGAAATCCGCGAACGTCTCTACCTTGGTGCCAAAAATCGGCCGCATCTCTTCAAGGGCTTAGTGAAACCGATGGGAGGAAAGTTCGCGACCATCTATGGGAAGGACCTTCTTAGCCAGGCGGCAGGAAAACTCATGGATGACGAGCAGCGGGCATTAGTTGTCCAGGAAGCTTGGAAGGTATTTCAAGAAGAGGACCTGCCGGCGTTGACGAAGGCCGTACTGGAGATCGTGGCCGCCTCTGAGGCCGAGGACGCTTAAGGGCCGCCTCGGTCCCAACGACCGGTAATTCGGTCGCCGAGTTCGAGGTGGATTATTTCATGAGGGAGGGGGTGAGCGACCGACCTAACGCTTGACCGGGGCGCGTGGCTTCGGCGGACGGGGCAGTGAAGGCTTATGCTTCCCGCTCCGGCTGTTGGGCTTATAGCGCTCGGAGCGGCGCGGCTTGTCGTCGGTCATGAGGTCCTCGACGTCGACATGCTTCGCCACGGGAACGCGTCCTACCGTCACGGCTGTAGCCGCAGGCATGAACCTCCACGACGCGGATGTAACCGTCGTATCGCACTTCAAGGCACCGGCTTTGGGCGACAGCCTCGGACGCGGTCACGATCAGCATGTCCTGCTTCCCCCTTAGGACACCATGGCGGCTAGGCCCGGCGGCGGCCTCTCGACAAACGCGCCGTCCTCGACCCGCACGGCCCTCCTCAGGGAGACGACGTCGATGCCCCGCCGGCTAGCCCAAGCCTGAAGTCCCGGCGGCCTGTAATCGGGGTTTTCACGCCAGCGGTCGAACACTGAACCGTCGATGGTTTCGTTGATCCTCGACGTCGTGAGCTTGGTGCCTGTAGCTGCCGGTGGTCCTACGGGTCGGTGGAACGGCTTGCTTACGGCACGCAGCCACCACGGCGTGAAGTTAGCATAGGAATCGGCAATCGGCGCCGCCGGATCGACGGGGTCCATCTCGAAACCCGCGCGGAACGCCAACCCGTGCAGGGCGGCCTTGTCCATCAGCCAACGCAGCGGGGCTTGGGCGAGGATGTCACTCGAATAGCCGCCACCGACGTTCGCATGGGCGCCGACAAACCAGCGCTGCTCGACCTCGTCGAGCGTCCGGCCTGACGTCGCGGGCGCGCCATTCGGGGTAGTAACCGTCCAGAACGTGGGTTCGAATGACTTGCGATGCTCGTCGAGGGCCACCGCATGAAAGGCATGGAGGTTGGCCTTGCGCAGGTGAGTGTCGAGGAAGCGGTAACGCTTCACCCGGGATTTCATGGTCATCAGGGGATGGCCGACCGAACCGACCGTATCCCAGACGCCGACGAACTTGATGTCCGCCACGACGGTGTGGGCGAGCAGCCAGCGCTCCTCGATGTCCTTCGGGGGGCCACCGTCGCCGGCCCGAAGCTTTCGGATCGTTCTGTCGTCGGCCCGTCGATACCGGGCGAAAAGCTGCTCTATGGAAAGGGGTGCCCCTGGACGGAGCACGCCGCATTTCGCGATCAGCCCGGACAGGCTGCGGGCGGCGTAAGCGCCTCGGCTGAAGCCGAAGATGAAGATCTCGTCACCCTCGTCGTAGGCCTGGGCGAGCCAAGTGTAGGCGTCGATGATCTCGTTTTCGAGCCCGTAGCCGGCGACGCCTCCGCGAGTCTTCTCGCCGAAGCGGGTCCCGACCCCTTGGCCGTAGTAGACCATCTGGCGCTCGGCCAGCGGATCGCACAGCGACTTGAGCCGCCAGACGTTGGTGTTGTTGCCGAGGGTGTTCCAGGTCCCGTCGAGGAAGATGGCGAGGCGCTTCAAGGGTGGTCTCCTTCGATGTCGCGCCACCGCGGGCGGCCGGCATCGGCGGACGTCAGTCCGAGTTGCTGCGGTATTCCCGGCGCAGGAGGGTGACTAGGTCCTCGACAAGGTGCGCCTCGTCGTGCCGCAAGGCCGCGCGCGTCCGCATGGCCGGCGTCAGGTGGACCCGGCCGGGCTCGTCGTGGTCGAAGCCGAAGCTCACGGAGCCACGGCTCTGCGTCGCCTCGCGGCGCGTCCGCCAGACCATCATGCGCCCCTCGGTGATCGAGGTCGCCAGAACGACGTGGGTGAGCCGCTGGGTCGGATCGACGTGGTCGAGGGTGGCGGCGGTGAAGCGGAGCACCTGCCCAAGCAGCGCAGCGACATCCTCCTCGATGACCCCGCCCATCATGTCGTCCGAGCGCGGCAGCGGCAGGACGAGGCGCAGGTCGCCTTGCGGGAACAGGGTGACCGACGTCTCATCTCCCTGTCGAAGAACGAGGGCGCCGTCCTCGATGGCCTCCCGGCTCCCCTTCCCCCGGTCGAGGATGCGCGCCGGGCCGAACAGCGCCGATTGCGCGAGGTGCTCGGCCAGGGCGCGCTCCTCGATCTGGCTGGGTCGCAGGATCGACTGGGCGGGACCGCAGGCGACCGAGACCGCCAAGTGCCGGACGCCGGTTGAGTAATTGCGGCGCTCCTCCGGCAGCAGCGACAAGGCGCGTTCGAGGAGGGAGCGCTCGTCCACCGGCCCGGCGGCGCGGGACATCATGTACTCGTGCATGGCCCGGCCGATCTTGGCCTGGAGGTCCTCGGCCGTCGTGAAGCCGCCCCGGAAGAGGCCGCCGGCCCACTCCTGCACCTCCTGCACGAACGCCTTCTCGTCCTGGTCGCGGTCGACGCCCTCCTGCACGAAGGCGAGGACCGGACGGCACTCTCGCGCCTCGCGGTATTCCTCGTGGGTCGCCGAGATGCCGGAGGGCTGCTTCCAGCCGTAGTCCTTGCCGAGGATGAGGACGACGAGGCCGGACTGCCGAACGCCGTCCAGGCACGCGACCTGCGGCGAGGTCGGACGGGCCCCGAAGTCCTCGGCCATGACCGGCTCGTACCCGAGGCCCTTGACGGCGGCCCGGGCCGCGGCGCGGATCGGCTCAAGCCCGGTGATGAGCGAACTGACGAAAACCTTCACGTCGGCCTCCCCCACAGGTCGGCGTCGAGCCTGGCCGCTGGAAGCCGGGCATCGATTGGGGCAGGCGGGCCAGGTGCTCGTCGTCCGGCTCGGGCGGTTACCCGCACACCCACGCCTCAACGTTGAAGGCGGGCTCATGTTCCCGGTTGGTTCTAGGGCACGAGAATGGACGGGAATGAGAGGGAATCTGGGGGAATCTGGGGTGACGAGACGGGGGTGTTCGGGTATCGCTTCCCTAGGCGTTTTCGCTCTGTAGGGCCTGTAGCTCAATGGTTAGAGCCGACCGCTCATAACGGTCTGGTTGCAGGTTCGAGTCCTGCCGGGCCCACCACGCTCCTTCTAAGTGCCGCTGGCACAACAAGCTTTTCAGATATAACGAGTTTCCAGGCGCATCTGTGACACGGGACTGTGACACATGGCGGATGGAAACGTGGCGCATCAACCGAACCTGACCCAGCGGAACGGCACATTCTATCTTCGGATGCGCGTGCCGCTCGATGTCGTGGAAGCCATTGGCCGTTCCCACATCGTCCTCAGTCTCAAGACGAAGGAGCGCCGCATCGCTTTGGCGCGCTTCCGGTTGGAGCAGGCCTCAATCGAGCGCCAGTTCGAGGCAGCGCGGCAGCATGCAACGGAGACAGCAACGCTTCGACGTTCACTTGCGTCTGGGCGCTTGGAGAGGCTTGCGCCGGGGGAGATTGAGGGGCTGGCTCTCCGCTGGTTTGAGCAGGCCGTGCAACGCGTTGCACGCACTTCACGCGAAACGCTCGACACCCGGTTCGTTGACTGGGACGCCATCCTGCAAGAGCTGACGGCCGAGGGAACCGTCCTGACCAGCCCGGACCCAGAGGACTACGAGCCGACCGTTCATCGAACGGTGGACCAACTCCTCCTTGCCGCCGGAGCGCCGCCGGAACCGAACAGCGGGCGGATCCAGCGTCGTGTCCGGCGCCCCCAGATTGATCCGTCCACGGCTCAATATTCCCAGCTTGCCGCCATCGTGCGCCGGGGCTTGATCGCACTCAACCGCAATCGGATGGCTCAGATCACAGGGGATGTAGGCGGAATTGGCATAAGCTCCTTGCAAGCGCCTGCGGTCCTCGGCGTGGTGGAGCACCGACGGACGCTGGACGAATTGATCAGGGCCTTTGTCACAGATCCTGGCCGGGGAAGCCGGACCGATAAGACCAACGCAGACTACGGCATGGTTTTTATCGCGCTGCGCGAGGTGATCGGGAGCGACACTGAAACCCACAGGATCACCCGTGATCATGCTCGCCGTGTGCGAGAGCTATTCCGTGCCCTTCCTCCCAACGCGACGAAGCGCTTCCCCGGGAAAACCCTCATGGTAGCGGCCGAGATCGCAACAGAGAAGGGCTTACCGGTCCTGAACACCCAAACGGTAAATTCGCACCTCACAAAGATGGCAACCCTTTTTAATTGGGCTGTTCGGGAGGAATGGATTGCCAAGAACTATGCCACAGGACTGTTGATCGAGGAAAATTCAAAGACAATACGCGAGCCATTCAGCGCGGCACAGCTTAAATGTATTTTCTCCGCCCCACTGTACACCGGATGCCAGAATGACGAGGCGGGCTATGCGAAGCCTGGACCTATGCTGCCTCGGCGAGCAAGGTTTTGGGTTCCGCTACTATCGCTGTTTCATGGAATGCGCTTGAACGAGGTGTGCCAGCTCCGCGTCGGTGACATTGGCGAGAAAGATGGGATACCAGTGTTGTTTGTTTGACCTGACCGGCATTTTGGACCGAGCCGATTGAGAGGCTACTGCATGGTGGCGGCCATGGGTAGCCGGAAGGCTCGATCCGGGACGGTGACGGGCGCAGGTGGCCGGTAGCCCAGCGACGAGTGCGGCCGGACGCGGTTATAGGTGTTCTGCCAGAGGGCGATCACAGTCTGCGCCTCCCTCAACGAGTAGAAGATTTCTTGACGTAGGCACTCATCACGAAGCTTGCCGTTGAAGCTTTCGCAGTACCCGTTCTCCCACGGCGAGCCGGGTGCGATGTACTGGATCTGCGGTCCGACCTTGGCGACCCACTTGCGCAGCGCCTTCGCGATCATTTC
>NZ_FOSV01000054.1 GCF_900114375.1 Methylorubrum salsuginis | reverse complement strand
CCGGCTTGACCGGCCGGGCACACACCGGTCCAACGGCAAAAGCCCATCCCGTCCGACGGTGAGCGTGGGGGCCACCGAGTTTTTCGACGGAATCGGTCGAAAGCGGCCTCTCGCATGGTCAAGCTGATTGGGTTTGAATCTAGGGGGGCGGAGCGACATCGCCGCCCGAAAGAGGCCCCGCATAACCGTTTTTCCAATGCTCCGATTGCGCCCACCCCGTCTGGCAGCCCCGGCCCACACCCTGTAAACTCCGGCGTCGCCCCCGCGAGGCCCCGCCCGTGTTTCCCCGCCCGGCCCCCGCCCTCCTGCTCGCCGCACTCGCCGCCACCCCGGCGATGGCGCAGCCCACCGGCAAGCCCGTCTTCGAAGGCGCGGGCGGCGATCCCCGCATCTCCGTCTCCCAGCCGGAATCGACCAGCCAAGCCTCGGGCGGCTACGTGCGCTCGATCGAACCCTCGCTCGGGCCGTTCGGCGATCCGCTGGGCTTGCGCCCGGTGCTCAAGGAAAAGGGCATCGAGTACAGCCTCACCTATGTCGGCGAGACGCTCGGCAACGCCTTCGGCGGCATTCGCCAGGGCGCCATCGTGCAAGACCGGCTCAACCTGCGGCTCAACCTCGACCTGCAAAAACTCGTCGGCTGGGACGGAGCGACGGTGCATGCCAACGCCTACTTCATCCACGGCACCGGCCTGTCGCGCTACTACGTCGGCAACCTGCTGACCACGAGCGTGATCGAGGCGCTGCCGTCCTCGCGTCTCTACGTGCTGTGGCTCGACCAGCAGCTGTTCGACGGGAAGCTGGGCTTGCGCATCGGCCAGCAGGCCGCCGACACCGAGTTCTTCGTCAGCCAGACCGCGACCCTGTTCGTGAATTCGGGCTTCGGCTGGCCGGTCATCACCGGGCTCGACCTGCCGAGCGGCGGCCCGGCCTATCCGCTGGCGGCGCCCGCGATCCGGGCCAAAGTCGTGCCGGGCAACGGGTTCTCGCTCCAGGCCGGGATTTACGACGGCGATCCGGCCGGGGCCAACCGCCCCGGACAGGATCCGGAGGCGCAGCGCCTCGACCGCACCGGCACCAATTTCCGCCTGCGCGACCCGGCGCTGATCGTGGCCGAGGCGACCTACGCCTACAACACGGAAAGCAGCGCCAAGGGCCTGCCCGGCGACATCACGCTCGGCGGCTGGCAGCATTTCGGCCGGTTCGACTCCCTCCGTTTCGACAATAACGGCCTGCCGCTGGCCGATCCGCGCTCGAGCGGCATCGGCCGCCCGTTGCGGGGCAATGCCGGGATCTACGCGATCTGGGACCAGACGCTCTATCGCGAGACCGGCAAGGACGACGAGGGTCTGGGCTTCTTCGTGCGCGCGGCCTACTCGCCGACCCGCTCCAGCCTGATCTCGGCCTATGTCGATACGGGGCTGGCCTATAAGGGTCTCTTCGAGGGCCGCGACGACGACACGATCGGAATCAGCCTCGCCCATGCCCGCCTCTCCGACGACGCCCGCCGGGCCGACACCGACGCCATCGCGATCTCCGGTATGCCGATGCCGCGGCGGCGGGCCGAGACCGTGATCGAGGCAACCTATCAGGCGGTGGTGGTGCCAGGCTTCACCCTGCAGCCGGACGTGCAGCTGATCCTGCATCCCGGCGGCGGCATCGCCGACGCGCGGGGACGCCGGGTGCGCAATGCCGGCGTGTTCGGCCTGAGGGCGACGGTTCAATACTGATCGGCGGCCCAAAGCGCCGAGAGCCGCGGTCGGAACGATGCATCTAGCGCTCGGCCCCCTGCTTCTGACAAACAGGCTCCCGCAACGCAGTGCCGCCCTTTGGGCCAGCGCCCTCTCCCATCATCAGGACGCGCCTCATGACCGCCTCGTACCTCGTCGTCATCCCCGCCCGCCTCCGCTCGCAGCGGTTACCCGGCAAGCCGCTCGTGGACATCGCCGGTAAGCCGATGATCGTCCGCACCTTCGAGCAATGCGCGAAAGTGTTCGAGACGGACAGAATCGTCGTTGCGACCGATGCAGACGAGATCGTTTCGGTCTGCACGTCGCGCGGTATCCCCGTCATGATGACGGGCGGGACGCACTTGACCGGGACCGACCGCGTCGCTGAAGTCGCGACGTCTCGGCCCGTCGATATCTACATCAACGTCCAGGGCGACGAGCCGCTGTTTGACCCCACGGACCTCGCCGTCATCCGCGACCACGCGCTGGCCCATCCCGACACGATCGCCAACGGGTACTGCCCGATCCGCGACGCCGCCGAGTTCGAGAGCCGGATGACGCCGAAGGTCGTGTTCGATCAGGAGGGGCGGCTCCTGTTCATGAGCCGGGGCCCCATCCCGGCGGGCAAGGAGGCACGCTTCCGGTTCGGCTACCGCCAAATCTGCGCCTATGCCTTCCCTCCTGCGGCGCTCGCCGCCTTCGCGGCCCATCCGGGCAAGACGCCCCTCGAGGAGGTGGAGGACATCGAGATACTGCGCTTCCTGGAGCTCGGCCACACGGTGCGCATGCTGCCGATGTCCGACCGTTCGATCCCCGTGGATACGCCTGAGGATGTGGAGCGCGTCGAGGCGGCCCTGCGGGCACGCAACTTAGACTAGGTCGCGAACTCATAACGCATGGCACGGTTGCTCGCGCGGCTCGTTGGTCCTCCGGCAATGGAGGAGCACGCATGGCGCGGTTTGACCTGACGGACGCGGAGTGGGCGGCAATCGAACCGGTTCTGCCGACGGATGTGCGGGGCAAGGAGCGGGCGGACGACCGTCGCGTGTTGAATAGCATCTTCTGGCGGCTGCGCACGGGCGCGCCCTGGGCCGACATCCCGGCGCGCTACGGCCCTCACACGACGTGCGGCAACCGCTTCCGGCGCTGGCGCAAGCGCGGGGTCTGGGATCGACTTTTGAAAGCCGTGTCGGAGGCTTACGAAGGTGATCTGCAGATGATCGACTCCACCAGCGTGCGGGTGCATCAGCACGCTGGCTGCGCCAAAAAAAAGACGACCGATCCCGTGGCATGGGTCGCTCACGGGGTGGTCTGACCAGCAAGATCCACGCGCTGGTGGACGCCGAAGGCCGGCCCGTCGCGCTCAAGATCACGGAAGGCCAAGCGCACGACGGCCGTGCAGCCGACGACATGCTCGGCGATCTGGGGCCGGGGCAGACCCTTTTGGGAGATCGGGCCTACGACAGCGACGCACGGCGCGAGCGCATGGCCGAGCAAGGGGCCTGGGCCAACGTGAAGCCGATGCCCAACCGCAAGACCGTGCCCGCCTTCAGCGCGTTCCTGTACAAGTACCGCAATCAGGTCGAGCGGTTCTTCAGCAAGATCAAGCACTTCCGCGCGGTTGCGACCCGATACGACAAAGACCCGGAAAACTTCCTCGCCAGCGTCAAGCTCGCAGCCGTTCGTGTCTGGCTGCGAACTTTATGAGTCTGCGACCTAGGGTCGCGACTCTATCAGGGCCAGAACGCGATGAAGGCTGCCAAGGCGAGTGCTGAGGCGAAATTGCGAGCGAGTTTGTCGTAGCGGGTGGTGACCTTGCCCCCTGGTCTGCCCTCATTCTGAAGCTAGGGTCCGTCGAGCAGGAGACGGACGATGAAGAAGAGCCGGTTCAGCGAAGAGCAGATCCTCGGCATCCTGAAGGAGCAGCAGG
>NZ_FOSV01000057.1 GCF_900114375.1 Methylorubrum salsuginis | reverse complement strand
GCGCTTCTTCAAGCGCCACCGCATCACACACAAAAAAACACGATCCACGCCGCCGAGCAGCCGCGGCCGGACGTGAGGGCCGAACGTGAGGACGGGTTCGAGGCCCAGGACGAACTCGATCCCGACAAGCTCGTCTTTCTTGATGAGACAGCCACCACCGCCATGATGCGCCGCCATGGCTGGGCGCCGCGCGGCGAGCGCTGCCGGGTCGCCGTCCCGCACGGCCACTGGAGGACCACCACCGTCACAGCCGCTCTGCGCACGAGCGGCGTGGTCGCCACCGCCCTGTTCGACGGAGCCACCAACGGCAAGCGCTTCCGCGCCTCTCTCGCCGACACCCTGATCCCCGTGCTGAAGCGGGGCGACACGGTGATCCTCGACAACCTCGCGGCTCACAAGGTGGCCGGCGTCAGGGAGGCGATCCAGGCTGCGGGCGCCCGTGATCGGCCCCCATGCGGTGGTCCAAGTTCAAAGTTGGTGCAGGGTCGGCCTCTGCTCCACGGGTAGCTTGGCCGGCGGAGCCGGTCGGGTGAGCGCAGCCGGCCAAGCGGACGAGGCAAGCACGAATACCTCCGGGGCTGGCGGCCGATAGCCGAGGGAGGCGTGCGGACGCACGCCGTTGTCGTGTCGTCGCCAACTCTCGATCACGATCTGTGCCTCCTTGAGCGTGTAGAAGATCTCACCGTTCAACAACTCGTCGCGTAGCTGTGCGTTGAAGCTTTCGACGTAACCGTTCTCCCATGGCGAGCCGGGTGCGATGTAGGCTGTCCTTGCGCCAACGCCGGTGATCCAGGCCTGCACGGATTTGGCGATGAACTCTGGGCCGTTGTCCGAGCGGATATGGCCGGGCACGCCGCGCAGGATGAACAGGTCGGACAGCACGTCGATGACGTCCGCCGCCTTGAGCTTGCGCGCGACCCGGATCGCCAGGCACTCGCGCGTGAACTCGTCGACGACGTTGAGCATCCGGAACTTGCGCCCGTCATGGGTGCGCGCCTCGACGAAGTCGTAGGACCAGACGTGATCGCGACGCTCCGCCCGCAGTCGCAGGCAGGAACCGTCCCCGTCCCAAATACGGCCGCGCTTGGGCTGCCTGGCCGGGACCTTCAGACCTTCGCGTCGCCAGATGCGCTCCACGCGCTTGTCGTTGACCAACCAGCCGGCCGCCTTCAGCAACGCGCTGATTTTCCGATAGCCGTGAGCTCCCGTACTTCTCAGCCAACGCGACGAGATCGGCCGTCAGTGCCACCTCGTCGTCTCTGCCCCGCGGCACCTTGCGCTGTGTTGAGCGATGTTGGCCGAGCGCCCGGCAAGCCCGGCGCTCGGATACCTTCATCATCTCCACGATATGCTCGACACAGGCTCGACGGCGCGCGGGGCTCGAGACGTCTTCCCCGTGCCGCCTCCTGCAGGATCAGCTTGTCCAGCGTCAGGTCGGCAATCGCCTTGCGCAGCCGCTGGTTCTCGACCTCCAGATCCTTCATCCGTCGGGCCTGATCCGTCTTCAGGCCGCCGAACTCCTTGCGCCAGCGGTAGTACGTCACCTCCGTCACGCCGAGAGTTCGGATCACGTCGGCCACGCTCTGGCCCTGCGCAATCAGCACGTCCGCCTGCCGCAGCTTGGCGACCACATCCTCCGGCTTGTGCCGCTTCGTTCCCATCTGTCCGTCCTCGTCCTGGCCCGCAGGCCATACATCAGGGCGGACCACTTCGATGGGGGCGGATCAGCCTCGTAGCGAGGTGGGGGAGAGCATGTCGTGACGAGGCCCATCCCCGAAACATGCCTGTCGACGATCCGGTATGCCGAGCGGTCTGGCGTCCATGGCCCAACGGCCTTCATGGTTCTGTAGCCCAAGCAGCGGCTCGGCAGGAGAGCCGCCGAAATCGGTCTTAGAGCGCCTAACAGAACGGCACGAAGCGGTGGATGGTGCGTTGGTGGGGCATGGCTCGCGCTCTGCTTCCCGACGATCTCTGGACGGAGATT
>NZ_FOSV01000058.1 GCF_900114375.1 Methylorubrum salsuginis | reverse complement strand
CAATCTCCGTCCAGAGATCGTCGGGAAGCAGAGCGCGAGCCATGCCCCACCAACGCACCATCCACCGCTTCGTGCCGTTCTGTTAGGCGCTCTTACATTCGAGGCTTCCTCGCCACGTTCGACAGCGTCTACCGCGACGGCCTGCGCCGCGTCGCGGTGGGCGTGGCGGTGCCGCATATCGAGCCTTACGGTGCGGAGGCCGTCACGATTCTGAGGGGGCCGTCGGCGGGACTTTATGGGCTCGGCTCGCCGGGCGGCATCGTCGACGTCACTTCGAAGCGTCCCGTGTTCACACGCTTCGGTGAAGTCGTGTTCCAAGAGGGGAGCTTCGACCGGTTTCAGGGCAACTTCGATTTCGGGGGCCCGGTCGAGGGATCGGGCAATACGTTGGCCTATCGGCTGACCGGAATCGTGAGGCAGTCGGACAGCTTTCTTCCCGGCGCGACGGAAGACCGGGTCAATCTTGCGCCGTCCTTCACCTGGAAGCCCTCGGCCGATACCACCTTCACGCTCCTGACGGAGTTTCAGCGCTCCCGACTGCCGGCAACGACTTCCTTCTACAATTTTCCAGGGTTCGTCGTCTCACGACTCTATGAAGGCGATCCGGGCTTCAATCGCTTTCTGCAGGAGCAGTCTCGCATCGGTTATGCGTTCGAGCATCGCTTCTCGCCCGACCTCGTCTTCAGGCAGAATCTCCGCTACGAGGATATGCATAGCGATTACGGCTATACGTCGATTTCAGGTATCGAAGGGCTTCAAGCCAATCGGTACGCCGTGCTGGCGGTCGATCGGCTGAAGTCCGTTGCAGTCGACAATCAGCTCGAGGCTCGATTCCAAACGGGGCCGGTCGCGCACACCGTGCTCGGAGGAATCGACTATCTCCACTACGACTACCATCGTCGGTTCGGCCTCAACTTCGCGGTTCCGCCGCTGGACCTGACGGGCGTCAGGGATCTCGCCAATTTCCGCTATCGAACATTCATCCCGCGACCGGCCCTGACGAACGGCTCTCTTCAAAGCCAGGATCAGCTGGGCGTCTACCTGCAGGAGCAGGCAAAATGGGACCGCTTCGTCCTGACGCTCACGGGACGGCAGGATTTCGTTCAACAATCCACGCAGGCCATCGCAAACGAAATGGCCGGCAGCGTCCATCCGCAGAACGACCGGGCCTTCACCGGTCGGGTCGGACTGAACTACATCCTCGCTCCCGGCCTCGTTCCCTATGCGAGCTATGCCACGACCTTTACGCCGCAACTCGGGAACCGCGAAGGTCAACCCTTCAAGCCCGCAACGGGCGATCAGATCGAAGCGGGTGTCAAATACGCGGTGCCGGGCACCAATGTGACCGCTGCCCTTGCGGCCTTCGATATTGCGCAATCGTCCCTGCTTCGACAGGACCCGAACAACCTCGCCAATCAAGTTGCGACAGGCGCGGTTCGATCGAAAGGGCTTGAAGCCGAACTGATTGCAAATCTGGGCGTCGGGACCAACGTGGTCCTCTCCTTCACGCATCTCGATTTCCGCTTCATCAATCAAACATCGACGGTCACGGGCATGCCCATCGATGGCAACGCCCTCTCCGCCGTGACCTGACCGGCTGGCTTTGGACCGGGCTGATTGAGAGGATCAGCCAGGACTGAAGGAGTCGGACATGCGGCGAGGTCAGAAGACGAGCGCGG
>NZ_FOSV01000059.1 GCF_900114375.1 Methylorubrum salsuginis | reverse complement strand
GGTAGCTCGTCAGGCTCATAACCTGAAGGTCGCTGGTTCAAATCCAGCCCCCGCAACCAAACACAACACACCACACACAACAAACCTATCACACCAAGCCCCGTGCCACCGCACGGGGCGTTCTGTCGTTCCCAAACCAACGCCACCCAGCAGACATGGAAACCGCGCTTCCGCCGGTCGGATATGACACGAAACGGGGGAGGGGGCGATCGCTCCGACAAAGAGCCCGCCGTCGCGCAATCAAAGCAAGCGGTCGATCATGTCCCGGCCTGTGGTGTTCGCTGAGGGGGGGGCATCGGCGGTTGCCGGGTACGGTCGGGTTGCGACCGCCAACCCCGCATCCGGGAGACCTCCGATGACCGACGAGATGATGGCCCTTCGGGGCCTGATGGAAAAGGGTGCCGACACCGATCTGCTGGGCGAGATGATCGGCTTTGCCGCCGACCGGCCGATGGAGATGGAAGTCGGCGGCCTGACCGGGGCCGCTGACGGCGAGAAGAGCGCCGAGGGCATCGGCCCGAAAGGTGCGGAGCGGCTTTCGGAAAAAAGCCGATGCAGCACAATAACGGAGAGCGTCTGGTTCAGCGCAATGGCTACGGTGGTACGCCTGAGACTGCATGGAGGGACGGCGGCCACGACGCGCTCACGTTGATCGACCGGTCGTGTCCCTTGGGGTGGTGTAGCTCGCTGAGGGCCATCACGATCACCGGCTGGGCCGGGTCGGTCAGACTGCCAGGGCGGGCAGACCAACGAGGGGGTCATCGCCCATCGGGGCGATGCTTGTCCCCGGTCATGTAGCGGGCGCGCTGGACGGCCTAATCGTCGTTCTGCTTCAGCAGGATCGCGCCAACGAGACGGGTGATGGTTGCCTCGTTGGGGAAGATGCCGACCACCTTGGTCCGGCGCTTGATCTCGGCGTTTAGCCGCTCCAACGAGTTGGTGCTGTGGAGCTTGATCCGGTGGGCGGCGCGGAAGCCCATGTAGACGAGTACGTCGGTCTCGGCGCTGTCCATCAGGGCGGCGAGCTTGGGCACCTTGGCCCGGAGTTGGTCGGCCACGCGCCGCCATTACTGCCGGGCGGCTTCTGCATCATACAGGGCGAATGCGGTGGCGATGAAGGCGGAGAACACCCGCTGCCCGCTGCGGCCGGCATGAGCCAGGGCTTTGCGCATCAAGTGGACGCGGCAGCGCTGCCACGTGGCGCTCATCACCTTGGCCACCGAAGCCTTGATGCCCTCGTGGGCGTCCCGAGATCACGAGCTTGACGCCGCGCAGGCCACGGCGCGCCGGCTTGCGGAGAAAAGGCGGTCCAGAAGGTCTCGGCCTCGGACAGGCCGACATCCATGCCCAGCACTTCCCTGCGGCCATTGCTGTTGACGCCCACCACTACGATCACCGCCACCGATACGACGCGGCCGGCGTCCCGCACCGTCACGTCGGTCGCGTCGATCTAGAGGTAGGGCCATTCACCCTCGATCGGCAGTTCAAGGAAGGCGTTGACCCGCTCGTCGATCTCCTCGCACGATCGCGAGACTTAGAGCGCCTAACAGAACCGTCTGATCTGGTTGAGGGTGGTGAAGGCGTCGTAGATGTCGGCGCGGCGCT
>NZ_FOSV01000060.1 GCF_900114375.1 Methylorubrum salsuginis | reverse complement strand
CCGCGCTCGTCTTCTGACCTCGCCGCATGTCCGACTCCTTCAGTCCTGGCTGATCCTCTCAATCAGCCCGGTCCAAAGCCAGCCGGTCAGGTCATCATCGTTGCGAGATGAGTTGTCACCTATTTCATCCTGGTGCCACATTTTTGATCCTCAATCGTTTGGTTTGGTTAAGGAAACAACGCTCTACTCTTCAATCTCTCATATAGCTACGTGTTGGAGTGGCCTAGCTATAGCAGAAGCGCAATTATTAGCTAATCGACCTGTCGAGGCATTAAAATTGGCAGCGTGCTTGGCTACAGCAACATTCGCAGTAGCTAGGACAGCTGCATTGTGGCCCCAAACCCCATTAGCTGATAGTGTCAATCGTTATACTGAGTGTAACCGCTTTGTTCGTGGTGCCGAAAACAATAGCGCTATCATTAGCAAGCTTAAGCCAATATGGGAAAGCCTCAATGAATATGCCAAAGGCACATTAAATCCAAAGCGACAAACTGTGAGGTTGCTTAAGATATTGGATAGCGCTCGTCGTCAACGCGATGACGATGAGGCCGCCGCAATTTGGGGCGGATTAGACAATGATGAGATTTTTTCGTTTTTGCCGAGCTTTTCTAATCGAAGCCCCGAAGAGCGGGTGAAGATTTTTGACCTTTTAACAAATGCTGCAAGCAATTCGGACGGATCATACCGTGAAATCTTATGTTTTATGGCTGGATACGTTGCCACGGTCGCTGCTGGCGGTCAATCAAGCGTTGGTTTAGCCGAGTCTATTTCGGATGAACTGCCTGAGGTATTAGCTTGGACCTATATTATTGGGGGCGTAGGTGTTGTGATCCCTTGGTCATCAAGCTTCGTTGGCTTAGGAAGGCTTGTTTATAGAGAAATAAATCGGCCGTTCCATCTGGATGAAGCTCCAATTTGCGACTTTGCATTGGATGAGGCCGTGTGCTTGATTGACAGTCATTTGAGCGACCCTTACGTTCATTTGAAAATAAAACAGCAACGCATTGTCTCAGTAGCTATATATCCGGGAGTGAACATAAACATTCCATTACAGGACCAACCGGAAGTTAAAACTCGTTCGAGTGTCGCGACAGAAACCCGTAAAGAAAACTTTGAAATGAGAAGGGTAGTCGATGATCTCTGGCCTTATATCAAGGAAAAGATCATCAATGAAGGAATGCATTTCAATACAAGGAACTACCAAGGTAGTGGCAAGCGCAAATCATTGCAAAGACGGCTTCCACTTGACAAAGATTAATCTACGGCTGGTTTAGGGTCAAAACCGCATCAAGCCATTGATCTGTCTTCGGAACGCGGGTTCAATGGCTGGTTTCGAGGCAGGGAGGCGCGCTATGGCGGACTTGT
>NZ_FOSV01000061.1 GCF_900114375.1 Methylorubrum salsuginis | reverse complement strand
CGCGCTCGTCTTCTGACCTCGCCGCATGTCCGACTCCTTCAGTCCTGGCTGATCCTCTCAATCAGCCCGGTCCAAAGCCAGCCGGTCAGGTCAGTTTGGCGCCTCTGCCCATTATGTACCAGCTAGATGTTTGGTCCCGGCATTTGGTGGAGCGGGTTTGCCCTGAAGCGTCCGGGCTCGGCGGACCATGCCTTGCAGATGGCCTCGTAGGGGGTCAGACCTCGCAGGGTTTTCAGGCGGCGGCCAAAGTTGTAGGCGCTGACGAAGTCAGCAAGGTGAGTGCCGAGCTGTTCGTGGGTCTCGTAGTGGTAGCGCTTGACCGTCGCGTCCTTGATCGTGCGGTTCATCCGCTCGACCTGACCGTTGGTCCAGGGGTGGCGCGGCTTGGTCAGGCGATGGTCGATATCGTTTCGGGCGCAGGCGGACTCGAAGCTGTGGGCTCGGAAGGTCTCTCCGGCCCCGATCGCCTCCTTGATGATGGAGGCGGCCGAGGCAACGTTGCCGGGTGTCGTGAAGTGGGTGCCGTTGTCGGTGAGCACCGTGTGCACCTTGTAAGGCACGGCCTCGATGAGATGGCGAAGGAAGTCGCCTGCGACCCGCCGCGTCGCCTTCTCATGCAACTCGACGAAGGCGAACTTGGTCGTGCGATCGATGGCGACGAACAGGTAGAGCCGGCCCTCCGCCGTGTGGACCTCGGCCAGATCGATGTGGAAGTAGCCGAGCGGGTAGACCTTGAAGCGTGACCGCTTGGGCTTGTCGCCGTCGACTTCCGGCAATCGGCTGATGCCGTGGCGCTGCAGGCACCGATGCAGCGACGAGCGGGTCAGGTGCGGGATGGTGGCCTGGAGCGCGTAGAGGCAGTCGTCCAGCGGCAGGAGCGTGTGACGCCGAAAAGCGACCACGACCGCCTCGTCTTCCGGTGACAGCACCGTCGAGCGCGGATCCTTCGGACCGGTGCGCTGGTCGGCGACCGAGGTCCGTTGCCTCCACTTGGCGACCGTCTTCTGATTGATCCCGTAGCGCTTCGAAAGAGCCCTCAGGCTCGTTTGACTATGCTGGATCGCTCGACGGATCGCCTTGTATCTTTGAGTTGCCCGCTGGAGTGACGCCGGCGAGGCTACACGGTGAGGGTTAGCCCGTGTTTGCCTCGGGCTCGTAAGCCCGCGACA
>NZ_FOSV01000063.1 GCF_900114375.1 Methylorubrum salsuginis | reverse complement strand
GCCGGCATCGACCGCGCCTACGTCGGCCGGGTCGAGCGCGGCAGCGAAAACGTGACGGTCGACACCCTGGCGGCGATCGCCCGCGCGCTGGCGGTACCCGTTGCGGACCTGTTCGTGGCCCCCGACCCTGGGGCTGAACGGCCGGCGCCGCTGAAGGCCGGCCGCAAACCGGTGCGCTAACCGCTCGGCCATCGGCCCCTCGCTCTATCGGCTGCGAGGCCGTTGAGGTCGGCCAGGATGAGCCGCAACTCGCGCCACGGTGTCTCGGTGTCCGCGACCGGGCCGGGGGCGTGCACGCTGAGCAGGACGATGAGCTTCAGCACGACGGCGTGACAGGTCCGGGCTGGTGTCGCCAGGAGGTTGTCGGCGGCGGCCAGAACCGCCCCGTCGATGGACGCCTCATGCAGCTCGGCTTCGAGCAGGCCGGCTTCCTGGGCCGCCGTGTCCCATTGGCGCTGCCGCCGATGCAGGCGTTGGATGAACCGCTGCCGACATCGGCCCGGCGGCACCGCCCACGCGATGGTTGGGAAGTCGGCCGCATAGCGGCGCGCGCCGTCGGCGCCACCCGGCAGCCTCACGCGGGGGAAGCTGATGCCGGCGAGCAACCCTGCCTCGATGCGATCGCAGGCCGCCAGCGCCGCATCGTGCTGGTCGAGGAGGCTCTCAAACTCGGCAAACAGCCGCGGCATCGGATCGATGGTCGTACCGGTGTCGGCGATGCCGGTTCGATGGGGCTCGGTCGCGCCCGACTGTGTGCCGATGAGCGACAGGCTACCTAGGATGGCGAGAAGGCGCCGCCGCGACGGCGAACCGCGCGGCGCGGGCGAGGCGACCCGATGGGACGGCGCGGGATCGAAGCCCGTCACCTCAATACTCCCTGGCCAACAGGACGGTAAGCACCCGGGTCGTGACGCTGGTGTCGGCCGGGTCGGGCGAGGCGAAGCGCCCCGCGCGGTCGAAGTAGTCGATCTTGAAAAAGACCCGCTCGCCCGCGGCCTCCAACGCGCCGAAGTCGTGCTCGCCGAAGGGGTCGTTGTCGGCATCGAACCGGTCGAAGGCGGCGACGG
>NZ_FOSV01000064.1 GCF_900114375.1 Methylorubrum salsuginis | reverse complement strand
CACACGCACGCGATGACCGTCGATGGGTCGCCGGGAAAAACTTCCGTACCATCTGGGAACTACTTTGCTCAGACCCAAGCCCAGGGTGCGGACGATCCGTTCAACAGCTTTACGCCGAATCTTGCCCGCCCCGCGACCCTCAACCAAGCTGCCATTCAACCGACAGGTGGTAGCCTTCCGCACGAGAACCGGCAGCCCTACCTCGTCATCAATTACATCATCTGTAACGTAGGCATCTTCCCGTCGCGACAATAGCAGGTGGTGCTGAGGCCTGGCGATTCGAAGCCACAGCTTCGTCGCCGGTTCGATGTCGAGGGGGATATCGCGCTCGTCTTCGACTTCTTTTAATCTGCTTCAACGCTCTGTTCGGCTCGTGGCGAGCAGCTTTCATTCTGGTATTCATTGTTGCATGCAATTTTTTCGAGAATGCTTCTCAAGGGCTGCTTGCATTTCTGTCGAAGGCTGCCTGGATGTGATCATTTCAGTTTTCTAAACTACATCCTGCGGCAGGGTCTCGTAAGATAGCCCTCAGCGTGATGAGGGTTTATATTAATCTGCTTAAGTTGCGATTTCTGTCTAATCGGCACTGGTTTGCTGCGACCGGTTGTCGTGCTGCTTGCAGACGTTGTCGTGCCGTTTATATGGGAGAATGATATGGAAGCTTTTGTTGGAACGATTCTGCCGGTTGCATTCACTTATCCGCCGCCGGGCTGGCTCCTCTGCAATGGTCAAATTGTTAGTATTCAACAATATCAGTTGTTGTTTGCCGTAGTGGGCTTTCGGTACGGTGGCGATGGCCAATCGACGTTCGGCATTCCAAATCTGCAAGGGCGTGTGCCAATCAATCAGGGCCAACTGGCTGGCGGTGGGAGCTACACCATTGGATCGACCGGTGGTGTCGAGACCGTCACGTTGAATGCGCAGCAGATGCCGCTCCACACGCACGCGATGACCGTCGATGGGTCGCCGGGAAAAACTTCCGTACCATCTGGGAACTACTTTGCTCAGACCCAA